>SAQL01000015.1 GCA_004020645.1 Mesorhizobium sp. | reverse complement strand
GCCGCGTCGCTTCGCTCCTTGCTCCGCCCTAGGATGACGAAGTGGAGGGGTGTTTTCGGCCAATCTCACAAGTCTGCGATTCCACTGAAAGGGATTGTGGGGAAGTCCGCCGCCCCAAGCACCCCTGAGAAACGGGGCCCAGCGGCCCCGTTTCGCATTCTTCTCCGGAAAAAAGTCTAGCGGGCCGCGCGGGCCCATTTGCGATACCAGCCTTCGCTCGCAATCGTGTTGCGGTAAACCGTTTCGCGCTCCGTCGCCTCGGCTCCGGTCTCCGCCCGGATTTCCGCCTTGAGTGCCGCAGCTTCGCGGCGAACCGGTATGACCTGGACGAGCGGCGTGCCCTTTTCGATGACGTAGAGGCCCTCAGGCGCGGTCGCGAAGAACGGAAAATGAATGTCGGCTGCATAGGTATCGGTATCGACGATGCCGGCGACGCATTCGAAAGGCTGAGCCGGCCTGTTGAGCGGCGGCAGGAACAAACAACTCCAGCCCGGCGGGGTCCGGATCGACCAGTAATTGTGAAACTTGCATGGGGGTGCCGGTTCCTTCGGGTTGCCGGCGACCTGATGGGCGCCATGATTGCTCACCATCACCCTGTCGAACTCCCAGCCGGCATCGACGGCTCGGCCGCCGTCCTTGATCTCAAGGCGGACGGTCGCCGCGAGCGGCAGGATCCAGCCGGTTGTCATCGCGTCGAGAAACGGCATGCAGCGCTTGACGGTCAGACCATTGTTGGTGGCCGAAGCATGCTGCGAATCGACTGCCGGCAATTTGCGGAACCAGTCCGGGAGAACCGTCTTGGCTGCCACTGGCGGCGCGATGACGCCATGGTCTTCCGGCCGACAGACAAACCGGATCGAGCGAGAGGTCTTCTGGGAAGAGCGAGAAGACTGGGAAAAATGAAACATCGATAGCCTCCATGGAAAAATCCGAGGAGGAACGGGCAGCAGGCGGATTTATTCCTGCTGGAGGTCGACTGTCTGATTATGCAGGCCGGCTACGAGACTTGGCCGCCGCCGAGCGACCGCCGCGTGCACAGCAGCAGTGGCTCAAAGCACCAGTCGCATCAGCGGCCGGCCTGCCTTGCGCTCGACCAGCCTCTCGAATCCGGCTTTCTCGAAGACCCGCGACGAGCCGACGAACAGCCCGATCGAACGCGAATCTTTCGACAGGTCGATCGGACACGCCTCGACCAGCCGCGCGCCATTCTGGCGAGCAAACTCGATGCCGCCTTCGACCAGCCGGTGCGTCACCCCCCTGCCGCGCGCCTTGACGCGGATGAAGAAGCAGGAGATCGCCCAGACGCTCGGATCCGTGGCGTCGGCGGGATCGACCGGCGCCGACCCCCTGCCCTTGTTGTTCCATTCGGGCACGTCGGCGCGCGGGCCGATCTGCATCCATCCGACCGCCTTGCCATCCTCGAACGCCAGCAGGCCTGGTGGCGGCCCAGCCTCGATCCGCGCCTTGATGTGGTCCTTGTTGCGCTCCCGGTTGCTGGCGCGGCGCGCTGCCGGCGACAGCCGGAAATGTGTGCACCAACAGCCGTAGCAGGCGCCTTGCTTACCGAACAGATCTTCGAAATCCGCCCAAAGCTCGGGCACCAGCGGCGCTATGGTCGTATTCACGAGCTCTCTCCCGGCCCACCGCCTTGTCGTGGCGTCCGTCCTGACGTACCATTGCTTTTGTTCTCTTTATGTTCGCAGCGATGGCGGCTCCTGTCAATAATCCCGATCACGGTTTTTGCCGCGACTGCCTCACCTTTCAGCGCGGCGAGGCACGGCGCTGCGAACGCTGCGGCAGTCCACGGCTTGCCCGCCATCCGGAGCTCTACCGGCTGCATCTCGCCCATATCGATTGCGACGCATTTTATGCGGCGGTCGAAAAGCGCGACAACCCGGCGCTGAAGGACCGGCCGTTGATCATCGGCGGCGGCAAGCGCGGCGTCGTCTCCACCGCTTGCTACATCGCCCGCATCCATGGGGTGCGCTCGGCGATGCCGATGTTCAAGGCGCTCGAAGCCTGTCCGGAAGCGGTCGTCATCCCGCCGGACATGGAAAAATATGGTCGCGTCGGCCGCGAGGTGCGCGCCATGATGCAGGCGCTGACGCCCTTGGTCGAGCCGATCTCCATCGACGAAGCGTTTCTGGACCTTGCCGGCACCGAGCGCCTGCATGGCTTGCCACCGGCGGTGGTGCTGGCGCGCTTCGCGCTCGGCGTGGAGAAAGAGATCGGCATCACCGTTTCATCAGGCCTTTCCTACTGCAAGTTCCTGGCCAAAGTGGCGTCGGACTTTCGCAAGCCGCGCGGCTTTTCGGTAATCGGCGAGGCCGAGGCGACCGGATTCCTGGCCGGGCAACCGGTGACGCTGATCTGGGGCGTGGGAAAAGCATTCGCCGCCACGCTTGAACGGGACGGCATCCGCATGATCGGCCAATTGCAGCGCTTGGAGCGCAACGACCTGATGCGCCGCTACGGCGCGATGGGCGACCGGCTCTACCATCTTTCACGCGGCGAGGACGAGCGCCGCGTCCATCCCGACCAGGATGCGAAAAGCGTCTCGGCGGAGACCACCTTCGACACCGACATTGCGTCCCTGGATGAATTGGTTTCGGTGCTGAGGGCGCTGTCCGAAAAAGTCTCGGGGCGGCTGAAGAAATCCGGCATCGCCGGGCGCACCGTCGTGCTGAAGCTGAAGACCCAGGATTTCAAGACCCGCACGCGCAACCGCCAGCTCGGCGACCCGACACGGCTGGCCGACCGCATTTTTTCGACCGGGCTCGAGCTGCTGCGCAAGGAAGCGGACGGCACAAGATACCGGCTGCTCGGCATCGGCGTCAGCGACCTCTCGAATGACGAAAAGGCCGATCCACCCGATCTCATCGATGTCCAGTCGCGCAAACGCGCCATGGCCGAAGGCGCCATCGACACGCTGCGCGACAAGTTCGGACGCAAGGCGGTGGAGACCGGCTATACCTTCGGCAAGGGCCGCAACGCCCACCCGCCCGAGCCGATCGAGGACTGAGCATGATCCCGAACCGAAGGTCCGCGTAAGCGAAAACTTGAATCCGGTTTTCGGAAAAGATCATGCTCAAACAAAAAGAGCGGCTTTCAGATGCGCCGCAAATCGATCCGGCTGGTCATCACGCGCTCGCCGGTTTTCGGGTCGACGTCGATAACGGTCAGCCGCATGCCGTCCTCGCCGCTCTTCTCGACCGTCATTTGCGCCGTGTGATCGCCGTTGACCTCCTTGGCCCAGCGGATGCCGAGATTGATAGCGTTACCCGAACGCCTGCCGCTGAGCTGCGCCGGTCCGGTGCGGGATCCGACATAGGTGCCGGTGTACTTCGTTCCGCGGGACTTCAGATCGGCACTGATGGCACGCGTCACCACGACAAGACCGCGGCAGGTGCCGTCCAGCGACAATGAGTTCGAGGTCGCGTCGGAATTGAACCGGCAGGAGACGTTCACCGTCGGCGCCTCGGTGGTTACCATGACGGTGCCCTTGCCGGCAAAATTCCCCTTGAACGAGCGGAGAAAATCGGCCTCGTCGGCATGAGCCGCGCCGGCCGCAGCCGCCAGGCAGGCGGCAAGTGCAAATCGTGCGAATGATTTCATGGGATCTCTCCTCGTTGATATCGGAACGACGATATTTCCAACGAATTGGCTGTTGGACCAACGCCCGCCGTGACGGCAGGTTCCGCCCTCAGGATGACCGTTTTACAACGTGCCGCTCTGGCCCAGCCGAATGCGTCGACTAGCGGTTGCGATGAAAGTCCCGGCTTGCAACATAGCGGGCATGGCGCCCTCACCGTCGATCCCCAAGGCCGCGTTCTGGATGGCGCTGTCGATCGCATCGTTTCTGACGATGTCGGTCGCCGGCCGCGCCACGACAGCCGAGCTCAACGTCTTCCAGGTGCTGGAGCTGCGCTCGGTGATCGGCCTGTTCATCCTCCTGCCGCTGGTGATGCTGTCAGGCGGTTTTGCGGCGATGCGCAGCAAACGCCCCTTGGCCCATATCGCCCGCAATGTCGTCCATTTTGTCGGCCAGGCAGCATGGCTCTACGCCTTGACGCTGATCCCGCTGGCCGTGCTGATCTCGATCGAATTCACAACACCGATCTGGACGGCCATTCTGGCGGTCGGCTTTCTTGGTGAAAGACTAAGCCGGCCCAGACTTGCGGCCATCGTGCTCGGGCTGATCGGCGTAGTGATCATCGTCCGTCCGGGCGTCGGCTCCATCGATCCGGGACATGTTGTCGTGCTGGGTGCCGCGGTCTGCTTCGGTATATCTGTGGTCCTGGTCAAATCGCTGACGCGGACGGACAGCGTCGTGTCCATCATCTTCTGGATGCTGGTCATCCAGTCGGTGCTCGGTCTTATCCCGGCGCTCTACGAATGGCGCAACCCGCCGCTCGAACTGTGGCCGTGGCTCCTGCTGATCGCCTTCACCGGCATGTCGTCGCATTTCTGCATGGCCCGCGCGCTCGCCCATGCCGAAGCGACCGTCATCTCGCCGATGGACTTTTTGCGCGTGCCGCTGTCCGCGCTGATCGGCTGGCTGCTTTATCAGGAGCAGATAGACGCTTTCACTGCCGGCGGCGCCTTGCTGATCCTGATGGGCAATCTGCTCAATCTGCAGAAAAAAGCGACCAAACCAGCGGAAGTGGCAGCGTCTTAGCATTTTGCAGCCAAACGTCTTCGTTTGGCGTCCGACAAAATGCGTTAAAGCAAAGAGCTAGAGCTCGCGGTTTTGGTTCCACCAAAACCGCGCTCTAGCCTCGCATTTCAGTCGCCTTCGTCGGGGATGTTGAGGAGATGCCCGCAGGCCCTGCAGTGGACGGCGTCGGCTTCATGCCGCTGAAGGCCGCATTGCGGGCAAGGAAAGAACACCTTGTTGGGGCGGAAGAGCGCCTGCGCCAGCCTGACGAACAGCGATATGCCGATGATCATGGTGACGATGGCGGTGAGCTTGCCGGCGATCCCCGGCAGGACGATGTCGCCGAAGCCGGTCGTGGTCACCGTGGCGACGGTGAAATACAGCGCATCGACATAGCCTTCGAGACCGGCCCCGGTGCGGAAAAAGAAGGTGTACACGAAACCGGTGACGACAAACAGGAATGTCAGGAGATTGATGACTGCGTGGCTTGCCTCGCGCCATTTTTTGAGGCCGCGCATCTCGAAAAACCGCCACAGCGCGCCGCTGCGCGACAGCGACCACAGCCGCAGGATACGCAGGAAACCCAGATTGGCCAGCGCCGAAGGCATCAGCAGCGTCAGCAGGATGAAGGCGTCGACCCACGACGTCGGCTGTTTCATCAGGCGCAGCATGTCATTGGAGGCAAGCAGCCGGGCAATCATGTCAGCGGCGACAAGTGCTGCCACAGAATAATCGAGCCAGAGGAAAGAGGACGACTCCTGGATCACCGGTGTGGCGATGAAGAAGGCGATGATGGCAAGGTCGATGACAATGGCGACCAGTTGAAACCGGAAAGCCGCGGGCGTGCGCCCGTGATAGAGTTTGCGCAGCGTGCCGCGCAGCCGCGTCAAGGCTGAAAAATCCTGCACTCCGTCCCTTTCCGGCGCCTTCATGACAACTGCGATAGCCTTCGCTGCGACAGCCGTCCAGTGGGCAGAGCAGAGGGAAGCCGCTGTGGCCTGAGAACATCCGGAGAGTTCCAGACCCGGAAAGCAATCAGACCGGTTCCGCCTCGATGACGCTGATGCGAGGTCCGGCTTCAACAATATTCGCCACCTGGAAATCCGACGCCGCAAGCAGCGACCTGAATTCTTCCGCCGTGCGCTCCTGCCCGCCCGGCATGACCAGCATGTTCAGATCGCCGAATTTTGCGCTGGCGCCTTCGTTGGGCGGCGCCAGAATGCTCTCGAGCACCAGCAGTTTGCCTTCTGGGCGAATCGCCCGGCGGCAGGTTTTCAGGATCCGGATGTTTGTGTCGTCGTCCCAGTCATGCAGGATCCATTTAAGCACAATCGCATCGGCGCCCTCGGGCACCGAGACGAAGAAATCGCCGGCGACGATGTCGCATCGATCGGATACGCCCGCGGCGTCAAAGACCGGGCCGGCCTTCGCCACGACCTGCGGCTGATCGAAAAGAATGCCGCGCTGGCCGGGATTGCGGCGGAGGATTTCGGCAAGCAGCGCGCCCTGCCCGCCCGCGACATCCATAACGACAGAGAACGGCCGAAAGTCATAGGCCGCGATCACCGCGGCGGCGACGCCACGCGACATGGCCGTCATCGCCCGGTCGAAGATGACAGACTCTTCCGGATGCTCCGCCCGGAATTCCCAAACGCCCTTGCCATAAGTGTGGCGAAAGGCGTTTTCGCCGGTACTGACACTGTGCAGCAGATCGCTCCAGGCCTGACGGAAATACGGCCGTCCGGCCAGAATCGCCCACGGCGCGACCGAATGCTGAACGTCGGATCGCAACGCGCCGCCAACCGGGGTCAGCGAGAAGGACCGGTCTTCCGCTTCATGGAACACGCCGACCGACGCAAGGGCGCGCAGCAGGCGGTAGAGTGCCTGCGGATGAGTATTGGTCAACGCGGCAAGTTCGCCGCTGGTGCGTTTGCAGTCCTTGAGATGGTCTGCGATGCCCAGCGTGGCGGCGACGCATATCGCCTGAGACACCTGGAAGCCATTGACCAGCTTCTGGAGTTCGGCAGCGGCTGTCCGCTCGTCCATGACGCACTCCCCCCGGCCGCCGAAAGACCCGGGCCGCCGAGCTCACAATACCAGCGGCATCGCCACCGGGCAATGCCGACGCTAGCTGGCGGACTACGGTCGTTAGCTCACACCAGCTCCACTTCCACCACGCCCGGCACCGCCCGCATGGCCGACGCGATCTGTGGCGAGACACGGTAACGGTTGGGTAGTTCGATCTCGACCTCACCCTGCGCCTCATCCTTGATGACGATAATGCTCACCTGACTGTCGCCGCGCTGGGTAAGCTGCGATTGAATCGCCGACGCCGGTCGGTCATCCCTGACAAAGATGCGCAAGGCCTTCTGGATTCGGCTTGCCTCGTCCTCCAGTGACTGCACGGTCTGGATGCGCAGATTGACGCCCTCGGGCCTGTCCTCGGCCGAAACGGTGATCACCACCGAACGGCCGGGCTCGAGCAGGTCGCGATACTGCGCCAACCCTTCGGAAAACAGCACCGCCTCATACTGGCCCGACGTGTCGGAGAACTGGACGACGCCCATCTTGTTGCCGGTCCGCGTCTTGCGCTCCTGCTTGGTGGTGACGGTGCCGGCAAGCCGCCCGGCGGCAGCACCGCGCTTGACGGCGGCCGAGAACTCGGCCCAAGTCTGGACCCGCATCTTCTGCAGCGCCGCCTTGTATTCGTCCAGCGGGTGCGCCGAGAGATAGAAGCCGACCACCTGGAATTCGCGGTGCAGGCGGTCGGCGGCAAGCCACGGATCGGTCGCCGGCAGGTTGAGCGCCTGTGACTGCGCGCCGAGCGAGGCGCCGAAAATGTCGTGCTGGCCCGACATTGCATTCTGCTGCGCCAGCGACGCCAGCCCCATCATCCGCTCGACGCCCGCCATCATCGCGGCACGGTCGTGGCCGAAGCAGTCGAGCGCGCCGGCCATGATCAGGCTTTCGAAGACCCGCTTGCCGACGATCTTCGGATCGACCCTTTCGCAGAAATCGGCGAGGCTCTTGAACGGTTTTACGCCGCGCATGGCGACGATGTGCTCGACCGCCGCGTCGCCGACGCCCTTGAGCGCGGCCAGCGAATAGAAGATTCGGTTCTCGCCAACCTCGAAGGCGCGGAAGCTGGTCATTACCGACGGCGCCACGACATCGATGCCGAGGCGCAGCGCATCCTGGCGGAAATCGGCGAGCTTGTCGGTGTTGCCCATGTCGAGCGTCATCGACGCGGCCAGGAACTCGACCGGGTAGTGCGCCTTCAGAAAGGCGGTCTGGTAGGAGACGACTGCATAGGCGGCGGCATGCGACTTGTTGAAACCGTAGTCGGCGAACTTCGCCAGCAGGTCGAAAATGAAGTCGGCTTGCGGCTTGCCGACGCCACGTTCGACCGCGCCCGAAACGAAGCGTTCGCGCTGCTTGTCCATCTCGGCGCGGATCTTCTTGCCCATGGCGCGGCGCAGCAGATCGGCTTCGCCGAGCGAATAGCCGGCAAGCTCCTGCGCGATCTGCATCACCTGTTCCTGGTAGACGATGACGCCTTGCGTCTCCTTCACCAGATGGTCGATCTTCGGGTGGATCGACGCCATCTCCTCCTCGCCATGCTTTCTGGCGTTGTAGGTCGGGATGTTCTCCATCGGTCCCGGCCGGTAAAGCGCGACCAGCGCGATGATGTCCTCAATGCAGTCGGGCCGCATGCCGATCAGCGCCTTACGCATGCCGGCACTTTCCACCTGGAACACGCCGACCACCTCGCCCCGTGACAGCATGGCGTAGGTGTCAGGATCGTCGAGCGGAATGTGGGCGAGATCGATCTCGATGCCGCGGCGGCGGATCAGCTTGACCGCGGTCTCCAGCACTGTCAGCGTCTTCAGGCCGAGGAAGTCGAACTTCACCAGCCCGGCCTGCTCGACATACTTCATGTTGAACTGGGTGACCGGCATGTCGGAGCGCGGGTCGCGGTACATCGGCACCAGCTCCCACAGCGGCCGGTCGCCGATGACGATGCCGGCGGCGTGCGTCGAGGCGTGGCGGTAGAGCCCTTCCAGCTTCTGCGCCATGTCGAGCAGCGTCTGGACGATCGGCTCGCGCTCGGCCTCTTCGGCAAAGCGCGGCTCGTTGGCGATGGCGTCGGCGAGCTTGACCGGATTGGCCGGGTTCGACGGCACCATCTTGGAGAGCTTGTCGACCTGGCCATAGGGCATCTGCAGTACGCGGCCGACATCGCGCAGCACCGCGCGGGCCTGCAGCGTGCCGAAGGTGATGATCTGGCCGACCTGGTCGCGGCCGTATTTCTGCTGGACGTAGCGGATGACCTCCTCGCGCCGGTCCTGGCAGAAATCGATGTCGAAGTCGGGCATCGACACGCGGTCGGGATTGAGGAAGCGCTCGAACAGCAGCGAGAAGCGCAGCGGATCGATATCGGTGATGGTCGTCGAATACGCGACCAGCGAGCCGGCGCCCGAACCGCGGCCCGGCCCGACCGGAATGCCTTGCGCCTTCGCCCATTTGATGAAGTCGGCAACGATCAGGAAATAGCCGGGGAACTTCATCTTCTCAATGATGCCGAGCTCGAATTCCAACCGTTCGCGGTATTGTTCGGCCGTGTAGCCAGGGGCCAGGCCGTGCGCGGCGATCCGCGCCTCCAGCCCTTCATGCGCCTGTCTGGCAAGCTCCTGCGCCTCCGCCTTCACCGCCGCTTCGGCGTCGGCGACATCGCCGCCGGCAAAGCGCGGCAGGATCGGGTTGCGGGTCTTGGGATAGTAGGAGCAGCGCAGCGCGATCTCGACGGTGTTGTCGATCGCTTCCGGCAGATCGGCGAACAGCCTCGCCATGTCAGCCTGACTTCTCAGAAAATTGTCGGGCGACAGGCGGCGGCGATTGTCGACGGCGACGACCGAACCTTCGGCGATGGCGATCAGCGCGTCATGAGCCTCATAGTCGTCGCGCGAGGAGAAAAACGCCTCGTTGGTGGCGACCAGCGGCAAGTCGTTGGTATAGGCGAGATCGACTGACGATTTCTCAATGGCCCGGTCATAACCGGAAACCCGCTCGAGCTCGACATAGAGCCGGTCGCCGAACAGCGTCTTGAGCGCCAAAAGCCGCGTCTCGGCGAGATCGCGGCGATCCTCCTTCAAGGCATTGCCGATCGGGCCGCGCGGCCCGCCGCTGAGGCAGATCAGGCCGTCGCAATGGCCTTGCAGCATCTCGGTCGTCAAATGCACGGCCTCGCCGGGCGGCGTTTCCAAATAGACCCGGCTGACCAGCCTGACCAGATTGCTGTAGCCGGCCTCGGTCGCCGCGATCAAAACCACCGGCCGCACCTCCGGGCCTTGCCGCCTGCGGTCGCGCTGGCTGTCGCTGGCTTCGCCGGAAAAAGCGAGAGCGGTCTGGCAGCCGATGATCGGCTGGATGCCCTCCTTCACCGCCTTTTGCGCAAATTCGAGCGCGCCGAACAGATTGTTGGTGTCGGTGACGGCGATGGCCGGGGCGTCATCCCTCACCGCATGGCTGACAACCGTGCTGAGCTGCAAAGCGCCTTCGAGCAGCGAATAGGCCGAATGCACGCGCAGATGGATAAATGGGCGCGCCGGCAGTTCCGGCCGCGACGCCTTTACAAAGGCCTCACGTCGCAAGGGGTCGCGTGGAAGTGTCTCATTCGCCATGGTTTTTTAGCGCCGCTTGAAGGACTCAGTCGATGAAGATGTATTGTCCGGCACCGGATGATGCGAGTCCAGCGAGAGCGGGCGTTCGACCCGTCCCTATACGGGGAGAAATGCCCGGCAGGGCAATGATGGGCAGCAAACCCAAGGCGATTCCCTTTTAGCTGCCAGTGGTTCAACTTGACAAGTGACAGCCATTATGTTGCGCCAACGACCCGCCGCCGAGGCGGTTTTTTTGTTTTCAGCCTCACGCGAATTCCATGATCACCGCATCGACGGCGAGACTGTCGCCCGGCTTCGCCTTGAGTTTCGATACGGTGAGATCGCGCTCGGCGCGCAGCACGTTTTCCATCTTCATCGCCTCGACGACCGCCAGCGTCTCGCCGGCCTTGACCTCCTGCCCTTCGACAACGGCGATCGACACAACGAGGCCGGGCATCGGGCAGAGCAGCATTTTGGAGGTATCGGGCGCCACTTTTTCCGGCATCAGCCTTTCGAGCTCGGCGGTGCGCGGCAGCATGGCGCGTGCGGTCACCGACATGCCTTTCCAGGCGATGCGAAGCCCGTTCGGTACCGGCCTGATCTGCGCCGCGATCCTTCGGTCGCCGACCGTGCCGCGCCAGATGAGATCGCCCGGACGCCAGTCGGACGTGACCATCAGCGCCTTGCCGCCATCGATCGACAGACCGAGCTCCATCGGAATGGAGATCATGCCTTCGATAACCGAGGCCGAAAGGTAATCCTTGCCGATCTTGACCACCCAGTCGCGTTTCAGGACACCCGAATGCGGCGCCAGCCGCCCGCCCAGCCGGTCGAGCCGGTCGCGGCGCAGCAGTTCGACCGCGGTGGCGATCGATGCGAGCACCGCCTTCTCCTCGCTATCAGGCACGATCGGCGCGAAGCCATCGGGATATTCCTCTGATATGAAGGCGGTCGATATCAGCCCTTCCCGCCAGCGCGGATGCTGCATAAGTGCTGCCAGGAACGGCATGTTGTGCTCGATGCCGTCGACGACGAAGCTGTCGAGCGCCACGGACATGGCGTCTATTGCCGCGAGCCGCGTCGGCGCCCAGGTGCACAGCTTGGCGACTATCGGATCATAGAACATCGAGATTTCCGAACCCTCGGTGACGCCGGTATCGTTGCGGACGACGATTTCGCCGAACCGTCCCTCTTCTGGCGGCCGGTATCTCGTCAGCCGGCCGATCGACGGCAGGAAATTGCGATACGGGTCCTCGGCATAGAGCCGGCTTTCCACCGCCCAGCCGTTCAGCTTGACGTCGCTTTGCTTGATAGCGAGCTTTTCGCCGGCAGCTATGCGGATCATCTGCTCGACCAGATCGATGCCGGTGACGAGCTCGGTCACCGGGTGCTCGACCTGCAATCGCGTATTCATTTCAAGGAAATAGAAGTTCTTTTGGCTGTCGACGATGAACTCAACCGTGCCGGCGCTCTGATAGTCGACCGCCCTCGCCAGCGCCACCGACTGCTCGCCCATGGCTTTCCGGGTCTTGGCGTCGAGGAAGGGCGAAGGCGCCTCTTCGACGATCTTCTGGTTGCGGCGCTGGATCGAGCATTCGCGCTCGCCGAGATAAAGCGCGTTGCCGTGCGCGTCGGCCAGCACCTGGATCTCGATGTGGCGCGGATTGACCACGAACTTCTCGATGAAGACGCGGTCGTCGCCGAACGAGCTTTTGGCCTCCGACCGCGCCCGGTCGAACCCGTCTCGCACCTCGGCCTTGCTCCAGGCGATGCGCATGCCCTTGCCGCCGCCGCCGGCCGAGGCCTTGATCATCACGGGATAGCCGATCTCGCCGGCGATCTTTTCCGCATGGACGGCATTCTCGATGACGCCGAGCCAGCCTGGCACCGTGCTGACCTTGGCTGCATTGGCGAATTTCTTCGACTCGATCTTGTCGCCCATCGCCCTGATCGCTCTGGGTTTCGGGCCGATGAAGACGATGCCTTCTTTCTCCAGCGCTTCACAGAAGGATGCGCGTTCGGACAAAAACCCGTAGCCGGGATGCACGGCTTCAGCACCTGTCGCCTTGCAGGCAGCGATGATCCTCTCCGGCACCAGATAGCTCTCAGCGGCCGGCGAAGGCCCGATATGCACAGCCTCGTCGGCCATCTCGACATGTACGGCGTCGCGATCGGCATCCGAATAGACCGCCACGGTGGCAATGCCCATCTTGCGCGCCGTCTTGATGACGCGGCAGGCGATCTCGCCACGATTGGCGACCAGGATTTTTGTGAACATGCGGGTTGCGTTCCCTCGGCTGCCTTTCTTTTATGGGCTTCGCCCGGCCGGTCAAGGCAAGTTGGCGCATATCCCAGGCGCAAGTCAGCTGGCGCCGACCAAAACCCGGTTACGAACTGTCAATTCGTCCCATAGTCCAGAACCTGCAGATACGCTAATGCTCCGCCCCGATTGCAGATTTGCCCTGAGAGGAGGTTCCCGATGAAAACCCGTGCCGCTGTCGCTGTTGCCGCCGGAAAGCCGCTGGAGATCCTGGAGGTCGACCTTGACGGCCCGCGCAACGGCGAGGTGCTGGTCGAGATCAAGGCGACCGGCATCTGCCACACCGACGAATTCACGCTGTCGGGCGCCGATCCCGAAGGCATCTTTCCGGCGATCCTCGGCCATGAGGGTGCAGGCATCGTCGTCGATGTCGGCAAGGGCGTCACCTCGGTCAAGAAGGGTGACCACGTCATCCCGCTCTACACGCCGGAATGCCGGCAATGCCCGTCCTGCCTGTCCAGAAAGACCAACCTGTGCACCGCGATCCGCGCCACTCAGGGACAAGGCCTGATGCCGGACGGCTCGTCGCGCTTCTCGATCGGCAAGGACAAGATCTTCCACTATATGGGCTGCTCGACGTTCTCCAACTTCACCGTGCTGCCCGAGATTGCGCTGGCCAAGGTCAATCCCGACGCGCCCTTCGACAAGATCTGCTACATCGGCTGCGGCGTCACCACCGGCATCGGCGCGGTGATCAACACGGCCAAGGTCGAGATCGGCGCCACGGCCGCCGTCTTCGGCCTCGGCGGCATCGGCCTCAACGTCATCCAGGGGCTGCGCCTTGCCGGCGCCGACATGATCATCGGCGTCGACCTGAACAATGACAAGAAAGAATGGGGCGAGAAATTCGGCATGACGCATTTCGTCAACCCGAAGGAGATCGACGGCGACATCGTGCCCTATCTCGTCAACATGACCAAACGCGGCGCCGACCAGATCGGCGGCGCCGACTACACGTTCGACTGCACCGGCAGCACCAAGGTGATGCGGCAGGCCCTGGAAGCATCGCACCGCGGCTGGGGCAAGTCGGTCGTCATCGGCGTCGCCGGCGCCGGCCAGGAGATCTCGACGCGACCGTTCCAGCTCGTCACCGGACGCACCTGGATGGGCACCGCCTTCGGCGGCGCGCGTGGCCGCACCGACGTGCCGAAGATCGTCGACTGGTACATGGACGGCAAGATCGAGATCGACCCGATGATTACCCACACGCTGAAGCTGGAGGACATCAACAAGGGTTTTGGCCTGATGCATGAGGGGAAGAGCATCAGGAGCGTGGTGGTTTATTGAGAACCACCAGCCGCTGATATCGCGACGTGGCCGCGAAGAAGCAAGGTAACCGCTTCAGGTTTGCGCTGCCCCTCATTGCCCTGCCCGTCCTCCGCAGCAGCTGCGCTGCAGCTGCGGAGGGTGGACCGGGCATTTCTCGCCGTATAGTGACGGGGAGAAAGACGCCTTCGCAAAGGGATTTCGCCAATCTCCAGCGTTTCAGAAAGCGTGCCGAGGTTGCGGCGAGCCCCTTCGCCCCGTCACTATACGGGGAGAAGGTGCCGGCAGGCGGATGAGGGGCAGCGCCGACCTTTGACCGCTCGAAATCATCGACAGAGCCTGGCGAAATCGCCCGGCTTCATACGCGTTGGAACCAACCATGCCCGCACCTGCCATCTACGTCGACGCCGATGCCTGCCCGGTAAAGGCCGAAGTCGAGAAAGTCGCCGAGCGCCATGGCGTCGTCGTCACCTTCGTCTCCAATGGCGGCCTGCGCCCGTCGCGCGATCCGATGATCCGCAACGTTGTCGTCTCCAAGGGCGCCGACGCGGCGGACGACTGGATCGTCGACAATGCCAGGCTCAACGACATCGTCGTGACATCAGACATCCCGCTTGCCGCCCGCACGGTGGCGCTCGGCGCCCATGTGCTTGGGCCGACCGGGCGCCCGTTCACGCCGGAAACGATCGGCATGGCGGTGGCGATGCGCGACCTCAAGCAGCATCTGCGCGAGACCGGCGAAAGCAAGGGCTACAACGCCAACTTCGCGCCGCAGGACCGCTCGCGTTTTCTCGGCGAGCTCGACCGCATCGTGCGGCGTGCGTTGAAATCCGCCGCACCGGATTAGAACGCGATCTTGAGGCCCAGCTTGCCGCTGACGGTTGAACTGTCCTCGGACCATTTGCCGCGAATTTCAGTGCTGACGGTTGTCGATGAAGACATCTTCAGATTGAAGCCGGAGGACAGCGCCACCGAGAAGTCCGCATCCTCAAAATTGCTCTTCAGACCAGAAACCCTTGCCGTGTTCGAATAGCCGAAACGCTGCTGCAGATCCGCGCGCGCATAAGGGCTGATGACCATGCCGTTTCCGAGCTGGTAATCCGCGTAAACCCCGGGGTCGAACTTGATCGCGCCAAACGATAAACGGCTCTTTCCAAATTCAGTGCCGGCGTCGTCCGTGTATGCGTCGCCGGTAAAGGTAACGCCCAGCAGCCCGCCACGAAGATCGAAACGCACTCGATCGGTCAAGTTGAAGATGCGGCCGATCGATCCTGTTATCGCGTAGCCTTGCGTGTCGTAGCTGCCGTCATTTTCCTTGACGTCCGTGTTGCCCAGGAACGCCGAGGCGGCCACAAGAGCATAGCTGGTGCCTTTACGATAAAGGCCATAGCCGCCGAACATGCCGCTTCTGTTGGTCGCGTCACCGACACCGAAAACGTCGACATTGACGTCAGCCGAGGCATAACCGCCGAACAGCCCCAGGTTCAATCCGTGCTCGCTGTCGAATCCGAAATGCTTTGCCGCATTGAAGTCGACACTGACGGCAGCGGAGAATTCATCGACATCGAAGCTCGGTCCGTCAAAGACGTCCAAATCGTCCGAAACGGTGAAGCCGTCATGCTCCGTGTGGGCCAACTGGCCGGAAGCGAACACGCCGAACGGTGAAGACTGGGCCGGCGGAGCCGCGTTTGCGGGGCCGACATCCGCCTGGATGATGTCGTCGGACAATTTGAGAAGCGCATCCAGGGACGTGTCGACAATCGCGCTATTGACGGTCACGCCGACGTAGCAGTCCGTCACCAGAGGGGGGCCTTCACTTTCGACTTCGATACAGGCGCTTGCCTTCGAAGGCAGGAAAACCAACGCAACGCCAATCGAAATCGAGCTCGCGCACAGGCGCAAACGCCAACTCTTGCCTTTCATTGTCCCCTTCCCCTGCTACTTTTGTCGTCTGGCTTAAATATCAGGACATGCAATGCGCAGTTGAACTATGAAAAACATCACTGACTACAGTAGATGCGGGTGCAACACTAAGCCAGCGTCGGTAGGAGCATAACAAATTATCTCTGGCGTGGATATGACTTCGAGTGGACCGCTTCCGGCGGACCGAACTGGCTGCGGCGGCTACCGTCCGGCTGAATCCCACGGCATCTCCAGGGAAACCGAGCTCGGCCTGATCAAAGGCAGGTCGCGCCCTTACGCTTTCTTTGACATGGGTTCTGGTGTAAAAATTGCGATGGTCTTCGGAGAAACGAGTTCCGGCGCATGAGCGGAGCGGCGTCAGTTGGGCGGACACTTCGGCGACTTGAAAATGTCACGCGCCGAAACGAGCCCTTGCCATGAGCTACCGTCTCCTCCTGCGCATTGCTGTGGTCCTGCTGGTTTCCCTTTTCGGATCCCTCGGCGTTCGAGCCGCAGTCGAGGAAGGCCAGTCGCCACAGCCAGGCAAGCGGCTCGCGATCGTCATCGGCAACTCCGACTACCGGAGCGCCCATCTCCCGCATCTGGCCAATGCTGCAAACGACGCCGCCAGATTGTCTGAAAGCCTGAAGAGGCTGAAATTCGATGTGCTAACGGCAACCAACCTGTCGTCCGACGGGTTCACCAAGCTTTTCGAACAAACCGAGGGCAAGTTGGCAGGCGCCAGTGCTGTCCTCATCTTCTACGCTGGCCACGGCGTGCAACTCGGGGGCGAGAACTATCTACTGCCGGTCGATACGCCCAACGCCAAGAACCTGCAGGAGTTGATCGGGAGCGCGGTCAAGCTCAACGATGTGATTTCGAGATTTGCCAGCCGTGAAAGGCAGACCTTCGTGTTTCTTGATGCCTGTCGTAACAACCCGATGGGCAAAGGCCCCAGCGCCATGGACGGCCTCGCGCAGATCGAAGTCGGTGAAAACACGTTCATTGCCTTTGCAACACAGCCTGGCAACGTTGCTGTCGACGGCTCGGGCGACAACAGCCCCTTCACCACGGCATTGTTGAAGAACGTCGAGATTCCCGGGCTCAGCATTTCGGATATGATGATCCGGGTGCGCAACGAGACCGAGGCAATCACCATCGGGCGTCAGGTTCCGTGGGATCAGTCGAACCTTCGCGAGCAGTTTTACTTCACCGAGCAGCAAGTGCTCGACCCGGCCCAGCTCAGCGCCAGCCTGTCGCGCATCCTGGCCGATCCTGCCGCCAAGGAGAGGTTGAAGGTCGAGCTCGCTTCCAACGACCTGCAGACGGCCGTGCTGATCGTTGGCCAGACATTGCGTTCGGTCGAGGTTTCGCCCTTACCCAACGCTGCGGCCAAGCCCGCCGGCACGCAGGTCGCCAGCCTTGAGGGGGCCAAGCAGAGCATCGTCTCCGGACTTGAAGCGCTGATCGTCGGTACTTCGGCAACTGAAACGGATTCCCAAAAAGCGACCGATCTCGCGCGCAGTATCCAGACCGAATTGCGACGTTTGGGCTGCTATCGAATGACAGTGGACGGAAGTTGGGGCAAGGGCTCCGTGCGCGCGCTCACCAACTACTACAAAAACACCGCGAGAACCGCATCCGCGACCGAGCCTACGGTTGAACTCCTGAGTGACCTGTTCCTGCACTCCGGGCGGGTTTGCAAGGATCCGGTGGTCGTGCGGAAGATCAAGCCGGCGAAGGTGGCATCAGAGGCGGCTCCGGCGCGCAAGGGGGCGGGCAACCGAAAAGCCGCAAGATCGCAGCAGCAATCCTCGCGCCCGGTTGCACCTCCGCCCGACATCAGCGGCGGCATTGGGATCGGCGGCGTTTTCTAGAGCGTTTCATGTCGTGATTGAAACGGTTCTGTTTTCCCGATGGCGAGCCGATCCTCGCGGAGAGTGGCGCAGGCATGCGCAGACTTCAAACGTGCTACAATGTCGTTTGCGCGTCTAAGACAAACCGGGCCATGACGACCGAGCTGCCCCTGAAGAAACCACTGCACCGCCACATGCAGTTCGCGGTGTCGGCCTGCATCGGTGTGGTGGCACTGGCGATCGCGCTGGTGTTGCGCACTCCGCTGGCCTTTTCGATCGGCGCCAATGCGTTTTTCGCCGCCTACACCGTCATCGTCGTCGCCCAGATGCCGCTGCTCACCGGCCGCTATCTGAGCAAGAACGCGCGGGCCACCGACCAGCCGGTGCTGGTCATCTTTGCGGTGACGCTGATTGTCGTCACCGTTGCCATCATCTCGCTGTTCCAATTGATCAATCGCGAGGGCAGCACGCACCCTGTCGAACTCACCTTCGCGCTGCTGTCGATCCCGCTCGGCTGGTTCACCATCCACGCCATGACAGCGCTGCACTACGCGCATGTTTACTGGGTCAACGATGAAGAGACCGACCCCGGCAGCAAAGCGAAGCAGAAAAAGCCGGTCGGCGGCCTCGTGTTTGCCGGTAAGGAGCGGCCGGACGGCTGGGATTTCCTCTACTTCTCGACCACCGTCGGCATGACCTCACAGACTTCCGATACCGCGGTCTCGACCACGCAAATGCGTCACATCGTGCTTTTGCATTCGATCGTGTCGTTCTTTTTTAATACAGTGATCGTCGCCGCCGCGGTCAACCTCGCCGTCAGCCTCGGGGGCAGGTAGTATCGCGTGGCCCGTAATAATTCCGTGATCGGGTGAAACATCGCTTTGGCTGGCAACGTATTGGGAGGAGAACGATCGGAAAGGCCGACTGAGCGGCCGGAAGGACGCGAAAAAATGGAATCGGTTGCCAGGAGCCAATCCACCGTCGGGCCAGATACTGCCGCTCCGAAGGATGCGACGCTGATCTACCGGCAATCGCGCTGGACGCGACTGACGCACTGGCTCTGGGCCATCTCGCTGTTCTTCATGCTGCTTTCCGGCCTGCAGATATTCAATGCCCGCCCCCAGCTCTATATCGGCAAGGAGTCGGGATTTGCATACAACAACACCGTCTTCGCCATTGGCGCCGAGAACACCGCAAACGGCCCGCGCGGCTACACCGAAATCTTCGGCAAACGCTTCGACACAACCGGTGTGCTTGGCTGGTCGGGGCCGGCGGGTCGGGAGACGTCCCGCGCCTTCCCGTCCTGGGCGACGATCCCCTCTTATTATGACCTCGGCACCGCCCGCGTTGTCCATTTCTTCTTCGCCTGGATACTGACCACGACACTGGTCGTGTGGCTGGTCGCCAGCCTGATCAACGGTCATCTGCGCCGCGATCTTGTCCCGCGCATCGCCGATCTCAGGCGCTTGCCGCGAGATATTGCCGATCATGCCAAATTCAAGTTCCACCACACGCGCGAATACAACACGCTGCAGAAGATGGCCTATGGCGGCGTAATGTTCGTGCTGCTGCCGCTGATGATCATCACCGGCCTTGCCATGTCGCCGAGCATGAACGCGGCGCTGCCGTTCCTCAACGATCTGCTTGGTGGCCGGCAGACGGCGCGGACCATTCATTTCATCGTGATGCTGCTGCTCGTCGCCTTCTTCATCATCCATATGCTGATGATCTTCGCCGCCGGCCCGATCAACGAGTTGCGTTCCATCATCACCGGCTGGTACCGAACCGATCCGCCGGCCCATGGCAGCAAGACGCCCGAGAGGAGTGCGTGAGATGGCGAAGTTTGTGATCAGCCGCAGAAAATTCCTGACCTCGGCCAGCCTCGGCGTCTCCGGTATCATGCTGTCGGGTTGCGATGCCTTCGACAGCCAGCTTCGCGTCGGCGACGGCCTGCGCAGCTTCCTCGAAGGCGCCAACGGCCTGACCTGGCGCGCGCAACGCCTGCTTGCCGGCGATTCGCTGGCGCCGGAATTCACCGAAGCCGACATTCGCCAGCCGCAGCGGCCGAACGGCGTCACCGCGCCGGACGACGATGTCTATAAGGGCCTGCTCGCCAACAATTTCGCCGATTGGCGGCTCGAGGTTTCCGGCCTCGTCGAAAAGCCGCTGTCGCTGACCCGCGAGCAATTGATGAACATGCCAAGCCGCACCCAGATCACCCGCCACGACTGCGTCGAAGGCTGGAGTTGCATCGCCAAATGGACCGGCACGCCGCTGTCGCTGGTGCTGGATCAGGCCGTGGTCAAGCCGCAGGCGCGCTACGTGATGTTCCATTGCCTCGACACGATCGACCGCAGCCTGTCCGGTGACATCAAATATTACGGTTCGATCGACCTGATCGATGCCCGTCACCCGCAGACGATCCTTGCCTATGGCTTGAACGGCAAGCCGCTGCCGGTCGAGAACGGCGCGCCGCTGCGTGTCCGCGTCGAGCGCCAGATCGGCTACAAGATGCCGAAGTATCTCCGCAAGATCGAACTGGTCGATAGTTTCGCCACTATCGGCGGCGGCAGGGGCGGATACTGGGAGGACAATGGCTACGACTGGTACGGCGGCATTTGATCGAAACATTTCGAGATTGGCGAAAGCGCAGAATGCCCGGCACCATCCCTTCCCCCTTGCGGGAGAAGGTGGCCGAGCCCACGGGTCTTGCCTCCGGCAAGCCGAGGACAGGCTCCGCTCGGTCGGATGAGGGGTGCTCCAGCCTGGCACCGACGGCGATCCTTCCAGCACCCCTTGCCGTTTCGGCGCTGCGCGCCGATCCACCTTCTCCCACAAGGGGAGAAGGCAAGATTGGGGTACCGCCACGGTTGCAGACTGTTGCGAAGTCTTGTCGCTGGCAGGTGACAAGGTGTCGCCCACAGGCTATGGATGACGAGTCGAGGGCTCAAATTGAGTCCTACCTGTTTGCGGGAGAGAGCAGCGAGAGCTGCCGCCGAAGGGGAAATCGCCCGAAATCTCTCAGGCAAAAGAACCGTAGACGGGAAAGACACTCTGGAAAGTCGGGGCTTGCCCCCGCGCCGAAGGTGTAAGCGCTGCCGACAGAGTTACGGGGCGCGAGTCTCTCAGGCTTCAGACAGAGGGGCACGGACTGGTCGCCATTCGCGGCCGATTGCGTGCGACTCTGGAGATGACATGACGGGCGACGACACCAAACACCTTCCCCTCGAAGACCTGCACGCGGCCGCCGGTGCGCGCTTTGGCGCGTTCGCCGGCTGGTCGATGCCGCTGACCTATCCGGCCGGCGTGATGAAGGAGCACCTTCATACCCGCGAGCATGCAGGGCTGTTCGACATCTCGCACATGAAGCTGTTCGAGATCAGTGGCTCGGGCACCGTCGCGCTTCTGAACCGAGCCTGCCCGTTAGATGCCGGCGCGCTTGAGATGTCACAGTCCAAATACACATTCTTTCTCAATGAAGCCGCCGGCATTATCGACGATCTGATCGTCACCAGGCTTGGCCAGCAACGCTTCATGGTCGTCGCCAATGCCGGCAATGCCGAAGCCGACGAAAAGCACTTGCGCGCCCTTGCCATGGATTTTGAGGCAAAGGTGGACGCACTCGACCGCGTCTTCCTGGCGATCCAGGGGCCTGAAGCCTGGGCCGCCCTATCCCGCGCCGGCATCGAAACCGGATCGCTGCTGTTCATGCACGGCTTTGAGCCCCGCGAGAACTGGTTCATGAGCCGGTCGGGCTATACCGGTGAAGACGGTTTCGAGATCGGCCTGCCGGAAGCGGACGCGCGAAATCTCATCGCCAAACTGCTCGAGGACGAGCGCGTGATGTGGGTTGGGCTGGCCGCCCGTGACAGCCTGCGGCTCGAAGCAGGGCTGTGCCTGCACGGACTGGACATCACGCCTGAGATCGACCCGGCCAGCGCCGGGCTGATGTGGGCGATCCCAAAGGAGGTTCGCGCCTCTGGCGCTTTCATCGGCGCCGACGCATTGCGTGCAATCCTGGAGCGCGGCCCGGCGCAGAAACGCGTCGGCCTGAAACCGGAAGGCCGCCAGCCGGTGCGCACCGGCGCTGCCCTTTTCGACGCCGACGGCGATCCCGCCGGCCACGTCACCTCCGGCGGCTTCGGCCCGTCGGCCGCCCATCCGGTCGCCATGGGTTATGTCCAGACGTCGCTGGCCAAACCTGGCGCAAAACTCTTCGCCGACGTTCGCGGGACCAAAATCCCGGTCGACATCAATCCCCTGCCCTTCACGCCGCATCGCTACCGCAAAGGATGAACTTCATGGCAAAAACCTATTTCACCGAAGATCACGAATGGCTCCGCGTCGAAGGCGGTATCGCCACCGTCGGCATCACCGACTACGCACAGGAGCAGCTCGGCGATCTCGTCTTCGTCGAATTGCCGGAGCTTGGGAAAAAGCTGGCCAAGGGCGATACCGCCGTGGTGGTCGAATCCGTCAAGGCGGCATCGGACGTCTATGCACCGGTCGACGGCGAGGTCACCGAGGCCAACACCTCGCTCTCGTCGGACCCGTCCTTGGTCAATTCGGCGGCGACCAGCGACGGCTGGCTGTGGAAGATGAGGCTGGCGGATGAAGGCCAACTCGAAGGCCTTCTGGATGAGGCCGCCTACAAAGCCCATATTGGTTGATAGCAGGACCAGGAAAAGATGACAGCAGCACCCTACTCCTTCTCGGCCCGCCATATCGGCCCCGGCCTCAATGACGTCAGAGCCATGCTGGCGACGATCGGCGTTCCCTCGGTCGAGACGCTGATCAGCCAGGCTGTGCCGAAATCGATCCGGCTCGACCGGCCGCTGGCCTTGCCGGCCCCGGCGAGCGAAGCGGAGGCGCTGGCCGAGCTTTCAGCAACAATGGCGAAAAATACAGTTCTGAAGAGCTTCATCGGCGCCGGCTACCACGGCGTCCACGTGCCGCCGGTCATCCAGCGGAATCTGTTCGAGAATCCGGCCTGGTATACGGCTTACACGCCCTACCAGGCCGAGATCAGCCAGGGCCGGCTCGAAATGCTGTTCAACTTCCAGACGCTGGTCACTGAGCTGACCGGCCTGCCGGTGGCGTCTGCCTCGCTGCTCGATGAAGCGACGGCGGTGGCCGAGGCGGTCGGCATTGCGTTACGCCATCATAGAGACAAGCGGACCAAGGTGGCGCTGGCCGGCACGCCGCATCCGCAGACGCTCGACGTCGTGCGCACCCGCGCCGAACCGCTCGGCATCGAGGTCGACGGCGACACCATCGACGACAACACCGCCGCTCTGCTGGTCTCCTGGCCAGATACGTTTGGCGTCTATGGCGACCACAAGGCGACAATCGAGAAAGCCCGTGCCACCGGCGCGCTGGTCGTCTTCATTGCCGATCCGCTCGGGCTGACGCTGACAGACGCGCCGGCAAGGCTTGGCGCCGACATCGCCGTCGGCCCGATGCAGCGCTTCGGCGTGCCGATGGGCTTCGGCGGGCCGCATGCCGCCTATTGCGCCGTCTCCGACAGGCTGACGCGGCTGATGCCCGGCCGCCTTGTCGGTCAGTCCACCGACAGCAGGGGCCGCCCCGGCTATCGCCTTGCGCTCCAGACGCGCGAACAGCATATCCGCCGCGATAAGGCGACATCCAACATCTGCACCGCGCAGGCGCTGCTCGCCAACATGGCGACGGCCTATGCGATCTGGCATGGACCCAAAGGACTGCAGGCGATTGCAGAGCGAATTCACACGCTGGCCAACCGCCTGGCTGCCGGCCTCAACACAGCAGGCGTTTCGGTGCTTGGCGCAAGCCGCTTCGACACGGTGACGGTGGAAGTGAAAGGCAGAGCCGGCGCAATCGCCGCCGCTGCTGAAAAGACCGGCCGATTGCTGCGCGTCATCGACGCCGATCACATCGGCATCAGCTTCGATGAAACCTCGACCGTTGCCGATCTGGACGCGATCGCGGCGCTGTTCGGCGCCAAGGCAGGCGCCGCTGGCGGCAGCACCATGCCCGGAAAGCCGCGCGGCAAGGAGTTTCTCACGCAGCCCGTCTTCCACGACAACCGTTCGGAAACCGAAATGATGCGGTTCCTGCGTCGGCTGGCCGACAAGGACCTGGCGCTTGACCGGGCCATGATCCCGCTCGGCTCCTGCACCATGAAGCTCAACGCCGCCGCCGAGATGATGCCGGTAAGCTGGCCTGATATCGCCAATTTGCACCCCTTTGCACCGGCAAGCCATTCGGCCGGCTACCGCGCGATGATTGACGAGTTGGAAGGCTGGCTGGCGGAGATAACCGGTTTCGACGCAGTAACCCTGCAGCCCAATGCCGGCAGCCAGGGCGAGTATGCCGGGCTGCTCGCCATTCGCGGCTATCACCGCTCACGCGGCGAAGACCACCGCACGGTCTGCCTGATCCCGTCATCCGCACATGGCACCAATCCGGCGAGTGCGGCGATGGCCGGCATGAGCGTCGTCGTCGTGCGCTGCACCGAGGACGGCAACATCGACGCCGATGACCTGAAAGCCAAGGCGGACGAGCATGCGCAAGACCTCGCAGCGCTGATGTTCACCTATCCCTCGACGCACGGCGTTTTCGAGGAAGGCGCGCGCGACATCTGTGCCCTCATCCACAGCCATGGCGGCCAGGTCTATTTCGACGGCGCCAACCTCAACGCGCTGGTCGGTCTCGCCCGCCCCGGCGACATCGGCGCCGATGTCTGCCACATGAACCTGCACAAGACGTTCTGCATCCCGCATGGCGGCGGCGGTCCCGGCGTCGGCCCGATCGGCGTCAAGGCGCATCTGAAGCCGTATCTGCCCGGCCACTTCACCGAAGGCTCGGGTCATGCCGTGTCGGCCGCACCGTTCGGCAGCGCTTCGATCCTGCCGATCACATGGATGTATATCCGCATGATGGGCGCTTCCGGCCTGAAGCAGGCGACCGAGACGGCGATCATTTCCGCCAATTACGTGGCGACGCGGCTCGACGCGCATTTCCCGGTGCTCTACAAGGGCAGGCACGGGCGCGTCGCGCATGAATGCATCCTCGACACCCGCGTGCTCAAGGACAGTGCCGGCATCAGCGTCGACGACATCGCCAAGCGGCTGATCGACTATGGTTTCCATGCGCCGACCATGTCATTTCCGGTGGCCGGCACGCTGATGGTCGAGCCGACCGAGTCCGAGCCCAAGAGCGAGGTGGATCGCTTCTGCGAAGCGATGATTGCGATATCGGGCGAGGCAGCCAAGGTGGCGAAAGGCGACTGGCCCTTGGCCGACAATCCGCTGGTCAATGCGCCGCATACAGCGGCCGAGGCGCTGGCCGGCCAGTGGACCCACCCCTATTCGCGCCTGGAGGCGGCCTACCCGGCCGGCGATGCCGGCACATCAGCCAAATACTGGCCGCCGGTGTCGCGCATCGACAATGTCGCCGGCGATCGCAACCTCGTCTGCTCCTGCCCGCCGCTGTCGGAATATCTGGGTGCGGCGGAGTAGACCATGATCCCGAAAAGTGGAATTCGGTTTTCGGACAAGATCATGGTCTGACAAGAAGATAGAGCCTCAGTCAGGCAGAACGCAAGGCCGGCGCGTCGGCCTTGCTCGTCTTCTGGGCGACGACGCGATTTCGCCCGGCGCGCTTTGCCGCATAGAGTGCGGCGTCGGCTTCGGCCAGCACATGGTCGAGACTGGTCCCATCCGTTCCGCCAAAGCCGATGCCGCCACTGACTGTGCTGCGCAACGGACCAAGCTGGGTGGCCACGATTTCCGTGCCGAAGGCGACGCTGATCTTGCTCGCAATGTCGTAAGCCTTTTCTTCAGTCATCCGCGACATGACGAGGACGAATTCCTCGCCGCCCAGCCGGAAGGCGTGGACTCCGGTCCTGTCATATTTCCTGATGACAGCGGCGAAGCGGCGCAGAACCTGATCACCGACCGGATGACCGAATACGTCGTTCGTTTTTTTGAAATGATCGAGGTCGAACATGGCGACGGACATGAACGGGCCGAAAACCCGCTCACCGTAGAATGCCGTCAACGCCCGCCGGTTCATTAGCCCGGTCAATGGGTCGGTCATGGTCTCGGCCTTCAATTCGATCTGCGCCTGCAAATGGTGCAGGGAGAGCGTCAGTGCCCCGAGCCCAGTCATGCAGGCGACCGCCACGACGGCATTCAACCGTTCGGCCCAGTTGTCGGGTGCAACGCCGAGCACCCATTGGCCCTCGACCAGCAAGACCGCGCCGCAAAGCGTGAAGGACATCGCACAGACGCCGCTCAGGAACGATACGACCAGCAATATCCGGCGATCGTGACCACCTTTGATCCAGAACATCACGCCGATAAGCGAGAGCAGCGCCGTTACCGTCGCGTAGGTGACGATGAAGCCGACGCCATCAAGGCCCAGCGACGTCGCGCTTGCGCAAACCGCCATCGCAGCCACAGTCGGCAAGATGGCGCGCCTGAAGTCGCGCACGCCGAGATACTGCATGGCCGACAGGCAGAGCGTCAGGAAGCCCAGGCTGAGAAGCGCAAGCACAATCTGGCAAAGCCAGGGGCTGGGATGCCTGGCATAATGCCAGAACAAGACCACATGCGCGACCAGCACGAGAATGCCGCACGCCACCGTCAGCACAGAGCGTGCCTGTGGCGCGGTGAACCAGATCGCAAACATGGTGATGCTGAGGCACGTGCCCGACAGCGCCGCCGCGAGCAGGAGCGAACTGTAATCCAACATGCGCTAGCAGCAGCCTTTTCACGGGTTCTGCCGCATTCTAGGCCAGCGGCAGTGGACGGATACCGTTTTTCGGCCAACCTTCGGACGTAACCTTCGGACAAGGTTTACAAAACGTCGATGCCCTCGACCCATTTCCGCCGCTTGGTCGTCGGATGGTTTTGCAGTAAGAGGCTCTATCCTCGAACGTAACAGGAACCTCCGTCGCCTGCCCGTAAAAAGCGTGGCAGTATCGGGTGGTGATTCGCAGCATCGAAATCCAGGACCAGCATGGACGACAGTAACGATCTTTTCGGCAGTTTGGACAAGCAGCCGCAACCGGTTCGCGCAACCGCGCGCCCGGCCGACCCGCTGGTGCAGGCGGCGAAGCGCCCGGCATCCCGCGACGGGAGCGAGAGCTACAGTGCCGCCGACATCGAGGTTCTGGAAGGGCTGGAGCCGGTGCGGCGGCGACCCGGCATGTATATCGGCGGCACCGACGACAAGGCGATGCACCATTTGTTCGCCGAGGTCATCGACAACGCGATGGACGAGGCGGTCGCCGGCCACGCGACCTTCATCGATGTCGAGCTTTCCGCCGACGGATATCTGGCGGTCACCGATAATGGCCGCGGCATTCCGGTCGATCCGCATCCGAAATTCAAGAAGCCGGCGCTCGAAGTCATCATGACGACGCTGCATTCCGGCGGCAAGTTCGACAGCAAGGTCTATGAGACCTCGGGCGGCCTGCACGGGGTCGGCGTCTCCGTCGTCAACGCGCTGTCGGACCATCTCGAGGTCGAGGTCGCGCGTGGCCGCCAGCTCTATCGCCAGCGTTTTTCGCGCGGCGTTCCGGTGACCGGCCTGGAGCAGCTCGGCGAAGTACACAACCGGCGCGGCACCAAAATCCGCTTCCATCCCGACGAGCAGATTTTCGGCAAGGGTGCGGCATTCGAGCCGGCGCGGCTCTATCGCATGACGCGCTCGAAGGCCTATCTGTTCGGCGGCGTCGAGATCCGCTGGACCTGCGATCCGTCGCTGATCAAGGAGAAGGACACGACGCCGGCCAAGGCCGAGTTCCATTTTCCCGGTGGCCTCAAGGATTATCTGAAAGCCTCGCTCGGCGACGACTTCCAAGTCACCCGCGAAATCTTTGCCGGCAAAAGCGACAGGCAAGGCGGCCACGGTTCGCTCGAATGGGCGGTGACCTGGTTCGGCGGCGACGGGTTCCTCAATTCCTACTGCAACACCATCCCGACCGGCGAAGGCGGCACGCACGAGGCCGGCTTCCGCAACGTTTTGACCCGCGGCCTGCGCGCCTATGCCGAGCTGGTCGGCAACAAGCGCGCTTCGATCGTCACGTCGGAAGACGTCATGATCTCGGCGGCAGGCATGCTGTCGGTGTTCATCCGTGAGCCGGAATTCGTCGGCCAGACCAAGGACAGGCTGGCGACGATCGAGGCGATCAGGATCGTCGAGACTGCCATCCGAGACCCCTTCGATCACTGGCTGGCCGACAATCCGCAGGAAGCTTCGAAGCTGCTCGAATGGGTGATCGCACGTGCCGACGAACGGGTGCGCCGCCGCCAGGAAAAGGAAGTGTCGCGCAAGAGCGCGGTGCGCAAGCTGCGCCTGCCCGGCAAGCTCGCCGACTGCACGCAGAATGCCGCGGCCGGCGCAGAACTCTTTATCGTCGAGGGCGATTCGGCCGGCGGCTCGGCGAAACAGGCGCGCGACCGCGCCAGCCAGGCGGTGCTGCCGCTGCGCGGCAAAATCCTCAACGTCGCCAGCGCCGGCAACGACAAGCTTGCCGGCAACCAGCAGATTTCCGACCTGATCCAGGCGCTTGGCTGTGGCACGCGGTCAAAATACCGCGATCAGGATCTGCGCTACGACCGGGTCATCATCATGACCGACGCCGACGTCGACGGCGCCCACATCGCTTCGTTGCTGATCACCTTCTTCTATCAGGAGATGCCGAGCCTGGTCCGCGGCGGCCATCTCTATCTGGCGGTGCCGCCGCTCTACTCGATCCGGCAAGGCGGCAAGGTCGCCTATGCCCGCGATGACGCGCACAAGGACGAGCTTCTGCGCACCGAGTTCACCGGGCGCGGCAAGGTCGAAATCGGCCGCTTCAAGGGGTTGGGCGAAATGATGGCCGCCCAGCTCAAGGAAACCACCATGGACCCGAGGAAGCGCACGCTGCTCAGGGTCGATGTGATCGACGCCGAGGCGGCGACCAAGGACGCGGTCGACGCGCTGATGGGCACCAAGCCGGAAGCCCGCTTCCGCTTCATCCAGGAACGCGCGGAGTTTGCCGAGACGGAAGTGCTGGACATCTGAGCGTCTTCTGCTCTGCGAACTGCAAAACGGCGACCGTTGTTGCAGATCCGCACAAACCATTGAATCCCACGCAGTTTGGCTACGGACATCCCGTTACGAGGGCACTTACTTCCAGAAAGCCGTCTATAGTCCTGTATTTGTATTCTAACTCACCGCCTTTTTGAATGAAGTCGGTCATTCCCTCTGGGCTACACACCCTTCCCTTTGTCGCCACAAGCAGCCCATCGTTGTAGTTTGCCTGCGAGACGCCAAGAGACTGCACATATGCATCCATCTGGGCTTTTGTCTCGGACCACACCGCATAGACGATTAGCCTCCTGCCTGTTGCCGCAACGGCGTTGATCGTGAGCCTCGAATTCATTGCTTTCGGCAGCGTGGGTGCCAACGTCTCCTGAAGGCTAGCGGCGAATTTGCAAAGATCGTTCTTTTTGTCCTTAGACTGGCAATCGTCGTCTGCCAGTGCTGCACTGGGCAGCGTTAGCGCGCTTAGCGCCATAAACCAGGTCAATAGCAAACTGCTCACACTGTACTTCAACCTGTCCTCCTGCACCTGGCACACCTTATCGAGTCGCCGGAACGTTAGCTATGCACCCAACAGATGCCTACCGCCTCGGCGTCAGGCAAGCCATGACCCGTCACTTCACAGCGACAGGAATGGAGCTGGTGTGCGTTCGTGACGCTCGATGTGAATGGCCTCTTAAGCCGTCAGAGCCCGGATAACCTGCTCGATTGCCTGCTCGCTCAAATAGATCGCGTTTCGGGACCCGGATTCTGCCAGAAGGCGTGCCTCCCTGATGCACCCATTCGCCAACCGAAGGGCACTGGCGATAGTCCGGTGGTCAGACATCGAGTTGGCGCCCGTCCCGCGAAACGTCGTACGCGATCGTATTCGGCGAACCCCAGCTTGCCGCCAATTTCACTCGACGTGGTGGAGAGAATTGTGGCAGGAATTCCGACTTCGTGCTGAATCGTCCAAGCGACGAGCGGATCGAGCAGTTCCGGCTTGGCGTCATCGGGCAAAGCAACGAGAATATCCCAGTCGCTGTCAGGTCGATTGTCGCCCCGCGCTCGGCTGCCGAACAGCCATATAGAATCGGGACTCAAGCGAACCCTGATCTCATCGATCAACGGCTTGATCTCTGCCGGAACCTTAAGGCGTTTCGACGCAAAATCGTGCATGGCCCTAACATAGTAGCAATTTTTTTCGCCTACCACGCAACCAAGCTAGGCAGCCGCGATCGCCAGCGCATGGCCGCGCGCGTTTTCGCGCAGCGCATCGAGATGGATCGATTTGACCAGCCCGGCGAGATCGCCTTCGGCGGACTGCCCGCCCAACTCCTTCAGCATTAGCCAGCTGACTTCCTGGACGCCGGCGAGGCGCTTGCCATTGGCGACCTCGCGCCAGATCTTTAGCGCGCGCAGGATGATCGCGTGCGTGACCGCGGCAAGGCCGGCGCTGCGGAACAGCGCCTGCAGCGCCACGTCGTGCCCACCGGCCAGCAAAGCCCTCACCCGTTGTTCGGATTGCTGGCTGAGCGCGACCAGCGCCGAGCCGAAGAAGTCGACCTTGCCATGCGCGATGGTGCGAATGATGAAGCTTGCGGTCAGGTCGCCGCGCAGGCGCAGATGCTCGATGAGCGCCGCATGTTCTTCCTGGCGCGTGCCTTCGATCAGCGTCATGGAAGCTTTGACGCAGGCGTCGCGCATGACGCGCTCGGTTCTGGAACGGCCCATCAGCGCCACCACCAGCGGCGAACCTTTGAGCGTTTCACCAAGTTTTATCAGCAGCATATGCCGGCAGTCGGCAGGCAGGCGCGCATCTGAAATCAGCGCTTCGCGCACCGAAGGCAGATGGCCATGGCGTTCGGCGATACGGCGGAAGCTGAGCGAAGCGATGTCGGCGCCGCTGTTGGCGAGAAGCGTGGCGCAGGCTTCCGGCTCGCCGATTTCGGCGATCGCCGCTGCGACCGCCATGGAGACACGCGCACGATCCGCGATCAGTTTCTGCGTCGCCTTTTGACCACCGGCAACGCGGTCGATCAGATCGGCATCGGTGAGCAGCGGCGAACGTGCCAGCACCAGGCCTGCAACTTCCGGTTGATCTGACGCCAGCGCGTTGATGATCTGCAGGGGCGCGTGATGGCTCATCGACAGCGCTTCTGCAATCGCCAGTCGCACTTTCGACGAGGCATCGTCGAGCAGCAGCGTCAGCGCTGCCTCCGCCGCGCAGCGATCCTCGAAAGGCAGATCGGCATTGATGTAGGCGCGAGCCAGAGCGCCTGCCGCAGCGGCGCGCTCCGAAACCTTGGCCGTGTAGATCCATTTCAGGAAATGCGAAACAACCATGCCGTCCGCTACGCCCCTAACCCGAGTCCGTTCCCGCCCCACTGAAGACCGTAGGCAGAAATGGTTTACGAACGGTTCACCATGTTTGTTAACTGGCTTGCGAGCGCGGTATGCAGCGCCTATCAACCCTTAGGGCGACGTGCGTCCATTCGGACGCACAAAGTACGCTCTAGCACTTTGAATCTCCGCATCGTGCTTTCCGAAAAATCGATTCCGATTTTCGGGCCGATGCGGCAGCGGAGGACATCGACCATGGCCGGGCTTTATCTGGAAGAGTTTGTCGTCGGCCATGTCTTCCGGCACACGCTGCGGAAAACCGTCACTGAAAGCGACAACATGCTGTTTTCGGTAATGACGCTGAACCCGCAGCCGCTGCACATCGACTTCGACTTCGCCGCCAAAAGCGAATGGGGCAAGCCGCTGGTCAATTCGCTGTTCACGCTGGGCCTGATGATCGGCATTTCGGTGAACGACATCACCGTCGGCACCACCATCGCCAATCTCGGCATGAAGGAGACGGTGTTTCCGCATCCGGTCTTCCACGGAGACACGATCCGCGTCGAGACGACAGTAATGTCGGTGCGCGACTCCAGGTCGAAGCCGGACCGCGGCATCGTTGAATTCGAGCACCGCGCCTACAATCAAAATGACGTGCTCGTTGCCAAATGCACGAGGCAGGCGATGATGATGAAGAAGGCGGCCTGACCGATGCGCTCGCTGCTGTTCGTTCCCGGCGATTCCGAAAAGAAGCTGGAAAAGGCGTTTGGCGCGGGCGCCGACGTGGTCATCGTCGATCTCGAGGATTCGGTCGCGCCACAAAACAAGGCTTTGGCACGCGACGTCGCCGCACGCTTCATCACCGAACACAGGCATCAAACCAGATCCGCAATCTATGTCCGCATCAACGATCTCTCGACCGGCCCGACCGATGATGATCTGGCGGCACTCGTGCCGGTGAAACCCGACGGCATCATGCTGCCGAAGTCGAACAGCGGCCAGGATGTCCAGCATCTCTCGGCCAAGCTCAGGGTGCACGAGGCCGAAGGCGGGCTGCCGGATGGTGCGATAAAAATCCTGCCGATCATCACCGAAACAGCTGCCGGCGTGCTGGCGGCTGCGACCTACGCCAACGCAAGTGCGCGGCTTGTCGGCGTGACCTGGGGTGCGGAAGACCTATCGGCAGCAATCGGTGCGCGCACGGCCCGCGACGAGAACGGCCGCTACACCGATGTGTTCCGCTTCGCCCGCACCATGACCATCCTCGCCGCGGGTGCTGCGGAAGTCGCGGCGATCGACACGGTTTTTCCGCACTTTCGCGACATGGCCGGCTTCGAGGCGGAATGCGCCGAGGCAGAGCGCGACGGCTTCACCGGCAAGATGGCGATCCATCCGGCGCAGGTGCCGGTCATCAACGCCGCCTTCACGCCGTCGGCCGAGGCGGTGAAACACTCCCTGTTGATCGTCGAGGCATTCGAGGCGGCTGGAAATCCCGGCGTCGTCGGCATCGATGGCAAGATGTACGACCGGCCGCATCTCAAGCTGGCAGAGCGACTTCTGGCGCGAGCCAGAGCGGCAGGGATTCCGGCCTAATAGTTTGCCAGCCTAATCTTTTCTCCAGCGAGGCCGGCTCATTGAAAATATCTCGCTGACGCTGGCATAGTCCATATAGCCGAGACGGCCGACATTGCCCGCCTTGACGATATCGAACATGCCGTCTTTCAGAAATGCATCATCGATATGCACGCCGACGACTTCGCCGGCAACGACGACAGCGCCGGTCAGCGTCCCGTCCAGCGCCTTTGGCCGCAGGATCTCCGTCACCCGGCATTCAAGCGCCGCGGGCGCCGCCGCCACGCGGGGTGGCGCAACCAGCCGCGACGGCGCCATAGTGAGATCGGCATAGTCGAATTCGGTGACGCCGCGCGGCGCATCGACCGCCGTGCGGACCATTTTTTCAGCAAGATCGCGGCTGACGAGATTGGCGACGAACTCGCCTGTTTCTTCGGCGAAGGTGGCGCTGTCCTTCTCGCCTTCGGACGAAAACCAGACGATGAAGGGCCGCGTCGAAAAGGCATTGAAGAAGGAATAGGGGGCGAGGTTGACCTCGCCAGCCTTGTTCACCGTCGAGATCCAGCCGATCGGCCGTGGCGCCACGATCGCCTTGGACGGGTCATGCGGCAGCCCGTGACCTTTAGACGGCTCGTAGAACATTCAGCCCACCCACGGCCCCGCATAGTCGGCATAGAGCTTTGCCGGATCAGGCCGCGGCCGCTCCGGCGCCGGCCCCTGATAGGAGCCGATATGGACGAATCCGACGACCCGCTCATGCGGCGCCAGCCCCAGGATCGCCCTGCCCTCCGGCACATCGGAATACCAGTTGCTGATCATGTTGGTGCCATAGCCCAGCGCATTGGCTGAAATCATCAGGTTCATCGCCGCCATGCCGCCGGACAGGAACATCTCCCATTGTGGGATTTTTGGGTTTTCCTTCGGGCTCGACACCACGCCGATCACCAGCGGCGCGCGCGAAAAGCGCGCCAGTTCCTGGTTGTAGCGGCCCTCTGGCAACGGCCCTTCGCGTTGTTCGGCAAGGCTTGCCAACTTCTTGCCGATCTCGACGCGTGCCTCGCCCCGGTAGAGGATGAAGCGCCAGGGCTCGAGCCGGCCGTGGTCCGGCACCCGCGAGGCGGCGGCAATCATCGTCGCGATGTCAGCGTCGCTAGGTGCTGGTTCCTTCAACTCCGGGATCGGCGCGGAATTTCGGGTCAGCAGAAAATCGATGATCGGCGACGCCATGGGCGCAAGTCTCCTTGGAATTTAAGCTGAAGCGCACCATCGGGGCATCGGGCGGCTCGGGCATTGGCGCGGCGCGCCGGACAAGAGCCTCTAGCAGAAGCTGACCGGACTCTTAAGCCTTGAAATTGCCACCGCCTTGGGCTTCAAAGCAAGGCATGTTTGAGGGGACATTGCGACTTTTCCTGATCTGGCTCGCAGCCGCACTGTTCATGGTGCCGGTTTCGCTTGCCGTCGCTCAGGATGCGGATGGCCTCGGAGATCTGAAACTTCCCGGAATTTCGAGCTATGCGCCTCCGAAAAGCGATGCACCGCTGGCATCGGGGAGCAGCGGGGCGATCACGCTGTCGGCGCAATTGACCGACAAGGGCGCCGACATCACACGCGGCATCGTCTGGCGCGTCTTCAAGCCTGACCCCACCGGCGACGGCAAGCTGCCGATGGTCGCTTCCGCCCATGGCGGCAGCGCGGTGTTCCAGCTCGAGCCCGGCAGCTATCTGGTCCATGCCTCTTACGGCCGGGCCGGCGCCACCAAGCGCATCACCGTCGGCAAGGACGCCAAGCGCGAAAGCCTCGTGCTCGATGCCGGCGGACTCAAGCTCGACGCCGTCCTATCGGGCGGGGTGCGCATACCGCCGAAGAAATTGCGCTTTTCGATCTATGAAGGCCAAGCCGCGGCCAATCACGATCGCGCCCTGATCATACCCGATGTCGAGCCGAACAGCGTCGTGCGGCTGAACGCAGGCGTCTACCACGTCGTCTCGACCTATGGCTCGGTGAATGCGGTCATCCGCTCCGACATCCGCGTCGAGGCCGGCAAGCTGACCGAAGCGGCCGTCGAGCATCGTGCGGCGGAGATGACTATGAAGCTGGTACGCGAGTCGGGTGGAGAGGCGATCGCCGACACCTCCTGGTCGTTGCTCAATGAATCCGGCGATCCCATCAAGGAAACCGTCGGCGCCTTTGCTTCGATGGTGCTTGCCGAGGGCGACTACACGATCATCGCCAAGAACCGCGACCGGATTTACCAGAAGGATTTTACCGTCGTGGCCGGGCAGAACAAAGAAGTCGAGGTTTTGGCCACGGAGGCATCAGCGATGGATCCCGAGGAAGGTGCGGACTAACCGTCCGGATACTGCCGTGTAGATTCGGGTCCAGCAGCCCATGATTTGTCGATCAGGCTGCCTTGCGTATGCGTCGCGGCAGGAATTGGCCACGGCCGCGCGCCTCGGCCGGCGCCAGATCGAAAACGCCACGATGGAGGCGGTCGAGCAAAGCCTTGCGGTCGCGCAGCGGCTCCAGTTCGTCCCATCCCAGCACGTCACCGATGCGCATGTCGATCGATTTGCCCGACAGCCGCGCGAATTCGTGGATGAGTAGGGAAATGCGCAGCGTCAGCGAAGCCCTACCGACTAACTTCGCCACGCGCCCGTCACGCTCGGCCATGTTCATCGGTCCGCTGACCAGGTGGAACAGCCGGCCGTTCTGGCCGGAAAAGTGCATTGGGACAACCGATGCCTTGGCATCTTGGACGAGACGGGCCGGAAACATCTTCCACGGCAGATCACGCGCCCGGCCAAAACCTTTTGGCGCGGTGGCGACGCCGCCCGCGGGGAAGATGACGATGATGACGCCCTCTTTCAGCAGCCGCACCGCCTCATGGCGCACCGCCATGTTATTCCTGAGCGCGTCTTTGGTCTCGGAAAAGTCGATCGGCAGCGAATAGGGCTCCATCTCGCGGATCTTGAGCAGATCCTTGTGGATCATGACACGGAACGGGCGCTGAAGCTGCTCGGCCAGCGACAGCACCGCAATGCCGTCGCCAATGCCAAACGGATGGTTGGCGACGATCACCAGCGGCGTTTCAGGCAATTTTTCCGGCGGCCATTGGCCGGTGGTCCGCACCTCGACATCGATCAACTCCAGCATGCGGCTGAACACGCGCTCGCCGGTCGGTAGCACATGGCGTCGCCAAAAGTCATAGAGGGCCGCGAAGCGGTCGCGACCGGACAGGCCTTCGATGGAGTGGATGAACCAGCGCGTCAATGCCGGCTGATGCGGGCTGGCATAGGAAAGCTCGGGAAACGGTCTTTCGCGCATCTTCAGCTTGAGCATGAGGGCTCGTTACAAGGCTGGCGTGACAAGCGTATGAATGGCGGGCATGTGAAAATGGCGGTGGATCGCTCCACCGCCATTTCGTTGACAATCTGGCTGAAACTCAGACCGCTCTTTTGCGCTTACGGTCGGGCGTCACCGCCTCTTCGGTAAGCATCGCCACCGCCTGGCCAAGGCCGAGCGATTCCTGGTCGCGCGAGCCGAGCCGGCGGATGTTGACCGTCTCTTCCTCCGCCTCGCGCTTGCCGCAGACGAGGATGACCGGAACCTTGGCCAGGCTGTGCTCGCGGACCTTGTAGTTGATCTTCTCGTTGCGAAGATCGGCTTCCGCCAACAGTCCCGCTGCCTTCAGTTGCGCGACGACCTTTTTCGCGTAATCGTCGGCATCGGAGGTGATCGTTGCAACCACCACTTGCAGCGGTGCGAACCACAGCGGGAAATGGCCGGAATAATTCTCGATCAGGATGCCGAGGAAGCGCTCCATCGACCCGCAGATGGCGCGATGCACCATCACCGGCTGCTTCTTTTCCGAATCGGAACCGATGTAGAAGGCTCCGAACCGTTCCGGCAGGTTGAAGTCGACCTGCGTGGTGCCGCATTGCCAGTCGCGGCCGATGGCGTCCTTCAGCACATATTCGAACTTCGGCCCGTAGAACGTGCCCTCGCCCGGATTGACGCCCGTCTTGATCCGGTTGCCCGATCGCGCGGCGATCTTGTCGAGCACGTCCTGCAGCACGCCCTCGGCATGATCCCACATCGCGTCGGTGCCGACCCGTTTTTCAGGGCGGGTCGCCAGCTTGACGGTGATTTCGTCGAAGCCGAAGTCGGCATAGGTCGACAGGATCAGGTCGTTGATCTTGATGCACTCGTCGGCGAGCTGTTCCTCGGTGCAGAAGATGTGGGCATCGTCCTGGGTAAAGCCGCGCACGCGCATCAACCCATGCAGCGCGCCGGACGGCTCATAGCGATGCACATTGCCAAACTCCGCAAGTTTTACCGGCAGATCGCGGTAGGACTTCAGCCCGTGCTTGAAGATTTGGACGTGGCCGGGGCAGTTCATCGGCTTCAGCGCAAACATCCGGTCGTCGTCGGTGTCGTCGCCGGCAACCGTCACCTTGAACATATTGTCCCGGTACCAGCCCCAGTGACCTGACGTCTCCCACAGGCTCTTGTCGAGGACTTGCGGCGCGTTGACTTCCTGATAACCCTGCTCGTCGAGGCGGCGGCGCATGTAGTTGACCAGGTTCTGGAACATCCTCCAGCCCTTGGCGTGCCAGAAGACGACGCCCGGCCCCTCTTCCTGGAAATGGAACAGGTCCATCTCGCGGCCGAGCTTCCTGTGATCACGCTTTTCGGCCTCCTCCAGCATCATCTGGTAGGCATCGAGCTGCGCCTGGTCGGCCCAGGCCGTGCCGTAGATGCGCGTCAGCATCGGGTTGTTGCTGTCGCCGCGCCAATAGGCGCCGGCCACCTTCATCAACTTGAATGCGCTGCCGATCTGCCCGGTCGAGACCATGTGCGGACCACGGCAGAGGTCGAACCAATCGCCCTGCGCATAGATCTTGAGGTCCTGATCGTCGGGAATGGCGTCGATCAGTTCAAGCTTGTAGCGCTCGCCCTTGTCGGCAAAGATCTTTTTCGCCTTCTCGCGCGACCACACCTCTTTGGTGAACGGCTTGTTGCGCGCGATGATCTCGCGCATCTTCTTCTCGATCACCGGGAAATCGTCGGGCGTGAACGGCTCGTTGCGGGCAAAATCATAGTAGAACCCGTTCTCGATCACCGGGCCGATGGTCACCTGCGTACCCGGCCACAATTCCTGCACGGCTTCGGCCAGCACGTGTGCTGCGTCGTGGCGGATGAGCTCCAGCGCGCGCGGATCTTCGCGGGTGATGATCTCGATCTTGCCGGACTTGCCGAGCGGATCGGAAAGATCGCGCACCACGCCATCGATCGAGTAGGCGACGGCCTTCTTGGCCAGCGATTTCGAGATCGATTCCGCCAGGCCAGCGCCGGTCATCGCCGCATCGTAGTCGCGGACGGAGCCATCGGGAAATGTCAGGGAAACGGAATTCAGCATAAAATTCTCCTATCCAGTCCCGCAAACGAGCGCGGGTGGTGAAATGCGTGTCGCCCAAAAGTGTGCAGCGGTTTTGGGGCTACGACATGCACAAGGTAAACGCCGGATGTGCGTCCGGCGGCAGTCTTTTATGGGCAGATTCCCGTGCCGTAAAGGCGAATGGCCGATCACTTACCCATGTTGATGAGATTCGGCAGCTCTTTCAGGAATATCGCCCGCGTCTGAGGCCCCTTGGGCGTGTCGGAACGTTTCGTATCGATTACCAGGCGGGCAAAGACGATGTTGCGAGTATCCTTGTTCGCCCAGCCGACAAACCAGCCAAGCGAGCGCCAGCCATCGGAGCGCTTGTCGGCGCTGTCGCCAAGCCGTGTGGTCCCGGTCTTGCCCTGCACGGTCCAGCCACCTGCCTGGAAGACCGGCAAGATCGCCTCGGTCATCGAATAGGCCTTATCCGAAACCGGCAGTTTGCGGGCGAGCAAGCGGCGCAAGAAATCGACCTGTTCAACCGGCGAGATCTTGAGGGAAGAATTCACCCAGGACCGTGTGAGGCCATCATTCTTGCCGGCATTGCCGGAAACATCGGTGTTGCCGTAGTCGAATTTCGAGACATAGCCGGCGAACCGCTCGCTGCCGAGCCGGCGGGTGATTTCCCGCGAAAACCACAGCACTGAGTCCTTTTCCCAGATCGTTGGGTCGACGGTCTTCTGGTCCCGCTTTACCGCCTTGAACTCGGGCTTGTAGTCCCACGCCGGCGTGTGCTCGTCGCTCAGGATTCCCGCGTCATAGCCGATTAGCGATAAGGGAACCTTGAACGTCGATGCGGGACTGACGCGCTGGTCACAAACCCCTTGCCGATACAGCGTTTCGCCGCTCACAGCATCCAGGATCAGCGTGCATTCGACGTCCTCCAGCGGGGCCGATTGAGCGCGGATCGGAAAACCCAACAGCCAGGCCAGGAGGTAGAGAACCAAAGCGAAAACGAATGGACGGCGGTCTAGCTGGCGCATTGGGGCAATCTCTCCTGAGGCAAGTCAGGAGCGGCTTAGCGAGGCGTCTTGTCTCGATTTTGTCTTAAATGCGCAACGTGCGGTTAAGGTTAGCAAATCGTAAAGACCTGCCCGATTGCAGAGCTCCTACCGGCATCAGCTTTCCGGCTCGCCGCGCTTTTTCCCGATCCGCCAATACCGCCATGGCGTGAACCACGTATAGCGCTCAGTCAGCACCTCCGGCACACGGTCGATGCCATGCGTTCCGCCCGGCCCGCAGCGCAGCACGCGGAAAAACCCCATCCAGCCGCCCGCCCATAATCCATGGCGAGCGATCGCTTCGTGCGCGTATTCGGAACAGGTCGGCAGGTGCCGGCAGGAATTGCCGACAAAGCCGGACAGCGTCAGCTGGTAGAAGCGCACGAGCGAGGTGCCGAGGATTCGGCCGGGCGTCTTGCGCCACGGGCCGGGCCAGTTGCGCGTGTATCGCGGCCTCTGATGCTGGTGCGCGTGATCCGTAGCCATTTGACGCTACGCCGCCTGTTCGGCGCGCTTCTTCTCGATCTGGCCGATCGCGTCGACCACCGCATCGAAGGTCAGCATGGTCGAGGCATGGCGCGCCTTGTAGTCGCGCACCGGTTCGAGATATCTGAGGTCGGCGAAGCGGCCTTCGGGCGGCGCGCCGTTTTCCTTCAGCATCTTCAGCATCGTCTCGCGAACGCTGCGCAATTCATCCGCGCTGGCGCCGACGACATGCTGCGCCATGATCGAGGACGACGCCTGGCCAAGCGCGCAGGCTTTGACGTCATGGGCGAAATCGGTGACGACGCCGTCATCCATCTTCAGATCGACGGTCACGGTCGAGCCGCACAGCTTGGAATGCGCGCGCGCGGTTGCGTCGGGATGGTCGAGCCGGCCGATCCGCGCGATATTCCCGGCAAATCCCAGAATTTTCGCATTGTAGACGTCGTCGATCATATTTTTCCAATCCGTCGCCGCCAAGCGAACAGCGATTGCCGCTGACGGTCTTCCTTTCGCTCGGCACGATCATATATAATGCTGGTACTCGGGTATGGACAAGGCAAACCAAGGCCTTCGTTTTTGCCCAAATCAGTTCACGCCGCTTACGGGCTGGAAACCGGGCACGTTTCTAACACCCGAAAGGTCGTGGTCCGTTCAACTCGTTCCTCCTGAGAGGGGAACTACGGGAGACGCCTTTATGGATGCCGTCATCAAGAAATTCATGCCCCCTTCCGCCTATATGGAAAAGCCGGTCACCGATCGGCCGACCGAAGCCGAAGCCGAGGCCGCGGTTCGCACGCTGTTGCGCTGGACCGGCGACAATCCGGACCGGGAGGGCCTGGTCGATACGCCAAAGCGTGTGGTGAAGGCCTTTCGCGAAATGTTCGGCGGCTACGACAAGTGCCCCGCCGAGGAACTCGGCCGCACGTTCGAGGAAGTCGCCGGCTATGACGACCTTGTCCTGGTCAAGGATATAACATTCCATTCGCACTGCGAGCACCACATGGTGCCAATCATCGGCAAGGCGCATGTCGGCTATCTGCCGGATGGCAAGGTTGTCGGCCTGTCCAAGATCGCGCGCGTCGTCGATATCTTCGCCCAGCGCCTGCAGACCCAGGAAGCCATGACCGCACAGATCGCCGGCGTCATCCAGGACGTGCTCAATCCGCGCGGCGTCGCCGTCATGCTCGAAGCCGAGCATATGTGCATGGCCATGCGCGGCATCCGCAAGGAAGGCTCGACGACGCTGACCTCGACCTTCACCGGCGTCTTCAAGGACACGCCCGAGGAACAGGTCCGTTTCGTCGCCATGGTGCGCGGCGGCAGGTGCTGAAGACCATCGCCGGTCACTAGCCATGACCCCGAGAAGTGGGAACCGGTTCTCGGATAAGATCATGGCCAAACAACAAGACAGGGCCTCGCCCATTCCGATCCTATCGGAATGGGCGAGGCTCTGAACAAGGACCGGCAGTGGAATTTCTGAAAGCTCCATCAGACAAGAAGGCACTGGAAGAAAGCACGGTCTTTTCGCCTCGCTTCGACGCCGGCGGCCTCGTCACCGTCGTCGTCACCGATGCCGAAGACGGCATGCTGCTGATGGTCGCGCATATGAACGCCGAAGCGCTGGCGCTGACGCTGGAAACCGGCATCGCCCACTACTGGTCGCGCTCGCGAAGCGCTCTGTGGAAGAAAGGCGAAACGTCCGGAAATGTCCAGAAGATCGTCGAGATGCTCACGGATTGTGACCAGGACGCAATATGGTTGCGCGTCAAAGTGATGGGCCACGACGCAACCTGCCACACCGGCCGACGTTCCTGCTTTTATCGGACGGTGGGGCTGATCGACGGCAAGGGGACGCTTGCCAGCGACGGCAGTAAGCCGCTGTTCGATGCGGAAGAAACGTATCGAAAGCCCCATGAACCATACAAATGAACCATTCGCCGAACTGCAGCCTCGTATATTCATGATTTCGATACGGCCAGCCTGTATGTTGGCCGCGGGACAAGGGAGATTGTGATGCTCGAATGGGCGTCATCGCGCAACAGACCGGACGTTCGAGAGGCCAATGGCCTGTCATCGTCCGCCGGTGCATCCGAAACGAACCCGGCCAAGAAGACAGGCATTTCGCTGGCATTGGGCGGCGGCTGCGCGCGCGGCTGGGCCCATATCGGGGTGCTGCGCGCGCTCGACGAAGCCGGCATCGAAGTGTCGATGATCGCCGGCACCTCGATCGGCGCTCTGGTCGGCGGCTGCTATCTTGCCGGCAAGCTGGACGAGCTGGAAGAATTCGCCCGAAGCCTGACCAAGCGGCGCATTTTTGGTCTTCTCGATCTCAATCTGCGCGGCAGCGGACTGTTCGGCGGCATGAAGCTCGATGCACGGCTGCGCGAGCACATGGCCGGCATCCGTTTCGAAGATCTGCCGAAGCCTTTCGTCTGCGTCACCTCGGAGATCCGCACCGGCCATGAAATCTGGCTGTCGGGCGGGTCGCTGATTACCGCCATGCGCGCCTCCTATGCGCTGCCCGGCGTTTTCGAACCGGTCAGTTGCAACGGGCGCGTGCTCGTCGACGGTGCGCTGGTCAATCCGGTTCCGGTCTCGGTCTGCCGCGCCTACGAGCAGCCGCTCGTGGTCGCGGTGAACCTTCACTACGATCTGTTCGGCCGCGCCGCCGTCATCAAGCACAGCGCCGGCGAACTGTTCATCGAAAAGGATGCGCCAAGGCCCGGCCAGATCGACGCAGGGCACCAGTACCAGACACGGCTCGGCATCACCGGCGTCATGGTCGAAGCCTTCAACATCATCCAGGACCGCATTTCGCGTGCGCGACTTGCCGGCGACCCGCCTGACATGTCGCTGCAGCCTAAGCTCAGCCATATCGGCTTGACCGAGTTCCACCGCGCCGACGAGGCGATCCGCATCGGCTATCAGGTAACGATGGCCCAGATCGACGAGCTGGCCCGCCTGCAGACGGTTCTGGCTTAGTTCTTCGACATAGGTGTTTTGGCAGGTTGCAGGCTGTTGGCAGCCAGGATTTCACCGTTCGTTTGAGTGGACCATCGCCGACATGGGCCCGCTCCGGCCGCACCCTCGACAGACACGACGAGGAGATACTGGAAACGTTCGGGCGACATCTGACGGAATTGCCGGAAGTGCTGGAAGCGTATCTGACGACCGGCGATTACGACTATCTGATCAAGGTCGCCGTCGAAGGGACCTCCGGCTACGAGCGTTTTCTGCGCGAGCGGTTGTATCGAATCCCAGGCATCCGCCACAGCCGGACCTCGTTCGCCCTCCGCTGCCTGAAGCGGATGCACTCCGACCAAGTCTGATGGCTGTTCGAGCCGCTGATGTTCGACTTCATCGGCGTTGGCAAAGCCATGCTAATTCCGGCTGACGACACCGTTGTGCTTTGCGGTTTTTGCCGCCCGCCGAACTATGTGTGAATCGGCGTCCCTGCGTGACCCCACCCACCACTGACATTTCAATGAGCTTATCGCGCTGATCGGCGCTGAAGCCCCCGCCGATTTACACCTAGCCAATGCGATCGGGTAGGAAGAGATGCGCACTGGCTACTTTATATTAGCTCTGCGGCAAAGAGGCCGCCAAATGTGCCTTGGGGGTATCCCTCCGCTGTTTTGGGGAATTGAACTTCCGGAATTTCGGAAGCTAGTTCTCCACTCGCGGCCTCCGCGGGCCGACTTGGCCCCGGCTGTTTGATTGAGGGCCCTTTCCAAGCAGCCGGGCCGATCTTACCGGGCGGGAGCATGACGGCCGAGTTTTTCGCGCTTTGGTTCACGGTTGATGTGGGAGGACACCGGTTAAAGTTTCCAGTGCGATGGGCGGATGCGACCTTTGTGCCCGCGTGATAACATGTGATTGGGAGAAACGGCGGTCGCGCCGGAAGCGCCCGCACGCCTCCTTATTCACTTTTGGGAGGTTCACATGGCTTATTACGTCATACTCGCGAATTTTACCGATCAGGGCGCCAAGGGGATCAAGGATACCCAGAAGCGTGCCGAGGCTTTCAAGGAGATGGCCGCCAAAAGCGGAGTCACGGTGCACTCGCTTTTCTGGACGCTTGGTCAGTATGATGTCGTCACCATCGCCGAAGCCGATGACGACATCGCGGCGACGGCGCTAACTTTTTCGGTCGCTGCGATGGGCAATATCAAAACCCAAACGTTAAGGGCGTTCGACGCTGCCGATATAGCAAAGATCACCGCCAAGATGGCCTGACGTGGCTGTTCAGTTTCGATTAACCGCTCATTAACCAAACGAGCGCAAGCTTGAACTCAGTCGAACCTAGATTGAACTCATGGACGACCACAAGGCCCGGCACTCCCGCCCCGTGCCGGGCCTCCGACTGTCAATGTCCGAACACTGGATGGTTTCCTGCAAACGGGGGCTCGGTTCAGGAACATCCACACCGCCCCACCCGCTACCCGACGACCCGCTCAACCCGCTCGAGAGCGCTGTGCTGCCGATTCACACAAAGACCAACGCGCATCCGCCGATACGCGGATCTTTTGGGCGGCAAAAGAGGCGAGGCACCGCCGAATGCGGCTACACCTGCACCTTGCCGCTGCCCGATTTGGAAGCTGTTTCATGGATCAGGTTGCGGCGATCCTCCGGCCACTCCTCCAGAAAACCGATCGCGTCCACGAGATCGGCAATCTCCTGCACCATGTAGGCCCCGTTCTTCACGAAGATTGGGCTGCTGAAAGCCGTGGCGTTCATTCGTTCCTCCACTTTGTCGAACGGCTCGCGGGTGTGATGGAGCCGCCGTTGGGATCGTCGGCGACCATCGCAGAAATGTGTTGTCAGCCTGATGACGGTTCAAGATGGGGAGGCGGCACGCCTCACCAATCATACTCCATCAGAATGCCAGCTTCTTTCGCCGCTTCGATAAAAGCTCGTCGCGCGTGTTCGGGCGGTTTCCCGCAGCTTTCATCCAGCCGGCGACCCTAGTCCCTGCGGCGTGCTCGTCACTATGATCCCGGTGGCAATCCATCACGGCGCTGGGCGGCTTTCGATTTTCGTCACACAATTCCCCACGCCGGTAGCGCCCCCTGCCCGTCACCTCGCGAATCGCGAGTTCGGCGACGAGACCGAGCGCCGCCCGCTGGCTGATTTTCAGCTCGGCCGCGATCAGTCCGGCCGACACGACCGGCCGCGCCAGCACCAGCTCGATCAGCGCCGGCAGACTCGAGTTTTTGCGCCGGTTCCTCAGCCGTCGGCGCCCGTATACGATCTGAAAGTGACCGGCTTCGCCGGCGAGTGCCGCACGAGTCCCGGAACGATCTGTCCCCGGTGGAGATTGGCCGAAGCCTCCCAACTTCGTCATCCCTGGGCGAAGCAGGAGCAAAGCTCCGTCGCGGAGACCCTGGGATCCATGCCGTGACATCAGCCGAAGAATGCAGCGGAACAGTATTCTGCGCCGCAGCGATGCTCTGACGTCATGGCATGGATCCTGGGGTCTGCACTGCGTCGCTTCGCTCCTTGCTCCGCCCCAGGATGACGAAGTGATGGGCGTTTCGGCTAACATCCAAGGTATGCGATTCCCCAACGCAAGCACGTCCGACCTATCAAAACTTCTGCGCTAATGACCTAAGCCGCCTCACAACGCTCAAGCCAACGCGGCATCGACGATGCGGAACTGCACCGTGCGGTTGCCGTTCCAGTGATTGCCCGACAGCGAACCGGCGACGTGCACCGGCTTGCCCCTGTTCTTGAACAGGAATTCGCCGAGCGCCGTATCGACGGCGCGAAAGGCGATCGCCTGGATGCGGCCGCCGCTTTCCGACTGCAACTCGGCGCGGATGTGATTGGTGCCGACCGGCCTTGCATCTGCGAGGCGATGGCGCGGCAGCGCGAAGACCGGTGCGACATGCCCGGCGCCGAACGGGCCGGCTTTCTCCAATGCATCGAGCAGGCCGAGCGTCGCACCCTCGGCGGCCAGCGCACCGTCGATCGCCAAGCTTTCCTCGCCCTGCAGCCGGAACACGTCGGCCGCCGCTCGTTCCTCGAAGAAGGCCCTGAGCGCGCCAAGTTTCGCCCGCTCCACTGTGATGCCGGCCGCCATGCCATGGCCGCCGCCCTTGACGATCAGCCCGGCAATGGCCGCCTCACGCACCAGCCTGCCAAGGTCGAAGCCCGACACCGAACGGCCCGACCCCGTGCCGACACCGTTGGCGTTGAAGGCGATGGCGAAAGCGGGCCGGCGCGCATGGTCCTTGAGCCGCGAGGCCAGCAGGCCGACGATGCCCGGATGCCAGCTGGAGCTGCCGGTGACGACGATGGCCGGCCCATTGCCGCCAGCAAGCTCGGCATCGGCCTCGACGCGTGCCGCGGCCAGCATTTCCAGTTCCATCTGCTGCCGCTCCTGATTGAGCCGGTCCAGCGTCTCGGCGATGGTGCGGGCCTCGACGGGATCGTCGGTGGCGAGCAGGCGGCTGCCGAGCGCTGCGTCGCCGATGCGCCCGCCAGCATTGATGCGCGGGCCGATCAGATAGGCCAGGTGGAAGGTGCTGACCGGCTCGCCGATGCGCGAGACCCGCGCCAACGCCGCCAGCCCTTCGTTCCTCTGCTGGCGCGCCATCTGCAGCCCCTTGACCACGAAGGCGCGGTTGACGCCGGTCAGCGGCACCACGTCGCAGACGGTCGCCAGGGCCACAAGATCGAGCAAGCCGAGCAGGTCGGGCGGTTCGGCATCCGTCAACCGGCCGCGCAGGACCTTCGCCGTCTGCACCAGAGCCAGGAAGACGACGCCGGCGGCACAAAGATGGCCCTGCCCCGAAAGGTCGTCCTCGCGATTGGGATTGACGACCGCAACCGCTGCCGGCAACGGACCGCCGAGCTGGTGATGGTCGAGCACCACGACATCGGCGCCGGCAGCGTTCGCCGCGTCGATGGAGACGGCGCTGTTGGTGCCGCAATCGACGGTGACGATCAGCGTTGCGCCGCGCGAGACGAGTTCGCGCATGGCTTCCGGGTTGGGACCGTACCCCTCGAAGATACGATCCGGTATGTAGATCTCCGCTGGCACGGAGAAATGCGTGAGAAACCGCTTGAGCAGCGCCGACGAGGCGGCGCCATCGACATCATAGTCGCCGAAGATCGCCACCTTTTCCCTGGCAATAATTGCCCCGGCGATGCGGGCGGCGGCCTTGTCCATGTCGGTCAGCGACGCCGGGTCCGGCAAAAGGTCGCGGATGGTCGGATCAAGGAACCGCTCGGTCTGCTCGGCGGTCACGCCGCGCCCGGCAAGGACGCGCGCGACGATGTCCGGCACGCCATAGCCTTGCGCTATGGCAAGCGCCGTCATGTCCTGCCGCTCGGTCAGCCGGTGTTCCCAGGAAACACCTGATGCCGACTGCCTGACGTCAAGGAAGATACGGTTTTCGCCCGTCATGCGACGCGCCGTCTGCGGATTGTCATTTCTCACAATATGCGACGGCTGGCCGAGTCGGGAATCAAAACTTTTCCAGATCCTGGTGCCTTGCCTTGATCTCGCGCACGGTGCGCGACGACGAGCGCAGCACGATCGTATGCGTGGTGATGGAATTGCGACCGAACTTGACGCCGGCCAGCATGTTGCCGTCGGTCACGCCGGTTGCCGCGAACAGCACGTCCCCGCGCGCCATGTCTTGCGCGCGGTAGACCCGCTTCGGATCCAGGATGCCCATCTTCGCCGCGCGCGCCAGCTTTTGCGGCGTGTCGAGGATCAGCCTTCCCTGCATCTGGCCGCCGGTGCAGCGCAACGCTGCCGCCGCCAGCACGCCCTCCGGCGCGCCGCCGGTGCCGAGATAGATGTCGATGCCGGTTTCGTCCGGATCGGTGGTGTGGATGACGCCGGCGACGTCACCATCGCCGATCAGCCGGATTGCTGCGCCAGTGGCGCGCACCGCCTCGATCAGCGCGCCATGGCGCGGCCGGTCGAGGATGCAGGCAGTGATCTCCGACACCGGCACGCCCTTGGCCCTGGCCAGGCCGGCGATGTTTTCGGCCGGCGAGGCATCGATGTCGATGATGCCGTCCGCGTAGCCCGGGCCAATGGCGATCTTGTCCATATAGACGTCGGGCGCAAACAGGAGACTGCCCTTTTCCGCAATGGCGATGACGGCCAGCGCATTGGGCAGGTTCTTGGCGCAGATCGTCGTGCCTTCGAGCGGGTCGAGCGCGATGTCGACCGCCGGGCCTTTGCCGGAACCGACCTCTTCGCCGATATAGAGCATTGGCGCCTCGTCGCGCTCGCCTTCGCCGATCACCACCGTGCCGCTGATGGCGAGGCGGTTGAGCTCCTCGCGCATCGCGTCGACCGCAACCTGGTCGGCGGCCTTTTCGTCGCCGCGTCCGCGCAACCTTGCCGCCGCAACCGCGGCGCGTTCGGTGACACGCACCAGTTCCATGGTGAGTATCCGGTCAAGGCCGGCGACGATGTTCTGGGCAACGTTCATCGGTGGACAACCCTCGTTGGCACATTGCCTCCCGCCAGAAGCGCGCCGGTTGTGTCAAAGCTCCATGACAACAGCAAGACCTGGGCGGGCCTTTTTTGAAAACACAACGATATCAATCGATTGAAGGAGAAGGAGAAATCCCTATTCCGCGCGCTCGATGCGGATAACCTGCGGCTTGTCGGTCAGATGATCGTCCCTGGTGATGCCGTCGACAGCCTTGCGGACCGCCGCTTCCGTCGTCTCGTGGGTGACGAGGATCACCGTCTTCTGCAAGGCGGTATCCGGCCCAGCGGCGTGCTGCACGATAGATTCCAGCGAAATTTCGTTGTCGGCCATGCGCTTGGCGATGGCGGCAAAGACACCGATGCGGTCATGCACGGTCAGCCGGATGAAATAGCCGCCGGCATGGCTGCGCATCTGCGCCTTCTTGTACGGCCGCAATTCCTTCGCCGGCAGGCCGAAGACGGGACCGTGCTGGAAACCGGGCCGGCTCTTGGCGATGTCGGCGATGTCGCCGACCACCGCCGATGCGGTGGCATTGCCACCGGCACCGGGACCGGAGAGCAGGAGTTCGCCCAGAATATCGGTTTCGATGGCCACCGCGTTGGTGACGCCGTGCACCTGCGCGATGACCGAGGCCGTCGGCACCATGGTCGGGTGCACACGCTGTTCGATCCCGCTCTCCGTGCGTTGGGCGACGCCGAGTAGTTTTATGCGGTAGCCGAGATCGCCGGCTGCGCGGATGTCGGCCTGACTGATGTTGGAAATCCCCTCCATGTAGATGTCGTTGGCGGCAATCCTCGTGCCGAAGGCAAGGCTGGTCAGGATCGACAGCTTGTGCGCGGTGTCATGGCCCTCGATGTCGAAGGTCGGGTCGGCCTCGGCATAGCCGAGCCGCTGCGCGTCCTTCAGGCAGGCGTCGAACGACAAGCCCTCGGCTTCCATGCGGGTCAGGATATAGTTGCAGGTGCCGTTGAGGATGCCGAAGACACGGGTCACCGAATTGCCGGCCATCGCCTCGCGCATCGTCTTGATGACCGGAATGCCGCCCGCCACCGCCGCCTCGTAATTGAGCAGCACGCCCTTCCTCTCGGCGATCTCGGCCAGCGCCACGCCGTGCTTGGCGAGCAGCGCCTTGTTGGCGGTGACGACGTGGCGGCCGGTTTCAAGCGCTGCTTTCACGGATGATCGCGACGGCCCCTCGTCGCCGCCGATCAGCTCGACGAACACGTCGATCTCGGCGATCTCCGCCATCCCTACCGGATCGTCGAACCATTTGGCCGCGCCGAGGTCGACGCCGCGGTCGCGTTTGCGATCGCGGGCCGAAACGGCTGAGACGACGATCTCGCGGCCGCATTGCCGCGTCAGTTCCGCCGCCTTGTCGCGCAGCACGCGCGCCACCGATGCGCCGACAGTGCCGAGACCGGCGATTCCAACACGCAACGCTTCAGCCATGTCCGGCGACGCCCCTCAAGGATTGGTTGATGTGATCAAGCACTCAACGATGCGCGGCGAGCGGCACCACATTGTTGGGCTGTTTGGCGCTGGACGCCAGGAAGCGCTTGATGTTGCGCGCCGCCTGCCGGATCCGGTGCTCGTTCTCGACCAGCGCGATGCGCACATGATCGTCGCCATGTTCGCCGAAGCCGACGCCCGGCGCCACCGCCACGTCGGCATGCTCGATCAGAAGCTTGGAGAATTCGAGCGAACCGAGATGCTTGAACGGCTCCGGGATCGGCGCCCAGGCGAACATCGACGCCGCCGGCGCCGGAACAGTCCAGCCGGCGCGGCTGAAGGCATCGACCATAACGTCGCGGCGCTTGTGGTAGATGTCGCGCACTTCGGCGATATCGGCGCCGTCGCCGTTGAGCGCGTGCGCGGCCGCCACCTGGATCGGCGTGAAAGCGCCGTAGTCTAGATAGGATTTCACCCTGGTCAGCGCCGAGATCAGCCGCTCGTTGCCGACGGCAAAGCCCATCCGCCAGCCGGGCATGGAAAAGGTCTTCGACATCGAGGTGAACTCGACCGCCACGTCGATCGCGCCCGGCACCTGCAGCACCGAAGGCGGCGGATTGCCGTCAAAATAGATTTCCGAATAAGCAAGATCCGACAGGATGATGATGTCGTTCTTCTTGGCGAAGGCAACCACGTCCTTGTAGAAATCGAGCGAGGCGACCTGCGCCGTCGGGTTCGACGGATAATTGAGGATCAATGCCAGCGGCTTCGGGATCGAATGGCGAATGCCGCGCTCCAGCGCCGGAATGAAGCCGTCGTCCGGCTCAACCTGCAACGAGCGGATGACGCCGCCCGACATGATGAAGCCGAAAGCGTGGATCGGATAGGTCGGGTTGGGGCACAGGATCACATCGCCGGGCGCGGTGATCGCCTGCGCCATATTGGCAAAGCCTTCCTTCGAGCCCAGCGTCGCCACCACTTGCGTGTCCGGGTCGAGTTTCACGCCGAAACGGCGGGCATAGTAATTGGCCTGGGCGCGGCGCAGGCCCGGAATGCCGCGCGACGACGAATAGCGGTGCGTGCGCGGATCGCGCACGACCTCGCACAATTTATCGACGATGGCCTTGGGCGTCGGCAGGTCCGGATTGCCCATGCCAAGGTCGATGATGTCGGCGCCGCGCGAGCGGGCACTGGCCTTTAGCCGGTTGACCTGCTCGAACACATAGGGCGGAAGCCGGCGGACCTTGTGAAATTCTTCCATATCAGTTCCAGTGGTGGGTCAATTTCCAGACGGTCAAAGCGGTTTTTGGCAAAGGTGGTTGTCGGTCGCGCGATATAACCCTATTTGCAGGTAGGGTCGAGGGCGGGATCGCATTTGGCTTCGATCTGCTTCAGCGCGTCGGCGGCGTGCTTCTTTGCCAGTGTGTTCAGCGCCGCCTGGTTCGTGGCCTTGACCGCGCCGCCTTTTGAGCCCTGCGCCTGCTGGTCGGCTTTCAACTGGGCGAGCTTGGCGTTCTTTTCCGCCTCGGTGAACTGCTCTGCCGCTGCCTGCGGCGGGATATTCAGGTTCGGATAGGTGCCGGTGTTCTTCGGCCCGTCGCCAGCCGCGACCGGCGTGGTACCCTCGACGTTGGTGCTCGAACAGCCTGATATCGCCAGCAGGACGATCGCCGCCCCCATGCGGCAAAAACGACCAGTGCCGGAAAAACCAGTGGTAGAAAAAACAGCGTCGCCAATATTAATCGTCATATTGTTTCCTTGGCAGCCGAGGTAGAGCACGTTGGACCCTGTCGGACATCCCATGGTAATATGTCAAGAAAACGCTTCGGGAGGAACCCGCCAACCATGTCCAAAACACCCGATTCGGGAAAAACGGAAGATGAGCGGCCTTCCACCGTCGAGCAATATCTGGTGAAGGACCCGGAACGCTTTGCCTTGAACATGGCACGCATGATCGAGCAGGCCGGCAAGGCGGCCTCCGCATGGGCCGAGCCGCGGGAAAAAGGCGAGGTGCGCGATCATGTCGCCGAGCCCGTCGTCGACATGGTGAAGACCTTCTCCAAGCTCAGCGAATACTGGCTTTCCGATCCGCAGCGCGCGCTGGAGGCGCAGACGCGGCTGTTCTCCGGCTACATGACCGTCTGGGCCAACTCGATCCAGCGCCTCAGCGCCGGCGGCGAAGACGCCGAAGACGCGGTCAAGCCCGAGCGCGGCGACAAGCGCTTCCAGGACCCGGAATGGGGCCGCAACGCTTTCTTCGATTTCCTCAAGCAGGCCTATCTCGTCACCTCGCGCTGGGCGACCGAGCTGGTCGAGCACGCCGATGGCCTGGACGAGCACACCCGCCACAAGGCCAGCTTTTACGTCAAGCAGGTGTCCAACGCCATCTCGCCGTCGAATTTCATCCTGACCAATCCGGAACTGTTTCGCGAGACCATCGCTTCGAATGGCGAAAACCTGGTGCGCGGCATGAAGATGCTGGCGGAGGACATCGCCGCCGGCAAGGGCGACCTGAAACTGAGGCAGGCAGATTACTCGTCCTTCGAGATCGGCAAGAACCTGGCCACGACACCTGGCAAGGTGGTGGGCCGCAGCGATGTCGCCGAGATCCTGCAGTACGATCCTGCGACCGAGACCGTGCTCAAGCGGCCGCTGCTGATCTGCCCGCCATGGATCAACAAATTCTACATTCTCGATCTCAACCCGCAAAAATCCTTCATCCGCTGGGCCGTCGAGCAGGGCCACACCGTCTTCGTCATCTCCTGGATCAACCCGGACGAGCGGCACGGCACCAAGAGCTGGGAGGCCTATATCAGAGAGGGCCTGCAATACGGCCTGGACACGATCGAAAAGGCCACCGGTGAACAGGACGTCAACGCCGTCGGCTATTGCGTCGGCGGCACGCTTCTGGCGGCGGCCCTGGCGCTGATGGCGCAGGAAGGCGACCACCGCATCAAATCGGCTACCTTCTTCACCACGCAGGTCGATTTCACCCATGCCGGCGACCTGAAAGTGTTCGTCGACGAGGAGCAGGTCGCGGCCGTCGAAAAGGCGATGAACGAGAAAGGCTATCTCGACGGCACCAAGATGGCGACCGCCTTCAACATGCTGCGCTCGGGCGACCTGATCTGGCCCTATGTCGTCAACAACTACATGCGCGGCAAGGATCCCCTGCCCTTCGACCTGCTCTACTGGAACGCCGATTCGACCCGCATGGCCGCAGCCAACCATTCCTTTTACCTGCGCAATTGCTATCTCGAGAACAGACTTTCGCAAGGCAAGATGGAACTGGCGGGCCGCGAAGTATCGCTGAAGGATGTCACCATCCCGGTCTACAACCTCGCCTCCAAGGAAGACCATATCGCGCCGGCGCTTTCGGTGTTCCTCGGCTCGAAATATTTCGGCGGCGAGGTCGACTACGTCATGGCCGGCTCCGGCCACATCGCCGGCGTCGTCAATCCACCGGCAGCGCAGAAATATCACTACTGGACCGGCGGCAAGCCGGCGGGCGACTTCGACCAGTGGCTCGCCGGGGCGACAAACCATCCCGGCTCCTGGTGGCCGCACTGGCAACGCTGGATCGAGGCCAAGGACGACACCCGCGTGCCGGCGCGTAAACCCGGCAATCACATGAAAACCCTGGGCGATGCGCCAGGCACCTATGTCAAGGTGCGAGTGTAACCTTCTGTAATGTGTGGTGAGTTGACGCGCCGGTAAAAGAGGGCGAAATGGAGCCGTCAACCCTTAAGCAGCCCTGATTCCTCTCTAGCCGTCGAAATACTCTGGGGCTTGCGGATTTGACACAGGTCTCGTTTCCGTTCGGGGACAAGGGTTAATTTCGGCGAGACGTCCCATGCCGCGCCAATGATTTACCGGCCGGACATCGAGGGGGAATTTGGTTTTGGAATCAGCAGGATCGCGCCTCGCGAAGGGAGAAAGCCGCGCCATTGCGGCCGCGCTTTTCTCCGTGCTCCTGGCGTCCTGCACCTCGGCCGGCGACCCGTCCATGTCAGTCGGCATGCCCGGTTATAACGCCTCTGCTTCGGACATCAGCACGGCCTCTGGTACTCAACAGGTCGCCGTTGATTCGTCGTCGCAGATCACGACTTCACAGATGACGATGACCGCCGAGGGCGACGCAAGCCTTCCCGAGCAGGTCGCTTATGTGCCAATGGCCAAGCCGGGAACCCAGGGAGGCGCCCCCCAGGGAGGCGCCAAGTCCGATGCCGGCTTCCCCGTCACGGCTCCTGCGCGCGCAGACGCGACTGCGGGCCAGACGCCGCAGCCACAGGAACAGTCGGCGCAGACGGTTGAACAGGCCGACGCTGATGCGCAGAAGACTGAAACCGCCGATGCAGGCACGGCCGCGCCGAAGTCCAAGGCCGAGGCCGCCGCGCCGGCGATGAACAACCCGGTTTATGTGACCGCCGGAGAGCCGCAGCCGCAAGCCTATGCGCCGAAGAAGAAGGGGTTCCTCGCCTCTTTGTTCAGCGCCACGCCCGCCTCGGCGGCCCCTGCCCCGCAGGCCAACAACAGGTCGGGCGAGAAACCGGCGTCCGCCCAGCCCAAGGCGGCGGCGGCAAAGCCGACCATCACCTTGGCCGCGGCCAAATCAGCTGAAAAGCCGATGCAACTGGCTTCGATCGGCGACACCAGCCATTTCACCGACGACGCGCTGCCTGGCGTACGCAAGACCGCACTGTTCGAGATCAAGCGCAAATCCGGCCTCGACGACGACAGCGACGTCGATCTGAACGAGGATGAAGGCGGCGCCTATCAGGTGGCATCCGCTGCCGGGCTTGCCCGGCTGGCGCCCAACGGTCTTTTGAAGCAGACCGAGAATGTCGACGTTGCCTGCCTGAAACCTTCGCTGGTCCGCGTGCTCAAGACGATCGAGGGCCACTACGGCAAGAAGATGATCGTCACCTCCGGCTATCGTGACCCGGCCCGCAACCGCCGTGCCAACGGCGCCAAGAATTCGCTGCACATGTATTGCGCCGCTGCCGACATCCAGGTTCCAGGCGTTTCGAAAGCGCAACTGGCAAGCTATATCCGCAGCATGCCCGGGCGCGGCGGCGTAGGCACCTACTGCCATACCGAATCTGTTCACATCGACGTCGGTCCCGAGCGCGACTGGAACTGGCGCTGCCGTCGGCGGCGGTAACGGCTGGTTCTTCCCTCGTTTATGCAACGTCCGCAATGCGCCGTCTCATGACGGCATGCGGTGCCGCGCCGAACCGGGCTAAATCGCCGAAAATGCGCGGTTTTGCGGCCACTGAAAAAAGTTGTCGCAGGTAGCGGCAGACGGGTTGCCGGTTTGGTGCAACGCAACTATAAGCGCTCACATCTGAGCGCGCCCATCGTCTAGCGGTCAGGACACCGCCCTTTCACGGCGGTAACAGGGGTTCGATTCCCCTTGGGCGTACCAGATGACTCCTGAGTTTATCAATTTCGAATATACGTTGACTGAGGACCGTCAGGAAGTCGCCCTCAATCTGTGGGACACAGCTCAAAAAGTCGGGCAATTCTGGCTACTGGATGAGAGAGTGTGAGTGCCGGTGGCGTTTCGCTAGCGGCTGACAGAACACCCGAACGATGGACATCGTCGGCCTCCGTGACTCCCCAATAGACGCTGGTCCCGGCGAAGGTCCGCTTACGAGCGGCCAAATCTGCGTGGCAAGTCTGGTCAAAAGACGTTGGTTTGCCTCCAGAAGCTATGTGTTATCAGATTCCCATCGAGAACCCGCTATTCGGCCGCCCCAGGGGATTTCCAAAGGTGAGCGTCGGATCCTGCCACCGTATCGACGAGCAGCGAGCGGTCCAGGAAGTTGTTACGGTTCTCGCAACTCGTCTCGGGCACCAGGGCGCATGCGTGACAAGCTGCTCCGATCAGCGAGCGCTCGTCGCCCGGGACGGACGGATCGTGATCGGCACAGACAGGATCGTTTGAGCACAGCCGGAGACGATCGAGGCTGCTCTCAATCAAGCGTGGAATCCTTGCCGCGATCTCGGTTAGACCACCCAGCGTTCCCTGCGCGCCGGCGCTGGCCGTGTAAATCAGGATTCCGAAACGGTCGGGCCGATCAGAGCCGTTCCCGGTCATCGCGTAAACCCGCTCCTTCAGCGAACTCAGCGGGTAACCGCAGTCGAGGGAAATCTCTTCCATGAGGGCATGCGAAAGCGAATGGAGCAGGATGTACGGCATGCCCTTGAAAGGCTGCTTCACGTTATGACGATTTTCGTAGCTTTTGGCTCCGCGCGACAAAATTCGACCCCGCTCTGCGACAGGTTTCCTTTGCAGCCATTCCCGTATCGCAGCGGGCTTGACGCTGAAGAAGACGCCCTCGCCGGTCTGCTCCATGGCGGGCAACCAGTCCGTCGCCTCGGCCAAGGGCGCTCCGTCGACGGCGAGCTGCACCTCGTCGAGCATTTCATCCGCGAGCGTGGGCGCGGGTTCCAGGCGCGTGAAGCCATAGAGACAGGTCACCGCCTTCAACCGATGCACGGCAACGACCGCGTCCAGCAGAGGCTTACGGTCCATCGTGACACAACGATCGATATCCGCAACATCGATCGTTTCCGCGAATAGCGGTTCTTCCGCCGCATCGGTGCCAATGAACCTGTCGCCGCTGGCGAGCAGATCATATTCGGCCATCTTCGGATCCTGTGCGGCTTCGCGCACGACCGCTTCGCGCATGCGCACGATCCGCTGGTAGATTTCGTCATTGCTGTAAGCCGCCAGCATTGATCCGATTTCGGGGACGTTCTTCAGCACGCCAATGAAATTCGGGTCCGAGGCGGAGTGGAGGCTCGACCAATGCTTGCGGATGGCTTCGCTCAGCGCATCCTCATGGATGGGCAGAGAGATGATCGTTACCGCTTGGGGGAAGTAAGTATTCGTCGCCGAGCGCGACAGGAAGTGCAACGGCTCAGCGCATCCTGGTTCTTCCGTGTCGAGCCACGGACGTTTTCCCTTGCAGCTTCCAAGGAAGCCGGGCTTGAAGGCGTCGGCAAGCGACACCGACGGCCGACCGCAATGGCAACCGATACGAATGTTGGAAGGATCGGCACTGGTTCCCTGTTCCTCGATCCATAGCGCTTCGCTGCACTTTTCGCCGCGGTGCACGAGCCATTTCCAATCGATGTCCTGGAGATGTCCCTTCTTGCAGGCGCCAACAAAGCGGATCGGTGTGACATCGACCTTTTTGCCGTCGTCGCGCTGGAATTTCTTTCGACCGCCGCTTGCGTCCAATTCGTTCCATCGCGCGAGACGCCTACGGCGCGCATTCGCTGCCCCGTCTTCGGCAATCCCCTCGCAGGTGAACCATGTCGGAAACACCCTGACGGCGACGCTCGCCGGGTCAGTCTCGTTCTGGTTGTCCTGCGCGATCGGCGGTGTCCGCAGTTGGACCGGCTTAGCCGGGTCCCAGCGTCCTGTTCCCGAAAGGACAGTCTGAAGAAGCGTCGTCAGCCTGGGCTCCTCGATCCGCTTGAATGCCGCCTTGTTTCCGTCCCAGTGATCGAGACCTGCGACGACAACCGACCGGGTAGGAAGGTCGAGCATCGCGCCTGGACCGAAAGACGTGAATAGCTGGCTTAGGCTCTGTTTCGGGCGGCTCATTGATCTTGCTCCGATTCCTGCAATGGGCGGCCGAAAGGATCGCACGTCTTCAGGAAGACGGAATACTCAACGTCACGCATTGAACGCGCCGCTACAAAGCGCTGGTGGACCGGATCGAGCGTTTCGGCCCTCCGGTCCAGTGGATATTGCAGGAGCCGTCTTTCCACTCCGGAACCATCATAGGTAAAGGTGCCACCGGTTGCCGTCTGGGCTTCGGCAACCTGTTCCCACATGTCGAAGAGTTCCTGCGCACGCGAAGCCGCGCGTTCGATCGACGCCTCGTCCACGCCAGCGTTGAGCGCCCTGCGCCGCAGGGCAGCGTTGACCGTGTCACGGATACCGGGATGGGCTTCCAGCCTGCCGACCGCAGCAGATGGCGAAAGCGCTGGATCGTAATGCCGGGCTGCGGCAACGATAACAGCGGCCAGCGCCCGGTCCAGCGCCCTCGGCGCGAACGGCGTCACGCTAGTCGCTTCCACCGCGCGATAGAAGGACGCGTGAAACGCCCTGAACTGTTCATAATGCGTTCGGTCACGTGGCTTGTGGAGGTTGAGAACCGTGACCACCAGTCCGGGCTTGCCGCTCGCCCGCCCGACGCGGCTGGTCGCCTGGATATATTCGGCTGCCGTCTTCGGCTGCCCCTGAACGAGCATCAGCCCGAGTCGGCTGATGTCCAGTCCGACCGATATCATGTTCGTTGCCAAGGCCACGTCTATGCTGTCGTCGTTGAGAGCGCCGTCGTTTGTCAGGGCCTTGCCGAGCCGTTCTTTTGCCAACGCCACCTCGTCCGTCGTGACGCGCGACGTGAGTTCGAGCGGTTGCCGCATCTGTCGATTGGCAAATTCTGGACCAGCAGGCAGGACGCGTTGCCGTTTGTCACCATAGCTCGCCACATGCTCGCGGATTTCGTCCTCAACAATACGACGAGCTCCCCCGAGTTCTCGCAATGCATTGAAGTAGGCAAGCACCGTGAGATACGGATCAGCTGGGTCTTCGTCGCTCGTCGAGGACGGAGAACTCAATGCCTGCGCCCCTGCAAGCATGGTCTGCATGCTGCGCAGGAACAGTAGCTTCGGTCCACGGCCCTGACTGGCCACGCCGACATAGAGGCGAGCCGGCTCTTCCGATGATGGCACTGTCCGTGCGAAGAAGCTGTCGGTGCGATCGATGCCGGGAGGGGGGAATACGGCCGTCTCGGAGCGATCGAAGAGAGCCGCGATCTGCTTTTCCGCACGCCGCACCGTCGCGGTTGAGGCGACTATTTTTGGCCGGACGGGTCCTTGCCTACCCGGGCGTGACGACAGCAGGTCGATCGCCATCTCGTACAGCCCCGCGACGGTCCCGAGGGGGCCGGAAATCAGATGCAGTTCGTCCTGGCGGCATGGTCGCGGTCTTCAGCGCCTCTTGCAATTCAGCCAGCGTGGTTTCCTCTCCCACTGCGCCGAACGCCTTGAGGCCCTGACCCGCGCGGGCAGCCTCGCTCCAGAACGCCGTCACCGGCAGGATTTCCTCGTGCAGCCGCGCGGCGGCCGGGCCGAATAGAGCAAGCCTGCCGATGAGAACGACACGCGCCTGGGTGCCCGGGGAGTAGATGACGCTCGCGCGATTTAGGCCCGCCTGGAATCCATGGGAAACGAAGCGCGACAGCAGGCGGCGCACCAGTCGATGTTCGAGATGCACGTGGACCACGCCGTCGGCATCGCGGCCGTCAGGAAGGACGGGTGCGTCGAAAGTGATGGCCCTAACGGGTTTCTTTGCCCGCCATTCCGCGAGCTGCCTGCGTTTTGGCGGCCTGCCTTCGCGCAGCTCGTCGAACAGGTCACTCCAAGACGAATCTTTGGCGAATACCGGAAGGCTCGGGTCTAGCCTGAACGCACCATCGACACCGAGGTCCGGTGCAGGTGCCAGGGGCACACCATCACGCGACAGCGCGGTCCGGATGACCGATTGCAGCTCCTCCGGCTCAATGCCGACGCGCTCGCGGGCTTCATTCAATTCGCGGTCGAGAACGCCGAGTTCACGGGAAAGACGCGCAAGCCGCTTCTCTTCCTCATCAGCCATGTCGCGCCGTGCCCGGCGGACGAACGCATCGCCGTCCTCGGCTTCGATCTCGCGAGCCATAGCCGCCGCCGATTGCCGTGTGATGCCCGTGCTCGACAGCCTCCTGTGGATGCGCTCGCCAAGAACCTGTCCGGCGGAGCCGAGCTGGCTGCGGATGGTTTCGGTTTTGCGGACGAGAGCCGCCAGGACTTGATCCTCGGCGCGCTGGGCATACACGAAATAGCGGCAGGTGACGCTATCGGCGGGCTGCAATTTGCGGTCGATGCGGCCGTTGCGCTGTTCCAGACGCGAAGGGTTCCACGGCAGGTCGAAATGGACAAGGTCGTGGCACCGTGTTTGCAGGTTAATGCCTTCACGCGCCGCGTCCGTGCACAGCAATATCCGCAGCGGCTCCCTGGCCGGGTCGGCGTTGAAGGCGAATTTCACCTGCTCTCGCCGGTCCTGCCCCGTGATCCCTGTAAAGGTGGCGATGCGCTCGTCACTGCGCTCGGAGTCCTCGAACGCCTCCTTGAGCCGCCGTTCCAGCCAGAGCCGGGTATCTTCCCATTCGGTGAAAATCAGGAGCCGGCGCTCGTTCCACCGGCCCGGCGAAGACATCATGTTCTTCTCGATCCAGTCGACCAGCCATTCGACCCGAGCGTCCGGCTTGCGCTCGTTGCGCCGCGCGACCTCCAGCATCGCCTCGACCCGCGAGATCGCTTCATCGAAGTTCCTGATGACCGACGTGATGGCTTCGGTTGCGGCCTCCGCAAGCTCGTCCTCCTGGTCCTGGACGGCTTTCAGCAGGCTGTCTTCGCTCGCACCTTCTCTGAATTCGAGTTCTGGCAAGTCCGCCATCAGGGTGGCAGACGTGTCCGGACCGGACTTTTTCACCTTGTCCCGGTGCCGCTTCAGCGTCTCCAGATGCTTGCGCAGGCTGCGGGCGAATGCTGGAATCGACGACAGCAATCGCTGCTGCAGGCCGGACATGACGAACCGGGCCTTTGCCAGAGACGTGCCCTGCAGCCCGGCCTCGCACCACGAGCGATAATCCTCAAAGAGATCGGACAGAACCAGTTCGGGCGTGTCTGCAGGAAGGTTCGAAAGGACGACCGGCTCGATCCTCCGCTTCGGGAATTTGGACACGTCGAGCTTCAGGAGATCGCTCTTCAGCCGTCGCACCATGACTGGATCGAGATGGTCGGGCTCGACCGGCACACCCCGGGTGAAGCGCTGTGGGTCGAGGATTTCCAGAAGTGACGAGAAACTGTTGGAGTGGCCGTTGTGCGGTGTGGCGGAGAGGAAGAGGCGATGCTCGAACCGCTCGGCAAGGTTTCGTACAGCGCGCGTAAACTGGCTATCCGTGGCATAGGCCATGCCGCTGGCAGGCGCCGCGTGATGCGCCTCGTCAAGGATCAGCATGGCCCGCGGCCGGAAGTTGCCGAACAGCTGGATGAGGCCGTCGGAGTAGGACTCGTCCGCCAGCAGGCTGTGCGAAATGATGAAGCGCGAGCCGACTGACCAGGGATTCGCGGAGAAGCCGTAGTTGCGGCGGACGGCCGCCAGATAATCGCGATCAATGATGGTGAAGCCGAGACCGAACTTCTGCGCCAGTTCGTCCTGCCATTGCGCCGTCATGGCGGCCGGGCTCGAAACCACGACATAGTCGACACGGCGGCGAAGCAGCATCTCGCGCAGGACGAGTCCTGCTTCCACCGTTTTGCCGAGACCCACGTCATCGGCGATGAGCAGGTTCACCCGAGGCAGACGAAGCGCCTTGGCGAGCGGCAGCAATTGGTAGGGGTCCAGCCTGATGCCTGCCCTGAACGGAGCCTGAAACAGATCACGGTCGGCGGCGGTTGCCGATCGCCATGTTACGGCTCGCAGGTGGGCCGCAAATATCTCGGGATTGTCGGTTCCGCTTTCGCCGATCCGTTGCCAGACGTCGTCCTCAACGCGTCTGAGATCAAGCTCGGCCTCAAGGATTGCGCGAAGCCGCTCGCCTTGCGCGTCGTCATCAATGCACGCAAGATCGTATGCCTGCAGCACGGATGTGTTGTCAGGCGCGCATTCCACAGCCCATTCGCGGCCCCTCAGGCGAACAAGATCGCCGCTCTCGAATGTCCCCGCCGTTGCTCCCGCCAACTTGTACCCCGATCATTTCTCGATTCCGCCGCCGGGTTGTAACAGAATGGCCGGTACATTCTCCAGTTCGGATATCGTAATTCACTGTGTCAGGGTAATTTTTAAGAAAGCGCTGAAGCCAACGGATCCTTCACCCAATATGGGATCAGACCCCATTGCGCTGGCGGACTTCCCGCTATTTCCATTCGAACCTGTCGGTCGGCTCAAGGCTGGATTGAAACTCGTGGCGAAGGGCCGCCAGAGCCGCCGTTTTCCCATTCAGGTAGGCATCGAAGAACGACACTGCTCCGTCTTGTACGACGCGCGTGTAACGGGTCTCGTCCGCGGGGCCGTGGGCGTGTGGTTCGTACTTCAGGCCGGAAAACGAATTGTGGTCAGCACGTTCAAGAACGAGCAGATATTGATGAGGGATGGTCAGCGCTTCGTAAAGAAGGGTCCGTTGTATCGGATCGAATTCCTTGTTGCCGGGCACCGCATTGCCATCTCTCGTGCCCGTAATGTGAAACAGCGGGATTCTGATATCGCGGTAAAGGGCGACCAACACGCCGCCTTGGATGGGTATGTTCGGGCTCATGACCAAGCCAGCGCGAATTCTTGGCTCCTTGAACGACCACTGCCCGCCCGGACCCATTCGCTGCCCTGCGGCAACCATCGTCGAGACGCCTCCATAAGAGTGTCCGGCCCTGCCGATGCGCGTCAAATCCAGGCGGCCGGCGAGCCGCCCCTGCCGCTGCAAGCCGCTCAAACGACTCGTGCCGGCCTCGTCATGGAGCCGGTTGGGGCCAGCGCTGCAAGGCTGCTTGGCCAGCCTCTGTAAGCGCATAGACGCCGCGCTCGGCCCTGGCGAACCAGCCATAGACGTTGTGAAGCAGGATCTTGGCAGCGCGTGGTGAAATGGTTTTCAAGTCGCGCGGGCGCTTCGGGCCGTCGACCATGGCAGCGGCGCAGGCCAGCGCATCCTGCCGGTAAGCGGTCATTGTCGGCGTACGCGAGCCGCCGCCGACCACAGGATCGCCGCGCCGGCGCCGATGCTCGTCCACCAGGCGCGATCTTCGCCTCGGGTCTCGCCGGGGCGGCAAGGCGGCCGGGCTGAGCAGCAATTCGACGTTGCCGGCGGAGCCAACCCCCAGAAGCCCGAAACCAAGCCGCCTGCACAGTGCGCGGAACCGGCGATCATGCTCACGGCCTTTGCCGCGGGCCGACATCCGCGCCGCGAGCCAGACCTCATCGCATGACGCTGCACGATCGACACCTTGAAGTATGAGCTCGAGGTTGAATTGCAATTTCAATTCGCAGATGACGACCACGGGCGGCTCGCCGTCGCGCAACCCCACGACGTCGCAACCACCAACTTCGCCTTTGACGGTGAATTCCAGCCCCTCAAGAAACCGCTTCACCGGCATGTAAAGAGACGTTTCCTGCATGCGCGAGGCATAGCCGATTCGTGACTGGCTGGCACAGCATCACCGAAGGGCATGTCCGCTCTGGGGCAGATTTGCCGCTCGTCGAACGCATGGAAGTGTGGGATGCCAGCTCGGCCGCTAAGCCCTCAGCCCCCTCGCCTCGCCTCCGCGCTTGCGCGGAACCATCATATCCCTGGCCAGCAGGCGGCTCACCCGGCAGAACGCCATGAACGCCCGGCAGGCCTCCTCGGTCTCTACCAGGTCGACCGTGGCGCCGAAGCAGGCATTGAATGCGGCCTGATAGACCGGGCCTTGCCGGCGAACCGGCCAGCCTTGCAGGAAATCCAACGCCTGTTCAACGCTGTAGATTTCCTCGACCGGCAGGCCAGGCGCGGTCGTGATGCGCACCGGCACCTCGAATTGCAATCTGTCCATTTCTGTCTCTCCAGAACGCGTTCCCGCAGCAGCGCCGCTCGTCGCAAAAAAGTTGCTTTGACCGGCTTTTCGCCTGGGCCAACTTCTTGCTCAGAAATATGTCGTCAGTGCGGACGAACGCCCCGGCACGGGCCGGACAGGTACAAGATGAAGCCCAAGACATGAATATCGCCGGCTTGAGCCCATCGCCGGCAGTTCGTCCTTGAACCTGGCGCCGTCCGGTGCCAAATCTGGGGGACTTTTCGCGCGGGCTCATCAGAAGCCCTTTCTTCCGGCAAGACGGACACAATGGTCACCTATCTCGACGCCGCCACGGCACCACTCAGAAACACCGGCCAGATCCGCCTCTATGGCGAAGAAGGCTTTGCCGGCATGCGCAAGGCCTGCGACCTCACCGCGCGCTGTCTCGACGAACTGGTGTCGATCGTCGCGCCGGGCGTCACCACCGAAACCATCGACCGCTTCGTCTTCGAGTTCGGCATGGATCACGGCGCATTGCCGGCGACGCTCAACTATCGCGGCTACACGAAGTCGTCCTGCACTTCGATCAACCACGTCGTCTGCCATGGCATTCCCGACAACAAGCCGTTGAAGGACGGCGACATTGTCAACATCGACGTCACCTACATCCTCGATGGCTGGCATGGCGATTCCTCGCGCATGTATCCGGTTGGCACGATCAAGCGCGCCGCCGAGCGCCTGCTCGAGGTCACGCATGAATGCCTGATGCGCGGCATCGCGGCGATCAAGCCCGGCGCCCGCACCGGCGCCATCGGCGCCGCCATTCAGACCTATGCCGAAAGCGAGCGCTGCTCGGTGGTGCGCGATTTCTGCGGCCACGGCGTCGGCCAGCTCTTTCACGATGCGCCGAACATCCTGCACTATGGTAGCACCAGCGAGGGCGTCGAGATGCGGCCGGGCATGATCTTCACCGTCGAGCCGATGATCAATCTCGGCCGGCCGCACGTAAAAGTGCTGTCGGACGGCTGGACGGCGGTGACACGCGACCGCTCGCTGTCGGCGCAGTACGAGCACACGATCGGCGTCACCGAGACCGGATGCGAGATTTTCACGCTGTCGCCGAAAAATCTCGACCGCCCCGGCCTGCCGGCCTAGTGTTTGTGCGAGGGCCGGATCTTTCCGGTCAAGAAAATGCGGGCAGCCATGGGGACAACCAGCGACGACGACGAGCGGGGGTTCTTTCCCGAAAGACCGGTACAATCGCTCGCGAAAGCCAAGTCGGTCGAAAAGCCGCACTATCTCGGTCATCGCGACCGTTTACGCGAACGGTTTGCGGCCGCGGGTTCCGACGCCCTCCCCGATTACGAATTGCTGGAGCTCTTGCTCTTTCGCCTGATCCCCCGCGCCGACACCAAGCCCGTCGCCAAGGCATTGCTGGCGCGCTTCGGCACGCTGGCCGAGGTGCTTGGCGCGCCGGTCGCGCGGCTAGAGGAGGTCAGTGGTATCGGCCCGGCGGTGTCGCTCGATCTGAAGATCGTTGCCGCGGCCGCCCAACGCGCGGCACGTAGCGAGATCAAAGGCCGCGAGGTCTTGTCGTCGTGGACGCAGGTTCTCGGGTACTGCCGGTCGGTCATGGCCTTCGAGGAGCGCGAGCAGTTCCGTATCCTGTTTCTCGACAAGAAGAACGCACTGATCGCCGACGAGGTGCAGCAGGTCGGCACCGTCGACCACACGCCAGTCTATCCGCGCGAAGTGGTCAAGCGCGCGCTCGAACTCTCCGCCACGGCGATCATACTGGCGCATAATCATCCGTCAGGCGATCCGACGCCGTCGCGCGCCGACATCGAGATGACCAAGCTGGTCATCGAGACGGCCAAACCGCTCGGCATCGCCGTCCACGATCACATCATCATCGGCAAGAAGGGTCATGCCAGCATGAAGGGCCTGCTGCTGATCTGACGCCCTGCTTGAACACGCGTCGGCTTCTCGCCGAAAGCGTCCCGTCTCGTGTCATGACACGCCAGGCAGCGAAGGACGTGCCGTGAGAGCACGGCTGCCAACCGCGATAGCGAGCGCGACGACGATCAGTATAGCCGCGACCGCGAACGTGATCCGCATACCGGCGGCAACGGCCTCGGCGCGCGCCGTTGCGATGTCGATCGCCTCTGAGGCGAATGCGAACACGGCGCCCATGGCGGATGCACCGGTGATGAGCCCGAGATTGCGCGACAAATTGAGCAAGCCGGAAACGACGCCCCGCTGGTCCGGGCGGATATCCGACATGACGGCGGCGTTGTTGGCGGTTTGGAACAGCGCATAGCCCGATGTGATGACTGCGATCGGGGCGATGTAGCCAGGGATGCCGGATATTGCCGGCATCATGGATAAAATGAAGCAACCGGCGGCTATCGCGATGAGCCCAATAATGGTTATGCGCCCAGCGCCAAAACGGTCGGCTATGCGACCAGCCGGCACACCGGTCAGCGCGGCGACAAGCGGACCGACCGACATGACGATGCCAACAAGAGCCGCGTCGAGCCCGAGCGCACGAGACAGATAGAACGGCCCGACCACCAGCGTCGCCATCATCACCGTCGCAACGAGCGCGCTCGTGGCAAGGCTCGCACTCAGCATCGCATTACGGAACGCGCCCAATCGGATCAAAGGCGACGCCACTCTCGCCTCCACAAGCACAAAGAAGCCGGCTCCGAAAACAGCTGCCACCAATAGAGCGATGTTGAGCGGGCCAAAACTGCCACGCCCGATCGTCATCGCGAGCGCATAGGCGCCAAGCGCCAAGGCAAGCAGCAGCGTGCCGACAATGTCGAAGCCGGCCCGATCCGTCTTCGGCCCGCGGCGATCAGCCGGCAAATAGCGATAGGCGAGAACAAATGCCAGCAACCCCAGTGGCACGTTGACGAGGAAGATCGCCCGCCAACCGGCTCCGGCAATCAGAAGGCCGCCTAGCGAGGGACCCAGAGCGGTGCCGATCGCCGACATCGTTCCGAGCAGCCCCATGGCGCTGCCGGTCCTTGCCTTCGGAACCGTCTCACCGACAAAAGCCATGGTCAGGGCCATCATGATGGCCGCCCCCAAACCCTGGGCCGCCCGGGCTGCGATCAGCAGCCAGAGCGTCGGCGCGACGCCACACAGGACTGACGCCGTCGTGAACAGGAAGAGCCCGGCCAGCAGCAGCTGCCGGCGGCCGGTGATGTCACCGAGCCGTCCGACGCTGACGATCAGGGTGGTGATGGCGAGGAGATAAGCCAGCACGATCCATTGGACCTCCTGGAACGAGGCGTTGAACACCTGCGCCAACGTCGGCAAGGCGACATTGGCGATGCTGATCCCGAGTGAGGACAGCAACATCGACAACGAAAGGCTGGCGAGTGCCCACCGAACCGAAGGTGCCCGTTCTGGATTTCCAGCGACTGCCCGTCCTGCATCGATTGGCTTCAACATGAACTCCGTTTTCTGGCGACTCCTGAAGCGGAGCTGTCAGAGACGTAGTCCTTTGCCTAATATGGCGGAAGATGCATCATTTGCACTTAATCATTGCGTTTGACGCTATGTCAGATCGTGCTGACCGTGCTACGCTCAGCGCATGTCGCATCCCGATCTCAATCTGCTTGTCACCCTTGATGTGCTGCTGACGGAAGGCAGCGTTGCGCGCGCCGCCAAGAGGCTGCGGCTGAGCCCGTCGGCAATGAGCCGGGCGCTGGCGCGATTGCGTGAGACGACCGGCGATCCGCTGCTGGTCAGGGCTGGACGCGGCCTCGTGCCCACGTCCCGAGCCATCGAGCTCCGCGAGCGCGTCGGTCAGCTTGTGGAGGACGCCGAATCCGTTCTGCGTCCTGTTGAGACGCTCGACCTGAAACGGCTCGTGCGAACCTTCACGCTTCGAAACAGGGATGGCTTTGTCGAGAATTTCGGACCGGATCTCATTGCGCGCGTCGGCCAACAAGCACCGGGCGTGCGGCTGCGTTTTGTGTTGAAGCCAGACAAGGACAGCACGCCCCTGCGCGACGGCAGCGTGGATCTTGAAACCGGCGTCGTCGGAAAGGCCACGGGACCGGAGGTGCGCGCGCAAGCGCTGTTTCGTGATCGTTTCGTCGGCGTCGTGCGGATGGGGCATCCATTGTGCGAGCTGACGATCACCCCTGCCCGTTACGCAGCCTGCCGGCACATCCTCATCTCCCGTCGCGGGCTCGACAGGGGGCCGATCGACGATGCCTTTGAGCCGTTGGGGTTGAAACGAGAGATCGTGACGGTCGTCGGCGGCTTTTCGGAAGCTCTGGCCCTGGCGCGTGCCTCGGACCTGATCGCCAGCGTTCCCGAACGCTATACGGGGAACCTGCGCGACGGGATGTTCTGTTTCCCACTGCCGGTTCCCTTGCCGGAAATCACGGTTTCACTTTTGTGGCACCCGCGGCTCGATGCCGATCCGGCGCATCGCTGGCTGCGCGGTTGCGTTCGAGACGTTTGCGCCGGAACAACTCACTGGATTTCTTAGTGGTTGAGGCGAGCGTTGCTGATCCGATCACGGCAACTCGGTGTTGCAGGTGCCGGCGATCCAGCCAACCGCCTCGCTGAACCGGCAAGATCGAAATCGGCCTCGCCTCGCCCCGACAGCAGCCCGAACCGCCAGGACAGCTGGAGCCGGTCTGCGGAAACCAATCGCCTGATCCCGTCGACACCATCCCCAACCAGCCTCCTCCCGCGCTTGCCGACGGGCCATGGGCTCGAATCGGAATCGATTCGCGGACAGCACGATGCGCAGATAGTGAGAGTGCCGAGTGTACTTTGTCCGTCTAAGTGGCCGCACGTCGCTCTAAGGTCACAACGAAAAAGGCCGCGCATGGGCAGCCTTTCACAATTCGGCGGAAACCCGTGTTGTTCGGCGCTTTTGGCGGGCTTCTTCTTCGCCGAAGCGTTCTTCTTCTTAGGTTTTTCCACACCACCGCCACTGCGGTTTCGGCTGGCCGGAAGACCGCACTAGAATTTCGATCAGAAATCGAGCTATGATGCATTTGGCATTTCCTGGGACGGCTTCGCGCCCTTGGAATGCCGGGAGGAAACGGGATATGGCCATAGCGCTTGTACTCGTTTTGGTAGTTGTGGGCTCAGTGTTGTTCCACTTCCTGAGCCCATGGTGGTGGACGCCGATTGCCTCTAACTGGGACTATATCGACAACACCATCATCATCACCTTCTGGATTACCGGCGTCGTCTTCGCCGCCGTCGTCCTATTCATGGCCTATTGCGTCTTCCGCTTCCGTCATCGGGAAGGCAACCAGGCGGCATACGAACCCGAGAACAAGCGGCTCGAATGGTGGCTGACGATCGTCACCGCAATCGGGGTCACGGCCATGCTGGTTCCCGGCCTGTTCGTCTGGAACCAGTTCGTCAGCGTCCCAAGCGACGCAACAGTGGTCGAAGTCGTCGGCCAGCAATGGCAGTGGAGTTTCCGCTTGCCCGGCAAGGACGGCAAGCTCGGCACATCCGACACCCGCAACGTCAGCCCTGAAAATCCCCTCGGCGTGAACGCCAGTGATGCCAACGCGCAGGACGATGTCGTCGTCGAAGCCGCCGATCTGCATCTGCCCGTCGGCAAGCCGGTCAAGATGCTGCTCCGTTCGATCGACGTGCTGCATGATTTCTACGTCCCTGAATTCCGCGCCAAGATGGACATGATCCCGGGCTCGGTCACCTATTTCTGGTTCACCCCGACCAAGACCGGAACTTTTCAGGTCCTGTGTGCCGAACTTTGTGGCCAGGGGCACCCGTTGATGAATGGCGTGGTCATGGTCGATACGCCGGAAGACTATCTGGCGTGGCTCGGCGAACAGCAGACTTTCGCGCAATTGTCGGCCCCCCAGCAGGTGGGCTCGGCAGAGTAGACGCCGGGAAGACGGCGACGTGGGTTGAAATTGCGGTAGGGCTCGAAACTGTCGAGCCTGGTCGAAAAGGGCACGGAGTGTTCTTATGGTCGATATCACACCTGCAGATGCGGTACCGCCGGCCGAAGTCGCGGAGATGGAACTTTACCATCCGCACAGCTGGTGGACGAAATACGTCTTTTCGCAGGATGCCAAGGTCATCGCCATCCAGTATTCGGCGACGGCCACGGCAATCGGCCTGGTGGCGCTGGTGCTGTCCTGGTTGATGCGGCTGCAACTCGGCTTCCCCGGCACGTTCGACTTCATCAGCCCCGAAGCCTACTACCAGTTCATCACCATGCACGGCATGATCATGGTGATCTATCTGCTCACGGCACTGTTCCTGGGCGGCTTCGGCAACTACCTGATCCCGCTGATGGTCGGCGCGCGCGACATGGTCTTTCCCTATGTCAACATGCTGAGCTACTGGATCTACCTGCTCGCCGTGCTGGTTTTGGCGTCGAGCTTCTTTGCGCCCGGCGGACCGACCGGCGCCGGCTGGACGCTCTACCCGCCGCAGGCGATCATGACCGGCACGCCAGGCGGCCAGGACTGGGGCATCATCCTGATGCTCGTCTCGCTGATCCTGTTCATCATCGGCTTCACCATGGGCGGCTTGAACTACGTCGTGACGGTGCTGCAGGCCCGCACACGCGGCATGACGCTGATGCGCCTGCCGCTGACCGTCTGGGGTATCTTCACCGCCACGGTCATGGCGCTGCTCGCCTTCCCGGCGCTGTTTGTCGCCTGCGTGATGATGCTGTTCGACCGTGCGCTCGGCACCAGCTTCTTCATGCCGGCCATCGTCGAGATGGGCGAGCAATTGCAGCACGGCGGCGGCAGCCCGATCCTGTTCCAGCATCTGTTCTGGTTCTTCGGCCATCCCGAGGTCTACATCGTGGCGCTGCCGGCCTTCGGCATCGTGTCCGATCTGATCAGCACCCATGCGCGCAAGAACATCTTCGGCTACCGGATGATGGTCTGGGCCATCGTCGGCATCGGTGCGCTGAGCTTCGTGGTCTGGGCGCACCACATGTATGTCAGCGGCATGCATCCCTATTTCGGCTTCTTCTTTGCCACCACGACTTTGATCATTGCCGTCCCGACCGCGATCAAGGTCTACAACTGGGTGCTGACGCTGTGGCGCGGCGACATCCACCTCACCGTCCCGATGCTTTTTGCCCTGGCCTTCATCGTCACCTTCGTCAATGGCGGGCTGACCGGACTGTTTCTCGGCAACGTCGTCGTCGACGTTCCGCTGTCGGACACGATGTTCGTCGTTGCCCATTTCCACATGGTCATGGGCGTCGCCCCGATTCTGGTGATCTTCGGGGCGATCTATCACTGGTACCCGAAGGTCACCGGCCGGATGCTGAACGAGGCGATGGGCCAGTTCCATTTCTGGGTCACCTTCCTCGGTGCCTATCTGATTTTCTTTCCCATGCACTATATCGGCCTGATGGGCGTGCCGCGCCGCTACCACGAACTGACCGCCACGACGGTGATGACCGAGTCGGCCCACGATCTGAACGCTTTCATCAGCATCATGGCGTTCATCGTCGGCTTTGCCCAAATCGTGTTCCTGTTCAATCTGATCTGGAGCATTCGCCACGGCCGCGAGGCCGGCGGCAATCCGTGGCGCGCCACGACGCTCGAATGGCAAACGCCGGAAACACCGCCCGCCCATGGCAATTTCGGCAAGGAACTGCCGATCGTCTATCGCTGGGCCTATGACTACAGCGTGCCGGGCGCCAAGGAGGATTTTATCCCGCAAAACATGCCGGGCTCCTTCGAATCCTCCAGGGAGCCGGCATGAGCGTCATTCTGGTCTTCCTCCTCGTGATCGTCGGCTTTGCCGGATGGTGGCTTTCCCATCAGCGGCTGATGGCCAAGCCATGGCTCGAGCAAGGCGTGATCGGGGATATTATCGGCCCGGAAGGATCGACGCTGCCGACCGCCAAGATCGGCCTCGGCGTCTTCCTCGCCGTCGTCGGCTGCCTGTTTGCGCTTTTCACCAGCGCCTATCTCATGCGCATGGCGCTGTCGGACTGGCAGGCGCTGCCGCTGCCGCGCGTGCTCTGGTTCAACACCGGCGTGCTGGTCCTGAGCAGCATCGCGCTGCAATGCGCCTCGGTCGCTGCTCGCCGGGGTCAGATCGACACGGTCAGGCTAGGCCTCGTCACGGCTGGGCTCACCGCGCTTGCCTTCCTGGTCGGACAGCTTGTGGCATGGCGGGAACTGACCGCCGACGGCTACTTGCTGACCGCCAATCCGGCCAACAGTTTTTTCTACCTGATAACCGGGATGCATGGCCTGCACATATTGGGAGGGCTGGTCGCCTTGAGCAGAACGACTGCCGGCGCCTGGAACGGAGCACCGCCGGAGCGGCTTCGCCTCAGCGTCGAATTGTGCGCCATGTACTGGCATTTCCTGCTTTTCGTCTGGCTCGCCATCTTCGCGCTTCTGGCCGGCTGGGCCGCTACTTTTATCGAGATTTGCCGACAGTTGCTGACCTAGGAGGGCCGGACGGATGGCAGACACGACAGTGACGCATATCGGCCAAACACAGCCGCGGCCGGCGGGCTTGCAGGGCGTGGCCGCCGACTGGTCCTCGGATCAGCGCGCGTTCAAGAACGTGTCCTGGGGCAAGGCCATGATGTGGATCTTCCTGCTCAGCGACACCTTCGTCTTCGGCTGCTTCCTGCTCTCCTACATGACCGCGCGCATGTCTACCCGAGTGCCGTGGCCAAATCCGAGCGAGGTCTTTGCCCTTCACATTGGCGGCTCGAATATTCCACTGATCCTCATCGCCATCATGACCTTCGTGCTGATCTCGAGCAGCGGAACGATGGCCATGGCGGTGAATTTCGGCTATCGCCACGACCGCCGCAAGACGGCGATCCTCATGCTTTTGACCGCAGCACTCGGCGCGACCTTCGTCGGCATGCAGGCTTTCGAATGGACCAAGCTGATCACTGAAGGGGTACGGCCCTGGGGCAATCCGTGGGGCGCGGCGCAGTTCGGGTCATCCTTCTTCATGATCACCGGCTTTCACGGCACGCATGTGACGTTCGGGGTGATCTTCCTGATCATCGTGGCGCGAAAGGTCTGGCGCGGAGATTACGACACGGGACGGCCTGGTTTCTTCACCAGCCGCAGGGGCCGCTACGAGCACGTCGAGATCATGGGACTCTACTGGCATTTCGTCGACCTGGTCTGGGTGTTCATTTTCGCATTCTTCTATCTTTGGTGAGAGGCAGACATGGCTTTGGTGAGAGGCAGATATGGCTGAAGCAACCGCAAACGGCCTGGGGCAACATACGCTGCACGGAGCTCAAGCGCATGATCCGGCAGTAGCTGGCATCGCCCCTGCGGAGGTTCATCAGGAGCACCCGATCAAGCTTTATCTGGTGGTCTGGGCATGGCTGTTCATCCTCAGCGCCTGCTCCTATCTGGTCGATTACGTCGGCCTCCAGGGCTATCTCAGATGGTCGCTGATCCTGATCTTCATGATGCTCAAGGCTGGGCTGATCGTCGCGGTCTTCATGCACATGGCCTGGGAACGGCTGGCGCTGACATATGCGATCATATTGCCGCCGATACTGGTGCTGGTGTTCGTGGCAATGATGGTCTTCGAATCGGATTACACGCTTCTCACCCGGACGGTGTTTTTTGGGGCCGAGCCCTGACACGCATCCGGGTACAGGGTTTGTCGACGGCGTCTCCTGTCAAGAGCAGGGAGCGCTATTTGCGGGCCGCTCCTGTGCCTTGAAACAATTGACAGCTGGCCCATTTCTGTTGGTAGCGGAAACGACAGAAGCAAAATGAATGCCCTCGTTTCCACATGCGTCGCGAACTCCAGCGAGGGAGGCTCAAGATGACGATCGCAAACAGACTGAAGGACTTTATCGACGAGAAAGGAATTTCCTACGACACCGTCGAGCACCACCGCACGTCGACAAGCAGGCAGTCCGCCATAGCGGCGCATGTGCCCGGCAGCATAATGGCCAAATCGGTGGTGGTTCACCACGACGGTGGCTATGCGCTGGCCGTGGTCCCCAGCACGCACAGGATCGAGCTCGGCACGTTGCAGGATGTCATGGACAAACGTATCGGACTCGCCTCCGAAGACGAGGTGGAGTCGATTTTCAAGGATTGCGACACCGGCGCCATCCCGCCGATCGGCGCGGCCTACGATGTGCCGGTGATCCTCGATGAAAGCCTCGGCAATGCCGCCGACATCTATTTCGAGGGCGGCGACCACAGGACGCTCGTGCATGTCAGCGGCAAGGATTTCCGCAACCTGACCAGCGACGCACAGAAAGCCCGCTTTAGCTACCCGGCTTACTGAACGCTCAGGCCTTGCCGCACCGGGCGCGCTCGCCGGCACGGCAAGGCAAGGCAGGATTTTTTCAGCTCGCCGGTTTGGGGGAAGCCGGCGATTCCACAACTTTGCGATAGACGTGCCAGGTGGCGTGACCGAGGATCGGCAGCACCACCGCCAACCCGGCGAACACCGGCAGCGAGCCTATGATCAGGGCGACGGCGACAATCAGCCCCCACACGGCCATCACGATCGGGTTCGCCAGGACCACGCGCACCGAAGTGTGGATGGCTTCATAGGCGCCGACGTCGCGGTCGAGCAACAACGGGAATGCGACGACCGTGGTGCACAACACGACCGCGGCGAAGACGAAGCCGATGGCGTGGCCAAGGATAATCAGCGTCCAGCCGCGTCCGGTGGCGAATATTTCACTGATGAAGCTGGAGAGCGATTCCGGCGGGGCCGGGCCGAACACCTGCTGGTAAAACATCTGCGCGGTCAAAAGCCAGGCGATGAAGATCGCAAGCAGCATGATCCCGACCGCCGCGATGGCCGGCAGCGCCGGAGAATTCCTGACCTCGAAAGCGTGACCCCAGGAGGCATCGAGCCCGGCCTCCCGCCTCCGGCTGATCTCATAGAGGCCGATCGCCGCGAACGGACCGATCAGCGCAAAACCCGACACCAGCGGAAACAACAGCGGCAGCGCATTGTTGCCCGACGTCCAGACGGCGAGCACGACGCCGACAAGCGGATAGATCAGGCAGAGGAAAACGATATGCGACGGTTTGACCATGAAATCGTCGACGCCGCGCTTGAGCGCGTCGAAAAGGTCGGAAACGCCGATCTTTCGAATTCTGGTGTGCTCCAGCGTCTCGCTGGCGCCTGCAATCACGTGAAAACTTGCCATGACCATTCCTCCAGACCAGGTCCGGTAAGGTCGCGATTTACGGTGCTGCCGTTCAGCGTGAATGGCCACGCAAAACCGCGACCTGCACCATGATCAACATACGCTCTTGCAGGGGATTTGTCGCCGCCCTTTGTCTTGAAAGGACGGCTCAGGTGATCCGGCTAGCTCTAGCCGCCTTTCTTCGATATTCTCCAAGCTGGGGTTGAAGGGTGAAGGTCATGGATGGAAAGACCGTTCTCATGCTCGGCCTTGGCGTAGTTATTCTGCTGTTGCTGGGATTCTGCGCAGTGCCAGTGTGAGGTTTGAGCAGGTTCGGAGCGCACCTCGTTCAGGAATCGCCGATTCTCAACCCGGCAAGCAATCCGAGAACATCAGGATTCAATGCAGCCACGAGGCAGGTCATGCCGTCAATTTCCGGCTGATATGAGGACACGCATTGCAATGGTATCGGCAAGCAGCACGGCAAAGATCGCGAAAAGGTAGAGAATCGAATAGGCAAACAGCGCCTTTGCGCGTTTGATCTCCCAGCCTTCAACCCACCTTTTGTCGATCAGAAGCTTCCAGGCATGCCAGATGAAACCCGCACCCAATGCGGCCGAAACGATCCCGTACAATCCGCTCGCGAATCCAAAAGCCCAAGGCAGCACGCCGATTGGTGCCAGAATCAGTGAATAGACGAAGATCTGTTTTCTGGTCGAAGCCTGGCCGGCCACGTTCGGCATCATGGGAATGCCGGCAGCAGCATAGTCGCCGATCTTGAAAAGCGCGAGCGCCCAGAAATGCGGCGGCGTCCAGAGGAAGATGATCAGAAACAGGATGAGACTTTCAGCCCCGACGCTGCCGGTGGCCGCCGCCCACCCGATGACAGGAGGAAGGGCACCCGCGGCGCCGCCTATGACGATATTCTGCGGCGTCGAGCGTTTCAGCCACATCGTGTAGATGACGACATAGAAGAAGATGGTGAAAGCCAGCAGCGATGCGGCAAGCCACCCAACCAGCACGCCGAGCGTCATGACCGAAAGTACGGAAAGCACCAGGCCGAAGCCGAGAGCTTCGCCTGGCATGACCCGGCCTGACGGGACCGGCCGCTTTGACGTGCGCGACATCAACGCGTCGATATCGGCATCGTACCACATGTTGAGTGCCCCGGCCGCTCCCGCTCCAACCGCAATTGCACCGATTGCAATCACGGCGATGACCGGATTCATTGCCTCAGGCGCCACCATCAGGCCGACGAAAGCGGTAAAAACAGCAAGCGCCATGACGCGTGGTTTCAGAAGCGCGAAAAAATCACTGACCGTCGCTTCCGAGATCTGGATACCGGTATCCTTGAGGCCGCTTTCCCGAGCCGACATTCAGGCGACCACCGATGGGGACAGGCAATCTGGCCGGCCCAGCGGCCGGCGGAAGAACCGGGTTACTTCCTGGCGGAAGAACCGGGTTACTTCCTGGCGGAAGAACCGGGTCATTTGGAAAATTGCTTCAGATAGGCGATGACGTTGGCGAGATCCTCGTCTTTCTTGAGGCCGGGAAACGCCATCTTCCCGCCTTTGATCATGGCCTTGGGATCGCGAAGATAATTCGTCAGCGTGGCGTCGTCCCATTTGACGCCGGATTTACCCGCCTCGGTCATGGCTTTGGAATATTTGAACCCCGGATGCGTGCCGGCTGTCCGGCCGATGACGCCGCTCAACGATGGACCGACCTTGTTCTGGTCCTTGTCCACGACGTGACAGACCTTGCATTTGGCGAAGACCTTCTCACCCGCGGCGGCATCCTGTGCCTGGGATTGGTTTGTGACAAAGGTCGCAACCGAGACGACGACGAAAAACGCGATTGCACGCATGGCATTCCCTCCCCGATCGCCAAACCTGTCTTGGACGATCTGCGCCTGCCGACACTTTCGCCGCCATGCGCCCCTTGCACGACAGAGCGGAATATCCGCGTCTCCCGTATGGAATTGCGGCATCTGCATACCACAGAATCTGGCCGGCAGATAGAACAAGTCGATCAGCAGGATTGCCGCCGAAGCGATAAGGCCGCTCGATCGGCGTCGAGCGCGCAGTCGGAACGCATACTGGCTAACGGCGTTAGACCAGCTACGGTTCAACGTCTGCAAGATCAAAGATCAGAGAAGCGTCCATGAACGACAGGAGCGTCCTCGAGGTGCGCCACGGCACCCGCACGATCGATGGCGACACGGTCTTTTACAGAGAAGCAGGTCCTGACGCCGCGCCGGTGTTGTTGCTTCCGCATGGCTATCCCTGCTCATCCTTCCAATATCGCCGGCTGATGCCGGCACTCGCCGATCGCTGGCGAACGGTCGCGCCGGACTTCCCCGGCTTTGGCTATAGTGGAACCCCCGATCCGGCACGGTTCGGTTATGATTTTGACGCCTACGCGACTTTTCTGGACCGGTTCACCGACGCGCTGGGGCTCGGCAGCTACGCGCTATGGCTGCACGACTACGGCTCGCAGATCGGCCTGCGCCACGCTATAGCGCATCCATCGCGGATCAGGGGCCTCGTCATCCAGAATGGCGACATCTACGCGGATGCTCTTGGCCCTAAATACGAAACGATCCAGCGCTTCTGGCGGGATCCGTCACAAGAGAACCGCGCGCCGCTGGAAAAGGCGGTGAGCGAGGACGGCTTTCGCGCCGAGTTCGTCGGCGAAGTCGATGAACACGTCGCCCAACGTGTCCCGCCCGATCTGTGGAAATTGCATTGGCCGCTGATGGATACGCCAGTGCGCCGTGCGCTTTCAGTCGGATTGATGGAGAAGCTCAAGGCTAACCTCGACTGGTTCCCTCGCTACCAGGAATACCTGCGCGAGCAGCGGCCGCCGGCAATAATCCTTTGGGGACCGAAGGACGAATACATGCCCGAGCAGGCAGCGCGCGCCTATCTGCGCGATCTCCCCGAGGCCGAACTGCATTTGCTGGACGACGCAGGGCACTGGCTGCTGGAGACCCATTTCGAGGTCGCCCTGCCACTGGTGCGACGGTTTCTGGGCAAGGTCCTGGATTAGTCGCCTGCACAACACCGCAGCGGATTCCGCCATCGCTGCCCCATCCTCGTGACAATCATCGAGAGGAGCGCACTCCATGATCGACAACGCCACAATCGCCCGGATCTGGCGAGGAAGGACACGCCGTGATCTGGCAGACGCCTTACGAGCCCTACCTACGCCGCGAAGGCATTCCGCCGCTTCAGGAGAAGGCACTTGGCGTGCAGTTGTTTCGCGAAAATCGGGAGGAAGAAACAGAGTTCGTGACGATCTCGTACTGGCCTGACGTCGAAGCCATGGCGAGCTTCACCGGCGGCGACCCGCACCAGATCCACCACCTGCCGCGTGACGAAGAGTTTCTTATTGAACTGCCCAAGCGAGTGACGGTGATGCGGATCCTAGTCAATCAATTGCCTCGCGACTAGGGCGGCGGCGGCCTTGCGACGTCGGCAGCAACGAAAAGGCCGCCTCGAGGGCGGCCTTTCAAATCCAGCAGAATGCCGTGTTATTCGGCGTCCTTGGCAGCTTTCTTCTTCGGCGCGGCCTTTTTCTTGGGCTCTTCCGTATCGTCGGCCTTCTTGGCGTCGGCCTTTTTCGCTGCGGCTTTCTTCGCCGGCTTTGCCTTGGCCGTCTCGGTGTCCTCGTCGTCGGCCATCAGCTCTTCCTTGCTGACCTTGACGTCGGTGACGGAGATCTGGCCGAGCAGATGGTCGACCACCTTCTCCTCGAACAGCGGCGCGCGCAGCGTGTTCAGCGCTTCGGGATTGCTGCGGTAGAATTCGAAGGCTTCCTGCTGCTGGTTGGCCGGATAGCGGCGCACCTGCTCGAACAGGCCGCGCTGCAATTCCTCGTCCGACACGGTGATGCCGGCCTTCTCGCCGATCTCGGCGAGAACCAGGCCAAGACGCACACGACGCTCGGCAAGCCGCATATATTCGGCGCGTGCTTCTTCTTCCGTCGTCTCCTCGTCGGCGAAGGTACGGCCGGCGGCTTCCAGATCGCGGTTGACCTGATTCCAGATGTTGTTGAACTCGGCCTCGACGAGCTTCGACGGCGCCTCGAACGAGTAGGCGGCATCGAGCTGGTCGAGCAGCTGGCGCTTGATCTTCTGGCGCGTCATCGAGCCGAACTGGTTCTCGATCTGGCCGCGCACCACGTCACGCAAACGCTCCAGCGACTCCAGGCCGAGATTCTTGGCCATTTCGTCGTTGATTTCCAACGCACCGGGCTTGGACACTTCCTTGACGGTAACGTCGAAGGTCGCTTCCTTGCCGGCCAGATGCGCCGCCTGGTAGTTTTCCGGGAACGTGACCGTGACCTGCGTCTCGTCACCGGCCTTGCTGCCGATGAGCTGGTCCTCGAAGCCGGGAATGAATTCCTTGGAGCCGAGCACCAGCGGCTGGTCCGTGCCGGCGCCGCCGCTGAAGGCTTCGCCATCGATCTTGCCGACATAGTCGATCGTCACGCGGTCGCCTTCGGCGGCCTTGCCGGTCTTCGGTTCGTAGGTGCGCGCCGATTCGGCGACACGCTGGACCTGCTCGTCGATTTCCGAATCCGGCACGTCGAACACCTGACGCGTCACCTTGATGTCGGAGAAATCCTTGATCTCGATCGGCGGGATAATCTCGTAGTTCAGCCGGAATTCGAAGTCGGCGCCGCCGGCCAGGATCTTCTCGGCCTCCTTCTCGTCCTCGGTCATGATTACTTCGGGCTGCATAGCAGCCTTTTCGCCGCGACCCGTAATGATCGAACGGGTCGAATCGTTGAGGATCTCGTTGACCACTTCGGCCATGAACGACTTGCCATAGACCTTGCGCAGGTGCTGCACCGGCACCTTGCCGGGACGGAAGCCGTTTATGCGAACCTTGCTCCTGGCATCGGAAAGCCGCGCCATCAGCTTGGCTTCCATGTCACCGGCCGGCACGGTGATCTTGATCTCGCGCTTGAGACCGGAGTTGAGCGTTTCGGTGACCTGCATCATAGAACCTTTGTTTCCACCAATGAGGCAGCCAAACGGCTCCTGCCGTTTACAGCCTGCCGGTATGATCTTGCCGGGAATGGCTTTTGGTGCGGGACTTGGCGATCTGTCCGCCCAACGCGGCTCAAATCCTCCAGAAATACGCTCCAAAATGTGAATAAGTCTTTGTTCTTCCTACTTCTTATCACATTCTGCAGAAGCGGATCGTCGCATCCCGTCACATTCGACACGCCTTTTGTCACAGGCGCGGCTAATTTTCAACCATCTTCGCGTCTACAGCGCCGCGCGTCCTTCTAGGACGCGCAAGGACGCTGTAGCACCTTGATTTTGGCGCATGCTCCCGAAAAACGATTTTTCGATTTTCGGGATCATGCGCCGGCGAACGGCCCCTATTTTGACCGCGACATTGACAGAATGATGACTACATGGGATTGCCGGGCGACGCGGATGTGGCGGAATTGGTAGACGCCCTGGATTTAGGTTCCAGTGCCGAAAGGCGTGGGGGTTCGAGTCCCTTCATCCGCACCAGGTTTTTCACCAGAAAGCCTGGAAACGCTGGGTTCCCTTGGGTGGCGACCTGCTCGGCAGGGCATCAAGAGGCCCCCCTGAAAGCTGATCCTGCTCGAGATGGCTGCCGGGAACCAGCTTTGGCAAGACACGTTGCTGAGTCATCGACCTTCACAAAAGGATCCGTGCGATGGCTAAAGACCTATCTCGCGAGGAAGAGCAACGCGGCACCAGAAACGTCCTCATGTGGGGCGCCGTGATCATCGCTGTGCTTTTTATTGCACTCATGGCCATATTCGTGCTCGGGCCGTTCTGGTCCTAGCCACCATTGGGCATCGTGTAACTCCAAGCCGCCTTCCGCTTCCGTGTCTCTCGCTGCCGGCAGCACATGGAAGTTGACGCTGACCGGCCGGCCACGCTTCCAATTCTAATAAAGCGGTTCCTCGAACAACGTCTTGTCGCCGTCCATCAGCGCCTTGATCTGCGCGGCGCCATCGGCTGCGATTGCGACGCGGATGCCGAATGGCCGCACCCGCATGTCGTTCTGGATCGCCATCCCCTCGCCTTCCGGCAGATAGAAGCGTTCAATACCGTAATTCGGCGCGATCGTCGTGGCTACGCTGAGATCCCACCCCTCAGCCACATGCCCGACGATATCGGCTTCGTCGGATGCTGCCGGCGCAGGCGCTTGCCCGAACCAGGCCGCGGTCGCCTCCCAATAGCCGTCGGCGCCCTGCTTCAGCCTCACCACGATCGGCGTGTCGTCGCTGGTGAGCTTGCCGGCCGGAATGTTGGCGATGAGCTTCACCGGTATGCGCGAAATGTCGTAGCTGAGCAAAATGTAGTCGCCGCGCAGGAGATCGCGCGGATCGATCGGTTCGACCCTCAGCAGCACTTGCCTGCCGTCGCGCAGGATCGCCGCCCGGCCGGCGATGATCCAGCTCAGGAAGCCGATCTGGACAAGCGCCAGCGCCACCGCCGAAATGATCAGTCTTTTACCGGTCATCATGCCGCCGCTCCTTCTACGCTCGAGCCCTCATGCGCTTTTCCACGCGGAGGATGACGAGGGCAAGCAGGCCAAGAAGCACAGCGGCTGCAAGGAAGAAGCCTGCTGTGTCGAGCATCGACTGCAGCATCACCACATAGATGATGGCGAGTTCGAAGGCGAAGCCGGCATAGGCAACCCAGCGCAAGCCCCTGCTCTCGCGGCCTCCCAGCACAATCGCCGCGACAATGCCGGCAAGCGCAACGGCCGAGGCAATGCCGAAGGCGCTGTTGTTGCTCTCACCGGCTAGTTCGAACTGCACCATCGCCAGACCGCTGAGAAATCCGATCAGCGCGTGTAAGGGCAGACGGCCGCCAAGCTGCAATATCCGGTCGACGGGCCCGGCAGCGAAGATCGCAGCCGCGAAAAGCAGCGTCGACACGACAATGAGCGGGACTGCGACCTGCAGCGTTTCGTGTTCCGTAAACAACAGCACGAGATAAAAAATGACCGACAGGATGATCAGGTGCCGAGCCGCCTGGCTGCGGGTCCAGAACGAAATGGCGAACAACACGCTCGCCACGACGACGAAGAGATGCGGAAATTCCGCGTGCCCGAAATAGTCGAACCCCCTCAGGAACAGCCATGCGTCGGCAATGCCGACAGAAGCGACGGTCAGCGGGTTCGAGCGCAGCGCAACCGCCGCCAAGGCCGTGCCAGCGCCCCAGGTGATCAAGGCCGATGTTTCGTCGCCGGATAAATGATACATCTGGCCGATCAGCGCGATCGATCCGCCGAATGCCGCCGCGGCGATAATCCAGAGTGCCTCGCCGATAGCAGCATGGTCGCGTGTCTTCAGCGCCCCGCCGCCGACATAGCCGGCGAGGATGATGGCGAAGAGCGCCGCCACCCGCGCCAGCCGCGGGATGGCTTCCCAATTGGCGGCGACGAAGATAAGGACGGCCGCACCAAAAAGCAGCGCCGCCATCATCGCCAGGATCGAGCCGAAGCTCAGTGATTTGCGCTCATTGGCCTCGACGTCGCGCGTCAGCACGTCGGCCGTCGAGACGTCGATCAGGTCAGCCTGCAGCCATCGTGCGATATCGGTCCTGACGCGTGACGAATAGTTCGCCATGCCTTTCTCCCCCAGCTTGCTCTTTTTTCAGCCGATCCGGCCAAACCGTTGACGCTACGGCATTTTCCGATTCGGGCCTATCTATGTCGAAGACGTGATTTGGCGGCGATGGTGCATTGCACAATTTGCATTGCTGCCATGCACCAATAGCGCTTTTAAATCGATATGACCCCACCTATCTTCAGGGCGTACACAAAGACGGAATGATCCGGAAGAAAGACGAAACGAGAAATACCATGAACCTGATCCGCAACTACCGCAACTGGCGCCGCTACCGGGACACCGTTTCCGAGCTGAGCCGCCTGAGCACCCGCGAACTGACCGACCTCGGCATCAGCCGCAGCGACATCCACTACGTCGCCCGCAAGGCGGTCTAATCCTCTTCGGACCGCAAATGGTCCGAACCAGTTTGACTTGAAAAGAGAACGACAATGAACCTGATCCGCAACTATCGTAACTGGCGCGTTTATCGCTCGACGGTTACCGAGCTGGGTCGCCTTTCGAACCGCCAGCTGCATGATCTCGGCATCGTCCGCGAAGAGATCAAGAGCATCGCCCGCAAGGCGATCTAGTTAAGGAATTTCGCCAGGGTCGACCTCCTCCCCGACCCTGACGAATACGGTCAGCCTTCACCTCCTCCCGAGGGTTGACCACAAAAACGGCGCCCGCCGCACCTCCTCCCGCGGCGGGCGTTGTTTCCCAAGGGCGAAACGAATTTCGTCCCAGGGGCGAACCAAATTTCGTCAGGGGTTTCGCCCCCCGTTCATCAGGCGAAAGGAATTTCGTCAAAGCCGACCTCCTCCCCGGCGATGACGAATACGGTCGATCTTCACCTCCTCCCGAGGATCGACCAGCAAAACGACACCCGCCGGACCTCCTCCCCCGGCGGGTGTTGTTGTTTTTCAGGGTCAAGGCGCTCTGGGAGCCGTTTTGGCGGCATGTCCCTGTCAGTCCAGCGCACCGCTTTCCAGAACGCCCCGTTTCTTCCACTGGCTCAACGGAAAAATGTCCGGTGCGCCGCCCATCGGCGCATACCAGGTGTCCACCACCCATTCGGTGCCCCCGCGGTCGCTGATCACCGCTGTCCAATGGGGATAGCGTCCGTCGACAAACAGGCCTCGCGAAGCCTTGTCCTCGACCTTATGAAACCTGAGCAGTTTTCGCTCGGCAAGATAGACCAGCAGCGCATGCGTATTGGTCGATTCGTCGACACAATCCATCTGGCCCCTGATGCGCGATGCACCGAATTCCGATTGCGGCAGATCGCGAACGCCAGTGGCCCGGAAAATGCGCTGCTCGAAATAGCGGACAGCCTTCGAAATAGCGGAGCGCTCGGCTTGGGGCGAACCCGCACCCGCACGCAGGATAGAGCGGAAACGCGCGCCGTCACCGGGGCCAAGCGCCAGCATCGTGCGATAGTTGCAACTGTAGCCGTGGCATATGGGGATCCGCTTAGAAGCCGTCGCGGCCAGTTCGCCGGCGGCCGCTGATCCGCCCATGGCGATCACGACTGTCAGAAAGGTCGCTCTGGCAAAGATCCCGAGACTCCCGTCCATTCTCCGACAGTAGACGATTGCAGCACTTGGCGGCAACAGCGCCGCTAACCGGGGCAATTGCAATCGCAGCTACAAGCGACTATTTCGGCCCTCATGAGCAAGAATCCCATTCACGTCATCGGCGGCGGTCTCGCCGGCTCCGAAGCCGCTTGGCAGGCGGCCGAGGCCGGCGTTCCCGTTGTCCTGCATGAAATGCGTCCCGTCCGCGGCACCGATGCGCACAAGACGAATGGGCTGGCCGAGCTCGTCTGTTCCAATTCCTTCCGCTCCGACGATGCGCAAACCAACGCCGTCGGCCTGCTGCACGCCGAAATGCGGCTGGCCGGTTCGCTGATCATGAGCGCTGGCGATGCCAACCAGGTGCCCGCCGGCGGTGCGCTGGCCGTCGACCGCGACGGATTTTCCGAAGCAGTGACCAAAAAGCTCGAAGCGCACCCGCTCATCACCATCCAGCGCGAGGAAGTGCCCGGCCTGCCGCCGGCGGACTGGGACCAGGCGATCATCGCCACCGGTCCACTGACCTCACCTGGCCTCGCCCAATCGATCGCGGAAGTGACCGGCGCCGATGCGCTCGCCTTCTTCGACGCCATCGCGCCGATCGTCCATTTCGACACGATCGACATGGACATTTGCTGGTTCCAGTCGCGCTACGACAAGGTCGGGCCTGGCGGCACCGGCAAGGATTACATCAACTGTCCGATGGATAAGGATCAGTACCTTGCCTTCGTGCAGGCGCTTGTCGACGGTCAGAAAACTGAATTCAAGCAATGGGAAGGCACGCCCTATTTCGACGGCTGTCTGCCGGTCGAGATCATGGCCGAGCGCGGCGTCGAGACGCTGCGCCATGGGCCGATGAAGCCGATGGGGCTTACCAATGCGCACAATCCATCGGTGAAGGCCTATGCCGTCGTGCAGCTGCGACAGGACAATGCGCTAGGCACGCTCTACAACATGGTCGGCTTTCAGACCAAGCTGAAGCACGCCGAGCAGGTGCGCGTGTTCCGCACCGTCCCGGGCCTCGAAAACGCCGAGTTTGCCCGCCTCGGCGGCCTGCATCGCAACACCTATATCAATTCGCCGACGCTGCTTGACCAATCGCTGCAGCTGAAGTCGCGGCCCGGCCTGCGCTTCGCCGGTCAGATCACCGGCTGCGAAGGCTATGTCGAAAGTGCCGCCATCGGCCTGCTTGCCGGGCGCTTTGCCGCCGCCGAGCGGTTGGGCCACGCGCCGGCGCTGCCGCCGATGACCACAGCTTTTGGGGCGCTGCTCAACCATATTACCGGCGGTCACATCGTTTCCGACGACGAGCCGGGAAAGCGCTCCTTCCAGCCGATGAACATCAATTTCGGCCTGTTTCCCCCTGTGGAAGCGCCGAAAGCCGAGGGAAAGCGCCTGCGCGGCAAGGACAAGACCATCGCCAAGCGGCGTGCGGTGACGTCACGCGCACTGGCCGACTGCCGCGAATGGCTGGGACTTGCATCACCGGCGACGGAAGCGGCGAAATAGTCCGCCTGTCTGTTCTTGTCGATCGGTCGACAGGGAGAGTAGGATATTATCCTACTCTCCCACCACAGGAGCAATGCCATGGAGTCCGCCGAGAAACTGTCAGTTACTGTCACGCCCGCCATGGCGCGTATGATCCGCGAAAAAGTCGAGGATGGCTCCTTCGGATCGGCGAGCGAGGTCATCCGCGCAGCACTTCGCGCCTTCCAACGCGAAGAGAAAGAACATGCCGAGCGCATGGCGTCGATCAGGGCGCGTGTGAAGGCATCGATCAAGGACACAAGGCCCGCTGTTCCGCTCGAAGAGGCAATCGACAGGGTAAAGAGCCGGATTTCGCAACTCGCGCGAGACATGGTGGATCGAGCGATCCATCATGATGAACAGTTCCATGCCCAGCTCAACGATCGCGGTGACAATTCCGGCATTCCGTTCCCCCCGGATTCCTTCATACTTGGCAGCTTTCAGGCGTCCGGCCAGCCTCGCATTGCGCGACGCAACAGCAGCCAATGCCGGCGCCAGGCCGAGAGCCGAGCCACGCCGTTCAAAGGTGACTGACGAGAGCCTTCGATCTTTCCGAGATAGGCGCGCGACAAGGCCAGCGGCAGAAATGCCGGTCGCAGCGAAACCGGCAACGCCGATGCGCCGCTTTCGAAAGCGGCAAGATGTTCTTGCGCCAGCGCGATCATCGCCGCGACAGCGCGTTCTGCGCCCGGCCCGCCATCGCCTGTAACGAACTCTTCCGGCGATGATCCTGCCGCGGCAAGAATGTCGGTCGGGACAAAGCACTGCCCGCGCTTGCGGTGCAATGGCAGCAGCAGCAAAAAACCGGTCATCGCTTGTGCGCAACCTGCCCTGCCCGCAAGTTCAGCAAACCGCGGTGCTGCGACGGGATCGAGCACCATCGCTGCAAGCTGGATGAGCGCCGCTGCGGTCTCGCCGCAATAGCCTTCCAGGTCGGTGCGCGACGGCATAGGGTCGTCATAGAGATCGAAAACGCGGGCTTCGAGCATGTTCTCGAAGGCGGGTATCGGCAGGTGGTGGGCGGAAATCGTAGCCTTTAGCGCGTCCGCGACAGGATGGCCGACCCCGTCTCCACTGTACTCGGTTGCGATGACATCGCGCCACCATTGCAGCCGCACCTCGCCGGGTAGCGCCTCGCGGATACGGTCGCGAATGCCTGATATCTCCGCATTGAAGGCATAGAGCGAAAAAAGTGCGTCACGCTTGTCCTCAGGCGCGTAGAGCGCGCAAACATAGCGGTCATGGTCGGCAGCTCGCACCGTTTCCATGACGATTTTGGCGTTTTCGCTCACGTCACTCGACGGCAATCAGTGCAGCGGCCACCGCACGGTTTTCCGCCAGAAGAACATTGTAGGTCCGCACGGCCGCGCCTGTCGACATCGGATCGGCCGCAATGCCCACCGCCTTCAGCGCAGTACGCAGCGCCGCCGGCAACGGCCGGAGATCCTTGCCGGCGCCGACCAGCAGGATCTCGACCTTGTCAGCCTCGTTGAGCAGCTTGGCGAAATCCGCCGCCGTCAGTGCCAGCGGATCGGCCGGCTCCCAGCCATAGATGCCCGACGGCAGGCACAGGAGCGAGCCGCGATGCGACATGTCGGCGAAACGAAACCCGCCATTGCCGTAGGCCTCGATCGGCGCACGGCCAGGGAAATGCGCTTCGCGGATGACGATACCTTTTGCCACTAGTGGTCCGATTCTAACATTCCCATCCCATTCCAACAGCGTCGTTTGCGAATGTTAGAACGATAGGGACCACCAGCAAATAGATGTTTCTGCCGCGGCAATCGTCAGGTTGCCATGGCTTTGCCGCCGCTCACCGGCTTCTCCTCATCGGCCGTCGCGGCCTGCGGCCGCAGCTTGAACAGGATGAGCAGTGGCGCGGCGATAAAGATCGACGAATAGGTTCCGAAGACGACGCCGAACAGCATCGCCAGCGTGAACGAACGGATCACCTCGCCGCCGAACAGCACCAGCGCCAGCAGCGCTAGCATCGTCGTCACCGAGGTCAGCGTCGTTCGCGACAGCGTCTCGTTGATGGCGTTGTTCAACAATTGCGGCAGCGGCATTCTCTTGTATTTTCGTAAGTCTTCGCGAACACGGTCATAGACGACGATCGTGTCATTAAGCGAATAGCCGATGATGGTGAGTATCGCCGCGAGCGACGACTGGTTGAATTCGAGACCGGTGATGACGAAGAAGCCGATCGTCATGACCACATCGTGGACCGTGGCGATGATGGCGCCGACCGCGAACTGCCATTCGAAGCGGAACCAGACATAGATCAGGATTCCGAGCAGCGCTATCAGCATGGCGATGGTGCCTTGCTTGGCGAGCTCGCCGGAAACCGTCGGTCCCACCACCTCTACGCGGCGGAAATCGTAATGGTCCTGCAACTCGCCGCGCACCTTGTCGATGACGGTCTGTTCGGCGTTCTCGCCGCCCTCCTGCGTGCCGACGCGAATCAAGACGTCGTTCGGGTCGCCGAACTGCTGCACCTGCACTTCGCCGATGTTGAGTTCCGAAAGCCTGCCGCGAATGTCGGCAATGTCGGCGGTGCCATCCTTGGCCTGGACCTCGATCAGCGAACCGCCCTTGAAGTCGATGCCGTAATTGATGTCGACGGTCATGAACAGCACGACCGCCAGGATCGACAGCACGCTGGACAGCGCGAATGTCCAGCGGCGGATGCCCATGAACGGAATTCTCGTACCCGCCGGGACGAAGGTCACCGGCGCGCGCGGCAACTCCTTCGGGCGGGCGCGGCGAAGCCAGATCGACACCAGCAACCGGGTGAAGGTGAAGGCGGTGAAGACGGTGGTCAGAATGCCGATGGCGAAGGTTACGGCAAAGCCCTTCACCGGCCCGGTCCCGAGCCAGAACAGCACCACCGTCGCGATCAGCGAGGTGACGTTCGAATCGACGATGGTCGCCAGCGCTTTCGAAAAGCCCGTGTCGATCGCCTGGATGACAGAGCGACCGTTTCGCCGCTCCTCGCGGATGCGCTCGTAGATGAGGACATTTGAATCGACCGCCATGCCGATGGTCAGCACGATGCCGGCAATGCCCGGCAATGTCAGTGTCGCCCCCAGCAACGATAGCAACGCGATGATCATCGCCACATGCACCGCCAGCGCGATGTTGGCAATGAAGCCGAGAAAGCCGTAGGCCACAAACATGAACACGACGACGAGGATGGAGCCGATCACGCCGGCGACCTTGCCGGCGTGAATGGAATCCTCGCCGAGCCCAGGGCCTACTGTACGCTCTTCGATCACCGTCAGTGTCGCCGGCAGCGCGCCGGCACGCAACAGCACGGCGAGGTCGTTGGCGCTCTCGGCGGTGAAATTGCCCGAGATCTGGCCGCTGCCGCCAAGGATCGGTTCGCGGATCTGCGGCGCCGAAATCACCTGATTGTCGAGGATAATGGCAAACAGCTTGCCGACATTCTGCGAGGTCGCCTGGCCGAAACGCGCGGCTCCCTTGGAATCGAAGGTGAACGAAACCACCGGCTCATTGGTCTGGGAATTGTACGTCGCCTGCGCATCGACGAGATTTTCGCCCGAAACGATGACGCGGTTCTCGATCAGATACGGAACCGGCGGATCATCCTGAGAATACAACACTGAGGATCCCGCCGGCGGTCGACCGTTGAGCGCGTCCTGCACCGGCATCGACTGGTCGACCATCTGGAAGGTCAGCTTGGCGGTCTGGCCAAGAATTTCCTTCAGCCTTTGCGGATCCTGCAGGCCCGGCACCTGGACCAGAATGCGGTCGTCGCCTTGGCGCTGCACGATCGGCTCGGTGGTGCCGAGTTCGTTGACGCGGCGCTCGACGACCTCGAGCGACTGCGCCAGCGCCGTCGACGTGCGGTATTTGATGCCGGCGTCGGTAACGGTGAATTTGAGCAGGCCGGGCTCGGAATCATCCAGCGACATCTCCTGGACGGAGCCGCCGCTGAACAGGCCGGCCGCCACCGGGTCGGTCAGTGTCTTCAGCGCCGTCTTGGCGGCATCGAACTGTCCGGGATCGGTGATACGGACCTGCACGGTCCGGCCTGATCCGGCAAGGCCGGTGTAACCGATCTTGGCGTCGCGCAGCAGTGTCCTGATTTGGTCGCGCGTCGTCTCCAGCCGATCCTTGGTCAGATCGTTCGGATCCATCCTGAGCAGGATATGCGAGCCGCCCTGCAGATCGAGGCCGAGCGTCATCTGGCGCTTCGGCACCCAGTCGGGAAGCTTGGCCAGCGTGCTGGCTGAGAAAAGATTGGGCGCAGCGAAGATCACTGTGGCGGCCACGGCCAGCCAGATCAGGATCATCTTGAAGCGCGAGAAATAGAGCATATGGCGTCGTCCGTCAGGGCATTCTGGCGGATCGTTCCGCCTGGAATTGGGTTATTTCTTGGCGTTCTGGTTCGCCACCGGCTCGCCTCGCTCCGCGCATGGGTGATTGTCGAGCACGAGGCAGTTCACTTTGGTGCTGCCATCGGGCTTTCTTCCACTATTGTCAATCTTGCCGGCAAGAGACCAGCGCGCAATGGCATCACGAGATCGTTGGCGCCCTGGACCGGGTGGCCAGCCAGACAGGGTCGTCTTGAAGTGCGAAAATAAAGCAAATGGCGTCGTCCGTAAGCGGCGTATCCGCGGACCGCTCCGCCAGAAATTTCGGCTATTTCTTGGCGTTCTGGTTCGCCACTGGCTCGCCCTTGACGCGCACATCGGCAATCGTCGAGCGCAGCGCCGTTACCTTGGTGCCACCGCCGAGATCGATCTCGAGCTCGTTGTCGTCGATCACCTTGGTCACCTTGCCGACGAAACCGCCGCCGGTGATGACCGTGTCGCCGCGGCGAACCGCCGCCAGCATCTCGCCGCGCTTTTTCAACTGCGTGCGCTGCGGCCGGATGATCAGAAAATACATGATCACGAAAATCAGGACAAACGGCAAAATGCTGATGAACATATCCGGGGAGGTGCCGACGCCTTGGGCATATGCCGGTGTCACGAACATCGAGGTACTCCTGAATTTTGAAAAACAGCCGCCAAACCGTCCTGGGGAAATTTGGCGGCCCCATGAAATTTGGCCGGAATATAGTCGGTAAACTTGCCAATGCAACTGCGGCCAGGCATTTCGGCTGCTTTTCGGGCTGCTTGAGCCGTGTTAGAGCATGATCCCGAAAAATGGAGCGCGGTTTCGGAAAAGATCATGCTCTAACAAAAGGTTGTAGCCGGTTCCGAAACCGCCGGAATCAAATAGGTTCCGTTGTCACGCCTTCCTGAATGCAGATACAAAAAGACAAGAAATGACCGACAGCACCATCGAAGCCCTGAACAAGAAGCTCGACCGCCTGATCGAGGCGGTCGCCCGCCTCGCTCCGCCGCCGGTGCCGGAAACCGATCTCGGCGAGGCCGATTGCTTCGTCTGGCAGGCTGATCCCGGTTATCTGGAGCCGGTGTTCAAGGTCAACCGCGTCGACATCGGCCTGATCCGCGGCGTCGACCGCGTCCGCGACATACTGGTCGACAACACCGAGCGCTTCGCCGCCGGTTACGCAGCCAACAACGTGCTGTTGTGGGGCGCGCGCGGCATGGGCAAGTCCTCGCTGGTCAAGGCCGTGCATGCCGCCATCAACGCGTCGGCAAAGCTGGACCTGCCGCTCAAGCTCATCGAGATCCACCGCGAGGACATCGACACGCTGCCGAAGCTGATGAATTTGCTGAAGGCGGCGCCTTACCGTTTCATCCTGTTTTGCGACGATCTCTCCTTCGACCACGACGATACGTCCTACAAGTCGCTGAAGGCGGCGCTCGAAGGCGGCGTCGAGGGCCGCCCGGAAAATGTCATCTTCTATGCCACATCGAACCGGCGGCATCTGTTGCCGCGCGACATGATCGACAATGAGCGCTCGACCGCCATCAACCCGTCAGAGGCGGTCGAGGAAAAAGTCTCGCTGTCCGACCGTTTCGGCCTCTGGCTCGGATTCCACAAATGCTCGCAGGACGAGTATCTCGACATGATCGACGGTTATATCAGCCATCACGGTCTTGCCATCGCTCCCGAGACGCTGCGCGCCGAGGCGCTGGAATGGGCGACGACACGCGGCAGCCGTTCGGGCCGCGTTGCCTGGCAATTCACCCAGGATCTGGCAGGCCGGCTCGGCAAATCTCTCAAAGATTAGGGACAAAGACTGAAAAAGCCCGCCCCTTGCGGGGCGGGCTGAGCCGGCGGGCCGGACTGGAGGTCAGGCGGCGCGCAATCGTTTTTCTTGTTAGGTCGAAGGATCGACTTTCTTTTATTCAAGATAGGTCGAAGGATCGACTTTCTTTTATTCAAGATAGGTCGAAGGATCGACCGGCGCCGAATTCTTGCGGACTTCGAAATGCAGTTTCGGCGAGTCGGTGGTGCCGCTCATGCCGGACTGCGCGATTTCCTGGCCGCGCTTGACCTTCTGGCCGCGCTGGACCTCGATCGAGCGGGCGTGGCCATAGACTGTAACCAACCCGTTCTCGTGGCGCACCAGAACCGTATTGCCGAATTCCTTAAGACCATCGCCGGCATAGATGACGACACCGTTCTCGGCCGCCTTGACCGGGGTTCCTTCCGGCACGGCGATGTCGACACCATCCTTGCCGCCGCCAAAGCTGGAGATCACGCGGCCGCGTACCGGCCAGCGCATCTTGCCGATACCGGTGGCGTTTGGCGCCACCGCGTCGTCATCCTCTGCCTGCTGGATGACCTTCGCGGCCTTTTGGGGCGGTGTGTAGGCGGCGAGCGTCTCCGACGGCGTGGTCGTTGCCGCAGGCGGGGTGGTGGCAGTCGTTACCGGATCGACCTTTGCCGGCTTGGCGCTGGCAACTGTCGCGGTTCCGCCAGCCGGCACCTTCAGGGTCTGGCCGATCTTGAGCAGACCGTCCTGCATGCCGTTCGCCTGCTTCAGCGCAACCACGCCGACGCCGGTCTTCCTGGCGATGGCCGACAGCGTGTCGCCCTGCTGAACCGTGTAGCTGCCACCGGCACCAGTGGTTTTGGGTGCGGCTTTTCCGTCCTTCGGCTGGCTTGCCGCGGCCGATGCATCCACCTGCGCGGCGGACTTGCCCTCCTTGAGCTTCGGCTGCTGCGGCAGCACGGCCACCCTCTCCTGCGCCTTGGCCGGCAAATCGTGCTTGGTGTCGTTCGCAGGCTTGGCGTCGGCAAGCTTCGGCGCCGGTTTCTTGCCTGAATAGGCATAGGCGGGGATGACGAGCTTCTGGCCGGTCTTCAGCCCGTTGGTCGCGCTTAGCCCATTGACCTTCATAAGGGCGTCTGCGGGCACGCCGTAGCGCCGCGACAGGCCGGAGATGGTCTCGCCATCCCTAACGACGATCTCGGTAGCACGCGGTGCGCCGCCTGCCGTCGCCATGCGCGGTGCATCAGGCTGTGCGTCCTTGAACGGCTTTGCCGCTGTCCCGGTTGCGGTCCGGTCAACCTGTGAGGCGGCTGGCGCCGAAGCGGTGCGAGCCGGACTGGCGGGCGCCGGCTGCGACTGGCTGACCGGCGGCAATTGCTGCGTCGTAACCGGCTCGAGGCTTGCGCGGCTGACCGACTGGGTATGGCTGCCGTCGAGCGGCGCGGCCGACACCGGCGCATCGCCCGGATAAGGCTGTGCGGCGTCCTGCTTGTCGATGATGGCGCGCTGGTTGTTGGTCGAGGAGGTAAAGACGTCATCGACGCTGTTGAACCGCGAGACCTGGGAACTGCATCCCGCCGCGGTGCCCGCAACCACAAGGACAGCGAAACCACGCGCCAGGTTGCGTCCGTTTGCCTTCAAAATACTGAATTGCATCGCTTTTACCCGCAGATACCCGGTACAGACTGACCGTGATTAAAGCGCGTTAATGTTACCTGTCGGTTAAACCTTTAGAATCAGACGCAAATTTTCTTAAAATATTTAAGGCTGGACCTGGTCGGGTTGAGGCTCAGGTAGGGCCGAGTCACAGACGGACGCGAAGCGACCAAGCAGGTCGGTTGCGCCATCACCTGAATATCGACAGAACCTAGATGACCGCGGCTACGCTGCGCAGGATCGGCTGCAGGCGGACGAGACCGATGTCCTCGCGTTCGAAGCGGCTGCCGACCTTGGTCAGTTTGGCCAGCACCTGCTCGCCCTCCTCAGGTCCGATCGGAGCGATGACGATGCCGCCGCTCGACAATTGGTCGAGCAGGAAGCGCGGCAGGCTGTCAAAGGCCGCCCATGCGACGATGCGATCGAACGGCGCTTCATTGGCCAGTCCGTTGGAGCCGTCCGCCTGGCGCACGATGACATTGCCGATGCCGAGCGCGTCGAAGCGCTGCTTGGCCTGCTCGGCCAGCGTCTTGTAGCGGTCGACGGTGACGACCCGCGCGACAAGCCGCGACATCACCGCCGCCGTGTAGCCCGACCCGGTGCCGATCTCGAGCACGCGGTTGCCCGGCTCGATGGCAAGTGCTGCGATTACCGCAGCTTGCAGATCGGCGCCCTCGATCGCCTCGCCGCATTCGATCGGCAGCATGCGGTCCGACCAGGCGATCGGATGGAACTGCGCGGAAAGGAAGCCGCGCCTCGGCGTCGCCTCGAAGGCGGCGATCAGCGCCTTCGGCACGACGCCCTTGCCACGCAGGCGGAGCAGGAAAGCGGCGAAGCCTTCGCGGTCGTCGACCGTCGGACCATGGTTTAGGTTCATGCGAGCGCCTTGGTCAGTTGATCGCGGATTTCATGAGCGGTGAGATCGAGCTGCAGCGGCGTCACCGATACCTGCCGGTTGCGCATGGCATGGAGGTCGGTGCCTTGCTTGCCCTCGACCGGCTCGCGGCCGAAGCGCAGCCAATAATAGGGAAGCCCGCGCCCATCGCGGCGCTCGTCGACCCACAGGCTGTGGACGAGCTTGCCTTGCGAGGTGACCACCGTGCCGGCGACCTCTTCTGGCGCGCAATTCGGAAAATTGACGTTGAGCAGCACGCCGTCCGGCAGCGGCATGGCGACAAGCTTCTTGAGCAGCGCCGGCGCCAGCGCCTCGGTGGTCTCATAGGGAACGACGCGATCTTCGCCGAGATAAGAATAGGCCTGGCTGAGCGCGATCGAACGCACGCCGAGCAGCGCGCCTTCCATGGCGCCGGCAACGGTGCCCGAATAGGTGACGTCGTCGGCGATGTTGGCGCCGGAATTGACACCGGACAAGATCAGGTCGGGTGCTGCGGGCAGGATCTTCTTCACGCCCATGATGACGCAGTCGGTCGGCGTGCCGCGCACGGCGAAGTGTTTTTCGCCAATCTTGCGCAGGCGCAGCGGCTCCGAGATCGACAGCGAATGCGCGTAGCCGGACTGGTCCTGCTCCGGCGCCACCACCCATACGTCGTCCGACAGCGTGCGGGCGATGCGTTCGAGCGATGCAAGGCCCTCGGCATGGATGCCGTCATCGTTGGTCAGGAGGATGCGCATTATCTTGATTCGATCTTTTCCAGACCGCCCATGTAAGGCCGAAGCGCTTCAGGAATGGTTACGCTGCCATCCTCATTCTGATAGTTTTCGATGACAGCAATCAGAGCGCGGCCGACGGCGGTGCCGGAGCCGTTCAGCGTGTGGACGAAGCGGTTGCCCTTGCCGTCCTTGTCCTTGTAGCGGGCCTCCATGCGCCGCGCCTGGAAATCGCCGCAGACCGTGCATGACGAAATCTCGCGATAGGCGTTCTGGCCCGGCAGCCAGACCTCGATGTCGTAGGTCTTGCGCGCGCCGAAGCCCATGTCGCCGGTGCACAGCGTCATGGTGCGGAACGGCAGGCCGAGACGCTTCAACACTTCCTCGGCGCATTCGGTCATCCGCTCGTGCTCGGCGAGCGAGGAGTCCTGGTCGGTGATCGACACCAGTTCGACCTTGTAGAACTGGTGCTGGCGCAGCATGCCGCGCGTGTCGCGCCCGGCCGAGCCCGCTTCCGAGCGGAAGCACGGCGTCAGCGCCGTGTAGCGCAGCGGCAGCTTTTCATGGGGTATGAGTTCTTCGCGCACGAGATTGGTCAGCGGCACTTCAGCGGTGGGGATGAGGCCAAGCCTGCCATCTCCACGCGGGGTGAAGAAGAGATCCTCCTCGAATTTCGGCAGTTGCCCCGTACCGAAAAGAACCTCGTCTTTGACCATCAGCGGCGGCTGGATCTCCTCATAGCCGTGCTCGGTCGTGTGCAGGTCCAGCATGAACTGGCCGAGCGCGCGCTCCATCCGCGCCAGCCTGCTCTTGAGCACGGTAAAGCGCGAGCCGGACAGTTTCGCCGCCCGCTCGAAATCCATCATGCCGAGCGCTTCGCCGATCTCGAAATGCTCTTTGACCCAGTTCGGGCGGGTCGGCACCTTGCCAACGATGCGCTTAATGACATTGTCGTGCTCGTCCTTGCCGACCGGCACGTCGTCGAGCGGCACATTGGGCAGCACCGCCAGCGCGTCGTTCAGCGCCTTGTCGAGCTCGCGTTCGCGCGCCTCGCCGTTCTGGATGAAAGCCTTGATCTCGCCGACCTCGGTCTTCAGCCTTTCGGCAAGAGCGGCGTCACCCGATCGCATGGCGTTGCCGATCTCCTTCGAAGCAGCGTTGCGGCGCTCCTGCCTGGTCTGTAGCTCGGTCAGATGTTCGCGCCGCGCCTCGTCCCTGGCGATCAGATCGTCGACCGTGGACTGCGCGTCCTCGCTGGACCACGAGCGCTTCCTGAGCGCCTCGACAAGGGCCTTCGGGTTGTCGCGAATCCATTTGATGTCAAGCATAGTCCTGAACGCTCCTGAGCTAGGTCAGAGGGCGTAAACCGCATCCCTGACCGATGCAAGATGTCAAGATCGAGTTCCTTCGCGCCCCCTCTGTCCTGCCGGACATCTCCCCCACGGGTGACCACGGGTGGAGAGATTGGCTGTCATCACGGGCTTTCGCCAATTCTCCGGCGTTGAAGAAGCGGGCCGTCGACGAAGCTGCCAATCTCCCTCCTTGTGGGGGAGATGCCAAGTCTTGGCAAAGAGGCAGGGCAGAGCGGGGCGCTGTCCCGCAGATTTTGAAGATAGTGCTACCCGCCTGATGCAGCCTACGTCGACGACGCGTCCGCTGCCTTTTCGGCCGCCGCTTCCGCAGCTTCCCGCTTCTCGCGTGCCAGACGTTCCCGTTCTTTGCTGCGCTCGATCAGCCGGGCCGACCAGATCGAGACCTCGTAGAGAAGGATCGTGGGAACGGCCAGGCCGATCTGGCTTATCGGGTCGGGCGGTGTCAGAATGGCCGCGACGACGAAGGCGATGACGATCGCCCATTTGCGCTTTTCAACCAGCGCCTTGGACGACAGCATGCCCACCCGCGTCATCAGGCTGGTCACCACCGGCAACTGGAACACCAGGCCGAAGGAGAAGATCAGCGTCATGATCAGGCTGAGATACTCCGACACTTTCGGCAGCAGCGAAATTTGCACCTGGTCGTCAGTGCCGGTCTGCTGCATGGCGAGGAAGAACCACATCACCATCGGCGTGAAGAAGAAATAGACCAGCGACGCGCCCATCAGGAACAGGATCGGCGAAGCGATTAGGAACGGCAGGAAAGCGTTGCGTTCGTTCTTGTAGAGGCCGGGCGCGATGAATTTATAAATCTGCGTGGCGATCAGCGGAAAGGCGATCACCATGCCGCCGAACATCGCCAGCTTGACCTGGGTGAAGAAGAATTCCTGCGGCGCCGTGTAGATAAGCTCGACCTTGTGCGGGTCGAGCCCTGCCCATTGAGTCGCCCATTTGAACGGAATGACCAACAGATTGAACAGTTGCTTGGCGAAGAAGAAGCAGAACAGGAAGGCGACGAAGAACCCGCCGATCGACCACATCAGCCGCCGGCGCAACTCGATCAGATGCTCCATCAGCGGAGCCGCCGATTTATCGATCTCGTCCTTTTCCGAAATGCTCACTTGGCGGCTCCCGCCGTCTTTTTGGCGGCTGCAGTCGGCTTCTTCACCTCTGCCGGTGCAGGCTTTGGCTCGGCCTTTTTAGCCGCGGTCTTCGTCGCAGCAGGTTTTGCCGCTGCTGCCGCTGGCTTCGCTGCGGCCTTGGACGCCGGCATCGCTTTCGCTGGCGCACCCTTCGTCTTCGCCGCCGAGGCCTTTTGCGGTGCAGCCGGCGTCGCCGCCGCGACAGGTGGTGTCACCACCGACTCATCGGTCATCGCCGGAAAGGTCGGTGCCGCCGGCGCCGCTTCCGGGGCTTTGACGCCCGGCAGCACCGTCGCGCCATTCTTCAGCTCGGTATCCTGCGGCATCGAAGCTGGCGTGACCGGGTCGGCGGCCGGCTTCGGCTTCATCACCGCGTCGACGCCCGAACGGACATCGGCTGCCGCCTGCTCGAACGGGTTGAGCTGTTTCCTGATCTCGGCGGCCGGGTTGAGGCTTCTGAGTGAATCGACCGACTTCTTGACATCGTCAAGCTCGGCCTCCTTCAGCGCGTCGTTGAACTGTTTCTGGAAGTCGGCTGCCATGCCACGCATCTTCGCCGTCGTGCGGCCGAAAGTGCGCAGCATCTTGGGCAAATCCTTGGGTCCGACGACCACGATCATGACGATCGCGATCACCAGCATCTCGGTCCAGCCGATGTCGAACATGGCGATACGTTCCGACTAAAGTTTTGGGCTCAGCTCTTGCTGGCCTTTTCCTTCACTGCCGAAACGGTTTCGTCGGCACGGTGTTCAACGGTGCGCTTGTCCTCGGCAACCTCGTCGTCGGCTATGCCCTTCTTGAAGCTCTTGATACCCTTGGCCATGTCACCCATCAGCTCCGGAATCTTGCCGCGGCCGAACACCAGCAGCACGATCACCAGCACGATCAGCCAATGCCAAATCGAAAATGAACCCATAACAATCTCTCTCGAAAGTTTTCTCTGACGATGATCTATGCGCTTTCGCGTCAGGATTCAAACACAACCGCGACAGAGTTTATAAATGAGTGGCCGAAGTCACGCACTTTCGGCGCCATAGCCCGCTACCAATCGGCGCAGCCGCGAAATACCAACGGCTTTCGGCACGTCGTTTGGGTCAATCTTCCTCGACGCGCGGCGTCAACAGGCCGAGTTCCTCGAGGTCGATGTCGGTCAGCGGATCCTCGTCGTCGGTCAGCGCATCCGGATCGGCCGGCGGCAGCGGAATGGAAAAATTCGACGGCATGCGGCCCGAAAGCAGCCCGGCGCCCTTCAATTCGTCCATGCCGGGAAGATCGCGGATCTCCTCCAGCGCGAAATGGTCGAGGAAGATGTCGGTGGTGCCGTAGGTGACGGGACGGCCGGGCGTGCGGCGCCGGCCGCGCATCTTCACCCATTCGGTCTCCATCAGTGTGTCCAGCGTGCCCTTCGAGGTCTCGACGCCGCGGATGTCCTCGATCTCGGCGCGCGTCACCGGCTGGTGGTAGGCGATGATCGCCAGCACTTCGAGCGCCGCGCGGGAAAGCTTCCTCTGCTGCACCGTGTCGCGGCTCATCAGGAAAGCCAGATCGCCGGCGGTGCGGAACGCCCAGGCATCGCCGACGCGCACCAGATTGACGCCGCGCCGCGCATAAATCTGCTGCAGTTCGGCCATCGCCGCGGCAATGCTGATGCCGTCAGGCAGGCGTGCGGCAAGCTGCTTTTCGCTGACCGGCTCGGCGCTGGCGAAAACAATCGCCTCGGCCATGCGCACGGCTTCCGCCATATGCAGCCGCTCGCCAGGATTCTGGGACAAGTTCTGGGCTTGATTTTCTGCCGGTACCCCGGCGAGCACGCCCTCTTCGGTTTCGTCGTCGACGTTGAACGGAATGACCGAAGCGTTGGCGCGTTCACTCATGATGCCACCTCGACTGCCCTGATGCCCTGCGCGCGGCCGCGCAGATAGAGCGGCGCGAACACCTCGTCCTGCCGCATTTCCATTTTGCCTTCGCGCACCAGTTCAAGCGTCGCCGCAAACGAACTGGCAATCGCGGTACGCCGCTCGTCCGGACCGGTCAGGTATTCGACCAGGAAACTGTCCAGCGCCGTCCAGTCGCGCAGCGAGCCGATCAGCCTGTTGAGGATATCGCGCGCATCCTTGAGCGACCACACACCGCGCCTGGCGATCGTCACATTAGTGATCGCCTGCTTCTGGCGTTGCGCCGCATAGGCGGTCAGCAGATCGTAGAGCGAGGCCGAATAGGCGTTGCGTTTCTCGACGATGATCATTTCCGGCATGCCGCGGGCAAACACGTCGCGTCCGAGCCGGTTGCGGTTGACCAGGCGTGCCGCCGCGTCGCGCATCGCTTCCAGCCGCTTTAACCGGAATTGCAGCACCGCCGCCAACTCCTCGCCGCTTTCGCCGTCGTCGCCGGGTTGCTTGGGGATCAAAAGCTTCGACTTGAGAAACGCCAGCCACGCCGCCATCACCAGATAGTCGGCGGCAAGCTCCAGCCTGAGCGCCCTCACCTTCTCGACGAAAGCCAGATATTGCTCGGCCAGCGCCAAGATCGAGATGCGCGACAGATCGACCTTCTGGTTGCGGGCAAGATGCAGCAGAAGATCGAGCGGGCCTTCGAAACCGTCCACGTCGACGACCAGCGCGGGATCGCCGGTCAGCCGCGAGTCGTCGTTCTCGGCCCACAGACGGTCCATCGGTGCGGCCTTGCCGGCCTTGTTGTCCAATGTTTCCGCCACTCCTGTCGCTTTCCTTTGCTTCTAGCTTCTTGTTCGACCTTGATCTGTTCCGAACAACCGGCTCCCATTTTTCGGGATCATGGTCTAGGCCACCGCATCGAAATAGGTGGCGAATTCGGCGCGTATCTCGGCTTCATCAGCCCGATCGCGCTTCTTGATATAGGTCAGCGCCCGTTGCGCGCGTTGCAGCGACGTGCCTTCAAGCCCTGTTGTGCGCGACGCAATGCCGGCCATCTCCTCGAAAACGCCGTTGCAGTGAAGGACCAGATCGCAGCCCGCCGCAAGGATCGCGGCCGCCTTTGTCGGGAAATCCCCAGAAAGTGCCTTCATCGAGGTGTCGTCGCTCATCAACAGCCCGTCGAAGCCGATTTCGCCGCGGATGATCTCGTCGATGACCTTGCCGGACGTCGTGGCCGGGTTCTTCGGGTCGATCGCGCTGTAGACGACATGCGCCGTCATCGCCATCGGCAAATGATTGAGCTCCCTGAACGGGGCGAAATCATGCCGCTGCAAGTCGCTCATCGAGGCATCGACGGTCGGCAGTTCGAAATGCGTGTCGGCAAATGCCCGTCCATGCCCAGGAATATGCTTCATCACCGGCAGCACGCCGCCCGACATCAGGCCCTCCGCCGCGGCGCGACCCAGTTCGATGACGGCACGAGGCTCCTTGCCATAGGCGCGCGCGCCGATGACGTCGCTGGCGCCCTCGATCGGAACGTCGAGCACCGGCAGGCAATCCGCCGTGATGCCGTAGCGCAGCAGGTCGAAGGCATGCAGCCGTGCCATCAGCCAGGCGGCGCGGTTGCCGGCGTCGTGGTCGTTGCGCCACAAGGCGCCGAGCGCACCACCGGCCGGATAATTCGGCGCCAACGGCGGCCGCAGGCGCTGCACCCGGCCGCCTTCCTGGTCGATGAACACCGGGGCGTCCGGGCGCTCGATACAGTCGCGCATCGCGGCGACCAGATCGCGGATCTGCTCGGTCTCGCCGATGTTGCGCGCAAACAGGATGAAGCCCCACGGGCATTCATTGCGATAGAAATTGATTTCGTCGCGTGTGAGCGATTTCCCGGCGCAGCCGAGGATCATGGATTTTGATTCGGTCATGAGCAGGAGTTTAGAGCTTCACGCGGACAAAGGGAATCGCATCGAACTACATGCGGTTGAGCCACAACCCCTTCCACACAAGAACTCCCTGCCACAAAAAACCGGCGCGTTCGTGACCGCGCCGGTTCTTTCCGCCCAAGGGCGGGATATTCGAAATGGCTAGCGCGACACGAAGCAGTTGCCGCCGGCAGCCTTGTAGTTGGTGCACAGGTTGATCGCATCGTTGCGCGTCTTCGCCGGGACGCGGACGCGATAGAACGTTCCCTTGCCGGCGATCTCGGCCTTGACGATGTTGGCGGTGTGGCCGGAAAGCACGCTGCCGTAGCGGCGCTGCAGATCCTGATAGGTCGACTGGGCGCTCTCGACAGTCGGTTGCGAAGCGATCTGCATCGACCACGAGCCACCGCCGGTCGAGGCGGCCGTCGGACTGATGGACGCAACCTGGTCGGGCTTGACCTCGCCGACGACGTCGACCGGCTGGTCGGACGGACGCTGCGGCGCCACCGGAACCGTGGCCGGCGTATTGGCAGGCTGGGCGGTTTGGGCCTCAGCCTCAGGCGCGGCTGCCGGCGCAGTTGTCGGATTGACTGTTTCCGGCCTGACTTTTTCCGGCTTGGCGGTTTCGGTCTGATCGCCGCCCACCGGGTCGCCACCCAACAGATCGTCACTTGCCTGGTCGGCAACAGGCGGTACCGTACCGGTCTGTTCTGCTGCGTCGTCGGCCTGCCCCGCTGGGGCCACATGCCGCGGCGCCGGATCGACAGGTTCGACGGCAGCCATCTGCGGTGCCGCAGGCGCCGGATCCTCGCGCGCAACCAGCGAGCCATCTGATTTGACCACCATGGTTCTCACCTTGCGCGGTGCAACGGCGACGACGTCGGGGTCGATGCCCTGGTCGGCCTCTTGCAGAACCTGGGCGATACGATCCTCGGACTTGGGTGCCGGCGCGGCGGCGACGTCGGCATTTCCGGCCGCTTGCGTGCCCCGGATCGCATTGGCGCCTTCAGCGGCGGCGGATTCGGCATTGCGGATTGCATCGGCGGCCTCAGCCGTGTCGATATCGTCGGGCGAAAGATCGACCACACGGCTCTGCGGCGGCTCCTTGGCCGCCACGTCCACCGGCTCTTCGGTGTTGGTGACCAGTTTTTCCTGGACCGGTTCGGCAGGCTTTGCGCCACCCTTGGCCACTGCGTCATAGACCTTATTGTCCTGGTTCGGCACGACGGTGCCGCCCGGATTTTCAGGCCTGACCTTGATCGGTGCGTTGTCCGCCTTGACGATGACTGGCGCATCAGTGCCGCCGGCGCCACCGAAAGACAGCGCGAAAGCGCCGAGACCGCCGGCGAGCGCCACGGCGCCGACGACTGCGGCGACCAGCAGGCCGCGGCTCCGCGGCCTCGCGGCATCCTGCTCAGCCAAGCCGGGAACCGACATGGCCTCATCCAGTTCGGGGTCGTAGTCGAGTTCGTCCAATCCAAAGTCGTCGGCCTGCGAGGCCGGCCGGCCGTTGGGCAAGTCGGCCCAATCGAAGCCGCTGGCGGCATCGGCATAAGACACACTGACAGACGCTTGTGCGGGTCTCGCCGCATAAGTCCGCGTTTCAACGCGTTCGGGCTCATAGCCTGACTGGAACCCGGCCGCTGACTGGATTCCGGCCCCTGACTGGAAACCTGCATTGTAGGATTCGTCGTCATACGACGCACTGCGCGCCGGGGCGGCAGCGACGTCTACGGTGTTCATTTCGGTGAGAAGGCTAGCGAACTCGGTGTCGAGATCGTCATAGGCAGGCGCCGCCGGTTCGTCATCATTGAAGTCGAGTTCCGGAATATCGAGGTCGTCCGCTAGCGCCACGACGCGCTCGGGCACATCGACCGTCTCGACATCGGGCATCTCGTCATACGCCGAAGACTGTTCGCTTTGCGCCGGCGCAGATGCAGCATTGGCGGCATCGTCGTGCGCCGGCTCATCCTGATAGGACGGTGCCGCAGCCATCGGCGGCAGCGCTTCCGTGGCCTTACCCGAGGCCACTTCCGTGGTCCTCGCCGAAGCCGTCGGCTGGGCTGCAAAGACAGGTTGCGACTGCGCGACCGGCGTTACGCGGCTCCACGAACGGGCCGGCGCCGGCGGGGCGGAGCGTGCGGCCATCCAGTTGAGCGCATCGTCCTGGGAAGCGGCGGCCGCAACGTTATCGCCGTCACCATGATCCAGACCGATGTCCTTGGCGAAGGCGGTGTGCAATGCATCATCGTCGAAATCGACATCGGCCGGCCCAGCGGTATCTTCAGCGCCGAAATCCTGACCCTCGAGCTCATCGAGGAGAACGGAGTCGAGATCGGCCTCGGCCGCCTGAACCGCGCTATCCGATGGCTCCGAAAGGTCTTGCTCGTCGAGGCTCCAGTCCAGTTCGTCGATGGTATCCACTGGTTTGTCGGCGGCTTTTCCAGCCGCGGCCACAGGCTGCTGAACCAAGGCGGGTTCATTGGCCGCGGACGCAGCCACCGGGGCGGCCCGTGTGCGCATGATGCCCAACAGCGCGTTCAACTCGTCTTCGAGGCTCCGCTCGTCAGCGACGGGGGCAAACGCCGCCGGTTGGACTACGGCGGCCGGCGCCGTCGGTTGGGCTGCAACGCGGGAGGCCTGCACAACCGGCTCTTCGGCTTGCTCGGCAAGCGCGTCGTCGAGGCTCAAGTCAAAATCGGCGTCGAAGACATCTTCCGGGGTCTCGACGGAAGACTCATCCGTGGCGGCGACAGCCTCCGGTTCGTCAATTTCTGGCTCGTCAACTTCGACCGGCTCAGCCGTGCGACCGTCGAAATCCATGTCGACATCGGCCATAGCGTCGTAATGGCTGGCAAAGTCCTCACCGGACTCTTCCGAAACGGCCCCAGCAGGCGCAGCAGGAACTTCAACAGCGGCCTGCTCCACCGGCACATGTTCGCCAAGCATCAACTCGTCTTCGAGCGAGCTTGCGACGGCATTGTCGAGTTCGTCGTCGAAGACGGGTTCGGCGGCCGGCGCGGAGATTTCGGCGGGTTCGGCGGCGACGGTGTGCGCCATCGGCACGTATTCGTCGAGCATCAGCTCGTCTTCGAGCGAGCTTGCGACCGCATTGTCGAATTCATCGTCGAAGGCGGTTTCGGCCGCCGGCGCGGAGATTTCGGCTTCGGCAGCCACGTGTTCGTCGAGCATCAGCTCGTCTTCGAGCGAGCTTGCGACTGCGTTGTCGAATTCATCGTCGAAGGCGGGTTCGGCGGCCGGGGCGGACACGGTGGCGGTATTCTGTTCGGCCTGGTCCGTCGCATCGTCGTCGAGCAGTAAATCCTGTTCGAGCGACGCGGCAAGCTCGTCGTTCCCAAGCTTGTCGTTCACCGGTAAATCGTCTTCGAATGGCGACACATCTTCGAGCGAACTGGCGACCCCATCGTTGAAATCGTCATCGAAGGCAGCTTCAGCAGCGGATGCCGATGCTTCGGCAACGTCAGAACGAACGTCATCGGCAGCAACGGCATAGGCGGTTTCGTCCGTCGCATCGTCGTCCAGCAGGAAATCCTGTTCGAGCGACGCGGCAAGCTCGTCGTTCCCAAGCTTGTCGTTCACTGGCAAATCGTCTTCGAAAGGCGACACGTCTTCGAGCGAACTGGCAAGCGCATCGTCGAAATCGTCATCGAACGCAGCTTCAACAGCCGGCGCGGATGCTTCGGCAACACCAGAACGCGCGTCGTGCGCAGCAACGGCATGGGCGGCTTTGTCCGTCGCATCGGCGTCGAGCAGGAAATCCCGTTCGAGCGACGCGGCAAGATCGTCGTCCACTGCGTCAGTGGCCTCGAAAGCCGGCTCGCGAATCTCGGTAGCGCGGTCATTGTCGTCGGCGCCGAATTCGCCCATCAACTCCTTCTCGAGGTCGATGTCGAAATCGCCGTCGTCCGCCGGCTGGCTGGCTGGAGCCGCCTTCGGCTGGGCCTGCGGCTTGACCGGCTGGCGCGGGTCGAACCCCATGATCCTGGTCAGTTCCGCGAACGGATCATCGTCGGCGATATCGTTTTGGGCGGCTGCTCTCAGCTGGGTTCTGTCTGCCATTATTGTTCCCGAACTCGCACTCATTCGGACGCCGTGGACGTCGCGCAGGGTTGGCCCTTACCAGCGCAATGTGGGCAAAAGGTGACAGGTTTTTTAGTCAAACCTAACGCATTTCGGTGGGCGCATCGGCTCCGATCAGCGTCAGGCCGGACGTCAAAACGTCCGAAACAGCCTGCACCAGCCCTAGTCTGGCATACGTCAATTGTCGGTCGTTAACCTTAACAAAACGTAAGTCCGGATTCTCGGTGCCGCGGTTCCAATGTCCGTGGAAGCTGGAGGCGAGATCGTAGAGGTAGAATGCCAGCCGGTGCGGCTCGAGCGCAAGGGCCGCGGATTCAATCAGCCGCGGATATTCGGCAAGCTTCCTGATCAGGCCGATCTCGCCTTCGTCGGTCAGCGAAGCGGTGGCGGCGGCCAGCCGACTGCGGTCAAAATTGGCCTCGCCCAACTGTTCGCTCGCCTGCCGGAACACCGAATGGCAGCGTGCCGAGGCGTACTGCACGTAGAACACCGGATTGTCCTTCGACTGCTCCGTCACCTTGGCGAAGTCGAAATCGAGCGGCGCATCGTTCTTGCGGTACAGCATCATGAAGCGGATCGGATCGCGGCCGACCTCCTCCACCACCTCGCGCAGCGTCACGAAATCGCCCGACCGCTTCGACATGCGCACCGGCTCGCCCTCGCGAAAAAGTTTTACCAACTGGCAAAGCAGCACGGTAAGCTTCACCTCGTCGCCGGAAATCGCCCGGGCGAGCGCTTCCAGGCGCTTCACATAGCCGCCATGATCGGCGCCAAGCACATAGATCAGCTCTACGAAACCGCGATCGACCTTGTCTTTCAAATAGGCGACGTCCGCGGCGAAATAGGTGAAGGTGCCGTCCGACTTGACCAGCGCCCGGTCCATGTCGTCGCCGACCGCCGTCGAGCGGAACAGCGTCTGCTCGCGATCCTCCCAGTCGTCCGGCTTCTCGCCCTTGGGCGGCGGCAGCTTGCCCTTGTAAATGTGGCCCTTGAGCGTCAGGTCGTTGATCGCCGAGCGGATTTTCCGGGCGTTGTCGGCGTGCAGCGTGCGCTCCGAGAAAAAGACGTCGTGATGCACATTGAGCAGCGCCAGATCATCACGGATCATCGCCATCATCGCGTCGATGGTCCTGTCCTTGACAATGGCAAGCGCTTCTTCGTCGGCCATCTGCAGCAAGGAACGGCCAAATTCGCTCGCCAGAGCCTGACCGACCGGCACCAGATAGTCGCCCGGATAGAGCCCGGCCGGAATCTCGCCGATGTCGTCGCCGAGCGCCTCGCGGTAACGCAGCATGGCGGAGCGGCCGAGCACGTCGATCTGCGAACCGGCGTCGTTGATGACATATTCCTTGGTCACGTCATAACCGGCGAAGGCCATCAGATTGGCGAGCGCATCCCCCACCACGGCGCCGCGGCAATGGCCGACATGCATCGGCCCGGTCGGGTTGGCCGAGACATATTCGACATTGGCCTTTCTGCCGCCGCCGACCGTCGAGCGGCCGTAATTGCGGCCTTCGCCGAGCAGCGCAGTCAGGTGCACCTGCCAGAATGCGTCCCTGAGCCTGAGATTGACGAACCCCGGACCGGCGACGTCTGCGGCGGCGATGTCGATGTCGGCACGCAGCGCCTGCGCCAGCCTTTCAGCCAGTGCGCGTGGGGACTGGCCGGTCGGCTTGGCCAGCACCATCGCCGCATTGGTCGCCAGGTCGCCATGGCTGGCGTCGCGCGGCGGCTCGACGGCGATGCGCGACAGGTCCAGCGAACCGCCGTCCTTGTCTTTCAAATCAAGCGCTTCGACAGCTCTGGTGATTCGCGCGTTGAAATCGGCGAAGATGTTCATTGGTGTGGCTCTGGGGTATGACTCTGGCGGCTTTGCAGGGATCCGGCTTATTGGCCGGCAAATCGAGCTCGGCCTAGCTTAATTCAGGCGTATGGTCAAACAAACGGCGGTGTTCTTTCAATGCGTAGGTATCCGTCATGCCCGCCAGGAAATCGGCGACGCTGCGCGCCTTGATGCGATCGTCGGCCCGGTCGAGCCCTTCGCGCCAGCCATCGGGCATGGCGCGCGGATCGGCGAAATAGACCTCGAACAGGTCGTTGACGATCTGCTCGGCCTCGTTGCGCACGCGCATGACCTCGCTGTGCCGGTAGAGATGCTTGTAGAGAAAGGCCTTCAATTCCTTTTCGAACGCGGCCATTTCGGCTGAAAAGGTCACCATCGTCTCGCCTGCCGTCCTTACCGCGTCGGCGCTGTCCGGCTTGATGCGGGCCAGATTGGCGGTGGTGGAAACGATGACATCCTCGACCATCATCGTGATCTGCCGTCGCATCAATTCGTGCCCTGTCCTCACATCGTCCAGCTCCGGATAGCGCCGGCGCACGCCTTCAAGGATCGAGCCGGGCAGCGAGATCTTTTCCACCATGTCCAGCGTCAGGATGCCTGATCTCAGGCCGTCGTCGATGTCATGCGTGTTATAGGCGATATCGTCGGCGATTGCCGCGCACTGCGCCTCGATGCCGGCGAAGCGGTCGAGTTCGAGGTCGTGCAGCTCCGAATAGTCTCGGATCGCTTGCGGCACCGGCCCCTTCAGGCCTTTTCCCCCGGCGTCTGTCAGCGGGCCGTTGTGCTTGACCAGCCCCTCCAGCGTTTCCCAGGTGAGGTTCAGCCCGTCGAATTCGGCATAGCGGCTCTCCAGCCGCGTCACCACGCGCAGCGATTGCGCATTGTGGTCGAAGCCGCCCCAGGCAGCCATCTTGTCGTTCAGCGCGTCCTCGCCGGTATGGCCGAAGGGCGTGTGGCCGAAATCGTGCACCAGCGCCACCGCCTCGGCCAGGTCCTCGTCGCCGCGCAGCGCCCGCGCCAGGGCGCGCGCTATCTGCGCCACCTCTATCGAATGCGTCAGCCGGGTACGGTAATGGTCGCCCTCATGCGCGACGAACACCTGCGTCTTGTGCTTTAGCCGGCGGAATGCCGTCGAATGGATGATGCGGTCGCGGTCGCGCTGGAACGGCGTGCGGGTCGGGCTCTCCACCTCGTCGAACAGGCGCCCGCGCGACTTTGCCGGATCGCAGGCATAGACTGCGCGCGGCCGATAGCCGAATCCGATGTCGCCCAACTCATTTGTCATCGCCCCAACCAATTTTCCATAGCCGATGCCGCAGTTGACTTGCCCTCTCTCGCTTCATACCTATCATGTGAAACCGAAAGCAAGGTGACGCCCATGGGCGCTGATGCCAAGACTGCCATGAAAGTCGAGATGACCGACGCCGCCGCCAGGCGGATTGCCAAGATTATATCTGGCGAAGCCGGCAAGAAGGCGCTGCGCGTTTCGGTCGAGGGCGGCGGCTGCTCCGGTTTTTCCTACAAGTTCGACCTTGTCGACACGCGCAACGATGACGACGTCGCCATCGAGAAGGACGGCGCCACCGTGCTGATCGACGACCTCTCGCTGGTCTATATGGGTGGCTCGGTGATCGATTTCGTCGACGATCTGATGGGCCAGTCGTTCCAGATCAGGAACCCGAATGCGGTCGCCTCGTGCGGCTGCGGCACCAGCTTCAGTATATGAAATTATGAAGCCGCTGCTCGAGGGCCATGAGGATCCTGTGACGGTCCTTGTCGCCAGCGAGATAGAGGCAATTTCCGATGTCGATATCGTTGGTTGGGCCAACCGCCACACCGCACTTCCGGGCTACGCCGAAGACGCTGCCTACGTGCAACTCGCGCGATCCAACCCGCGGAATGCCGTGAACCTTGCGAAAGCTCATGGCCATTTGAGATCGCTGATCGCGCGGTGTTTTCCCGACTTCGACGACAAGTCCGATCAAGCCAAGGAAATAGCACGTAAGCTGTTCCTGCGACGCATTCGGACCTACCTTGACGGCGAACTGGAACCCTTTCTGGTCTGCCGTATGGTGTCGCCGATTGAAGAAAGATACGATTTTCCACACTGGCTTGGAGACCTTTACAACGGCTGTGACTGGATGGACGAGATTGCAACGCGCGAGGAAGCATCGCACCTGCGATGGATCATAGAGCAAATACTCGCGGAAAAAGCCGAAGCCCAACCTTTCGGGAGTGGATGAACATGCGCCGCGTCGGCGCGGTCCGTCAGGTCGCGCTTTCAGCCGGCCGCGATCTCGATGCAACGCTGGCGTTCTGGCACGACGTGCTCGGCATGACGGTGCACGCACGCTTCGATCCGCCTGGCATCGCCTTCATCATGGCCGGCGACGTGCGGCTGCTGTTCACCGATGGCCTGCCGGCCGGCACCGTCTATCTCGACATATCGGGCCTCGATGATTTCCACGCCTCGGCAAAAGCCACCGGTGTCCCTTTCACCGCGCCGCCGATGCTCGTCCACCGCGATACCGAGGGCCTGTTCGGGCCGGTGGGGGAGAGCGAATGGATGGCCTTCCTAAAGGACCCGGCAGGCAATACGATCGGCCTCGTCGAACGTCATCCGCCCGAACAGCACTGAGGCCACCATGAAAATCGTCACCTGGAACATCAATGGCATTCGAGCCCGCATCGGCAATTTGACCCATTGGCTGACGGAAAGCGCGCCCGATATCGCCTGCCTGCAGGAGATCAAGACGGTCGACGAGCAGTTTCCGCGCGCCGAGATCGAGGCGCTTGGCTACAACGTCGAAATCTATGGCCAAAAGGGTTTTAACGGCGTCGCCATCCTGTCGAAGCTGCGCTTCGACGAGGTTATCAGAGGCCTGCCGGGCGACGATGCCGACGATCAGGCGCGTTTCATCGAGGGCGTGTTCTCGACCGACAAGGGCGCGTTGCGCGTTGCCTCGCTCTATTTGCCGAACGGCAACCCGATCGATGACGAGAAGAAGTTCTCCTACAAGCTTTCCTGGATGGCGAGGCTGGAGCGCTGGGCCGGGGAAAGGCTCTCGCTCGAAGAGGCCCTGGTGCTGGCCGGCGACTACAATGTCATCCCTGAATACATTGATGCGAAATTCCCGGAGAACTGGCTCGGCGATGCGCTGTTCCAGCCGCAGACCAGGCAGGCGTTTCGCCGGCTGAAGAATCTCGGCTTCACCGAAGCCGTGCGCGCGGTCACCGACTCGCCGGACATTTTTACTTTCTGGGATTATCAGGCCGGCGCCTGGCAGAAGAACAACGGCATCCGCATCGATCACTTGCTGCTCTCGCCCGAGGCCGCCAACCGCTTTTCCTCGGCTTCGATCGAAAAGCACGTGCGCGCCTGGGAAAAACCCTCCGACCATGTGCCGGTGGCCGTCGAACTGGCTTTTGCGCCGATCTGATCATTTCGAGGTCCGGACCGCCGGATTCCCGGTGGATGGACCGTCATATCGCCACAATCGGGGGTTCCGCTGCAGTCCGGGTTCGGCCGGGGTTCAGGATGACGATCAGGTTTGCGATTTGCCTATGTGCCGCCGCGCTCGCCCTCGCGGCGACGCCGGCTTTTGCCGATCCTGAATGCCTGGCCAACGGAAAATCATTCCAGATCGGCCAGGTCGCCTGCCTCACGCTTTCCGGCCGGAGCCATCTCGCCCGCTGCGACATGGTGCTCAACAACACGTCATGGACAAAGATTCGGGACAATTGTCCGGGAACCACGCTGGCGCCGCCGGCCACGCCGATTTCAACGCCGGAGTCCGGCCTCGTTCCGACGAAACCGACCGAGAATTGATCTCGGCTGTCCGACTTCACTTCGAGATACCCAGTCTTCCTGACTACTGGCTTTGTGACTCGCTTCGCGACTACTGGTCGCCGCCACCCTTGGTGAGGATGTCGTCGGCCAGCGAAATCGCGGTGCGGCGGTCGGCCTCGCCCGCGGCGGCAAACGCCTCTTCCTGCATGCCGCGTATCCATGGCTGGTCGGAAGGCGAGGCCCGTTCGAGTGCCGCGGTCATCATCGCCAGCCCCCGAACGATCTTGCCGCTCTGGAAAAGCAGGTGGCCGAGCGTCGCCTGCGCGCCGGCATGCCCTTTTTCCGCAGCGAGTTGGAACCACCGCCCTGCCTGCTTGAGGCTGGCCTTGACGCCGCCCTTGCCATTCAGAAAGATCTGGCCCATCTCGAACTGGGCATTCGGGTTGCGGTAATTGGCGGCGGCGCGCATGTAATATTCCTGGGCCGCCACCTCGTTCTCTGTGATGGGGCTGCCGGGGATGCCCTTCCTCAGATAATCGCCGAGCGCCACGAGCGCGTCCGACACATAGCTCTCTTCCGGCGAACCGGGCTCGACATCCTGGTCGACGATCTCGCTGAAGAACTTGAAGGCTGCGTAATCGTCGCGCTCCACGCCGTCGCCCTCGGCATACATGCGCGCAAGCTTCCAGGTGGCGCCGATCTGGCCGTTTTCGGCCGCGTACTTGTAAGCCTCCGCGGCCTGCTCCTTGCGGCCGTTCTTATAGGCGGAGAAGCCGAACTGAAACACCGCCCACGGGCTGGACTGCGGCTTCACGCCGGTCTTGTCGTCGAACACCTTGTCGTCGAAGGCCATGGCCTGGCCCGCGGCGCCCAAGGTCGCGCCAAAAGTGGCGATCGCGACCAGTGCCGAAAAGACAGACAACCTCAGCAACTCAGATATCCGCATAACAATGTGTTTCTTTCGCACCACCGGGATGCGTGACCGCGCCGTCGCGGGCAGGCCCTACCGTTTGCGCATACTTCCAGATCGCGCCCGACTGATAGTCGGTCGCGCGCGCCTTCCATGCCTTCGCCCTGGCCGCCAGTTCGGCGTCGGACAGCGCCACCTCGATCGTGCCGCTCACTGCGTCGATCGAGATCAAATCGCCATCCCTGAGCAGCCCGATCGGACCGCCCACGGCGGCTTCCGGCCCGACATGGCCGATGCAGAAGCCGCGTGTCGCGCCCGAAAAACGTCCGTCGGTGATGAGAGCCACCTTGCCGCCCATGCCCTGGCCGTAGAGAGCAGCCGTCGTCGATAGCATTTCGCGCATGCCCGGACCGCCGCGCGGTCCCTCGTAGCGAATGACGAGGACCTCGCCTTCGCTGTAGCTGCGATCCGTAACCGCCTGGAAACATTCCTCTTCCGAATCGAAGCAGCGCGCCGGGCCAGAGAATTTCAGCTCCGACATGCCCGCGACCTTCACGATCGCGCCTTCGGGGGCAAGGTTTCCCTTCAAGCCCACGACGCCACCCGTTTGGGTGATTGGTCGGTTGGCGGGACGGACCACATCCTGGCTATCATTCCACGCAACGTGCTCCATATTTTCGGCTAAAGTGCGGCCGGTCACCGTCAGGCAGTCGCCATGCAGATAGCCATGGTCGAGCAACGTCTTCATCAAAAGCGGAATGCCGCCGGCCTCGAACATGTCCTTGGCGACATATTTGCCGCCCGGCTTCAGGTCGGCGATGTAGGGTGTCTTCTCGAAAATCCTGGCCACGTCGAAGAGGTCGAACTTTATCCCGGCCTCATGCGCAATCGCCGGCAAATGCAGCGCTGCGTTAGTCGAGCCGCCGGTGGCCGAGACCACGGTTGCCGCATTCTCCAGCGCCTTCAGCGTGACGATGTCGCGCGGACGGATATTTTTTGCAATCAGCTCCATGATCTTTTCGCCGGAGGCAAAATTGAAGCGGTCGCGCATTTCGTAGGGCGCCGGCGCCCCGCAGGAATAGGGCAATGCCAGGCCGATGGCCTCGGCGACTGTGGCCATGGTGTTGGCGGTGAACTGGGCGCCGCAAGAGCCGGCCGACGGACAAGCGGCTTGTTCGATCTCGAGGAGTTCGGCATCGCCGATCGTGCCGACCGAGTGCTGGCCGACGGCCTCGAACACATCCTGCACGGTGATCTGGCGGCCCTTGTAGGAACCGGGCAGGATCGAACCGCCATAGATGAAGATCGACGGCACGTTGAGCCTCACCATGGCCATCATCATGCCGGGCAGCGACTTGTCGCAACCGGCAAGGCCGACCAGCGCATCGTAGCAATGGCCGCGCATGGTGAGTTCGACAGAATCGGCGATGACCTCGCGCGACACCAGTGACGATTTCATGCCCTGGTGGCCCATGGCGATGCCGTCAGTGACGGTGATGGTGCAGAATTCGCGTGGCGTGCCGTTAGCCGCGGCGACGCCCTTTTTGACCACCTGCGCCTGGCGCATCAGCGAGATGTTGCACGGTGCCGCCTCGTTCCAGCAGCTCGCCACACCGACCAGCGGCTGCGCGATCTCGGCCGCCGACAATCCCATCGCATAGAGATAGGAGCGGTGGGGCGCGCGCGCCGGACCGACGGTCACATAGCGGCTGGGCAGCTTGGCCTTGGAGATGACTCTGGCGTTCATAGTCTTCCTTGCCGCGGGCGGTGCGACCTGCCCCGTTGCCGAGCCTTTTGGCACGTGCCCTGGGACAAATTCGAGGTGCGCCGGGTTTATGGCGGGAAATAGGCAATATCCCCGGGTGCGAGGGTTGTTCAGAAACTGTTGCCAAAACATCACGATCGCGTGAGGCAGAGGGAAGCGGCGTCCTTGCAACGCCGCTTGGTTGCCGGGTAGCCCCCCTCAAGTAAAAAAGCCGGGCAATGCCCGGCCTTTTTGCTATTGAAAACTTATATTTAGAACTTGACCTTAACCGAAGCTGAACCGGCAAGGAGCAGATCGTCGTCGTATGTGTAGGTGATGGCATTTGCCGTGTCGCCAATGCCGGTGAAGGTCGACGAGCCACTGGTCAAAACACCGATCGAGCCACCAAGCCTGACCTCGATCTTGTCGGTCGGCGAATAGGAGATGCCGCTGGCCACCGCCCAGGTGTCCGACTGATAGCCGGAGGTCGTCGAGGTTCCACGATCCCAGGTCAGCGAAACCGCGCCAGACAATTGGTCGGTGAACTTGTGAGCTATGCCGCCCGAAACCGTCCAGCCATCGCGATAAAGCAGATCGAAAGAAACGGGCGAGGGAGCGCCGGTCACCGGGCTGCGCACGCCATTGATGGGAATGACGCCAAGCCTGCTCCATTCCTGCCAGCGGATGGAACCAAAGGCCAGCCAGCCAGGCGCTATACCGCTCTGCAGCTTGAGCTCCACGGCCTGGGGTATCTCGGCCGAGGCGGAGACAGGGAAGACCCCGGTAGCGCCTGGAATCAGATCCGCCGGAAAGGCGCCCCTAAAACCGGTCGTGTCGACGGTTCCCGACAGTTCGTCATATTTGTAGCTCGAAGAGTACATCAGGCTTGCGCGCAAGGCGATTTCGGGAATTTCATAAGCGGCGCCCACGCGCCAACCCCATGCCTCGTCGGAAAGCTTGAATTTTCCGAGGCCGGTATTGCCGAAGGCCAGCAAGGTCTGGCGCGACAGAAACGCATCGACCTCCTGGTAGGAGACGCCGCCGATGAACCGCAGGGAGCCCTTGCCGACGTTTATCTTGTAGGAGCAGGTAAGGCCGAAATCATTTGTTTTGACGTAGTATTCGACCGCGGTTGGCGAATAGGCGTTGTTCATTCCGAAGTCCGCCTCCGCACCATACGGTTCCGTATAGCTTGCAAGGCAATCCACTGGTTCAAAAATGTTGGCCTTGATACCGATGCGCGGCACCGCATAGTCGCCGCCGACATCCACTGACGAAGACGACATTCCCGAGCCATCCAGGCGCTGCACATTCTTCAGTGTGCGCTGTGGCGAAACATAGGTGACGCCGGCGTCGAACGAATATGGCGCGGCATCAAACAACTGGTCGATGTTGACGCCGCCCCGGTCGAAGCCGCCCGCGTTCGCAACGCCCGAAATCAATAGCGAAAAGCACCCCGCCCCCAGCAGCGCTTTCAGACGCAAATTGTCCACGACTCTCCTCCCCGAATACGAATGGACGAAGCTAGAACCAATTCAGGTTAACGGCGCAACAACGAATTCTCGATGCGTACATGTACGCCTTCGCCGACCGCATTTTAGACAAAATGGCAGCTTCACCGCAGAGCGGGAAAACGGCTCATTTGGTTGCAAATCGAGAAAAAAACTCGGAAAACTCTCATGGAACGGCGCAAAAACGGCCCGTTTTGCGAGAACCAACCCCATTGTTACATTATGGCAACAATAGGGCTAAAACATTCCGTTTACGTCAAGATTTACGCTGCGGAATGCCTATTTTCGTGGCAGGGACCCCGTCCGAAAAGCAAGTTCGGAGACTCGCGAACCTAGAGCATCGGACCCAAACCGGCGCCCGGTTTTGGGACAATCCGATGCTCAGGAAATCTGATTCTCAGACACCAGAGAGACGTCAACCGGCTTCACGCACCCGTGTCAGCGCCACCGAAAGCTTTTCTTGCGCCTCGCGATATTCGGCGAGTTTTTCGCGCTCGGCTTCCACGACATCTTCCGGCGCGTTGGCGACGAATTTCTCGTTGGACAGCTTCTTGTGCAGGCGGGCGATCTCTTCGGTCACCTTGACCAGTTCCTTCTGCAGCCGCGCCGCCTCGGCGGTAAGGTCGATCAGGCTGCCGAGCGGCAGGCAAATGGTCGCCTCGTTGAGCACGATCTGGGCGGAGCCTTTGGGCGCGGCATCGACCAGCGAGATGTCGCCGACCCGAGCCAGCCGCTTGATGGCCGACGCCTGGCGCTCAAGCCTTTCGTGGGTTGCGGTATTGGCTCCGATCACCATCAAGGGCGCGATGGCCGCCGGTGGCACGTTCATTTCCGAGCGTACGGAGCGGATGCCCGAGACGAGATCGATCAGCCAGTTGATGTCGGCGGCCGCTGCCTGATCCTCGAAGTCTGGCGACGGCCACGCGGCATGGCAAAGCAGCGACGGCCGTTCCTTGCCCTCCCCTGATGTCTCAGCCCACAGCTCTTCGGTCATGAATGGCATCATCGGATGCAGCAGCTTATAGATCTCGTCGAGCACGAAGGCGACACAGGCCCGGCTTTCGGCCTTGGCAGCCTCGTCCGGACCTGTGAACACCGGCTTCAGCAGTTCCAGGTACCAGTCGCAGAACAGGTTCCAAACGAAGCGGTAGGCCGCACCTGCAGCCTCGTTGAACCGGTATGAGGTGATGCCATCGGTGATTTCGCGCGCGGCGCGCGTCAGTTCGGTCAGGATCCAACGGTTGACCGCCAGCTTGGCGTCGTTCAGCCAGAACTCATCGTTCCTCGCGACGTCGTTCATCTCGGCAAAACGCGTCGCGTTCCACAGCTTGGTGCCGAAGTTGCGGTAGCCGGCGATGCGGGCCGGATCGAGCTTCACGTCGCGCCCTTGCGCGGCCATCACCGTCAGCGTGAAGCGCAGCGCGTCGGCGCCGTATTCGTCGATGAGTTCGAGCGGGTCGATGACGTTGCCTTTCGACTTCGACATCTTCTGCCCGTTCTTGTCGCGCACCAGCGCATGGACATAGACGGTGTGGAACGGCTCCTCGTCCATGAAATGCAGGCCCATCATCATCATGCGGGCGACCCAGAAGAAGATGATGTCGAAGCCGGTGACCAGCACATCGGTCTGGTAGTAGGTCTTCAGCTCCGGCGTCTGGTCCGGCCAGCCAAGCGTCGAGAACGGCCACAGCGCCGACGAGAACCATGTGTCGAGCACATCCTCGTCGCGGGTCAGGATCTCGCCCGGCTTGAAATTCTCGAGCTTGTCCTCGACCCAGGCCTTCCATGGCCCTTCCAGCGCCAGATAATATTCGACCGCGGCTGAGAGCGCCTCCTCCTCGGTCTTCTCGACGAAAACGCGCCCGTCCGGCCCGTACCAGGCCGGAATCTGGTGGCCCCACCAGAGCTGGCGCGAAATGCACCAGGGCTGGATATTCTCCATCCAGTCGAAGTAGGTCTTTTCCCAATTTTTCGGCACGAAATTGGTACGGCCCTCGCGCACCGAGGCGATCGCCGGCTTGGCGAGCTCCGCCGCGTTCGCATACCATTGTTCGGTCAGGAACGGTTCGATCGGCACGCCGCCGCGATCGCCATGCGGCACGGCATGGCGATGCGGCTCGACCTGTTCGAGGAAACCGCCCGCTTCCATCAGCTCGACGATCTTTTTGCGCGCGACGAAACGATCGAGGCCGTCGAGCTCATCCCAGACGGCCTGGCGCTCGGGCGTCACCTCCAGCCCGGCGAGAAAGTCGTCATTGTCCGTGAGGGCGACCGCCGCCTCGACGGTGAGGATATTGATCGCCGGCAGCTTGTGGCGCCTGCCGACCTCGAAGTCGTTGAAGTCATGCGCCGGCGTGATCTTGACCGCGCCGCTGCCCTTTTCCGGATCGGAATATTGGTCCGCCACCACCGGGATCTTGCGGCCGACGATCGGCAGGACGAGGTTCTTGCCGACCAGATGCCGGAAACGCTCGTCGTCGGGATGCACCGCCACCGCCGTATCGCCCAGCATCGTTTCGGGACGCGTCGTCGCTACGGTGATGAAGGTTTTTGGATTTTCCGGATCGAAGACCTCGCCCTCGACGGGATAGCGGAAATGCCAGAGATTGCCGTTGACCTCCTGCTGTTCGACCTCGAGGTCGGAAATCGCAGTCAAGAGCTTCGGGTCCCAGTTCACAAGGCGCTTGTCCTTGTAGATCAGGCCTTCCTTGTAGAGCGTGACGAACACTTCGAGCACCGCCTTGGACAGGCCCTCGTCCATGGTGAAACGCTCCCGGCTCCAGTCGGCGGAGGCGCCCAGCCGCTTCAACTGGTTGAGGATCGCGCCGCCGGATTCGGCCTTCCACTCCCAGACCTTTTCGATGAATTCTTCGCGCGTCAGGTCGCGGCGGTGGATCTGCTTCTCCATGAGCTGGCGCTCGACCACCATCTGCGTGGCTATGCCGGCATGGTCCATGCCGGGCTGCCACAGCACGTTCTTGCCGCGCATGCGCTCGAAGCGCACCAGAATGTCCTGCAGCGTGTTGTTGAGCGCATGGCCCATATGCAGCGAACCGGTGACGTTCGGCGGCGGGATGACGATGGTGAAGGCTTCCGCGCCCTCCTCGGCGCCTGCGCCGGCACGAAACGCGTCGGCCTCCTCCCAGATTTTGGCGATCTTCGGCTCGACGATTTTGGCGTCGTAGGTTTTTTCGAGCATGGAAAGGCGTCCGGGCTGTCGGGTTTTTGCTGGTCCGGTGTAAATCGGAAGGTTTTGGCCAAGTCAACCGCGAGGCGGCAGGCGAGCGGGCTCGCCTGCGATACAGATAGATCGGACAAGATCACAGGCAATGCCACTGCCGATGCCGTAGGCATTGCATCGCGCATCAACGAAGACGCCGCCCGCAGCGGCGGGGTTCATCCGTAACCGTCGTAATTATTACTGCGCGCCGCGCGCCACGCGTTCGATTTCCTCGCGCACCAGCCGCTCGACCAGCGTCGGCAGATTGTTGTCCAGCCAGTCCTGCAGCATCGGCCTCAGCATCTCCTCGGCCATCTCGTCGAAGGTTTTCCTGCTGCGGCTGGCGAACGCATCGGAAAGCTCGCCGAAGGCGGCGGCGACCTGCCGGCCCGTATGTTCGGAAAGGATCGCCGGACGAGTGGGCGGTGCCTCGCTTGTCGCTGGGCGCGTCAACCCGCTTCGCGGCGGGGCCGACTCGAAAGCAGGTTCGGCCGCGTCCTCGAAAACCTCAGCCTTCGGTTCCGCGTCCGGCGTCCGTCGCACCTCAGCCCTGTCTGGGGCCGTGTCCGGCTTAGCCGCGGTCATCGCTTCGCCGACGGCGGCGATCTCACGCCGCCAATCGGCAACGATGCTGTCGGTCGTCTCCGCAACCCTCGCCGTCGCAGGCACATCCGGCTCCGGCTTGGCGGCCGGGGCCGGCTCGGCAGCGACCCTGGCACCAGCAAGCGTCACGGGCGCTTTGACCGGAGCCGGATCGGAACGCACCTGCGGCTCCATGCGGGCGATGACGGGCTCGACGGCCGACGGTGGCGCCTGCACCTCGGTCAGCGTAACCGGCCCCCTGGCGTCCAATCCTGGACGCAATTCGGCGCGAAACGCGCTCACCTCAGGCGGCGCTCCGCCTGCCTCAGGCGGCGCTCCGCCTGCCTCAGGCGGCGCTCCGCCTGCCTCAGGCGGCGTCCTGCCTGCCTCAGGCGGCGCTCCGCCTGCCGCCGCTGGCGCCCCGCCTGCCGCCGGTGCCGGCACGGCAACCGACGCCAAGTCCTGCAGCAGGTCGTCCGCCTCATCCGGCTGCTTGCGGCCGGTATCGTTGTCCTCGATGATCCTCCTGATGGAAGCCAGTATCTCCTCCATGGAAGGTTCGCGCTGTACGCTGCTTGCCGTCGCCATCGTCACATCCGCCGCCCTTGTGACTCGTTGCAGATTTCCTGTCCGGCCAAAGCCGGATTCGAATCATGGCGACAGGGTAACCGACGGATCGCGTTACGAGAATCCCCAATCTGAGGGCATGTTGGATTTCAACAGATTAGAGCCCGCGCGTTCCTTCGAACGCGCGGGCTCTAATGCCTTCTTGAAACTAGACGGAAGTTGAAACTGGTGAAGTAATCAGCGGCCGTCCGGGGTGCGCAGGCCGATCCACTTGTCCTTGACCGCATTGTAATGCTCTTCGGGTCTGTATTTCGTCACCTGAAGGGCGAGACGATCGACCGAAAGACGACCGACCGCCGAAAGGATGGCATAGCTCGCCACCACCAAATCGCGTTCCGAACTGGCCTGATTGATCTTGGCGGTGATGAGGGTGGCCTGGGCGTTGAGAACGTCGAGCGTGGTGCGCTGGCCGACATTGCGCTCCTCGATGACGCCGCTCAAGGCAAGCTGCGCGGCGGCGATCACCTGCCTGTTGGCCACCACGGTTTGCTGGGCGGCGATATATTGCGTCCACGCCGAGGTCACGGCTTGCCGCACGGTGTCGCGGCTTACATCGACCTCGATCCGGGCTTGGCTAAGCGATTCCTTATTCTGACGCACTATCGCCGACGTCCGCCCGCCCGAATAGATCGGTATAGTCAAGGTGGCACCGATGTTGGCCGAATTGGTTGTGCCATCCTGCCCCGTCCCGAGATCGACGCCCGGACTCGTCCTGCGATAGGCGCTGGAAACGCCGGCGGAAGCCGAAAGCTGCGGCAGCAGCGCGCCTTCGGCCGATTTCACCGTAAACGCCGCCGCGTCGACCAGATGCTGGGTGGCAAGGATGGCCGGGTGCTCAATGGATGCGATCGCGATCGCCGCATCGAGGTTCGACGGCAACAGCTTCGCCAGCGGCGAAGCGGCCCTGAGCCTGCCTGGCTCGTCGCCGACGATCTGGCGATAGGTCGCAGCGCTTGCCAGCGCCTGCGCGCGGGCGGCGGCCAGTTCCGCCACAGCGGAGGAGCGCTCGGCATCGGCCTGTGCCACGTCGGTGCGGGTGCCTTCGCCGACTTCGAAGCGCGACCGCGCCGCGCGCGCCTGCTCGGTCAGGAACTGCAGGTTCTGCTCCGTCAGCACCGCCACTTGGCGGTCGCGAATCACGTCCATGTAGGCGCTTGCCGCGTTGAACAGAATGTTCTCTTCGGTATTGCGCAGGCTCTCGACCGAGGCGCGGACCCGCGATTCGGCGGCGGCGACGTTGTTCCTGGTCTGAAAGCCGTCGAACAGGGTCTGATCGATCTGGACGCCAAAGTTGCCGGTGGTCAAACGCGTGCTTCGGTTCGCGCCGGGTACATTGCCGCGGGCATTGAGATGGCTGGCGGAGTAGTCGATATTCGCAGAACCGGTGATGGTCGGGCGCCAGCCGGACTTGGCGATGGCAACGCTCTCATCGGTGACGCGGACGCCGGCACGAGCCGAATTGAGCTCGGAATTGTTCTGGTAGGCTTTTGAAAGTGCACCGAGAATGGTTTCCGCCGAGGCGGCCAGCGGAGAAAGCGCGGTCGCCGAGAAGAGGACGGCGGCAAAAAGGCTCTTGCGTAAAGACGGCACGTTATTCCCTCATTCGTTTTGCATGGGAACCACACCGCGCCGGCTTCTCCCATTTGAGCAGCCGGCGCGGTGTGTTTCAGGTCCCCTGCTGTCAGCCCCCAAAAGAACACCCCGGTTATGCGGATCAGCAACGATTGTTCAAGCGCAAGCGAACATGACAACGCCTTTGCCGCAAGCCAAAATCACTCAGAATTCAAACGCACGAGCACGTTCAAATCCCGGTAGTGGCTTAATTGCCGCATTAAATGCGCCTCTTCCGGTTACAACCCCCTTTGTTTTCAAAAACAATCGGGCCACACCCGAATTCCCCTGCCCTTCGACGGCGACGAGCCGGCCGCCTTCCGCAAGCTGGTCGAGCAGCGATTCCGGCACCTTCTCCACACTGCCGCCGATGAAAATGACGTCGTAGGGTGCTCCCGCAGCATGGCCTTCCGGCAGCGGCCCCTTGACCACGCTGACATTGTCGCAGCCCAGCGTCGAAAGCGTCGACATGGCGGTCTCGGCCAATGTCGGATCGCTTTCCAGCGCGACGACCGACTTTGCCAGCCGCGACAGGATCGCCGTCGCATAGCCGGTGCCGCAGCCGACATCGAGCGCCGAATCGCTAGGGCCGATCTCAGCCAGTTGCATCAGCTTGGCCAGCGGCGAAGGCTCCATGAGATAGCGTGGGCCGTCCGCGGCATTGGCAATGCGGATGTCCTCGTCGATATAGGCCAGATCGCGCTGGCCGGGGGCGACAAAGGCCTCGCGCGGCACGACAAGCATCGCCTCGAGCAGCGGCGCGCTGGTCACGTCGGTGGTGCGGATCTGGCCATCGACCATTTTCACCCGACGTTCGGCAAAATCAGCGCTCATGTTTCAACCAATCCGCCCAAAACCAATCTGCTTGCCGCGCCAAGACCGCGGCTCATTTCGACCGGAACTCAAGCCCCCTGGCGCTGGTGCGCGGAAGCTTGGGCATTTGGAGGCCTCGCCCGGAATCGAACCGGGGTGCAAGGATTTGCAGTCCTCTGCGTAACCACTCCGCCACGAGGCCTCATTGCTCCCGGCGTTCCACCCGGTTCCAATAGGTTGCGGCGAAAATGCCGTCAAGCGGCCATGGTGCATTCCGGACGGTTTCCCCTCGGCCATGATGCCACGCATCGAATCGTCGATACGCATCCTGCAATTAAGATATTAGTTAATTGTTAAGTACGGAGTGGGGCAAAGGGAGGAGCTGCGAGGGCCGGAAAAAGCGCCCCGGGCATTGGCCAGATTTAGCCGAGCCGGAAAGCCGCCCCTTCACAGAAGCTTGCCCCTGCAGTGCAAACCCGTCAGTTCGGCCGCCGCCGCCGCTCCCACCACACGACAAGCCGGCGCCGGTGGCGGCGCACCAAGGCAAACTCGTAGGAGAGCACCAGCAATCCGATCGGAATCATCCAGAATCCCAGGATCGGCAGGAAGCCGAGAATGCCGCCGAAGATCAGCACGACACCGATCGCAATCCTAAGGCCGCGCGAACGCGGCATGGTGAACTGACGGCCGAAGACCGATATTTTCCGTGCCGGTGGATGGTTGTGGCTCGCTGCGCTCATGTCTGGTCGGTGATCCGTTCGGGCAAAGTAAAAGCACCAGCTGACGAAAGCCGCAACCGCGTTTTCGGTTCCGCGCACCCCGTCAGACGGCTCATATGAGGACGCGCGCACATGATTGCCAGAAATCGTGGCGCGAAAAAGCGTCGAAAAATACGAAATGCTTCTTTGCAAAGCCGAAACGGGTTTGCTATAGGCTGCGCCACTCACATGAGAGCCTCTGTTCCCCGGTAGCTCAGTGGTAGAGCAACCGGCTGTTAACCGGTTGGTCGCTGGTTCGAATCCGGCCCGGGGAGCCAACAATTTCAAACACTTAGCTGACACTAAAGCCCTCGCCACCTTTGGCGAAAGCCTGCCGGGGCTACACCAGGGGCTACAAACGCACTTGGAGGTGACAATGGTTGAGGTTCGCAAAGGTCCACGCTTCGTCGCGATGAACGGCAGAACGCGGCACGATGAGCCTGCTCCTCATAGATTCCGAAGGAAGGAATTTTGCTATCGAGATCGAGCCGCAAGTTGTTGCCCCGATGATCGCCATCATGTCGGCACACGGCAATGAACTGCGTGCCGCGCTTCCCCGAGGTGAAGATCTTCCGATCCAGGCGCTCGACGTGAAAAACTTCACCATAGCGATGACCCCGGAGGGTGACTTGGGATGGCAGATAGAGCTGAGCAGCGGAGTGTTGATGGTTTTAAAATTTTCGAAGGAACAGTTTCGCGCACTCGACGGCCAGATGACCGAAGTCAGGCAGCTTGTAGATCGGATCGTCCAATAGACATTGAAAAGCCCGCCCACCGTGAGGCAGCGGGCTTGCTTGCTTTCGCCATTTGAGGGATCAGGCCGCCTTTCTGGCCTTGGCGTCGGCCAGGACTTTCGTATGGCAGGCATCCACCGATTCGTTCAAGCGTTCCGCGAGGTCGCGGGCGATCATCGCCAGCGCGTGTATCTGGTCTGCCAAGGCGATCCGCTTACCGTCGCGCTGGAATTCCTGTTCCCCGGTCTGATCATAAAGCACTTCAAGCAACTGGTGCAGGTTCCCAATATCGGATTGCAGGTCGCTTAGGTCATCCGATGGCGCGGTCATGACGCATCCCATCCGAGCGCTTCATAGTAGGCATTCCTTGCCGTTTTTGACATCGACATCGCGACACAGGCAACGAAAAACAGCCGGTCGCCTTCCGCCTCGGGGATGATGTAGTGGCCCTTTTCGGGAGTGCTACCGAAATGCTCCTCCAGCATACTCATCAGCACGTCGCCCATGTTGATAGAGTCGCAGATCAGCGGCTCCAGACCGTGGAAGGCTGCCTTTTCCTTGTCGGCGCTCATATTCCCCGCTCCCTCTTCCAGTCCATCTCGTTTTGCTGACACCGGGTTCTGACAAAATCCCTGATCGATTGGAAATCGTCGCCTCGGGCGCACCTCTCTTTGACTGCAGCGATGATCGCGAAAATTTCTAGCCTCAACCGCTGAGCCTCTTCCGGCGGCAGATCCAGCAGCATTGCATCGAGACTGGTTTTCGTCCGCATAGCTGGGATCGGCGCTGCGGTCGCGTCGATGATCGTTGAAGCGGCAGCCAAGGCCGACGCTGCGGCAGCGGTAGCCGCGAGGCCAAGCAGAAGGCGGCGGCGGTTGACATCGGGCATGCCTTCGGCGGCTGCCCGAACAGTAATGTTCGGCATTGATATTCCCCCTGGGGATCGACACAACGGGATTGTTGGCGCGCCGGAGAAGTTGCTTCGTCATTCACTTCGTGTCAATATATTTCATATAGTTCTACTGAAAATAATGGGGATGATTAATGACACGTGAACAGTGCCGTGCCGCCCGAGCGCTTATTGGCTGGTCGCAGCAGAGGCTGGCCGACGCAGCGGCGATCGGTGTCGCCACGATCCGGGTTTTCGAAGCGGGGGGATCGGAACCGCGAAGCGCAACCTTGCAGGTTCTAAGGCTCGCCCTGGAAACCGCCGGCGTTGTGTTTTTGAGCGATGGCGATTGCGTCGAGGGCGGCGCTGGCGTCAGATTGAGGAAATGACAGGCGCGAGAATCGCGTCAGGGTCGAGGCCAAGAGCCGTGACTAGCAGGATTGCGTCTGGATCATCGCAGTAGACCTCGGATCGATCGGGAGCAAACCAGCGGGCGAAATAGACCGGGTTTTGCGTTAAGGCGGCGTAGGCCTCAGGCATCTTGCCAGCTTCGATAATGCGAGCCTGCACAAGCGATTTCAGAACTGTCTGACGAGGCGGCGGCGTTGGCTCTGGGCCGGTGAAATTCTCACCATCGAATGAAAAGCCGGCGAAAACATCGTCGGGAACCTCTGTCCATCCCGGCTCTGGGCCGCCTTCGAAATAGGGCAGATCATACGAAATCGAATCCACCACGCCATCACTGATGCGGGCGTATTTCATGTCGTCCTCCAGAATTTCACCCGGGCGTAGACTTCTGTTCCCTGCGAAAGAGCCAGGCCAAGGCCGTTCGCGACGGCGACCGAGGCGAAGTACTGGATCGCAAAGGCTTTGCCCGCCACGACCGCCGCGCTGCCTGTCGATGTCGCACCTGAGTTTGGCCCGTTGTTTCCGTTACCCTGCATACCCATCCCGGCGGTCGTGCCATCGGTGATGTTTTGCAGGCGTGAGCCGAAACTAGTGACGGTATAGGATCTAATCTCCCATTCGACCCAGCCATCGACGGTCGGTGTGAACTGGTCGGAGGAGATCGACACGAGGCCTGACGGATCTCGAACTTCGGTATTGAGGGCATGCGTCGTCCATGTCGTAGCGACCGGCGTTCCGCCCCCTGTCCCGGACGACTTCTGATCTTCGAGGACAGCATCGGGCGCACCGGTGAGACTGACCCATTCAGGTGCCGTGGCGCCTGAATTCATGCGCAGTGTTTGGCCCGCGGTGCCTTTGGCAAGCCTAGCCTTGACTTTGGCCCCGGTGAAATACTCGATGTCGCCGGCCGCCGTGCTCGCCGGGATCGGGAGGAAGAGCTTCGTTGCCGCACCATCGCCGATCGCAAGAACATTGTCGTCAGTATCCCACTGGGTGTCGCCCTCGGCAGTTGGCGTTGGTGCCGCGCTCTGCTTCAGGGTCAGCGTCGGCGTATTGAGCGTCGGGGTATCGATCGTCGGGCTGGTCAGCGTCTTGTTGGTGAGTGTTTGGGTGCCGGCCAGGGTAACGACGGTCGAAGAATCCGGGACCAGCAGCAGAAAAGCAATGTTCGACGTACCGACATCAATTGGGTCAGCCGTCGTGAGCTGCCAAAATCCGGAACCAACCGTCCCACCGGCGACAACGACCATCGTCCCCTTGCGAACGTCGCGGGGCTTGTTGAAATCCTTTGCCCGACGCCAAGGGCCGGTATCAACAACCCAGATTCCGTTTTCGGACGCCGTAGTCTGATTCTTGACCAGCACGCGATCATCTGTGACCACGGCAACGCCATCGATCGTCTGCGTGCCAGATAGCGCGATGTTAGCTGTGGTCGCGACGCGGCACGGACCTTTGATGGCCGTGCTGGACGACAGGCCGTCTAACTGAGCGATCTGAATGCTGGACATAAATGGGTTCCTTTAGACCAAGCAGACCAGGGCCGCCTTCATTGCGTTCCCGTAGGCTTCGGCGGTGTCGAAGGCCACGGCGGCGTCGGCAAGCGCCGCTTCGTCCTCGGCAGTAAGCCGCCCCATGGAACGCAGTTGTTCGATGTCCGCCATCTCGGCAAAATTGCCGGTTGCCAGATCGACGCCGTACTGCTCGGCAAGGTCTCTCGGCGTGTCGGCCTTGGCGATGCGCGCCTGTGCCTCTGCCAAGCCGTCAGGTAACGGTTCCGGGGTTGCTTGCGTCGTGTCGACCTTGCCGGCAACGATCGCCTCCCCACGGGCCTTCTGGCCCTCGTAGTAGCTGACAAGCTCAGGAAGGTTGCGGCTTCGCTCGATGGTGCCGAGAGGGTCTGCAATGCCGCTCAGGAAGCTGTTTTGCTCAAGCTTGGCACGCAGCCGATTGTGGGGTCTGTTCAGCTTGGCAAGCCGCTGCTGGAGTTCAGGAAGGCGGGCTTCGGCCTCGGCAATCAACATCCTGCCATATGCCGGCGATGTCGGGTTCAGAGCGGCCTCGATCGGGCGACCGTTCGGGCCTATGACCATTTCGGGAACGTCAACCGTTGCAGGGTCGAAATTGAGCGGCACAGGACCGGCCGGAGCCTGGCTGTCTACCCCGTCGAAGCCCTTCGCCTGGAGATCGGCAATAAGCAGGGCATCGAACTTGGATGGGCTGGTGACAGGATCAAGCTCGGGGTGCTGTTCCTTGACCACGCGAAGCGATTCCGCGACGTCGCTGATGGTGGCCGACTTGGTGACCGGTGCGGGCTCGGGGGTGAACGCGGAGTTTTTCGCTACGTCGGCGGCAACTCTAGAGATAGGCCCCGTCGCGTTCGGCGAAAGCTTGATGTCTTCTCCACGGACAATGGCGTCAATGCCCTCATTCAGAGCAATGCGGGCTTCCTGTGTGGTCTTCAGCGTTGCGAGGCGGCTTTCTGCCTCTGACATCACGCGCGCGTCCACGCGCCTCCCTACGACCCCGCCAATGGCACCAAAGGCCGAGCCGATCAATGCAGCCGTGGCAATCTGCGAAACAGTGGACTGCCACGACACGTCATCGCCGAACTTGGCGCGCTGGCCAGCCGTGGCAATCCCGAAGACAGCCGTGTTCGCGGCGGCGTCCAGACCGGCATGGAGCGCACCGCCGGCAATCTTGCCCGCCTTGGCAACAGCCGCAGCCTTGACGAGAGGACCGGCGACCGGAATGTAGTTGATGGGGTCGAGTGCTTGACCGCCCATCCCGCCAATGAAAGCTGCGAGGGGACGCTTGGACGCGTAATGCTCGCGAACCTTTCGGGCATCGTCCATATCGGCCAAGGCTGCCGCCCTCGCTTCAGTCATGCCGGGGTCGTAAGGAATATCCTTCCGAAAATAGGGCGACGCTTTGTATTGGTCTTCATCATACGCGCCCATGGACTGGCGCCGAGCGCCAAGCTCCTGCGGGGTTTCGCGGCGGCTCTTGAGGAAATCCCGCTCGCCAGGGTCGGCGGTGATGCCGGGAACGGTCGGGGCTTCCTCCGGCAGTTGAGCTTCGCGAAGGAGAGTGCCTAGACCATAACTCTGCAAGGCCTCCTTTTTTGCGCTCTCCGTGAGGGTCGAAAACAGACTAAGGGGCTGTTTCAGTGCGGAGTGCATCAAGGCAGCCCGCGAGGCGCCCTCGTACTGCGCAGGAAAGCGGGTGAAGCCGGTGGCGCCCGGCACCACACGCGACAAGCCCAGATTGATGCCGTCCGGGTCGGGTCGGGTAACGCTTTCGGCAGGCTCAGGCCCGTCGAACTGAGGGACATTCTGCTGCAACACCTGGATGATTGGATCTTCGGCCATGATGATTACCCCGCCACAACGCGCAGGACGGCTTTCGCCTCATGCGATTCGAGCCCGTTAAACCAGGCCAGGAAATCCCCCTTTGTCGAGCCCATGGCCATCGTTGCGCGTGCAAACCGGGCCTTGATGACGGCCACCTTCTGCGGAGCGCGAAAACCCCATTCCCGCACCAGTTCGGAGCCTTCAGGGGTTGTCGCGAACAGTTCCACCGCCGCGGCTGGCGCATCCTCAAGATAATTCGGCTTGCCGAGGCTGAGCGCCCGGTAAACTTCCACGATTGCCTTGTTTGGCAGCCGGTCGAAGCGCTCCATGAAGGCCCTTTGTTCCCGGCTGGTGAAGTCGGAAAGCATGGTCAGGACCGCCGTCTGGACACTCTGCAGGTTGACCTGGTAGCCCCCGGATTTCTGCCACTCCTCGACCAGTTCGGAACCGGGGTCGCCCATGGTCGCCATGCCGGCGCTGCTCTCCTCGGTGGTGAGCAGACCAATGCCGACGTCAACACGATCCTCCGGCGGCATTTGCTGTGTGATCAGTTCCGAATATCGGGCCTGCATCACAGGGTTGCGGAAATACGCCGCGCGATCATCTCGCATGGCGGTCTGGATCGACGCCAATTCGCGGGATTCTGGGCTATCACCGGCCATCGTCACACCACCCTCGGATATAGGCGGGCAACGTCAGCCTGGGCGATCATGGCGTTTGCAACGGCGCTCGTCATGATGTGCTTGTCCGCCTTGCGCTGGACGCAGAAGCCGCCGCCATTCCAGACCACGCGGTAGGTGTCGTCCTCATACAAGCCGTCGAAGCGAGTCCCGAGGGCATGAATGCGAGGCTTGGTTAGAACCGCCTTCAGATTATCGGCGTTGTCGACCATCGCTTCGGCGCACCAGCTCTCATCGTAGGCGACGATCAGCAGCCGATCGAACCGGCGAAGGGATTTGACTTGCACTCCCTGGACTTTGCGCCAGATGTCCGGGTCCTTCAGATGGTCGGCCGTGGCGGTCGCCGGGAGCCGAATGAAAAGATCTCTCCAGGCAAAACCCTCGTAATTCACAGTGACGTTTTTTGGGTCGACATAGACCGGCGCAGAAGCCGTTTCCGCTGCTTCCGGTTGGTCGTTCGATGCTTTGGCAAGCTTGGTCATCAGGTAGTTCCTTTCGGGGTTTGGGGGGTCAAATTTTGCCCTTGGCGTGGAGCGCTTTGGCGCGCTCGTCCGCCTCGTCGATGTCCTTGACGAGGATTGCCTCCAGGCGCGTGCCATCAGGCCGGCATATCCAGCCGCGGAAGCGACCGTCGACGGCGGTCATGTAGGCCGCAGCGCGACCATCGCCGATCGGGATCAGTGTGTGCGAATTCATCAGAACCATTCCTTCATCGAATGCGGGACGCGATTTGAATCGCGCCGCTGTTTCTGGTTGGCGTAGCCCAAGATCACCTTGGGACGGTTGGCGCCGCTATTGTGGTTGGCGTCGGCCCGGTTCAGGGTCGGAACGTGCATGACGGCGCCAAGAGCCGCGTTGCAAAGATCGTCGGAGGCGCCGGACATGTGGTCAACGCTGTCGCGGCCGGTGCGCGTCGTGCGGCGCTCAAGCTGGGAAATCTGCCCAACCAGCCGGATGTTATCCAGAAGCGACATCGTGCCGCCCATGAGTTGCGGCAGGGAATCGATGTAGATTTCCGAGCGGCTTCTTTCGGCGGCGATGTAGCGGACACTCTCTTTGCGGAAGGCGTCGGAAACCCACGCGCCAGCATACCGATCGCCGGTCACGCTGGCGATCTTGTAGGTGTTCAGGACGCGGCAGAACTCGCCGACGACATCGGCAGGGGCAAAGGGTGGCTTCACCTCACGAAGACAATCCAAAACGGCCCGGTCATGCTCCCGGTGTGCAATGCCAAGCGTCATGGAGTCGTGAGCCCCGCCAGACGGGTCACAGAAGGCCACATATCGATATTTCCGGTCATACGGGCGTTCATGCACGCCGATATCGACGCAGCGCTCCACCACCGCCCGGTCAACGAATGTCGACAGGTCGCCGCGGAACTTCGCATCCCATTCCGCCGCGGCTGATTCCGGGTCATCGCGGTGCGCCTGGTCGATGATCTCAGTGTCGATCGTCGGGTTGAAGACCTTTGTGCCAGCCTGAACGACGAGCACTTGGGCATCGTCCTTTCCGAAGCAATCCCGGTGCTTGGTGTAGAGCAGGCCACGCTGGGCATACGGGCTCGAAATGCCGATCAGCATGCCGCCGGTTGTCGCCAGGGCAGGCAGCACGGCTCGGTAAGTCTCGACATCGGGCAGCGACGTGGTTTCGTCTCGCCAGAAGCCCACTTCGTCAAAGATGCAGGCAATCAGGGTGCGACCGCGAACCGTGCGATAATTGTTGGTGTGGACAGCGATGGCGATGTTGCCGGCAAGCTTGATCTCGTCATTGGTCACGCTCTCGACAAGCTGGCTTAGGATGGGGCTCGCTTCGAAGAATGCCCGGATGTAGTTGAACACGGCTTGAGCCTGGACACGGGAAGCGGCCAGGACGAGGATGGTTCCGACTTCACCCGGCGCCAGCTTGCCTGAGTGATCCTGAAACGCTGCAATGAAGTCAGCCAGGGCAGCAGCAACACGCGACTTGCCCGAGCGGCGGCCGATGATGCACCAGAGTTCACGAACGCGCTTGTGGGGCGGCTCCCTGCCACCAGCGACGGCATCGAATGACACGCGCTCGGAAGCTGAGAGATCCAGGCCGTAGGCAGCGCGAAGGATGGAGATCCAGACATCCCACGTGGTCGACGGTCCAAGGGCAGCACCGAGCAGCTTCGGGTCACGCAAGGCCCGATCGATGGTTATGTTGGCGAAAGCTGTCACGCTGCCTCGCCGTGGTTCTGACGCAGGTATTGCTCCAACGTCGGGGTGATGTCTCTCGCCTTGCGTTCCAGGCCGATGTCAGTCAGCAGCCGGCGAAGCGCGTTGGTGGCCGTGGTGAACTCGCCAATGTCGAGATCGCCACCATTGGCCATCGTAGCTTCCACATCCTCGCACCAGATGGCGAGCGTCGCGCTACGCTTGGCAATGATGCTCTTGGCTTCGGAAGGATCGCCGCCCATGTCCCGCACCAGTTGGGCGTAAATCTCCCTGTAGCGCCGCATGGTGGCAGAGCGCCCGTTGACACCCGGCAGCAAGTCCTTGCCGTTGCCGATGCGAGACCGGCCCTGAGGCTTGGGAACAGATGTGGTTTTCGCCAAGGTCGCGCTCCAATCGTAGCCCTGATGTAGCCCAGAGCAAATCAACTGCGGATATCATTGCAGCAAACTATAGTCTTTACAACAGCTTGACGCGGACTGAACAACCGGTGCGAAGCCGGTTTAGGCACCAAAAGAGGCCGATAGCGCCTAACAGGCAGGACGAAAAAAATGTTGGTAACTCGTGCCTCTGGTCGGGCTCCTCGTGTTGCCTTCCTTCCCTCAAAAGCCCCGTCTGTCTTCTGCTTCTGATCTCTGCTTTTGGATCTGATCTGCTTCTGCTTCTGCTTCTGTTGTATCGATACCCTTTGCATAGGCTATCGAGAGGCTATGGATGGCGAGGTCATGAACTGAGATCCCCATTCCGTTTCATCAAATTCGGCCTCGACTTTTTCCCGAACTCTGTCGCTGTCCAGCTTGTAGATGTGGCTGGCAATGCCGGCGGCGTGCTTGCCGTTGGTCGGAGGTGAGGTCTGGAACCAGCGGCACACGTAGATCTCGTTGGTTTCCTCGTCGTGGCAGATCAGATCAGCCGCAGCCAAGGCTTCGAGGCAGAGTTGGTAATGGTCCATCGTCCATCCGAGATCGGCCACGGCATAGGCGGGCGGCACCAGGCAACAACCCGCACTCGTTTGGTGCGGGCCAGTGCTGAAGTAGAACCAGAGTAGCCTCTGGTCGTTTGTCAGGGCCAGGAAGCGCCTTGATCGCCAGACGGTCGGGCCGACCTTGTGGAACTGCCGGACCAGTTTAGCCATTGATCGCCTCGCATTTCAGCCGGCGATGTTCCTGCTTGTGGTGCCGCCGGCAAAACCAGCGAACATCCATCGGGCGGTCGTAGTCTGGATGGTGGGCTTCGGCCACTAGGGCGCCGCAAACCTCGCACGGCTCCTGGATGACCAGACCACGGTTCAGAGCGCTACGGAGGGCTTGGTGGGCCCATACGGCCTGAGGATTGGCTTCCTTCCACCGAGCTTGCGGCGTGATGCCTGAAAGGTTAGATTGGCGTGTGGACTTTCCTTTGCCGCCGTTCCCGATGTCAGTCGGGGCGGCGGTTTCCATTTGTGGATGGCTCATGCGGCACGCTGACCACGCAGGTTGGCTTCACGGTTGCGCGGGTGCTCGCAGAGCCATTCGGCCGCCATGGTGATCGCGGCGCTATGCTCGTGCTCGGGAGGGGTCAGAGTCATGCCGCCACCTCGTCACGCTGGTCCACGCGGGCCTTGATCCACGCATCAATTTCGGATTCGAGGAACGCGCGACGGCGTGGGCTGAGAAAGACGGGCTTGGGAAAGCGATCTTCCTTGATCAGCCGATCGATGTAGTTGCGGCTGTAGGTGATGCCTTTGGCCGGCAGTTCGGCCAGGGGGATAAGTGGCATGGCTAGTTAGGCTCCTAGGTGTCTATTCACGCCTAGGAGGTTGAATGATTAGAGCGAGCTTCTCAGCCGAAAACCCGCAAAAACGGGCAAATACCCTATTGGCGTCCCGCCTTGCGCTTCGCCTCCTTGGCCCTATAGATGGCGCTCACCATTTCGCGAACGGCAGTCTCCTTAGGAGGGTCAGACATATTCTGCTCCGCCCACAGCAACATTCTGCTTTCAAGAGCCGCCTGTGTGTCCGGCAAGCCGTCTATAGTATCGGCCATTGTTATTACCTCGATTAGGAACGATTCCCAGTCTTTGAGTGGGCGTCCTCCGCGCTTCGCATGAGAAACCCCATTGCACAGCTTCTCAATGTCAGATCGAGCATAATCGACCATATGGTGAGCGATGTCAGACCCCTCTACCTCGATATCGATATCCCCTAGACGCTTCCATTCCTCCTTTGAGATAGTTACGTCGTCATATTTTGTCGTGATCGTCCCATCGATGATCTTCTCAGCGAGCAACTTGTTGGCGGCCCAGCCGTTCTCACAAGGGTAGTTGGCCTGCACATAGTTCGCAGCCTGCCCGAAACTCCACCACTGCGCCTTCATGCCATTGCCTCTCTGATCGAAACGACGTTGCTAGTCTTCTGCAGCCCCACAATGCCCGCCAGAGCACCCTCCCAGCGCGTTAAAGCGTCCCGCTTCACCTTCATGCGATCGGACTGGTTATACGTCCTGACAAGCGCCGTAGGCACGTGGCCAATGACAGCCTCGGCTACCTCGTCCATCACGTCCAGCTCGGAAAGACGGGTGCGAACCGTGCGCCGCAGATCGTGGTTGACCCATGCCGACAGGGTAGCTTCCTCGTCATCCTCCTTCAGGACGGCAACCATCGCCATATCAACGCGAAGCTTTAGCTTGTGACCGATCGTGGCGACGTGTTCGCCGTCCAGTGAGAACAGCCACGGGCATTTCTTCCACCGGGGCAGCGCTTTGATGATCTCCACCGCGTCGTCGGTGAGAGGCACGGCATGATCCCGCTCTGATTTGAAGCGAGCGGCCGGGATGGTCAGCACCTTCTTTTCCAGATCCACTTCGGACCATGACGCCTGTGCGATGTCGTTGAGGCGCTGGCCGGTCAGGAGCAGGAGCCGATAGACACTGCGCGGAACAACGTCCAATTTCTCTGTCGCCTTCCAAAAGGCTTGTATTTCCTTGTCGGTAAAGACGCGGTTGCGAGACACCTTTTCACCGATGGCTGTCCGGACCTTTTTGGCGCGGAAGGGTGAAACCTCGATCACCTCGTCATCGACACACCACGAAAAGAACGTGCCGATCTTCTGCGCCATGTTGAGCGCCTGACGCTGCGCGCCGCGGCTGGAAATGCCCTCGATCACCTCCATGATGTCAGCCATGGTCAGGCTGGAAACGTCCCTGCCCTTCCACTTCGGCAGACACTCCCGGTTGAAGTCCTTCTCATCCTCGCTGACCTTGCGAATGCCATCACGGCGGCGAGCCTTGATGAACCGGTCCAACACCGTTTCGAAGGCACGGTCGAGCTTTTGAGTGGCGGCGGCACGCTCTGCTTGCCGAGCCTCCTCTTCCCTCACCTTCGGATCAATCCCGCTCTTGATGAGGTCGCGCCATGCGCCAGCCTTCTTGCGGGCGTCTTCCAGCGAGATCGCGGGATATTCCCCGATGCTCCTACGCTCCGGCGCCGCCTTGCCGGGAAAGCGGCTGTAGTAGATGAAGGTCCGCTCGCGCTTGTCGTTCACGCGGATGCCGAAGCCCCTCACGTCAGCGTCCATCACGTCATAACGCTTGCCGGCGTCGGCCGGCTTCAGGTTCTTGACCTTAAAGTCTGTCAGGGAAACTTTCGGCACGTCGGCCTCCGGGCTACATCAGGGCTACAAATCAACTCTCCTGCCTATGTAGCCCTAGTATGCTCTAATGCGCAAGCGGAAAAGCGAACGCTATGCAAAGCAAGGGTTTAAGCATTCACGGAACAACCGGTAATGTGCGCTGGTTGGCTATCCTTAGAGCGGCTGTTAACCGGTTGGTCGCTGGTTCGAATCCGGCCCGGGGAGCCAACAATTTCAAACACTTAGAGCAGAGCCGGCTAACCAATAGGCTGGCATTTGCGGTCCTGGGCACCGTTCTAGGCACCGGTTCGGAAATCGTATCGATTGCACAAGTTCTCGAATCATGAGAGTGCGAAGGCGAACTGAGGTAGGCCATTCGCCGCATACAGACAGCCGCCGATATCCGCTTTTTGCCGTTAGCCGTCACTGCCGACCGCCGCGAACAAGGCAAACCCAGCAATCAATTCCATTTGCAGATCGATCTGCGTTCCCGGATTGCAAGCCGGTAGCGCGCTCCCGGCTCCCCCTCAAGGAGCCACCCTCGTGGACGTTATTGTCCTGTACGGAAAGGGGATCAGAATTCGGGTCAGTGCCCGGTTCGTCCTAACGGTCGTCACTCTCTTGATGGCCTCGCGGTAACGAAGAAGGCCGCCCTCAAGGCGGCCTTCTTCGTCTGCAGGGAAGCCCTAGGACGTGTGCAAGTCTTTCGCCTGTGTACCGGTGTGGCCGTAGGTCTCGGCTGCGCTAGGCGGGGCGGGCTCGGTTGGAAGACTAAGACGAAAGCGCCGCGCCAAGGATGGTGTTGGCGATCCCGGCTATCGCGGCTGGATCGAAGTCGTTCAGAATGACCTCAACTGTCGGCAGCTCTAGCTCGTAGCCTTGACTAAGATTCAATGAGTTGATGTCTCGCAGCTGAGAAGCTCTGCGCAAGTCCATTCGATACCTTTCAATTTGATCGCAGTCCGCACCACATTGGTCAGTAGGTCGTTTTCGTTTCTTGCTTGTTTCGACAGGTTGGCTCTCCATGGTTGGCGTTTCTACTGCGCCACCATCCCAACTCCACCCTCGCCTGTCACAGGCCCACGAATAGCCCTGTTCAGGGGCCTTTGCCTTTGGTTCAGTATGGGTTTCCAGATACTGGTCCGCGAGTTGGTTCTGCCCCGCCGCAACTTCAGCGTGACCGTGGGGTCATAAAGCTCCTTCGACATCACGGCGGCTGTATATCTCATTTTCGCATAACCACTGCGGCCTGATGATCGTGCGCCTGCTCCTTCACAGCGACAACTGGTATGATCCGGCCCCACCGCCGCTCCAAGGAAGGGACGTCATAAAACACCTGAGAGTTCGGGTCAGCGCCGAAGGTAAACACCGACCACTCGACTCCATCAGGATTATTTTCGGCGAAGCTGGAGTTCAGTTCTGCAAGTAGGTCAGAGAAAAGTGGATCATCGCGATACTTCGTTCGCAGAAGATCAATCGTCTGCCGAGTATGAATGGTGATATATGCGTAGCCGTCCTGACGGAGAACGCGCCGGACTTCGAGGAGCCACGCCTCAGCCAATTCGGATATATGCGTGAAAACCGATCCGCAGTAAACCAAGTCGAAGGTGCTGTCTTCAAATGGAAGATGCGGTGCTGTGGTGTTGGTTGCGAAGAGCATCGGCGGATTAAGGTGTTCCTGGCACCAGGCGATATGCTCGGCATTAATGTCGAGGCCCCAATGCTCTGATGTCTCGTCTCGCGGAAGAAATCGCAGCATGCGGCCACTGGCGCATCCGAGATCGAGCACGCGTGTCAACGGAATAGGCGATTGCCCGACTTCATTGAGGATGCAAAGCATTTGTGCCACGTCATCTTGTCCGCATTTCAAATAGTCTAATTCAGTCTGGGCGTATCCTTCCCACAGATGTTGAGGTGGAACCGGCGCGGCATTCTTTGACTGGGAGGGACAAACAAACAAGACGTTATGGTGTCTGGCTAAGGGGATGAATCGGGCCGAGCTGCCGGGACGTTCTTGGCTGATGAGTTGCTCGGTCGCGAGCTTGAAACGCTTGGTTTTACTTAACTGCCCAGCTAGCTTTTCCATCAGCGCCATTGCGCGACGATCCTGACTTAGTTTACGAGCTAGTTGTTCAATGAGGTTCATTTGCGCAGCCTCCAATTCTGATCGATGATCTGGGAGCGGTAGCCGTCGAACTTGGCTTCATGCATCCAGTCGTCGCCTTTGGGCGGCTTTGGCGACCAAGGTGGGCATCATCGGAGGAATAAATTCTAGCCGGGCCGCCGGCAATCACTGGTTTACGCACAAATTCGAGTCTAGGTCCGTCCGATCTGGCGGCTAGGGGAACGGAACGTGACCATTTTGCTAAATTAGTATTGATGCATGAAACGGCTTATTGTTCGTCCCAGCCGGCGGACACGCCCACACCCCCGCCGGTTAGGCCCGGCGGTCGGTTGCCTACTCCGCAGCGGCTGTCGGGCCGACCATCTCAGCGAGGATGCCGTGGAAGCGCCAGAGACGATCCAAAACGGCCATCGAACAGGCCTGCCCCGCCGGCGTGCTGCCAAGCGAGGAAGCTGTCCTGCTGCTCTATGGTCCCGAACCGGTCCATGAGGGGCGAAGCGCTTGCAAAAGCCATTATCGAAACGGTGGAAAGGCTGAACCGATAACGTCAAACGGTTCGCCTGAGCGTACCGCTTGAGAAACACACCCGCTAGAAATATTTATCTGGCTCGATAGGCGCGAGAATCGCGTCAGGGTCGAGGCCAAGAGCCGTGACTAGCAGGATTGCGTCCGGGTTCGTCGCAGTAGACCTCGGGTCGATCTGGAGCAAACCAGCGGGCGAAATAGACCGGGTTTTTGCGTCAAGGTGGCGTAGGCGGAAGCCATCTTGCCAGCTTCGATTATACGAGCCTGCACAAGCGATTTCAGAACTGTCTGACGAGGCGGCGGCGTTGGCACTGGGCCGGTGAAACTCTCACCGTCGAATGAAAAGCCGGCGAAAACATCGTCGGGAACCTCTGTCCATCCCGGCTCTGGGCCACCTTCGAAATAGGGCAGATCGTACGAAATCGAATCCACCACGCCATCAATGATGCGGGCGTATTTCATGTCGTCCTCCAGAATTTCACCCGGGCGTAGACTTCTGTTCCCTGCGAAAGAGCCAGGCCAAGGCCGTTCGCGGGGCGGTCGAGGCGTAGTACTGGATCGCAAAGGCCTTGCTGGCGACGACCGGCGCGCCGCCTGTCGATGTCGCACCTGAGCTTGGCCCGTTGTTTCCGTTACCCAGCATACCCATCCTGGCGGTCGTGCCATCGGTGATGTTTTGCAGGCGTGAGCCGAAACTAGAGATGGGATAGGATCTAATCTCCCATTCGACCCAACCATTAACAGTCGGAGTGAACTGGTCGGAGGAAATTGATACTAGGCTTGACGGGTCGCGAACTTCAGTGTTGGGAACATGCGTCGTCCATGTCGTAGCGACCGGCGTTCCGCCCCCTGTCCCGGACGACTTCTGATCCTCCATAACTGCATCAGGAGCGCTGCCGACACGAGCCGAGCCGATATAAAAGCCGCCCGGCGCGGACCATCATGTTCATATCTACGTAGGCACAGCGGACTCCGGGACGGGGACATCTCACCTGCTCCACGATTTTAGAACCGACGTGCTTTGCTGAACATTCTCAGGGGGCTCTCGTATTGTCGGCTGCGGGAGCCCCCCTACTGCGCCCGTTCTGTGCCAGCGACAAATGGATGGTCCGCTTCCGACTGTCGGTTTAGCGGTCATTCCGGCATTTAGTCATCGTCCCAAAAGTCCCGCAGCGTAGCATGGCGCAAATCCTCCTCGGCCCCACACGTCGCTTTCGGGAAGCTTCTCAACCAAGATCGGCATTAGTGGCGGGACAAACTTCAAACGCATGCATTGACTCGCAAAACCGCGATTCAATTAGCATGCTCTTGATTAGTTCCGGCAATTTTAACGAATCGTTGACCGCGCTGTCCCAGAATAGGACGGCGCGGTCAAACCCCCAAACGGGCTGCGCTGGCGGCTCCGGCAATTCGCCTTCCCGCGCCACTGTCGGAGCCGCTACCACACTCCTCCAAAATACCAGTAATGGTTGAATCAACTGTTACCGCACGTGCTTTCCAGTGCGTTTCCCCAGTCGTTAGACTTTGATGGAACAGGGCCTCGCCTCGTCCGGACCCCCCTGCCTTTGTGGTTGACGCTGAGACAGTCCACCTGGTGAAAAGTTTCGCCGACCGAAAGGACTGCGCCGTTGATCAACGAGCCTGGCCGAGGGCTCCTAGTCCTATATCGAAGCAGGCACACCCGCTTCTGGCACATCAGCTCCAACACCGGGGAGCGCATCCATCACCTTCCCGACCATGAGCCGCTGCCGACCGAACAATAGGGCTCCCTCAGCCCATCGACATCGGGCGCGAAAGTGCGGTTGTTCGTAACGCTGGGCCTCCCAGCGACGATAGATATGGGACCCGCAGTTGCTTGCGCGTTTCTTTTTCGTGGCCGACTCTGACGGCTATCAGATCGAGGTGCTGCAGCGCCACGGACGCTACACGTAGGCTTTGCGCGCCTCAATGGCGGTCGACGACGCAAACGTTCGATGGTGCGCCCTCACGGATCTTGCCCGAAGCTCGATTCCGAACCAGCTGAGTTGTTGTCCGGCACCGCAATGGTGTACGTATCTGTCCAGCACTGACAACTACGCAACGAGCAATCCTCGCTGTTGGACGAGATCGCCCATGGACAGGGGATGACGGCGCCTAAGTTCCTATCGACGCTTTACGACGAAGCGCTGGAGATCAACGGCCATATCTCGAACTTTGCCTCCATGCTGCGCAGTACCTGCGCGACAGGCGACCACTCGACGGCGAAGCCGCGGAATTGAAGAGCAAGGCAGCCTGATCCGCGGGCATTGCTCAAACGCGCCCAGTGCCGGAAAATCCCGTGTAGCAGCCGCCTGCTACCAGCGACCTGAATTTTAGCGCTATGTGATATCAATGGCGAACTTTGCCGAGGCGGTGTAGGGTTCACCTCAAGAGAAGAATGAGCCGTATAGACGGCGACGCTGAGCGAATCTGGGAGGATTCATGGTCGAAATTATCTCGAAGCGGGATGACCCGCGGCGCGAGGACATGCAGGTCAAACGACTGATTGAGCAGAACCGCTCGACAATCGTCCGCCTTGCCGACCAGATCAGCGGCGGCGGCTATTCAGCTTCGCGAAAGCCACGCCAGCAACCGAAGGCGGAAGGCCTGATCATCCATGTCGGTGGCGGCGCGGCACCGGTGGCCGAGGCCAAGCCGTCCATCCAAGTCACCATGAACGGCCGGGTCATTTCGAAGGATCGGAATACAGGCCGTCAACTTCATCACATCGGCGATATCCGCGACCGCGACGGCGACCAAGTCTTCGTGCTGGCAACAAAGCAAAATGGCTTCTTCTCGCCGGTTGACGAAACCGTTGCCAAGGCGCTTGCCGACCTGGACGGATCCCGCCTCGCTGCCAACTATACCGAAGAACAGCTTGCCTTCGACATCGGCGCGAAACTCGGCATCAACTGATCAGGCTCACGCCTGGGCGTGCTTCTTCACGTCCAACTCGCGGCAGCCTACGAACACGACAGCATACAGACATGGCATACCTCAAAGGTTCTGTGATGACTGAATGAAACGCGAGATAGCCCCCAATCAGATGAAAATCGATGCCCGTCCGGCGCGTACTTCGCTGGCCACCGGCCAAATGGCTCTGAGCAACATCGACTATGACGAGCGTGCCACCATGCGCGCCTGGGAAAGTTTTCTGGCTGACGAGCCCAAATGCGCCGGCGATCCCGTCCACCCAAGCCACGTCCGCTCCCTCATTCACGATTCCTGGTATCGCAGTGCCACCGGCGGCATCAACGCTCAAGGCATTGAAGCGCCGCTGAGCAGTGATCGCGACGCAATCGAATATCTGACTCGGGCCAATGCAGAACTGCTTTCGGCGGCGCGGCGGTCGTTCGCCTCCCTTGGCCAGTTACTGGACGGGACCGGCGCGATGCTGGTTCTGGCCGACAGCGACGGCGTGCTGATCGACGCCATCGGCGACAAGAAGACGCTGCATGATGGCATGGATATCCACCTCGCCATTGGCGGCAAATGGAACGAGGATGCCGTCGGGACGAACGGCATCGGTACGGCGCTGTGGACCGGCGAGCCGACTTTCGTGCATGCGGCCGAGCATTTCTGCGCCGGCATCAAATCCTGGACCTGCGCCGGCGCGCCGATTCGCGACCCGCTGGACGGCAAGATCATCGGTGTGGTCGACCTGTCAGGCTATTCGCCGATCTTCAGGCCGCACAACACCGCGCTCGTCGCCGCGACAGCCCGGCAGATCGAAAAGGCATTGGCCGAACAGCAGCAGGAACAGCGCACGCGCCTGCTCGAAGCTTTCATTTCATCGGCTCCCGGCTACCGCCGAAAAGACGGGCTGGTAATCGTCGACCACCGCGGTCGTGCCATCTTCTGCAACAATGTGCCTGATGGCGAGGCCACTGAGATGATGGACGGCCCGATGGAGCCAGGCCGTGGCCGCTGGCTGATGAACCTTCCATCCTCCGGCTCCGAAGCCGACCTTGCCAGGGCGCTGCCGGCCCATCTGCGATCCTGCCATATCACCCCGCTCAAGCTCGATGGCGACCTCCGCGGCGCGGCGCTGGTGTTCCCCTCCGTGCCGGCAGTCACCAGTGCGACGGTGGTCCACCGGGAAGTCAACAAGCATCTTCAGGATGCTGTCGCCATGATCGTCGGCGAAAGCGAAGCGCTGCATGCCGCCATCGACGTCGCCTGCCGCGTCGCCCGGTCGAGCAGCGTAACATCGCTGTTGGTCGAAGGTGAAACAGGGGTCGGGAAAGAGCTGTTTGCGCGGCTTGTCCATGCCGGCAGCCGGCGCACGGCGAACGATCCGTTCATCGCCATGAATTGCGGGGCGATCACCAGGGACCTGTTCGGCAGCGAGTTGTTCGGCCATGTCGCCGGCGCCTTTACCGGCGCCTCGCGTGAAGGCAAACCGGGGGTTTTCGAGCTCGCCCATGGCGGCGTCCTCAGTCTCGACGAGATCGGCGAATTGCCGCTCGAGATCCAGCCGTTTCTGCTGCGTGTCCTGGAACAGCGCGTGGTCAACCGCATTGGCGACAGCCGGGGCCGCCCGGTGGATGTGCGCCTGGTCGCCTCGACCAATCGCGATCTCAAGCACGAAATTGCCGCAGGCCGATTCCGCCGCGATCTCTACTATCGAATTGGCGCGGTTTCGATCACTGTTCCACCGCTACGCGAGCGCGGCGAGGATGTGCTGCTGCTGGTCGAACATTTCAACCGGCAGATCGCCACCGCAGCGCGCGACGACCCGCTGGAATTTTCGCAAGAAGCGCTCGATGCCCTGCTCGCCTATCATTGGCCGGGCAATGTACGCGAACTGAAGAACCTCATCGCGCGGTTGCATGTCCTGGCGCGGGGCCGAGATATCGGGCTCCACGATCTCCCCGGTGAAATCGCGGCGCCCAGCGCCACGTCCGATGATGGTAAGACCCTGTCGGCCGAGTTGCCTGGAGGCACACTCGTCGAGGCGGAACGCCAGGCGATGAAGAACGCATTGGCAGCCGAGGGCGGCAATCTCAGTCGGGTCGCGCGGCGGCTCGGTATCTCCCGGCCAACGCTCTATCGCAAGCTCGACCAATACGGCATCCGCCGCGGTTTCACCTAGAGCCTGTCACCGGCACGAAAGAAGCCCGCGGCATTCGCGCCACGGGGTTGGGATAAGTCAATCAATGAAGCGGTAGCGGGGGGTTGGCTCAGCTCTTCACGACAGCAGCTGTCACTTTCTCGGAGACGTAGCCGAGACTGTTGCCAATGATCAGCGAAATCACCACAGCTGCCGCGACCTTGCTGATGCCGCTTGGACCCTCGCCATAGGCGGCAGCGCCAAGCAGAAAAAGTGCCGCAGTCGTTGCGTAGCCATAGACCGCTGACGGAATCGCACTCAGCAATGGCAGCTTGGCAGCGAGAATCAGGACTACGATTGAAACGCCGACGCAAATGCCGGCCGTGAGAGCCGTAACACCAATAGACGTCAGTGCTATCAATGCGCCGGCGGCGCAGATCGCTCCCCAAAGGTTTGCAAGCGCCGAATTCTTGAACCCGGCTTCCTTGCCGCCACAGTGATAGAAACTCCCCCAGCCCACAAATACCGCCCAGATCAGCAGATAGGGGTTGCCGATCGTGATCGCTGCCCACGTTGCAATGCCGCCCATAATGCCGATGACGACGGCCAGTCCTGTAATAAGATCCATATTGTCCTCCCATTTTTCCAAACTGCGATGCAAAGAACTCGTTTCAGGACCACGCTTCGCTGACGTCCCGATACGGAAAAGCCATGGCATCAGCCGCGGCGCCCAAGAAAGAAAGGCTTGCCGGGACCGGCAAGCGAACCAAAACGTCGGGCCCGCTCCGTGCAGGCCCGACCAGACGCTTCAGGGCACGATGACGCCGCGGCCGGTGAACCGCCGGTTCTTGAAATCGTCGAGTGCGGTGTTGATGCTGGCGAGGTTGTATTCGGTGTAGTGCATCTTCACCTTGCCGTCGGCGTTGAGCTCCATCAGTTCGACAAGCTCGGTAAAATTGCCGACCAGGCTGCCGCCGATGTTGATCTCCTCGATGACGAGATGGGCAGTCGGCACATTGATATTGCCGCCATAGCCGACGACGAATAGCTGGCCGCCCTTGCGCACCATCTTCCAGCAGATGTTCTCGACGCCGAGTTCGCCGACGAAATCGATCACCACATGGGCGCCGCCGCCGGTGATCTGGCTGACCTCCTCGACGATGTTCGGCCCGCCATCAAGGACGTAGTCGGCGCCAAGATCCTTGGCCAGCACCTGTGCCGCCGGTTCGCGATCGACGGCGATGATGCGGCAACCCGAAATCGCATGCAGCGACTGCAGCGCGATGTGGCCGAGCCCGCCTATGCCGAGCAGGACGCAGTAACTCCCTGGCCTTAGCAGCTTGGCCGCCCGCTTGGCGGCGCGGTAGGCGGTGATGCCGGCGTCAGCCAAGGGCGCCACTTCGATCGGCGTGGTATTGGCGTTCAGCTTGATCAGCGAGCGCTCGCTGGTGATGAAATATTCGGCGAAGCCGCCATTCATGCCAAGGCCGGGAAACTGGCCGTTGTCGCAGTACATGTCCTCGCCATGCCGGCAGTTGAGGCAGATCCCGCACGAGCGGAAGGGATGGCAGATCACGGCGTCGCCGCGCTTGACCGACTTGACGCCGCTGCCAACTTCCTCGACCCAGCCAGCATTCTCGTGACCCATGATGTAGGGCAACAGCGTGCCTTCGGGATCCATGGTCGGCTTCCACACACCCTCGATGATATGCAGGTCGGTGCGGCAAAGGCCGGCAGCACCGACCCGCACGATCACTTCGTCGGGGGCGGTGATTGTCGGCGCCTTGACCTCTTCGATCCTGAGCTGGACATTCATTTGCGGATCGTATTCGTACAGTCTGGCAGCTTTCATCTTCGTAGCCTTTCAACGTCGAGATTTGTTCGGATCGCTTTCGGATTGCTTAGGCGCGGCCGAGCTTTTCGGAGCCGCCGCCGCGAGCCGGTCCGGCCGTCGGATCCTCGTCCTCGGCGAGATGGCCAATCAGCGTTTCAGTGGTCAGGATCAGCGTGGCCACCGAAGCCGCATTGGCGAGTGCTGTGTAGGTGACACGAACCGGATCGATGATCCCTGCCTCGAACATGTTTTGATAGCTGCCGGCTGACGCGTTGTAGCCGTAGCCGCCATTGATGCGCGTAACTTCCGCCACAACTGCTTCGGGATCGACGCCGGCATTGGCGGCGATGCGCCAGAGTGGCCGCGACAGCACCGACCGCACCAGGCGCACGCCTTCGGCGACATCGCCGTCGACGCCGGCCGACACCTTGTCGAGCAGCGGCGCGATCTGGGCAAGCGCCGAACCGCCGCCGGCGACCACGCCCTCTTCGGATGCGGCGCGTACCGCATTCAGCGAATCCTCGATGAGCTGAATGGTTCGCTTCTGCTCGACGGGTGTGACACCGCCGGCATAAAGGATCGCGGTGCCGCCAGAAAGCTTGGCCAGACGTTCGCGCAGCTTGTCCTGGTCAATGTTCGGCGGCGAAGCTTCGTACTGCCGCTGCACCTGGGCGCGACGCGACGCGATTGCCGCATGATCGCCACCACCGCGGATGATCGAGGTGTAGGACGAACTGGTCTTGACCCGGTCGGCTGTTCCGAGATCGTCGGCGGTGATGTCCTCCAGCCGGCCGCCGAGGTCGCGCGCGATCACCTTGCCGCCGGTGATGATCGCCAGATCCTCCATCATCGCCTTGCGCCAATGGCCATATTCCGGCGGATGGACGACGAGGTATTTTCCAGGTCCCTGCTTGCCGAGCAGCGTCACCACAACTTCCGGCGACATTTCCTCGGACACAATAAGCAGCGGCCGACCATCCTCGTCGGCAATGCGGCGAACCGCATTCAGCGCCTCAGGCTCCTTGATCTTGAGATCGGTCATCAGGATGTAGGGCCGTTCGAGAACCGCCTCCATCTTCTCCTGGTCAGTCACCATGTGATGAGAAAGATAGCCGCGTTCAAAGGACATGCCCTCGACCACATCGAGCGTGGTCTCGGTGGTGACGCTGAAGTCCGTGGTGATGACACCTTCGGCTCCCACGCGCTGATGGGCTTCCGCAACCAGCGCGCCAAGCTTCGTGTTTGTCGCAGCGATATTGGCGACCGAAGCCAGGATGCCGTTCCCCTTTGCCGGCTTGGCCGAGGCTTTGAGCGCGGCCACCACCGCCGCAACGGCAAGGTCGATGCCCTTGCACAGATCGACGGATTTCACGCCGCGTTCATTCGCCTCTACACCACCTTGGATGAGAGCGTTGGCGAGCACGATGGCAGTCGTGGTGCCGTCGCCGGCGACCTCGTTGGTCTGCATCGACACCTCGCGGACCACCTGCGCGCCCATGTTTTCGAAACGATCATGCAGCTCGATTTCTGAGGCGATGCTGACACCGTCACGCGTCACCATCGGCGTGCCGATCGGCCGGTCGATCATGGCGTTCATACCCTTGGGGCCGAGCGTCGGCTCGACGGCCGCGGCCAGGCGAAAGACACCACGGGCGAGAGCACGGCGGGCTTCCGAGTTGTGAAGCATTATTTTGGGCATGATTCCTCCTTCCGCCTTACGGGCGGGTTGTTGGTTAGGGGCCTCGTGCGAGGGAGGCCGTTGTTTCAGCTCTGCTTCAGGCGGTCGGCGCGGCTCGTGCCGGCACGCGGTTCATGATGAAATCGACCAGCGTCGGTTCGCCGTCGACCACATCCAGTTCCTTGTATCTCGTCTGCTTGAGTCCACGGCACAGCGCGCCGTTGAACTCCATGTTGACGCGCACACCGCGCAGTTCGGCGAGATGGGCCCCGAGTGCGGCGGGCGGGATGCGTTGCCCTTCCCATGTCACGAAGACAGGATCATCCGTGCGGCGGTCGGGGTAGCGCTCGAGCAAAGCCGCCCTGTACCTCGGCTTCTGGTTGGCCGCCTCGCCCGGTTCGAACCGGGCGACGTCGTATGCCGGCAGGTCCATGGCGAGGATTTCCCGATCTGTCAGACCGTGCTGCCTGAGGCCGCGCAAGACTGCCTCCTGGCGGCGCTTGAATGCCTTCATCCTGAAGGTTTCGCGCAAAGCTTCGAGATCCTGATCCTCGGCAAGCTCGGCGAATATATCGCCGAATGTCTTGCCGGCTTCCATGCCACGATTGACCTCTTCCGCGAACATGTGATCGTGCAGCTTGACGCGATAGGCTGGTGACCACGATAGCTGGTCGAGCGCCTTGCGGACGCCGTCCAGCATGAGGAACGCGAAGTTGGGCGAGCACCAGTAGGTCGGCAGGCGGAAGTCTATCTCCACGCTGCCATCGCTCGTAACCTCGGCCCGCTCGACAAAGCCCATCTCGGTCACCGGTTCGTCGAGTTCCGGGTCATTGACCTCGGTTAGCCGCCGCCATACTTCTGCTTGGCGGCTAAGTATTCTGGCGGCGCCCATCGTGGCTACTCCGCTGCGATGCTGAAGGGGGAGCCCGCGAGTGCCTTCTTCTTGGCATCGACATCGATGTCGTAAAGACGCGCGGCGTTGAGGCCGAGGATCTTCTCCTTGATCTCGTCGGTGAGTTGCACTCCGCGTTCGGCAGCGATGTCGTTGGGGATCTGATAGGCCCAGAATTTCTCGACCAGCCAGCGCGGCGTCCAAATCGCGTAGTCGGAACCGAACAGGATCTTCTCCGGCCCGAGCCAGAAGAGCAATTCGGCGATGACTTCGCCGAAATAGCGCGGGCGGGAATGGATGAAGGGCAGCGCTACCGCAAGTCCACCATAGACGTTGGTTTCCTGCGTCGCGATCCAGCAGAAATCGTCGAGGCGTGGCAGGCCGCAATGCTCGATGATCCAGTTGAGGCCTTGGAAATCCGTCGCCGCGTGGTCCACGTCATGCACGTCGAACGCATCCTTCGAGAGCGGCAGGATCGTCGGGCCCTTGTGGACGTGGATGTTGCTGATGCCGAGCTTGTCGCAGAGCTCGAAGCACTTGTAGGCATCGGGATCGGTGAGCTTCCAGCCCTTGGAAGCGCCGTTCCATTCGGCCGTGTACATCTTCACGCCCTTGACGTTGTAGGTCTCCTTGAGGAAGTGGATGTATTCGAGAGCCTTCTCACCGTCGCGGGGATCAAAGGCACCGTTGACGATGAAACGCTCCGGATAGCGCTTGGCCACCTCGGCGTTGCGCTCGATCGTGTTGAAGCCGTTCTTGTAGAAGTCCTTGAGATAGGTCGACTGGACGATCGCCACATCATCGGGACCGTCAATGAACAGGTCGCGATAGAGATCGTCGGCGCTGTATTTCTCGAACTTGCTCTTCTCCCAAAGCTGGTCCTTGGGGCTCAGCCCGGTGTGATAGGCGTAGAAGCAATCGATGAACTGCTTGCCGTGGACATTTTTCTGGTTGTCCGGGCTGCCGTCCCAGAAATGGGTGTGGCCGTCGACCACGAAGATATCCTTGCCTTCCGGTGTCCTAAACATTCTTCCCTCCGCGAGATGGGCGTTGATCGGTTCGGCACGCCGCAACCAGGGCGGCGCGCCCGGTTCTTTTGGCGGCTATTCGATGTATTCGAACATCTCATCCATGTTGCCGAACAGGATCACGGTGTTGTCGTCGACGCGAACCATGCGGCCGTAGTGGGTGGAGGTGTTGACCTCGAAGGTCTCCGCTGAAATCTCTCGGCCGAGATATTCACCGATCGCGTCCATCTTGAAGATCAGCTTGCCGTCACCGTCGATGCGGATCAGTGCCGGCTGGTAGGTGATGGTCACCCCCGGCTTCTGGCCCATGAATTCGGCGATGGCCCTGGCCTCGACCGAGTCATTCATGGTGACGCCGCATTGATGCGAAATCGTCTGTTCGAAGGTGATGTCCTTCATCTCCTTGAAGATGTTGGAATGCGTTGCGTCGCGTGCTGCTAGTGACATGGCATTTCTCCCTGTGTCAGCGCTTGAGGCCGAGTTCGCCGAGGATCTGGCCAATCCGTTCCTCGGATTTGGCGCGGACATCCGCGAACGCGACTGGCTTGGAATGCGGCATCGACCAGATCGGCTGCAGGCCGATGGCTGCCTTGTCGGCGAGCGCGCCGTGTTTCTTGACCCAGCCCTGGAAGAGCTTCTTGTTCGTCGCGCCGTGTTTCTCATCGTTGGCGAGCAAGTGCATGAGGTCGATCGTGTTGGCGAGGTTGCGCTCGTAGTCGGCCTCGGCCGCCGAGATCACTGCAGGCGTGATGAAGTCATGGTTGGCGGCGGCGATCTGCATCAGGAACCCTGAGCGGAATGCCTCCCCGACCAGCGGTTCGAAGACGATGTTGATCGCGAAATATTGTTCGAGATAGTCGGTCGCGCCCATGATGGTCTCGACCGCTTCGCGGGTGCCTTGCCAGTTCTTGTCTTCGAGCCAGGTCTTCTTGCCGAGTTCGTCGTCCCAGCCGGAAAGGTCCATGCCGATCTCGGCAAGGTAGAGCGTAATGTCCTGCGCAAGCCGGAGCTTGTAGGACGAGTTGGTCAACGTCGCGTTGTTGATCATCTGGGTGTAGCCGTAGCGCTGTGCCTGCATCAGCGAGGTGCCGAGCCCGAATTCGGCATGTTTCCACGCGCCGAGCTGCGTCTGCAGGATCTTGACCCAGGCTTTGTCGAAAGTCTTGGGCGCGCCCGATTTGCGGGCATTGTTGATGACGCTCTGCACCATCGTCTCGATCTTCGACTGACGCTGGTAGTGCGTACGCTCCCATTCCTGGTCCGGAGCGCGGAAGGTATGCCAGTTGGAGCTCTGCGCGGCGGTGTTCTGCTTGACATAGGCGCCCTTGCCGTCGGCAAAGGAGATGATCCAGTCCTGGATCAGGTAACGCTCGGGATCGGGCTGCACGTCGACCGTCATGTCCTCGTAGTGGGTCGCACGCTGGCCCTTCGGGTCGAAATACCGGTACTTCCGGCTGTCGGAGTCGGCAAAGAGCGCCGCGCCGGCGGCTCCGGATCCGACTGAACTCGAGATAGCTGGCATAGTCTTCACTCCCTTGTTGCAGTTGTGGATACAGTTGCGTGGCCGCCCTCTTAGTGGGCCGGCGTTGCACCTGCCGATGTGGTGAACTTGTCGAAGAAGATCCGCTCCGTCTCGAACCCATTCATGAACAGAACCGGCTGAAGCGCATCGATCATTGGCGGCGGACCACAGGCATGAACATCGCCCTGCCCGTCGACCGCCAGTTGCTTGAGCTTGGCGTCGACACTCTGGTGGACGAAACCGCGCTCGCCTTGCCATTCAGCGTCGTCATTCGCGTGCGACAGCACGGGAATGAAGGTGACGTCGGAATGATTGCCGACGAGTTCAGCGATCCTGTCGAGATAGAACAGGTCGTTGCGGGTGCGGGCGCCGTAGAAAAAGTATACCGGACGTTTCTCGCCGCTCTTCAGATGGTCGTTGAGGATAGACCAGATCGGTGACATGCCCGATCCGGCCCCGACCAGGATCAGGGGTCCTTGCCGTTCGTCCCGGCGGAAACAGGTTCCGTAGGGTCCGACGACAGTGACCTGTGCTCCGACCTTGATTCCTCCGGAATCGAGTTCTCCGGAGAACTTTCCCTCAGGGTATTTTTTGATGATGAAGCAGAGTTTTTCGGTTTGGTCCGGCGTATTTGCCATGGAGAACGAGCGCGTAATCGTCTCCCCTTTTTGCGTGGTAACCGTGATGTCGACATATTGCCCCGCCCAGAACTTTATCGGCGAGCCGAGTTCGATCTCGATGCCGCGAATGTCGTGGGTCAGGTGCTCGATCCGAGCAATCCGGCCCTTGAACGTCTTCACAGCGATCGCTTTCGCCAAAATCTCCTCGTCGTAGTTGAGAAGCTCGACTTCCAGATCGGAGTAGGCGATGCAGCGGCACAAAAGGACGTGGCCGCTCTCCTTCTCCATGTCGTTCAGCGCGAAGGTCGAGTATTTGAGCATGTCGACTTCGCCGTCGAGCAACACGCTCTTGCAGGCTGAGCATTGCCCTTCCTTGCAGCCGTGCGGCAGCGCGATGCCCTGGCGGAACGCGGCGTTGAGCACCGTTTCGCCATTTTCGACATCGAATTCGACGCCGACCGGGCTAAGCCTGACCGTGTGGGTTTCCGACATACGGACCTCCAGTAAGAGAAGGGGCGGGACGAACCCGCCCCTTGGCCTGATCAGTTGCAGGGATTGATCGTGAAGCCGGCCCGGTATTCCGCCAGGTGCTTCTCACGGTCCGCGGGCGACATGGCACGCAGCGCGTTGAGCGGCGACCCGAGCTTGTTGCCTCGCACGTCGTCCAGCGTCCACATCTCCGTGTCATCGAAGCGCATATGCGGCTGCGGGACGAGCGTCTTGCCGTCAGAGCGGACGAAGTTCAGGTCCTTGATCGCATCGGCCAGATCCCAGCCGTCATAGAGCGTCTCCCACTCGCGCTTGCCGCTGAAGCGGCCCATCGCGGGCGTCGGCCGGCCCTGATACTCGTCGGCGAACGCCACTGTGGCAGTCCACTTGTCGAGTTCGTGGGCGAAGGTGTGCAGCTGGCCGTCGATCTCGCCGACAACCATATCCTCACGGATCAGGCAGGGAACGAGGCAGGACCAGCAGCGGTGCGGATAGACGTAACCGACGTCGCTGTTGAACAGCAGCACCTTCTCGCCCTTGTGGCTGAGCTTGGCGTACCATTTCCAGAAGTCGCCGAATTCGGCGTACCAGCCCGGATACTTGTGCTCGAACCACTCGAAGTCCTTGTCGGTCTGGGCTTCGATGCGCCAGAAGTTGACCGGCCAGCCGACCGCGAAGAACTGTCCGACCTTGTGGACGTAATTCTTCTTGGTAATGCGTTCCCAAGCCGCCTGGACGTCATCGTGATGGACCTTGATGCCGTATTTCTCGAGCGGCAGCATGTAGGTGCGGTAGTAGTCCTCGTAGATCCAGCGGTGCCACATTTCCGCGTAGGACTCCTTGTTCTTGTCGCGGTTGGTGGTGCCGTATTCGATGAAGGTGCCGATGGCCGCGTCGACGATCGCGTGGTTCTGCCAGAAGGCGTAGCGAAGGTCGCGCTCGAGCAAGAGGTGATTTTCCGGCTCCTTGAGCGCCGCCATCAGCAGCGAATGGCCATTGCCGATATGCCGGCTCTCATCGGACTGCACCGACAGGAAGACGGTGGGCAGCGCATAGTCACCATTGCGAGCGGCTTCCGATGGCATGGCGACGAACAGCGTGTTGGTGAAGGCGGTCTCGGCGACCACGGTCAGGTACATGCAGGCGGCGGTCATCGTGTCGCCGGTGATGAAGCCTTCCGCGAACTGCCGGCCGATGGTCGTGGCATAGCATTTTCCGAAGGCTTCCTCGGTAATGTCGAAGCCGGCCGGATCGATGTAGTTCTCCATGTACCATTTCTTCAGGTTCATCTGGATCGTCGAGTGACGGAACTCGTCGATCATCTGCATGGTAAAGCCGGTCCGGAGTTCCTCGCCGGGCGCGATGCGGGCGACCATCGCCATCGAGCGAGCGGCGGAGATTTCCGGGAAGGGAATGATGGCCAGGAAGAGCTTCATCCATTCGACCCACCGCGGCTCGACGTTGCGGAACATGTCTCCGCGCAACGCCGCATCGAGCGCGCCATATACGCGGTTGTCCTTCTCTTCCTGCATGGGGAAATAGGACCGCAGGACCTGCTTCATCGGGTCTCGCGGCGTCTTGTTGATCTTATAGTCTGTCGGAAACGTCATCGCTTCCTGGACGTAGGAAGGATTCCAGCCGAGATCGGCAATCTTCTTGGTCGCCTCGCCCACGGAAATTCCGCGTTGCGAGGTAATCTTGTTGAGCGTCAGAGACGTCATGGTCATAAGCCTCCACCAGGTTTGAGCCGCAGGTCCCTTGACCCCCGGCATGAAGCGGCGCACAGCGCCGCAAGTGAGAGTGCGAACGGCACGACAAAGGGCTGCGCATTCAGGCGCGACTCATGGTTCGGCCGTTCAAGTGGATCGCGGCAAAGGTTCTAGAGGCGTCTGGCAGGGATCCTCGGCGCCAATCGCATATGCGATGGGGCGTATCGAAGCGGACGCGACTGGTCCCTGCTTCCTCCGTTCCTTCGTTCTTTTGGCACCGCGTTAAAAGTGCGATGGGCTTCTTATGGAAGTGTACAAAGCAAGCGTCGTGCCAATTTGAAAACAGCACCCATGGCTGGCGCTCAAAACAAAATCGCCGCTCTTTCGGCATATGAGCTGATAGGCAACTGTAACGTTCTTTTACAGTTGTAACGTACGCCTGTAATATTTAGAATCTATTCGCAATTGCAACATACTTAGTTAGCAAGCGCAGCAAATCCGACAACAAATATTATCTATTCAATTGTTACCCTTTCTCTATTATTTGACGGCGATGGCCCATGGACGGGCGACGCGCCGGAGAGAGAACATGCCGAACAACAAAGACAGCCGAGGGCCGCACGAGCCGATGTCCAGTCAGGCCGATGGCGTCACCGGCGATCTTGTCAGGCTGATGCCCCGCGATCTGGTCTTTGTCATGCGCTTCATGGGCGAGAGCCAACATCGCCTCCAGAGCCACTTCCAGGATTTCATCCGGGCCGAACTTGCCGCCGGCGGCGTCACCACGGAAACCCATCCGATGATCCATCTGTTCATCGAGAACCATGCGATCCTGTTGCGCGACTTCGTGTTTTCCGGCGTTTCGCTGTCGCGTCAGTTCCGCGTCGACGAGATCGAGCACCTCACCGGCGATACGACATCGATGATCCGCGTCGATATCTGGGATCAGCTCAAGAGCCACATCGAAACGGCTGAAAAACAGTTCCATTCGCAGGCGGGCACGTTGCCCAGGTTGCTGTCATCTTTTGAAAAACCGCACGGACCGATGGCTGGAAGCGAAAAATGACAGGAGGATCCGATGGGGCAACCTGACCGGCGTGACGCGCTGCTCGCTCGCCGGCTCGATCTGATCGCCAACGTCTCCGCGCTTACTGCCGAGGCGCTGCGGCTAAATCAGAAGCGCGCCGGCATCGAGATGGATGTGTTGCGCCTGGAACTCGAAATCGGCAGGAGCGGCGCGAACGCGCAACTGGTGCAGGACTTGCATGAAGCGGAGGAGAGAGCCGCGGCAATCATGCTCGCATGTGCGGCGTGCGTGGAGCGGATCGTCGCCGCGGAAGCCGACGTCGAGGACGTCGACCGCAGCCTCGCGGCACCGGATGAGAATTACGATGGGAGCCAGCCATGAACCAGCACGCGATACAGAACCTGACCTTGTTTGACCTGCTGGCGCGGAGCTGGCGTCGCCCGTCGGCGATCGCCGATCTGCGCTTCAGCACCGATGACTCGACAGTCGCTTTCACGTGCATGGACGGAACGGTCGCAATAGCCGCGGTCGCGGACCAGGAGTCGCCGGAGTCGCGGATCAGAGTGAGCGGCGATCTCGGCCAGACGACGATCCGCCCAAGGGAAAAGTTACCAGCGCCATTGATTGCCACTGCTGCATTAGGAGATGGCGATATCCCGCTCGCCAGCTATCTTCGGTCCAGCTTCCTCGTCGGAACAGCGGCCGGCGAGGCGGTGCATCTGACCGCGGACGGCAGCGTGATGGAGACGCTGGTGAAGATCGACGGACCGATCGTCGCTATCGACCACAGCCGCCAGCCGGCAATGACAGCCGTCAGCAACGGGCAGGATGTCTTCCTGTCACGCGGCCACGGCGACGCGGTGAGACTGCGACATGGTGCGGCACCATCCACGGACGCGCTTGCCTTTTCGCCGGGTGGACGGCGCCTCGCTTATGGTCTGGAGGACGGATTATCGATTTGGAACGTCGAAAGCGACGCGACCTTGATAAGCGTTATCAGTTTTTCAGCGCGCCCCGTGTCGATCCGCTGGAGTGGCGACGGCACTTGGCTGGCCTGCGGGCTCGAAACCGGAGGCTTTGCTTTGGTCAGCGTGACCGATGGCCGAGCTGACCTCGTCGAAAGATTTCCATCGCCGGTCCGGACAGTATGCTGGAGCCTGCCGGAGAATGCGCTGTTCACATCGGGCGCATTCCGGATCGCCGGCTGGTCAATGACCGCCCCGCCGCTTCGCGGCGATGCCTCCGGCGCGTTGGAGACTGGCCGCGCCGGGCTGGTGCCGGTCGAGACGGTGGCTGCGCACCCGGAGAAGAAACTGATTGCAGCCGGCTATACCGATGGCCGGATCACCATAGCCCAGATCGGCGCGCGGGACGAACTGCTGGTCAGACCCTTGGGCGGTGAGATCGCGGCGCTTGCCTGGTCGGGCGACGGACGGCACCTGGCGGTAGGTTCGGTAGACGGCACCGCCGCGATCGTCACTTTTCCCGCGCAGATGTTCAAATAGTGGTTGCATGCAACAGGAGGAAAAGATGCAAACGGAACCCACACTCGAGGACAAGAGCAAGGACGAATTTTTCGAACGGCTCGCCAACCTGTCGGAAGAAATGGTGGCCAAGCATGGCAAGGATTTCAGTATGGGCGCATTGGTGCTCGCCGCCCGCTGGATCGCCGAAAACCGCGTCGGCCAGTTGAAAACGAACTAGGGTTCGGATCGCAGCCAGGTGCTTCATAGAACGGCAAGGCGTTCGAAGGAACTTACACTGATACACGCTCTTGAATCGCCAGGCGCTTCCGCCGCCTGGGTCCGGATGTCGATTGCTAGGGCGTCACCCGCTTTGCTGCGCATGAAAGATCAGTAGCGCGGCATACGGCGGATCGTGGATACACCGACGAAGGCCGGTTGGCCAGCCGACATGGATCTCATGGCCGCGTCGCCGATTCCTCGCCAAAATTTCCATTCGCGAGCCCCCGCCGCCCCTGGGAAAACTCTTGCGATTCACGCGCAAGGAAGCGGCTTTAAACCAAATCAATCTCGCGATCAGACTTTTTCATGAGGGGGAATTCGCTGGCGGAGCGACGATCCTATTCATGGCCAGCTCAATCGTGCCGCTGTCTGTCTCCAGCAGTTCGATCAACGGCACGGCCGATAGCAGTGTGGTGTCGGCGTAAGGCTGCGGAAGATTAGCGTCTAGCACCGTTGTTGCTCCGGCTACCGGCCCAAAGTGATTATCTGGGAAAGCTCGGCGATGTCGCCATAGATCATCGAACCCTTGACGAGAAAACACTTGTTACAGAGGACTTCGAAGAGTGAGCTTGACGCGGTGCAAACCGGCAGGTTCTTCGAATTGGCGTACGTCCCGAGGGGCGCGGTTTCGACCTTACGGTCGGCGGCTTCGGCATAACCGACGCTGATCGCAAGGATAGCGATAGCTATGAGAGTCGTCTTGCTCATATTTAGCCCCTAGAGCCAGCGGGCTTCTTGGGTAGCAAACCGGATTGCCGCCCCTGGCCTTGCCATGGTCGCGCCATGCTTCAAACTAGCACCGGCCCACATGGGCTTCATCCATCGATTGGATGAAGCGGGCTCATCTATATATTAGTCAACGCTTGACGATGCCGCTTGCGCTCCAAAATCTTCTGCATGGCGCGGGGAATTGGCATTGGTGACGAAGTGGTGATGCCGGCCACGGCGCGAAGGCGGGTCACCGAGGATCGCGTCAGCGTCGCCATTCCGGCGAAGCCACTGGATGCCCGGGCAGAGGTCACGATCGGCCGATCAAGCCCGATGCAGAGCACGTTTAGAGTGCCGCATACGCGGCCAGGACTTCGACATGCGCGATCTTGACCAGGTATCACTACTCCCCGGACCACCAGCCGCTATCCTATGGGGATACATAGGAGGCCTTGCACATGGCAAACCACCAGGTCCGAAGCACTATCACACACATTGGCACGCTGACGTCGCGCCCGCAGGCATTTCTGATCTTTTTTGCCTATGCCGGCCTCTGGCTAATTTTCGATCGGGATAGCCTCGATTGGCACGCCATTGCGACACTGGCGACGTGGGCGATGACGCTGTTCATCCAGCGCGCCGAGCATCGCGATACGCAGGCGCTGCACGCCAAACTGGACGAACTGCTTCGCGCGGCCAGTGAGGCTGACAGCGAGACCGCGACGGTCGACAAGAAAGAACCAGAGGAAATCGAGGTCCAACGCGAGTGGAAACAGCAAGGCGTTTCACCAAAGGTTGAAACACGATGAATACCGATCGTCAGGTCACGCAGAATCGTTATCGGTCGCAACCAAATGATACCGGAAGTGATTGCGGGATGTGCTCGTTGAAATATTGGCCTCCTTGGCGAACGCGGCTTTGAACTCGGCGAAGGTCTCCGCCGGCACATCCTCAACTCCTACCGTTTGTTGCTGGCGACGAACCATATCGAGATTGCTGGAGGCGGCAACCGAGGGTTGCGCTCAACTCCATTGCTGGTGAAATAAGAGCGGCCGATCGGACCTCATTCGGATCGTGCTGTGGCTGGACACCAATGCTTATCTGCCGGTCCGGGCGACCAATGAGGAAAGCGAGACTGACGGCAGTGCACAGGGACTTCCGCGATCACGGAATTAATTGAATCGCCAAGTTCGGCAGTATCCAACGGCGGCGGACCCCAACGCCGGCCGGCCGGCGCCCTACAGGCAATCTACCCCACCGCCCCCCAATTGGCGCCGGCCACCCCCGCAAGCGACTGACAATCGCTCACCAAATCAAAGCGGGGCTGTAGGTTACGGACCTTTCCCCTGAAGGCGTCCTTCAGCCGCCGTCAGCAGGTGCTGCCGGAGCGGGCGCGGCTGGCGCAGGTGCGGCTGGGGCAGGTGCGGCCGGCTCTGCCGGAGCGGGCGCGGCTGGCGCTTCGACCTTGGGCGCGTCGACCGTGGGTGCTTCAACCTTGGGCGCTTCAACCTTTACATCGAGGTCCTTTCCGTCGCCCCCGCCTTGGATGTTGATAACGCCGGTGAACAACAGCAGGATCACGATTGCGATAATAGCGAGAACGATGGCGACAGCAGTGCCGCCGCCATTTCCGCCTGAGTTAACAACCGTTGGACCGTCAGCCATGGCTACCTCTCCTATCTCTGAATTATCACTGGTCGGCAAATGGGACCGGCGGTACTTAGTTCCGCCGCAGGGCTATGGTCCCACATGCGGTAAGACCGAAGTCTTTGCGTCAAAGACAGAGGGCTGAGGGCAGCAACCAAGACGTTACCAATGCATTGGTATGGGCCGCCGAGCAAAGCCCCTTCATCGGTGGTTCACCGGGTGACCGCTGTTTGTCCCCATCGGCGGGCACTCGATATGAGATCCTAACAGCGGAAAGAACTGTGACCCTTATCCAGAGCAGACAGAATGTCGATGAGGTCGCAAGCCGACCCGCAAATGACAATCAAACTCCTAACCCAACAGATTTCTCGGTGGTTGATCTCATTTCGTCGAGCGACGATGAGGTCGCTGCCATTGTCAGACGAGCAGAGAACCTGGCCCTTGCCGTTATTATAGTAATGGCGATCTTCCTGATCCTTGCACCGGTGGTCTTCATTGCCATGAGGTATGGGATCTGAGATGTCCCGCTTTAGCCATCGTCCCAGAAATCCTGCAGCGAAGCGTGCCGAAGATCGTCCTCGCCCCTGAGATACTTCACACGGGCTTTGATTCCTGGTTTGACCCTGCGTCGCCGGCCGCTTTGGCATGTCCTTGGGCGGTGGCCGGCATGTTCCTGGACGCGCTTCCAAAGCCGCTCCCGACGCCAAGGCGATCTATCACCTGGTCGACCAGGCCAGCCTTGCTGGCCTCACGCTCGACGGCGCACGATATCGGAGGCATCGAGGAGCGTCGCTATCGGCAGGCCCGGCGAACTCCCGCGATCACACCATAATCAATCTGGCGAACTTCTTCCTTCGTGGCGAACCCCAACGCCGCTTGGCGGGCGCCAATCTAGGCAACCCACCTCCCCCGCCCCCTGCGGCGCCGATCCTCCGCCAGGTACTACA
>SAQL01000148.1 GCA_004020645.1 Mesorhizobium sp. | reverse complement strand
CTCGTGTTCGATCTCTTCCATCTCTGCCCCGCTCGTTGTCACCTATGTTGAAGAAAGGTTTGGAACCCTGTAGAGAATGAGGAGGGGCCAAGGATCTTCCTCTCAACAGCGCTTCTCGGGGCTCCACTCTCCCCCCCTGAATAAGTAAGGCCCCGTTAGCCTGGGCGAGGGGATAGGGAATAAGGATGGAAGCCCCCTTAACTCTGCCAGGGACTGGACAGGGGTTAGCTCTGTAAATGTGTAGAGCCGAGTGTAGTGTGGTGTAGTAGTTGGCACTTCTAGGCCCCTTCCCGGCTACTGGACCACTCCAGTTCTTTGGGTACTACGGACCCTCTGCCATCCATTGCAGCAGAGCCGTTTCATGAGCGGGGGGGCTAAGCGCAGTTCTTTGAATCAAACGTTGAATGAAATCGATTCTTTTTTAGATATCAAAATATAAATCGGATAGGATAGATGGATGGATCTATCTTTCTATTAATATATATATGACTAAATAAAAATGGATTTCTTTAAGTAGCGTAGCAAGAAGCCCCAAATCAAGGATTTGGCCAGGAAAGACTGCACTGCTTTGGGCCCAGGAAGCGAAGGGAATGAGCTCGGCTGCTTATCCTCCACACTTCTTTTTTTTCTCCGTGCCCCCCTTTCGCATGCGCTTCGCGCGCCATTGGCGCTTTGCTCTCCTCTTATTCTTCATTGGACGGTTCGGATGGACTTCGCCGTTCTTTCCCAACTAAAATAGAAAAGGCTGTATCACATCGAGATGTCGATTCG
>SAQL01000147.1 GCA_004020645.1 Mesorhizobium sp. | reverse complement strand
GTCCTCATGCTAGCCAATCTCTGGCAATTGGTCTATGGCAAAGGGTAATATTCAAGATGTGAACAAATCGGATGTGCACATTCATGCAAGATCCGGTGCTCTCTTTGAAATATCTGCTCTTATAATAAAAACTTCTTTCGGAAGATAAGAAGTTGCAGAATCCGTCAGCTTGCCACAGAACTCATCCAGATGGAGTATGCAGCCAGACTGACTACGGAGATAGAAAGAAGAGGATGGGAAGATGAATCGATATTCAAAAAAGGTTGCTAGAGAATCGGATCTTAGATAGTGCACGAATGAATGCATAGTGAAAGTCAGTCTTGGGTGGGGTAATATCCTCTTTCCTGCCCCTAGGTCCTAGGTTGCAAGTCAGCTGCTCACTCTCTCTTTCTTCGAATTCAATGTCTTAAGCAGCATGTAGCAAAGAATTCCATGTGGGACCTGAAAACATAAGCTAGAGTTGAACGATCTACTTTTCTATCCTGTGGGCCTATCATAAGGAAATAAATAAGGTCTCTTCTTTATAGAATAGAAAGGCCTGGTCTGTCTCTCAATCAGTCTGTCCAGTCAAGTCCTTGACTTCGGTCGTAGGTTGAAAGTTAAAAAGTAGCTGCTCTCCCGACCTCCGAATAGAAGAATTGATAAGTGGAAAGCTTCGTTCTTCCTCTTCTTCTGCTTAAGACTTTAGAAAGCATTTGTGGGCGATATGCAAGGCATCCGGATCCTTTTTCGATTGGGTATGGTTAGAAAGAATGGAGGCAACCTCTCCGCTCCTTCGTCGTCTAAGATGCTTGCATCACGGGGAATTCCACTAAGACATACAAGAGAAAGAAAAGAGAACAAGCTAAATAGTCCAACATAATTTTCCAAAGTAATATTCCAAAACAAAGGGTGGAAGAAGAGTCCACATGTTTACTTCAACAAGCCATATATAGACT
>SAQL01000146.1 GCA_004020645.1 Mesorhizobium sp. | reverse complement strand
TGGAACCATCGATTGGGTACCAGTACACTACACCAATCGTTCCCATGGCCCGCTGGAACTGGCCGGCCTCTACCGAATGGCACGCGTTGGTCTAGTGACGCCGCTCCGCGACGGCATGAACCTGGTGGCGAAGGAATACGTGGCTGCGCAAGACCCAAGCAATCCGGGCTCCTCGTGCTCTCGCAATTTGCCGGCGCCGCTGGCCAGTTGGAGGGAGCGGTGCTCGTCAATCCCTATGACCCAGAGGCTGTGGCGGCCTCCACGGAAAAGGCATTTCGCATGTCACCAGAGGAACGGAAAGACCGTTGGAGCGCAATGAAGAACAGTCTCAAAGGCCACGATGTCTATCGATGGTGCGGCGGCTTTCTCGCCAAACTCGAGGCGGCGGACTTGCCAGTATGAGGCTGATCGCGACCAAGTGAATCAGGGCAGCATTCCGGCCTCGCCGCGGCGAGGCTTGGTTAATGTGCTATGGTAAGCCCGATGGCGATGACCGCCGACCAACTACAGTTGGATTGTAGCCGATTGTGCTGGCAAGCGAAGAACTCGCGGCTGCGCCCACTCGTCAAACTAGTTGAGCCGATCCGCAATAAGGGCTCTGGTCGCCGGGTCCGTCGGTGTCGAGCATTCGACTGTCATCGCTTCGCTGATCGAGAGCCCGTGTATGAATATGTCGACCAACCCGGTTGGCGACATCGTTGATGTGCTAAGCAGCATCGACCTACACCGCACGCCAGATCTCAAGACGTTAGCTTGAGCACATTCCATATTAAAACAAGAGGAAAAGACATGGGTGAGCTCTCTTGCCGTCGGCCGATTTCTTCAAAGACGCGTGAGCGGCCACGACTGGTTGTCGAGGGCGCTCGCGCCGCACGGCAACAGAAAATGCTGGCCTCCATTGACCTGAACTTACTGTTGTCTCTTGAGGCGCTGCTGGAGCACCGCAACGGCACGCATGCGGCTCGGCACGTGCGCTTGAGCCAACCGTCGATGAGCCGAGCGTTG
>SAQL01000145.1 GCA_004020645.1 Mesorhizobium sp. | reverse complement strand
GGACAGGGCCGATCTCCGGCACGGTGACGGCGGACAAGATCGGCCTGGACAATCCGACCATCGCGCCGCTGCTCGCCGGCAGGATCACGGCACAAGTCGTCGGCAGCCTCGCGACTGACACCATCTTGATCGACAGCGGGTCGGTGACGGGCGACGCGCTGAACACCGGCTTCAACGGAAGGATCTCGCTGGCCGGCGGCGCCATCGATCTCAACCTCAGGGCGGATGCGGCTTCCGCTGCGCTGCCGGCGGCAGCGCGCGGTGTGCTCGCGGAGCGGACAGAACTCAGTGCCGCGCTGAAGCGTGACGCCAATGGCAATGTCACCGCCAACGCGATCAGGCTGGTGTCCGGCGCGCTGACCGCCGACGGGCAGGCCAGCCTTGCCGACAACCAACTCGCCGTCGACATCAAGGGCGCGCTGACCGACATCTCGCTTCTGTCCGGGGATGCCAAGGGCGCCATCGCTTTCGCGCTGAACGCGCAAGGCGCCGGCACCGCGCCCGACCTGTCGCTGACGGTCAACAGCGACCGGCTCTCGGTGGCCGAACGCGAGATCACCGGGTTGAGGCTCACCGCCACCGGCAAGGCCGATGCCGCCAACCCGGCGGCCAATGTCCAGCTGACCGGAAATGTCGCGGGCCAGCCCCTGCAAGGCCGTGCCGTGCTGGCGACCTCCGACGGCAAGCGCGCCATCAACGGGCTTTTGCTGTCGCTCGGCAAGAACCGGATATCAGGCGACCTGGGACTTGATGATGCCTTCGTGCCTGATGGCACCGTGGCGCTCGACCTGCCGGATATCGGACCGCTCGCAGCCCTTGCGCTGGAAAAAGCCGAAGGCGACGTGCGCGGCACGATCGACTTCTCGAAGACCGGCAATGTGCCTGAGGTCACCATCAAGGCTTCGACGGCTTCGATTTCACGCGGCGATGTTTCGGCAAAGACGGTCACCATCGATGCATCGATCGCCAACTATCTCGCGGCACCGGTGATCTCCGGAAAGATCCGTGCCGACAGCGTCACCTCCGGCGGCACCGTCATTCGCGGCATCGATGTCG
>SAQL01000144.1 GCA_004020645.1 Mesorhizobium sp. | reverse complement strand
GCCCTGCCGGGCATTTCTCCCCGTATAGTGACGGGGAGAAAGACGCCTTCGCAAAAATTTCGCCAACCTCAAGCGTTGCAGGAAGGGTGCCCAGATTGCGGCCAGCCCCTTCTCCCCGCCACTATACCACTATCGCATTCACACATCTCGGTTGCGCTTTGCGGCGAAGCTCGATTCTATTTCGGCCGGAAAGACGAAGGAGCTTTGAATGACCGGCATCGAGTACGGGCTGGGGCGATTTGGCGATCGCCGCCTGGAAAAAGGGGGGCCTGCTTGCATGCCGCGCTGGTTGCGCGGCCTGGGTCGTGTATCCGCCGGCTCGGCGGCAGGCGGGCGGGCGAGATGCAGTTCACGCGATTTCTGCGCAATCGCTCCGTGAGCGCTGCGGAGATGTCGCGGCATGCCGGCAAACAGACCGGGGGGCGCGCGGCCGGTCGCCATGTCGTTGCCGTGCAAGACAGCTCGGAATTGGCGCTGGGTTCTCGGCGGGCGCGGGCAGGCTACGGTCCGGTCGGCAATGGCAATGCGGCAGGTCTGCTGCTGCACCCTGTGCTGGCGGTAGAGGCCGGCACGGGAGCGCTGCTGGGCCTGGTCTCGATGCAGGTCTGGAACCGCGGCGCAGGAGAACTGGCGCCGCGACGCCAGCGGGCGACAGCCAACAAGGAATCGCAGCGCTGGATCGATGCAACCAAGCAGGCCGGCGCGGTTTTGGAAGGGGCGGCCAGCATCACCATGGTGTCGGATCGCGAGAGCGACTTTTATGAACTCTTCGCCGAACGTCCGCACAATGTCGACCTGATCGTGCGGGCCTGCCAGAACCGGCGCATCGAGGCGGCGCAAGAAGAGCCAGGCTTGCTGTTCGCCTTCATCGACGCCCAGCCTGAGCAAAGCCGCTTTGAAGTGACCATCCCCGCCGCGCCCGGACGACGCGCACGCGATGCCGAACTGGCGGTGCGTTACGCGCCGGTGACGGTGCGGCGCCCACTCAACGGAGCCGATCCGGCGTTGCCCGAGACCATCGGTTTGACACTGGTCGATGTTCGCGAGGTGTCGAAGCCGAAAGACGGC
>SAQL01000143.1:378-1069 GCA_004020645.1 Mesorhizobium sp. | reverse complement strand
GCTTGAACCAACCCTTTCGCTATCGGTGCTGACAATGGTCCTTTCGGTGACGGCCGGGGTCTCCTTCGGCACCCTTGCCGCGTGGCGAACTGGCGGGCTAGTCGACCGCCTCCTCGCGGCATTTTCGGCACTTGGTTATTCCGTCCCGGTCTTTGTCATCGGCTATTTTCTCATATACTTCTTTGCTATCAGGATGCACTGGCTGCCGGTCCAGGGATATGTGCCGATTGATGGTGGCCTCGGGCCTTGGTTTGTGCACCTGATCCTTCCGACCGTGGCTCTGGGTCTCGGCTTCATTGCATTCATCGCCCGGGTCACGCGGGCGAGCATGCTCGAGGTTCTTTCCGAAGACTATATGCGAACCGCCGCTGCCAAGGGCGCTTCGTCCTATGCCATGCTTTTCCACCATGCCTTGAAGAATGCCGGCGTTCCGATCCTGACCGTCATCGGTTTAAGCTTCGCCTATCTGATCGGCGGCGTAGTCCTCACGGAAACGGTGTTCAACATACCGGGTATCGGTCGCTTGGTAGTCGACGCAATCAACAACCGCGACTATCCGATCATTCAGAGCGTGCTCATCCTGACTTCGGGTCTGTACGTCCTTATCAATCTCACAGTCGATCTGGCCTACACCGTGATCGATCCCCGGATCCGGTACTGATATGGCCCTTCTCTCCGCAACGGTTGAGGC
>SAQL01000143.1:0-368 GCA_004020645.1 Mesorhizobium sp. | reverse complement strand
GCAGCTAGGCGATATTCCCCGTCTGGCAAGGCGGCACCCGCTGTGTCTGGTGGGCGGCGGCCTCCTGGTGCTCCTGATTGCTCTGGCGATTGCCGCCCCTCTTTACGCCGGCGATCCAGTGAACATGGATCCGTTCAAGCGTCTCCAGCCGTCTTCCGCCCAGATGTGGTTCGGAAGCGACAATCTGGGCCGGGACGTGTTTGCGCGAACGATCTTCGGCGCCCGCATCTCCCTCATGGTCGGATTGCTGTCGGCGGCGTGCGCGGCTCTTGCCGGGCTTCTGATCGGTGTCATTGCCGGCTACAGCCGCAGCTTTGACAACGTCGTCATGCGGGTCATGGAGGGCCTGATGTCGATCCCGACGATTC
>SAQL01000014.1 GCA_004020645.1 Mesorhizobium sp. | reverse complement strand
TCGACGTTCGAAAATCCCCTTGCATCAACGGGGGCATCCACACATGACGCTTGGTTCGGGGCCGTTAGCCCGCTCAGGGTGGGAAGGACACCTAACTCACCAGCTCTCCGACGGCGCGTGTGCGCCAGGAGTGGTCCTTCAAGCCGCTGTTATGGAACGACATGTGTTGGGCCGGAACCGGTCCGTCAGCTTTCGGGATGCTGCTGTCGAAAGCGGCCGTTCTGCTAACCCCATCGCTGGAGTCCGGCATTGAGCAAGCTGTGGCGCAAAGTCTCAGGAGAGACGTTCCCGAAAGTGAGCGGCGGCTTGAGCGCGGGGTGACTCTGGAATGGCCGATGAAACCTCCTTCCGCGCTTCGTTCCCGCTGTCATCGGCGGCACGGTCTTCATTGTTCAGATGAAGTGCGAAGCCGCTCGCCCCGGGATTGCAATGGGCTCCATTCACATATTTGGTTTGGCGGGGAACCATTGCTCCATTGAGCCATGACCACGATCAGCTAATTACAGGCAACAGGCTCGCAGGCGCCTCTGTTGGCAACGGCTGCATCATAGCACTCCTGTCGGCAGTCGGCCTGATTGCAACTGTTGGTGTTGCACGTCATGACGCAGTTAACGTAGCCGCTTCTGCTGGCGCAAGAAGACAAGGACTGGTCACTGGGCTGAGGTTTCTTGACGGCCGGCGTTTTCTTGGCGTCATTCCTGCGTTTGCGTTCTTGACTTTCCCGCTCCAACTCATCACGCAACGCATCACGTTGTCTAACATACTCACCCCACTGATCTTCTGCTTTGCGGCGCGCTTCCTCCATGATTCGGTCGTCAATTGTGCCGCCGAATTCGCATGATCCAGGGCGCTCGCTACATGCCACCGCCGGCTCTTCTGACAATCCCGGCGTGGCTCCAATGGTTACCGCGCACACAAGCAAGGGCAGCCTAATCAACCACGTAGCCGATTTCAGGGCCCTCATCAGTTCCTGCGAGCTCCAATAAAGACACGTAGTATTCTAGCCGCCACCTCTGCAGTCGATGCGTCACATAGGTGATACGTAGCGGTAGGCCCCCGCGAGGGCTCTGTCGGCAATCGCGCCGAGGCCCCAGAATGGAGACGCCTTACCTCATCAGCGTTATCAATCGTCCATTCCCCTATGCAGTCGCCTCGGCACGTGAGTGACAAGCGTGCTCCGTCGGCCTCGGCACTCGCGAGTTCAGCCATAAAAGCTCGCTGCTCCACAAAGCGCTCAATCGGTTCGTCCTGGACTAGTATCGGAATAGTTTCGCCCAAGGTCACTTCGGTGTAGAAGGTCTGAACGCGGTATTCCAGGCCGTTTCCGGCATAGTTGCGCAACCATGCCCTCTTGACGCGCTCCCCGCTTTCGTCGATCTGCTCTGAAATTGGTCGAGGACACCGAAACGCAAGGTCAAGCATCTCAATGGCCTTCTGCTCGTCACTTTCGGCGGCCGCAAAATTGGAACCTGTCAGCAGCGCTGTGCAGATTATGCCGGCCTTCAGCGTTGACGATGAGAAATCGCCCCAAGAACTCGACCTTCCTGCAAGTTCTCGGCTTCTTCGTAGTTTGGTCACTTCGGACCTCCCACCCAGCTCCGCAAGCACCGGATTTATAGCATACGCGTTACGTTCTGAAAATGCAGCGATGCATGAGAGAAAACGTCTGCTAGCTCTCCATGCCAATTGTTCACACGAGAGATCGACGCATCCTTGCGTCAGATCGCCAATGCTTGACCGACCACTTTCAGAGTCTTTTACCGCTAGTGAATTTAGGATACTCTATTTGCAAGCGAGAAAAAAGCTATTCGTTTGGTGGTGTTGGTCGATGTCTAAAATGGCGTTAGCGGCACGAGTACTAGCGGTGGCGGCTTTGACAAACGTCGGTGTAGCAGTCGCTCAAACGTATCGGGATGCTTCGAAAGCATCCAGCGAATTTGTTTTTTTGCGTTTGACAATGCCTGCCTGTCTGATCCCGTGCGCTCATACCTGGTCACCTACAACGTCGGGGCCACCCAAGAAGATATGAGAAGAATGTTGATACGGGCATACAACTTACCCGATGACACTCCGTTTGTCCGAGAAACTGGCGTTTTCAAAACACTGGGAGAATATCGTAGGGCGGTTAATGTGCTGGAGATGGAATATGGTGCATTCCTCAAGGGCGCAGGAATAGATCCAGAAAAGCTGGTAAGCAAGAAAACCTTCGATCGTGTGACGAAGGAGTTTGATCGTCAGCTGGACACAGATGTTGATAACTGGCTAGCTACCGGTCGTACTGACTTCAACTTCACGCCAAACGACGCCGATAAAGCAATTCAACCGAGTGTCATCGAGAATACCCGTAAATACGCAATGTTGAAAGGCTGGTCGGAGTTCGTTTCAAAAGTGTCGATCATCTATGCGAAAAACAGTAAATATTGCCTGGGCATCGGCACGAACTGGCCAGCAAGTTATCCGAATAGACATCAGCAACCAACAGAATGCCCATATACCTCACATGATTGCTGAATTCTCTGGACTGACTGGCTCAGAAAGCTTGCTTATATCTTGACACCTACCAGATCGAGAAGTGCTGGAGGGTCGACATGCTTTGGAACTACCTGAGAGCGATCGTCCTCATCTTATCTTCAGCAACTATCTCCTGGGCCCACGACCATAATGCCATTCCACCCCTAGAAGCAAATCAGTGTGCGGAGCGCGCGCTGCAGTTCTCGTTGCTGAATCCACTCCAAGAATGTTCGTTCGGCGCCGATGACAATTGTTGGACCGACGCCGTGCGCGTAGATGTAACCACACACAGATACAATCGGGAGCTGCGCAGCCAGTGGTTTGAACGTTGTGTTCAGGGGCAACAGAGCAAAGTCTGGCTCAACGTCGCAGCGAGTAAGCATAATACCCGTCAACCTTTGAATTACTTTCAGCCATCGGAGGAATTTGGAGATCTAAGCCTTTCCGCGGAAGAGCTCGCACGCATCGAGAAGCTCAACGGATATTGGCTCTGCAGCGACGGCGCGGGTCTCAGAAATCTGGCGCACTGCGTCGTCGTTGGATACCGGAGCCAGACCGTTATCACGAATTTACACCTTCTTCGGAGGCAGATCAGCAGTACCGGGCGCTCGCGCAACAGGGATTCCAAATGGGACACCGCCAGGCCGCCATTTTCCATTTCGCGCACGTACGCAGTTCGTCGCGTCCGCGCTCGACCATGGCGGTGTGACGGCGGCGTTCTGCTAGTCTTAGTCTAGCTCGACGAGACGTTGTGGACCGGCAGTAGATTCGCTCCAACCCTCGCGCCTCAACATACCTCCCAAGTACCTTCATTTTGCTGAATTGACATGTTCGCGTCATTCACCCACGGTCAAAGGTTATGAGACCCGCTTTCACGCGGCCAGATTCAGTCTCGGGAGCCCGAGTGGCAGTGACAATGTCGCTTCTACGAGTGTCTATATGGGTGCTGGCTGCAGGAATGCTTGCTGGAGCAATCGGATTTCCTACCCCCTCGGTATTGAGCTCATCAGTTCAACCCGTCGCACTTATTGGCAGCGATGACCGCCAACAACGGATGCCAGGCGATGCCAAGGAAGAAGCGCAGGGCAGAGCCTGGTGCTACGACAGTGGACCGAGCGTAAAGATAGGCCGCGCTCCCTCGAAGCGCCGGTTACAATCCGGAGGGTTTGCGGTAGCAAACGCAACGCTTGCATTTGAGAGCAACGTCGCGGTGGTAAATCGACATCTTTTCAAGGATGCTCTTGGCAATGACATCTACGGCCCCGAAAAATGCTACTTCGAGCACATTCTGAGTGGTGTAATCATCGCAATTACAGCAGTTGAATTCCCACAGGTCGAACCAGATTCTTTCATTAGAGGGTCTCTCCTACCAAACGCCCGATATCAATCAGGAGATTTTGCTGTTGTACGGCTAGCGTCTACACCATCAAACTCAGCATTTCTGACGAAAGATGAGATCGTAACGGGAGCAAAACTGCAAAAGAACACAGAGTTAAAAGTAGTCTCCAACTACGCTTTCAACCGTCAAAAAAAGGCACAGCGAACAAAGGTTCTTTGCAGGCGAGAACGCTTCTTCAATCTCGATGGCATGAGATCGAACGTCTACTCGACTTCCTGTGACACAGGAAGCGGATCATCGGGTTCACAAGTCTATGCGAAACTTGACGGCCAATGGAAATGGGTCGGAGTTATCGTCGGCGAAAATGAACGGAAGTCAGGTTCTAGTTATGAGGTGAATTTTCAGGAAACCGTACTCACTGTATTTGATGACCGACTGATCGAAGCCTACGAAAGGCTCCAATCGCGGCCTGACACGCGCGAATGATGGCACGCAAGCGCAGCACCCGCCCTGGGAAGACCATCGCCATTATGGCCTGCTGCCGGTTTCGTGGACACCGAGATAAGGTGTTTGACGGAACAACTGGAGAGTTGGAATGCAGAGCGCCGTATAGCGCTGGAGGTCGGCTTGCTTTGGCTCCAATTGAGAGCGAGAGCCCTCATCCATTCTTCCAGCACAGTCTGCTGGGCTCACGACCATCACGCCAATCCGGTATCCGAATCCCACCAGTGCGCGGAGCGTACGCTGCAGTTCTCGATGGTCCTAAGTATCCGTAAGAGGCCGAACATGGTCGTAAAATCCGTTGCTGCAATGGTACTGTTAGGTGCAGCCTTTACCGGGACGATCGATCACAACAGAGTCTTGCTCAACATCGCAGCGAGTGCGCACGATAATCGTCAACCTTTGGATGACTTTGAGCCATCAGCGCAATTTGCCGATCTGAAGATTTCCGTCGAAGAACTGGCGCGGATCAAAAGGCTCAACGGATATTGCTTCTGCAGGGACGGGGCCGGCCGCAGAAGTCAGACGCACTGCGTCGTCGCTGGGAGCCGGAACCAAACTGTCGTCACGAATTTGCACCTTCTTCGGAGCCACATCAAAAACGGGCACTTCACGTCAACGGAATGCAAATTTTACAACGCAGCCGGCGATCCACCTGTTGACCTGCAGTTCAAGAAGGATCCTGACACATACATTTTCGGTACAAATGACCTGTCTGACCCTCACAACGACCGGCTGGTCGTAAAGCTTTCAAGCCAGGTCTCCAGCGATGAGGGTTTTGAAATTGCCGCCCCGTATCAATTGTGGAAAGGAGTTCAATTGCTGGTCGTGTCATCGGATAGGGAAGAGCTTGCGGCAGGCGCTGGTGTGATTACTGTCGCGCAAACTTGCATCGCGATGAGAATATATCCCATCGACGAAAAATCGCCCAGTGTGATGTATTCCGATTGCTCCTCGCAACCGGGCTATTCGGGTTCACCAGCTTACATTCGCAATAGCGCAACGGGCAAACTTATGCTGGCCGCAATACTGCAGGACGGTCATGGAAAGGAGATGGACGGACTTCCGTTTTACAGGAATGGAACTCGCGATTATCAAAACGTCACGCGCATGTTGGTTATCGACGGCCAGTTCGCGTCAGATGTCGCGATAATAAACACTAGATGATGGCAAAACCTGCGGAAGATCAAGTCAGAGCCGGCCCGAACGATCCATGCACCTGCGGCAGAGGCGAAATGCTGTCTGGCATGACGGCTGTATACGGCAGCTAACGGTCTAAGCGTCCAATCTCGCGATGTGAACGGACGGCAGCTTAGGGCCTCACCATTGGTGCCGCTGAACGGCCGACATCGGCGCGAAGCGGCCATTCGCTACACGCAAGACATAGGTCGCCTCGGGGTCAAAACGGTATTCCGTTTCGGGTACCACGCGTCAGGTTTTGTCCACTAGGAAGACACTCCGATCGAAACCGTCGCCGGTTTCATCGGGTCAACCGCGGCAAAGACGGCGCTCGCCTCGCTGACGATGGAGACGTGATCCTTGGCTGCTTGTCCTGCGGCAGCGCTGTCGCCGCGCATGATTGCGGTAACGATGATGTCATGCTCCTGCCAGGATTTGGCCAGGCGGCCCGGCAGCATGAATTGGGCGCGCCGGAACGGCGCCAGCCGGCTGCGCGTCATGACGGTCAGTTCATAGATGTGCTTGCTGTGCGCGCCGCGATAGAGCCGGGTGTGGAACTCGGTGTTGAAATACTCGTAGTCCTCCTCCGCACCCAGTTGCACGAGGCGCGCCGATGCCTGGTGCTCGATTTCCAGCGCGCGGCGTTCGCCGGCGGTCATGCGCTCGGCCGAGAACCGCGCGCAGATCGCTTCAAGCTCGGCCATGCTCTCGAACATCGAGGCAAGATGCTCCTGCGTCACCACGGCGACGGTGGCGCCGCGGTTGGGCCGTCTTTCGACCAATCCCATGGCGCTCAGCCGGCCAAGCGCCTCCCTGACGGGGGTTCGCGACACATCGAAACGGGCAGCCAGCGAGGCCTCGTCGAGCTTTTCGCCGGGGCGCAGGAAGCCGGTGACGATCCGGTCGCCGATCGCCCTCACCATCTGATCGACGGTCGTGCCCGCCCTGATCAAGCTGCGCTTCCCCGACAATTCTCCTCCGTCCCAGTGTTTTTCGCGGCCGTTGCGGCAAGTGGCTCGCCGGAAGTTTCGACTCGGGCGCCCTCTATGCCTTTATTTTAATCTAGATGTCAAACTGACTAATTGAAAGGCAAAAAGTGTATGCAATTGCCTTTCGCTTGAGCACGGCAAATCGGCGCGCCACTGATTTTATTGGATAAATTCTAGCTTTTGAACTGGCACAGCGATTGCATGCACTTTTGCGAGAAGGGAACTAATCGACCCGGAAAAGGGTCCAACAGGGAGCATTCACATGACCGAGAGATTCATGCTTAGCCGCCGCGATCTGCTCAAGACCTCCGCCGCCGGAGCGGCGCTCGGTCTGGCCTCGGCGTCATTCCCGATCAGCAGGGCGTTCGCCGCTGCCGTCACTGTCGGCTTCATCTATGTCGGACCGAAGGACGACTACGGCTATAACCAGGCGCATGCCGAGGGTGCCGCCACATTGAAGGCCATCGAGGGCATCTCCGTTGTCGAGGAGGAGAACGTCCCCGAAACGGTCGATGTCCAGAAGACGATGGAATCGATGATCAACCTCGACGGCGCCTCGCTGATCTTCCCGACCTCCTTCGGCTATTTCGATCCGCATATGCTGGCCATGTGCGAGAAAATCCCCGACATGCAGTTCCGCCATTGCGGCGGCATGTGGAACAAGGACAAGCATCCGATGAATGCCGGTTCCTATTTCGGCTATATCGGCATGGGCCAGTACCTCAACGGCGTCGCCGCCGGCCACGCCACCAAGACCAAGAAGATCGGCTTCGTCGCCGCAAAACCCATTCCGCAGGTTCTGCTCAACATCAATTCCTTCCTGCTCGGCGCACGCTCGGTCGACCCGGCCATCACCTGCCAGGTGATCTTCACCGGCGAATGGTCGCTGGCGGTCAAGGAGGCGGAAGCCACCAATGCACTGGTCGATCAGGGTGCCGACGTCATCACCTGCCATGTCGACAGCCCGAAAGTGGTGGTCGAAACGGCGGCGGGACGCGGCGCCTTCATCTGCGGCTACCATGCCAACCAGAGCCCGCTGGCGCCGGAAAAATATCTGACCGGCGCGGAATGGAATTGGGCGAAGGTCTACAAGATGTTCGTCGACGACCTCGTGGCCGGCAGGCCGCTGCCCAATTTCACGCGCGGCGGACTGGCCGACGGCTTCGTCAAGATGAGCCCGCTCGGCCCCGCCGTCAGCGAGGCGGCGCGCGCGCAGTTCGACGGCACGCTCGCCGAAATGATGAAGGGCGGCTTTTCGGTGATCAAGGGGCCGTTGAAGAACAACAAGGGCGACGTCGTCGCAACCGAGGGCCAGACCTTCGTCGAAGCCGCGATCGAGCTGGAAAGCATGGACTATCTCGTCGAGGGTGTCGTCGGCTCGACCGCTTGAGCATGGATCGGAGACGGGGGCCATGGCAGACACCGTGAGCAGTGCGAGCGTGCCAGTGATGCTCGGCGCCCGGGGCTATCCGACGGCGCTCGAATGGATCGCCCGGCGGGCGGAAGCCTTCGTCATCCCGCTCGCGGCGCTGATCGTCGGCATGGCCCTGTTCAGCCTGTTCATCGCGCTGGTCGGCAAGTCGCCCGTCCAGCTCTATGAAACGACGTGGCGCGGCGGCTTCGGCTCATGGTTCTCGGTCCAGAACTCGCTGTCGCGGGCCGCACCCTTGCTGCTTGCGGCGCTCTGCGTGGCACTGCCGGCCCGGCTCGGCCTCGTCGTCATCGGCGGCGAAGGCGCGATCGTGCTGGGCGGCGTTGCCGCGGCTGCCATGGGCGTGGCCGCCGGCGGGGCCCCCGCCTTTTTCGTTATTCTTGCCATGGGCGTGGCGGGCCTGGCCGCCGGCGGCATCTGGATCGGTGCCGTCGGCGCGCTACGCCACTACCGTGCCGTCAACGAAACCATATCGAGCCTTTTGATGGCCTATATCGCCATCGCCCTGATGAACCATCTGGTGGAAGGACCGCTGCGCGATCCCGCCTCGCTCAACAAACCGTCGACCGAGCCGCTGGCGGAGGCCTACCGCATCAGCAATATTCCGGGCATGGACGTGCATTGGGGCCTGGTCGTCGGCGTCATCGCCTGCGTTCTGTCCTGGCTGCTGATCGAGAAGACCCGCTGGGGCTTCGCCGCCCGCATCGCTGGCGGCAATGTCAGGGCAGCCCAGGTGCAGGGACTTGCCGTCGGGCCGCTGATCGTCGGTTTCACCGCGCTGGCCGGCGGCTTCGCCGGCCTTGCCGGCATGCTGGAAGTCGCCGCCGTGCAAGGCAGCGCCAACGCCTCGCTCGCCGCCGGCTATGGGTATACTGGTATCCTGGTCGCCTTCCTCGCCCGCCACAATCCGCTCGCCATCATCCCGGTCGCCTTCCTGCTTGGCGGCATCGACGCCTCCGGCGGGCTGATCCAGCGCCGCATGGATTTGCCCGACGCCACCGTGCTGGTGCTGCAAGGCATGCTCTTCGTCGTCATCCTGTTCAGCGAAACCTTCTACGGCCGCTTCAAGGCCTTCAATCCCGACCTCTGGCAGAGGGGCGATCTCTTGAAGAGGCCCGATCTCCTGAAGGGACCCAGTCTCTTCAAGAGGATTGCCTGATGGACGCAACCGAGATCGGCCTCTGGGGCGTTCCGCTCGCCATGCTCGGCGGCGCCATCCGCGTGTCGACGCCCTTCATCTTCGTGTCGCTGGGCGAAGCCATCACCGAGCGTTCGGGGCGCATCAATCTCGGTCTCGAAGGCACGCTGGTCTTCGGCGCGATGACCGCCTATGCCGTGGCGGTGATGACCGGCTCACCATGGCTTGGCCTGCTGGCCGCCGCCGCTGCCGGTCTTTGTTTCGGCCTGTTCCACGGCTGGATCTGCAAATTCCGTGGGGTTAACGACATCGCCATCGGCATTGCGCTGATGCTGTTCGGCTCGGGTCTCGCCTTCTTCTTCGGCAAACCGTTCATCCAGCCCTCGGCGCCCGACCTGCCGGCCATCCCCTTTGGCGGCTGGTCCGACGTTCCGCAGGTGCAGGCGGCGCTCAACGTCAATGTGCTGTTCCTGATCGGCGCAGCACTTGCCGTGTTCCTGTGGTGGGCTTTCCGCAACACCCGCGCCGGCCTGATCCTGCGCGTGGTCGGCGACAGTTCCGACGCCGCGCGCGCCATGGGCCTCAACCCGAATACGGTGCGCCTCATCGCCACCGGCATCGGGGGCGCGCTGGCCGGCATCGGCGGCGCTTATCTGTCGCTCTACTATCCCGGCAGCTGGACCGAAGGCATTTCGTCGGGACAGGGGCTGATGGCGGTGGCGCTGGTCATCTTCGCGCGCTGGAACCCGCTCGGCTGCTTTGCCGCCGCGCTGCTGTTCGGCGGCGCCGGCGCGCTGGGGCCGGCGCTGCAATCGGTCGGCGTCACGCAAGGCTACTATCTGTTCTACGCCGCACCCTACATTCTCACCCTCGTCATCATGATCGCCACCTCGTCGTCGAGCCGTTCGCTGGCCGGCGCGCCGGGCGAACTGTCGATCACCAAATGACGTTTCCAGACTGGAGTTTTTCTCAATGAACGCCAGAACCGAGGTCGCGCAGCGCTACATCGACGCCGATCCCTATCCATGGCCCTACAATGGCGAGCTTCGGCCCGACAACACGGCGCTGATCATCATCGACATGCAGACGGATTTCTGTGGGCCGGGCGGCTATGTCGATCATATGGGCTATGACCTGTCGCTGGTGCGGGCGCCGATCGAGCCGATCAGATCGGTGCTGTCGGCCATGCGGGCGAAGGGCTACACCATCATCCACACGCGCGAGGGCCACCGGCCCGATCTCGCCGACCTGCCGGCCAACAAGCGCTGGCGTTCGCGCCGCATCAATGCCGGCATCGGCGACCCCGGACCCTGCGGGCGCATCCTGGTGCGCGGTGAGCCGGGCTGGGACATCATCCCCGACCTCTATCCGGCCGAAGGCGAGCCGATTATCGACAAGCCGGGAAAGGGCTCGTTCTGCGCCACCGACCTGGAGCTGATTCTCAACCAGCGCGGCATCGAAAACATCGTGCTGACCGGCATCACCACCGATGTCTGCGTGCACACGACGATGCGCGAGGCCAATGACCGCGGCTTCGAATGCGTGATGCTGGAGGATTGCTGCGGGGCGACCGACTACGGCAACCATCTCGCCGCGATCAAGATGATCAAGATGCAAGGCGGCGTGTTCGGCGCGGTGTCCGATTCGGCGTCCCTCGTCGCCCAGTTGCCATGAGGGTGTCGTGATGCGTGAAAGCGGCATGAAGGCCGTCGGCGTCGAGACGATCGGCATGAGCATGCGCTTCGGTGCCTTCACCGCGCTGGACGACGTCTCCATCAAGGTGCCGGCGGGATCGTTTCATGCGCTGCTTGGCGAAAACGGCGCGGGCAAGTCGACGCTGGTCAAATGCATCATGGGCTTTTATCACCCGACCGCCGGCGACATTCTGATCGACGGCCGCGAGGTCGGGATCGCCGGTCCGAAGGACGCCTCGGCGCTCGGCCTCGGCATGGTCTACCAGCATTTTACCCTGGTCCCGTCGCTCACGGGTGCGGAAAACCTGGTCATTTCCCGCGAGAAGGTGCCGGGAATTATCGACTGGCGCAAGGAGCGCGCCGCACTTGCGCAATTCATGGAGCGGATGCCGTTCAAGCTGCCGCTCGACGTCAAGGTGGCCGAACTCGCCGCCGGCGAGAAACAGAAGCTCGAAATAATCAAGCAGCTTTATCTCGGCCGCAGTTTTCTGGTGCTGGATGAGCCGACGTCGGTGCTGACCCCGGGCGAGGCGCAGGAAGTGCTGGGCCTCGTGCGCGGCATGACCAAGGCGGGCGACCTCACCGTGCTGATGATCTCGCACAAGTTCCACGAGGTGACGGCTTTCACCGACGACATCACGGTGCTGCGCAAGGGCAGACTGACTGGAACGGGGAAAGTGTCGGAGCTGTCTCACAAGCAGATGGCGGCGATGATGATCGGCGATCAGCCGATTGCCGCGCTTGACAGCCGCGCTCCAGTGCCGGCCGAAGCCAAGCAGGTTCTGACGGTGAAGGCGCTGAAGGCGCCCGACCGCACCGGCCTGAAAACCATCAACATCGGCGAGCTCGATGTGAAGTCCGGCGAGATCGTCGGTGTCGCCGGCATTTCCGGCAACGGCCAGAAGGAGTTTTTGGAAGTCCTTGCCGGGCAGCGTACGCGTGATGCCGGCGACGTTCTGGTGAAGGGATCGCCCTACTGCGCCAGCCGCGCCGAGGCACGCACGCTCAATGTGCGCTTCATCCCGGAGGAACCGTTGCGCAATGCCTGCGCGCCGAGGATGACGGTTGCCGAAAACATGGCTTTCCGGACTTTCGACCTGAACGAGGCCGGCAAGCCGATAAGCTGGATCCGGATGGGCGCCATCAGGGACTATGCGACGCGCCTGATCGAGCAGTTCAAGGTCAAGACGGCCTCGCTCGCCTCGCCGATTTCGTCGCTCTCCGGCGGCAATGTGCAGCGCGCTGTGCTCGCCCGCGAACTGACCGGCGAGGTCGATCTGCTGATTGTCTCGAACCCCTGCTTCGGTCTCGACTTCTCCGCCGTCGCCGAAATCCGCGCGCGCATCATGAAGGCGCGCAACGCCGGCGCCGCCGTGCTCTTGATGTCCGAGGACCTCGACGAATTGCTGGAGCTCTCCGACCGCATCTTCGTCATGTCCGACGGCGCGCTGGTCTATGAGACGCCGATCGCACAGGCGAGCGTGCAGACGATCGGCGAACACATGGCGGGACATCACTGATGGCGGAGATCGACGCGCTGCCGTTTCCGTTTGCCTTCAAGCCTGAGGCGATGGCGCTGGTCGTCATCGACATGCAGCGCGATTTCGCCCAGCCAGGCGGCTTCGGCGCCAGCCTCGGCAATGACGTCAGCCGGGTGATGGCGATCGTGCCGACGGTGAAGAGACTTATCGAGGGATTTCGGGAAGCCGGCCTGCCGGTGATCCACACGATGGAATGCCACAGATCAGACCTTTCGGACCTGCCGCCGGCCAAGCGCAATCGCGGCAATCCGTCGATCCGGATCGGCGATGTCGGTCCGATGGGCCGCGTGCTGGTCGTCGGCGAGCCGGGAACGGCGATCCTCGACGAGCTTGCTCCGTTGCCTGGCGAAATCGTCATCGAAAAACCCGGCAAGGGCGCGTTCTACGCTACCAGCTTCGGCGAGGACCTCAGGCGGCTGGGCGTGCAGCAGCTCGTCTTCGCCGGGGTCACGACGGAAGTCTGCGTGCAGACGACGATGCGCGAGGCCAACGACCGTGGCTACGAATGCCTTCTGGCCGAGGATGCGACGGAAAGCTATTTTCCGGAGTTCAAGGCGGCCGCGCTGGCCATGATCAGGGCGCAGGGCGCGATCGTCGGCTGGACGGCGATGACGGACCAGGTGCTCAAAGGAATTGCCGATGCCTAACATTGCATACCCGGCTCTCATCGATGGGGGCTGGCGAGATCTGGCATTCGAGCATTTTCGCGAGGGCATCACGGTGCATTGGCTGCTCAAGGGCGGACCGGCCGAACCCTCCGTCGCGATCCTGAACTATCGGCCCGGCGCCGGCGTGCCGCGCCATCGCCATGTCGCACTGGAAACCATCGTTGTGCTGGAAGGCACCCAGAGCGACGAGAATGGCGACTATCTTGCCGGAAGCGTGATCCTGAACCCGGTCGGGACCGAGCATTCGGTGTGGACGAAACACGGCTGCGTCGTGCTGATCCAGTGGAATCTGCCGGTGGTCATTCTGGACGAGACGAAATGAACGACATCCGCTTCGATATCGGCAGCCTGCACGCGGCGTATGCCTCCGGCATGTCGGTTACGGCCGTCATCGAAACCGTGTTTCAGCGCATAGCGGAAGCGGACGATCCCGGCATCTTCATCCATCTGGCGAGCAAGGCGGAAATGCTCGCCGAAGCCGAAGCACTCGGCGGATTCGATCCCGTGGCAAAGCCGCTCTGGGGCGTGCCGTTCGCGGTCAAGGACAACATCGATGTTGCGGGCATGCCGACCACGGCGGCCTGCGCCGAATATGCCTACTTGCCGGCGAAAGACGCCACCGTCGTCGCGCGTTTGAGGGCGGCCGGCGCGCTGGTCGTCGGAAAAACCAATCTCGACCAATTCGCAACCGGCCTCGTCGGAGTACGCACGCCCTGGCCGATCCCGAAAAACGCGATCGATCCGAAACTGGTGCCGGGCGGCTCCTCGTCCGGCTCGGCTGTGGCGACGGCACGCGGCATCGTTTCCTTCGCGCTCGGCACCGATACCGCAGGATCCGGCCGTATCCCCGCCGGCCTCAATAACATCGTCGGGCTGAAGCCGACCGTCGGTGCGCTGTCGGCCGCCGGCGTCGTGCCGGCCTGCCGCACGCTCGACTGCGTCTCCGTCTTCGCGCTCACCGTCGATGACGCCTACGGCGTCTTCAGGGCCGCGGCGGCCAAAGATGACGCCGATCCTTATTCGCGCTCCATCGCGGCACCGTCACTCGGTCCGCGTCCACCCGTTCTGTCTGTCGGCGTTCCGGCAAAGACGGATCGGGAATTTTTTGGCGACGCGGCCATGCAGGCGGGATTCGAAACGGCGCTGCGGACGCTGGAACAGCTCGGCTGCCGACTGATCGAAATTCCCTTCGGCGATTTCTATGCCACCGCCAACCTGCTCTACGAAGGCGCCTGGGTGGCGGAACGCTATGCGGCGATCGCGGATTTCATGGAAGCGAGCGAAGCAGCCATGCACCCGGTAACGCGCACAATCATCGGCGGGGCGCGAAAGCTCTCCGCGGCAGAGGCGTTCAACGGCCTCTATGCGCTGCAGGCCTACAAGGCCAGGCTCGCGCCTGTCATCGCTTCGGTCGACCTCTTCTGCGTGCCTACAGCGCCGACCCATTACACCATCGGCGCCGTCTTGGCCGATCCGATCGTCACCAACAGCCGGCTCGGCACCTACACCAACTTCGTCAATCTGCTCGATATGTGCGGCATCGCCGTACCGACGGGCAAGCGCGACGACGGCTTGCCGATGAGCGTCACCTTGCTTGCCGCCGCCGGCAAGGACGCCCTGACGGCGTCGCTGGCCGGCGAGCTGCATGCAACCAGCGGTCTCGGCCTTGGCGCGACAGGCTGGGCGATGCCTGCCAACGTCGCCAAAACGCCTGATTTCGATGACGAAACGATCGAGCTCGTGGTCGTCGGCGCGCATCTGTCGGGAATGCCGCTCAACGGCCAACTATGCGCGCTTGGCGCGCGATTGAGCAGAGCCGCCAGGACCGTTGCTTCCTATCAGCTCTACGCACTCGCCGGCCAATCCGTGCCGAAGCCCGGGCTCGTGCGTGTTGCCGATGGCAGCGGGAAGTCGATCGATATCGAGGTTTGGCGGCTTTCAGCAGACGCGTTCGGACGCTTCGTGGCCGCGATCCCGCCGCCGCTCGGCATAGGCACGATCGAGCTCGATGACGGGACTTCGGCCAAGGGCTTTCTGGTCGAGACCGCCGGGTTGGCACAGGCGATCGACATTTCGGCGTATGGCGGCTGGCGCAGCTTCATCGCAAAAGCCGGCGGAGAGCGACAGCGACCGGAAGCCGATTCGACATGAGCGTTGTTCCCTTCGTCGGCACGGATGATTGGGAAGACGATCGAATCTGACGATCCGGCTTAGGGCATGGTTTCGTATTTAGGCTTGATCCTAGACTTGTAGACTTGGACCGAAAGGCGAGGTTCGGCGCTTCCGAAGGCATCGGTCGCGAACTGCTTTGGTCGACCGGTCGCAGATCGAGCGGCTGTATCAGAAGGCGGGTGGCGAGCGCCGCGGTCCGCCATTGATCGGCAACGCTTGGAGCACTCGCAAAAGTCCCCTATTGTCAGACCGTGGGGTCCTTTCGAAGTTGAGCGCTAGGCCCTCGACACCGAGAAGGTCAAGCAGACATGAAGCTCGTCCTCATCGCTCTCGCTGTCGCCCATAACTGGTATTCCGGCCACCATGATCCGGTCACTGGTTACGAATGCTGCGACAACAAGGACTGCCGGGTCATCAGCCCGCGCTATGTCGAGCCGCTGCCGGGCGGCAACTTCAATATCCGCACCGGGTCCAAGACAAGATACTTCATCCCCAAGAACCGGTTTTGGAGAGCGAAGACAGCCAGTATCACATCTGCACGTCCGCCCCGCATATGACGATCCGCTGCTTCTTCGCGCCACACACTGAGGCAAAAGCGATGGGTAGCGTTGCGGGCTCACTCGAGAGGTAGGCTGCGCCTCCGGCCGGACACGGCGCGCATCCGCGAGCCGAATGATTTTTTGAGGTCAGCCATCGACTGATTGTTTTGTTTCGACCGAGTTGAGCGACCGGCCGTTCGCGCCGGCAACATCAGCGCGACCTCAAATCATAGCAGCGATGCTCGGCTCGCAGCTGGTTTGGTAAGCCAGTCACGCCGAATGCCGTAAGCGATCCGTAAGCGCGCGTGTTCTTGAGTTGCACCGTGAGTGGCAGGCGTCTCCAAGCGCTTGCGACTGGCGGAGACCTCGCGATGCGAACAGGCAGTGCAGTGGCCGCAACAGATTTCGTCGGGACTCATCAGACCCGGAGATGGTCCGCGCTGTCGGGTTTTTCTTCACGCCGGACGCGGTCGAAGGCAGCAGCGATATTTCTCAGCCTGCTGCCGGCTTCGGCTGTCGCTGGGGAGCAGACTCCCGATTGCCGCCTGAGCGATCGCATCGTCGCCGTCGGGCTGCCCGGGGTGGCCGGCGTGCGCGAGGTGGGCCGCTTTCATGTCGGCGGGCCGATACCGGGAAATCCGGAATTCCTAATGGCGACGCGTGAAGGGCGGGTGCTCGATCCGCTCAGGGTTCTCGTCGCCGTGGGCAGCAATTTCGGCGCACCGCCAGGCGATCCAGCATTTGAGGTCGGGACGATCCTGTCCATCGATCCGCGCGCGGGCAAGCCCGGTGGCACCATTATCGTTCCGCAAGAACTCGACAATGGAGATGGGAGGGTTCAGCTCTACACGGAGCAGAGTGAACGGTTCCTCAACCAGCAGTACAATGCCGGGGCTCGAACCGCGCGCCTCGCAGCCGCGTCTGGACCGCGATATATTTCGATCAACAACGCCTTCGGAAGGCCCTGGATCGCCAACGCGCCGAACGGGGTGGCTGGCGAGGGCAGCGTCACGGTCGTCGACCCCGACGGTGCGCCGCTCGCCAACGCGCCAAGCCGCGAGGCCGGCGGCGTGTTCGCCGGCCGGCATACCGATCGCGAACAGACGCCGAAAGCACAGCCCAGCGGCTGGCTTGGCAAGCTGCTGAACTATCAGGCAAGCGGCCAGCTGACACCGGGCGGAATGCAGACGGGCGCGCTCGGAACGGCGTTTCTCGGTCCGTCGCCGGACGGCAGCGGCTTTGCCGTGTTCGCCGCGGTCACCGCCGATGGCGGCGTGGTTCAAATCCATGTCCAGGATGGCGTCGACGGCTTGGCCGGGCTCGGCACTGTAAGCACCGGCCAGGGCACCGTAAGCACCGGCCAGATAACGGTAAGCACCGGCACGGTAAGCACCGGCCTGGGCACGGTAAGCGCCGGCCACGGCATCGGCGACGATCCCGGCGTCATCGGCCTCGCCTTCAAGTGGAACCCGGACCGCGCTCTCTACATCGCCGATCCGGGCCGCGACCGACTGGTGCTGCTTGAACTGGAAGACGACCGGCGGCATTTCACGGTGGCCAGGACCCGCCCGATCTCGCTGCCGGAATTCGACCGTCCGGTCGACGTCGCCGCCGCCATTCCCGAAATCGCCAATCCGCAATTCTCGAGCCATACGACGCTGGCCGGCGGGTCCGATCTGTTCGTCGCCAATCGCGGCGACGGCTCGTTGCTACGCTTGAGCCAGGACGGCCGGCTTCTCGCCCGGGCGACGATCGACGTTCCCGGTCTTGGACCCCTCGGGCCCGATCGCCTTCGTGCGATCGCGACGTCGGCCGACGCGCAGCGGATCTGGATAACGATAGGCGGCGACGCTCCGGGATTTCCGGGTCGCGAAGGGGCGCTCATCGAGATCCCCACCTTCGGCGAGCACGGCGCGTCAAAGACGACGCAGGAGACGCAAGGCACACCCTCCGACGCCAATCTTGCGGCGCGCGGAAAACAGGTGTTTCAGACCGACTTCACGCCGCAGACCGGCCTCGGCCCATTGTTCAATGCGGCGTCCTGCGTGGCCTGCCATCCCGGTCCCGGCGGCGCGAGCATTGATGAAAGCCACTTTGCGCGCAGGATAGCCCACATGGATCCGGTATCTGGGCGCACGGTTCCGATCGATCATCCCAACAGCCCGGTCGCCAGACGCCATGCCTTGCGCGATGGCATGGGGATCGCGCCGGCGGCGATGCCAAGCCAGGCCAATGTGATTTCGCTGCGCATGCCGCTCGCTCTCTACGGTATCGCCGGGATCGACGAGATACCCGACAGCGTCATCGAAGCGCAGGCGGTCAGCAAGGGCGACGGCATCAAAGGCCGCGCACATCATGTCGTCGACGCCCAAGGCGCATCACGGGTCGGCCGATACGGTTGGAAGGCTGATATCGCCACCCTCGAAGACATGGTGGCGAACGCTTTCGCAAACGAACTCGGCGTCACCAGCGCGACTGTCAGCCGCGAGGCGGGCGCGCAGCCGATCGAAGACGATTCCGCACAGGTCGACGCGGTCGCCTCCTATTCTGCGAGTGCTCCGCCTGCCCGATGGGGCAAAGCCATGAGCCTCGCCCTGACGCTCTCCCACGCGCCGGAAAAAGTGCGTCCGGTCTTGCCTGGCGTCATCGTTGCTGCGGCACTCGCCCTTGCGGCCGGCTGGATCGCCGGCGGACTGGGCGAGCCGCTGTCGCGCAACCCGGTCCTGGTCGCCATGCTCTTCGGGCTGGTGATCGGCAGCAGCTTTGCCTGTCCGGACGCCTTGCGCCCGGGACTCGACTTTACCAAGCGGTATCTGTTGCGGCTCGCCGTGGTGCTGGTCGGCTTCCGTATCACGACGCGGCTGTTCCTGGATCTGGGGTTCATGCCGCTTGCGGTGGCGGCCATTGAGCTGATCCTGGTGCTGACGCTGCTCTACGCCATCGCGCGCAAGCTGTTCAGGCTGGACGCCGAGATCGCGCTGCTTGTCGCGGTCGGCAGCGCCGTCTGCGGCGCCGCGGCGATCCTCTCCACGGCCGCGCTCGTGCGTGCACGCGACCAGAGCGCCGGCATCGCCATCGCCTTGATCACGCTGAGCGGCACGGTGGCGTTGCTCGCCTATCCGGTCATGTTCCTGGGCGGTTGGCTGCCGCATCTCGACGACCGCCTGTATGGCGTGTTCGTCGGGGCGAGCATTTTCGAACTGGCGCAGGTCTACGGCGCCTCCTTCGCCATTTCCGACGACGCGCTGAACACCGCCACGCTCGTCAAGCTCAGCAAAGTGCTCATGCTCGTCCCGCTTCTGCTGGCCGCCAGCCTGGTGTTTCGCAGCCGCAACAAGGCGCAAGAGGCCACGCCGATCCCGTTCCCGTGGTTCATCGTCGCGTTCATCGGCGTGGTGATGTTCAATTCGGAGATCACCCTCAATCCGCAACTGCGCCGCGTCATCCTCAATGTCGACCAATTCCTGTTCCTGATGGTGATGATCGCGCTCGGCATCACCACCAGGGCCGGCCGGCTCGGAGAGGCCGGCGGCGCCTGGCGCCTGATCGGTGTGGGGCTAGTCGGGGTGGCTCTGTCGGCGGCCCTGGCCTATGGTGCGCTGATCCCGTTCTCGGCGACCTTCCGGGCCGCATCACCTTCATCGAGCCAAAGCGCGATGCTCGGCAGCCCTGGCGGACGGCTTTTCGCCTCGACCGGCTGCGCCAAATGCCATGTGCCGGCGCTGGAGGGCAGCAACGGCGAAGTCCAGCTCTACTCTGACCTTTTGCTGCACGACATGGGGCCGGCGCTCGACGACAAGATCGTCCAGGGCGACGCCATCGGCGCCGAATGGCGGACCACGCCGCTCGTCGGCATCCGCCTGCGCCAACGTTACCTGCACGACGGCCGCGCGACCACGCTGCGCGATGCCGTCTTCGCCCATGGCGGCACGGCGCAGATCGTGCGCGACCGCTTCTTCGACCTGGACGAGACCGACCGCCAGGCGATCCTCGATTTCGTGGCGAAGCTATGATGCGGCTTTATCACGCCACCACCGTTTTTGATCGGCCGAACCGCCATGTATGAAGCCGTCATCGCAGAGCTGAACCATCTCGACGGACCCGAGTTGCTGGCGCCGCTCGTCACCGAACTGTTTTGTGGGAACATAGCGCTGGTGTCCTCGTTCGGCGCGGAATCCGCGGTGCTGCTGCATATGGCGGCCTCGATCGACCGATCGCTTCCCGTCATCACGCTCGATACCGGAAAGCTGTTTTCGGAAACGATCGCCTATCGAGCGCAGCTGACGGCTCTGCTCGGCCTCACCGATCTGCGCGTCGTCACGCCTCAGGCGAATGTCTTGCGAATGCTCGACGGCGCTGGATCGCTGCACCGCCGCGATCCGGACCGGTGCTGCCAGATCCGCAAGGTTCTGCCGCTCGAAACTACGCTGACTGGCTTCAAGACCTGGATTTCCGGTCGCAAGCGATATCATGGCGGGCTTCGCGCGGATGTTCCGACGCTCGAGGAAACTGACGGGCGTCTGAAGATCGATCCGCTTGCCCGCTTCACCCGCCAACAGATCGAGGCCTATCTCGATCGCTACAATCTTCCCCGGCATCCGCTGCTGGAAAAAGGCTACCTCTCGATCGGCTGCGCGCCCTGCACGGCCGCGTGCGGCAGCGCGGACAATCCGCGCGCGGGCCGCTGGAGCGGACTGTCGAAGATGGAGTGTGGGATTCACCGGTCGCCCGCCGGCGCTCCCTCACGCAATTCGGTCTCCTCCGCGTCCTGATTTCGCGACCGCGCAGGCATCCAGTCGACGCTTAGAATCGGCCGTTGCCGCTTCGCGGAAACGAGTTGTGAAAAGCCGACACTTGGTTACCCGGATGCAACAGGCGCCCCGGGATGGAATCTTGCTATCTGAGCTGACGTCGGAATGTGAAGCTAGCGCCATTTCTTGACTTTTACGCTCGGCGCAGCCAGGTCGCAAATTAGCTTGACCTTATAGTCGACAACATGTATACATTCTGTCTATGAGTAATCAATCTCAACGCCCTGCCATAGGCCAACGCGCCGATGCTGCGCAGGACGTCGTCTACCGCTGGCTGAAGCAGCATGTGCTGACCTTGCCTAGCCGCGAGGGCACGTTCCTTACCGAGGCTGAGGTTTGCCGCGAGACGGGAACGTCGCGGACGCCGGTGCGTGAGGCGCTGTTGAGGCTCGAAGCAGACGGCCTCCTGCAGATCGTGCCGAAAAAGGGCGCCTACGTGCCGCCGATCACCGAGACGGAGATCGAAGCGGTGATGCAGGCGCGCGGTTTGGTGGAAGAGTGGTGCGCTCGGCAGGCGGCCGGCTTCGGCGACATGCTTGCGGCGGAACTCGACAGGCTGATCGCCCGGCAGGTAGAGGTGCAGCACGACACCGTTGCGTTCATCGAATGCGACCGGGACTTTCATCGTACGATCGTGCGCGCCGCCGGCAATCCGGTGCTCGCCAACTTCTATGAGAGCCTACGCGACCGCCAGTTGCGGATGGGCGTACACGCGATCACAATCTCCGGCGGCCGCGGCGACAGTGTGCTTGCTGAGCACGCAGCGATCGTCGAGGGCATACGCCGTGGACAGCCCGAACAGGCGGCCGCGGCCGTCGCCCAACATCTGGCGCGGACACTCGTCGCGTTGCGGCTGCCGACCGCGGCAAGCTGGGGCTCGGTTGCAACCGCGCGCAGGCCGGCGGTGGCGGCGCAGTAAGAGGGAGGCCGCGCCGTTCGCATGGCAGTTGGTCAACGGAATTGGTGAATTGATTATCGTGACTTAACAGATCGATGCCGAAAGGGCCGGGGCATGATCATCGAAAGGGAAACGGCTTTCGACGTGCGCGCGTTCCGGCAGGCACTGGGACAGTTTCCGACCGGCGTCTGCGTCGTCACCTGTGTGGCCGAAGGCGAGCTGCTCGGCATGACGATGAGTTCGTTCAACTCGCTCTCTCTCGATCCACCACTCGTCCTGTTCAGCATCGACCGTGGTTCGGCGAGCCTGCCACTATGGCAGAAGGCCGCCAGTTACACGGTCAACGTTCTCTCGGAAAACCAGAAGGACATTTCCAACCGCTTCGCCAAGCCGCTTTCCAACAAGTGGGAGGGGATGCGGTTCGAGCAAGGCCGCTGTGGCGCCCCGGTGCTGCCCGGCGCGGCGGCGCTGTTCGACTGCGAGCCGTGGGCCAGGCACGAGGCCGGCGACCACGTGCTGTTCATCGCAAGGGTGAAGCATTTTCGGTCCTTCGCCGACCGGCAACCGCTCGTTTTCGGCAAGGGGCGCTACGCATCACTGCAGCCAACGGAATTCGCGGCGCCGCTTTGGCCGCTCGACATCCACTACTGATCGCGGAGGGTAAGATGATCAAGACTGGGGCGCAGCATATCGAGATGCTGAGAGACGGCAGGCAGGTCTATATCAACGGGCAGACGGCCGGCGACGTCACCGCGCATCCCGCCTTCCGACAGACCATCCGGTCGGTCGGCGCGCTCTACGATTTTCAGGCGCGGCCGGATAACTGGGAACTGATGACCTTTGAGGTGCCCGAAAGTGGCGGGCAGCGGGCCAATCGCATCTGGCAGTTGCCGCGCAGCCATGCCGAGCTCGTCGAACGGCGCAAGGCGCTGGAAGCCTGGACGGAGCTTCATTATGGCTTTCTTGGCCGCGCCCCAGACCATGTCGCTTCCTGCATTTCCGGCATGTTCATGGGGATCGAGGTCTTCGAGGCCTATGACAAGGCGCGAGCCGCGGCACTTGCTGAATATTACCGTTACGCCCGGGACAATGAACTCTATCTCACCTACGTCATCATCAATCCACAGGCCGACCGCTCGAAGTCCGCGGGTGAGCAGCAGGACCGCTTCCTCACCGCCGGCGTCGTCGACCAGGACGCAGCAGGCCTGACAATCCGCGGCGCCAAGATGCTGGCGACCGGCGGCATCGTGGCAAACGAGGTGTTCGTCACCTGCATCCAGCCGCTGCGCGAGGGCGACGAGCCCTATGCTGTGTCCTTCGCCGTGCCGATGAATGCCGGCGGGCTAAAGATCCTGTCGCGCAAATCCTACGAGGAGAGCGCCGCCAGTGTCTTCGATAATCCACTCGCCAGCCGCTTCGACGAGAACGATGCCGTGCTCTACTTCGACAATGTGAAAGTTCCCTGGGAGCGCGTCTTTATCAACGGAGACATCGCCATGTGCCAACGGCAGTTCCATGCCACGCCGGCGCATGTCTTCCAGAACTACCAGGCGCAGATCCGCCTGATGGTGAAGATGCGCTTCCTTGTCGGCATCGCCCGGCGCATCGCCGAGACCAACGGCGTCACCAACTTTCCGCAGGTGCGCGAGACGCTGGGCATGCTTGCGGCGCAGAACACCATGGTCGACGCGTTAGTACACGCCATGGAGGTGAAGGGCCGCATGCTTGGCGCCTATTTCGTGCCCGACGCGCATACGCTCTATTCGGCTCAGGTGCTGACACAGCAACTCTATGCCGGGGTGATCCTCGCCTTGCGCGACATGGCGGGCGGCGGACTGATCATGCTGCCGTCTTCCGTCCAGGATTTCGCCGATCCGGAGCTGTGCAGTCTGATTGAAAAGACACAGCAATCGCCGGTCACTTCGTCGAAGGGCCGGGTAAAATTCTTCAAGCTGGCCTGGGATGCGATCGGCTCAGAGTTCGCCTCGCGCCACACGCAATACGAGATGTTCTATGCCGGCGCTACCTTCGTGACTAAGGGGCACAGCTTCCGCACCTTCGACTGGGACCGCTGCACGCAGCTCGTCGACCACATGCTTGACAGCTATTCGCTGGACGACGAGGTCGACCGTGCCGCTCCGGTTGCCGCTTGAGGTTTGCCATGCCGATCCGAAAGGAACACAAGGAATTTCACACAATCGACATGACCGGGGAGGACTGGCATTCGCCGCCTGGTTACCCGCCCGGCATCGAGCAGAAGATCCTTGCCGGCCGGCTTGACAACGCGGGCAAGACCGGGCACCGCACGCGGCTGCTACGGTTTGCACCGGGCGCCTATACGACGGTGCCGTTCGTGCATGAATACTGGGAAGAGGTCTATCTCATATCGGGAGATCTCATCGTCGGCGGATCTTCAGGCCAAGAGCCGTCGCTGAGTTTTGCCCCGAACACCTACGCTTGCCGGCCGCCTGGCGTCTATCACGGTCCGTTCCGGTCGCATACCGGGTGCCTGCTGCTCGAGCTTCACTACTACGAGACTTAATTTTTCTCGAACGATGTCCGCGCCCAAGCGTGCGCCACCAAGCCGTACAACGTCTTGGTATAGCGTGTCTCTGACGTTCCTAATGTCTGTTGCGGGTCAGCGGTTGTCGTATGGCTGTCCAGAAGGAAGGCGTAGAAGGTCGCATGATTGAAAACTAGGCAAGCTCGCGAAAACTAGGAGATCAGCTGCCGGGAAACTAGGTGACCGTACCGATGTACGAGGATGCTGCCGCGCACACGATGAGCTCGTGAGTTGGAAAGGACTGCCAAGCAGCCCTGAGCTCGCCAATCGGAGGGAATTGGAATGATCTGATATCCTACCGCATTTGGTCGAAGACGGAGCGCGGGATCGACCGGTCGCCCAATCCCTCTCCTCCGCGTCCTGATTTCGCGACCGCGCAGGCATCCGGTCGACGCCTAGAACCGGCCGTTGCCGCTTCATCTGCGAAGCCACTACGAATTGTCGCATGATTGCGCTACGCTGAGGTCAATCTGGGCGGCGGGACGGTCATGGCGGCACGACCGGCGTCTGAGGATTGGTCGAGCGGGAGCCCCCATGACCCCCCTAGACGCCGTTGAAGCCGATGCGAACCGCCCGCACTCGGGCACAGGCCGGCTCGCCAAGCTGGCGGCGCCGCGCAGCGCCAGGATACTGAGGCGGAACCGCGTTCTCGAAGCGATCGACCTGAAATCGCGATCGAGCGTATGCTGGGTGGCCGCGCCGGCCGGCTACGGCAAGACGACGGCGGTCATCGACTATCTCGAAAGCATCGATGCACCGCATGTGTGGTTCCGCATCGACGAGGGCGACCAGGATATTGCGCGCTTCTTTCAATACCTGGCGCAGTCACTCGCCTCGGCCGCGGACATGCCGGTGTTCGGCGTGGAATATGCCGAGCAGCCGAAGGAGTTTGCCAGGCGCTTCTTCAGAGCCTATTTCGCGCGGCTGAAACCCGGCACCATTCTGGTCCTCGACGATTTGCACGATGCCGACACGCCCGAATTCCGAGCGATGCTCTCGGTGATGTTCCGGGAGCTTCCCGACACGGTTCGGTGCATCTGCGCCTCGAGAACACTGCCTCAGGAGGAATTGGGCGACCTCGTTCTCAAGGGCCAGATGGCCGTCGTCAACCGATCGGCGCTCGAATTCTCGGCCGAGGAAGCGCGCGATCTCGTGCAACTGCGTTCGAGGAACGCCGCCGTCTCATTCGATGTCGCAGCAGCGCGCGGCTGGGCGATTGGACTGGTTCTTCTCGCGGACCACGGCTCGGCGGTCGGACCTGACGACACGGTTTTCGGCGGACCGAATGCACTGTCGGATGTTCTCGGCCGCCATTTTTTCCTTTCCCTCCCTGCCGCCGACCAGGAAATGCTCCTGAAGCTGAACCTGCTGCCCGAGATCAGCGCCGAACTGGCGAACGTGATGATCGGGTCGGACGAAGCGGGCAAGCTGCTCGACAGGCTCTACAGGCGGCAGTTGCTGGTCACGCGCTTGGAAAACAGCCGCGACACCTTTTACCTGCACGACCTCTTGCGGGACTTTCTTGACCGGCGCTTCGCACAGCACGTGGTCATGGAAGAGCAGCGATCGCTTCGGCGAAAGGCGGCGAAGGTTCTTGCGGAGGCCGGTCGTCCTGACGAAGCCATACACCTCGCCTTGCAGGCCGAGGACTGGGACCAAGCGAGCGAGCTGATACTGAGCCGCGCGGAGGCCGTGCTGGCGCAAGGAGGCCGGGCGACCTTCATCGAATGGTGCGGCCGGTTGCCGGAAGCGTTCATGAACGGCTGGCATTTCTATTGGCTGGGCGTGGCCCACATGCCGGACGACGCTGCGGCGGAGCGCTGGCTGTCGAGAGCATGGCAAGCCTTTGGCGAGGCCGACGATCTGCGCGGTCTGTGTCTCACCGTGTCGCGCGCCGTCTTGGTCAAGACGGCCAGTTGGCGGACCTATGAAGGTCTTTCGATGTGGACCCGCCGGGCGTTCGAGCTGATCGAACGCGGCCTCCCGGAACTGCCTCCCGAGGAAGCGATGCTGGTGCGCATTGGCATGATGCGGGCGCTGAATTTCGCGGACGACTACTATGGCAACAGTCCGGCCGGGCAAGCGCTGGAAACGGAACTGCTGGAGCGGCTGACCAGGAACCCCGAGCGCGATCCAAGCGGATTGCGTCTGCTCGCGAGCGAAACGCTGATCGAGCATTCGGTATCGACCATGCGGGCGGATCTGTTCACGAAGGCCGTAGACAGCGTTGTCGAGGATTTGGGCGACAAGGATGTGCTGCCTTGGGTTCTCGGCATGTGGCTGGTCGCCTTCGGCGCCAAGAGCGGCCGTTATTTCCCTTACAGGAGAAAGGGCTTTCCCTATCCTTCGGCCGAAGCGGCGTTGCGGGAGGCGATCGCCATCGGTGAGCGCGAGTCGCTCAAGGGCGTGGAGTTCGGTGGCCTGTACCATCTTCAGATGCAAATGAAGTTCCGCAACGATTTTGCCGAATTCCATCAGGTGGTCGCTCGCCTGGCCGAGATCGCCGACAGCCGCTTCACCACGCAGGTGGCCGTAGTCGCCGATTGCAATGCCGCGCTTCATGCCAGGCAAGGCGATTTCGTGGCCGCCTACCAGGATTGCGAGCGCTTCATGGCGGCGATCGAAGCCGCCAATGAGCCCATGGTCGAGCGCTGGCCGCACTACATCACGAATTTCCAGGTGCTTCTCGCCGACAGGAAGCCGCGCGAAGCCGCCGCGCTACTCAGCGACCTGCTGCCGCGGCTGGAGGGCGGCGCCCGCAAGCGTACGGAGATATGCATCCTGGGAGCTGCCGCGCTGGAGAGCCTGTGGGACGGGGATCCGCACTATGGCGATCGGCTGAAGCTCTTCATGGTGGCGCTCCGCGACATCAGCTGGCCAATGGTGCTCCTTAACGTTCCGGACTTGCTCGCCGAACTGCTTGGTGATGCGCTTGCGCGCAGCTTCGAGCCCAAGCTTTGCCGGTCGCTGATCGCGGAACGCCGGCTGGACGCGCCGCAGCGGCGGCCCGCAGCCTGGCCATGGCCGCTCAAGGTCCACGTTCTCGGAGGCTTTCGGCTCGAACTCGACGGAAACCCTCTCCCTCTCGGCGCCAAGCCACCGACGAAGGCTCTCGACATCCTGCGGGTGCTGGCGATCTCGAAAGACAACACAAGCTCGATGGAGACCCTTCAGGACTGGCTGTGGCCCGACCTCGACGGCGACCAGGCGCGGGCGGCCTGCGAGCAAGCGCTGCATCGGCTGCGCAAGCTGCTCGGGCGGATCGATCTCATCGTCCAGCGCGAAGGCAGGCTTCGCCTCGCGTCGGACAAGGTCTGGATCGACCTCGCAGACTGGGATGCACGGCTCAAGTCCGCCGCGACAACCTACGGCGAGGCGGCCGAACTGCGCCCGGACGCGAAAACCCTCTTCCTCACATTCCCCGGTCCGCTGTTTCTGCACGAGCGAGCCAGCTTCTGGTCGCTCGCTGCCGCTGAAAAAGTGCGTCGCGATCTGATCGATCTCGCATTGCGGATCGGCCAGCGGCTGGAGGCGACCAACGCCCATGAAGCGCGCTCGATTTATCAGAGGACGTTGGATCTCTATCCGGATGCCGGACCCGTCTGCAAGGCGCTGATCAAGGAGCGGCTGTCGCGCCGTGATTTCGAAGGCGCGGTCGACGACTATGCGCGCTACGAACGGGCGTTGCGTGCTGCCGGAGAAGCGGCGCCCGCTGCGGAAATACGCGCCCTGGTCGACCCCTATCTCGTGCGGCACACGCGCTGATGACGATGTGTTGCGCTGTCTGGCGAAACACCGGGCTATCGTCGGTCTGGCGGTCATCACTCAAGCTCCGTGCAGGATGTGTGCAGCCAGGAGAAGGGCTGCCAGGATCAGAACGAGACCGGCGATCGCGTCCATCCGCCTGCGGTAGATCGGGCGGTCGAAGCGGCGCGACAGGCTCACCCCGGCCAGGCTCCAGCCATAGAACTTGATCGCGGAAGCCGTGAGGAACCCGGCTGCGAACCCCGCCTGTTCCTCGCTGCCGTAGCTGAACGAGAGAACGCCGACGAGAAACATCGCCTCGAGCCAAACCAGAGGATTGAGCCAGGTGACGGCGAGCATCGACCCGATCGCCCTAGATCGGGACTTGCCGCCTGTTATGGCAGCTGCCGTACTGCGTTTCCGGCTGATGTTGAGCAAGGTGCGCGCGCCCCACCAGGCGAGGAATACGGCGCATGCCGCCTGCAGCACACCGGAGATTGCGGGATGGTGCGTCAGCAGCGTTCCAAGCCCGCCGATTCCCATGGTTACCAAAGCGATTTCCGAGACGTAACCGGTGGAAGCGACCGCAAAGGGGTGGCTGCGCGTCAGTCCCGCCTGGATCAGCATGAGGTTCTGGGGGCCGAGGGAAAAGATAAGCCCGAGGCCGAACACGAAGCCGGATACCGCTGCCGGCGACAACAGGGCGTCGGCTGTCATGTGACGCCACCTGGCTTTTTCGCTCCCGCACCCTTCTGCATCTGCCGCCTCCCACTCGACGCAGTGTGGAAGGCAGGTGCATATGGATCGCTTACGGCAAAGCCGGCAGTCCCAGTTCATGGTTCGACGACCACAGCTGATTTGCCGAAATCGCACGAAAAAAATGGCCGGGCTCGAATACGGCCCGGCCAAAAGAAGGTTACAACCTTCAGAGGGGAACGCCGTTCAGCGGAATGGGAGGAAACCGTCGAACGGTGTTACCTGTTTGAGCTTGTTTGGGCGTGTTGGCGACGAACAAAATTCCATAAGCCGGCGGGATAACGAAAATTCCCGTTCTATTTGCTCTGACCTCTTCAGACGGGTGACGCCCTCGTCTCAAGGAGATCGGCATAGTGCCGGCGCGCCACGTCAGGATGCGAGCGCAGGCGACTTTTCAGCACGTTGGTGCCGACATCGCGAAACAGCGGATTGTCCGGATCGCTCGCCGGTCCGCGCGCCTCGGCAGCCAGTTCTTCAGGCAGGGTGAGCAAGGGGATCGTCGCATCGAGCCGGGCGCTGAAGAAGAACGGAACCGAAATCCGCTCGACACCGGCCGGCGGCGTGACGACATGGTGGACCGTCGCCCTGAGATAACCGTTCGATGCCAGTTCGAGGAGCTCGCCGATGTTTACCACCAGCGTTCCGGGGATGGGATCCACATTCACCCAGCTTCCGTCATATTCGACCTGCAGCCCTTTGTTGTCGTCCTGAAGCAGGAGCGTCAGGAAACCGCCGTCCTTGTGTGCGCCGACGCCCTGGTCGCCGCCGGTTGCGTCGCGTCCGGGATAGCGCACGATCTTCATGCGATGGTTGGGCTCACCGCTATAGACCGGATCGAAAGCGTCCTCGGCCTGGTCGAGCGACAGCGCGAAGGCCTTCAGCAGGCGGACTGCCGCCCCCGTCGCCTTGGTCTGCCATGCCAGCAGCGCCGGCTTGAGTTCCGGCAGGGCCGAAGGCCATTGGTTCGGCCCTTGCAGCCGCGTCCAGGCAGGAATGCCCGGCCCCTGTGGAATGGGTCGACGCTCGACGCCGATGTCGAGCTGTTCGCGCCAATCGGCCTTGCCCTTGGTCAGTTCGCCGCCCGTGCGCGTGTAGCCGCGGAATTGTGGAGACGTGACCATTTCGATGGCCAGCTTGTCGGCTTCCGGCAAGGCAAAGAACCGCCGCGAGGCGTCGAGCACCTGGTCGATCTCCACAGCCGAAATTCCGTGGCCGCTGAGATAGAAGAAGCCGACATCGCGGGCAGCCGTGCGCAGGTCGAACAGAAAGGTCCGACGCTCCGACGCGCCCTGTTCGAGACGGCTGAGATCGAGCACGGGTACAATCCTGGCCATGGTCAACCTCCTCCTGCCTCAGGCTTGGATCAGGCCCTTACGGTGACACGCAGGTCGTTGCGATCAAAGCAATGGTCGATCCAATCTCGATGCCAATGGAAGAAAGTCCGCTATGCGTTTGGCGGCCGGCAGGCAAATAACGTCCGAACGGGTGTTCCATGGCACGAAGGCATCATGGCAAACACTTGCACGAATTGCAGTCCGGCCGAGACTCAGAAATTTTCGATCCACGGCCTGAGTTCGAGCTCCCAAGTCCAGGCGCTGCGATGCTGCCGGTGGATTGCGAGATAGGTTTCGGCGATCGCGTCCGGAGACAGCCGGCGATCCTGCTGGTCGGGTTCGCCGGCCTGTCCGGGCCTATTCTGTCCGGGCTCGTTCGGCGCGATCACACCGTCGATGATGAAATGCGCGACGTGGATGTTTTTCGGCGCGAGTTCGCGGGCCATGGATTGGGCCAGTCCGCGCAGGCCGAACTTTGGCATGGCAAAGCCGGCCGAACCCGCAAACCCTTTGACGCTGGCAGTGGCGCCGGTGAACAGGATCGAGCCGGAGCCGCGGGAAAGCAACCGGCGCGCGGCCTGCTGGCCGACCAGGAACCCGCCATAGGCGCCGACCAGCAATGCCTGTCTGACCGCTTCGGGTTCGAGGTGGGCGATCGGTCCGCGGGCGCGGCCGCTGGCATTGAAAACCACAAGCGACAGAGGACCGGCCTTGTCGGCGACGTCGAACAGGTTTTCGACCGACGCGACATCGGCAACGTCCGTTTCGACCGCCAACGCTCCGGTCTCGGCGACCAGCGCGCTCAGCTTGCCGACGTTGCGGGCAGCCAGGACCACGCGAAATCCCTCCTTGGCGAGAAGACGTGCAAGCGAGGCGCTCAGCCCCGGTCCTGCTCCAGCGATAATTGCCACGTCCGATGTCATGGAGCTTCTCCTCTACGGATTCTGGCATGGTACGGATTCTAGTGCGGCGATTCAGGTCCTACCACTCGTGTTTTTGAGGTAGACCGTCGTCAGATCGTAAAAATCGGATTTCGAGCCGACATAAATATGTCCGCCGAGACGAAGGCCGGTCGGCCGATCAAAGGTTCCCGGTCGTGACGTATGTTTCCGCGCCCGGCGCCGCCTTCCAGAACAAATTGCCACCGCGATAGTGTCAGGGGCCAAAAGCCTGAGTTCCGCCGACTTGTAGCCCCATGACGGCAAAGTTGCCGCTGTTGCGCGCCATTAGGAGCAGTGACAGGCGCGGCTTGATTACGGGCCGCAGATTGCTTGACAAGGCAGCGATGCGCCATAGCCCTGCCTTGACAAAATATTTTGTCAATGAGAAAAAGGATGTGCTTGAGTTTGACGTCATTAAGATACCGGCAGCGGCGGCGCTGGCCTTAGACCCCATGAAAACCCGCTTACTCCAGGAGCTTGCGGAACCTGCATCGGCCGCTTCGCTTGCTAGTCGGCTCGGCCTCACGCGGCAAAGAGTGAAGTATCATTTGCGGCGCTGGAAGACTGCAAGCTGGTCGAGCCAGCGGAGGAACGCAATGGGGGGTTTATCCGAACGCCTGATGGTCGCAGCTGCATCGTCGTATGTCATCTCACCGACGGCGCTGGGCCTATTGCGGTCGATCGGGGCGCGCCAACGACCGCGTGTCGGCCAGTTAGTGGCGTCGTACCGCCCTGGCCGAACCCTGACGACGCCAAACCCTGAAAGGAGTTCCCATGCCAATCAAGAAAGACGAAACCGGAAAGCGTTGGGTCGAAATGGAGTTCATCATGCCTGGGACACCCGAGCAGGTGTGGCGGGCAATTGCGACGGGTCCCGGCAACACTGCCTGGTTCACAAAAACCACGATCGACGAGCATGTCGGCGGCAGGCTTCATTTCGACTTCGGTCCCAATGGAGCCTCCACCGGCGAAGTGACGATCTGGGAGCCGCCGTTCCGTTTCGGCTATGTCGAGCGCGAGTGGAGCGAAGGCGCGCCGCCTGTCGCAACGGAGATCACCGTGACCAGCCGGTCGGGTGATCGTTGCGTTGTTCGCATGGTCCATTCGCTATTTGCCTCGACCGACGACTGGGACGACCAGTTGGAAGGATTCGAGAGCGGCTGGCCCAGCTTTTTCGAGGTGCTGCGCGTTTACCTGTCGCACTTCGCCGGCGAAAAGGCCGCCAGCTTCAGCGTCATGGCCAACACGCAGGCCGGCCAGCTCTCGACTTGGAGGCGGCTCACCGAGACGCTCGGTCTGGCCGGCGCAAACGTCGGCGAGCAGCGGAGCGGCCCGCAACAGCCGGAGAGATTATCCGGCATGGTCGAACGCGTGCGGCAGGACGACAAGCAGCGCTTCATCGTGCTGCGCGTGACCGCACCCGCTCCCGGCATTGCCCTGATCGGAACCTATGATACTGATGGCAGCGCAAACGCCAGCATGGCCCTGTATCTTTATGGCGACGACGCCGAGCAGCGCGCCGCCGAGGGTGAGCCCAAGTGGCGGAACTGGTTTGGCGAAATTTTCAGGCATCCGGGCTGACGGATAGGAGAGTGTGATGAAGGTCGCCAAGTGGGGCAACAGTCTCGCCATCCGTCTTCCTGCCGTTGTGGTCGAGGCCCTCGAACTCAGGGAAGGCGATGAGATTGAAATCCATGTTGCCGATGCCCGACAACTCGGTGTCGCGCGCAAACCTGCGCGCGAGGAATTGCTGAAGCGGCTTCGCGCCTTCCGCGGTAGCTTCTTCGACCGCGCAATTCGGCTGTCGGAAAGATACTGCTGTGAAGCGGCGCCCCGATCCGGTGACAGCACGCATCAGTCATGGAGTTCCCTCGAGATCGCCGGGCCGACCGAAAAATCGCTGAATGAGACTTCGAAACCTTCACGTTGCGGCGAACAGCACATCATGCCGATATCGACTGTTTTTGAGGGCGGGAAGTAGGCGAGCCGCACCGGCTTCCAGTGATGGTCGGAGGCATCAAGATACTGAACACGGATGGTCTCGGCATGGCGGGTCAGCCGGATCCTGACGCCGTCCGGACCAGCCGGGATGCTGACCAACGACCAGTCGGAAGCATCATTGGTGACGACGACGGAAAAATATGCCAGCCCGTCGGTGAACTCGATGCCGGCCTTGACCCAGTGCGTCTCGCTCAGCCGGACCATCAAACCGGCCTGGTCATAGAGCACCTTGTAGTCGCCCTTGACGGTGACCTCGGCGCTGAAGTCGCCCTCTACCTGCCGGTAGAGGAAGTGGCCATTGTCACGCCAGAAGTCATAAAAAGTCTCGCGCCAGAAATCGGTCTCCTTGCCGGTCCGCACATGCACGGTGCTGTCGCCGAAAGCGTGATGCGGTGGCGGGTTGAGCCAGGTCAGTTGTGCAGGCTGAGATGTCATCGACTTGTTCGTCTCGCCGGTTCGTATTGCGTTGTCCCTCGCTCATGCGAGGAGGCGGCTACGATCTTATCCAGTTCATATCGGCTTTTGGTAAAGCTCGGACGCGGCCTCTCTCAGCGCGCGCCGGCTGTCTGGCCTGAAATACATCATGTGGCCGCCTTCCAGCAGGTCGACGCGGATGGGCTTTGCGCCGGGAAGCGAAGGAACCTGGCCGACCAGGTAGCGTGACACCAGATAGGGTGTCACCAGGTCGGTGTAGCCGTTGACGATCAAAACGCCGAGGCCGGGATTTAGCGCGCGAGCCTGCTGAAGGTCATCCATCACGCCGGCATAGCCCTGACGCGCCGGGCTCGTCCCGTAATCCCAATTGCCGCTGACTTCGCGGTTGAGAAGCCGGTAGCTTAGATCGGTGCGGAATTTCAATTCCTCCCTGATATAGCTGACAAAAGCGGATGTGAGCGCCGGCACGCTACGGTCGAGCACCGGATCAGGACCGCGAGGCCTTGGACTTTCCGGGGCGATGTCTGCCGTTTCGATGGTGCCGTCATAGGCGCTGAGAACATTGCCCCTTGCCCGCGCAAACTCCTTGGCGAAGAGTGTGGTGGGAATGCGAGCAAAGTTTCGTTTGACGAGTTCGAGCGGCAGGCCGGTGATTTCGGCAACGCGCGGGCTCGCCAGGCGCCCACCTTGTTCGAGCCCGCTGGCAAGCGCGACGAGGTAGTCGCCAAGCGCATAGCGTTCGACATCGGCCAGCCGCTCCTGCAGCTCGGAACCGGTGACGCCTTCGCTTCGCAGGCGCACCGCCGCCAGCGACGGCAGCTCAAGCGCCCAGTGGAGCGGCTGGAATTCGTCGGGCCGCACGAGTGTGAATTCGAGCGCCGGCGAGATGAGCACGATGCCGCGAGGAGTGATGCCGATATCATCCTGAAGCGTCTTGGCAAGCAGTGCCGCCCGAAACCCACCATAGCTTTCGCCGGCAAGAAACACCGGCGACGCCGTGCGGCCCGCCTGTGCCAGGTAGAGCCGGATAAAGGCGCCCATTGCGGCGGCATCCTGGTTGACGCCCCAGAAGCTGCGTGCCTCGGTCCCGGGTGCTTCGCGGCTGTAACCCGTTCCGACCGGGTCGACAAAGACCAGGTCTGTCATGTCGAGCCAGGTGTTCGGGTTGTCAAAAAGCCTCTGCGGCGATGGGAGAAAACTTCCATTAGCCGCTGTCGCCATCACGCGTGGACCGAGCGCGCCGAGATGCAGATAGGCGGAAGCCGCTCCGGGACCACCGTTGAATACGAACGTGATCGGGCGCTTGGGATCTGGTTCCCGGCTTGGCTCGGGACGTAGTGTGTAGGCGACATGAAAAATTTCCGCGGTGACGTCGCCCTTGCCCGATAGCAACGACAGCGTGCCGGCCTTTGCCTGATAGTTGAGCGTGCGTCCCGCGATTACGATCGAATGATCAGAGACCTGGGGCGGCGGAAGCAGCGACAGAACGCCGCCCGAAGGCGACGGCCGCTCGGCCACTTCCGCATGGCCGGCTGGAAGGCCGCCAACCAGCAGCAGCATAGCAAGGGTAATCTCTAGCAGCTTGGTACGCATGACGACTCCGCAGCGGAACGACTGGAAGCTACCACGCTGATGGCTCAGCCGAAATCACAGGACCGTGCACGCCCTCACTGCCGGAAGGAGACAGCGTGACTTTCAACGCACGATCTTCACGCACATCGGCGTGCCGACATCGATGGATCGCCCGGTGTCGGCCAGCCGCCCCGTGGCCGCGTCGCGCGCGAAAATCGAGATGCGGTCGGCGTTCTGGTTCGCCGAGAAGAGATGGCCGCCCGAGGGCGTCAGTGCCAGATTGCGCGGCGTGGCGCCCCCGCACGGCGCATAGTCGACGAGCGCGAGCGCGCCTGTCTGCTGGTCGACAGAAAACACCGCAACGCTGTCATGGCCGCGGTTGGAACCGTAGAGGAAGCGGCCATCGGGCGAGATCTGGATATCGGCGCAATGATTGCCGTCGCGCGCCTGCTCCGGGACCGCCGGCTTCGTGTCGATGACCGAGAGCCTTCCTGACGTATCGTCGAGCGCAAGCGACGCCACCGTTGAATCCAGTTCGTTCATCACGAATACGAAGCGCCCGCCCGGGTGCAGCGCCACGTGACGTGGGCCGGCGCCGGGCTCAAGCACCGACTCCGCCAGTCTGGTCAGGCTGCCGTCAGGCCCGATGCGGTACGAGACAAGCCGATCGATGCCGAGATCGGCGACGATCGCCACGCCGCCGGCAACCGTTTCGGTGACGCTGTGAGCATGGGGGCGTTCCTGGCGAGCTGTATCGGGGCCTGTTCCGGCATGGGTGACACTTGACAACGGCGCGGTCAGACCACCGTCCTCGCGCAGCCCATAGACGACGACCGAGCGATCGGGACCGCCTTCACCCACGCCGTAGTTGGCGACCAGCAGCTTCGTTCCGTCGCGCGTGATTGTGTTGTGCGCGGTGATGCTGCCAAGCGTCGGCTGCTTGTTGATGTTGGAAAGCGCGGCGGTTTGCCTGTCGAAGCGGTAGGCCGAGACCACGCCCTCGCGCCAGGTGACCACCTCGGAATTGGCATAGACGTGGGAGCCGTCCGGCGTCACCGACAGGAAGGTCGGATTGTCGATGTCACCCGTCTCAGTCAGTTTCCTCGTCTCCAGCGTCTCTTCGTCGAAGCTGTAGACGCCGAGCCCGACGCCGCGCGCGCCCTGAAAATAAGGCGCCTCGCGGTTGAGACTGCCGACAAAGACCAGACAAGTATTCCGCATAAATCCTCCCTTGTCCGGCCGGCGTTGGCTGCCGCGGATTCGCGCGAAATTCGCCTGTTCACGCTTGCAACGCAACCCCATATGTGAAAACTCTATTCACAAAAGAAGATTTACGGGAGGTAGATCATGCAATTCGCTGTTCCACGGTTCGTCGGCAGTGGTGATCGCGAAGGAGAGCTCGTGCTTTATTGCGAGCACCTGCAGACGGTGAAGTACCGCAATCCGGCCGATTTCGCCGGCAAGACGGAGAAATAGCAATGGCTGCCATTGCCGAATTGCCGCTGACCGGGCTCGTCGTCGTCGACATGAGCCAGTTCCTGTCCGGGCCCTACTGCTCGCTGAGGTTGCTCGACCTTGGCGCCCGCGTCATCAAGATCGAGCGGCCGGATGGCGGTGACCTGTCGCGCCGGCTTTATCTCAGCGACACCGAGATCGGCGGCGATTCCACCATCTTCCACGCCATCAACCGCGCCAAGGAAAGCTTTGCCATCGACCTCAAGGACGAGGCCGACCTTGCGGCGCTGCGCGGCCTGCTGGCCAAGGCCGACGTGCTGATCCAGAATTTCCGCCCCGGCGTCATCGAGCGCCTGGGCCTCGACTTTGAGGCGGTGCGCAAGATCAATCCGCGCCTGGTCTATGCCTCGATCAGCGGCTATGGCGAGGAAGGCCCCTGGGTCAAGCGGCCCGGGCAGGATCTGCTGGCGCAAGCCCGTTCCGGCGTGATGTGGCTGAACGGCGATGAGGACCAGGGACCGGTGCCGTTCGGCCTGGCGATCGCCGACATGCTGGCAGGCTCCGCCGCCGCGCAAGGCATCCTTGCCGCACTGGTGCGGCGCGGCGTGACCGGCACGGGCAGCCATGTCGAGACCAGCCTGCTCGAAGCGCTGGTCGACTTCCAGTTCGAGGTGCTGACCACGCATCTCAATGACGGACGCCGCCTGCCGCGTCGATCGGCTTTCCGCAGCGCCCATGCCTATCTGTCGGCGCCTTACGGAGTCTATCCGGCCAAGGACGGCTACCTGGCGATTGCCATGACGCCGATCCCGAAGCTGGCCGATCTCCTGGAGCTCGAAGAGCTTGCGCCCTATCGCGATCAGCCGTCGACCTGGTTCACCGCCCGCGACGAGATCAAGGCGATCATCGCGCAAAAAACCGCGACGAAGACGGTCGACGAATGGCTTGCCATCCTCGAGCCTGCCGATATCTGGTGCGCCAAGGTGCTGACCTGGCCGGAAATGATGGCCAGCGAAGGCTTCCAGGTGCTCGACATGCTGCAGACGGTGACGCGCGAGGATGACGTCTCGATCCTCACCACGCGCTCGCCGCTCAGGGTCGATGGCGTCCGCGCCAAGGTCGGGCGGGCCGCGCCGCGCATCGGCGAGCACAGCGCAAAGATCCGCAAGGAATTCGGACTGTGAGCGAGGTGACGCTCAAAGGCATGACCTGGAGCCATCCACGCGGCTACGACCCGATGGTCGCCTGTTCGGCGCTGTGGAAGCAGCGCACCGGCGTCACCATAGAATGGGATAAGCGCTCGCTGCAGGATTTCGAATCCTTTCCGGTCGAGGAACTGGCCCGTGCCTACGATTTGATCGTCATCGATCACCCGCATGTCGGCCAGATCACCGCCGAGAATTGTTTGGCGCCGCTCGATGTCGTTGGCCGCGAAGCGGAGCGCGCGGCGCTGGCGGCGGGCAGCGTCGGCCGGTCCTACCCGAGCTACAACTGGCAGGGCCGGCAGTGGGCGTTTCCGATCGACACGGCGAGCCAGGTGCAGGCGTGGCGGCCGGACATGCTTTCCGCCGCCCCGGCGAACTGGTCCGACGTGCTCGACCTGGCGCGGCAAGGCCGCGTGCTGTTGCCGCTCAGGCCGCCGCATTCGCTGATGGTGTTCTACACGCTTGCCGGCAATCTCGGTCGACCCGCCGTCGAGGAGCCTGGTAACCACGTAAACCCGGACGTGGGCAGCCGCGTTTTCGAGATGATGCGCGAGATCGCGGCTCTCGTCGATCCGGCCTGCCTCGGCATGGACCCGATCGATGTCCTGGAGGAGATGGCCAGTTCCGGCACGCGGATCGCCTGCGCGCCGCTGATCTATGGCTATGTCTCCTATGCCATCGCCGGCTTTCGGAGCAGCCGCCTTGCCTTCGCCGACATTCCGTCTGCCGGCGATGCCGGCGCGGTCGGGTCAGCGCTCGGCGGAACCGGCATTGCCGTGTCGGCCTTTTCGAAGGCGAAGCAGGCGGCCATCGACTTTGCCTACTGGATCGCCAGCGGCGAGGTGCAGCGCGGCCCCTATGCATCGGCTGGCGGCCAGCCCGGCCATGCCGCAGCTTGGGACGATGCAGCCGTCAACGCAGCCGCCGGTAATTTCTACATCGATACCCGCGCCACGCTCGAGGGTGCCTGGGTCAGGCCACGCCATGATGGCTACATGGCATTCCAGCAGGCTGCGTCCGATCGCATCAATCTCGGCATGACCGAGAAGCACGATGCTGGCCGCGTCGTTGCCGATCTCAATCGCCTGTTTGTGGAGAGTTTCCCGGCACCCGGCGCTGCCGGTGGAGGATCCTGAAACCAATTAAATGAAGGAGAACATGAACAGTCTGATCCGCGGCAACCCACGCTGCTGGTCGGCCTCGGCTTTCGGCCGTCGACCGTGCAGGCTGCACTTGGCCTGGTGATCGTGCTGCTTGTGTCGCTCTATGGCCGCGAGGGGCACGTGTCGGCGACGATCTGAAGCCGCTTACAAGCTCCAAAGCCGCTTCGCATTGCCGGAGAGCAGCTTTTGCCGCTCATCGATGCTTGCACCGGCAAGCAGCGCGTGCGTCGCCGCCACCCAGGTCGCAAGCCCGCCGCCAAGCGTGCAGACCGGCCAGTCGCTGCCCCACACGACGCGGTCCCAGCCGAAGCATTCGATGGTGTGCTCCACATAGGAACGCAGCGTTTCGACAGTCCACGATCCAGTGTCCGCATAGGCGACCACACCGGAAATTTTGCCGACGACGTTTGGGCGGCGCGCAATCTCCGCCATATGCTCGCGCCAGGGATGCTCACTGCTGCCCTTGATGTCGGGCACGCCGCAATGGTCGAGCACGAACTGCACGTCCGGCGCGAGATCGGCGAGTGCAATCGCCTTGGGGATTTGGTGCGGCAGGACGACGAGATCGAAGGTCAATTGCGTGCCGGCAAGCCGTTTGATGTTTTCCCGAAACAGCGCGCCTTCCGAAAGCTCGTCCGGCATGACGTGGAGCACACGGCGAAAACCCTTGACGAAGGGATCGGCGCGCTGGCGCTCGATATAGGCGGCAAAGCCCGGCTCTTCCGGACGACAGGAGGCGATTGCCCCGCGCAGCAAACTGTCCTTCTGATGTGACAGCGCTTTCACATGGCTGGTCTCGGTTTCAATGTCGGCGGGATCGACATCGACTTCCATATGCAACGCGCCCTCTATGCCGGCGCGGCGAGCCTGGATTGCATATTCGTCGTGGGAAAAATCGCGGTTGAGCGCCGGCACGCCGGAAAGCCAGGGGTAGCGCAGCGCCGACTGGTCGATCAGGTGCAGATGGGTGTCGAAGATCATGGCGGGCGCTCCTCCTTGGCAACTTCGAGATCATCTCACGGAGAAATTTTTCATTCAAATAAGAATTTAATTCGGCTGCTTGGCCGCGGCTCCCGCCAGTTGCGATAGCTTTTCGGTCGCCGCCAGCAGCAATTCTATCGTCCTCGTAATGTCGGGCGCCTTGGGTGCGTTGATCAGAGTTATGTAGGGGATCGACAGCGCGGCGATCGCCCTGCTGTCGGAGCCAAGCACAGGCGCCGACAGGTTGAATACACCGGCGGTCTGCATCGATGCCATCATTTCATAGCCGCGTTGCCGGATTTGCTCGAGACGGGCAAAGAATTCCGGCGATTGAGGCGGCTTGTGGGTGCTGCGCAGATGTTCGGAGATCATCATCTGCCGCTCTTCCAGCGAGCGGAACGCCAGCAGCACATGCCCGGAGCCGGTGTCGAAAAGGCTGATATGCGAGCCGACGCGTATCGAGATGCCCCAATAGTCCGGCGCCTCCTGCTGCGCGATCACCACAGCAGAACCGCGGTCGAAGACGACAAGCTGGTTTGCCTGCTGCGAGGTTTCGGCAAGTTCACGCATCAGCGGTGTCGCGTAGGAAACCAGCCGCCGCACCGGCGCGTGCAGCTGCGCCAGGCCAAACAGCTTGAGCGTCAGCGAATAACGATCACCGTCGGGCCGCGTGACGTAACCCCGCCGCACCAGCCGATCCAGCATGCGGTAGAACTCGTTGGGGCTGCGGTCGAGCTTCTTGGCGATTTCCGCTTGCGTCAGGCCACCGTCGACGCCGGCCAGAAGTTCGAGGATGTCGAGCCCCTTGTCGAGCGCCGGGGCACGATAACGGTCATCATCGTCGTCCTCCGCCATAGTCACTCCCCAGTGAATTTTAACTTTCATATACGCACAATGGCCTGCATCCGGAAAGAACTTTCAAACTTGACGACCTCGTAAATGTTTTGTTTGTATATGAATTAAGCCTGCAAATCGGATCGGCGCGACGGGAACCGCTCAAGGCCGGCGACCGAGTGAAAATGAGCCTGGACCTGTCGCAGGCCCACCTGTTTTCTGCTGAAACGGGCCAGACATTGCGAGGTTAACGTCATGGCAAAGATCGAAAAAGTCGAACTGCGCATGGTCGACCTGGTGCCGAAGGTCAAGCGCACCGACGCGATCCAGAGTTTTGTCAGCCAGGAGACTCCGATCGTCACCATCACCGACGCCGACGGTGCGGTCGGCACCGGCTACAGCTACACGATCGGCACCGGCGGCTCCTCGGTGATGCGGCTCCTGGCCGATCACCTTGCACCGCGGCTGATCGGCCGTGACGCCGACATGATCGAGGCGATCTGGCACGAACTCGAATTTGCCACCCATGCCACGACGATCGGCGCGATCACGGCAATCGCGCTCGCGGCCATCGATACTGCGCTGTGGGATCTCAGGGCGAAGAAGCAAAACCTGCCGCTGTGGAAGCTGGCCGGCGGCGCCAAGGACCGCTGTCCGCTCTACACGACCGAAGGCGGCTGGCTGCACATCGAGACCGAGGCGCTGGTCGAGGACGCGCTGGCCGCCAAGGCCAAGGGTTTTCGCGGCTCGAAGGTGAAGATCGGCAAGCCGCACGGCTCAGAGGATCTCGCCCGGCTGACCGCGGTGCGCCAGGCGGTCGGCTCATCCTACGAGATCATGACCGACTGCAACCAGGGCTTTTCCGTCGACGAGGCGATCCGCCGGGCGGAGCGGCTGCGCGATCTCGACCTCGCCTGGATCGAGGAACCGCTGCCGGCCGACGACATAGACGGCCATGTGCGGCTGTCGAATGCGACGTCGACGCCGATCGCCATTGGCGAGTCGCTCTACTCGATCCGGCATTTCCGCGAGTATATGCAAAAAGGCGGCTGCTCGATCGTGCAGGTCGATGTCGGCCGCATCGGCGGCATCACGCCCTGGCTGAAGGTGGCGCATGCGGCCGAGGCGTTCGACATCCCGGTCTGCCCGCATTTCCTGATGGAGCTGCATGTCAGCCTGACTTGCGCCATTCAGAATGGCAGATATGTCGAGTATATTCCCCAGCTTGACGAACTGACCGTCAAGAAAATGCGCATCGAGAACGGGTACGCATTGGCGCCGGACGAGCCCGGCATCGGCATCGACTGGGACTGGGACGCCGTCAAGGCGAAGAGCATCGCGGAATTCACGACCGATATAAAAAGATAGGGAGCCGGACATGCAGCGGATGGGAATGGTGCTCGGCCTCAAGCCGGAAAAGGTCGCCGAATATGTGCGGCTTCACGCTGCCGTCTGGCCTGAAGTGCTGGCCATGATTTCCGCCTGCAACATCAGGAATTATTCGATCTATCTCAAGGAGCCGGAGCACCTGCTGTTCAGTTATTTCGAGTACCACGGCACCGACTATGCCGCCGACATGACCAAGATGGCCGCCGATCCCAAGACGCAGGAATGGTGGGCGCTGTGCATGCCTTGCCAGGAGCCGCTGCCGACGCGCGGGGAAGGCGAGTGGTGGGCATCGATGGACGAAGTCTTCCATCATGACTGATGGCGTTTTCGATCCTGCCTCGCTCGCCCAGTCCTGGGCGAAGCCATCGAAGCCGAGGCCGATCGTGATTTTCGGCGCCGGGTCGATCGTCGGCGATGCGCATTTCCCGGCCTATGCGAAAGCCGGCTTCCCGGTCGCCGGGGTTTTCGATCCCGACCATGCCAAGGCGGAAAGACTGGCGCAGGAATGGGGCGTCACCGCTTACCGGTCGGTCGAGGAAGCCGCAGCGATCAAGAACGTCGTCTTCGATCTGGCGACGCCGCCGGCTCATCATGCCGGCGTGCTCAGGGCGTTGCCCGACGGTGCGGTGGCGCTGATCCAGAAACCGATGGGCAGCGACCTCACCGAGGCGACCGAGATCCTTGGAATCTGTCGCTCCAAAAAATTGAAGGCGGCGGTGAATTTCCAACTTCGCTTTGCGCCGATGATGCTGGCGCTGAAGGATGCGATCGCCAGGGGTTGGCTCGGCGACGTGGTCGATTTCGACGCCTGGCTGGCGCTGGCGACGCCTTGGCAGCTGTGGGAGTTCCTGTTGAAGGCGCCGCGCGTCGAGATCGCCATGCATTCGATCCACTATCTCGACCTGATCCGGCAATTGGTCGGCGATCCCAGAGGCGTTCACGCCAAGACCCTCGGCCATCCCAATCACAGGGTTGCGCAAACGCGCACCAGCGCGATCCTCGACTATGGCGACACCGTACGCTGTGCGCTGTCGATCAATCACGATCATAAATTTGGCCGAAAACACCAGGCCTGCGAGTTCCGCATCTGCGGCACCGCGGGAGCCGCCTATCTCAAACTCGGGCTCAATCTCGACTATCCGCGCGGCGAGCCGGATATCCTTGAAATCTATCCGAAGGGCGGCTCCGGCTGGATTACGGTGCCGCTCGTCGGCGAATGGTTTCCGGACGCCTTTGTCGGCCGCATGGCCAATGTCCAGCGCTACGCGTTAGGCGAGGATGCCGAACTTGTCAGTTCCGTCGAGGACGGCTGGAACACGATGGCACTGGTTGAAGCCGCCTACCAATCGAGCGCGGCGCCGGCAACACCGATCGCGGCGAGGCCCTGACATGGAGCAGACTGTCTATTTCGAAGACTACCAGATCGGCTCGTCGCGCATGACCAGCGGGCGCACCATTACCGAGACCGACTTCGTCGTCCACGCCGGCCATACCGGCGATTTCTTTCCTCACCACATGGACGCCGAGTTCATGAAGACGACGCCGTTCGGCCAGCGCATCGCCCATGGCACGCTGGTCTTCTCGGTCGGCGTCGGGCTGACGGCAAGCGTCATCAACCCGGTCGCCTTTTCCTACGGCTATGACAGGTTGCGCTTCATCAAGCCGGTGTTCATCGGCGATACGATCAAGACCCGCACCACCATCTCGGCCAGGGAAGACGACCCCAAGCGGCCGGATTCGGGTCGGGTCATCGAACGCTGCGAGGTGATCAACCAGCATGGCGATGTGGTCCTGGTGGCCGACCACATCTACATCGTCGAGCGCCGTGATAAGCCCAACAGCGCTTCGAACTCAGTTTGACAAAACGCGCTTTTTTAGCCGGGCCTCAAGCTCCCGGAAATGGCTGACGGTTAGGTCAACTCGTGCCGCCAACCTCGATTTCGCGGGCCTGTGAAAGATGGCCGAAACCCCGAGACAAGAAACCCGCCTTGGCGGCGGCCGTCACCTGTCAAGCTGAAACTACCTACAGTTGCAATTCCATCGCTTCAGGTTTGCACTGCTTCTCATTGCCGTGCGGTCCAATCGGTTCGTCAAGGGGGAAAGCGCGCCCGCGAGGGCCGAATCGGTTACTTGCTCGTGGAGCCTCGCCTCGGCCGGCGGATGGCTCTCACCTTGCCGCTGTTTCCACCGCCGCAGAAGAACTGATCGCTACCATCGGACTCGAGCCCCGACACGCCTGTTCCAGGCGGCATCTCGAGCTTCTCCAGGACCTTTCCCGTTTCAGGATCTATCCGCCTGACGTCGCTCTCGCCACCTTCCCAGGTGCCGTGCCAGAGTTCGCCGTCGATCCAGGTGACCCCTGTGACGATACGGTTGGAATCGATTGTGCGAAGAACTGCCCCTGTCTGGGGATCGACCTGATGGATTTTGCGACCGCGATTCTGCCCCACCCAAAGTGTCCCTTCGGCCCAGGCGAGCCCGGAGTCGCCGCCGCCACCTGGCGCCGGGATCGTGGCCAGCACTTGGCCAGTGTTGGGATCGATCTTCTGGATGCGATCTTCGGCGATCTGGAACAGGTGCTGACCGTCGAAGGCCGTTCCTGCGTGCGCGGCGACATCGATGGCGCGCACCACCTTCCCGCTCACAGGATCCAAGGCGTTCAGTCTGTCTCCGGACGCAAACCAGACGTTCTGACCGTCGAACGTAACCCCAGCCACCTGGTCGACACCCGGAAAGGGTCCATATTCGCGGAGGACTTCGGCTGCAGATCGCTTCATGCTTCTATCCTAGTAGCCCGACAGCGAGCCGGGGAGTAACAAGATTGTCGGGAATCCCGGCACGGGTGGGGTCATCCAGCGACGCGCTCGCCCGCGACCGAACGACTGCACCTTGCCTGCTGCCGCAAGCTGCTCGAGCGATCGCTGCACGGTGCGCGAGCTGGCTCCGAGCGCAATTGCGAGCGCCGAGCTCGACCACGACTCGCCGTCGGCGAGGAAGGCGAGCACCGCTGCATGCTGCTCGTCGACGGGCGGTGCCAGCACCACGACATCGCGTGGGCGGCGCGGCTTAAGCGCAAAGCCTCGCTTGGTCGCGCTCACATCCGCCAGTGACCGCAGCTCTGCGCGAAGCCGGCCGACTTCGACCCGCAAACGGGCGCGATGCGATTCATCGGCGTGCTTGCCGCCGAAGGCGCGGGCGACGAGCGTGCTCCTCGGCACGTCCGCGGGCCAGGCTTCGCCCAGCGTGCGCGCAAGCGCGAACAAGACCGGGCGCGTCGCGAGCGAGACGATCATGCCGGCGTCACGCACGACATTGCGGCACGCGTCGACGACGAGCGCCCCCGACGCCAGCAGCGCTTCGACCTCCTCAAGCAGGAGCGGGCGCTCCTCACCACGGGCGATCAGGCGCGCCGCGGGCGTGTTCATCACGAGCGATGCGCCTTCAACCTCGGCCGTCAGCGCGGGAATGTCCGCCTGGCGCGCGGCGTGCTCGGCCCGCGCGAGCGCAACGCGCGCCGCCTTGGTCCGGAGGCGGCGAATCGCGAGCCCCGCAATCACCAGTTCGTGGGCGGCCCTCGACGCGGGTGGGAGCGTTGTCGGGTCGAACCCGGCGAGCCTGCTCTCGGCCTCATCGAGGCGTCCGATCAGGAGCAGGCGCCGAGCCTCGAGATTGCGCGCATGCGCGGCATTGACGTGGTCGCCGTGCTTTTCAAGCGTCGACCGCGCGGCGTCGAGTGCCTTCGCCGGCCAGCCCAGGTCGCGCGAGACGAGTGCGATCTCGGCTTCGGCGACGACGCACCTCGCGCGGGCCACGGCCTCTTTCGGACCGAAGGCGCGCGCAGCACTTTTGAGGAGAGCCTTTGCTCGAACGAGATCGCCGAGCTGCGCCATCGCGATGCCGCGCAGCGCAAGCGCAGGCGCATCGTCCCGCAGGGCGACCCGTTTCAAAGCACCGAGGGGATCACCCGTTGCGAGGGCGCGCGCCGCAGCGGTGATCAACGAGTCCATCGGAATCCCGTCACACTTGTAACTCTCACCATTCGAAATCCGGTCCTAATCTATCTCAGGACCAACAACCAGCGCGCCGTAAGAAAACGGTGCAACGAGGCAGGACATAGAGGACAGAACATAGAGGAGAAGAACGATGCCGACACACAGGACCGGGACACGTGAGGAGTGGCTGGCAGCGCGACTTGATCTGCTCAAGGCGGAGAAGGAGCTCACGCGACAAAGCGACGAGGTGGCGCGGCGGCGGCAGGAATTGCCTTGGGTTCGGATCGACAAGCATTACCGATTCGAGACCGACGAAGGCAGCGCTTCACTTGCGGACCTTTTCAGGGGACGCTCGCAGCTCCTCGTCTACCACTTCATGTTCGGGCCCGATTATACGGCGGGCTGTCCGGCCTGCTCAGCGATCGCGGATGGATTCGACGGCTTCGTCGTCCACCTGGCCAACCACGACGTCACGCTTTCGGCGGTATCGCGGGCACCGCTCGCGAAGCTGCAGGCGTACAAGCGGCGGATGGGATGGACGTTCCCCTGGGCCTCCTCACACGGCAGCGACTTCAATTTCGACTTCGACGTTTCGTTCACCGAGGAGCAGCAGCGCGATGAAGGCATCGAATACAACTATGTCCGCGAGGCGCCTCTCGCCAAAATACCCTCGCGTACGACCGCCGACGGCTCCGAGACGTTCGCTGCAATGAGCGGAACAGACATGGCCACGTACACGCGCGAGAGGCCAGGCATGAGCGCATTCGTGCTCGAGGACGGCGTCGTCTACCACGCCTATTCCACCTATGCGCGCGGCCTGGACGGCCTCTGGGGCATGTATCAGTGGCTCGACCGCGCGCCCCGAGGGCGTAACGAGACGGGCGTCTGGTGGCGCCGCCACGACGAGTACGGCCAGGACTGACGTTCGATGACACTGCACTCCAACCAGAAGATGCCGCCCGCAGGCAACGGATCTGCCGATTTCCCAAGCGACAATGTCGCTGCCCGCGGCGCGGCCGACTGGCTATCCCTGGCAGCTGCGCCAACCTTCGCAATGATGGCGCTGCTGACGGCCGTCACCGGTGATGCGGAGATGATGTGCTCGGCGGCGCAAGATGCGTCGCCGCTGAGCGGAATGGTCATGATGTACTTGCTGATGAGCGCCTTCCATTCTGCGCCTTGGCTGAGGCTGGTTGCCAGCCGACGAGGCGCTGCCCGCCGGCCGTGATCCGGCGTTCAAATGCCAATTCCGAGCTAGTTCCTCTGCACAGTGATTTTGACAGGTTGGGCCGATCGGCAGCGAACGTCCACAGCCCCCCTTCATGAGCGAATCTGAGTGGCAGATCGCAAACGTTGGAGATTGGCCGAAACATCCCTCCACTTCGTCATCCTAGGGCAAGCAAGGAGCGCAGCGACGCGGCGCAGACCCTAGGATCCATGCCGTTACACCAGCCGAAGAATGCAGCGGCCAAGAATGGCGCTTGTATCCGCAACGGTGGCAGTTACCCTTCAACCATGACCGGCTATGCCTATATGACCGCAAGCCAGAAGCGCGGCACGATCTACATCGGCGTCACCAACGATCTCGGCCGCCGCATGCCGGAGCACAGATCCGGCCAGGGCTCACGCTTTACCAGCCGCTACGGCGTGCAGCGGCTGGTCTGGTACGAGGAGCATTTCGACATTCGCGACGCCATCCAGCGCGAGAAGTCGCTGAAGCGCTGGCCGCGGCAATGGAAGATCGACCTGATCGAGAAGGCCAATCCAGAATGGTTCGAGCTTTTTCGCGGAACCGGGTGGTAGCATTCAGTTCTGGGCCGTAGCATTCTTCGGCTGGCGTAACGGCATGGATCCTAGGGTCTGCGCCGCGTCGCTTCGCTCCTTGCTTCGCCCTAGGATGACGAAGGCATGGTGGCGGCTTAGGGCTAAGCGCAACCCTCAGGCAGAGAGGGTTCAGCCCATAAACTACAGAGTTCCGCCGGACGTGCTGGCCTCGCCTGCATGACGCATCATGCGGCGAAAACTCATCGAGATATGAGCTCGCCTTATGTGTCCGATGGACTCCCAGTCGCCGATCTCGGCGGCGGCAAGGACCTCTTCCATTTCGCGGCGGAACGCAGTGAACTCCTCGACAAGGCCCAACTGCGGCATCATCTTCAGGACAACGCGCGCGACCTGAAAATACAGGCGCTCGCTGATCTCGCGCAGCGGCTGGTTGCCGGTCATCGCGGTGAGCTCGTAGAAAAAATCCATGTTGAGGCGCAGGAAAGCGCGCTGGTCGGGATTGAGCATATCGGAATCGCAGCGCGCGATGAGTGCCCTTATCCGGTCGAGGTCGTCCGCCGTGCGCGGGATCGGCGAAAGCTTGCCGACGAGGAGCGCCAGTTCCAGGCGCAAGTGATAGACCTGCTGCAATTCCTCGATGTCGACATCGGTGACTATCGTGCCGACGCCATGGACGGATTGAACCAGACCCTCGGATTCGAGGCGCGCCAGGACACGGCGAACCGGCGTGCGGCTGATCTGGAATTCCTGGGCAAGCTCTTCCTCGGAGAGATGGCTACCCGGCGCGTAGTCGAGCAGGCAGATGCGGTCGCGCAGTATCCGGTAGATACGCTCGAATCGCTCCCGCGCCGAAAGCGGGCGCGGCGGTGCGGCGGTCGCGGCCAGGGGCGTGGCATCCGTCTCAAGCGTCATCCAGCCTCCAGGACAGCGTGCAGGAACTGCCGCGTCCGCTCGTTCTTGGGGGCGCCGAACAACTCGCTTGGCGGCCCCTGCTCGCAGATCTTGCCGGCATGGAAAAAGCAGACGCGATCGGAGAATTCCTTGGCAAATCCCATCTGGTGGGTGACCATCAGCATGGTGAGGTCATGTTCCCTACCGAGTTTTCGGATGACTTCAAGCACTTCGCCGACGAGTTCGGGGTCGAGTGCCGAGGTCACTTCGTCGAACAGCATGATCTTGGGCCGCATGGCGCAAGCGCGGGCGATGGCGACACGCTGCTGCTGCCCGCCGGATAGCTGCGAGGGATAGTGGTCCTTCTTCTCCGACAGGCCGACCATGTCGAGCAGCTCGGCCGCACGCGCCTCGGCATCGGCCCGCTTCATGCCGAGCACGGTTATCGGGGCCTCGATGCAGTTCTGCATCGCCGTCATGTGCGGGAACAGGTTGAACGACTGGAACACCATGCCGATCTTGGCGCGGATCTTGCGGATGTGCGCGAGATCGGCGGGAACAAGCTTGCCGTTCCTCTGCATGTGGGTGAGCGGCTCGCCTTCGACCCAGATGACGCCGTCATTGATCGTCTCCAGCGTCATCAGCATACGCAGCACCGTGGTCTTGCCGGAGCCGGACGGCCCGATGATGGAGACCTTCTCGCCGCGTGCTATGTCCAGATTGAGCCCGTCGAGAACGGTCAGCGCGCCGTAGCGTTTCGAAACATTGTCGAAGCGGACCATCGGTTGTTCCGTCATCGCATGGTCCTCCGGTTGAGCAGGCCTTCGAGGGAGCGAATGAGCGCGGCAGAAACCAGGCTCATGGCAAGGAAGAACAGGCCGACCAGCGTCATCGGCTCAGTGTAGCGGAAGGTTTCGGAGCCGATGATCTTGGCCGTCTGCATCAGCTCCAGCACGGCGATTGCGGAAAGCAATGGCGTCTCCTTGAACAAGGCAACCAGATAGTTGCCGAGCGCCGGAACGATCGGCGGGATCGCCTGCGGAATGATGATGTCACGGAAAGTCGTCCAGGCTGACAGATTGAGCGCGACCGAGGCTTCCCACTGGCCGCGATGGATGTTGTCGAAACCGGCGCGATAGACCTCGGAACAATAGGCGGCGTAGTGGATGCCGATGGCAAGCACCCCGGCGGTGAAGGCGTCGAGCACGACGCCAAATTTCGGAAAGACGAAATAGAGAAAGAATATCTGGATCAGCAGCGGGGTCGACCGGATCAGTTCGACCAGCACCGAAATCGTCCAGCCGGTCCACGGCACGGCGATGCGGACGACCGCCAGCACCAGGCCAAGCGAGGCGGCAAGCGCAAAGCCGATCAGGGTCGCCTCGATGGAAACGATGGCGGCGCTGGCAAGCACCGGCAGGATTTCAAAAGCAAATGCCCAGTCCCAGATCATGCTGCCTTCCCCCGCGCTAGTCCGAGCGAAGCCCGCCTTTCGAGAAGCCGCATGCCGATGGTCACAACCAGCGACATGGCCAGATACATCAGCAGGACGAGGGTGAAGATCGGAATGGTCTTGAACGTGTTCTGGTTCATCTGCTGCGCCTTGAAGGCGAGGTCCGAGAGCGTGATCAGCGAGACCAGCGCTGTCGATTTCAAAAGCTCGATGAACAGATTGCCCCAAGGCGGGATCATGGCGACGAAAGCCTGCGGCAGGATGATCCGGCGCAACATCTGGGGGCGGCTCATGTTCAATGCAGTGCACGCCTCCCACTGTCCGCGGGGGACGGACTGGATCGCTCCGCGCACGACTTCCGATCCGTAAGCACCAACGTTCAGGCCGAGCGCCAGAACGGCAACCAGAAATGCGTTGAGCGTGACACCGAATTGCGGCAGCACGAAAAACAGCCAAAACAATTGCACCAGCGCCGACGTGCCGCGGAAGATCTCGACATAGACCGTGGCCAGCCATCTGAGCGGCGCCGGGCCATACATCCTTGCCAGCGCCGCCAGCACGCCCATGACAATTGCCAGCAGGCTGCCGAGGATAGCGATCTCGATCGTCAGGACCGCGCCTTGCAGCAGCCCCGGCATAAACACTTTGTAAGATTCCTGTGTTGCCAAGGCACCGATCACGACAAGCGCAGTGACCAGCATGGCAACGAGCGTACGGATTCCCATGCGATTCCCCTAGAAAAAAGGGCGGCGCTTTCGCGCCGCCAGCAGTTGGGAACCTATTTGCCCGCGCAAAGCTCCGCGGTGGTCTTGTTCGGGAGGTAGTCCTTGCCGAAGCCGAGCGGCTCGACCAGTGCGATGTGCTCCGGCGAACCGATGAACGTCTTCAGCTCGGCATTGAACGCCTCCAGCAGATCGGTGTCTTCCTTGCGGAAGCCGAAGCCGCCATGGCCTTTCACCGACTTGCCGGCAACCTCGCCGAACGGCTTGGTCGATTCGACGCCGTCGGCCTTCTTGGCCATGTCGGCGATCGAAAGAGCGGTTAGTGCGGCGGCGTCGGCACGGCCCGACTGGACGGCGGCGACCAGGCTGGACTGGTCGGGCAAGGCGACGATCTGCCCTGCGGCGACGCCTGCGTCCTTGGCGTAACCGCCCTCGACGGCGCCGGCCATCACGGCGAGCTTGAGATCCGGGTTTTCCTTGAAGCTGGAAAAGTCCTTCACGCCCTTCGGATTGCCTTTTACCACCAGCATGGCCTGACCGATGCCGTAGGACGGCTCGGAGAAATTGATTTCGGCGCAGCGCTTCGGATTGATGAACATGCCGGCGGCGATGATGTCGAAGCGGCCGGCCTTGAGACCCGGAATAAGCGAGCCGAATTCGGTCAGCACGCCGTCAACCTGCGCGATGCCCATCTTGGCGAGCACCGCCTTGGCAACTTCCGGCGCTTCGCCGGTCAGCTTGCCGTCAGGCGTGGCGTAACCGAACGGCGCCTCGTTGGCAAAGCCGACGCGGATGTAGCCGTCCTTCTTGGCCCGTTCGAGGGTGGTTTCCGCATAAGCGGGCAGCGCCGTGAGTGATGTCGCGGCAAGCGCCAGGCAGGCGGCGGCTTTCACGACCATCCGGCGCGATATCGATGATTTGAACATGCTTTTCTCCCATTGAACAACTGACCGACGATTCCCAGGGCGCGACCTTCTTCGAGGTCGACACCTGCTTGTTAAGACGTATACAACTGCCCTAGACATTGTGCAAGCGAAGATATAAAAACCACGGAAAATCGGTAATAATTCGTGGTCAAACCAACAAATTATTGCCCTAGTTGTGCACAATTTGGGACAAACCAGCGTACCGGTAGGTGGGATTTCGGTGGCGAGCGCGAGCGGTTTCGGGACTTTCACGCAAGCGGAGTATGCGCAGCGCCTGGCCGGCGTGAAGACGCGCATGGAGAAGGCCGGCTTCGACCTCATCATCTGTCAGGATCCAGCCAATATGTGCTGGCTGACCGGATATGACGGATGGTCGTTCTACGTTCCGCAATGCGTGCTCGTCCATCTAAGGGAAGACCGGCCGATCTGGTTCGGCAGGGCGCAGGATGCCAGGAGCGCACACCTGACCACCGGCCTGCCGGAGAAGAACATCGTGCCGTTTTCGGAGCGGCTGGTGCAGCAGCCTGTCGAACACCCCTACGACGAACTCGCCCAGCTGATCCGGTCGCGTGGCTGGGGAAACGCCCGCATCGGCGTCGAGATGGACGCGCATTATTACACCGCGCGCTGCCATGCCCATCTCGTCAGCGGGCTGCCTGACGCGCACTTCGCCAACAACCACGATCTCGTCAACTGGGCGCGGCTGGTCAAATCCGAAGCCGAGCTGGTGCTGATCCGCGAGGCCGGTGCGATCTGCACGCACGCCATGAAACGCGCCATCGAAAAAATGCGGCCCGGCGTGCCCCAGAACCATGTCATTGCGGAAATCTATCACGCACAGATCATGGGCGTGCCTGGAACGGGCGGCGACTATGCCGCGATCTGTCCGCTGATGCCCGTCGGCGAGGGCACCAGCACGCCGCATCTGACCTGGTCCGACGCGCCGCTGCCTGACAGCGGCCTCGCCATACTGGAGATCGCCGGGGTGCGGCGGCGCTATCATGCGGCGCTGACGCGGACCGTGCATTTCGGCAAGCCGCCGCAATCCATCGTCGACATGGCCAAGGCGATCGTCGAGGGCGTCGACGCCGGCCTTGAGAAGGCGCGCCCCGGCTACACCGCCGAAGAGGTGGAAGCCGCCTGGCAGGCAGTGTTGAGGAAGAACAGGCTGAAGAAGGAGAGCCGCGTCGGCTATCCGGTCGGGCTCGCCTACCCGCCCGATTGGGGCGAACGCACCGCAAGTCTTCGTCCCGGCGACACCACCGAGATGCAGTCCGGGATGTGCTTCCATTTCATGGCCGGCGTTTGGCTCGACGATTTCGGCATCGCCATCTCGGAATCCTTCGTCGTCACGGATCACGGCGGCGAACGCCTCTGCGACGTGGCGCGCGAACTCATTGTCATCGACTGGCCATGACGGACGGGAAGCCGGTAACTGACGAAGATCCTGCCGGCAACGAAACCGGTAACAAGCACGAGGACGCCTGATGTATCGTAATCCGTTTTCCGAGGCCGAAATCGCCTGCCGCATTGTCAGGGTCCGCACGGCGCTGGCTGAGCGCGAGCTCGACGCGGCGGTCTTTGCTTCGCCGGAGAACGTCTTTTACCTCACCGGGCTCGATCACTGGGGATATTTTGCCCCACACCTGCTGATCGTGCCGCTCGAAGGGAAACCTGTCCTGGTCACCCGCTCGATGGAAAAGGTGACGATCGAGAAACAGGTGACGGCAGCGGAATTCCGCGGCCATTCCGACAGCGAAACGGCGGCCGACCTCGCCGCGCGGGTGCTTGCGGAACTCAGCCTGTCCGGCAAGCGGATCGGCCTCGAATACTGGACGGCCGGCCTCAGCCATGGGCTTGCCGTCGCACTCCAGACGCAGGCCGATGCCAGATGGAGCGATGTTTCCGGCCTGGTCGACAGGATGCGGCGGGTGAAGAGCGCCGAGGAACAGGCGCTGATGCGTCAGGCGGCACAAGTGACCGACGCCGCCGCCGGCGCCGCGATCGCCGCGATCTCGGACGGCGCTTCCGAACAGGAGGTCGCGGCCCAATGTGTGTCAGCAATGATCCGCGCCGGCGGTCATGCTCCGGGCTTCGGACCTTTCATCCGCCCGGCCGCGCGCCTGGGCGAGGAGCACACGACCTGGGGCGACGGGATCTACCGCAAGGGCGAACCGGTCTTCGTCGAACTGTCCGGCTGCATCTCGCGTTATCACGCGCCGCTCGGCCGGCTCATTCGCATCGGCTATATCAGCGACGAAGACGCCGCGATGGCGGAGGTGACCGCCAGGGCGTTCAATGCGGTCGTCGAGGCGCTGCGGCCCGGCGCCAAGGCGCGCGACGTCTACGCCGCCTGGCAAGCCGTCGCCGACGATGCCGGTCTTTCCCACTATCGCCGCCATCACTGCGGCTATCTGGTCGGCGCCGGACAGCCGCCATCATGGACCGGCGGCAATTCGGTGACCGGCTTGAGGCACGATTCCGACCTCGAGATCGAGACCGGGATGAGCTTCCACATCCTGTCGTGGCTGATGGGTACCGGCCGCGGCGACGACTTCGTCTCCAACACCGTGCTTCTGACCGATGCGGGCGCCGAAGTGCTTACCTGCACGCCGGCCGGCCCGATCATTCGCTAGGCCGCAGGCATGGCGCGCTACTCGGCATTTTCGATTTTCCGCAACGCGCTGTCTGGCCAGAAGAACTGGCAGCGCGCCTGGCGGGCAGCGGAGCCAAAACCGTCCTACGACGTGATCGTCATCGGCGGCGGTGGACACGGCCTCGCTACCGCGTTCTACCTCGCCGAGAACCACGGCATCCGCAATGTCGCGGTGCTCGAAAAAGCCTATATCGGCGGCGGCAATGTCGGCCGCAACACCACCGTCATCCGCTCCAACTACCTGCTCGACGGCAACACCCAGTTCTACGAATTCTCGATGAAGCTCTGGGAGGGCATGTCGGGGGCGCTGAACTTCAACGTCATGTTCTCGCAACGCGGCCAGCTCGTCACCGCGCATTCGGCCGATCAGCTCGACGGCTTCAGCCACCGCGCCAACATCATGCGGCTGAACGGCATCGATGCCGACATCCTCGACCGCGACGAGGTGCGCCGTCTCGTGCCCTATCTCGATTTCTCCGACACCGCCCGCTTTCCGATCCATGGCGCCATCTTCCAGGGCCGGGCGGGCACGGCGCGCCACGACGCCGTTGCCTGGGGCTATGCGCGCGCCGCCGACGGCCATGGCGTCGACATTATCCAGAACTGCGAGGTGACTGGCTTCCTCCGCGACGGCGACAGGATCGTCGGCGTCGAAACGACGAAAGGCCGGATCGGCGCCGGTAAGGTCGGCCTCTCTGTTGCCGGTCATACATCCGTGCTCGGCGCCAAGGCCGGCCTGGAACTGCCGATCGAAAGCCACGTCCTGCAGGCCTTCGTCACCGAGCCGCTGAAGCCGTTGGTAGACCACGTCGTCGCCTATGGCGCCGATCATTTCTACGTCAGCCAGTCGGACAAGGGCGGGCTGGTCTTCGGCGGCAATCTCGACGGCTACAATTCCTACGCCCAGCGCGGCAATCTCGGCGTCGTGCGCGAAGTGGCGGAGGCGGCGATTGCGCTGATGCCATGCATTTCGCGCGTCCGTCTGCTGCGCCATTGGGGCGGCGTCATGGACATGACGCCCGATGCCAGCCCGATCATCTGCCCGACGCCGATCGAGGGCCTCTTTCTCAACGGCGGCTGGTGCTACGGCGGCTTCAAGGCGACGCCGGCTTCCGGCTGGTGCTTCGCCCACACGATCGCCACCGGCAAGCCGCATCCGTTGATCGCAGCCTACGGGCTCGATCGTTTCCGCACCGGCCACACGCTCGACGAGGCTGGCGCCGGCCCCTCCGCCTGGCTGCAATAGGAGGCGCAAGACAATGCTGCGCATCGAATGCCCCTGCTGCGGTCCGCGCGACCATGACGAGTTCCGCTACGGTGGTGATGCTTCCGTCACGCGCCCGGCCCACGACGATCCCGATCCGGAGGCCTGGTACCGTTACGTCTATGTCAGGACAAATCCGGCGGGCCTGCACCGCGAGTTCTGGCAGCACGTGACCGGTTGCCGCCAATGGCTGGTGGTCGAACGCGACACGCGCAACCACGCCATCGCATCCGTCGATCTCGCCAGGAAATTATCGGCCAGGAAATTGCCGGCCAGGAAATCACCAGCATGAGTTCGAACCACAAGCGGTTGTCGATGGATGGCCGTATCGACCGCGAGCAGCCGGTCGAGTTTACCTTCGACGGCCGCGAACTGGCTGGATATCGCGGCGACACGCTCGCATCCGCGCTGCTCGCCAACGGCGTTACCCTGGTCGGGCGCAGCTTCAAATATCATCGTCCGCGCGGCATTTTTTCCGCCGGGCCGGAGGAGCCGAACGCTTTGGTTACGCTCGGAACCGCAGGCAGGCGCGAGCCGAACCTGCCGGCGACGACGCTGGAACTCGAAGACGGCATGGTGGCGGAGAGCCAGAACCGCTGGCCTTCGCTTGCCTTTGACGTGCAAAGCGCCAACGGCCTGTTGGCGCCGTTCCTTTCCGCTGGCTTCTACTACAAGACCTTCATGGGCCCGACGCGCCGCGCCTGGATGTTCTACGAGCAGTTTATCCGCAAGGCGGCCGGGCTGGGCAGAGCCGGCACCGACCCTGATCTCGACCGCTACGACATCAGTCACGCCTTTGCCGATGTCGCAATCATCGGCGGCGGCCCGGCAGGATTGTCGGCGGCGCGTGCCGCCGCAGCGGCCGGCGCGCGGGTGGCGCTGATCGAACAGGATTTCCTGCTCGGCGGCCAGCTTCTGGCGGAGCCGTCCGACAGCGCAGCGGCCGCATGGTTGAGACAGGCCGTGGCCGAGCTGGAGAGCTCCAAACCCGTCACTCTGATGAAGCGGACAACCGCTTTCGGTAGCTATGACGGCAATGTCATCGGACTGGTCGAGCAACGCGACCCAACCAATCCGCAGCCGGCTGGCGAAGCGCGGCAGACATTCACCATGCTTCGCGCCCGCTCGATCGTTTTCGCCACCGGCGCCATCGAGCGACCGATGGTATTCTCGAACAACGACCGGCCCGGCGTCATGCTTGCCTCGGCCGCCCGGACCTATCTCAACCGCTTCGCCGTCCTGCCCGGCAAAAAAATCATCGTCGCCACCAACAATGACGCCGCCTGGCGCACCGCTTTCGATCTTGCCGATGCCGGCGCAGAGGTGACGGTTGCCGATCTGCGCGCAGCGTCGTCCGCAGCACTTGCCGCAGAAGCCGCACGGCTCGGCGTAGCGGTGCGGGCCGCAACGCGCATCGTCGACGTGCGCGGCGGCCATGCCGTCAGGCGTGCAACGCTCAACGGGCCGGACGGCCAATCGGAAACGGCCTGCGACCTGGTCTGCGTGTCCGGCGGCTGGTCGCCAACCGTGCATCTCACCTCGCATGTTGGCGTCAAACCTCAATATCGCGACGACATTGGCGGCTTCGTGCCGGGCGCGTTTCCGGCGGACCGGTTCGGCGCCGGCTCGATGATGGGAACTTATTCGACCGCCGATGCCATCGGGGACGGTCATCGCGCCGGTACCGATGCGGCATCGTTCTGCGGCAAATCGGCGCCAGCGCCCTCCCCGTCGAAACTCGATCTCGGCGAGACCGCCGCGGCCCCACTTTACGAGGTCCTGCCCGCTGGCCGTGGAAAGGCCTTCGTCGATTTCCAGATGGACGTGACGACCGGGGATGTCGAGCTCGCCCATCGCGAGGGCTATGAATCGGTCGAGCACCTGAAGCGCTACACCACGCTCGGCATGGGCACCGACCAGGGCAAGACCAGCAATTTTGCGGCTCTTGCCGCGATGGCGGCCTTACGCAACGCAACGATCCCCGAGACCGGCGCCACCACCTTTCGACCGCCCTACACGCCGGTCGCCATCGGTGCGCTTGCCGGACGCGCCATCGGCCATCATTTCAAGCCGATCCGCCGCACGCCGATGCACGACTGGCACATGGCGAACGGCGCCGAGATGCTGGAGGTCGGGCTCTGGATGCGGCCCTATTTCTACAGGCAATCCGGAAGTGACGTGAACGAAGCCTATGTCGCCGAAATGCGGAATGTGCGTCAGGCCGCAGGTCTGATGGACATCTCCACCCTCGGCAAGATCGACGTCCAGGGCCCGGATGCCGCGATTTTCCTCGACCGCATCTACGCCAACGGTTTTGCCAAACTGCCGGTTGGCCGTGCGCGCTACGGCGTCATGCTGCGCGACGATGGCATCGTCTTCGACGACGGCACCACGACGCGGCTGGCCGAGAACCGGTTCTTCATGACCACCTCGACTGCCAAGGCCGCCGACGTGCTGTCGCGTCTTGAATTCCTGCTCGATACGGCCTGGCCGGATTTGCGCGTCGCCGTGACCTCGGTGAGCGATGAATGGGCGGCGATGTCGGTTGCCGGACCGAAAAGCCGGGCAATTCTGAGTGCGGTATTTCCCGCTCTCGATGTTTCCGATGCAGCACTTGCGCATATGGGATTGCTCGAAAGCGAATGGGAGGGCCATGCGCTCCGCATCCTGCGCCTCAGTTATTCCGGCGAGCGCGCCTACGAAATCTATGTCGGCGCAACTGCCGGTGAACAGCTCTGGGGCCGCCTGCTCGAAGCAGGCAGGCCGCTCGGCCTGAAACCTTACGGCGTCGAGGCGCTCGGCGCGCTGCGCGTCGAAAAGGGCCATGTCGCCGGACCTGAAATCGATGGGCGCACGACGCTCGACGATCTTGGCCTCGGCCGCATGGCCGGCAAGCGTACCGGCTTCGTCGGCGACGTGCTGCGACGGCGCCCCGCCTTCCAGGCGCTCGACCGGCAGCGCCTGGTCGGACTGGAATGCCTCGAGGAGGGAAAACGCCTTCGCGGTGGCGCCATCCTGTTTCTGCCGGGCGAGAAACCTTACGGCCACGGGCGCGGCCGCGTGACTTCCGTCACCTTCAGCCCCGAACGCGACCACTATGTCGGGCTGGCCTTGCTTGCCGGCGATGTCGCTAGCGAGGGAAGCGAGGTCGTGGCCGTCTATCCGATGAAAGCCGAAACGGTGCGTGCCCGCATCGTCTCGCCGGTATTCCTCGATCCGCAGGGGGAGCGACTGCATGGCTAGCCCGGATTTCAGCCTGTCCGTGGCCGATTGCCCGCTCATCGAGATCGAGGGCTGGGACGGCACGCTGGGGCAATTCGAAAAGAGCGTCACGGCGTCGCTCGGCACGAAACTTCCTGCCTTGGTCGGAGAGACGGTTCGCCACAACGGTCTCCTCGTCATCCGCGTTGCACCTCGCCGTCTCTGGCTGGCTCTAGACGACGGCGCGCAAGCACCTTCGCTTGGCGTCGACCCGGATCTCGGCTGTTCTGTTTCTCTCGGTGAGGGCCGCGTGCGTTTGAGAATGGCTGGGGCCGACATCGCGCGGGTCCTCTCCAAATGCATCACCGTCGACTGGCGCGCGCCAGCGGCCGCCCCGGGCCGCGCCGTGCTGACATCCTTGCACCATGTGCCCGTGCTTTTCCTGCGCACCGGCGAGACCGCGTGCGAACTCATCGTGCCGCGAAGTTTTTCGCGAAGCCTCTCGGACTGGATTGCTGACGCCGCCGGGTAGGGAAAGGACCAGGCGCGAACGCTCCCCTCAGGAGCCACTCCACGGTCTCGCTCCTTGGATGATCTCTTGAGCACGTGCGGCAAAGCGACCGGCGAGAGGCCACTTGCTGGCGGCATCGGCCGACGCAGCGCTGCCTGCCCGCGCCCGGTCGGCGATGCCAACGAAGATCACCGCGAAACGAAACAGCGAAAAAACCAGATGGAAGCGTTCCAGGGGCGCAGTGGGTACGGCATGCGCGAAATAATGGTCGAGGAATTCGCGCTGGCTGGGGATGCCGAGGGCGGCATGATCGAGGCCGAGGATGCCGCCATATTCGTCCGGGGTCGAATGCCAGGTCATCGAGCAAAAGCCGAGATCGGCGAGCGGATGGCCGATCGTCGACAGCTCCCAATCGAGAATGCCGATCACCTCCGGCTTGCCGGGATGGAACAGCAGATTTCCGAGGCGGAAATCGCCATGGGCGATCGACACGCGCCCATCATCCGCGGGCACATGCTGCGGCAACCAGTCGGCGATCGCTTCGAGTGCCGGAATTCTGTCGCTCGGCGATTCCCGGAGCTGCTTGGTCCAGCGGCCAATCTGGCGCTCGAAATAGTTGCCGGGCCGGCCGTAATCGCCGAGACCGACCTCGTCGGGACGGACAGCATGCAGTTTGGCCATCGCTTCGGCCATGCCGAAATAGATGGCGCGTCGTTCCGCGGGGACGAGGCCAGGCAGCGAACAGTCGTGGAAGACGCGACCATCCAGCCGCTGCATCAGGTAGAACGGCGTGCCGAGCGGCTCGGCGCCGTCGTGATAAAGCACCGGCCGCGGCGCCGGGACGTTGGTCGGTGCGAGCGCCTCAAGCACGCGGAATTCGCGGTCGACGGCATGCGCCCCGCGCAGGATCGGCCCGGCCGGCTTCTTGCGCAGCACCATGCGATGCGCACCATAGTCGACGAAGTAGGTGGGGTTGGACTGCCCGCCGCCGATCCGCTCGAGCGTCATTGCGGCATCGCCGAAGCGGTTCGCGAGAAAGCCCTTCAACGCCGCAGGATCGAAGTCCGCATTCAACGGCATCTTTTCCTCCTGAGATGCCACCCGCGTCGCTTATGCCTCGCCTTCGACGGTCCAGCGCCAGAAGCCGCTCTCTTCCTCGTCGAGAAAACGGTTCAGCACCATCTTGTGGACCTCATCGGCACCGTCGACCAGCCGCGCCTGGCGCGCATAGCGGTAGATCCATTCGAGCACCGTGTCCTTGGAATAGCCCCGCGCGCCATTGATCTGGATCGCGACATCGGCCGCGTCATGCAGCACGTTGGCGACCTGGACCTTGGCCATCGACACTTCCTTGCGGGCAAAGCCGCCGCGGTCCAACTCCCACGCAGCCTTCATCACCAGTAGGCGGCCGATCTCGATGCGCATGGCGAGGTCGCCGAGCTTCAGCTGGACGCTTTCGCGATCGGCAAGGCGCTGGCCGAAACCATAGCGCTCGGCAGCATAGGCGCGCGCGATCTCGACGCAGCGCTTGGACAATCCAAGCCAGCGCATGCAGTGGGTAAGCCGCGCCGGGCCGAGTCGCACCTGCGTCACCTTCATGCCCCTGCCCTCGCCAACCAGCATGTCTTCGACAGAGATTTCGAGCCCATCGAATTCCAACTCGCAATGCCCGCCATGCTCCTCCGGGCCCATGATCTCGATGCGGCGCATGATGCGCCAGCCCGGCTGGTCCTTGTGGAACATCAGAGCCGACAGACCATGGCGCGGGTCGTCCGAGGTTCGCGCGATCAGAATGAAATGGCTGGCCTCCTCCGCGCCGGTGATGAACCATTTGCGGCCGGTCACGACATATTTGTCGCCGCGCCGCTCCGCACGCGTCATGATCATCGAAGGGTCCGAGCCGCCGCCAGGGTGCGGTTCGGTCATGGCAAAGGCCGAGCGCACCTTGCCCTCGACGATCGGCTTCAGCCATTTTTCCTGCTGCGCTGGCGTGCCGAGCGCCTCCAGAACCATCATGTTGCCATCGTCGGGCGCTGCCGAATTGAACACCACGGGCCCGAAGATCGACCGGTTCATCTCCTCATAGCAGACCGCAATATCCATCTTGCCGAGACCGGCGCCGCCGCTTTCCAGCTTGAGCTGCAGGCACCACAGGCCCGCCATCCGGGCCTTGGCGCGAAGCGTCTCCAGCAGCGGCAAGGCGATATTTCCATGCGCGTCATAAGACATCTTGTCGGCCTCGAGCGGCAGGATCTCGCGCTCGACGAAGTCGGCAATGCGGACGCGGTAATCTTCGGTGCGGGCGGGAATGTCGAAATTCATGGACAAACTCTCAGCGAAGCGAGGTGGCCGCCATCGTCTAGAAATCGAGCGAGCGCTCGTTTTCCTTATTCGCCTCTATCCCTTTTTGCAGCCGCCGTCATCCGGCGAAGCGTGGTTCCGCAACGCCTTTGATGCCAAGGCCGGTTATTGCGAACAGGCTGCCGCGCAGGACGCCATCGCCGGGGAAGCGCGGCAGCGGCGGTTTTGCCATCGAGGTCACGTACAGGATGTCGAGCTTCGGTCCGCCGAACATCACGCTGGTGATCTTCTTGATGGGCATGTCGATGATGCGATCAACGCTGCCGTGTGGCGCATAACGCACCAGCCGGCCGTCGTAGACGAGGGCATTCCAGAGGAAGCCTTCGGCATCGACGGTCGACCCATCGGCAGCGCCGCCCCGGCTGGTGTCGACGCGGACGAAAGTGCGCCGGTTGCTGGCAGCACCAGTCGCGATGTCATAGTCGTAGGCCCAGATCTCGCGAGCCGCCTCAGAACGCGACCTTGTCGCCGCCCTTCAGTGACAGGATCTCGCGCGCCTCGTCGGGCGTCGCCACCTCCATGCCAAGCCCCTCGATGATCTTGCGGGCAAGCACCACCTGCTCGGCGTTCGATTTGGCAAGCTTACCCTTGCCGGCCCAAAGACTGTCTTCGAGCCCGACGCGGATGTTTCCGCCAAGCGCTGCCGATTGGGCCGCGATCCGCAATTGGCTGGCGCCGGCACCGAGCACCGACCAGCGGAACTGGTCGCCGAACAGCCGGTCGGCGGTTCGCTTCATATGGGCGACATCTTCGGGGTGCGTGCCTATGCCGCCAAGCAGACCGAACACCGACTGCACGAAGAACGGCGGCTTGACCAGCCCGCGATCGGCGAAGTGCGAGAGATTGTAGAGATGGGCAATGTCGTAGCACTCGAACTCGAAGCGCGTGCCGTTGTCGTAGCAGGTCGTAAGAATGTATTCGATGTCTTTGAACGAGTTGCGGAAGACAAGGTCGCGCGTCGCTTCCAGATGCGGCTTTTCCCAGTCGAACTTGAAAGTCTCGTATTTGTCGACGAGGTGATAGAGCCCGAAATTGATCGAGCCCATGTTGAGCGAGGCGACCTCAGGCTTGAACTCGGCGGCCGGGCGCACGCGTTCCTCGACCTTCATGTAGGGACTGCCGCCAGTGGTGATGTTGATGGCGGCATTGGTGGCCTGCTTGATGCGCGGCAGGAAGCGGGCGAACGCCGCCGGCGTCTGGTCAGGCTTGCCGGTCTCGGGGTCGCGGGCATGCAGGTGCAGGATCGCCGCACCTGCCTCCGCTGCCGCGATCGCCTCGGCGGCGATCTGGTCCGGGGTGATCGGCAGATAGGGCGACATGGTCGGCGTGTGGATCGCCCCGGTCACCGCACAGGTGATGATAACTTTGCCTTTGGGCAGCTGGGCGCCGGGCTTGCGGCTTGTTTCCGTCATCTTCCAAACTCCTGATCCGATTTTTTCTTGTGCGCCGCCAGCGCCATCAGCCGGCGGTCGCGCCATACCTGCCGTTCGCCGAGTTCTGCGCGCGGCAGCCGCTTGCGGCGGTCGGCCTCTACCGTCTCGATGACCTCGCCGGCCCAGTCGACGCGGCGCAGCGTCTGCGGAAAAATGTTGGAATAGATCGACTGATAGCGCTCGACATAGTCGCGCACGCCGCCCGGCGCATTGAGGTCGATCGTTTCGAACGGACCCATGAACGACCAGCGCAGCGCCAGCCCGTCGCGAATGCCGATATCGACGTCCTCGACGCTGGCATAGCCGTCGGCGACAAGGCGAAAAGCCTCCTCCAGCAGCGCGCCCTGCAGGCGGTTCATGATGAAGCCGTCGAGTTCGTGCTTCATCACCAGCGGCGCGTGGCCTGCGGCGACGAGAAGGGCACGGGTCCTTTCGATTGTTTCGGAAGACGTCCATGGCGCCGGCACGACTTCCGCGGCCGGGATGAGATAGGGCGGATTGATCGGATGCACGACCAGGCAGCGGTGCCGCCTTTGCAGATGATCGGTAAATTTCGACGGCAACAGCGCCGAGGTGGAACTGGCGATCACCGCTTGCGGAGCGGCAATTGCATCGATGCGAGAGAACACCTCGCGCTTCACATCGACGTTTTCCGGCGTGTTCTCCTGGATATGGACCGCATCGGCCAGAGCTTCTTCGAGCTCAGCAATGACGGCAATGCGACCGAGCACGACGTCGATTGCCTGTCCCCGCAGCAGATCGTTCGCAGCGAGGTCGCCCAGAACGCCGGCGATGTAATCGTGCGCACCCTCGGTCGCGGCCGGCGACTGGTCCCACATCCGCACATCGTGGCCGGCGCGGGCAAAACTGATCGCCCACGCCCGTCCGATGAACCCGCTGCCGATAATTGCTACCTTCGTCATGGTCGGTTCCTCAAAGCGTTTCGACATTGCCGTCGACGCCGAGCGACTGGCCGGAAATATTGATCCCCGCATCGGACAGCAGGAAGGCGACCATTGCGGCGACGTCATAGGGGCTGGTCATGCGGCGCAGCGAGATGTTCTGGAGATAGCGCTCCGTCATCTCCTCGTTCGACACACCAAGCTGCTTGGCCCGGTCGGCGATGACCTTGTCGATGCGTGGTCCCTCGATGATGCCGGGCAGGATGGCGTTGACCCTTATGCCGTGCGGCCCGAGTTCCTTGGCGAGGCTCTGCGTGAAACCGATGACGCCGAACTTGGCGGCCGAATAGGGGGTGCGGAAAGCGTAGCCGTGGCGGCCGGCGGCGGACGACATCGAGACGATCGAGCCGCCGCCCGCCGCCTTGATCAGCGGTACGGCACGCCGGGCGCAGAGGAACTGGCCGGTCAGGCAGATGTCGATGCAGCGCCGCCAGTCCGCCGGATCGATTTCGTCGACACCGCCGGTCGGCCCGGCGATGCCGGCATTGTTGATCAGCGCGTCGAGCCCGCCGAGCTTTTCCTTCACGGTCTCGAACAGCCGGTCGACGTCGTCTTCGCGCGAGACATCGGCCTTGATTGCGGCGACGAGGCCGATCTTGTCCGGAGCAGCGGCCAGCGCCTCGTCGGAAACGTCGCAGACGACGATGCGCGCGCCGAGCCGCGACAGCGTGTCGGCAATGGCAAAGCCGATGCCGCCGGCGCCCGCTGTCACCAGCACGCGCTGCCCCTTCAGCCCGGTCAGAAAATCGTCCGGGGATGACGGTGCCCCTTTACTTATCGCCGTCGCACTCATCGTCCGATCCTTTCTCATTGCAGCCGCCGTTCGCGCAGCGCCATGACAGCGCCCAGAACGACCAAGCCGTACAGAATTGCCCTTGTGGCATAGGGCAGCTGAAATAGTGACGAAAGCATTGCCCGCTGGTGACTTGGCGAGCAAAGGCAGCTGCTCGGGCATGCCAGGCTTTCGAATTTCCGGTAAGCCGCCCTGGGTTTGCATTGATCTCCACGACCAAGCCATGGCGCGGGCTTGCTCGCGTAGCCCCTAAGGCCGTCCTGGGGGCTGCTCCTGCGGAAATTTGTTTTCGTCTATGATTGCCACGGCCTGCTCGATGCTGTCTCTCACCTCGAAACCGATCCAATGTCCGTCCATTAGATGCGTTTGCCTCCCGCAGGCGAGGAAATAGCTCCCGGCCTGCTGCGCAACAAAGTTGAGTTGCCTCCTCTCATTGATTTTAATTCCCTCTGGCGGATCGGTGTACACCCCCCAGATCGCATCCTCGGCCGTCAACTTCACTGGCATCTCTGACGGAGCGTAGACCCTGGTCACCATCAGGCTGTGCCGGAAAGACGAGGAGCCATTGATGAACTCGATCTTTACCGACCATTCCGCTGGCACGACGATGGTGAGATTGCCGCCCCAGTAACCGTTGAAGTCGATAATGTCGGTCCGGATGTTGTCCCTGCGGTACCGCTCGACTTGGTTCCAATCGGCAACGATCTCTATGGCCACTGTCTTGGCTGCGGGATCATTCTTGATCCAGCTCGGGACGAAAGGCTCCCCAGCCAGTGTAATTCCAGGCAATAAACCCAAGGCGACGGCGAGAAGGGCAAGGTGAGCAAAGCGCGCCATCGCAATCAGAGGCTCCTCCCGAGCGGGGCGGCCGAGCGCAGGCGACCGCCAATCGAGGTCGACCTGGCTCGTTCCCTAAGGAAGAGAATACGCTCGAAACAGCATCCACACCAGCAAACCCAGAGTGCGCTATCGTCAACAGCCAGAAACAGCGCCATCGCTGCGATATCGTCGGGTTAGAATTGCCTGCAGTGCGTCAGTGCGAGGGCGACGGGCGATTCCGTAATCTGAAGTTTCTGCTTCAGCTGTTGCGAAGGGTCTGTTGCGCAATTCGCCAGGCCTGCTCCACATGTCGCCGGGCCGCCGCTTCGGCTTCATCGCCGTTGCGCGACTTGATGGCGTTCATGATGTCGGTCATTTCGGCAATTGCGGCATCGCGGCGGTCCACCGAAGCGATGGTCATGGAACGCAGCTGGTTGATGCGGACGTTCAGGCCCTGGACGATCTCCCAGGCGATGCGCTTGTCGGCGGCATCGAAAAGCACTTCATAGAATTTTGTCGTCGCGCGCATCACCTCGATCGGATCGGCTGAGGTCCACGCCTCGAGCAGCACATCCAATGCGCGCTCAAGCGCGGCGATCTGGTCCTCAGTCGCCGTTAGCGCGCAGGCGCGCGCCGCGATGCCCTCCATCAGGGCGCGAAGTTCATAAATCTCGTCGGTGCGGCTGAGATCCGGCCGGGCCACGGCGGGTCCGTGGCCTGGTATCATCTGGACCAGGCCCTCAGTCTCCAACTGCCGCAGAACTTCGCGCACCACCGAACGACTGACGCCGAGCTGATCGCAAAGCGGCCGCTCGACCAACCGTTCGCCAGGCTGGAAGTGAAACCTCATGATCGCGTCGCGCATGCGTTCCAGCGCCAGCGTTCTCAGCGTCTTGGTGGATCGTTCGATCCTGAGTGCGTCGTCGGCCAATTCGTCTACTCCCAGCATCCGCAAACAAACAGATTCGAAGGCCCGTTGACAAGAGATTTGGTCTTCAATAGTATGGTATACCATAAGACAGCGAGGCTAAAGGGAACTTTCCGAATGCCTCAGCCGACCCGCACACCGAGGATTCGATGAAGCCGGCCATCCGAAAGATCGTCACCTATATCGAGAACACGCTGATTGAAGGCGGCAAGGTGGCCCCCCGGCCGCTGCGCCTGATCGGCGTGGCGGCAGTGCTCGACAATCCGTGGGCCGGACGCGGTTTCACCGAGGACCTTTCTCCCGAGATCCGCGCCTATGCGCCGGTTTTAGGGGAGATGCTGACCCACGAAATCCTCGCAGTCGCCGGATCCGGCGAAGCGATCGAAGGCTACGGCAAGGCCGCAATCTGCGGCACATCGGGCGAGATCGAGCATGCCTCCGCGCTCATCCATACGCTGCATTTCGGCAACCACTATCGGCGTGCCGTCGGCGCCAAGACCTATCTTGCCTTCACCAACCTGCGTGGCGGGCCGAACACGCCGATCATTATCCCGCTCATGGACAAGAACGACGAAGGCCGACGTTCGCACTACCTGACGGTGCATTTCCAGATCGGCGATGCGCCGGCGCCGGACGAATTGGTGGTGGCGCTTGGCGCCTCGATCGGCGGGCGACCGCATCATCGCATCGGCGACCGCTACCAGGATCTCAAGGAGGTCGGCGACCTGCATGGCTGAGCTGACGGAGCCTGGCTGGCATCGCGGAACGGCGCCTGACGGCACCGGCTTTATCCGTGCCGGATCCGGCGCGCCGGTCCTCCTCATCCACGGCGTCGGCATGAATGCGGCGATCTGGAAGCCCCAGATCGCGCTGATGAAGGACAGATGGGATGTGATCGCGATCGACATGCTGGGACATGGCCCGTCGCCGCTGCCGACCGAGGATGCCAGGCTTGCCGATTATGCCGGACAAGCAATCCGGCTTCTAGATCACCTTGGCCTGGATGCCGTCTCGATCGTTGGCCATTCAATGGGGGCGTTGGTAGGGCAGGAAATCGCTCTCAACGCACCCGAACGGGTCCGCAGCATCGTCTCGCTCAACGCGGTTTTTCGCCGCCCGGCGGAGCTTGCGCAGGCGGTGCGCGAGCGCGCTGCCGAGCTAAATGGCGCGGAAAATCCGTCTGGGATGGACGCAACGATCGCGCGCTGGTTCGGCAACCCGGTCCCCGACAGCCTGGCCGAGGCCGCAAGGACAACGCGCGCGGCACTGCAGAGCGTCAATCCAGACGGCTATGCGCGCACATATCGACTTTTCGCCCTTGCGGATACGGCGCATGGCGATCGTCTTTCCGGTCTCGCGGCGCCGGCCCTGTTCATGACCGGCTCCGACGACAGGAATTCATCGCCTGCGATGTCGGCGGCGATGGCCCGCCTCGCGCCGCGCGGTCGCTGCGTCGTTCTGGAGGGCGAACGACATATGATGGCCGTAGCCTCGCCTGACGTGGTCACACGGCGCATTGTCGATTTTATCGAGAGCAACGACGGCGCAAGCACATCGGCGCGACCGGCAATGGACACAGCCTTCGACGCGGGCGTATTCAGGCGGGCGCTCGGTTCTTTCCTGACCGGCGTTACCATCGTCACCGCGATCGGGCCGGAGGGAGAGCCTCGAGGCTTCACCGCCAATTCGTTTACATCCGTTTCGCTCGATCCGCCGCTTGTGCTGGTCTGCATCGCCAAGAAAGCGCTGGGTCATCCGGTGTTTTCGACCTCGAAGTGCTTTGCCGTCAACGTGCTCTCCGAGGAACAGCGAGCCGCATCCGGCGTCTTCGCTTCGAAATCGCAGGACAAGTTCTCGGCTGTCGAGTGGCGCTTCGGCCCGACCGGCAGCCCGCTGCTCGCTGGATCGGTGGCTACGTTTGACTGTGACATGGAGCAGTTGGTCGACGCCGGCGACCATTCGATCCTCATCGGCCGCGTTCGCGAATTCTCCCACAATTCATCGCAGCCACTCGGCTATTGCCGTGGGGCGTATGTCTCGCCCGGTCTCAGCCAGGAAGCGCTGGCGGCCGCGCCTCCGGACATGGAGGTCGGCGCCATCCTCGAAGATGAAGGCCGCGTGCTGTTCTTCGAAACCGTCGACGGCTTTTTCGAACTGCCGTCAGGCCGAGGGCTCGGCGCAGCTGGCGACACACGAAGCCTTAGGGGACGCCTCGCTGCGAACGCCATCCAGGCGCATCTCGGGTTCCTGTTTGCGGTCTGGGACGACGCAGCAAATCCATCGCGAACGCATGTCTACTACCGCGGCACGGTAGACGCGCTCCACTCCAGAGATGGCAGGGTCCGGCTCGTCGACATCGACAGGATTGCCGGACTGAACATCGCCGACGCTGCTGTGCGCTCGATGCTCGCCCGCTATGTTCGCGAATGTCGGGAGGATGCGTTTGGAGTCTATGTCGGCAACGAGGTCGAAGGTGAAGTCCGTCCGCTCGCCAAGCCGGTCGCCATGAACATTTCCAATCCGGGGTGAACAGATATGAAGTTCTCGCTCTTCGTCCATATGGAACGCTCGGACCCGGCAAAGCCGCATGCCGAGCTCATCGACGAGCTCGAGGAACTGGTCCTGATGGCCGAGGCGGCAGGCTTCGAGACGGCCTGGATCGGCGAGCACCACGGCATGGAGTTCACCATCTCGCCAAACCCGTTCATCAACATCGCCTATCTCGGCGCCAGGACGAAGCGCATCCGGCTCGGCACTGGAACGGTCATCGCGCCGTTCTGGCATCCGATCAAGCTCGCCGGCGAAGCAGCCATGACCGATGTCGTCACCGGCGGCCGGCTCGACATCGGCATCGCGCGCGGCGCCTACAGCTACGAATACCAGCGCCTGTTCCCTGGGCTCGACGCCTGGGGCGCGGGCCAGCGCATGCGCGAGATCATCCCGGCCATCAAGGGCCTCTGGCAAGGCGATTTCGAGCTGTCGGGCGAATTCTGGTCGTTTCCCGCGACCACATCGTCGCCCAAGCCGGTGCAAAAGCCGCACCCGCCGATCTGGGTGGCGGCGCGCGATCCGAACTCGCACGACTTCGCCGTGTCCAACGGCTGCAACGTCCAGGTGACGCCGCTCGCCTCCGGCGATGACGAGGTAACCAGCCTTATGGAGCGCTTCAACGCGGCGTGCGCGGCGCATCCCGATATGGCCCGCCCCGAGATCATGCTGCTGATGCACACATTCGTTGCAGAAGACGCCGCCGATGCGGAGCAGCTGACGAAGGACCTGTCGCTGTTCTACTGCCAGTTCGGCGCGTGGTTCCAGAACAAGAAGCCGGTTCGCCAAGGCATATTGGAAGCGCTCTCCGACGACGAGATCGCTGCCATGCCGCAATACGCGCCAGACAAGATCCGACAGCACCTGGTCATCGGCGAAGCCGAAGAGGTGATCACCCGACTGAAGGCATATGAGGCGCTCGGCTACGACCAATATTCGATCTGGATCGACAGTGGCCTGCCACACGAGCGCAAAAAGAAGTCCCTGCAGCTGTTTGTCGACAAGGTGATGCCGGCCTTCGGGCATGGGAGGCCGCAATGACCCTTGTGGCTTTCAGCAACTTCATAGATGGGGCGTTCGATACGCCGACGGCCACCTTCGAAAGCACCGATCCGTCTACCGGAGCGCCCTGGGCGACGATGCCCGCCGCAACCGAGGCCGATGTCGACCGCGCCGTCGAGGCGGCGCACCGGACTTTGCACTCCACCGCGTGGGCATCGCTGACGGCGACGGCGCGAGGCAAGCTGCTGGTGCGCCTCGGCGACCTGGTCGTCGCAAATGCCGGCCGCTTGGCCGAGCTGGAAACGCGCGACACCGGCAAGATCATCCGCGAGACCCGCGCCCAGATCGCCTATGTCGGCGACTACTATCGCTACTATGGCGGGCTTGCCGACAAGCATGAAGGCTCGCATGTGCCCATCGACAAGGCCGATATGGACGTCACCATCCGGCGCGAGCCGATCGGCGTCGTCGCTGCCGTCGTGCCGTGGAATTCGCAGCTCTTCCTTTCGGCCGTCAAGCTCGGTCCGGCACTGGCGGCCGGCTGCACGGTCGTCTTGAAAGCCTCGGAAGACGGCCCGGCACCGCTGCTGGCCTTCGCCGAACTCGTTCACGAGGCCGGATTTCCCGCCGGAAGCGTCAACATACTGACCGGGTTCGGGCACGATTGCGGCCGGCGCCTGACAAGTCATCCGCTGGTTTCGCGCGTCGCCTTCACCGGCGGGCCTTCGACCGCTCGCGCGGTCGTCCGCAACACGGCGGAAAATCTCGCCTATACGACGCTGGAGCTGGGCGGGAAAAGCCCGGTTGTCGTTTTCGCCGACGCCGACCTGGACAGTGCGGCAAACGCGGTCGTGGCCGGGATTTTTGCGGCGTCTGGACAAAGCTGCGTCGCCGGCTCCCGGCTGCTTGTCGAGCGTTCGATAAAGGGCGAGTTCCTGGACAGGCTAAAGCACAAGGCCGAGGCCATCAGGATCGGCGATCCGCAGGATCCGGCCACCGAAATGGGACCGCTGGCAACGCCACGCCAGCTGGAATGGATCGAGAAGATCGTTGCCGAGAGCCTCGCCAAGGGCGGGACGCTGGTCACCGGCGGAAAAAGGCCCGACGATCATTCGCACGGCTTCTACTACGCACCGACCATCATCGACGCCGAGGATTCAGCGCTGCCCTGCGTGCGGGAGGAATTGTTCGGTCCGGTGCTCAGCGTTCTCGCCTTCGACACGGAAGCCGAAGCACTGGCGCTTGCCAACGATACGCCGTTCGGCCTGGCCTCGGGCGTGTTCACCACCAATCTCGCCAAGGCGCACCGCATGGCGCGCGACATCCATGCCGGCGTCGTCTGGGTCAATACATACCGCGCGGTTTCGCCGCTGGTGCCGTTCGGCGGTTATGGCCAGTCGGGGCTCGGCCGTGAGGGCGGACTTGACGCCATCCGCGATTACACGCGCTCGAAATCCGTCTGGATACGAATATCCGACGAGCCGACCCCGGATCCATTCGTCATGCGATGAGGCAGCGCCAACCGCAATTTTCTCAAAACAAGAAACCAAAACAACCAACAGAGGAGAATGACATGAAACTGATTTTGACCGGCATATTGGCCGGACTCCTGGCAGCCACTGCCGCACGGGCCGATGAGATGGTGTTCACCAGTTGGGGCGGAACCACCCAGGAGGCGCAGACCAAATCCTGGGCTGCTCCGTTCGAAGCGAGTTCCGGCATCAAGGTCCTGCAGGACGGCCCGACCGACTACGGCAAGCTGAAGGCCATGGTGGAAGGCGGCAGCGTCGCCTGGGATGTCGTCGATGTCGAAATGGATTTCGCCATCAAGGCGGCCAAGGACGGCCTGCTCGAGCCGATCGATTTCAACGTCGTGCCGAAAGCCGATCTCGATCCTCGCTTCACCACTGAGCATGCGGTCGGCAGCTTCTACTATTCATTCGTTCTTGCCTGGAACAAAGGGGCGGTGTCGGGCGAGCCAACCGGCTGGGCCGACATGTTCGACCTGACGAAATTTCCCGGCAAACGCACGTTTTACAAATGGTCGGCACCGGGCGTCATCGAGATTGCGCTGCTGGCTGACGGCGTGCCGGCGGACAAGCTCTATCCGCTCGACCTCGACCGGGCGTTCAAGAAACTCGACACGATCAAATCGGAAATCGTCTGGTGGGACAGCGGCGCGCAGTCGCAGCAGCTGATCGCCTCCGGTGAGGCAGCCTTCGGGCAGCTATGGAACGGACGTGTCTTCGCTCTTGAGCAGGACGGCGCCGATGTTGGCGCATCCTGGAAACAGAACATGACCGCCGCCGACGTGCTGGTCATCCCCAAGGGTTCGAAGAACAAGGCGAGCGCGATGAAATTCCTGGCCACAGCGACAAGCGCGAAAAGCCAGGCCATGTTTGCTGAAGCAAGCGGCTACGCACCGATCAACACGGCAGCCAAGGCCGAAATGCCGGCCGATGTCGTCAAGTCGTTGCCGGACGCCTATGTCGACGGACAAATCGACCTCGACATGAACTACTGGGCTGAAAACCGCGCCAAGATCGCGGAGCGTTGGTACGCCTGGCAGGCCAAATAGCCTGGCATCACCCATGAACCGGCGGGGCGTCGCTAGGCGTCCCGCCTGAGCTGCCGGGATCATCGCCATGTCGGGCAATTTGCTTTATCGACAGCCAATCCTCCGAAGGCCAGACGGCGTCGGCGGCGCCTTGCCGGCGCTGACCCTCATCACCCTGTTCTTCGTGGTGCCGGTAGTCGCGTTGCTGTTGCGCAGCGTGACCGAACCCGTACCGGGCCTGCAGAACTACGCAATCCTGTTTGGCGACGGCACCTATGCGCGGGTCTTCTTCAACACCTTTCTGGTCGCCACCGTCGTCACCGCCGTCACCGTGATCGTGGCGTTTCCAGTCGCCTGGATGCTGGCGATCATGCCGCCTGCCCTCGGCTCGATCGTCTTCGGTATCATCATCCTGTCGATGTGGACCAATCTGCTCACCCGCACCTATGCCTGGATGGTGCTGCTTCAACGCACCGGCGTCATCAACCGGACGCTGATGGATATTGGCCTGATCAGCGAGCCGCTGCCGCTGATCAACAACCTGACCGGCGTCACCATCGGCATGGTCTACATCATGCTGCCCTTCATGATACTGCCACTGGTCGGAACCCTGCGCGCCATTGATCCGATGACGCTGCGCGCCGCCGCCCTGTGCGGTGCCAGCCCCTTCGACGCCTTCCGCCGCATTCTGCTGCCATTGTCGCTTCCGGGAATCGCTGCAGGCGGCCTGATGGTTTTCGTCATGTCGCTCGGCTATTTCGTGACGCCGACGCTGCTCGGCGGCACCTCCAACATGATGCTCGCCGCAATGATCGCCCAGATGATCCAGTCCTTGCTCAACTGGGGGCTCGGAAGCGCGGCGGCTTTCATCCTGCTTTTGGTCACCATGGCGCTCTACGCGCTGCAACTGCGCCTCGTCGGCGCCAAGCGCATGACAGGAGGCATCTGAGATGCTGCTCGACTACGACCGGCTGGGCTGGCTGCGCGCGGCACTTCTGGGTTTCACCGGCCTGATTGCCGCGTTTCTGCTGCTGCCGGTGGTCTTCATCGTGCTTTTGTCGTTCGGATCGTCGCGGTGGCTGGCTTTTCCGCCGCCCGGCTGGACGCTGAAATGGTATGAGGAGCTCTTCGCCGATCCGGCCTGGCTCGAAGCGGCGCTGACCAGCGCGCGCATTGCCACCATGGCCGCGATTCTCGCCGTCCTCATCGGGCTCCTGGCTTCTTTCGCCCTGGTCAGGGGACAGTTTCGCGGGCGCAACACGCTTCGCGGCCTGCTGCTGACGCCAATGGTGCTGCCGGTCGTCGTCTTCGCCATCGCCATCTATGCATTCTTCCTGCGGATCGGGCTCGGCGGCACCACGGCAGGCTTCGTCATCGCCCACACAGTCCTGGCACTCCCCTTCGCCATCATTCCCATCACCGCGGCACTCGAAGGGTTCGACAAATCCATCGAGGATGCGGCGATCGTCTGCGGCGCAAGCCCATTCGAAGCAAAACTCCGGGTCACCTTGCCGGCGATCAAGATCGGGATCTTCTCGGCGGCGATCTTCGCCTTTCTCGCCTCATGGGACGAGGTGGTGGTCGCGATCTTCATGGCCAGCCCCACCTTGCAGACTTTGCCGGTCAAGATCTGGGGCAGCCTGCGCCAGGATCTGAGCCCGGTCATCGCCGCGGCGTCCAGCCTTCTCGTTCTCCTGACGCTGAGCCTGATGATCGTAACCGCACTCATTCGGCGGAAACTGTCGAAATGACCGAACCGTTCCTCTCCATTCGCGACCTGCGCAAGACATTCGGCAGCTTCGTCGCCGTGCACGATGTCACGATCGATATACCCAAGGGCGAGTTCCTGACCTTTCTCGGCCCTTCCGGCTCTGGCAAGTCGACGACGCTCTACGCGATCGCCGGATTTCAGCATCCGACATCCGGCGACGTTCTTCTCGAAGGGAGGTCGCTGCTGTCGGTGCCGTCGCACAAGCGCAACATCGGCATGGTGTTCCAGCGCTACACGCTGTTCCAGCATCTCACCGTCGCCGAGAACGTTGCCTTTCCGTTGCGCGTGCGCCGCCGGCCGGATGCCGAGGTGAAGCGAAAAGTCGCCGAGATGCTGTCGCTGGTGCGGCTGGAGAGTTTCGGCGGCCGATATCCTGGCGCGCTTTCCGGCGGACAGCAGCAGCGCGTGGCGCTTGCCCGGGCGCTGGCCTACGATCCGCCGATCCTTTTGATGGACGAGCCGCTTTCGGCGCTCGACAAGAAGCTGCGCGAGGAAATCCAGGCCGAGATACGGCGCATCCACCGCGAAACCGGCGTAACGATTCTTTACGTCACCCACGATCAGGACGAGGCGCTGCATCTTTCGGATCGCATCGCGCTGTTTCGGGACGGGCGCATCGAGCAGATCGGCACCGGTGAGGACCTCTATCTGAGGCCTGCGAGCGAATTCGTGGCCAGCTTCATCGGAAATTCCAATTTCCTGCCGGCCGAGCATCTTGAAACCGTCAACGGCTCCGCCACGATCCGCCTGGCCGATGGCTCGGTCGTCTCGGGCGTCAGGATCGATCAGGACTTCAGCCATGGCCAGAAGACCAGGCTGATGGTGCGGCCGGAAGCGTTCCGGCTGCGACCCGGCCCGGCCACTGCCGGGCTTGCGGTCGACTTCATCGACACCGCTTTCTTCGGCGAACGGCGACGCGTCATCGCGCGCACGGCCGCCGGCCAGGAGATCGACGTCAGGCCGACATCCGATGTGGCGCAAGCACATGAAGGCAGCGCCTCGCGCAGACAGATTTTTTTCGATCCCGCCGCCGCATTTCTGTTTCCGGCCTGACAGACGACAGTTTGCCTTCAGCGCGGCGGATCAGCCGGCGGCTCGATGGTGACGCCGTATTTGGCGGCGATGGCCACGACCTTTCCCATCTCCGGCTTCCCGGCGGCGGTCGCGGCATCCAATTCCGCAAACATCTGATCAAGGCCGCAACTCGGCGCGCAAAGGACGAGCACGCGGGCCGGCTTGTCGCCGACATTGCGGATGGCATGGCGCCGGCCGCGTGCACCGAAGAAGAAGCCGCCGGGCGCAACGCGATGGGGCGCGGAGTCGCCCTCGAATTCGATGACGAGTTCGCCGCTCAGCACATAGAAGGCTTCATCCTCATGGGCATGGGTGTGGGGTGGCGTTCCCGCGCCCGGCGGAACCACGGACTCCCAAAGCGAGAAGGACCCCGCGGTCTCGGTGCCGGCGGCTTTGTAGATATGGGTGATGCCCAGAACGTTGAGCGTCGAGCCGGCCGCCGGCTCGCGAACGAACGCCGCTGTAGCTTTGGCATCCATCTCGATCTCCTTCGTGGTTCGGGTCGCTCACCAAGAGATAGGCCCCTTCTCGCCCGTCGATTAGCCGGAATTATATGGACTCCGGATTTCAGGACAATCCGATGATGGACCCGCTCGATGGCATCGCGGCGTTCGCTCGCGTGGTGGACAGCGGCAGCTTCTCGGCTGCGGCCCATCGGCTCGGACTCTCCAAATCCGCCGTCAGCGCCCATGTGCAGCGGCTCGAACAGCGCCTGGGCATTCGCCTCCTCAACCGCACCACGCGTCGGCTCTCGATGACCGAAGCGGGCGCAGCCTACTACCGCCACTGCGCCCGGATTCTCGCCGAAGCTGAAGCGGCGGAACAAGAAGCGAGCGCGTTGCAGCGCGAGCCGCGCGGCACGATTCGCATTTCAGCGCCCGACAGCTTCGGCTGGATGCATGTGGCGCCGGCCGTCCCGGAGTTCCTGAGGCGCTATCCGGAACTTTCCGTCGATATTTCCTTGAGCCCGGCGCATGTGAGTCTGGTCGATGAGCGGCTCGATCTGGCGATCCGCATCGGCGTGCTCCAGGATTCGCCGCTTGTCGTGCGCAAGCTCGCGCCATCCCGGCTCGTCGCCTGTGCTGCGCCCGCCTATCTTGACAAGCATGGCATGCCTCACGAGCCGGGCGACCTTGCCAAGCACAACTGCCTCTGCACCAGCCTTTTGCCTTGGGGCGATGAATGGCGCCTTGCCGGCAAAATTGGCGAGGCGCGGGTGGCCGTGGGCGGCAGCTTTCGCAGCAACAATGCCGAGATGCTGCGCGTTGCGGCGCTCGACGGCATCGGCATCGCCCTACTGCCCACATGGGCGGTAGCGGAGCCGCTGCGCACCGGCGCGCTGCGACGCGTGCTTGATGCCTGGGAGCCTCCAGCCAGCACGATTTATGCCGTCTATCCCAGCAACAGGCTCATGTCGATGAAGGTCCGTGCCTTCGTCGACCACCTTGCGCGATGCATCGGGCGCACGCCGTATTGGGACGAGGGCCTTTGAGAGGAGCGCCCCGTTTGGATCGTTTTTGAGCTACGGCAATCCATTGATCCAGCCTGGCAACTTTCTCTCTGAATGCGCTCAAGAGCCGTCTCCCCGCCGGCCGGATGCGATCTTGACTTCAAAAGGGAATTGGGCGGGTTGAAATTTCCTCGGTTTCGCCCACGTGGTGAGATTACGTCGGCTGCAAGGCGAGTTTTTGCTCAAAAGCGTCGCTTAATGGGGCCGTCAAACCGGCAGCCGCGGAGACCTCAGTAGCGAAGACCGCCGCGTTGCGCCGGCTCTCACTCGCCATAGCTGGAGAATCTGATGCCGACCCGCCCCTATGCCATCCTTGAAGCGCCGTCCTCGCTGGGTCTAGCGACCGACGGCGTGGAGGGCTTGCCCGGTCGGCTGCTGGAACTGGGCCTCGCCGAACGCATCCATGCGCGCAGCGCCGGGCGGCTGGCCGTCCCGCCGAAGGACCCGAAGCCCGACCCTGCCACCCTGACGCTGAATGCCAACGCGATCGCGGCGTGGTCGCCCAAGCTCGCCGACGCCGTGGGGGAGGTGCTGGATGCTGGGGAATTCCCGGTGGTGCTGGGCGGCGACTGTACGATCTTGCTGGGTCCGATGCTCGCGCTGCGCCGGCGCGGTCGCTACGGCCTGTTCTTCATCGACGGCCACGCCGACTTCTTCCAGCCGGAAGCGGAGCCCAACAGCGAAGGCGCGTCGATGGAGCTGGCCTTCGTCACCGGCTACGGGCCGGCGCTGCTGACCGACCTTGAGGGCCGCCGCCCGTTGGTTCGCGCCGCGGACGCTGTCGCCTTCGCGTTTCGCGACCACGAGGACCAGGCCGAATTCGGCAGCCAGCCCTTGCCAGCGGAGCTCATGGCCTATGATCTGCACGCCATCCGCCGCCTGGGCGTCGAAGCCGCCGCCCGGGCGGCAGTTGGCCACCTGACGCGGGCGGAACTCGATGGTTTTTTCATCCATCTCGACGCCGATTGTCTCGACGATGCGATCATGCCGGCGGTCGATTTCCGCGTACCGGGCGGGCTCTCGTGGGACGAGCTGTCGGCGGCGCTCCAGATCATCCTGGCGAGCGGCAAGGCGGTCGGACTCGAGGTCACCATCTACAATCCGCGCCTTGACGAAGACGGCAGCGCCGGCCATGGCCTTGCTGATGTCCTGGCCGCAGCCCTCGGCACAGCCGCGCCCGCTTAGTATTGAAATAATAACAAAAAATTTGCTGACGGCGGGCAAATCCGACACCGTGACCCATTCACCTGGACCGGCCCGTTTCCCTGTTGATGAAATCAAGGATCAGGTGAGCTGCCGTTTCCGCACGGGTTTCGAGCAGGAGATGACCGGCGTCGAGGATATGGGCGTCCATGCGGGGAAGCGCCTCGATCCAACTCATGGTTTCGGCGAGTTCGAAGAAGGGATCATGGCGACCCCACACCATCAGTGCAGGCGGCTGATAGGTTTGCAGATAGCCCTGGATGTCTGCGAAGCGGCGCACATAGTTTCCATAGTCCGCCAGGAGGGCACGTTGTGCCTCGAGCCGTCCCGGCAGGCTCATCACGCGCCAGTCCTCATCCCAATTTTCGGCAGCGATGGACTTTGCGATATCGTCGGGCAGGCCCCCGACATACTGATACCGTGTCCCTTCCCAGGTCAGATGAGCAGTGGCGGCGGCCTCATTCTCCGCGGTGGGCTTCGACCAATAGGCGATGGTGTCTGCCCATTGGCGGCCGAATCCACTGGTATGCGCGTTGGCATTCTGGATGATCAGACCCGTCACCAGCGCGGGCGCATGCATCGCGACATGAAAGCCGACTGGCGCGCCGAAATCGTGAAGATAGATGAAGCGAGGTCCGACGGAGAAGTGGTCGAGGACTTCGAGGATTGCGTTCCCCATTGCTTCGAAGGAAATCGAGGCGAGGACATCGGACTCCCCGAACCCCGGAAGATCGGGAGCGATGACGAACAGGTCGTCGAGGAGCATCGGGGCCAGACGCCGGAACGTGCGCGCTGAGCTGGGAAAGCCGTGCAGCAGCAATAGGGCGGGACTGGAGGGATCCCCTCCGACATCCACCGCGAGACGGCTTCCGCCCATGACACGAAGATAGTGCCGGATCATCGCAGGCCTCCTTCTCTCGCGGAGCCATTGCTCGCTTCGCCCGCCGTTCTCCCGGATTTATTCTAAATCTATGGGTTACGTCGCGCCATAGCGTGCTTGCTGAGTGCGCTCGGACGGGCAAAATCACTCGATTGCTTAGGCCGATAATGGACGGGCATCGACGACGCCTTGCATGAAGGCGCAGGCGATCGCCGCATCGATTGCGTTGCCGCCGCGTTTGAGCACCAGCGCGCCCGCCTCGACCGCCTCCGGCTGCGGCGCAACGATCATTGCATTCATCCTGATGCGTTCCGTCGTTCCTTGAGCGCCTGGGCCAGGAAATCCTTGACCGGATCGAGAACCGCGTCCCGTTCGTGGGCTACCCCGGGCAGCAAATCAAAGCGTACGCGCGCACCTGCTTCCTCGAACGATCGACACAACGTGCTGAGGCGTTCCGGCCGCGTTTGTCCTGCATCGTTGGCGCCCGGCATCCAATGGGTGCTGCCCTGGATATGCGTGATTTCCCAAGTCTCCAGGTCGGCATCGCCGACGATCATCTGGACAGGCACTTTTGCCAGCGCTGCGGCGTCGAAGGTGATGCCGAACTTCTCCGGCAGGTCGCGAATGCCCACCCACCAATCCCGCGCGGGATCGAGCAAGGTCACCGAGCCCGGCGCGCCGATCGACGCCGCCCATAGCCTATCGGGATGGAGGATGGCGAAGCGGTGGGTGAATTGCCCGCCGCCGGAAAATCCGAACATGGCGAAGCGGGTCCAGTCCTGACGGTATTTCGCCACGACTTCCTCGATCATGGCGAGCAGCACCTGATCGTAGCGTATGTCGCCCTCGATCATGTATTTGTATCCGCTGCGGGCGTCGTCGCCGAGAACGCCCATTGGAAACACCGGGCACAAGATGGCGCAGTCGTTCCAGCGTCCGAACTCGGCGAACGCGTCGCGGAAACCCAGGAACGAGGTGCGGCCAGTGCCGTGGACGGCCACCAGCAGGTCGACTTGGGCGCCTTCGCCAACCGCGGGCGGTACATACAGACAATAATGGAAGCGTGGGTCTGATTTGGAAGCAAAGATGGCGGTCGCGCCAAGATCGTATGTAGCGCGACCGCGATCCGCAACGGATCCCGTGGCGATGTTCGTCAAGTCTACAACTCCTCAGACAGTCTTGGGCATTCATGGATAGCGTATACCGGTCGGCCCGCGTCGTGAACTGGAAGGTCCTTTCAGGCAGCCACGACGAGGACCTCGTGGTGCATCGGAATCAGGGCAACGTCGTTGAAGACGATCCCGCTGAGTTCCGAGAGCATCTTTTCGCGCTTGGCATCGTCCAGCATCCGCTTCGCCACAGCCAGTTTGGCATCGAGATCGGAATTTGAATAGCGGCCCGAATTGGCGATGCCCAATACCTGCATCCGGGTTCTGCGTCGCGACCAGCACCGTCATCGGGTTTGAGGTTCCGCCCGTGTTGACGCCCCAGGAGTCCAGATTGATGCTGAAGTCATGGGCATCCGCCTTATCGGCATAAACCGACCAGCATAAGCGAACTGGGCGGCAGGTAGCCCCGACAGCCCATCGTATTTCCGCCGCCCCTTGGCTTTCGCTGCCGGCTGCCAATGAGATAGCGAGTTGAACCGGTGCCAAGCATCACACGACTGCCTCGGCAGATTGCGACGAGGGGTGTATCTCCGGAACGGTGAAAACCGGCACCTCGCCCTTAAAGCCTTGGAGTTCGAAGGCACCCGCCTGGACAACCGGCATCGATGCTCCTTGGGCAAATCCGGGACCAAGCACCAGAGGGATGCTAAGCTTTTTGGTCGTTGACTCGAGCCGTGCCGCGCGGTTCACCGGCGAACCGATCGCGGTGTAATCGAAGCGCCGTTCGGAGCCGAAATTCCCTACGGAGCAGATGCCAGTCTCGATGGCGACGCCGATTTCGATAGAGGGGTGCCCGCGCGCGGTGAACGCGGCGTTTTCGCGCTTCACCCGTTCGATCAGGGCAAGCCCCGCTTCGAGCGCGCGCTCGCGATGATCTGGCTGGTCAAGCGGCGCGTTCCAGAAGGCTAGCACGGCATCGCCCATGAACTTATCGATGGTTCCGTCGCGCTTGAGTATCTCATCGGTCGCAAGGCCGAGGAAGTGGTTGACCACCTTTCCGATTTCTTGGGCGTCGAGCTGTTCGCTCATCGCCGTGAAGCCGCGTATGTCACTCAGCAGGATTGTGATCTCGCGCTTATCTCCGGACAGGATCGCTTCGGTATCCGAATTTGCCAGCCGCTGCACCACGGAGGGCGACAGAAATTGCGAAAACTGCCGGGCCAGGGTGAACCGGCGCTGCTCGCTGCGCCTGTAGAGGGCATAGCCTTCGAAGCCAGCTACGAGGATCGTCGCGAGCGCCGGCTGTAGTGGGTCATAGAGCTTTCCCTGCAGGCTGTATTCGAGAACGCCAAACGCGAAGGGCGTGGCAGCCAGGAGCGCCAGAGCGAGGGCGCCGAGCATGATACGCTGGGCGAGAACTCCTGAAAGTCCGATGAAAACGATGCCACTGAGGACCAACCACAACCGCTCCAGCGTACGCGCTTGCGTTGGCTCTACAAGATAGCGCGTGGCAAGCATCTGGCCGATTGCATCAGCGTGGATGTCCACGCCTGGTCGCGCCGGACGCGCCGGGGTGGGCAGATACTGCGTCAATCCCACGGCCGACAGATCAACAATGGCGATGGCGTTCCGCAGCAGCGGATCGCCGCGACCCGAAAGGATATTACTGGCAGATATGCTCGGCGTATTGGTGTCGGTTTCCCAGAGGCGGATGCTGCCCTGCGGCTCGAGTGGCACAATGGTGCCGGCCATCCTGAGCGCGTCAAACCCGGTGGCATTCATCCGGGCCACGTAGCCGTTCTCTCCGGCGTAGAGGCGCAGGAGTTCGAGCGCGAAGGACGGCCAGAGCTGCACGCCTTGAGCCGTATTTCGGAGCCAGAGCAGCGGCACATGGCGCAATACGCCGTCGGGATCGGGCAGAGTGCGAATTACGCCGAGGCCTGCAGCGGCGCTCGAGAAATCCGGAAGCGAGCCTGTCAGACCGGTGAAGCCAGGAAGCGTCTCGGGTACTTGCCCGACGATCGACCAGCCGGCTTTGGGCTCTGCTTCTGATACGGTCGCCTCATTGCCCAGGCTGACGGCGAGCGCCGTTCGATTTTTCGCCAGCGCGCTGGCGAGGCGCTTGTCTCCGGCGATGCCATCAGGAGAGATGTCAGCCTCGGGCAGCACCAGCGCCAGCCCGACCACCGCGGCACCGGACTCGGCGACACCATCGACCAGATCGGCCAAAAGGCCACGGTTCCAAGGCCATCGCCCATATGCCTTAAGGCTCGCGTCGTCTATCGAGACTATGACAACAGGATTGCTCGTCGCCTCGCGCGGGGCGAGGAACTGGTAGAAGTCGTACGTACGCTCGCGCAGGCGCGATAGCGGCCCGTCGAAAGCAAAATGGCAAGCGAGCAGCAAGAGTACGACCACAAGACCCGGAATCTTGCGCCGGGCGGCCCGCCGCCAATCAGCCAAGAGGCTCATGCCGGTCGGCCGAGCCTACCGGCAGTCGGGAAAGCAGTCATCATCCTCATCCACCCCGCTGCCTACAGGGGGCGTTGGGCTGTCAGGGAATTCCATGGCCACCCCTGGCAATGCGCCGTCGGAGGACTTGCAGGCTTTGAGCGAGTTGCCGAGTGCTGACGCACAAATCGCGCTTACGTCCAGCCCCGGACCCGGTTCGCCTGGCAGGCCGGTGCCGGCAATCCGCTCGATGCTGTCCAATATCGGGAAGGCGTCGATACCGCCGTAGCCGGTCAGCAGTTTGCCATTGTCCGACGTGCAGGCGTGGCCCGGGTTTGTGATCACGAGCTGGCGGCCATTCATCATGCAGGTCATGCGGCCGGCGCGCAGTATGCCGACGGTCTGACCAGCCATCACAAGCACTTCAATGATGCCGCCTCTGGCTCCGAGCACCATGTGTGGCGTCGCAACTTGCATGTCGCCGCCCTTCGAAACCTGACCGCCGTAGAAACGGGCCAAGCCGCTGTTCATCCCGATGTCGATCTTTCCTGATCGGGACCCCGGGTTGTAGACGAATTCATCGATCGTCAGGCTGGTGTTCGGACCAATCTTGGCGCTCGACTCGTCCCGGAACACGAGCATTCCGAGACCGGTGATATTGCTGCGCAGCTGGTCGCCGAGTTCGACGCCAGCGCCGACGTTCATCGCCTCGCGGTCATTGCGGATGATGTTGGTCTGGTAGGCCGTCATGGACCCGACCGTTTCAGCGACAGATGGTGCCGCAAAGGCAAGGCAGGCGATACAAGTGGCTATCTGACGATACAGGGTCCTCATCGCGGCCTCTTTCAGTTGAGCGTCAACGTGTAGCTCACGAGCAATTCGAATGAATTTCGGTCGCCGCTGGCGACATCGAAGTCGGTTTCGCGATAGGCGAGGTCGACACTGACCTTCTGCCACTCAGTGAGCTGAAAATCGCTTTCCGAGGCAATGCGCCAGAAGTCGCTCTCTATGTTTGTGCCGATGCCGAAGTACAAGTCGGGAGTGTTGCTGTGGCCGGCCGAGAAGGCGACCTGGTGAGACCATACGAACAGGTCCGGTACTTCCATCACCACGCCGCCGTAGCGGACCTCTCCCATGTAGCTGCGGCCGATTTCGCCAGCTCCGGAGGCGAAGTCATTCGAGCCGACCAGGCGCAGTCCGAGCGCCTGGCCATTGCGGAAGCGGTAGCTGCCGCCTGCCTCATAGAAGACCCTGCTATCGGCGAAGATGCCTTTCGAGCCGCTTAGATCGATGTAGCCGGCACCTGCAAAAAGCGTCGTCTCGACGGTGGGGCGCACGAGGAAGCGCCCACTTAGACCGACGCCGGTCTCGTGAATGTCGCTGTCGAAGCGATCTGTAACGGCGAACGCGGAAATTAGCAGCCGTAGCGAGTCGATCCCGCTGTTGGGCAGTCCCTTGTCCAGGGTAATGGCGGCGTTACCGTGGATAAAAGTCTCCTTGGCACCGGGAACCGACAGGTCTTCTGTGAAAAAGCGCTGTGTCGCCGTCAACGATCCCGAAACGAGAATTGCGTCGGCACTCGGAGTGCCGAGATCCCACCGGACAAAGCCTTCCGCCCGCCCATAGGGCGAGGCGAAGGAGTGGTCGTCCTGGGCCCCGCCCGACTCAAAATCGGTGAATGCGCTGAACATGCCGCCGGTCAGAGCGAGTTCCCAGGTGACGCCACGTAACGCGCGCTCGATGCGGGCGAGCAGGCGAACGGCTTCCTGCTGCTCATCCGCGGACAGGTCCCCAACCTCGAGGCCGTACTGCACCTGCCGCCGGGCCAATTCATAGGAGCCGACGTGATAGTACAACCGGCTGGCCGCGAGCCGGGCGCGCGCATCGCGAGGATATTTGATGAGATACTGCTCGATCGACGAGATCGCCTGATCGTACTGCCCTGCGTTGACGGCAACTGTGACGAATTGAGCCAGCGTTCCGTTGTCGGTCGGATTGGCAATGCGGGCCGAAAACGCATCGTCATAGGCCGGATAGAGACCTTGTGCGCCGGCCGGCAATATGCCGGTACAAAGCAGCGCCGCGGCGAAGCCGAAGATCATTGAAAACGAGGAATGCATGCCGAGAACCCCACCCAACCCGACTAGTGCAGCGGATCTAGCACGCCGCCACGAAAAAAAGCGACAGAACTGTCACGGGATATTCCGAGTCTTCAGCAGCTGTTGCAGCTGCGCAACAAACTATCGGATTCATTCGCATTTCTCCTACGCTGGTTGGTCAAACATCTTCTCAGCGTTGCCGGATTTCTAGAAAGTATTCGCTACAAACGGCAACTAAGACAAATCATAATCAGCCGCGGATTGGGCAGCCCACAAGATCAACATTGTTTACGAGATTCTGCACGAATCTGGCCGCCGTCTGACTTCTTGGGTCAAATGTGGCTCATCCAAAGGTCTTCGGTACGGTCGGTCCGCCGGATCGCCAGTGCGGCACAGCACGGCGCCCGGCGCTCAAGCGGCGCGACGGACTACAGCACCAGCATGGTGGCTAGCCCCAGCATCAGGCCCATGCCTACGATATCGGTCACGGTGGTTAGGAAGATGGCCGAAGCCACGGCCGGATCGGCGCCGACACGCCGCAGGCCCAACGGAATCAGCACGCCGGAGATCCCGGACATGAGGCACGATCCGGACATTGCGAGCAGGATCACAAGTGCCAGCATGGGCGCCTGGGATGCCGACTCCGGCTGCCGTGAAGCGTAGAACCACATGGCCGCAGCCGCCACCAGACCGACGAGCAAGCCGTTGGCGATCCCGAGCGCTCCCTCCCTCAGCACCAGGTGCAGCTTCGGTCGTTTGTCCACATCCCCTAAGGCGAGGCCACGCAGCGTAATAGCCAGCGCCTGGCAGCCGGTGTTTCCGCTCTGTCCGGCCAACACCGGGAGGAACGCCGCCAACGCGACGATCTTCTCGATCGTGCCTGTGAACGAGCCGACCACGAAAGCGGCTATGAAGGCCGTCAGCAGGTTGAGCTGCAGCCACGGATGACGTTTCAAGAAGGCTGAAAACAGCGGAGTGAAAGAACGTTCCTCCTTCTGGACACCCACCATCTGGCCAGGCTGGGCAGAAATCTCGATGATTTGCTGCTCGAACAGCCGCCACCCGCGAACCTGCCCGAGCAGCCGGTTCTCCGCGTCCACCACGGGATAGACAGGGTAGTGACGGCGTACCGCCGCCTTGCAGGCTTCGCTCAAAGGCATATCGGCGTGAAGCGCGAACGGACTTGCCAGCATGATCTGATCCACCGTCGCGGCGGCCTCGCTCAGCATCAGATCGCGCAAAACCACCAGGCCAACCAGTCTATCGCCCTCGTCCGTGATGTAGAGGTAAGTCAACTCGGTCGGCACCTGCGCACGCCTGACGGCCTCGACCGCGGCGGCTACCGTCGTCCCGACAGCAACGCTGGCGGGGATCGGGTCCATCAACTGGACGACGGATCCGCGGACCGCGATATCCTTGCCGTCGCCATGAGGCTTGTTAGGCCTCATATCCGGAGGCAAATGCTCCGCCACCTTCCGGGCGTGCGTATCCGGCAACAACTTTAATACGTCTCGGATGAACTCGGGAGATTCTCGGGCAAGCAATTCAGCCGCGTCGTCAGGTGCTCGAGCACGCAACGTGCGCACCGACTTCTCAAAGTCGTTCTCTTGCCTCATCTGTTCCCCCAATCTTTAATATTGCGCCTCTGAACGTGCAGACAGGAGCGGTTTGCTCTGCCCCGCGCGCAGTGGCCCAGTGCCTCGATCCGGAAAATCTCGCCTTCTCAGGGCGCAGAGTAGACCGACCCCGACAAGTCTGAGCCATTGGGTGGGTGCATACAGGCGGGCTGTAACGTCAGCGTGTCGCCAAGAGAATTGACGTGTTGCAGAACTTCACCGTCGATTCCTGGGCTCTGCGAGCACGTCGCAACCCCATCAACGAAGTAAGGTCGGCAATGGGCCGTCGTGGCCTGCTCATTGGCGTGCGCTCAGCCCGACAGTTCGCGGTGTGAACGGCCGCGATTCAACCTGGGAAGATGGTGAAACCGCCGTCGACACGAATGATCTGCCCGTTGATGAAGCGCGCGCGCGGACCGGCGAGGAAGGCCACCGCTTCGGCGATCTCTTCAGGCTCGGCATAGCGGTTCAGCGATTTCTTGCTCGAATCCATGCGCTCCGGATCGACGACGCGGCTCGCCTGGAACCGTGCCGTCTTGGTGGCGCCGGGGCTCACCGCATTGATGCGCACGCCGTCATCGATCAATTCCTTGGCGAGGCAGCGCGTATAATGGACGACGGCCGCCTTAAGCGTGGAGTAGACCACCTCCGGCGAGCATCCGATATGCGCTGCCGCCGAGGCAATGTTGATCACCGAGCCTGAGCCGCGCTTGACCATAGGCGGAATGAACGCCTGGCAGACCAGCATCGTGCCGATGAGATTGTTGTCGGTCAGAACCTTGATATCATCATAGTCGATGTCGAGCGCGTTGTTGGGGCTGGGCTTTACCCCCTTGGCGCCGATGTCGCCGCCGGCGCAGTTGACCAGAACATGCACATCGCCGAGCTCCGCCTCGATCTTCCTCTTCATTTCGGCGACGGCTTGCCTGTCACCGATATTGCCCGTAACCGCGGTTACCCTTGTCCCATGCTTTTCCAGACCCCTGGCGGATTCGCCGAGGTCTGCGAATTCGCCATATTGCGATGGCCGGGTCCAATCCAGATCGTGGATCGCGACGTTTGCGCCAAGTTCGGCCATGCGGTCGGCCATGACGCGGCCGAGGCCGCGTCCCGAGCCAGTCACGAAGGCAGTCAGGCCGCTGAGTTCTCGGGCAGTCATGCTGATTTCTCCCTTGCAATGAAATCGAACTTCTTCATGTTGGTGGCGCTGCGCCGGATCATGTCGAGCTCATACGAAACGAGCGCACCATCATCGTCGCGCTCCCATGGCGTCCGGTAGTCGGCGTCGTCCGCAAGGCGGTTTACCCGCGCAGCACTCAGGCAGGCCGCGAACTCGCGCGCAGTCTTGGGCGCATATCCGTTCCACCAGTCGTCGGTCAGACAGCGCACGTGGCGGGCCTCCAGCGCGCCCGGCTCGAGCACGGCCGTCAGCGTGTCGTGGTGCTCGGCGAGGATGGCTGCCAGTTCGGCGAATGGCACGGCGCCGTCGCCGATCGCGCAGCGGACCAGACGATAGCCCTCATCCGTGAACTGCACGCGATAGTCCTTGAGGTGGACATGGCGGACATGGGGCGCGATCCGCCGCGTGAAGGCAAGCGGTGCCTCGCCGACAGGAAACGTGTTGCCCGTATCGTAGGTGATGCCGACACCAGGCCCGCCGAGTTCGCAGTATGCGACCAGTTCGTCGCTGCCGAAGTCCTGATGGTTCTCGATGCCGAGCACCCGGCCCTCAGCCGCCGCACGCGGCCCCCATTCCGTCAGGGCAGCGCGGATCGTCGCGTTGAACTCGTTCCATTTCGAGCCCCACAGGTTGCGGTCGCCGCACAGGACGGGAGTCAGTGCGATACGGATCGTTGTCGCCTCGAGCAGGCGCGCAGCCCGAAACGCGTTGTCCAACGGACCCGCCACGAGAAGACCGCCGCTCACCACCGGGACGATGCCAAGGGCGGTCAGACGCCGGCGCAGTTCGACGACCTCGGCGTCCGGCAAGTCGGTCAACCACGGTTCGTAGATCTCGAGCGTGCGTGCGCCCAGTTCCTGCGCAAGCGCTATGAAGCCTTCCAGCCCCGCCGCATCCGGATTGTGCCGCGGCGTGCCGCGACCCTGCAGGCCGAGATGGTAGGTCAGTCCGTAAGGGTTGAGACCGAGGCGAAGCATCAGTTTGGCAGTCCCGTTGAAAGATGTGGAAGCAATCGCATCAGCGCAGACCGGCATCGACGGCGATGGACTGCTTCGTGATCATGCGGCTGTCATCGGCGGCAAGGAAGAGCACGGTCCGGGCAATCTCCTCGCCCAGAAGGACGCGGCGGATCAATTGCCGCTGCACCGTCTGGTCGATTGCATCCTGCGTCTTGAACCACAGCTCGCGCTGCCGCTCGGTGATGACGGCGCCGGGTTCGACTGCATTGACGCGGATGTTGTCGGATCCGAATGACCGCGCCAGTGCGCGCGTCAGCGCCACCACAGCCCCCTTGGCGGTGGCATAAGCCACCATCTGGTCAGCCCCGAAACGCCAGGCTATGGAAGAGAAGTTTATGATCGAGCCGAAGCCGAGTTGCTTCATATGCGGATGCACCGCCTGCGCAGCGAAGAAGTGATGCCGGAGATTGACGTCGAAGCTGCGGTCCCAATATTCGGCCGTCACCGCCTCAACGGGATGGCGCTGATCATCGGCAGCGTTGTTCACCAGAACGGCGACCGGACCAAGCTGCGCGCGCACGCCTTCTACCGACGCCTGCAGCGCAGCGACGTCGGTCACATCGCAATGGAGGTACAGGGGAGCTCGCCCGCCGGCACCGCTGACCTCACGGACCAGCGCCTCTGCGGGCCCATCCTGCACATCGAGAAAGCATACGCGGGCGCCATTCGAGGCAAAGGCACGGACCATATCGGCCCCGATCCCGGAGGCGCCGCCGGAGATCAGCACGACGCGATCGGTCAAGCTCGGGTAAGTCGCAAATTGCATGGACATCAGATCACAGAAGCGCCTTGGTTGCTGGATCGAACAGACAGGCGCGCGACATGTCGATGCCAAGCGTTATCGTCTCGCCCATGACGGGAGCGTCATCCGGCTCGAATCGGCCGGTGATCTCCAGGTCCCCTAGCCTGAGGACGGCAAGCGTCTCGGCCCCGGTCGGCTCGACCAGTTCGACCGGCGCCTGCATGGACTCGACAGCAGGTTTGCGCGACTTCAAGTCCGTCGTGAAACGGTAGATATGTTCCGGCCGAACACCGAGCACCACGTCCTTTGGCGCACCGGCGGGCAAGGGCGCGGCAAGGGCAAGAGCAGCGTCGCTGCCGTCAGCGGCGCGCACCGAGATGCTGGTTGAGCCGGTAAGCCGGGCGGGGATGAAATTCATCGCCGGCGATCCCATGAAACCGGCGACGAACATGTTGGTCGGCCGGTCATAGATCCGCTTCGGCGTGTCGAACTGCTGCACCGAGCCCTGGTTCATCACCGCAATGCGGGACGCGAGCGTCATCGCCTCGACCTGATCATGGGTGACGTACACCGTCGTCTTGCCGACGCGGTGGTGCAGCTTCTTGATTTCGGTGCGCATGTCCACGCGCAGCTTAGCGTCGAGATTGGACAGCGGCTCATCGAACAGAAACAGCTTCGGGTCGCGTACAAGGGCGCGCCCCATCGCAACGCGCTGCCGCTGCCCACCCGAAAGCTGCCCAGGCTTGCGTTTGAGCAACTGCTCGATCTGTAGGAGTGCGGCAACCCGCTTTACGGCTTCCGCTTGCTCCGCTTTGGGCACACCTCGGCTTTCCATGCCGAAGGTGATGTTCTGGCGCACCGTCATCGTGGGATAAAGGGCGTATGACTGGAACACCATCGCTATGTCGCGGTCCTTGGGCTGCACGGAGTTCACCAGCCGGTCGCCAATCCAGATCTCGCCCGACGTGACGGTTTCCAGGCCGGCGATCATGGCGAGCAAGGTTGACTTGCCGCAGCCGGAGGGACCGACAAGGGCGATGAATTCCCCGGTCCGCGCCTCGAGATTGATGCCGGCCAGAATCTCGAGCCCGCCATAGCTCTTGTGAAGGTCGCGGATCATCAGCGCGGACATGGGCGATGCCTCATTTGATGGCGCCTCATTTGATGGCGCCTTGTGTCAGGCCGCGCACGAAGTACTTTCCACCGAACAGGTAGATCAGCAATGGCGGCAGCGCGCCGATCAGCACGGCCGCACTCATCACATCGTAAGCACGGGCGGTCGTACCGCCGGCAGTCAGCGCGACCAATGCCGCAGTAATCGGCTGCTGCTGGCCGGACGTGAAGACGACGCCGAACAGATACTCGTTCCAGATGCCGGTGAATTGCCAGATGACGGTGACAATCAAAATCGGCGGCGACAGGGGCAGGATGATCTTGCGAAAAATCCGCCAGAACCCGGCGCCGTCGATGCGTGCCGCCTTGATAAGATCGTCCGGTATGCTGACGTAAAAATTGCGGCAGAACAGGGTCGTGAACGAGATGCCCTGGACGACGTGTATCAGGACCAGCCCGTAGGTCGAATTGGTCAGGCCGAGTTTGCCGAGCAGGAACGCCCACGGCATCAGCGAGATCTGGCCGGGCATGAAGACGCCGAGCAGCATCAGATTGAACAGAATTTCCGAGCCCTTGAAGCGCCATTTCGACAGCACGTAGCCGTTCATGGCGCCAAGGAGCGTGGAGATGAGCGTTGCGGGGATCGTCATCCAGAGCGAGTTGAAGAAATTGCGCTTCATGCCTTCGCAGGTGCCGCTGACGCAATAAGTGCCCCAAGCCTCCGCCCACGCGTCGAGGCGGAAGCTGCGCGGCAGGGAGATGAGGCCGTTGCGGGCAATGTCGGACTGCTCCCGCAACGAGTTGAAAACGACGACCAGCAGCGGTGCAAGGTAGATGACAGCGAAAAGCGTCAGCACCGCATAGATAAGGAAGCGGTTCCAGAAATATCGCCGCGTAGCCGCGGCCGCTTCGGGATCATGCCGGGCGTTGAGGGCAATGTCAGCCATTGCGGCCCTCCGTCCGCCTGCGCCAAACGATCCACAAGGAATAGGGCACCAGCACAACCGCAAGGGCGGCGAGCATCATCATCGCCGCAGCGGCACCCTCGCCGATTTGCCCGCGCTGGAACATCAGATCGTAGACATAGATCGCCGGGAAGGTAGTGGACACACCTGGCCCGCCCCGCGTCAACGCCGCCACCAGGTCGAACGTCTTGATGGCGAACTGGATTTGAATGACCGCCACCGCCAGAAAAATCGGGGCGATCGTCGGCAGGATGACCTTCCGATAGGTTCGGGAAACCGACGCACCATCGATCTGCGCTGCTTTGATGAGATCCGGATCGACCGACCGCAGGCCAGCCAGGAAAAGCGCCATTGCGAAGCCGGACGACTGCCAGATACCGGTTATGATCACCGCATAGATCGCGGTGTTGCGGTTGGCCGTCAGGGCGAAGCTGAAGTCGGTCCAGCCGAGCCCCCGCACGAAGGCCTGGATGCCGTCGACCGGATTATAGAGCCAGCTCCACACCGTACCGGTGACGATGAAGGACACTGCCAGCGGATAGAGGAAGATCGTGCGCCAAACCGCCTCGCCGCGAACGCGCTGGTCGATCAGGATCGCGAGAAGCAGTCCGATGGCCATCGAGCCGACAATATAGAAGCCGCTGAACAGGAAGAGGTTCGTATAGGCGATGTTCCAGCGCCGGTTCGCCCAGAGCGAAGCATAATTGTCCAGACCGACGAACCCATAGGTCGGCATCAGCGACGAATTGGAGAGCGAGAGATACAGCGTCCAGAGCGTGAAGACGAAAACGTAGATGAAACTCGCCGCAAGCGACGGCGCCAGCACCAGAATGGGCACCATCGTGCCCAGGCGCTGCCGCCACGGGGTTGCGGGAGCCGCAACCGGTATAGTCAGGTCACGCGTGGACATCGGCTGCTCCGGCGAAGTCAGGCCGGGCGCGCCGCGCCGGGCCAATCATCGGCAGCTTCTTCACATCTGCGCTTCGGCCGCATCGGCCATGGCACTGGCTGCGTCCTGCGCGGTCATGTCCGGCGTCGCTACGAATTCGGTAACGGTATCCATGATCGCGCCGCGCACCTTCTGCGGGATCGTCATGTTATGCGCCATCGAGCGGACAAGCGTGCCGCCATCGATCGACGCCTGCAGATCCTTCTGGGAGAGCTGCTGGCAGGGATTGAAGCCGTTCGAAAGATCGACGTCGAGACGGGCCGGGATCGAGCCCTTGGTCTGATTGAAAATCGTCTGGAACTCGGGCGACAGGATCGTGCTGGCGAGCAGTTTCTGCCCCTCGACGTAGTCCGGATCCTTCTGCTGGAAGAACACGACCGAGTCGGAATTCAGGATGAAGCCCGGCTTGCCCCAGTCAGTCGGCGCCTGGGCGCAGACATAGTCGGTGCCCTCCTTGAAGCCGCCGGCCGTGAGCAGGCCGAGCGTCCAGTCGCCCATGATGTGGAAGGCGGCCTCGCCCCGGCCGACCAGATGCGACATGCTATCCCAGTCGCGCCCGTTCATGCCCGGGTCCATATATTTCGTCGTCATGGTGCGGAACTGTTCGAAGGCCTTGACCATGCCGTCGCTGCGCATCGCCTCGACGTCACCCTCGACGAAGGCCTTCTTGAAGAGATCGAGATCCATTCCGTAGACCACGACCTCGAAGACCGTCGAATCGGTCCAGTCGGCAGTCGAGTGCGAGATGCAGATTTTGCCTGACGCCACGATCTTGTCGCAGGCGGCGTTGAAGTCTGTCCACGTCTTCGGCACCTCGGCGACGCCTGCTTCCTGCATGACCTTCGGCGATGCCCAGAGCCAGTTGATGCGATGGATATTCATTGGCGCCGCCACCCAGCTGCCAGTCGGCTTCATCACCGGCAGCAATTCGGGAGCGACGACCTTCTCCCAATTTTCCGCTGTCGCCAGTTCGTCGAGATTCGCTGTCATGCCGGTCTCGTTCCATTCGGCGATCTCGGGTCCCTTGAGCTGCACCGCGGGGGGTGCGTTGCCCGCGATCACGTCGGCTCGCAGTTTCGCCAGCGTGTTGGCCGTGTGGCCTGCGATGGAGGTCTGCTGCCAGGTGCCACCCTTGGCGGTAAACATCTCGCCGAGCTTGGCAATAGCCTGGGCGTCCGATCCGGTCGCCCATTGATGCAACAGGTTGGTCTTGGGCTCTGCGAGGGCGGCTCCCGCAACAAAAGTGTACGCCGTAGCGGCCGCAACGGCCGTCCTCAGGTATTCCATCGTCTCACTCCCATATGTGATGTGCGGTTCGTATTGACCGCTTATGGACGCAATTTGAGCTCGTCGCAGACGGAGATGCAGTATCCCCGTTCTTTCCAAGATGACATATTTGAGCTATCAGTCAACGTCCTTTGTGCTCATCATGAACAAACCTTCGCTTAGAAATTGGCTGATCGACAGGCCCTCCGCATCACCGGAGAGCCTGATCGTGCGATGCCTGCGTGAGCGCGGCGTGCTTTCTGCGTCGCAAATCACGCATATCACCGGTTTGGCGAGATCGACGGTTTCAACCGCGCTCAATGGCTTGAGAAAGTCCGGAATGGTGATCGAATCCTCGGCCCACAATGACGGGGCCAGGGGCATTGGCAGGCCTGCCGCGACCTTGACGCTCAATCCCGCTGCGGGCACCTGCGTCGGGATCCACCTAGGCCTCGATGAGATGCGGTGCGTCGTCGCCGACGTCTCGCATTCTGTCATTACCGAACAAACTATCCCCATGGGTCTGGATTACCAGCCGCAACAGGCGGCCCAGCTCGCCAAATCAGCAATTGCCCAATGCTACGAAGAGAACGGTCTGCCGATGGCGGGGCTCCTGGGGGTTGGGGTTTCCGTCTCGGGCCCTGTCAGCCGCGAAGGAGTGGTGCAGCGTGCGAGTATTGTTCCGACCTGGGCTGGGGTCAACATCCGCGATGTGTTCGGGCCGGTTCTCGAACAGCCGATTTTCGCCGACAACGAGAGCAACTGCTCGGCCATTGCGGAGCTGATGTGGGGCGCGGCCGTCGGCCAGGACGATTTCGTGCTGTTCAAGATCGATCTGGGCGTCGGCGGGGCCATTGTCCAGCAAGGCCGGCTGGTGACTGGCATCGCCGGCGGCGCTGGCGAATTCGGGCACATCAGCATCGATCCCGGCGGGGATCTTTGCCGGTGCGGCAATCGCGGATGCCTGGAGCTCTATGCCAGTTTTGCCCGGCCGCTCGAGCAGATTTCGCGCATCGTGCGGCGGCAGGTCACGATGGACGAGGTGATCATGATGGCTGAACAGGGCGACGTCGGGGCGCTGCGGATGATCGAGGACACCGCGGAGTTCGCCGGCCGTGGTCTCGGCTTGATCGGCTCGGTGATCAATCCGCCACTTATCATCATCGGTGGCCGCATGGCTTTGGCGGGCGATATTCTCCTGGGACCGCTGATCGCGTCATATGAACGCCACACGCTCATCAAGTCCCGCGATCTCGCGCCCGCCCTGCGCACGCGGATAATCGTTGGCAAGCACACAGAGAACGACGCATTGCTCGGCGCAGTTGGCCTGGTGCTGCGCCACAACAGCCGACTGCAATGAGCCAGCTTGCGCCGAGTGGCGCTCGACCGGTTCCCCTCACTCCCACCTACGAAACCTTCAAAAAACGACGCTTTTGATTTCATCGAAGAATTTCGGCCCATCGGGGCGGCTCATATCACCTACTATCGGTGTTTTCGGCAGACTGCCACGCCTTCGAAAGCCCCTGCGGAACTTGATGCTTTGCAGACCTCGCCGACCGCCGCCATCCGGAGCATCGAGAAGGGCAAGTTCGGCGCCGCCTCAAGCGTCTAGTCGAGACAGCCCTGCGTGTACCGGCGGGATGAGTCGCCACACCGCATAGGGCTTGTAAAACGGATCGAGATGGATGTGCTGAATTTTGCCGTGCCAGGTGAAGCGCGGGCGGCGACCATATCCTCCACTTCGATCGAGGCGTCGTCGGAGAGGCCGAACTCCCAAAGCGGCACCTCGAGATCCGCGCCCTGAGCCGAGTGCGGATCGAGGCAGACATGGAACAGCAGGAAGTCGGACGGGTCGGACGTGCGCTTGCCGTAGTAGATGATGTTGTCGTTACCAGGCTTTGTAGAAGGCGAGACTGGTGAAATCGTGCTTTAGCTTTTGTGCAATGCGCTCGCAGTGCGAGGCAGCAACGCTCCCGCCAAAAACGCGCAACCGAAATCCTTGAATATTGACGCGCAGATCCGTCATCGACTCGCAGAAGACCGCTGCCGCCTCGACCGATCACGCATGTGTTCATGCCTCCCTCATAGAAACATCGCGTCCAGCCGCTCGATGCTCCAGAACGCCGCGACGGTTCCGATCACATAGGCCGAAGCAACGATAGCCCGCCGCGGTAGCGTGATGATGCGCCGTATCGAATGAACGGCGAGCAGGATCGCCGCGATGAATAGGAGTTGCCCGATTTCAACGCCGATATTGAACGACAGCAAAGCGAGCGGAATATCGCCGCGCGGCAGCCCAAGATCAACCAGGGCGCCGGCGAAGCCGAAGCCGTGCAGCAGGCCGAAAGCGAAGGCGACGACCCAAGGCCATTGGATGGTCAGGCTCGACTGCCCGCGCTCCATCCTGACGATTTCGGTCGCGACAAGCAGGATGCTGAGGGCGATCATTGCCTCCACCGGCGCAGACGGCAAAGTGACCCAGCCGATGGTGGCGAGAGTCAGCGTGATCGAATGGGCGACGGTGAACGCGGTGATCGTCTCGACTATCCGTCGCCAGCCGCGCACGATCAACATCAGCGCGGCGACGAACAGGAGGTGGTCGATCCCGGATGCGATGTGCTCGATGCCGTGGCGAAAATAGGTCGCCGCCACCTCCCAAGGGTTCTGCGTCGCGGGGATCGCCATGTCGGGCGCGCTAGGGGTGAGCCGCTCGACCCATGTGCCGCCATCGGCGAACTCGATGCGCACCAGCGCGTCGGTCATGGTCTGCGATAGGCCCTCGATGCTCACTTTCTGGCCGGCGAGCGGTTCGATCGCTGCAATCCGCCACGTCTGAACCATGGCGTCGCCCGTCGCGCGCGACACCACCGGCGTCAGATTCTCAACCGCGCCAGAAAAGCGCGGCGAAAGCGCGAGCCTGAAGTCGCCCTGCATCGGAGTCTTGAAGGTTACGCTAAACTCACCCGGGTTTTCCTCTCGAAGCTCTAGAAACGCTGGGCGCATCTCGTGTGTCAGGGCCGGGGAGCCCCCAACGCATGCCGCAACTAAAAGCAATCCAGCGCGCCCGAACCGCAGGAGTAAGGCTAGGAAACGGACCGGGCTCATCGCGACGCCACATCGGCTTTCGGGCGAGGAGAAAGCAGCTTCGCCACCTCGTCACCATAGACGACACCGTATTTCTGGCGCAGCCGTGCAATGTAGTCGCGGCTGACTTCGTCCTGGCGATCTCTGAGCCATTCGGCTAACACGGCCTCACGCGCCTCTTCGAAAGGACGCGAACCCTGTTCGCTCCGCTCGGAGACATTGATCAGGTGGTAGCCATAGCCGGACTTGAACGGGCCGGCCCAGCTTCCCGTTCTCGCGGCGTAGATCTCGCGCGAAAGCTCCTCGCCGAGCATGCCGGTCGCCTCCTGTTCGTCGAGGTTCTTGAACTCGGTGCCGAGCAGAAATCTGTCGCCGAATTCCGCCACGTCGCCGGCATCGCCGGCCTGGAGCCGTTCGAGCATATCGAGCGCATCGGCGGCGGCGTCCTTGCGGCCGTCCGGATTGAAATAGACCTGTCGGAAACTTGCCTTGCTTGCGACGCGGAACAGGTCGAGATTGGCTTCATAGTATTTTCTAAGATCGGCTACCGTCGGCTCGACGACCTTGGCAGTGTCCTTGAGCAGGAACTCCAGTTTCTGGGCCAGCCGGCGCCTGACAATCGTGTCGTGCTCTTCGAGACCCATTTCCCGCGCCTCGCGAGCGAATAGTTCCTCTTTTATCAGCTCAGTAATCAAGGCTTGCAGCTCCTGGCCATTCGGGGGACGCTGCCACTGGCCCTTGAAAGTTTCGGTGAGCCACTTCAGCTCGCCGTCGCCGACACGCACCGGCTCGATGCTTTTCGTCTGCTCATCGCTGTCGCCAAGCCATGCAAAGGCAGCGAACAGCACGGAGCCCGCCACGACAAAATGCAGCAAGGGTTCTTGAAAAAGTTTCATTGGGCGGCTTCCTTGCTAGCTAGGCGGTGTCGATGAGTTGGTGCCGCCTGGCGAGTGGCGAGCGGTAGGCAGACGCCTCTGGGCGTCTGCCTTGTCTTGATGCGTCGCTTCCTTCCTCAAGTGCCTGGCGTGTACCAAATCGGCGAGGTGTAGGCCCGTTCGGTGATGGTCATCGCCGTGCCTGGCAAGGCCTTTACGCCGAACCGCTTGGCGTCGTAGGCGGTCCAGCGCGGGGTCGGGATCTCGATCACCCGTCCATAGTAGAAGGCCGGCTGGCTCGCGTCGAAATCCGGGTCCTCCCACACCGCGCTGAGCTCCGGGGAGCCGATCGTATTGGTCCAGCCGGCGTTCGCGGCATCCACAGTGTCGCCGACCGATGGCAGCTTGCCGGTACCCGCGTCGGGCTTCCGGTCGCCGGACCAGGCCACGTCATAGACCTTCTCGTTCAGTTTGCCGTCCGCCTCCAGCCAGCCCTTGACGATCTGGTAGCGGTCGAGGTTGGCGCCGAGCGGATCTTTCAAGGCGGCGACCAGGAAGGTCGGTTTCTTGCCTTCAGGGGCTGCGCGAAGATCGCCGCCCATCGGCACGCCCTTGGTGTAGCCGATCTGCCCCGGCAGGCGATTTTGCGCATCCTTGCTTTCAAACTCCCAACCGCCGAAGAACCGCACCAGCATGCGCGGGCCGGTGGTGGCGTAAGTTTCCTTACGTTGCATGGCATCCCACAACGATTCACGGGTGTTGTCCTTGGCCCAGACGGCTGCGTAGCCGGAGGCGCCGACCTCCCAGTCCATGATTTTCACGCCGGTCTGGGCATTGTTGACAAAAGTTGCGCCGATGCGTTCCGGGCTCGGCTCCTGCGGTGTGGTCTTGCCGAAGAAATTGTCCTCTTCCATCGCCGCGAGACCGTTATGCGCATCGCTGCTGCTGATGAGGCCGAACTTGTAGGGGTTGGTGCCGAGCTCCCGCTCGAGCTTCAGTCCGTTCTTGAGGGCCGAGCGGGCATACTCGAACTCAAGCATGTCCTTGGTCTTGGCAATGCTGCCGTCGAGATTGCCCTTGTCCCAGATCTCGAAACTGGCGAATTCGTCGTTCGGCGACAGGAACGGATGCGACTCGCCGGTGCCCTTGGTCTGCGAGGTTTCGTAGAGCCGCTCCCATTTCGCCCGCTGCTCGACATATTCGCGGTCCACGGGCTTGCCGAACTGCTCGACGGTGGGGAACATCAGGCCGCTGCTGAGATTGCCGTTATGCGCGATCGCGAGCACATCGCCGCCAGTCTTCTGTTCATAAGCGCCCATCCATTTCCACAAATCGACCGGATTGTCGCTGCCGTAGGGCGGATAGACGGTGAACGGCTCGACCTGGCTCGCCTTGTCGCCATTGTCGCGGAAGATGACATTGCGGTGCAGATTGTTGCCGTCGGTATTTGACGTCCACTCGTAACCGATGAAGGCGGTGAACAGCCCGGGATTGTTGTAGTCCTCCGCGGCGGCGATCGTTTCCTGCCACGCGCCCTTGTAGGCGGGCGTACCCGGGAAATACATGATATCCTTCGGGAACGTCCCGTGCGAGAAGGCGACGATGATCTCGATCGCCGCATCCGCGCCTTTGCCGGACTGTATCATGTCGTACCATTTCTTGCCGGCAGGGTCAGCCAGCATCTCAGGCTTGCCGGCGAACAGATCCGGGAAGAAGCCCATATTGTCGGAGTGATCGGCAACCACGAGAAAGTCGAGCGGGCGGGAAAGCTTCACCGGCTGGCCGGTGGACGAGGTAACCTCCTCGCCCCTGGCGAAGCGGTAAGCATCCCGCGGTGTCAGCTTGGCGCCGAATGCGCCGGCGTCCATGGAAAACGCGGTGTGCAGATGCGTATCGCCGAAGAATGGGCGCGTCGGGAAGTCGCGCTCCGCGTATGGCGAGTAGGCCGGCGGGTGCTGGTGCGCGGCGTCGGCCTTTCCCTGGTCCAGGGCCCCGGCGTCCTGCGCAATCGCCGGAAGCGCGAAGCCCATCAGGCTTGCTAGTGCCGTCCCGTACAGCAATGTCTTGGTCATGGATTCCCTCCTGAAGGTTGAACTGCGTCAGTGATGAGCTGGGCGGCAGGCGGCATCGCCGCATGGCTCGCGCCCCACTTGGCAATAGGTTGGCCGCCGGCGTGCCGATAGCTGCCGATGAAGTCCGACTTCTGCTTCTCGGATCCGTAGAAGCGAATGAGGCCGCGCTCGCCAGCCTCGCCGACAGCCAGCCGGCCGTGCGCGATCTCGCTGATGACAGCCTCGCCGGTTACCAGAACCAGATCGCCCGGTTCGGCGGAGGCAACATGGACCTTGGCATGCAAGCCATCGGCGCTCGGCTCGAAGCGGGTCCAAAGCACCGGCTCGACAAGGACAAGGGAAAAGGCTGGCTGCGATGGCTCGGATGAAGCGGCGCGGAGCAATTCGGCGAACCCGGTGAGCGCCGTCTGGGTTGCGCGAAATCGCTGCCCGAACAAATCTGCTCCGGCCCGATTGAAATTCGCCAAGGGCAGCCGCCGCGCCGCGACCTCCCGCGATATGGCACCGATGACATGAAGCGAATCCGGATAGGCCCAGTTCAAAACGCCGCGCGAAACCGACTGCGGGCTGTCATAGCCGCACGCGACTGCTTCCGAAGAGGGGGCCATCACCCCCGCCATCAGGGTTAGCCAGACAACGCCGGAGTTTCTCAACGCTGGAACTCTCATAGTGCTCCCACCTAATAGGAAGGTCGCGTCGTCCAGCCGGGCTGGCCGCTGCGAGGGCTTTGCCTGCCCTTGGTGAGGCTCGCGCATTGTTCGGCGGCACGGAACGTAATTAACTGTATCCTACAGGCGGAATTCGTTGGGGGTGGGATCTCATGGGCACACCTCAGAATTTCCGCGGTGATCCAGGTTGGAAGGAAAACCAGGCATGAACAAAAAGCAGGCCCAGTGCGACATGGAGAACAACCGTCGGCCACAATAGTTTCCGACCTGGGCACCTTCCATCCCGGGATAGGCGAGATAGATGGCGGCAGGGACGTTGTAGGTCAGCATTCCCGCCAGCGGCGAGTTCCTTCCCTGATCCTGCCGGCCCATCCTACTGCTTACTGCAGAGCGAGCAGCGCGACGCCGGTGACGCGGGCGACTGTCAGCCCAGTTGTCCGCCAGACAACTAAAGCGCGTCGCGTTCGACCGACCTCACGCGACGCGCTTTAGGTTGTTGTTTTATGCATGTCGTTATCGCAAAACCGCTGCACACTTTTGCGCGACATGCATTAGAACGCTTTCCTCTCAGTCGGCCACGACCTGCCAGGTATTGTCCGGGTTGAAGCGGTCGATGTATTTCACGATCTGCTCGGTGGTTGGGCCGAGGTCGGTCTCGTAGACGACGCCGTGCTGGTTGACGGCGAAGGTTTTCGCGCCTGTCTCGCCATATTTGGCCGGCCAGGCGATGAGGCCGAAACCGGCGATCATATTGCCGTTGATGACGTAGTCGTAAGCGCCGCCGGCGATCTGGTCACCCTGGCCGGTCAGGATCTTGTACTTGTAGCCGAAATAGCCTTCGCCCTTGGCCGCGTCCTCGAGCTCGGCCTGATCGATATTGCCACCGGCCGGGCTCTCGCCGTTGATGTCGTCGGTCGGCCAGTAGAGCCCGTCGGTCGCGCCTTCCGAGCTTATCAGTTTCTGCGCGAACTCCTCCACGCCATCCTCGTCGCGGTCCTGCGATGCATAGTCCTCCTGCGCGTCGACATAGGCGCGCATCGTCTCGATCGCGGTGAGCTCGTTCTCGCCGACATACCGGTTTACGATCTCTTCGAGCCCGGCATAGGTGTCGTAAGCCCATTTGCCGTCCTCGCCCTTGGCGATCGGAAAAGGCAGCGGCCATAACTTGTCGCCGATCTGCAGCATGCGGCGGTCGCCCTCGCCATCGAGGACAAGCTGCTTGGCCACACCCTCCTTGATCGCCGCCAGCGTCTCGTCCGAGTTCTCGTCGGCCTTCAGCTTTTCCGCATCGAGGCCGAGAACGGCCGCAACCGCACCGTTGCCGCCTTCGTTCAGCGCCTTCTTGAACGCCTCGACAGCCGCTTCCGGCGTGTCGAAGACGGGCGGCTCGGCGGCGGCCGCAAACGCAGTGATCTCCGGCGCTTGCGGCGCGTCCTGCGCGGATGCCGGCTGCGAGACAGCGATACCGGCTGCAAGCACCAAGGCACAGACAGAGCGGAGAAGGATCGTATGCAAAAGTCCCGTGTGACGGGTGGTGCTGAACATCTGTGTCATGATCCTGTCCTCCCGTTCCGTTAACGCCGGCGTCCGCCACTGGGGCGCTTGATCTGCTTGTGGCCGCCGCCACGGCTGCCGCCACCCATTGATTGGTGGCCGCGGTTGGAGCTGACCTTGGTCACCTTTCCGCGATCGACATTGCCAAGCCCCGAAGGCTTCCTCGGCCGGTTGTCGATCCTGGCTGCGGGTTTCGGCTTGCCAGCCGGACGGTTCACCTTGGCCGGCTTCGCCGCCGGGCGATTGGCGGTAGGCCTGGCCGCAGGTTTCTGGATGTTGGGCTTGTTGGCGGGGCGGGTCACGTTGGCGGGCTTCGCCTTCAGCCCCTCGAGCGTGCTCTTGCGGATGTCTCTCGTTGCAGCCGTCTTGCCCGGCACCCTGTTGGCGAGTTTGTCGTTCTTCTTGATGTCGCGGGCGCGGTCGCGGATGGCGTTGTCGCTATTCTTCTCGATCCGGTTCTTGATATTGGTCTGGTCGAACTTGTTGAACTGGTTGCGGTCGATGTTGATCTTGTTGCGGTCGATGTTCTTCCAGTCGACGTCGTTCAAGTTGATCTTGCCTTTGAAGTCGCGGTTGTTGAAGCAGTTGTTGCAATCGATGTTGATGTCGTTGCCGTTCCAGCGACCGCCCCATACGCCCCAGTCATTCCAGTCGACGGCGGCGGCCCAGATGGCGCCGGTCACCGCCCCGGCGAAGAAGGTCGCTCCGGGATACCAGTAATAGGGATAGGGATCGGGATAATAGCGGATCGGCTCCCACACATAGTTGGGCTCATAAAACATCTGCGGTGGGTACTGCGGGACGTAGATCACGTCGGGGCTCGCCGACTTGATGACGACATTGTCGTTCTCCTTGACCACCTGGATCTTGTCGTCGGTCTTGATGACGCCCTTGGCGACCGCCTCGTCGCGCAACTGCTGGATGGCAACCAGCACGTCCTTCTGCTGGTAGGCGATGGCGTCACCGAGCGCCTGCGTCCATTCGAGGTCGTCGCTCATCATCTTTACAATATCGGGATAGTTGAGCAGCGACACCACGGAGCCGTCCCAGCTCTCCTTCGGCTTCAAGCTCTTGTCCTTCTCGTGCCGCTCGAGGAAGCGCGCCGCCTCGACGATCTGCAGCGGATAAAGCGCAGCCGCAGTGATCACCGCGATCAGCTCGTCCGGATAGAGCGCAATCCGCGCAACCAGGACCTCCATCTCGTCGGCGCTCAGCGGCTCCGGCGAAGTCGTCGCATCACCCGAAGCGGCAGCCGCCGCAACCTGTTCTTGTGCAAGGACAGGATGCGCCGAACCAAACCCGGCAAGCAGCAGCGCCAGCGCCGCAGCGCCCGCCTTCAACATGTCGTTGCCCATCATGCTCTATCCTCCCTGTCTGTCTCTGTCCGGGCAGGCTTTGCGCCGGGCCTTTTTGGCAGTGTTTGTCACGTTCTGCGTGCAATGCAGCGGAAACCTAAATGGCACGTCGACGTGTCGATCGGCTGCGCCATCCGCGCGGCCGGGCGGTAGCGCCGGCAATAGTTGGGCGCGCAAAGATGCGAGCCGCCTTTCATCACCTTGCGCGGGATTCTGATCTGCGGCTGCCGTGGATCGAGGCTGTCCTCCCTTTTGGCGCCGCGGGGGTTGTCGACCGTGCAGCACGGGCTGTCGATCTTGCCGTGTTCCTGGTACCAGTCCGTGGTCCACTGCCAGACATTGCCAGCCATGTCGTAGAGGCCGTAGCCGTTGGCGGCAAAGGAGGCGACGGGTGACGTCCCCTCGTAGCCGTCCTCGCAGAGATTCCGCCACGGGAATTCGCCCTGCCAGGTATTGGCCATGTGTCGTCCATCGGGCGTCATTTCATCGCCCCAGACAAATTCGGCCGCGTCGAGCCCGCCACGCGCCGCGAATTCCCACTCGGCCTCGGTGGGCAATTCCTTGCCCGCCCACGATGCGTAGGCTTCGGCATCCTCAAAGTTCACATGCACGACGGGATGATCGGCCAGCCGCTTGATCGAACTCGCCGGCCCGCGCGGATGGCGCCAATTTGCGCCGCGCACGTAAACCCACCAATTGTAGTGATCGCGAAGATCGACGCGCTGTTTTGCCTTGCTGAATACCACGGACGAAGGCGCCAGCATGTCCGGCTTCGCTCCGGGATAATCATCGGGATTTACGGGACGTTCGGCCGAGGTGACGTAACCAGTTGCGTCGACGAAGCGAGCGAACTCGCGGTTGGTGACGGTGCAGACGTCCATCCAGAAGCCGCCTACTGTCACGCTATGTGACGGCGCCTCTTCGGGATAGTGCTTGTCCGATCCCATGAGGAATGTACCGCCGGGAACCCAGACCATGTTCAGGAATGGCTCTTCGACCTGTGTAGATTGAGCCTGCCGTTCTACAACTCGACTCGTCATCTTGCTCCGAACCTTACTTCTCGAAGGCGAACACCCGGTTCCAATCCTTCTTCATATCGACAACCGTCCAACCAGAATCGGCTGCGGCGTCGAGACCCTTGTCCAGACGGCCGATGCTTGACTGCCGGTCGTAGGCCCATTCCCGATCCGCGTCGGTGTGGTGGACGTAAAGGCAGTAGTGCGGGCCGGGTCCCGAGCAGGTCCACTGCAGCATCTGCAGGTCGCCGTCGGAGTTGCCGAACGCCGCGATCGGCCGGCGACCGATATGCTGGTGGATGCCGACGGGCTTGCCGGCCTTGTCGTCGATGAAGTTGATTTCCGGCGACTTCATGAGCAGTGGCGCCCCGTCGCGCATCTCGAAACTGGTCTTGCCACTGCTGCCAACGATCTGCTCGGGGGGAATGCCGTAAACGTCTTCGCTGAAGACGCGCATGAAATCGATCCCGCCGCCGGACACGATGAAAGTCTTGAAGCCGTTGGCCCGCAGATAGCTCAGCAACTCCAGCATCGGCTGGTAGGCCATCTCGGTGTAGAGCCGGCCGGTCTTCGGATGTTTGGCGCTGGCAATCCAGTCGCTGACGATCTGGTCGAATTCGTCGGTTGTCATGCCGGAATGCGTGGCCATGACGATCTGCATGATGGCCGGCTCGCCGCCAGCGAGTGCAGCTTTCACATTGCCTTTGAGCAATGATGCGAACGGCTCCTTGTCCTTCCACTCCGGATGTTGCGGGGCGAGCGCTTTGATCCGATCGAGCGCGAACAGAAGCTGAAAATACATAGGCTGTTCGCCCCACAGGGTCCCGTCATTGTCGAACACCGCGATGCGGTCGGGGACAGGCACGAAATCCGCCGACCCTTCCTTGCTCACGCTTTCGACGAACCGCACGATGGATTGCTTCGCCTCGCCTTCGTTCCATGACGCGAGTACTTCCGCGCCTTGCGCGGAAGGCGCAATCGCCATCAACAGAAAAAGGGGCAGCAAATAGCGCCTTGCGGCGCGAGCGAGAACGGTCATGGCTTGACGCCTTTGCTTTCTGAAATTTGAGCGGGACGGCGTTCGAACAGCAGCGTCCAAAGCCTGCCTTCCCCAAGCGCAACGTTGACTTCCCTGGACGCCAGATAGGGGATCAATATCAGCAGCATGATCAGGCTTGTCGCGAGCGTCTGCGGCAGCTTGTCTCCTCCGAATTCAGCGAGCGAAGCGGCGCTCGTTCGCCCGTGAACCAGCCCGACGATGACTTCCTCAACGACCGAGAGGACGAGAAGCAGGATCAGGTATAGCAGCGCCTTGTAGGCTATGACGTAGACAATCCTGTTTCGACGCCGGTCGCCCAGTCGGATCATCTGCCCGAGCATTATGAATTTCGCCAGGATCAGTGCCTTGATGGCCGCCAGCCCTGATGGCAGATAGCTGATGCCCTCCTCGCCAAGGATCGCTGCCTTGTAGAGAATGAGCGCACCAAAGCAGACGAATAGATACAAGGACAGGAGCGCGTACTCGCGCAGCTCGTTCTTCGCCCTCTGAGCAATGGTCTCGGTCGAGGGATTGTTGTTCGCGACTGCCATTTGACCTGCTTCCGAGTTGGCTTGGAGGCCGCGCCGGCCGATAGTGCGAGCGCGGCCTGTTCAGAGCGAAGACTCAGTTTCTGCCACCCTCCTGCAGTTTCGCCAGGACCTGGTCGAGCGCGAAGCTGCCGGGCCTCTGCCGCGGCGGGAACTCGACATAGGTCTGCAGGTGTTTGGCGACATAAGCCTGCGCCGGCACGAGCGCGAAGGCGTGCTCGACACGCCATCTGGCGTATTCCCCGGCGTCCGTCTGCGCCCGTTCGAACGGGTCACCCTTGATGTCGAAGAGCTTCGGGAACCGCAGCGGAATCAGCGGGTTCTCCCACACGGCAAGCCCCTCCTCGCGCTGCTCGAGGAACACCATCTTCCAGCGTTCGTAACGCAAGCCGGCGAGGTTGCCGTCATCGGTCCAGTAGAAGTATTCGTGGCGCTTGCCTTCGCCTTCGCCAGCCAGCACATCGCGTTGGTCGTAGCCGTCGAGATGCACTTTGAATGTCTTGCCGGCGGCATCGTATCCCTTCAACAGCTTAGCCGTCACGTCTGGTTCGCCTGCGGCGGCGACGAGCGTCGGAACGAAATCTTCGTGTGACGTTATATTGTTGATCTCCGTTCCCGGCTTGATGACGCCCGGCCAGCGCATCATGCACGGCACCCGGTAGCCACCTTCCCAGTTTGTGTTCTTCTCGCCTTTGAAGGGCGTGGTGCCGCCGTCCGGCCACGAGAAAACCTCCGCGCCGTTGTCGGTCGTCCACAGGACGATGGTGTTGTCGGCGATGCCGAGGTCATCGAGCTTGCCCAGAAGCTGGCCGACCATGCCGTCCATCTCCACCATGGCGTCCGCATAGATGCCCAAGCCGGTCTTGCCCTTCGAGGCCTCCTTGAGGAACGTGTAGATGTGTGTGCGGGTGGTGTTGAACCAACAGAAGAACGGCTTGCCGTCGGCGTTCGAGCGGTCGATGAAGTTGAGCGCGCTGCCGAGGAACTCCTCGTCTACGGTTTCCATGCGCTTCTTCGTCAGCGGGCCGGTGTCCTCGATCTCTTGTTTGCCCACCCGCCCGAAGCGCGGATCCTCCGTCGGATCGTCAGTTGCACTGGCCTTGCATTTCATCACGCCGCGCGGACCGAACCTGGCCTTGAACTCGGGATTCTTCGGGTAGTCGGGATGCTCCGGCTCATCCTCGGCATTGAGGTGATAGAGATTGCCGAAAAATTCGTCGAAGCCGTGAACGGTGGGCAGATGCTCGTTGCGGTCGCCGAGATGATTCTTGCCAAACTGGCCGGTCACATACCCTTGCGGCTTGAGCAGTTCCGCGAGCGTCGGGTCTTTTTCAGAAAGCCCTTCCTTCGCGCCCGGGAGGCCGACTTTCAGCAAGCCTGTACGGAAGCACGACTGCCCTGTGATGAACGCCGCACGACCTGCGGTGCAGGACTGCTGGGCGTAGTGGTCGGTGAAGATCGCCCCCTCGCTGGCGATCCGATCGATGTTCGGCGTGCGATAGCCCATCATGCCCCGGTTGTAGGCGCTGAGGTTCCAATAACCGACGTCATCGCCGAAAATGACGAGGATGTTGGGCTTTGCGCCGGCCGCTTGAGCTTTCGCGCTTGTGGCGATTCCGGATGCGACGGCCGAAATGGCGAGCACAGATCCTCCGGTCAGCAAAATGTCGCGCCGGTTCGGTTGTCGGTCTGAATTCGCTTGCTTGTCGCTCATCTAACGTCCTCCTTTGATTGTGCCGCTTTGTCCAAGATGAGCCGAGTTTTCGGTTCCCTGGCGAGAAAACAATGCTCCACGTTCTATCGACGAGACGAAACTCGTGGCAGGACGCTTCAGCCATGCCTTCTTCAAAATCGTCCTTCGTGAGGTTTGCCTATTGCCGCTCGGGACGGAAGGTAATTAACGGTAACCTACGGGCAGAATCGGCTCGGCCAGCGCAAGAGTCGGTCCTTGAGGTGAGTCCGGCTTTCCTCAATGAGCCAAGGAAGAACTCTTCGTTCTGCGCACGGGCAAACCGCAAACGAGACCTCTTGCTGCGTGTTCTTCACCAAATCCGGCACGTTTTTTCGAGCCAGGCGCGTTCACACTGAGCGGTCAGTGTCATATCCGCCGTTGCCATGTGCACGCGATCTAGCGGTGTTCCGTCCGCCCGAGATCTCGATGTCCTCACCACCCGCCAGCATGGCGCGATCACCATTGACCACGAGACCTAGCCGACCTCTTTGCACGCGTTCCTCCGCGTCAGTGGCCCGTCAAGACCAGGGTCTGCACTGGAAGCAGCAGCGCCTGGATCCGCAGGATCGCGGCGTGCACGATTCCGACCGTGTCTACCATGTGCAGAAACAGCCATCGCGGGGTACCCAGGTTATCCGACTCGAGTTCGTCATGGTTGTTCGTGTAGGCGTTGGCAATGCAACTGCCGCCGGGCGGGACGCCTTCGAGCCCGCCCGCGTAGAGGGGCTCCAGAAATGCGGTGATAGTTCCGGGCCGGGCCATCTGCGTCACGTCGATCAGTTGGTCGGTTGGCCGGAACTGACCGGACGCGATCGCGTCCTGAACCTGGGTCACCACCATCGGGATAACGGTGAAGGGTTTGCCGATGCATGTGACCTCGGTGATCATGCCGGTCTTAATCACCTGAGCCTCGATCTGCCCGAAACCGGCGACGAGCGCCAGTCGGCCCGCCTCGGCGGGGACCAGGATGCCGGCGGGCCGCAGCATCGGATTGACCACGTCGCCAGGCCTGAGCGTGAACTGCTGAACCGTTCCGGTAACGCCGGCCCGAACGAGTGTCTTGTCGATTTCGACCTGTGCCTGGGCGAGTGCCGCCTCGGCGCTTGCCTTCTGCGCCGGCAGCAGCGAAGCGATCTTGGTCTGCAGCGCCTGCTTGTTCGCCAGCGCGGCTTCAGCCGCACCCTGCTGACCTTCCGCGACGTCCCGCAGCCGCTCGAGTTCCCGCAAGGGAACGGTATTCGGGTTGCGGCGCCGGAGTTCGGTTTTGGTCTCGAGCTCCGCCAGCGCGTCACGATGGGCGCTCTCGGCCTGCCGGATCTGCCCGTCCGCCACCGCCAGTTCGCTCCGGGCCACTTCGGTAGCAGCATCGACTTCGGCGATGGTTCGGCGAGCCGACTCGTGGGCCGCTTCCTGCTGCGAGCTGTCCAGGCGGAACAGCGGCTGGCCGGCCTCGACCTTGTCGTTCAAGCCCACAAAGACCTCGGCGACGCGGCCACCGGTCTCTGGGAGAATGGTGACGGTTCGGAATACCGCCGTGACAGCCGTCGTGGCGGGATGGAAGTAGAAGATGAGCGTGATGAGGGAGACGGTGAGGATCAGGCAAGCGGTGATCCCCCACCGGAGCTCGAACCACACCGAGTAGAAGGTGATCTCCCGGCCGATCCGTTTATCCTGGACGTAGCGGCGAAAAAGATAGTCCGGGAAGATGGTGAGCATGGAGCATAGCAGCAATTCCAACATCGCTCAGCTCCGCGCTTCCAGCTTATCGGTCAAGGCAGGTGTCCCCGGAACCACCTTTAGCGTCTCCTCGCTGCGGCGGGCGTCGTGGATGGGCATTTCGAGGGACTGGGCCATTGCCGCCTCCGGGACCACCTTTAGCTCCTCCTCGCGGCGGCGGTCGTCGCTATGGGCGAGCTTTTCGAGAGACTTGGCCATTGAAGAGATCGGCGTCGAGAAGTCCGGCAACTGAACGAAGGCGAGAAGCAGAGCCGCGATCCAGTACAGGTGGTTGTGGGTAAAGAGCGCGAGGAGCGCCAGGATCGCCACGATATCCATCTGCACTTTATGGGTCCGATGCGCCACCTGCTCGGGAAGCGCATGGAGGCGCAAGTAGAAGTTGCCGATGAGAAGGACGATGCCGATAAGGACGACGACCATCACGACAAACAGAATGTCAGTCTGACCGGGAGGCGTAATGAACGGCGGCAGATGCTTCACCGCAGCGGGATGTATCTCTTCCATCGCCCAACCCCTCCCCGCCGGATTACGGCGCTCTCGACGGCCCGGAAAGTATAATCCAATCTAAACCCTCGGGTCGACGCTGTCACTCCCGATCAGTACTCACAGGTGACAATAACGCCCAGCGCTACGGCGTGTCCCTCACCACCTCCAAAGCGGCGTTGCTCTTTTTCGAGGCCTCGTAGGCCTGATGAGCAGCGGCCGCAGTTTCCCCGCCACTCTCGACGTGAACGGTGGGAACCGCGATCTTGATACCGTTTTCCGCGAAGGCCTTCCTGATCATCATGAGTGCGCGCCGCTTGATGCCGAATTGGGTCCCGGGCTTCGTCATCAGCTTCATCCTGAGAACGATCGCATAGTCCCCGAAATTGTCGATGCCCTGCATCTTGAGCGGCTCGATCGTGTCAGCCGCAAATTCAGGATCGGCTGCCAGTTCCTGGCCTATCTTCTTGATCAGCCTGCGCGCCAGGTCCACGTCGGAATCATAGGTCACGCCGATCGTGATCTTGTCGAGCACCCAATCCCTGCTCATGTTCTGGACCGCCCCGAGTCCACCGAACGGGACGGTATAGACGGGGCCGCGATGATGACGCAGACGCACCGACCGCAGGCTGAAAGATTCGACTGTGCCTTTGTAGCTGCCGCTCTGGATGTATTCACCGACCCGGAAGGCGTCGTCCATCATGTAGAACACGCCGCTCAGCACGTCCTTGACCAGGGTTTGCGAGCCGAAGCCGATGGCGATGCCGAAGATGCCGGCGCCGGCAATCAGCGGGAGTATCTGCACGCCGAGCCCAGCGAGGATCGTCAGCACGGTGACCGCGGCTATGAACACGGCAAGGGCGTTGCGGAATATCGGCAGCAGCGTGCGCAGCCGGCCGCTGCGAGCCAGCTCATCCGCGCTGTTTCCATCCGCTGGAGCGAGGTTCATCCGATATTCGATCAAGGCCTTCGACAGTTGCCAGAGCAGGTCGGCGATCAGCAGGATGATGATGCCGTTGAGCAGTCCGGTTATCAGGAAGCCGGCGCTTTCGCTGCCGACGAGGCTCGCGGCCCTGATCCGCCAGATATAGGCGAGCCATGCGACCGCCGCGGCAATGACCGCCGCCCTGGCGCCCCTGACAATGAGCACGTTGAGTACGACGCCCATCGCGCCGCTATGCTTCGACCTGCCGGCAAAGGCCTGTGCCGCGGCGCCGACGCCGCGCAAGGCTGTCGGCAGCACCAGGGCGAAAATCCCGAGCCACAGGATGCCGAGCAGGCCGGCCACCCAGGCCCCCCAGAGCACGATCAGGAACAAGGTGAGAAACGATTGCTTGACCAGAGAGCCTCGCCCGTCGGGCCGTTGCCAGACGACGTCGATTGCGGTCGCCAGAATGCCAAGCCCGAACAGGAAGGCGGCGAGCTCTGCAACCTCTAGAGAGAAGCCCAGGCCAGGCATGAGGCTGGCGATCGCCCAGCCGAACAACAGGAACCCGGCCACAAGGCTGACTCGCCAACGCCAGAAACGGGTCGAAGCATCGCTTTCGAAAAGCGGAGTCGGCCTGTCCGAGGGGTCGCTCGTCGCACCGCCGAACGCAAAAAGCAACCGGGCTGCCGCGCGAACGATACGGAACGCGATGAACGCAAGAAGCAGGGTCAGAATGATCCTGCGGAGTAAGGGTGGCCATCCGAGTGCCAGGAACGAACCGGCGCTGGCGAGCGCAAAAGTCAGCAGGGCGACAGTCTCGAAGAGGATCGCTTGTCCGGCGTCTTCCTGAACAACCGCGCTCCTCGTCCTGGCGAGCGCTCGTCGGACCGCCCACTCGGCTCCCAAACCGACCGCGATCAAGACCGCCAGAATGCCCATCACCAGCCCTGGCCTGCCGGAGTTCACGTCACGCGAGACAACGCCCGCAGCGCGTGCCAGTTCTTCCGGCAGGCGCGGGATCGCGGCGCCGAGCGCACCGATACGGGCACGAATACCCGCCTCCAGGCTCAAGATGTCCTCGGAAATGGACAGGCCGGGCTCGTCCGTGGCCGCTGGAATCTTTCCCTCGAGCCATGCCTTTAGTTCCGGATCGGACAAAAGCTCGAGGAACTGCTTTGCCTTTTCGGGCGGAAGGTCGGGGGACGGCTGTTGAGCGAGCGAAGTTCCCTGCAAGAGCGCTAGCAAGAGCACGACGACAACTGGCAAGAACCCGAGCCGTAGTTTGTTCTTCATGAGCGCCTCGAGTTTTGAATGCCGCAGCTGCACATATTGGCTCCTCGCCCTTTTATGGGCAACTGTTGTGGCTGCATGCTACGTCTCCGGGGAGAGTGGCTGCAAGCTAAGGGCGCAGTCAATTATGGTGTTCGCCGCTTACGGTCACAAGCAGAGATCATCGGTTGGCATCACAGCCCTAGCGAAAGGCGGGCCGCCATCAACATTCCTGCAAACGCCGCCGACCGGTCGTTTCAGCCCCAGCCGTTGTAGTGTCATTGGAGGCCCTCTCGCTTTGGGCGGCTACGATCAGTTCACGTAGACGACGACGTAACGGCCGCCATACGGCTGGTAGTATGTCCCGCCGCACTGCCAAACCGTAGCGCCGTTGATGCTAGTCCTGACGCAGGCGGGCGGTAGTGCCGCCACGTATATCGTCGAGCGGCGGACCACCCGGCGCGTTGTGCGCCGTGCAACGCCGGCGACGCTGCCGGGCGTAAGCGGCCTGCCGACGCGCGCTTCCGCGCTGGAGACGATCGAACCTGCCGGAATGAAGTAACCGTCCATCAGGCCATCGGTCACAAGAAACGCCGTTATAACAGCGGCGACCGAGACATGATTACGGAACATGCGCCGCGCGTTCATTTGCTGTCCTCCAGTACTAGTTCGCCGACCTCGTCAGACTCTATCCGTTCCAGCTTTTTCGCGTTGGCCGGAGGCTTGAACGAAAACAGCTTGGCGTCGACCTCACCGGCTTTCCAGTTGCTGAACCGCAACGAATATTGCGGTGCGCCAGTCAGCCATTTGGTGGTGATCACATATTTGACAGGCAGTTTCTGGGCGCCTTTGCTGATCCAGATCTGCCAATCCACGTCGTCATTGCGAAACGCCAGTTGATCGCATTCGACGCCGCCGACAAAAGCGTCGCCGACCAGTCTCCCCGACGTAACACCTTCGGTCAAAACGGCATAAGGATCGGTGACTAGAAAATCGACGCCCGCAACGTCGAGCCCGGTCGACACCCTGAATTCCTCGACCGCCTCATCAATCGACGCCCCGGGACTGTCCAACTGGGCATAGACGTTCATGCCCTTACCGTGGACAGAGATTACCTTGCCGTCAAAGGTGAGTTCTACATCGGCAAAAGGGCCTTTGCGGGTCATGTGGAAGCCGTCGCCGCGGGACGCCTGGACGGAGCCGGAAGCGCTATACTGCAACTTCTGGCCGGCCAAGTCGACGATCTCATGATCGGTGTCATAGTCGACCGTGAACGCCTGCAAGCTTTTGAGATGGTTTGTCATGGCCATAAGGATACCGTCAGCATCGGCGTCGATTGCGTTCTGACTCCACGACGGCGAAACGGAAAGCGCTAGCCCGATTGAGATTGCCGCTATTGCGATAGATCGCCGCCGCGATCTAAAGTGGGACTTCAAGATTGCTTGGTTCATGTTTCATCTCCAATCCAGTGCTCGGCGATTCTTAGTTGAGAGCGTGATCCGGATTCGCCTCAGCCCAACAGCGTAGGCCCGCCGTCAAACTGATCGGTGGTTACAATCATCGACACCGTTAAGTTTGAGGCGATCGGATTCGACAGTTCTTGGCCAGTTCTCTCTACGGCCCATCAATTTTCGGCAATTTCGGCATGCGGAAGGGCGTCGCCGAATATGCCTGCTCCCTGTCAGGAGGTTTGCCGTTTGCTGCCATAGCGCCATCCCTAGTGCGCTAGAATGTGCATAGTCTTTTTGATGGTGCCAGTATCAGTATGTAAGTTACGTAGTCGGACTGTTGCTGGCGATCTGCACGGCCGATACCTCCATCCAGAAGCCGCCGACACACACGCGGTGCGCCGGCGCTTCCTCTGGATAGTGGCTGTCCGACCCCATCAGGAACGTCCCGCCGGGTATCCAGACCATGCCGGGAAATGGAGTGACTTGCCAAGGCTTGCTACTTTCCGGCGCCGCGGGAACCCTGCTCCAGCGCCGCCAGCGCCTTGTCGACGCCGAAGTTCGAGGGAGGCGAGCTCGGCGGGTATTCCTTGAACGACTCGAGGAACTGGCCGACGATCGTGGTCGCGGGAAGGAAGGTCCACATCTTCTCGCCCCACCACTTGCCGTACATCATCGATTGCGACTGGTAGCGCTCCCACGGATCCTGCCGAAGATTGGTGACAAGAGGCGCATTCGTGGTTGCCTCGTGTCCGTTGAAGAGGTTGCCTTCGACGGTCTTGAAGCTGACCTTCCAGTCGTTGTAGCGAAGCGCGTTGAGCTCACCGCTGTCGGTGAAATAGAAGACCTCGCGGCGTGGCGACGTGGTGACCTCACCCTTGAAGTAAGGCAGGAAGTTGTAGCCATCGAGGTGGTTCTTGAAGGTCTTGCCGCCTACCTCCATGCCCTTCAGCAGCTTGTTCTTCACGTCCGGATCGCCGGCAGCGGCGAGAAGCGTCGGCATCCAGTCCTCATGCGCCATGATATCGTTAACGATCGTGCCCGGCTTGATGGCGCCTGGCCAGCGCACCACGAGCGGCACGCGGAAGCCGCCTTCGAAGGTGGTGCCTTTCTCGCCCCTGAACGGGTGGTTGCCGCCGTCCGGCCAGGTGAACACCTCGGGCCCGTTGTCGCTGGTGAAGAGCACGATCGTGTTGTCGGCGACGTTGAGTTCGTCGAGCTTCTTGAGCAGCTCGCCGACCTCCCAGTCGAGTTCCATCATGCCGTCCGCATACAGGCCATGACCGCTCTTTCCGTCCCATTGGTCGGAAAGGTGCGTCCACACGTGCATGCGTGTGCTGTTGTGCCAGAGAAAGAACGGCTTTTTATCTTTCACCGAGCGGTCGATGAAGTCGAGCGAGCGGCGCACCAACTCGGGTTCGACGGTTTCCATGCTGACCTTGGCGGCAGGGTCCATTCCGGGATGCGGCGGCAGCGGACCGCTGTCGACGATCGTCTGCTTGCCGACCTTGCCCCAGCGCGGATCGACGGTGGCATCATCCTGGTCCGTCGCCTTGCTTTCCAAGATGTTGCGCGGGCCGAACTGTGCGCGGAAGGCAGGGTCCTTTGGGTAGTCGTTTTCGAATGGCTCCTCCATGGCGTTCAGGTGGTAGAGTATGCCGTAAAATTCGTCGAAGCCGTGCACCGTGGGCAAGAACTCGTTGCGGTCGCCGAGGTGGTTCTTCCCGATCTGTCCGGTCGCATAGCCCAAGGGCTTCAGCAGCTCGGCGATCGTCGGATCCTTGTCCTGAAGACCCTGCTTGGCGGCCGGCAGGCCGACCTTGAGCAGGCCCGTTCGAAACGGCGTCTGCCCGAGGATGAACGCGGCCCGGCCCGCGGTGCAGGATTGCTGAGCGTAATAGTCCGTAAAAAGTGCGCCTTCCTTCGCAATGCGGTCGAGATTGGGCGTGCTGCCGCCCATCATCCCGCGGTGATAGGCGCTGAGGTTCCAGGTGCCCACGTCATCGCCCATGATGACGAGGATGTTGGGCGGTTGCTCCTGCGCGGCGGCCGGCGCACACATAATAGCCGAGACCATCGCCGTGGCGCCGACCAGACCGGCACGCCATCGCGAGTGCCAACCGGCCGATGGTTTGCGCAACCGGTCCTGGGCGGCTGGAGATTCTTTACTGAACATGCTGCTGAACATCGTCTTACCCTCTCTTGTCTGAACCTTCCCGGATGACAGTGCTCTGGATTTCACGGCTTCGAACATAGTTTCGTCTGGTAATCATCTCACTCACGGCGCTCCTTTCTTGCGGCTGCGAACACGGCACGGCATTCGCTGCTTAAGACAACAGGCAATGAGTTCCTTGTGGCCGAACGATGCACGCCATCGCCAAGTGAGACTACTCACGGAGTGCATTGCTCGGCCCTAGGATGCAAAAATCATGGATGAATGTCTTTTCAACTACTCCGATCTGAGCTGCTGAGCGACCGAGCGGCTCGCAGCCAGACCGTGGCGGTGGCCGCCCGTTGCGGCGGCCAGGATCTGACAACGATGCCTTCTTCGCGAAGAACTGCGCCGAGCCACGCGGCCTGTCGGTTCAGGCGCTGATCGTGGACGATTGCGGCGCACTGAAGTGCCCGGGCGGCCTTGCGCCACGCGGCCAGCGTGTCGGTCTGCGGAGCTGTGAACGCCCAACGCTCGATACCGAGCCAGTCAAGGAGGAGCAGCACGGCACCATGGGGCGGCGCGCACTCGGAGACGGTTGCGGCAAGATCGGTGAACTCGCGTTCCGTCATCGTGCCGTAATGGCGAAATGCGACGACTCCGTCGCCAAAGTTGGGATCGAACTCGATCATGTCGATCGATACAAGCCCTCTCGGAATCGAATTGGGGACGCGAAGTATTCTCTGAATTGACCAAACTGCCGGATGCACAGTTCACCACCGGGCAATGCTGCGCTACTCTGCCAGCGCAGGTTTCGGCCAAAAAATGCGCAGAGGCCGAAAATATTCGGATGAGGGGCGGCCATGGATATCGTTCGGAAAGATCCGTTGAGTGGGTTTCCGGGTGTCAGGACTCAGGACGTCGGCGAACTGCGTCAGCGCCTGTCCGGCCTGTTTTCCGTGCGGTCGATCGACGTCGAGCGGGGGGCGCAGCGAGATTTTGACGGGCACCTCAACCATTGCGAACTCCCAAATGTTGGGCTGAGCTACGCCCGGTATGGGGCCGCGGTCACGGTGTCGCTTGCCCACACGGATGTCTTTCTTCAAGGTTTCCCACTCCGAGGCGGCGGCAGCCTTATTGTCGACGGCTCGGAGGCGCTGATATCGCGCGGCCACGGCGCGGTGGGCGGACCGGGTGCGGAGGTGCAACTCAAATACTCACCAGACTTCGAGAATCTCATTGTCAGGATCAAGCCGCAGGCTTTGACCAGGAAGCTGAGTGCGTTGCTCGGCCGACCAGTCGACCCGCCGTTGCGAATTGCGACCGACCTCAGCCCCGATCCGGCGGCTGCTGCGGCACAGTTCCGTCTTCTCGAGTTCGTCGTGGGAGAGCTCGACCGCAACGACGCCGCGCTTCCGCCGCTGGTCCTTGCCGAACTCGAGCAAGCGCTGATCGTCGCGTTTCTATGCAACAACCGCCACAATTACAGCCATCTGCTCGGCGGCCAGCCGCTTCCTTCGGCGCCGAGGCAGGTGCGTCGGGTCGAGGAATACGTCGAGCAGAATTGGGACCAGCCGATAACGATCGAGGCGCTCGCCCTCGTGGCCAATACCAGCGTGCGCAGCCTTTTCTATTCCTTCAAGAAGAGTCGCGGTGTCTCGCCGATGACGTTCGTCAAGCAGGTTCGCATGCGCCACGCTAGGGCGATGCTGGCCAATGCCGACCCCGCAACAAACGTGACCTCGGTCGCATTCGCATGCGGATTCAGCAATCTCGGGCACTTCGCGAAATACTACTACAGCACCTATGGCGAGCGTCCTTCGGACACGCTTAGGATGGCCGTTCGTGACGCAGGCTCTGAGTGATCGCAGCGAGCCTGCGGAGCGTTAGAGCAAGCGGCAGGAGAACGAGAAGCTGTACGACAAAGAAGACTGCGGCGAAGGCCGCAAACTCGGCGCGGCCGGCGACCTGGACGGCCAGGAGCGTGGCAAATCCCAGGTTTCGTGCGGGGAAGCCAGCTGAGGCAGCGACCATTTCGGGGAACCTGATTGCGAACAGGCGAACCGTCAGTGCTCCGGCAATTGTGAGTATGATCGTGAAGAGCAGCGCGAGCTGAACCAGCGCAATCAAAATCGCGGTCGGCATCGAGAGCACCTGCGTGGCGAAAATCAGGCCTACGACCAACACGACGGTAATCAGACTCAATCGCTGCAGCCAGGCGCTCCACCTGGCGACCCATTCGCTCGCGTGAAAGCGGATCGCGATCCCTGCCGCGAGCGGCAGCACAAGGGTGAGAAGGGATTGCAGCAGTACGCTCCCCGCCGGAATTTCGACACCAAGGGCATGCTCAGGAAGCAAGCTGGAGAGAAGCACCAGGGACATCGGTGCGGCGGCAAGCGCAAGCACGCTCGACAAGGCGGTCAAGGCAACGGCCAGGCCGAGATTGCCTCGTGCAAGCATGACGTAGAAATTGGACAACGAAGCAATCGGGCTCACCGCAACCAACGCCATGCCGACAGCGACAACTGGCGGCGGCGACATCCACAATATGAGCGCGACTGTGACCAGGGGAAGCATCAACCATTGGCTCGCAAGGGCGGCGGCTATGAGGGAGAGAGCGCCGACCGCGCGCTTGAGGTCCGCTAACGTCAGCTGACTGCCGACGACCATCATGATGAATACCAGGCCGACCGGCACGAGTATGTTGACAAGCGACGTCAAAGCCATGGTAGCGGGCCACCCTTACTCCCCGAGACGCGCTATAGCGCGGACAGAGAGCCACTGCTAGCGCGCTTCGGTTACGGAAACTTGGTCCAGCCAACAACCAGAAAAAGCAGCGTCATGCCGAATCCCGCCGTAACACCGCCAAGGCGCTTCGGCTGTTCCGGGACACGCTGCGCGCCCTGGTCGCTGCCAACGAAACCGGAAAGGATGCGATTGACTCCTCGATCGGGATGTCGGCTGGTATAAGCTGTTGAAGGCCAAGCAGATGATCGAAGCCATGGTCAAGGACGCCGATCCCTATCCCCCGATCCTGACGACGGAACGCTATACCAATGTGCGCAAGTATGCCGTCCGCTTCCTGCGGACTTTCATCTTCGCTCATCGCGACGGCACGATCCATGCTCGCCGCCGAATTGGTACTCAAGCTGTTCAATCAGATCGGTGAGGAAATTGCGGCGGACCCGGAGCTTGCCCCCGATCCTTTGGAGCCCTTCAAAAGCAAAGGTATTGCCGATCTCGAGGACGGCACCCTTGTCATTCGGGCAAAGTTCACGGCGAAACCGGGCAAGCAATCCGCGATCCGCCGGGCGGCACAGAAGGCGGTTCACAACGCATTCCGAGAGAACGGAATTCGGGCCATGCCAAAACCGACATCCGACCAAGGGCAATGGCTATCGCGTGATAGTCGTTCGCAGGATGTCGGCTATCTCTCAGGAACGGCCGCAATGGGGTCAAACCGGACATCATGCCGTCGTCGATGGCGTCGAGGACTGAACGGTCCGCAGTGCGCTGGCCAGCATTAGCCCGTAGGTTACAGTTATTTACGTTCCCAGACGTGAGCCGATCGGCCAAGGTCACTCACAGCGCGTAATATCGCCTCGCCCCGTAAGAGGACAGCAACCTCTGAGCAATCGCAATGGGGCGCCCATAGCCAGAAACAATTTAGCCTGCACACAAGGGGAATATCAATGCGAAAATTCATGACACTCATCGCGGCAACGTCAGTAGCACTTTCGTCTGCGATGGCAGCCTACGCACAAGATCAAAACCCCCTTCCCAAGGCCAGCGATGTGCTTGTCCGATACGGGGACGACGTCGAGGGCTGGACCGTCTATGCCAATCAAACCCGCGGAGATTGCTTGATCGTGCACTCAGATGGCCCAAGTTCGGTGCAAATGGGCGTTACCGCAAATCGGGAGGTCGGGTATCTTGGCGTGTTCACGAAGGAGGATATCGGCCTTCAGAACGGGACCAACTCGGACATCTTCGTCTCCATTGACGGCCATCTCTATCGTGGTGTGGCCACTAGCACGAGCGGCGAACTCAAGGGTGGATACTCTGGTGGCTACATCTTGACAGATGACCCGAAGTTCAAGCGCGACGTAGCGAAGAAATATAAAATGACCGTGTTTCCGGAAACCAAGGGGGCCTTTGTCGTCGATCTGAAGGGGACCTACAAGGCAATGGCAATGGGCCGCAAGTGCCTCACGCAGTGACCCCGCTCTGACTACTCATTTGCCTTTCTTGGGTCCGGAGCGCGAGTTTGGCGCTTGAAGCAGAATTGGCAATTCTGTTCCACCCGACGCTTAGTCGGGCACCGGGCGCGGTATATTTCTTGGGTGGCGCGGAGCACCATGGTTCCGCCGGGCGCGCGGCAAGCGTCCCACTTGGCTTAGTCGCGGACTTTTTCAGCAACATCGACCCATTCTGAGCATTCGCGCCGGTGTCCTGGAATCCGTGCATTTATGACGTCGGGGTGCAGACGCGCGGACTGGGCGAGTTTGTTCCAAGGCGCCTTGTACTCCGGGCTCTTGGTGTTCACGAAATAGGTGTGAAGGACGCGGTAGTTATCCAACCATCGGAAAGCCAGGTGTAGGCCTCCTTGGCGATGACGCGGCCTTCAGCCTCGGTTATTTCAGCAGCCTGCGTGCTTTTGGAGCCAAGTGCGAGAAGCCCCAGAGCTAGACTAGCGCCGAGAAATAAATAGCGTCGACTGAGTTTCATCGCGTTGTCTCCCAGTTTTGCCGTCCGGCGACATAGATCTGGGGTGCCCCCTTCAAAGCACTATGACTTGCACTTCTTTGCGGATGGTGCTGGCAGAGCGCAATTCTTGTCACCAGCGCTCGATTTCTCGCTGGTCTGGGAACCCGTCAAGGCGCCGATGTGATTGCCTAAATTTTCTCTGCTGTTTTGATCGACCGCTGCAACAGGTGCCGCAATCACCAACCCTGCGGCGCTGCCCGCCGCTGCCGCCGCACCGGTCGTTGCGTGAATGATCGTGTCGCCCAGGCCTATCCGGTTGTCGGTCAAGGTCTGGCCGCCGGCCATTCGCGCCCCGATCAGTTGCACGATCTGCGGTGACGACGCGAACTTGCCGTGATGCAAACGATCTCCGGATTTGATTTTCGTCAGATCGATGACGGTTATATTGTTGTTCGCGAGTTCTTCCTTGTATGGAGCTTGTTCCGGATCAATCGATCCGAGCCGGGGGATATCGCCCCAGACCCGTCTCGAAACTTTGAGCGCGCGATCGTCCTGCGAGACAAAGAGGGTGAACTGCGGGTGCTGTTTGCCCATGTCGGCAATCTGAGTACGAAACACATCGACGTCGACGTCTGGCGCGGCCAGCATGACATTTTTGAACTTCGCCGGAAGGCCGCCATTGCGGATGGCCATCTGGCGCAAGCCTTCCAACGCAAGCCAGTTGCCCATCGAATGGGCGAGGATCGAAACTTCCTTTATCTGGGGATCGCGTGCAAGATATTGGAACAGCAGTTCAAGCGCATTTCGCGTGTAGTTGGTGCTTTCACGATCGTAGCCATACGCCAGCGCACTGCCTCGGGAGGGCCATGTGACCAGGATCGGGACGCTCTGCGTGCCCGTGTCCTTTGCGATCTGCGCAAAGCGATAGACCGCGTCTTCAAAGCGATTGTTGAATCCGTGAATAAAGACGAGGACGCTGTGATCCGGGCTCTTCCTGACCGAGGCGCTAAGCCACCCCTTCGCTGTCTGGAGCGTCAATTCCTGGGCCTGCACGACGGCGAAATCAGTCGCCGGGTTTGATGGCAGCTTCTTGGGCCATGCAACCTCTCCAACCTTGCGGACGGATGGCGGAGGGATCGAAACCGTAATTTCCGCGAACGCGGGGGCCAGTCCGCGCTCGCCCGTGTACATTTGTGCCGGATTGGAGGAACGACTGCGTGTCGTTGCGACCAGCATCTCCACCTTGCTGGCGGAAGGCGAGGTATCGGCCACGGGCAGCAACACATTCGTCGGACGGGACGCGCACCCCGACAGCAGGCCAACCAACGCCGACGCCCACAAAACGTTGCAGATACGCCTAACTTTGGGCAGGCTCACGAAACAGTTTCCCAAACTCTTCTCCCGTTTCGAAATCATCCCAGGCTCAGATCCAATCAGAACCGAAATCTGGCGCCGATGATTGGTCCCTGCATTGCTATGTCAAACACAAATCCGTCGTCGTCGTAGTCTACGGCAAGGTAGCGATAGCCCACTTCCAGCGTGACCGAATCACTGTACCGGTATTGAAGCGTGCCCTGCACTTGCCAATCGATGTCGGCGCCAAGGCCGAAGCCACCGACATCCGCCTCGCCATGGAGTCCGAAACCGTTGCCGAGAGCAACATCGCCGGCCACACCAATAATGGGGTCGACCCAAGTCTTGCTGCCGCTGGCCTCTCTTACGGCGAGAGGGCCAGTAACGGTCAGATCCGCATCGAGGTACCAAAGCCGTCCGCCGGCCAGAACGTCCAAGGTCGCGGTGCCATTGTCGACGACCCGATAGGAGCCGCCGAAGGTCCACACCACCGTGTTCATGTTCGCTTCGGCCGAAAAAAGAGCCAACGGGCCGGGCGACGTGCCATCGGCCTCGAGCCCCAGGTAGATGAAGTCGGTGAAAAGAGCGTAACGGCCATTGCGCGCCTCACCGGCAAGCATGACCGGCGGGGGAGACCAATCGATGTGGTCGAATATCTGGCTGAAATCGACGTCGATATCTACCGGCGACAGGCCCCTGACGCCGACCCTGCCCTTCATTCCCGCCATCCAGAAATAGGGCGCTGCGGTAAAGGTCCAGGCGGGCGCGGCTTCAGCAGGCGCGGGTGCGGCTTCAGGAAGTTGCGTCGCAGCGTCCGCAGCGATCGCCGGCACCGCAACCAGCGCTGCCGCTGTTCCCGCCGAAGCCAACACGAGAGCTCGGATGATTCCCATATCGAAGTCCCCTCTAGTTCCGTCTTTTACTTCATGTTCGATGCGATCGTCTTGCGCGCCCGCAGTGACAACATATCTGTATCCGCATTGCGCTGCTAATGGATATCGGATTCCGATCGTTCTTCATGTCGACAGCGGTGCATTTGTTCATGGCGGTCACGGCCAGTGCTGGGCTTACTTCGGGAACAGCAGGGCAATTCCCGTGCGGAATCCGAAGCCGTCGGGTCCGCTGTCGGGGCCGCCCAATACCGCACGCAGCTCGATTGCCAGACAGAAATTCCAAGCCAGCCTCCGCTTAGTTCTGGCGTGGCGGCCAAGGAATGACATGCGATTTCCGGTCGGCGTCCGCGTGCAGCACGGCTCCGACTTCCCCAACCAGCCGATCCACCAGTTCCTGCCATTCGGCTCGTCTCGACTCGCGCAATGCCGGCGGGACCTTGTCGATGCTCGAGAGTGCGAGTTCCGCTTCTCCAAGTTCCTCGCACATATCCTGAAAGCCCTCACTTCGGTCCATCAGCCGATGGATCGCCAATTCAAATTGCGGGAACCGACGGACCGCCGCCGAGACCGCTCTTTGCCTATCAGCCGGTTCGTCGTCCATCCTCATGGCGGAAATTCGTGTTTTCCCGAAACCACCGTAGCCTATCGCATGGAGGCGGCTGCGGAATGTAAGTTACGTGGGCGACAGGGTAATTTCTGAATATCCATAGCGAGCTCGGTCGGCACCAAGCCTATAAAATCGCAGATTCAAACTGCGCTGCCGGCGAGGCCGCCTAACTATTTGATCCGTTGTCATCCGCGGGCGCATTGCGCGAACCATCGCCGTCATCCCAGCGTTATCCATTCAGACTACTAGGAGTATTGCAAGAACAGGCTCGCGGATATAAATTACGCAGCGAGGGTAACCAGCGAAAATGAAATATAACTGGAGTGGTCACCCCCAGAACGTCAGGTGAGGGAATCAAGGTGATCCGGGCCGAACCAGCCGCAGGGAGGGAGCATAGGCTTGCCCCAGAGGATTGTCGTGCCCAGCTTGCCCTGATCCTCAACAGTGCGGACTTCGATGCAACCGATCGCGAGCGCCGCTTCCTCAGCCATGTGGTGGAGGAGACGTTGGCGGGTCGCGGTGATCGTATCAAGGCCTATTCGATCGCAGTCGAAGTGTTCGGCCGTGACATGTCCTTCGACCCGCAGACGGATCCGATTGTCCGCATTGAGGCTGGCCACCTCCGGCGCGGGCTCGAGCGATACTACCTGACTGCCGGACACGCCGATCCAATTCTCATCACGATCCCGAAAGGCGGTTACGTTCCCACGTTCTCGGTGCGATCGCCCCCCGAGACCATTGAGCCGGACTTGCCGGTTGAGTGGGCAGAGAAAGTCCCGACTCCTCGATGGATGAAGGCATCATGGTTGACAGTGGTTCTCGCGGCTACCGTCGCGGCACTGGCTGTTCTGGCATTGGGATTGGCGAGTGGCGGCGTCAGCCCGACTTCGCCTGAGATTCCGCGACTGCTGGTCGAGACATTTGACGATCTTTCAGGAACGGAAGCCTCCAGGGCGATTGCGAGCGGATTGAGGCAGGAAGTCGTCGGCCAGCTTTCCAAGTTCAAGGACATCGTGGTCGTGGAGTCGGCCGCAAAGGGGGACGATCCGTCGATCTCACCATCACGATTTGTCCTGGCCGGAAGCGTGAGCCTGTCGACCGATGCCTTCCGGCTTCGGGTCCGGCTGCTCAACCGGGCAGACAACTCGGTTCCGTGGGCAGAAAGCTATGATGGCGGGCTGAAAGTGGCGGAGCTTGTGGAAGTCCAGACGGACATCGCGCGTAATGTGTCATCGAGCCTGGCCCAGGCATATGGCGTCATCTTCCAGGCAGACGCCAATCTCCACGTCGTCAATCCGCCCGACGATTGGGCCGCCTACTCTTGCACGCTTTCTTTCTACGCATATCGCGTCGGTGTCGATGCAGAAAGCCGGTCATCGGTACGCGCGTGCCTTGAGAAGGCGGTGGACCGCTTTCCGACCTACGCCACCGCCTGGGGTCTTCTCTCGCTAATCTACATAGATGACTACCGATTCGAGTTTTCAGGCGACTCCGCAGAGTCCGCCGCTGCGCTCGATCGCGCCTTGGCGGCGGCAAGGCGATCTGTGGGGCTTGATCCTGTCAACATTCGGGGACGCCAGGCGGAAATGGTTGCGCTCTATTTCCACAAGGAGATCGATGCCGCATTGAAAGTGGGCAAGCAGACTTTGACCATCAACCCGAACGACACCGAGTTTATGGGCGAATATGGAGAGCGCCTGGCGGTTTCTGGAAATTGGCATGACGGATGCCAGTTGATAGCGGAGGCGCGTCAGAAGAACCCAGGGCCAGGCTACTATGACGTGGATCTGGCCCTTTGCTCGTATTTCAGCGGGGATTATCCTCAGGCAGCTATGTGGATCAACAAATCGCCATTTCCGTCGAATCCGGTCTATCATTTGCTTGCCGCTGCCGTTTTCGGCGAGGGAGGATACAAAATCGCGGCTGATCGCGAGGTCGCATGGCTGAACCAAAATCAACCTGATTTGGTGAAGAACATGCGCCAGGTGGTTTCGGCGCGGTTGGCCCGTTCGCAAGATGTCGAGTTTTTCCTCGGCTCGCTGAGGAAAGCGGGCCTTAGCATCGCAGACTGATCGTAGTTCTCCACCGCACAACGCGTTCAGATCGACGAAGCTGCTTGGAAAGGAGCGCGAACCAGTTAAGGTCGACCAGAGAGTAGGCGCGGAAGGAGGGCAACAGCCCGCCAAATCTGCGTATGCCGATTTTCCTCTACTCCCACTCGATTGCACAGTCCACGACTCTGCTGTTTTAAGGGGCTTGGATAGGCCGTTTTGGTGCTTTTTCGATCCAAGCCAAGATGGCGCGTTTTTGATCGTTGATGATCCATTGCCTAAGGGCATCGAGGCCGACTGCTCCGGCCTTTTTGGTTGCGACCTAGAAATATTCCTCTCAATGGCCGCATTTCTGTTGACTTCGCTCCAGCTCCAGATGGCGAATTACGCCACTTTGACCCATCTCGGTCGGATACCGCGATCCTCGACGATTTGTCTCACCTCGATAGCGGACGAGATCATTGTTGATAGCCGCGAACCCGGATTACGACCGCGAAGCGGTCAAAAATCCAAATCCATTTCGTGATGATGATGCTCGTGACCGGGAAGCTCCGGCGGCGGCGGGCCAGGCACTTCGGCCACCATGGCCTCCGTCATGATGAGGAGGCCTGCCACCGAGGCTGCGCCCTGGAGCGCCGTTCGCACCACCTTGGCCGGGTCGATGATGCCCTTTGACACCAGATCCCCGTACACGCCCGATTGGGCATCGTAGCCATAGGCGTTGTCGTCGTTTTCGAGGATCCCGGCGATGACAACCGAGCCTTCCAGGCCGGCATTGATCGCGATTTGCCGAGCCGGCCAGGTGATCGCCTTCCTGACGATCGCGATGCCGACCTGCTGGTCCTCGTTGCTGCCCTTGAGCTTCTTGAGCGCCCTGCCGGCGCGCAGCAAGGCGACCCCACCGCCGGGGAGAATGCCCTCTGCAACCGCGGCTCTTGTCGCGTTCATCGCGTCATCGATGCGATCCTTCTTCTCCCTGACCTCGACTTCGGTTGCACCGCCGACCCGGATAACGGCGACGCCACCGCCGAGCCTGGCCAGCCGCTCCTGGAGCATCTCGCGGTCGAAATCGGAGGTGGTTTCCGCAAGCTCGAGCTTGATCTCGGCGATGCGGGCCTCGATTCTTTCTCGCTTGCCGGCGCCGCCGACGATCGTGGTGTTTGCCCTGTCGATCATCACCTTCTTGGTGCGCCCGAGCATATCGAGGGAAGCATGCTCGAGCTTGATGCCCAAATCCTCCGAGATCACCGTTCCGCCGGTCATCAGCGCGAGATCCTGCAGCATCGCCTTGCGCCGGTTTCCGTAGGCCGGCGCCTTCACGGCTGCAACCTTGAGAGCGCCGCGCAACTTGTTGACCACCAGCGCCGCCATCACTTCACTCTCGACATCCTCGGCGATGATGAGCAACGGCTTGCCGGCCTGCACCACCTTCTCCAGCAGCGGCAGTATTTCGTTCAGACTGGACAGTTTCTTCTCGCTGATGAGGACATAGGCATCCTGCATCTCGACCCGCATCTTTGCGCGATTGGTGATGAAATGGGGCGAGATATAGCCGCGGTCGAACTGCATGCCCTCGACGAATTCGAGTTCGGTTTCGAGCGACGTCCCGTCCTCGACAGTGATCACGCCGTCATTGCCGACCCTCTTCATGGCGTCGGCGAGGCAGCGGCCGATCTCCCTGTCGCCGTTAGCCGAGATGGTGCCTACTTGCGCAATCTCGACGTTCGAGGTGACCTTCGTGGCATTGTTTTTGAGTTCCGCGACGACGGCTTCGACCGCGAGATCGATGCCGCGCTTCAGGTCCATGGGATTCATGCCAGCGGCCACCGCCTTGGCGCCCTCCCGGGCGATCGCATGCGCGAGCACGACGGCGGTGGTCGTGCCGTCGCCGGCCTGATAGGAGGTTTTTGTTGCTATCTCACGCACCATCTGGGCGCCCATGTTCTCGAACTTGTTGTCGAGTTCGATTTCCCTGGCGACGGTCACGCCGTCCTTCGTGACCCGCGGCGCGCCGTGCTCCCTGCCGATCGCGACGTTGCGCCCCCGCGGGCCAAGCGTGACGCTCACCGCATTCGCCAGGGTGTCAATGCCGCGCAGCATTCTGTCGCGAGCCTCGAACGAAAACATGATCTCCTTGGCAGCCATTTCCTTGATCCTTAAGACCTAGTCTTCGGGGAACGGCGAAGCTTCATTCGGCCGCTCAGGCGAGATTGTTCCGTGGTAGCCCGAGCCGATCCCAGACATCGAACAAAGCTGCCGCGAGCCGATCAATCATGATGTCCTCATGACAGGGTGTCGGCGTGATGCGCAGCCGCTCAGTTCCCTTCGCCACAGTCGGATAATTGATCGGCTGGATATAGATGTCGTGATCACTCAGCAGCAGGTCGCTCGCCGCTTTGCAATGCGCCGGATCGCCGACTGCCACCGGAACGATATGGGTGTCGCTCAGGATGACCGGCAGCGCAGCGGCACCCAGCGCCGCCTTGACCCGCCGGACGCGGTCCTGCTGGCGCTTGCGCTCCCACTGCGAGGTTTTCAGATGCCGGATCGCCGCTGTGGCCGCGGCGCAGATCGCCGGCGGCAACGCGGTGGTGAAGATGAAACCCGAAGCATAGGAACGAACCGCATCGATCAGCACAGCACTTCCCGTGATATAGCCGCCGAGGCAGCCGAAGGCCTTGGCGAGCGTGCCTTCGATCACATCGATCCGGTTCATGGCGCCGTCGCGCGCGGCGATGCCGGCGCCGCGAGGGCCGTACATGCCCACAGCATGGACCTCGTCGAGATAAGTCATTGCGCCGTAACGATCGGCGATTTCGCAAATGCGATTGATTGGCGCGACGTCGCCGTCCATCGAATAGAGACTTTCGAAGACGATGAGTTTTGGCCGATCCGGACCCGCTGCCTTCAACAATTCCTCAAGATGATCGACGTCGTTGTGGCGGAAGATGCTCTTCTCCGTACCGGACTGGCGGATGCCCTCGATCATCGAATTGTGGTTGAGCGCATCGGACAGGATCAGACAACCGGGGATCAGCTTGGCGATGGTCGAGATGCCAGTCTGGTTCGAAACATAGCCGGACGTAAAGACCAGTGCCGCCTCCTTGCCGTGGAGATCGGCAAGCTCGCTCTCGAGCTCTAGGAGCGGATGGCTGGTGCCGGAGATATTGCGCGTCCCGCCGGCCCCGGTTCCCAGGCGGCTAGCAGTCTCCACCATGGCGGCGACCACTTTTGGGTGTTGTCCCATCCCGAGATAGTCGTTGGAGCACCAGATCACGACGTCCTTCGGTCCATGCGGGGAATGCCACACGGCATTGGGAAAGCGTCCGGCGACGCGCTCAAGGTCCGCGAACACACGGTAGCGCCGTTCCTCCTGCAGACGCGCGATCGCATCTGCAAAGAAACCGTCATAACTCGTATTGCCTGGCACCAAGATACGGCCTTGCCCATCGGCCAAATCGCCCGCATCTCCGGTCATCGGAGGTCCAAATCGCCGCGGCGCAAGGACGTTCTTTACGCCGCCAGGTTTGCCGGAGTGCAACGCCGTGGGTTCCGCCATCGCCCGATTCCCCTGCTTGCATACGAATTATGTCGAAGCGCGATGCGCGCCGATCCCGCTCGCATCGTTCCTCACGACCCGCGTTCAGGAAGGTCGAAATTGAGCTGCAACATTCGCACTATGTTTATCAGAATTGTCTCGCAGACCTTATCTTGATTAGGATCCAGATATTTGACAGTCCAGTTTGCCCCGTTCTCCTTGGTTTCGAGCCGCTGAATCACAAAATCAGTGACGTGCTCGCAGCCCGGCTCCTTATGAAGATCCGCGAGGATCAATGCCTTAAGCTCCGAAGCTTCCTTTGTATGTCTTTGCATGGTCGCTCTCCTTCCGGATGACAACTCTCTATGGATCGATCAACTGCATAATCGTGATGTCCGTCATCCCAGGGCTCGTATCATCGCACCAGTTCACCCAACGTAGCGGCAATGCCGCTGCTTGGTGTATCAGAGTATAGCCCCTCCACGAATTGCCCCTGTGGGTTCATGATGTAGATGTGGGTGCCGTGATCCATTAGGTAGTCGTCACCGCCCGCCTCGCCCTGGCGCGCCACACCGTAGGCGCCATATGCCTCCGAAACCGCAGCGATCTGTTGCGGACTGCCCGTCAGTCCCACGATGCGCGGATCGAACGCCGCGGTAAAGCTTCCCATCACCTCAGGCGTGTCGCGTTCGGGATCGACAGTGATGAAGAGCGGTTGCAGTTTTGCGGCGTCGGGGCCGAGTTCCTCAATCGCCGCGGCGATTGATGACAGCGTCGTCGGACAGATGTCGGGACAGGAAGTATAGCCGAAGAAAACCAGCAGCCATTTGCCGCGATAAGTCTCATCGGTGACCGTCGTTCCGTCCGGCGCCGTAAGCGTGAATGAGCCGCCGACCGTCACGGGTGTGTCACTCCGCGCAAGCGGTTGGCAGATCGACAGGGCCGCTGCGAATATGATGCAGAAGCGGGATATGGGGGACCGTAGGCCCGGAGCGAGGAGTTCATGCCGTCGGCTCATCAAGTACCTCCGGTACTTCGAGAAAGACGCTCCAAAAACCCCGCAATGTTTGCAACTAGCAAACTCGCCTAAACCGCCGAACCTTATCATATTTTTTTGCTGAATGGCTAGACATGGTGCTGGTTTGGCCCTAGTTTTAAAAGTTGCCCCTCACCCTAATGAAGGAGGTGGCGTCTATGACCATTCGCGAATTGATGAGCGGGCTGGCGGCGATCGCTGTCGTTGCGATGATGTCCGCGCCTGCGCAAGCCTACGAAGTGGGTCCGGTCACGGGAGGCGGAACGATCGAGGGTACGATCGTCTACCGCGGCGACGTGCCGACAACAAAGATCATCCCCACCAAGGATATCGAGGTGTGCGGCGACCCCCGCGAGGAGCCGCTGATCGAAGTCGGCAGCGATCAGGCCGTGCTGAACGCGGCGGTGCAGCTGGTCGACGTGGCACAGGGAAAGGCTTGGCCGGAGCCCGGAAAGCCGCCTGAGCTTAACAACCTCAAATGTCGCTTTGAGCCCGCGGTTCAGATGATACCCGCCGGTTCGCTGGAGGTGGTCAACAGCGATCCAATGCTCCACAACACCCACGGGTATTATGGCAAGCGCACCGCCTTCAACCTGGCGCTGCCTAATAAGGGCCAGCGGATACCCGTCGAACTGAAACGGGCCGGCACTGTCCGCGTCGACTGCGACGCGCATGGCTGGATGGAAGGCTGGATCTATGTGGTGGATAATCCCTACTACGCTGTCACCGGCGCCGACGGCAAGTTCAGCATAACCGATGTTCCGCCTGGGGACTACAAGCTCGTGGCGATCCACCCCTTCACCGGGCCCATCGAGCAGGCCGTAACGGTAGAGGAGAATAAGGCCACCAGTCTGACGATTGAACTGAAAAAATAAGAAAATGGGCGACCCACTGATTCAACAGGGTCGCGCTCCTGCGAGAAGGCCGACGCTTTAAGAAACGGTCTGTACTGAGGAGGAACCCCTGATGTCTGACGAGCTTGACCGCATTCGGCGCGAAATGCATGCGGTGCTGCAGCAGCCGGGAGTACGCCCCGACGACTCGCTCCAAATCACCCGCCGCACCTTCATTCACAGATCGCTGCTGTTCGGCGCTGCTTCCGTGGGCCAGACCTTCGCGTGGTGGCCGCTGCTCAACACCATCGACGTCGCTCACGCCGCCGAAGCGCCCTTCAAGTTTGCCTGGATTTCGGACACCCATCTCTATCCGCGATCGCTGAACACGCGCTTCGTCGACAAAGTGGTGCGCGCCGTGCGGGAGGTCCAGGCCATGGATCCGCCGGCCGACTTCCTGATCTTCGGCGGCGACCTGGCCCAGCTCGGAAAGATCGAGGAACTTGAGCTTGGCGTTGAGCTCCTCAAGGATCTGAAGATCAAGAAGTACTACATCCCGGGCGAGCATGACTGGTATCTGGATATGGGCAAGAAGTGGGGCGAGTTGTTCGGCCAACCCAACTGGACCTTCGATCACAAAGGCGTGCGCTTCATCGGGCTCGATACGGTCAGCCGGGGACCGGACTACTGGACAGCGAAGAAGATGACGCCAGAGGAGCGCATGGGCCACATGGCTACCCTTGACGGCACGGTTGCCGGCGCGTGGGCCGGCGTCGGCCGCGAGCAACTCGACTGGATGCAGAAGACACTCGCCGAGTGGGATAAGTCCAAGCCGATCGTCATCTTCAGCCACAATCCGCTGTACGAGTACTACCCGCCCTGGAATTTCTGGGTGCGCGACTGGCGCGAAGTGAATGACGTGCTGAAGCCTTATACTAAGGTCACCAACATCCACGGTCACGTGCACCAGGTGCTCTACAACGAGATCGGCAGCATGCGCTCGATCGGCATGCTGGCGACCTCCTGGCCGTGGCCGTATGCGCCGGAAGGCGTGCCCAAGCTGACCAAGCCGATGATCCGTGTCGATCCTGGCGATCCCTTCGACGGGGTCGGTTGGGAAACCGTGAACGTCAACGCCGACGACAAGGTCGATGTCGAGTACATCATGTGGGGGCGCAAGGAGGTGTTCGTCCAGTCGCCGGAGGACCACGACAAGAGCATTGAGGAGGTCATACGGCCACGCATCGCCGACAATCAGTACCCGTGGGAAAATCCATAAAGGGTGGTGGCTATGATAAACACATCGACATTCCTCTGCATTCTGAGGCGTTCCACCGTCGCAGGAGCGGTCGTCGCAGCTGCTGTCGTCGTCGGGCCGGCCAGTGCCAACAAGGATCCGGTGACGCCAAAGCAGCTGAAACTCTATCAAGAGACGTTTATGGAGGAGGTCAGGAAGGGAGACCTCCTGTTCCACGGTGATGCGGCGATGGCGGAGCAGTTGGGCGTCAAGCTGTCGACCACCGGGTGGGCCTGCGCCATGTGCCATCCGATGGCCTCCGATACCCACCCGCATGCGTTCCCGAAGTTCCAGCAGTCGATGGCTAAGTTCGCGACACTGCGCGACATGATCAACTGGTGCATCGAGAAACCGAACCAGGGCGAGAAGATCGATCCCGAATCGGAGGCGATGAAGGCGCTCGAGGCGTACATCACCTGGTCGAACACCGGCTCGGTGTTGGTGCCAGGCAAGTACTAGTCTCGTCGATAGCCGGGCACCGGCTTCACGGGAGCGCGAAGCGAGTCCCATCGGGACGGGTGGGGTTGAAGCAGTGGTGCGGCCCGGGAACCGCGCGGGGAGGTCTATGCGTTGGCAGAGACTGGGATGGAGCTGCGCGGCAAGTTCGCGAATGTGGACCTGGATGCGCTGGTCGACAACCGGGTCGTGCGGACCTGGCTTTATTTCGGCATGTTCTGGCTGATGGTGACGCCATCCGTCGGCGTCCTGATCTCGAGCACCTTCAACTACCCCGACTATCTTGGATCGGGAAACCTCGAGCTCACCTTCGGCCGGCTGCGCCCGGTCCACGTCAACGGTGTCATCTTCGGCGCCTTCTCGACGCTTTTCATCGGCCTGTGCTATTATCTCGTGCCGCGTCTGTCGGGGGTGCGGGTGATATGGTCGGAGTGGTCGGTTCTCCTCGCGTGGGTCTGGAACGTCGCAACGCTTGCCGGTTTGGTCGGCTTGCTGTTCGGCGACAGTGACGGTTTGGAAGCCGGAGAGTTTCCGCTCTATGCGAAGGTCGCATTCTTCATCGTAGTGGCTGTTGCTACCGCGCAATTCCTGATCACGATCAGTCGAAGGCTCGAGCCGGCGATCTATGTCGCGCTATGGTACTTGATCGCCACTTTCGTGTGGACGACGATGAACTTCGTGCTTGGAAGCTTCATCCTGCCGTACACGATCTCGGGCATCAACAGCGCCGCCTTCCATGGCCTCTATCTCCACTACATCGTCGGGCTGTGGCTAACGCCCGCGGGCTACGTGATCATCTACTATTTCCTGCCGATCAGCGCGCGAAATCCGCTCTATGCCCATAAGCTCTCGCTGGTAGGCTTCTGGTCCCTGGCATTGTTCTACCCGTTCGTCGGCATCCACCATTACCTCTACAGCCCGATCGCGGACTGGGCCGAGACCTTGGCCGTCGTCACGTCGATGCTGCTGATCATACCGGTGTGGACGGTGCTGGTGAACTTCTTCGGCACCATGATGGGCAAGTGGCATGAGTTCGGCAGGAACTTGCCGGCGAAGTTCCTGATCATGGGCTCGCTCATGTATCTCGTCGGCTGCTTCCAGGGCTCGACCGAGGCGCTGCGGCAGCTGCAGCAGCCGACCCATTTCACCGATTTCGTCATCTCGCATTCGCATCTCACCGTGTTCGGCACCTTCGTCGTCTGGGCGATGGGGGGCCTCGTCTATACTTGGCCGCGGCTGTTCGGGCGCGAACTCTGGTCCTTCAAGCTCGGCAACTGGTCGTTCTGGCTGATCACTGTCGGCATCACGACCATGGGCCTGGTTCTCACAGCGGGCGGGCTGCAGCAGGGTTATCAATGGATGAATGGTGTCGAATGGCTCGACTCGCTCGTCTGGGTGAAGCCCTACTGGCTGGCGCGGACCCTGGCAGGCATCAGCATGGATATCGGTATGTCGCTGCTGGTGGTGAATCTGATGCTGACCGCACTGACCAGCCCGGCGGCTGAGGCGCGACGCGCCCGCAGGCCGGTGGAGGCGCCTATCCCGGCCCCGGCGGGAGGGTCCGCGCAGTGAACGTTCGCTTCTTCGCGCTGTTCGCCGGCGTCTTTTGCATTACCCTTGCGGTGGTCACGCAGGGCGTGCTGCCCTTCGTGGAGCCGTCCTCGCGAACTACGCGCGTGACCTCGGTGGTGCGCACGGATTTCGGCCAGCTGAAATGGACGGTTGCAGAGGCGACGGACTACACCGAGCAGCAGCGTCGCGGCCGCAACATTTACCTGCGCGAAGGCTGCTGGTACTGCCATTCGCAATTCGTGCGGCCGGTGACCGGCGAGATCCGCCGCTGGGGGCCGGTCAGCGAGGCGGGCGAATACGCCTATGACGTGCCGCACCTGTTAGGCACACGCCGGATCGGGCCGGACCTGACGCGCGTCGGCCTGAAATACAGCGACGAGTGGCACCTGGCGCACTTCTACAATCCGCGGATGCTGGTGCCGGACTCGATAATGGCGCCGTATCGCGGCCTCTTCCACGAGCCCGATGCAGCCGTCCGTATCGTTGACGACGGCGCTGGCAATCGGACCCTGGAAAGGACAGAGGTCACCGAAGGCCTGTTCGACTTCGACAGCCAGCAAGCCATCCAGCTGACGCCGAATGCGAACGGGTTGCTGTTCGTGCCGCTGAAGGCGCGCGAAAGAAAGCCGATCATCCTGACGCCGAATGACGAATACACAGGAGAAACCGTCAGCATCGCGGCGGAGACGGAATCGTTGGCGGCGCTCGTTTCCTACGTCCAGAAGCTCGGCACGAACCGGGGTAAATGGCGCGATCTTTTCGAGCCGCAAAGCCTGGAGGTCATGGATGCGACCATGCCGCGCTCCGAGGAATGGATTGCCTATGGCAAGGAAGTCTATGAGCGCCGTTGCGTCGGTTGCCACGGTGCCAAAGGCGACGGCAACGGGCCGGCCGCCACCTTTATGTTTAACCAGCGGCCCAGGGACTTCACGTCCGCAGTCTTCAAGTTCAGGTTGACAAAGGAGCCCCTGCCCACGGACGGCGACATGCTGCGCACCATTACTCGCGGCATCCGCGGCACGGCAATGCCCCCTTGGTACGAACTGCCGCTCAACGATCGGCTGGCGGTGATCCAGTACATCAAGTATGAGCTGGCGGTTGACCGTTCCGACCCCGCCAGTCCTTACGCTTTCTTCGTCGAGGAGCCGCCTGGCCCACCGTTGTATATCGGGCGCCCGCCGACCCCGTCCCAGACGATGCTGGACCGTGGCAAGGAGGTTTGGCAGGTGGCGAAGTGCTGGGAATGCCACGGCCAAGGCGGCAAGGGCGACGGCGAGAAGGCTGCCGGCCTCAAGGATGATATCGGGTTCGCCACCCCGCCGGCCGACCTCACCAGCGGCCAATTCAAGTCTGGCCCGGCCGTCGAAGACATCTTCCGGACGATAACTACCGGCCTCAGCGGCACGCCGATGCCGTCCTATCGGGATTCCTTTCCGGACGAGGACCGGTGGGCACTTTCCTATTTCGTGGTGGCGCTTTCCGCCTATAAAGACCCGCTCTCGCTGCAGCCGCTGTCGATCAAGCAGGAGGCCCGCGCGGCGCTGAACGATCTGGAACTGGTCGCTGACAAGCCTGAGCGAGCCTATGTGCCCGATCCGTCGGTGCCGGCGTCCGGCCCGCCAGCGCCGCCTGGCGAGGAACAAACACCCGCAGGAGGTTAGCGCATGCTCGGTTTTGAAGTCACCGGACCGTATGCGGGCGCCATGATGATGAGCCTGGCGGCCCTGTTCTTGTTCATCTGGGGCGTCCTATCCGGCGCGTTGAGCGGCACCGACAAAGCCGCCAACGGGTTTTTTGAAAGGGAGATGGAGAATGAGCGATCTGCAGAGCAGCGATCCGGAGAGCCCGACGCACCCTGAACTGGATGTGCGTCAAAGCTCGCACCCTGAACTGGAGGACTATGCCGGCGGCCTGATACAGGCGCGTGTGGGATTCATTCCGCTATGGCTTCTCGTCGTCTACGTGCTGCTGTTCGGTTGGGGGCTGTATTACATGTATGTTTATTGGGGCGGGCTCGGCCCCGGCCGTCTGTTCTAAGAGACTTGTCGCAAGGGCTGGTAAGGCAGGAGTGATGGAGATGTTGGTAGCCAAAATTCTCCTTGGGGTCGCCGCATTGAACCTCCTTTTCCTGACCTTCGAGGTGGCGATAAACGTGCTTCGTCTTTATTTCGGCTGACATAGGAGCAGCGGATGCTACAGGACACCATTTTCAAGCTCGCTGACGCTGGCTTGCCACAGATGCTCGGCTTCCTCATCTATGGCGGCTGCACCGTCGGCTTTATCATCTTTCTTGTCTATCTTGTGCGGCAATAGCGACGCGGACGCGGCGCTGCGAAAACGCCAATGATCTACTACCTCGTGATCTTCGCCGCTGGATTTGCAGGCAGCTTTCATTGCATCGGCATGTGCGGCGGCTTTGCCTGTGCGCTGGGCCGCGATCAGCGAGGCGGAGGCGCAACCGTCCTTCGCCACCTGCTCTATAATACCGGCCGATTGACAACCTATTGCTTTCTGGGCGGGCCCGCGGGTGCAATCGGTCAGGTCATCTGCACCACGCAAGGTCTAACGGCGGCGCCGCTCTTGAACGGCTCCCTCGACACCGCCCAACGAATTCTCGCGATCGTCGCTGGCCTGCTCATGATTGCCATGGCGTTGCAGTTCTTCGGCTTGCTGCAGGTCTTCCATCGCCTTGCGATCGGATTTGGCGGCAGCACATTTGCATTGTCCCTGCGCGGTCTGTTGACGGCCCGGAGCAGCGCCGCACCGCTCGCCTTTGGCGTTTTCAACGGCTTCCTGCCATGTCCCCTGGTCTATGCCTTCGCCGCCCAGGCGGCGAGCACCGCCGGAGCGCTTCCCGGGTTTCTCGTCATGGCATGGTTCGGACTGGGAACCTTCCCCGCGATGTTGATGATGGGCGGCGTTGGCCGGATACTCGGGCCAGCCTGGCGGCGGCGCGGCGTGCGGCTTGCTGGTGGCTTTATTCTTTTGCTCGGTCTCATCACGCTCGGCCGTGGTCTCCTGCCTTCCGACGCGCATATCGGCCCTGCCTGGCTGGGCGGACATCCCGCATGACTGCGCATGGCGATATCCTCTGTAGCCATTGTTCGCTGCCCGTCGGCCTGCGCCCGATGGAGCGCAGGCTCAACGGTGAGGCTTGCGCGTTCTGCTGCTACGGCTGTTGCATCGCCTTTCAGGTGAAGAGCGGCAGACACGAAGAGTGGGAAGCCGCCTGGCTTCTGATCCAGCTCGGCGTGGGAGGCTTTCTCTCCATGAATATCATGATGTTCAGCCTCCTCCTCTATTCGGACGCGTTCACCGGCGTCGATGCGGGCGTGCTGCCGTGGATTCACCTTTTGCTCTGGATCTTCGCGACGCCGGCGGTGGTGATTCTCGGCGGACCCTATCTGCGCGAAATGTGGCTCAATGGCATTCAGGGACGAGTGACGTCGTCGGCACTCATCGTGCTTGGCGTCGCTGCCGCTTACCTCTATTCGGCATTTGCCGTGTTCGAGGGCAGCACGCATGTCTATTTCGACACCGCCGTGATGGTGCTGATGCTGTTCACCGTTGGCCGCTATCTCGAGGCTGTTGGCCGCGCCAGGGCGGCGCGCGACCTCGAACCTCTTCTGGCCGCAGAAAGCGAGAGCGCGACCGTGGTCGATGGCGCGGCAGAGATCCGCCGTCCGGTGCGGGAGGTATCGGCCGGCATGCTGGTGCGGGTCCGGCCAGGCGAGCGCATTCCGGTCGACGGCGTGGTTGTCGAGGGGGAATCGAACACCGATGAAGCCGTGATTACCGGAGAAAGCCGGCAAGTGACAAAAGGCGCCGGCTCCAAGGTGATTGCCGGCAGTATCAATATCGACGGCCCGCTCCTGATCCAAAGCAGCGGTGACGGAACTGCAACCCGCTGGGCGCGGATTTGCCGGTTGGTGCGCGAAGCGCTGGGCCGTCGCAGTCCAACCCAGCGCCTTGCCGATCGCGTCGTTGGCGTGTCCGTGCCGCTCGTCCTCGCCCTCGGCGGGCTGACGATTGTTTACTGGGCGCAGTCATTGCCGTTCGATCGGGCGTTGCTGATTGGCCTCTCGGTACTGGTGGTTGCCTGTCCTTGTGCCGTCGGCCTCGCTGCTCCGATGGCGACATCACTCGGCATCGGCCGGTTGGCACGGCACGGCTGCCTGGTCCGCGATCCCGGCGTGATCGAGACCCTCGCTCGTGTCCGGTTGCTCGCCTTCGACAAGACCGGCACTCTGACGGCGGGCAAAGCGCGCCTCGTCGGCGTCGACTGCGAGGAGGTCGGCATCGACGAAGTACTGGCGCGCGCCGCCGGTCTGGAGCGCCTTTCTGAGCATGGTCTGGCGCGGGCCATCGCGGCAGCCGCCGCTCAGCGGGGCATCACGCCGCTCGTCACCCGCGATGTCCGGACGGTTCCCGGCCGTGGCATCCGCGGCAGTGCCGAAGGCCGGCCCATAGCGGCAGGGAACGGCAGATTGATGAATGATCTGGGCTGGCCGCTTCCCCCGTCGCTGACTGAGCGTGCGCGGTCGCTGGAGGCGAGCGGTCATTCGGTGGTCTATGTCGGTTGGGGCGAGCAGGTTCACGCCGTGCTGTCGCTCGATGATTCACCGCTTCCCGAGGCGCAGGCCGCGATCGCGGCCCTGCGTGAGCGCGGGCTCGACGCCACGCTGTTGACCGGCGACTTGGCGCAAGCGGCGGAGCGGATCGCGGCCCTGGTCGGGATCAAGGACGTCCAAGCGGGCCTTTCGCCGGAGGCCAAACGGCTGGCCCTGGATCGGCTCCGCCATGACCACGGTTCGGTGGCGATGGTCGGCGATGGACTGAATGACGGGCCGGTCCTGGCCGCCGCAGATGTCGGTATTGCCGTCGGCTCCGCCACCGATCTCGCCCGCGAGACTGCGGCGCTCGTGCTGCCTGCGGACGGATTGTGGATGCTGCCTTGGATCGTCGACGTGGCCCGCGCGGTCCGCAGGACCATCTTGACCAACCTTATGTGGGCGTTCGGCTACAACCTCGTCGCGCTGACGTTCGCAGCATTCGGACTTCTGCAGCCAATCCTTGCGGCGGCGGTCATGGCCGGCTCGAGCATCCTCGTGGTGGTGAATTCGCTGCGGCTGGAGCAGCTGCCTGACCCTGTTCCAGCGCTGATCCCGGAGCAACGATCCGGCACCAAGGCGGAGCGTACCCACAATGGCGCCGGCATTTCCGCAATGGCCGGCCCGGCCGTCGAGCGGAGTTGAGTTTCGTTTCAGCCAAACACGTCGTGCGTGAAGGCGTCATACCAGCCTTCCGCCGCGCGCGCAGCCTGCCGGCGGACCTCGGAGCTTTCCTCGACCTTGCTGACGAAGCTGATGACGCTCTTGAGCTTCCCGTCGACGGGCTTGAAGCTGATGGCGTTGCTGAACGCATCGTCGGGGGCGAGATAGGTGTAGCAGGTGTTGAACAAATGCGCCGGGAAACGTACTGATCCGGTGAGATCGGCCGCGATGGCAAAGGCGCAGGCTTTGGCCTGGCTGTTGGCGCAGAAGGCGGATTTCGGCATATCCCCGCCGATGATCGCGTCACCGACCAGATGGACGCCGGGCTGCAGCGCCGATTCGAAGGTGACCGGATCGACCGGACACCAACCCGACCGATTGGCGAGCCCTGCCTGCTGCGCCAAGCGCCCGGCCATTTGCGCCGGGATGACATTGGCCACCGCGGCCTTGAATGTTGCTCCCGCGGTGATCACCGACCGGGTCTTCGCGTCAACTGCCGTGACCCCGCCGGTGAACTGGGCCGGTAGCCATTCGATCATTCCCGGATAATGGCGGTTCCAAGCGTCCTGGAACAGGTCCTGCGCGTTGAAGGTGTCTTTCGCATCGAGGATCAGAATTTTGGCCTTGGGTTTGCGGCGCTGGAAATAGGATGCGACGAGCGAAGCGCGCTCGTAGGGGGCGGGCGGGCAGCGAAACGGATTCGGCGGAGCAACGAGCACGAACAGCCCGCCGTCCTCCATGCTTTCCAGTTGCTGGCGCAACAGCCTGGTCTGCTGCCCTGCATTCCAGGCGTGCGGCATGATCTCCATCGCCGCTTCGTCATAGCCCTCAAGCGCCCGATCCCTGAACGCAATGCCTGGCGCAACAACGAGACGGTCGTAGCTGAGCTTTGAACCGTTGTTCAGCGCAACGGTTTTCGCCGCCGGGTGAATCGCCGCGGCGGACTCATGAACGACGATGATACCATTTTGTTTTGCCAACGCTTCATAACCATGACTGAGCGATTCGAACGGGCGCAGCCCGGCGAGATAGAGATTGCTGAAGAAGCAGGTCGCGTAGCTCTGCCGCGGTTCAACCAGGGTCACCTCGATAGCCGTGGCGCTGGCGGCAAGATATCTGGCGACCGTTGCGCCGCCGATGCCGCCGCCGATCACGACGACACGCGCCTTGGCCTGGCCCCGCGCCTTCGGCTGGTTGAGCGCCGTTAGCAACGCTGCTCCGGTGAGGCGGCCGAACTCGCGACGAGTCCAGGATTTCATCGCGGGTTACTTCCCTGCGCTGCGACATAGCGCGCGACGCTCGCGATCTCCTCGTCGCTGAGCGACAGCGCGATAACGTGCATGATGTGATTTGGACTCTCGCTCGCCCGGTAGGCAAGCAGGGCGTTGGTGAGCCTCTCCTCACCAAGCCCGATGATGCTGGGAATGCCTGTGCCGCCGCCATCGAGACGATGGCAGGACGCACAGAGTGCGGCGAGTTGAGCGCCTTGATCGGGCCCCGCCGCCGCGCCGGATTGGCTGAAGAGCAGCACGAGACCCGTGGCAATCGCAGATCTCGCGACGGGGCGCATGCTGAATACCCGTCTGTTTCGCAGTTTTCCGGTCACGCTCCCACTCAACTTGTCACGCTATAATTCGCGCAGCTCGATTGTGTCGCCACCTCAACCGACCGTGAACTGGTGCGACAACATATAGACGGCACCGCCGTCTTCTTCCCAGACAAAATCGAGCCGGCCGCTCTCCGTCGCGCGCAAGGAAAATTCGAAGAACGGGTTGGCCGAAATCGCCTCGTGAAGATCGACACTGAACACCACAGTTTCGTTGTAGCGACAGATAAACTTGTTGATGATCTTGCGCGGGATTACATTGCCTTGATCATCATGGCGCAGCCCCGTTTCCATCTCATGGCTGATAATGGTCTTGACCTGAAAAATCTCCCCCTTCGCCGCAGCGTTTGGCACGATCACGCGTGGTGTCGGGGTGGTCACCTGTCTCTCTCCGATCTCAAGCACAGCCATCCGTGGCGACACGGACCCACGTCGTGGTCATCAGCAAGATGCCGTCATTCATTTCAGCGACAGCGACGACGTGTTGCGGTTTGGCAAGCCGGATGCGTGTCGACACGCGGGGCAGACTGCGTTGCGGGACGAAATTGAAACTGGCCACTTCGATGAGCGGGTTTCGCGGCGCGAACACGCGCATCTGCCTTACATGGTCGGCCTCGGTCATGGGGCTGTCGATGTCAAGACTTATGGGCACGGTGTAGCCGGTCGGGAAGTCCGTCGGCATTATCAGGTGAAGGCGATCCGATACCGTAGCCGTCCGTCCGGTGAGCTGCTTGACGAGATCCAGCGCTTCATCGTTCGCACGTGCGCTCCGCGGCGAGAAGAGCGCAACCCCGGAAAACACCACACTCCCGGCGATCAACAAATCGCGGCGCGTCAGGCTCATCGTCGCGGTCTCCAAACCCTGCCACTCTTTAGGCCACTCTAAGATTAGGCCACTCTAAGAGCACATCGGCGGCGGCAGGCGGCGCACTCGGACACATCAGTGCGGCAGCTTTCTGCGAAATTTAGCACCGACAACCGCTGGGAGCAATCTCGCGGAAGTGCCCATGGACGCCCTTGAACCCAATGCATTCTGTTCAACAACGATATTCAACTTGCACGATGGAGTCTGCGGCGGGCCGAAACCAATAGAAGCATTGGAAGTTGCTGCTCGATCGCTTCCGGCGAGAGATATCTCGCCGCCATCGGCCTGCTTGGCACAAGTGGATAGCCTCCGTACGTCATCGGAACGTAATGCGAGCGAGTTCCTGATTGCCCTTTCGGTCTCGTTGCGATTCCTCGCCAAGATTCTTACCGGCCGTTGGGAGCACGCCGGCGGATTCCGCGACTACCCAACTTCAGTTGCCGGCCTGATCGCTGGAGGCATTTTTGCGGCACCGCTGTCGGGATAGATGGTCAAGGCATCGCGGGAAAGGACGGTCTTGCGGGTTGTCGGATCTCTGATCACACTCTTGGCCGGCTATCAGATGCTCTAATTAACTGGAGCGCTCGAACCGCGCCAGCGCAATGTCTGATTTACAAAGCATGTGCGACATTCGTGATAAGGCTGAAAAAGGACGGGTTAGGGTCATGTCGAGACCTCAAGGACGACGCGCCAAGCCGCTTTGGCGCTGACCAACTCAGCCGATTTGCACGCCAGAGTACGCCGGTAATGCCTCTTACACCCGGCTCCAACCTTGCTTGAGACAGTCCAGTCGCTGGAAGGAAGACGAGAGCCGCAAGAGCAGCCAACATCGAACGGAGACCAAGTGGGCGCCGGTCTGCTCGATGCTACCGGCCAGCCCCTACTCCCACTCAATCATCAATTAAGGCCGTACATGATTGTTTCAATTACTTAATTTAAGTCACACAACCAGTGAGTACCGTCAAAAATACCGTCAGATTCTTACGCTGTTGAAAAGACTGAAACAATGTGGTCGCTGCCGCGGTATGCACACTTTTGACTGCATCATTTCCGAGCTGCCATTCGGCGAGGTAAAGCTGGAGTTCTCAGAACACAACAAGGACGGTGTTTGCTCATGCTCGACAGCTCTAGGTTCGAGTAGACGCGCGGCTGTATCGGGGGGAATGGGCTGGTAGGAAATGGATGTCGTGCCGCATCACTCTGTCGATCGACCAAGCTGCGCATTGCCTCATCTGCTGCTCGTGGCGATGGCCCCCGATCGGAGATGCGCTATAGGAACACGCGAATTTCGATTCTGCCCTCAACTCTCGGGACCACTCACTCTGAGTAACAACGTCACGCCGATCCCACCTTCCGACGCTATTTTGCGGCAATGCGGCCAGTAAGCGCCGCGCCCGTTCGCGATTTCCTAGTGGTGAAAGTCTGACATTTGGTACCCCACGCGTGGAGCAGCTTAGGCTGAAAGAGCACGTTGCACGACAAATAAACCGCCTATCAGCTAACCACGGACCAGATGGAAGGTCAGCCCCGCAAGGCGGTTTTGGATTTCCCCGAGACCTTGCCCAGTTCCGCTTCCCATAGATCGAAGGGGCTCGCGACAATGGCCACGGACTTTTCCTGACGCAGCGCGGCGCGGCTTCCAGCATCCTTGCCACGAACCTTGTCTCGACCTTCCACAATTCGGTCATGGCGGTGATCGAACCCGTCGCGGCCCTGCGAGATCCCGCTGATGTGCAGGTCGTAGAATTTGCGCCGCAGGTGAGCCCAGCACCCGGCGAGCCGGATTGTTTCATTGCTGCCGGCTTTGTCCCGTGCCTTGACCAGGTTGGTATAGGCCGAGTAGCCATCCACTTGCAGGATACCGCTGAACCCGGCGAGGTGGCGCGCGTGAGCGAATGGCGGATGCCGGTCACAACTCCTGGCGCTCTTTAACTGCCAAACCAAGCGCTTGGCTGAGTGGCACCGCCTTGGAGAACAGGAAGCCCTGAGCGGTTTTGCAGCCAAGCTTGTGCAGAGTTTGCCGATCCGCCTCTGTCTCGACGCGCTCGGCCATGACCTCGATCCCGAGCGTCCGACCAAGATCGATCACGGTTTTGACAAGCAGCCGATCCTCCCGCGATTTGGCTAAACCGCGAATGAAGCCCTGGTCTATTTTCACCTTCCTTATCCGACTGTCCTTGAGCGATGCCAACGTGGAAAAGCCGGTGCCGAAGTCATCGAGCGCGATGGAAATGCCGGCATGTGAAAGCCGTCCGAGCTTTTCATCGACCCTGTCCGGGTCCACGGGCGATTCTTCTGTTATCTCAATTTCGAACATCGTTGCAGGGAGGTCCTTTGCCGCCAGACCATTCAGAACCATTTCGTCGATATCGCCGGCCTCCAATTCGCGCGGTGAAACGTTCATCGCCACACGAACATCACGACAGTCAGCTTTCACCAAGGCGTCGATAAAAGCGCAACATTCGGAAAATACAGCTTGAGTTAGCAGCTGGAGCATTCCGGTTTCGCGTGCCGCTGTCATGATTTCGGGCGGAGAGATGGAACCGTGAATCGGATGGGACCACCTTAGCAACCCTTCAAAACCGATCACAGCTTCGGTGTCGAGTCTTACGATTGGCTGGAACCAAGGGCCCAAGCTTCTCGTCTTTATCGCCGAATGAAGATCGCGTTCGATGGACTGGCGGCGTTGCAGTTCCCGGTCGAGCTCGGCATCGAACAGGCAAAATTCGTTCCTGCCACGGCGCTTAGCTGTGTAAAGGGCGATGTCCGCCCGCAACAACATTTCCGTCAGCCCCGGGTTTTTAGCCGAGTATATTCCTATGGATGCCCCGATCCGGACGGAGGCGACGCCAGGATAGGGGCGAGCAAGCTTGGATATGAGATTGGATGCGAGATTGCTGGGAGAAGGCGAATTTCTAAGCGAGGAAAAAACCAGCACGAATTCATCGCCACCGATGCGGGCGAGCGTTGAGCCCTCCGGTGCTTCTTCCTCTATTCGGCGGGCGATCCTGGCAAGCAGCTCGTCACCCGTTCTGTGACCGTAGGTATCGTTGACAGATTTGAACCCATCCAGATCAATCAGCATGGCCACAAAGGGCCCATCAGTGTTCTCAAACTGATCGATTGCATGTTCGAGGCCGCGCCTGTTGAGGAGCGCGGTAAGATGGTCCTCCCTGGAATTGCGCTCCATTTCCGCGGCAAGCCGCTCGGCTTGATGTCTCAGGCGGCTCGCGTCACGGAAGCGCGCTTGTCCAACGAACGAGGCTCGAGCTAGGCCGCCCTCGAAAAGCAGGACGGCAAAAGCCAGAATGTAGTTTTCCAGGGTTCCCTTCGTCAGCAAGCATGCGGCGGCAATGAGGAGTGGCGGTGTGATGAAGTATATCGCTGCCGCAGCCTATGAGCTGCCGTACGTGACCGCGCCAGCTGAAATGCCCGCCAGAATTATTAGATGCAGCGATGCTTGAGACGTCGTGTACCCAGCCGTTAGGACGGCAAGGAATGACCAGGTGAATCCCGCCAGAAGAGCAAGCCTGCCAAACCAGCGAAGCCGCAGCCAAACCCGTGTCAGATCATCCTGGACTCCGGGTTCCTTCAGCTGATGACGGGCGAGTGCAAGGCGGGCGGCATTTATCGCATTAACGACCGAAAACCAGGCCGCGCCAGCAAGACCGTTCCCGGAAAGGGCCTGCACGGTCAAAATCAGCCCGGACAGCACAATGCTTATCGGCATTGAGACGAAAAGGCCTGCCCTCAGATCAGCGAGCTGGTCCTGAAGGATTCTCGCCTCCAGCGGATCTTCTTTTTCCAGGGCTGGACGGGTCAGCTTGCTTACTCCTGCTTGTCCGCAGCCTATGCAGCCCCCCTGAAGGACGGGGTTAATTCTTCAATCGGAGATCAGCGTCGGGAGCAGGATTACTCCGGCGCATGATGCACTCTCTCCCATCGCTCGCCCAGCACATCGCGCAAAATGCAACTGCTGGTGCAGTATCACCGCTGGAGCTCCGCCGAAATCCCATGCCGGACAAGGGGAACATGTTGGGCAAAGCGAAGCCCCAGATGCCTTGCAAGCCGTGCCGCCAGGTGGTCTCTGGAGTAGAGTCCAACCAGTATGTTCGTTGCATGGTAGAGCGGCGCCGCCGACAGGCGCAGCCGCCTTTCGTATATGTGCAGCATGTCGGGGTCGCCAACATTGCGGCCGTCGCGGCACGCAGTCATGATTCCACGGGCGAGTTGCTTCTGGCTGCTGAGACCGATGTTGAATCCGTGAGCGGTCACCGGGTGCATGCCGATGGCAGCGTCGCCGATGAGTGCGGCGCTCGGGGCCCGGAATTTGTGCGCCCAGGTCGTGACCAGCGGATAGGTATGGCGCTTGCTTGCCAAGGTCATTTTTCCAAGGCGCCCTCGACACAGTTTCGTCAACTCCGACAGGAACAAATCGTCATCGAAGGCAAGCAGTCTATAGGCCTCGTTTGAGCGCAATGTGAGCAGCAGCGACGACACGCCCTCCGCGAGGGGCAATATCGCTATCGTCTGATGGTGATCGAACCATTCGATGGCGATCTGGTGGTGGGCGCGCTCGTGCCTCACTCGGCAAATCAGCATCGAGTGGCCAAGCCGGTTGATATCGGCGCCGATGCCCAGCAGATCACGCGTGGCGGACAAACGCGAATCCGCGGCAACAACAAGCCGAGCAGTTAAACGCGCGCCATTAGAGAGCGTTACGACTGCTCCTTCTTGGCTGTTTGTTGCATCGACGACCGAGTGGCCGCACAACAGCCGGGCGCGATCCTGCAAGCGGACGATTTTGAACAGCGCCTCGCGGATCCGGCAATTTGGAACCAAAACCCCCAGCGGTTCTCCAGAGTTGCTGGGAGGATCGAAACGAAGAGCGAATGCGCTCGAGCCGTTGAGCACGCGCGCGCCTTGAATTGCTGATTTGTCCGAAGCCGGGATGACATCCCAGGCGCCGAGCTCGCGAAGGGTTCTGATCGAAGCGTTGGTCAGCGCGATTTCGCGACCATCGAAAGCCGGATTCGCCAGACTATCGAATGTGTTCTGTTCAACAACTGCCACCTTGAGTTCGCTTTGGGCAAGCGACGCAGCGAACGAAAGGCCGACCGGCCCGGCTCCAACGACAACGATGTCAAAATTGTCGTCAGAGCCCATCAGCGTGCCGCCGTCCCGTCGGCTATCCTCGTGTAACGGTGGAACTGAGCCGACTGACATCCGCTGAGCTCCGTGCCCGCCGCATTGCCTAAAGGCGCTGGGCCGGGGGATTCGCATGGATCGGCAACGAAGCACGCAACCCGCTCAGAGGTGGATGCGGCTAACCGATCCCGCCCTTTCGCCGCGCAGCCGCGCAGATCGCCGCCAGCAAGCGAGACACTCGCGACGCTGGTCAGCCACGGCCGCGCCGCATCGATCGCCACATTCCACCTGGAACCCGTGCGCATAACTACTCACGCTCCACGACGTTGAAGCGGTCCTTCCTACGAGGATATAAGAGATAGCGCTCTCGCTCCTCGTCCCAGCCAAGGTAGCGGAAGTTTCCGTGCACGACCGCGCATATCTCATCAAGAACCTGCTGCATGGCTTCGATGTCGATGTCCTTGCAATTCAGTCCCCGATAGAGCAAAGCCCACGCGGCGACATAGTCGTCGAAATAGCGCGCGTCACTCGAACCAATGATCAACGTCGGGCGCTTGGCCGATCTCGAAAACGCACGGCCCAACGCGTATGATGCTCCGCAGCACATTGACATCACGAGGATCTTCGGCGCTGGATCCGAGCCTTGGAACATTTCTACGAAGTCAGCCCAAAGAAGGCTACCTCGCCCACTGGACGAAGCGATCCCGTCTCCATTGCCGTGCCCAGCGATGTGAAGCACGTCGCACTTCGCCTTGTTCGCTTGGACTACAGCCTCACGAAAATGCTTTCGGTCCAAAGCAATGTGGAGCTCCGCGCGGATGTTGACAGTCTTTAGCATCTTCTGTGTGATCGGTCCGTCCGCCCTGTCGGCGAAGTAGTCATTCGCGTTGTGGCAGTCGATGATGTGAACGGCGCTCATGGGATTCTGCCTATTATTATCGTCGTGACGAGTGGATACCACGTGCGGAACACCGTGATCTGCGCTGAGTTTCGGTGACCGCATTGCTGCAAGGCGCAGGGCCGGAAATTGGCATGGATCGGCAATGAAGCATGCAACCCCATCAGAGGTGGACGCGTCTGGCCGCGATACATAAGTCATGCATTCTCCTTCGAAGACTGGCCTATAAAGCACCACTGATGCGAATATGACCCTGATCTGGATCAGCCAGGGCACGATCAACCGGCACTGGTAGTTCACGCTCGGGTGATCGATCGCGACGCTCAACTTGTTACCCGTGCGCACAGTGCGAAGCTCGTCCGGCCGCGCGAGGTACTCTCGCGGCATCAGCCGCCTCATACTGGGTGCATGGGAAGGCAGTCCTTCGCACGACAGTGGATTTTCACAAATCAATGTAGTGCGCAGCTTAGGTCAAGCTGGTCATGGAGCATGGACAGCTTGCTCCGACCGAGCCGGCTCGACTGACGAGCGGGATCCGCGCATCTTATGCACAGCGGATTGAAATCAGCGTCCCGGTTTGTCGTCCCGATCAATTAGTATCCGCTCGGCGGCTCCGTCGAGATCTTCGTATTGACCGCTTCGCAATGCCCAGACGAAGCCGGACAGGCCCAGTGCACCCAGAAAAAGGGCCACTGGTATGAGATAGAGCAAGGTCGTCACGAGGATTGTGCCGAATAGCCGACTGCGGAGCGTCTGACTTTTTGAATAACTTGCACCGTCGCATTCGCCATGAAGCCGTGCAAGCGCAATGCGTTTCCAATAACAAGCAGCGATGAGGCAGACATGGCAATCGCCGCTATCAAAGGCGTGACGTGCCCGAGGATGGCGATTGGTACTGCCACCGCATTGTAGACGATTGCGATTGCGATGTTCTGCCGGATCAGGTTTCCTGCCTTGCGCGAGACGCCCAGGGCGAGCGGCACCGCCAGGAGGCTTTCGCGCAGGAAGACGAAGTCTGCCGCGTTGCGGCCAATGTCGACGGCGGTGGCCGGTGCGATCGAGACATGCGCCGCGCTCAGGGCCGGCGTATCGTTGAGGCCGTCGCCAACCATCAGAACCTTGTGCCCAACTTTCGCGAGGGTTTCGATGCGTTCGAGCTTGCCCGATGGCAGCAGGCACGGAACGAAGTCGTCGATATCCAGCAGCTTTGCCACTTCGGCGCAGGCTGCGGCGGTATCGCCCGACAGCATTTGCATCGACACCCCGGCATCGTTCAATCGCTTGATCGCCGCCGCCGCGTCGGCGCGCAGCGCATTCTCGAAATCGAAGGTCGCGACAATGAACCCGTCTTTTGTCAGGGCCGTTCCACCATAGCCATGTTTGCCTTCACCTCCGGTCCGGGCCTTCCATCCAGCCCATCCGCGTCGACCCAGCCGCCAGGTGCTTCCGGCGACAGTGGCTTCGATCCCGAACCCCGGATGCTCTGTGACGGCATCGAATTTGTGTTGCCCGCCAGGAGCGGCAAAGCCGGTCATGGCCTTTGAAAACGGGTGACGCGAATGCGCGGCCATGTCGGCGGCGATTGCCAGCATGCCCGGATCAATCGAGTCCGCATTGACCAGCCGGGGCTGGCCGAGCGTGAGCGTGCCGGTCTTGTCGAACACGGCAGTATCGATCGCCGCGAGGCGCTCCATGGCCGAACCGTCCTTGACCATGATACCGCTCTCGAAAAGCCGCCGCGCCGCGACCACTTGGACGATCGGCACGGCGAGGCCGAGCGCGCAGGGGCATGTGATGATGAGAACAGCGATGGCGATCGTCATCGCCCGGTGCCAGTCGCCGGTCGCCGCCATCCAGCCCAGGAATGTCACGAAGGCGGTGAGATGAACCAGGGGCGCGTAGAGTGCCGACACGCGATCAGCGATGCGGCGATAGTGCGCGCGACCGCCCTCGGCGGATTCCATCAGCCGAACCATCTCCGCCAGGAACGAATCCTTTGCGGCGGCTGTCGCCTGGATCGTCAGCGGGCCGGTAAGATTGAGCACGCCGGCCTGTACTGCTTCGCCCGGCGCCACGTTTTTCGGCGTGCTTTCGCCTGAGGCCAGCGAGCAGTCGAGATCCGACGTTCCCTGGATGATCTTGCCGTCGACGGGGATCCTCTCACCGGCCGCGATCAACAACCGCATGCCTGGTTCGATCTCGCCGACCGGCAGATAGTCGCGCGCGCCGTCGCCGCGCATCACCATGGCGCCACGCGCGGCCATCTGAGACAGGCCCTTCACGGCAGTCCGGGCACGCTCCCGCATCACATGATCCAGCGTGCGCCCGATCAAAAGGAAGAACAGCAGCGATACCGACGCGTCGAAATAGGCGTGGTCGCCATGATTGATCGTCTCATAGAGGCTCATGGCATAGGCGAGCGAAACACCGACCGCGATGGGCACGTCCATATTCATGCGACCATGGCGCAAAGCATTCCAGGCCGAACGGAAGAAGATTCCGCCGGCGAAGGCGAGGGCAGGAATGGCGATCAGCGCCGAGACCCAGTGAAACAGGTCGCGGGTAGCACCTTCGGCGCCGGACCAGACAGAGACCGAAAGCAGCATGATGTTCCCCGCCGCAAAGCCGGCAACAGCGACAGCGCGGATCAGTTCGGCAAGCGTCTTGTCCTTGTCATCGACCTCGGGTGTGAACAGATGCGCCTCGTAGCCCAGCCTGCCAAGCGCGGCGACGAAGGGTGGCACCTCGTCTCCTCGCCACCGGACCGCGACCCGCTTCGTCGACAGGTTGACGCGCGCGCTTTCGACGTGATCGAGCTTTCCAAGTGCCGCCTCGATCGTCTGGATACAGGCGGCGCAATGAACCGTCGGCACTGAAAGATCGGTCTGCCGAAGATCATCGCCAAGCGATCGGCTCGCCAACCTGATCTCCTGGCTGGATGGCAGGACCGACGTGGCGCCGTTCAGATCCAGCGCCATTTCAGCGCCCGGTGCACAACAGCTCATTGCAGCGCTCCATGAGAAATCATAATCCTGCGGACGTCGCGATAGGGTCGTGTCAGGCCGGCATCGGTGTCGACTTCGACGATCCAGACGCCGTCCTTCGGCATATGCTGGGCGGCGAACTCCTGGCCGGAGGCGAGGGCGAGCGTGACGGACTTGTCCTCTTTCTCGTAGGCGGGATGACGAAACAGCACCTTGACGCTGTGCAGAGGAACCGGCTTGCCTGCAGCGTCGGAGAGGCTGTAGCGGACTTCGCCCCATGCGATGGTCAGCTTGCCGGTCCAACCGAGCGCTGCTTGAGCGCGGCCGGCCTCGGCCTCCTTGTTGAATTGCTGGCTGGCCACATAGGTGTTCTCGACGACGAGGCCGGTCCAACTCGTATTGGCGAGCGTGGCCATGGTCAGGTTGACCGCGATGACCACCCCGAAGAAGGTGAGAATGATGGCCAGCATGTGCCTGCCGGTGAATTCGCGAGGCTTTTGGGCATTGGCGGTCATTTGGCGGCCTCTGGCGCGTTGAATGTGGCGGCGTACTCGTTCGACTCGAAGTTCGCCTTATCCTCGACACGGAACTTGAAGGTCTGTGCCGGGGCGTGGATCTGGTCCGCCGGTTGGCGAACGAAGACCTTCAACGTTTTCAGGCGGTCGGGTTCGACCGGGATGGCGAAAGACCGGCCGGCCGGGATGTCGTCGCCGTCGACGACCATGTCGGCACCCTCCAGACCCTGCATGGTGACGACGATTGTCCTTAGCTCAGGGATCATGTTGAGCAGCTTGACGCTATAGCCATTGCGGATGGAGCCATCGGATAGTGTGACGAATTGCGGATTGCGGTCATGCAGCACGTTCAGTTCTAGCCGATCGCGCGTCAGCAGCGAATAGAGCAGGCCCAGCCCGATCAGCGACCACAAGCCCATGTAGACGTAGGTGCGCGGCCGGAAGATCTTGCGAATGTGAAAATGCGCCACCTGATCGGAGAAGGTGCCGACAGCAGTCCTGACCAGCGACGGATTGATTGAACTGGAGCCGCCTGCGGTCGCCAGCATCATGTTGGCGTTGTAGTCGGAGAGCGTCGCGTAGGAGATCAGCCCGCGCTCCTTGCCGAGCTTGTCCATGACGCCGTCGCAGGCGTCGATACACAGCGCGCAGGTAATGCATTCGAGCTGCTGGCCGTCGCGAATGTCGATTCCCATTGGGCAGACCGCGACGCAGGCATTGCAGTCGACGCAGTCGCCGACGGACTGCCCCGAGGCTTGCACCTTCTTGGCGTGGCGCGATCGCGGCTCGCCGCGCCAGTCATTGTAGGTGACGGTGAGCGAATTCTCATCGAGCATGGCTGCCTGGATGCGCGGCCATGGGCACATATAGGTGCAGACCTGTTCGCGCATCAGGCCGCCGAAGGTGTAGGTCGTCGCCGTCAGCACGGCGATGGTGATGTAGGCGACAGGTGCGGCGGTACCGGTGAAAAGCTCGCCCACAAGTGTTGGTGCATCAGCGAAATAGAAAATCCAGGCGCCACCGGTCGCCGCCCCTATGACAAGCCAGATGGCGTGTTTCGAGACCCGCAGCATCAGCTTGCGGGCGGTCCAGGGGCCGGCATCGAGTTTCATGCGGGCGTTGCGGTCCCCCTCAATCGCACGCTCGACGACAAGGAACAGATCGACCCACACGGTCTGCGGACATGCATAGCCGCACCAGGCACGGCCGACAGCAGAGGTAATCAGGAAAAGTCCAACACCGGCCATGACCAGGAGGCCGGCCACATAGAAGAATTCCTGCGGCCAGATCTCGATGAAGAAAAAGTAGAAGCGCCGATTGGTGAGATCGAGCAGCACGGCCTGGTCCGGGGCAAATGGGCCACGATCCCAATGCAGCCACGCAGTCAGGTAATAGATGCCAAGTGTGATCGTCATCACCAGCCATTTGAAGCGGCGAAAGTTGCCCGAGGCGCGCTTCGGAAAGATCTTTTGACGCGCGGCATAAAGGGGCTTGCGGGTTTTGGCGGCATTGACAGTTTCTGTTTCGAGCCGTGTCAACTGCGTCTTGTCACGCACGTGCAACTCCACTTTCCCAGCCAATGTCAGGGGCACCTGTCGAAAAGCCTCGCGGTAGGACAGCCTTGCCGGGTTGTGCAGATCGCATTAGGAATGGTGTCGAGGCCCGGCTCGCGCCGGGCCTCGTCCGCTTGGCAGGGGTGACCGAAGAATAGGGCTTCCATTCCTATTCTCCGCCGCCAAGCGAATGGACATAAACTGCAAGTTCCTTGACCTTGATCTCGCCGAGACGGCCAACCCAGGCCGGCATGACGCCCTGCTTTGGCGCACGAACCTGGGCGGCGATGGCCGTCTCGCCGGACCCGTAAAGCCAGATCGCGTCAGTCAGGTCGGGGGCGCCGAATTCCCTGTTGCCTTTTGCATTGTCGCCGTGACAAGCGACGCAGTTCTCGGCAAAGACCTTGGCGCCGGGTTGGATCAGACTTGCATCGCGGACCTTGCCGGAAAGGCTGGCCACGTAGGCGCTGACTTGTGCGATCTGGTCGGCGGTGATGATGTCGCCGAAGGCCGGCATTTCTGACAGTCGCGTGTCCGGATCGGAAGCAAAGCGGAGGCCGTGCGTGATCGTCTGCTTGATCTGGTCGGGGCTGCCGCCCCAGAGCCAGTCATCGTCATTCAGGTTGGGAAAGCCCTTCGATCCCTGAGCGCCGGAGCCGTGGCATTGCGTACAGTTGACCTTGAACGCGGCAGCCCCGGCAGCGACCGCGAATTCGCGCAAGGCATCGTCGGTCAAGATCTCCGAGACGCTCTTTGCCTGGATGGCTGCAACATACTTGCCCTTGGCGGCCTCGGCCGCGGCAAGGTCGTTCTTGACGTCCTTACGGCTTGAATAGCCGAGCATGCCCTTGGTTGCCGAGGTCAGCATCGGCCATGCCGGGTATGCGGTCGTATAGACGAGCGCCCACGCTATGGTGACGTAGAAGGTAATCACCCACCATCGCGGCAGAGGATTGTTGAGCTCCCTGATGCCGTCCCATTCATGGCCGGTGGTTGAGACGCCGGAGACCTCATCGATGTGCTCGTCGCTCATGATCACTCGTCCTCGAGCGGAATGCGGGCAGCTTCGTCGGCCAGCCTTCGGCTGCCGGGGCGTAGGGCAAAGGCGATGCACCCGACGAAGAACAGCGCCATCGCAACCAGGCCCCAGCTGTCGGCAAACGCCCGCATCAAATTGTAGGTCATCAGCGTTCTCCTCAGCGGTAGCCGGCGGCTTCGTCGTAATTTTTGAAGTCGACCAGTGTGCCAAGCATCTGCAGGTAGGCGAGCAGGGCATCCATTTCGGTGACCTGTTGCGGGTTGCCGTCGAAGTCGCCGATCTTGACTTTGGGGTAACGCGCCTCAAGGCCTGATGTGTCGGCATTGGGATCGGCCTGCGCCGCCAGATCCGCATTGGCGTGCGCGATCATGTCATCGGTGTAAGGGACGGCTACACGCCTGTTGGCGACCAGATGCGTCGAGAAATCCTTCACGTCGATCGGCGTGTCTTTCAGGAACCCATAGCTCGGCATGATCGATTCCGGCACCACCGAGCGCGGGTCGGTAAGATGCGCGACATGCCATGCATTCGAGTAGCGGTCGCCAACTCTGGCGAGATCCGGCCCGGTGCGCTTCGATCCCCACTGGAAGGGGTGATCGTACATGGACTCGGCAGCCAGGCTGTAGTGGCCATAGCGCTCAACTTCGTCGCGGAACGGCCTGATCATCTGGCTATGGCAGAGAAAGCAGCCCTCGCGCATATAGATGTTGCGCCCGACAAGTTCGAGCGGCGAATAGGGGCGCATGCCTTCCACCTTCTCGATCGTATTGTCGAGATAGAAGAGAGGCGCTATCTCGACGATACCGCCGACCGTCACCACGAGCAGCGAGCCAACGAGAAGAAGCGTGGCGTTCTTCTCGATGATTGCGTGTTTGTCCATCAAGCCCATTACCTGGCTCCTGATCGCGCAGGTCGGATGGCGACGGGGCTCGGCATCGGCTCCTCCTCGCGCTGGTGGCCGAGGATGGTCATGGTGATGTTCCAGGCCATGATCAGGGCGCCGGAGAGGTACATGGCCCCACCGATGGCGCGCATGACGTAGTATGGGTGCATGGCAGCGACGGTTTCGGCGAAGGAATAGACCAGGAAGCCCTGCTGGTCGTATTCACGCCACATCAGGCCCTGCATGATGCCTGACACCCACATGACCGAGGCGTAGACGACGATCCCGAGTGTCGCCAGCCAGAAGTGCCAGGTGACGAGCCGCAGCGAGTAGAGCCGGTGACGGTTCCAGAGCTTCGGCACCATGTAGTAGATTGCGCCGAACGAGATCATGCCAACCCAGCCGAGCGCGCCCGAATGGACGTGGCCGATGGTCCAGTCGGTATAATGCGACAGCGAATTGACCGCCCTGATCGCCATGATCGGGCCTTCGAAGGTCGACATGCCATAGAAGGCGACGGCCATCACCATCATGCGGATGATCGGATCGGTGCGCAGCTTGTCCCAGGCGCCGGACAGCGTCATCAGGCCGTTGATCATGCCGCCCCAGGACGGCATCCACAGCATGATCGAGAACGCCATGCCGAGCGTCTGCGCCCAATCTGGCAAGGCGGTGTAGTGCAGGTGATGCGGGCCAGCCCAGATGTAGAGAAAGATGATCGCCCAGAAATGGACGATCGACAGCCGGTACGAATAGACTGGCCGGTTCGCCTGCTTGGGCACGAAATAATACATCATGCCAAGGAAGCCGGCGGTGAGAAAGAAGCCGACCGCGTTGTGGCCGTACCACCATTGGGTCAGCGCGTCCTGGACCCCGGAAAAGGCGGAGTAGCTCTTGTAGCCCAGGAACGAGACTGGCATCGACAGGTTGTTGACCACATGCAGCATCGCGATGGTCACGATGAACGACAGGTAGAACCAGTTGGCGACGTAGATATGCGGTTCCTTGCGCTTCAGGATCGTGCCAAGGAACAGAATGAGGTAGGCGACCCAGACGATGGTCAGCCAGACATCCACATACCATTCGGGTTCGGCGTACTCGCGGCCCTCGGTGATGCCGAGCAGATAGCCGGTCGCGGCCATGACGATGAACAGCTGGTAGCCCCAGAAGACGAACCAGGCGAGATCACCGCCGAAGAGGCGGGCGCGGCAGGTGCGCTGCACGACATACAGAGACGTGCAAAGCAGCGCGTTGCCACCGAAGGCGAAGACGACACCGGATGTATGCAGCGGCCGCAAACGGCCGAAATTGAACCAGGGCTGGATGTTGAGATCGGGATAGGCGAGCTGAAGCGCGATCACCACGCCGACCAGCATCCCGACGACACCCCAGAACACGGTGGCGATCGCGCCGTAGCGGATCGGACCATCCATGTAAGCGGATGGGTCAATCGGAGCTGCTGGCTTGAACTCCGTGTTGCGCAACAGGATCGCAGTGAAACCAGCCACTGCGAAGAACAACACCCACATATGTCGGCGGAAAGGTTCATCCACGCCGAAGCCGGCGGCCACCAGGGCCGCAAAAGCGAACACGCTTAGAAGGACGATCTCTGTGCCGAATTTCATTGCAGATCCCGATCTCGAATCTGGTGGATGCCAAATCCGCAGCGCACTAATTGCGCAGCCGCCGCCCCCTCGCCCTGATCTATGTCAGGCCGCACGATTTTGTGTCGGCGGCGCAATCAGCAGGTGGCGAATGAACGAGGAACGCAGCGCGGGCTCACCCCCTCATGGAAGGCGTTCCCTGGGTTGGGCGGGCGCAGACGCGATCGATTGAGGCGAAAGCTGAGGCTCTGCGACGCGTTGGATGCTATTGCCGATGCCCTGCCAAACGTTGTTCGGATCCCATTGGAAACGAACGCGATCGTTCGGCCGAGGCCGTGGCAGCTTAAGGACCGTGCTTCGCCGGTATGTGCCGAAACACACCTGGCGATTGGTCATCGTCCCTATCAAAGCCCGAAAGCTGTCTGTCTCGACCGTGACGCCGCTTCTTCGAAGGCGCGGCGACATCGCATTAGAAGGCAAGCACGGCCCGCCCCGGAGCCATGCGACATGGGCCTCGCCGCTTAGGGCCGCTCGCGTCCGCCGCCACAGCGCTTCTCCAGACGGCTTATGCTGTCCACCGTCACATGGCGTGCGTTCTCAATCCGAATCACCCCGTCAGCCCGCAATCGCGTCAGTTGGCGGCTCACGGTTTCGTTGGTAATTCCAAGGAAATCAGAGATTTCGGCACGCGTCAGCGGCAGATCGAAGGACGCTGACCTGGAAGCCGCGTCGAGACTGGAATCGATATTCCGGGCCATCATGAGGAGAAAACTCGCCACCTTTTCCGGAGCTGTCTTGCGCCCCAGCGTCACCATCCACTCGCGCGCCTCATCGAGTTCATTCAGCGTCTGTTTGAGCAGGCGATGCTCGAATTCCCGTGACGCCTTCATCATCCGTTCGACGGCCGCTCGCGGAAACGAGCACAGCGTGACTGCTGTTGCCGCTTCCGCATTGATCGAGCTTTCCACCTTGAAAGGACGTCCCAGAAAATCCGGTGCAAACTGGAGACCGACGATCTGCTGGCGCCCATCCGACAGGCTCTTTGATAGCTTTACCACGCCTGAAAGCACGTTCGAGTAGCTGTCGACGTTCTGTGCCTCGCCGGTCAACTCCATTCCTGACTCGATCCGGCGACGCGAGCAAGTCTTGGCGAGCCCAACCAAATTGTCTGGATCGAGCGCACCGCAGACACCGCGACGCCGTGCCTCGCAAGGGAGGCAAAGAACAGGAATGCCGGAAGTATGAATGTCTTGCCGAAAGGTCATGCGTTCGCTTTACCCGATCCTAACTGCCGGCAGGATACCCATCCAGGGTAGAGAAGTCCTGCGGCGGTTTGTCCATGCGCGCGGCTGATCGAGATCAGGGTCTGCTTCAGCGATGCGTGCAGTGTTCGGCGGGCAACACGGTGAACGCGAGATGCAATCGGAAATAGCTGTCAAACTCAGCGAGAACGTCCCACGCTACACAAGCTATCCGACGGCGCCGCATTTCCATTCCGGGGTCGATGCTGCCATTTACCGTGGCTGGTTGGAGGCGCTGGAAAGTGGCGACGAAATCTCGCTGTATTTGCACATTCCTTACTGCGACAAGCTCTGCTGGTTCTGCGCCTGCCACACCAAGCAGACGCACCAATATGAACCGGTGGCCGCTTATCTGCGCTCGCTGAATGCCGAAATCGTCACGATTGCCGGTCTGGTGAGCGGCAAGGCACATGTCCGTGCAATCCACTTCGGTGGCGGTTCGCCAACGATGCTGAGGCCCGATGACATGGTTGCTCTTGGAGCGGCCTTGCGGGACAGCTTCGACCTTCTCCCGGATGCTACGGTCAGCATCGAAATCGGAACCAACGACATGGACAAGGCGCGCCTTGATGCGCTTGCTCAAATCGGCGTAACGCGGGCGAGCCTCGGCGTGCAGGATTTCGATCCGCAAGTGCAAAAAGCAATTAATCGTGAGCAAAGTTTTTTGCAGACCAAGGCAGTCGTCGACGGGGTTCGTTCGCGGGGCGTTGAATCGGTCAATCTGGACCTGCTCTACGGGCTCCCGAATCAGACACGCGAGACGATCTGTTCCACGGTGGCGCAGGCACTGACCTTGGAACCAGACCGGATGGCTCTGTTCGGCTACGCACATGTGCCCTGGTTCAAGAAGCATCAGACGATGATCGACGAGGCATGGCTGCCGAGTCCCACCGAGCGTTTCGCCCAATCTCAACTCGCGGCGCGGGCAATTGTCGCCAAGGGATATGAGGCAATAGGACTCGATCATTTCGCGAAGCCCGACGATGCGCTGGCCATAGCGGCCCGCGCAGGGGTTTTGCATCGCAATTTTCAGGGCTACACCGAGGATCGCTGCCCGACACTGATCGGACTTGGCCCTTCGTCCATCGGTCGTTTTCGCCAAGGCTACGTGCAGAACATGGCTTCGACTGCCGGGTACGGGCGCATGGTTGCGGATGGCGGGTTGGCTGCCGTCCGGGGCGTTGCCCTTTCCGACGACGATCGCGTCCGTGGCTGGATAATCGAGCGGCTGATGTGTGATTTTGCCTTCTCGGCAGTCGATCTGGTGGAGCGGTTCGGCAAAGCCGGCGAGAAGCTCCTTCATCGCTCGAGGTCCATCGCCCTCCACGATCCTGCCCGAGCGCTTGAATTCGATGGCGACAGTTTCGTCGTACGGGCTGAAAGTCGCCCCTTCGTTCGAACCATCGCGGCCAAGTTCGATACATATTTCAAAGGGGGAACGGCGAGGCACTCGGTGGCGGTCTGAGCAAAGCACAGTGCGCTCGCCGTTTGGTCGATCGCGAACCAGCTGCGTTTCATTTTGACCGCTCATAGGCGACTACCGCATCCAATCGAAAATGCAAACTTAGGCTGTTGCGCGGTATTTCCTTCCACATCCTCTCTTACGCATACCTGCATTCCAAGGTGTTTGATCCTATGCTTCGCGAAGAGCAGGTAGGCCGCGACAGCTAGGCAATGTTCCAGCTGCCTCTAGCGGAGGAGTCACGATTTTTCGGCAAGCTCCGTCGGCAGACCTTCTTTTCGGGCCTTGGCAAAGGCTCGGTCGCCTTCCAGAAACGCCGCCAGCATGAAAGGGATGAGTTCTGCCACGGTTTCAGACTGACGATAGGTCTGACGGTAAAGTGCAGCATACTCCTTGAGTGTTTGGCCCAGCTCCGCGCTGACGGTAATGGTGATCTTCGAAGCTGTTCGGTCTGGAAGCTTTCCAAGTTTCAGGTCAGCCATGGTAACTCCTGCTCAACTCGCGTATGGCCGCAGCACGATGTCCTTGTGCACGATGACGCGCAGTGGCCAACCTGGGCGGACGATGATGGTGGGCTGGATATTGAGGTTTTTTTCGGTGATGCGCTGGCCGGCTCGACTGGCGTTCTGCTGGGCTGATTCCCGGATCGCCTTGACCAGATCGCTCTCGTTTTCGCCGAGGCTGAATTCCGTGCCGACACCGAGCAATGTGGCAAGCGCCACCCCCTTGATCAGCTGCCAGGTGTGGAAATCGACTTTGTCTTCCAGCCCTGCGTAGCCGGCGGTGTCGCTCGCGGGCAGATTGTCGATTTCGACCGACGAGCCGTCGGGCAGCAGAATGCGCTGCCAGACCAGCAGCGCTCGCTTTTGCCCGAACGCGACGACGCTGTCGTAGACGCCGATAAGACGTGAGCCCTGCGGAATCAGCAATATGTTGCCCGTGACCGTGTCGTGCACATTCTCGGTGACTTGCGCGACGACAAGGCCCGGCAAATCGGAATTGATGCCGGTGATCAGGCTGGCGGCAATCACGCTGCCAGCCATCAGTTGATACGGCGAGATCGGCGTCTGCAGCGCATGCGGATTGTAGATCCCGCCAGTGCTCCGCTGGCTGAGGAAATCAAGCTTTCGCTGCTGATTGTTCTGGTCGCCTTCCGCCGGCGCCACCGAGGCTGACGCGCGTGCTGCTTCGGATTGGGGAAGTGCCTCAAATGGATGCTGAGCAGTTTGCACGCTCTCACCGACATCTGTCTGTTGAGCTCGATTTTCGACGCGGAAAAGCACCTGCGATTCACGCGCTTCGATCGCCTGCTGCGCTAGACGCTGCTCCTCGGCCGAGATGTCTTGGCCCGGCACGATGCCGAGCTGGCGCTGCCGCTCGAGGATGGGGCGACCGAGGTCGCCCGGCAAAGGTGGCCCAAGGACGGGAGGCTTCGGCTTCATGCCGGAATAGTCATGGGGAAGCGTATCGAGTCCCTCGACGGTTGGTTTGCGCTCAGTGCTGTAGAGATCTTCCGCCTGATCCCTGATGCGAAGGGCCGGCCCCTGGAGCGCCATCATGGCAACGCCGAACACAGCGCCGGATCCGAGCGCTGCGATCGCGATGATCACACCGCGCCTGAACCGCACCACGCGGCGGGGAGAGGCCCGAAGCTGCAGTTCCTCGGGATCCAGTTTCGGCGGGATGCCAGAGCGGGAATTTTCGATCATGAGCCCTCACCTCACCGGCTGGAACGCGAAAAGAGCGAGATCCGCCGTAGCGGTTGCCTGTCGTCAATCCTGCTGATGCGGATCACCTGCTGCTGCTTGGTGCCGAGGCGAAGTTCGGCCGCGGCGAAGAGCCGATCGACGATGTAATAGTTGCCGCGCACGCGATAGTTGACGAGCTCGCTGCTCCCATCTGCGCCGACGATGAAGAGTGGTGGCGCCTCGCCCTGATCTATGCGACGAGGGAACTCAATATAGACCTTGCTGCCGTCGTCGAAGGCTCGCGTCGGTCTCCAGGGCGGTGTGTCGCCACTGATCGAGTAGCGAAAGCGAAGGTTTTCGAGCGCGATATTCGACGCGACCGGTGTAACTGCCTCGGCTTGAGCATTGCGCTGGCGAAGCGCGATGATCTGGTCTTGGCTGTAGGTCCAGGAGATTGCCGCCATTGCTGTCTTCTCGGTGCTTTGAAGCTGCAAATGATAGGTCCGCCGGTCCGTCGTAATGACGACATTGGTGGCAAGACCCGGCGCGAAGGGTTTCACCAGAACATGGGTGCGCTGATTGTCACCGGTGCCGCTTGCGGTATCGCCTATGACCCAGCGCACGGTGTCGCCAGCCGACACGGCGGTTAGTTTCTCGCCCGGCTGCAGAGCGATGTCGGTCACGCGCTCCGGCGCGGCATAGAGCTGATAAAGCGCGCCATCGGTGAAGGGGTAGACTTGCACGGCATTAACATACCCGTACTTGGTGGGTTGCTGGGTCGCGGCTTTGTTGGCATCAGCGACGCGTTCTTCAGGGGGGCGCTTGTCCTCGGCCTTGCCGGACTCGGGCTGCAATTGGCCAGGCAGCGGCAGTGGTTTTGGCACCTCGACAATTCTAATCGGCCTCTCCGGCGCCTTCTCGATCGCGGCCGGTTTGAAGTCAGCAGCGTCATAGGAAATCTCAGGCGGCGGCACCTTCTTCGATGCACAAGCGGAAACGACCGCTGCCGACACCGATAGGATCAGCACGGCACGAATCGGTGACATTTTATCTTTCATTGGTGGACTCCGTCGGAGAAAGGGGGGGTGGGACGGCGCTGTCGAGCTCGCGTGACCAGTCAATGGCGTTGATGAAGACGCCGAGCGGATTCTTGCGCAGCTGATCCGTATTGCTTGGCGAGCGGATCACGATCGTGAGGATCGCAGTCCAGCGCATCGTGCTGGCAAGGCTTCCGCGCTCAAACACCTGCTCGGTCCATTTGACCTGGAATGAACTTTCGGAGGCCCTGACCACGCTGGTGACCTGTACCGAGACACTGCGCGTTCCGATCTGACCGAAGGGGTCGTTCGCCTTGGCGTATTCGTTGAGGAAGAGCGCTGCGCGATCGCTAGCAAAGTCGTAAGCTGCCAACCAGTTCTGCCGTACCAAAACCGGATCGGTGGAAACGGAACGGACATTCTGGATGAAGCGGCCGAGATGCCAGGCGATCTGAGCATCCGAGGGCTCATAATTCCGGATTGCCGGCGCGACGGCGCGCGTCTCGCCGAAGCCATCGACCTCGACGACGTAAGGCACGACACGGCTTTGCATCGACTGCCATACGAGTCCGCCGGAAAGTCCGGTCGCCAAGGCCAGGCACCCAAGGGCCATGAGCCGCCAGTTCCTGGCCTGCAGTCGAGATGAGCCGATGCGCTCGTCCCACAGCTGGGCGGCTTTTTGATACGGCGTGACCGGTTCGGGTGTTTTGCCGTAACGGTGCACGGGTCGCTTGAAGAGCATCTAGTCATCCTTGTCGTTGAGAGAGGGGTTGGCGCTGCCTCCCGGCCGGTCTCCGTCTCGGACAGCTTGCATGGCAGCGTGGCGATGTGCACGGGCGGTCTGTTCAGAACGTAGGCGCCTTGCCCACGTCGGCGCCGAAACAGTGGCCGAACCGGCAGAGCGTTCGGTCATTGACGCGGTCGGCGTGCCGCCGGTCGCGGTCCACGCGGCATCGCGCCCGGCATCGGCGTTGCGCCCAACACTTGCAGTGGCGGATCGCGCTACGCGTATAGCAGCGCCGCCAGCGGCACTGGTTACACCATGCATTCCAGCAGCCACACCGGAGAGGCCAACGTCGGGCGAGGTTGCGCGCCCGATCTGCCAGGACGTGGAAGCAGCCGATCCCATTGTTGTGCCGGCGCGGATGGCGGCGAGACCGCCGCTGGTTGCCATACGCGCGCCAGAAAATGCCGTGCCTCCAGCAACGAGTGATACACCCGCTGCCGCCGCGGTCGTGCCGAGGGCGGCGCCCGCGCCAAGCTGCGGTGCGCCTGAGACAAGACCCGACGCGATCCCCGGCCCAAAAATGCCAAGGCCAAGCAGTGCCAGTGCGCCCAGTACCTGGGACATGGCAGCGGCCAGATCCGGCTCCTTGCCTTGCAATGCGGAAGCGAACTCCCCGAAGAGCGTGGAGCCGATGCCGACAATGACGGCGAGCACCATCACCTTGATGCCTGACGAGATAACATGGCCGAGCACGCGTTCGGCCAGGAACGCTGAACGGTTCCAAAGTGCGAATGGAACCAAAACAAAACCTGCCAGCGTGGTGAGCTTGAACTCAAGGATGGTGATGAAAAGCTGGATGGAAAGGATGAAGAAGGCGATGATGACCAGGAACCAGGCCATCAGCAGCACGAAGATGGTCAGTGCGTTGCCGAAGATTTCCGGGAAGCCCAGGAGCTGACTGGCTTGGTCAAGCATTGGCCAAGCACCTTCGAAACCGGTCGCGGCAATGCGGCCCGGGCGCAGGAGATTGTCTGCCGACAGATTGCCGGCCGACGCATTAATCCCGAGACCGGCAAAAGAACGATAAATGATATCGGCGAGGTTCTTGAAATTGTTCAGGATGAAGGCGAAGACGCCAACATAGAGCACCTTGCGGACAAGCCGGCCGAGAACGCTGGTCTCCTCGCCGAGCGCCCACGCCAGGCCGGCAAGTGTGATGTCAATGCCGATCAGAATGGTAGTGAGGAAGGCGACGTCGCCCGAGAGCAGACCGAACCCGCTGTCGATGTAGCGGATGAAGGTCTCCATGAAGCGATCGATGACGCCAAGGTCGTTCATGCCGCTGCCTTCCTCGTCGTGATGAACTCGTGATTAATTGCCGGGATAAGCCGAGCCGGTACCCAAGAATCGCTTCGTCATCTCGCGGGCGGCTTCCTCTGACTGGGCCTTGCGGGCGGCATCCTCGGCCTCAGCTCGAAACTGCGTTGCGAGCAGCGTCTGGATCTGCATCTGCTGCTTTGTCGAAAGCGCTATCAGCTGGTTGGTGGCCTGGCTTGCCTGAAGCGCACCGGCCGCCCCTTGGCTGCGGTTGACGAGATCGGCGAGCAGATCGCCGTCGGCGCGGACGTTCTCGACGATTTGCGACTGGACCCCCATGGTCTGGCGGAACGCCTGCATGGCGCTTTGCCAACGCTCGCGCGCAGCACTCGCCACATCGCTGACCTTGATCGTGGCGTCGTAGCTTTCCGGATATTGGCTGCGCCACTGGTCTTGAAGCTTGCCCAGATCAAAGCTGAGGCCACTCGCCTGGTCCATCAAGCCGTCGATGCGATGGAGCGAACCGGTGAGTTGGCCAACGGAAGAGAAATCCAGACGCTGAAGATTGCGCGCCATGTTCTGCAGCATGGTCGCCTGATTCTGCAGCGACTGGATCTGGTTGTTGATCTGCTCCAGGGCGCGCGCGGCCGTCAGCACGTTCTGCGCATAATTGGACGGATCGAACACGATAAGGGCGTAGGCGGGCTGCACATAGTCGGCCATAGGCTTGGCGATCAGGGAAACGGTGATCAGGCCGGAGAGAAGGCGTCGCCGCATCATGCTAATTGCTCCTTGTCTGGTTGAGGGAATTGCTTGAGAAGTTCGCCGGCCCAATCGAGGCCGCGCGCGATCAGGAACTGCGAGGCAAAGCTGCCTTGCCCGTCTTCGGACAGGATCCTGTCGATCAGAGTCTGCGTGGCCGGATCGGAAGCACCGCAAAGCGCAAGAGCGATGGGGCCAAGCCCGAGCTCGAACAGACGGTTGCCGCGGCGCGATTGCAGATAATACTGACGCTTCGGCGTGGCGCGGGCGATCAATTCGATCTGCCGCTCGCTTAAACCGAAGCGTTCGTAGGCTGTGCGCGCCTGGGGTTCCACGGCACGATCATTGGGAAGGAAAATGCGCTGCGGGCAGCTTTCGATGATTGCCGGCGCTATGGCAGAGCCCGCGATATCAGCCAGCGACTGCGTAGCGAAGACAACCGACACGTTCTTCTTTCGCAGCACCTTCAGCCATTCGCGGATGCGGGCGGCGAACAGCGGATTGTCGAGATAGACCCACGCCTCGTCGAGCATGATCAGCGTGGGCCGTCCGTCGAACCGTTCCTCAAGTCGCTGGAACAGATAGGTAAGCACCGGCAGCAAAGCGCCTTGGCTGTGCATCAGCTCCTCGGTCTCGAAACACTGCACATCCGACAAGGCCAGCCCATCATGATCGGCATCGAGCAGGCGGCCGAAGGGACCGTCGAGCGTGTAGGGCATCAATGCGGACTTCAGCGCATTGGATTGAAGCAGGACCGAAAGGCCGGTCAGTGTGCGTTCCTGCGCCGGCGCGGTGGCAAGGCTGGCCAGCGCTGACCAGATAGCCTCCTTCACCTCCGGCGTGACGGTGACGTTCTCGTGGGCAATAAGGCTGGCGATCCATTCGGCCGCCCAGCTTCGGCTAGCCTGGTCGTTGATGCTGCGCAGTGGCTGAAAGGCAAGGGAACCGTCCGCTCCTAGCGCGTGGTGTTCTCCACCCATGGCAAGTGTTGCAGCACGGGCCGAATTGCCTTTGTCGAAGACATAAACCTGGGCGCCGGCATAGCGCCTGAACTGCAGAGCAATCAGAGCAAGCAGAACCGACTTGCCGGCGCCGGTCGGACCAACAGCCAGCATGTGGCCGACATCTTCGACGTGGGTGGAAAGCCGAAACGGTGTCGACCCGCTGGTCTCGGCAACGAGAAGCGGTGGCGCTTCGGTTTGGGTGACTTTCGCGAGATACTCGTTTGTCGCAGGACCGGCCCAAACCGACGACAGCGGCATGAGATGGGCAAGGTTCAAAGTATGAACGAGCGGTTGGCGAACGTTAGCGTAGACATGGCCAGGCAATGAGCCGAGCCAAGCCTCGACCGCATTGACGCCTTCTCGGATCGTGGTGAAACCGATCCCATTGATGATGCGCTCGACCGCGCGAAGCTTCTCTGCAGCGGCTTGGCGATCCTCGCCCCACACCGTCACGGTCGTGGTGAGATAGCCGAAGCTCACATGATCGCCGCCCAATGCCTGAAGGGCTTCGTCGGCATCGAGCGCCTTGTTGTCGGCATCGCTGTCGACAAGCGGGACCGGCTCGTTGGTAATGACCTCGCGTAGGATTGCCACGATCGATTTGCGCTTGGCAAACCACTGCCGGCGCAACCGCGTCAGCGTCTTCGTGGCTTCCGTTTTCTCGAGCGGAATGAAGCGCGTCATCCAGCGATAGGCGAAATCCTGATGATTGAGGGCATCGAGAATCCCGGGCCGGGTGAGGTTCGGAAAGCCGAGGATGGTCAGTGTGCGAAGATGCTGCTCACCCAGCATCGGCTCCAGGCCACCGGCAAGCGGCGCATCGACCAGGATGGCATCCAGATATATCGGCGTTTCCGGGACCATGATAGGATGGCGGCGAGGCGAAATCGTGCCGTGGAGATAGGTCAACGTCTGAGCATCATCGAGGACGCGTACTTCGGGCATGAAACCCGAGAAGAGATCGAGCACGCGGTTGGTCTCGTCACGGAACCTCGCCAGATCCTGGCGCCAGTCTCTTTCTCCTTGGGAATAATGAGAGTCGACGAGCGCGCTTTCCGCGCGCGCCTGGGCGTCGGGCGGTGGCATAAACACTAAGGTCACATGATAGCGGCTCTCGTAGTGCGCTACCTTCCCCTCGAAAGCAGCGCGGCGTTCTTCGTCGACCAGCCACGACGCGGCGTCAGGAAAATGCGAGTTCGGATAGCCCAGCGCTTCTATGCGCTCGGCCTCAAAGAACAATGCCCAGCCAGAGCCAAGGCGTCTGAGAGCATTGTTCGCCCGGCCGCAAATGCCGACGAGTTCAGCCTCCGTCGCACTTTCGAGATCCGGGCCGCGGAACCGCAACGTCCGCTGAAAGCTGCCGTCCTTGTTGAGCACGATGCCGGGCGCCACCAAGGCAGCCCAGGGTAGATGGTCGGCAAGCCGGTCGGCTTTGCTTCGATATTCCGAAAGGTTCAGCATGCAAGCCACCCCTTCAGACGAAGGTGGCGCACAAGCACGCTGGCGAAGTCCGGATCGCGTCTTGCGGCAAAGACCGCTAACGAGTGGCCCGCGATCCAAAGCACCAGACCAGCAATCCATTGCTGCAAGCCGAAGCCAATGGCCGCGGCCACTGTACCGTTGAGGATCGCCACCGCGCGCGGAGCCCCGCCGAGCAGGATCGGCTCGGTCAGCGCCCGGTGGACCGGTACTGCGAAGCCCTCGATATGCTGCTCCCCGGCGGCCATCAGACGAGCGCCCCACCACCGAAGGAGAAGAAGGAGAGGAAGAAGCTCGATGCCGCGAAGGCGATCGACAGACCGAAGACGATCTGAATCAGGCGCCGAAAACCACCGGCGGTGTCGCCGAAGGCAAGCGTCAGGCCGGTGGTGATAATGATGATCACCGCAACGATCTTGGCGACCGGTCCCTGCACCGACTCCAGGATCTGCTGCAGCGGCTGCTCCCACGGCATGCCGGAGCCGGCGGCATAAACGGGGGCCGTGATAAGAAACGCGAGCGCTGTGGACGAAAGAAAGCGAAGCTTCTTGCGCATGAGGAAGGCCTTTCAAAGCTGCTGGAGTTGCGAAAGCGTGAGCGGGGCAACGGCGTAATCGCCGCTGCCGTCGAGACCGGTGACCTCGGCGATTGCGTCGATGTGGCGCGACGAGCCGCGGCCGGCGATGAAGACGAGCAGGTCGACGGCATCGGCGATGAGGCGGCGGGGAACGGTGACGACTGCTTCCTGTGCGAGCTGCTCGATACGGTAGAGTGCGGAGCGCGCCGAATTGGCGTGAACCGTGGCGATGCCGCCGGGGTGCCCGGTGTTCCATGCCTTCAGCATGTCGAGTGCTTCCGCACCTCTTACTTCGCCGACGATGATGCGGTCGGGCCTGAGCCGCAGCGTTGAGCGCACGAGATCGGCAAGGGTGACCGAGCCCCGCCTCGTTCTCAGGGCCACGCAGTCCCTGGCCGCGCACTGCAGTTCGCGCGTGTCCTCGATGAGGATCACCCGCTCGTCGCATTCTGCGACCTCCGCCAGCAGCGCATTGGCAAGGGTTGTCTTGCCCGAAGACGTGCCGCCGGCGACCAGGATGTTGCGCCGCTCGCGGACTGCCCTCTTGAGCACATCGACCTGCAGCGGCAGCATGATCCGGTCCGCGACATAGTCGGCCAGCGTGTAGAGCTTTGCCGCTGGTTTACGGATGGCAAAGCATGGCGCGAGCACGACCGGCGGCAGCAGACCCTCGAAGCGCTCGCCCGACGGCAGTTCGGCACTGACAATCGGATTGTCCGCGTGCGCCTCGACCCGCACATGGGAGGCGACCAGGCGGATGATGCGTTCCGCCTCGGACGGGTGCAGATGCACGCCCGTATTGACTCGGCCCTCGCCCAGCCGGTCGAGCCGCAGCGCACCGTCGGGATTGACCATCACCTCGATGACGGACGGATCGGCAAGGGCTTCGGTGATTGCCGGACCCAGGGCGGTGCGCAGCATGACACGCCGCCGGTGGTCGGCCTCGGGATGAGAGCTCATCCTTCCCCTCCCCCACCATTGTCTTTGCTAAGCGACTTTTTGCCGGAAGCGATCTGGCGGCCGACCTTCTCAACGAATTTCTCGAAACGCTCTTGGGCAATAGCCTGCGTTGCCCGATCCGGGACCGGCGTGTGGGCATGAAGGGTGATCGAAAAGCGGATGAAGAGCGCCAGGCTCTCCAGGATCACCTCGGAATCGCGCCTGACGTGGGCAAGATCGCGGGAGAGCCGGTCAAGCCTTACGCCGTAGCGCCGATCGAACTCGCTCTCGCCACGCCGCTCGATGAACGCCTCGATCGCCTTCGCCACGATCGCTGATTTGGTCGTTGACGGATCGCGACTGAGGTTGTCCAGTTTCTCGCTGAGCTCCGGCTCAAGCAGAAACTGATGGCGAATGCGGTGCGGCTTCATGCGGCTCGTTCCGACGGCCCGGCGTTGCGCCGGCGACGGGAGAAGCATCGGCCAGACGCTCAAAATTGCTTATGGCCGTTATCTACGCTGAGGTGCGCTCTGCAACTCAGCGGACTTCAGAAGCCGGGAATGACATCGTCGCCCCTGCCCTCGTTGATACCGTAGGCGCGGGCCGCAGTGAAAATCCGATCCATGACACGCTTGTCCGCGAGCGCTTCGCTGTCATCGTCTGCGGGCTTGTACAGATCGGCCTGATCGGGCTCTTGAGAGACAACAACGTCTTCTTCGGGCAGGCTTGGATGGCGTTGCTGCTGAACGCCTCCCTCGTCTTCAACTGGCGCGTCGGCGCTTTCCTCGTCCGCAGCAAGTCGGCTATCGACGCTGCACACTTGTCCAGTCCAGCCGTCCGGGCGTGATGCAGGGCAGTCCGCATAGGGCCCGTCGTGCAGCACCGGCGCAGGCAGCACCCGATCTGTGAAATTCTGATCCTGATAATAGCGCAGCTTCTTGGCGCGGATCGGCGGCAACCCAGAAACCAGGACCAATTCGTCTGACGGCGGCAATTGCATCACCTCGCCTGGCGTCAGGAGCGGGCGCGCGGTTTCCTGGCGGCTCACCATGACATGTGAAAGCCAGGGCGCAAGCCGATGGCCCGCATAGTTGCGCATCGACCTAAGTTCGGTTGCGGTGCCGAGGGCATCCGAGATGCGCTTGGCCGTGCGTTCGTCATTGGAGGAAAAGGCAATTCGCACGTGGCAATTGTCGAGAATAGCATTGTTCTCGCCATAGGCCTTTGAAACCTGGTTCAAAGATTGTGCGATCAGATAGGAGCGAATGCCATAACCTGCCATGAAGGCGAGCGCCGTTTCGAAGAAGTCGAGGCGACCGAGCGCCGGAAACTCGTCCAGCATCATGAGCAGCTGATGCTTACGGCTCTTCTTCGGGTCCCCCTCCAGACGCTCCGTCAACCGCCTGCCGATCTGGTTCAAGATCAGTCGCACCAAAGGCTTGGTGCGCGAGATATCCGAAGGCGGCACGACCAGATAGAGCGACAGCGGTCGCTCTCCATCCACTAGGTCAGCGATGCGCCAGTCGCAGGACGAAGTGGCCGCCGCGACCGTTGGATCACGATAAAGCCCGAGAAAGGACATGGCGGTCGAGAGGACGCCTGAGCGCTCGTTTTCCGACTTGTTCAGGAGTTCGCGAGCCGCCGAGGCCACTACGGGATGGACCTGAGGGTTATGCCCCGTCCCGAGATGGTTTGTCGTCATCATCCGCCGTAGCGTTGCGGCAAACGAGCGTTGCGGGTCCGACAGGAAGGTGGCGACGCGGGCCAGCGTCTTGTCCTCTTCAGCGTAGAGCACGTGCAAAATGGCGCCAACTAGGAGTGAATGGCTGGTCTTCTCCCAGTGGTTCCGTCGCTCCAGCGCGCCCTCGGGATCGACGAGGATGTCGGCGATGTTTTGAACGTCCCGGATCTCATCTGGGCCTTTGCGCACCTCCAGCAGCGGGTTGTAGCGTGCCGATCTCGGGTCGGTCGGATTGAACAGAAGGCAGTACGAGAATTTCGACCGCCAGCCGGAGGTCAACTGCCAATTTTCGCCTTTTATATCATGAATGATGGCAGACCCGGTCCAGGAAAGTAGCGTTGGAACAACCAGCCCCACGCCCTTGCCCGAACGCGTCGGCGCAAATGCCATGACGTGCTCCGGGCCGTCATGGCGCAGATAGCGATCGTTCAGCCTACCGAGGAAAACGCCCGCCGGCCGTAACAACCCTGCCGTCTCGACCTCATGAGTCGTGGCCCACCGTGAAGACCCATAGGTCGTAACCGACCCGCGCTGTCGCGCGCGCAAAAGCGAGCCAGCGATTGCGGCGGCACAGCCCAGGAATCCGCTGGCGCCTGCAAGCGTACCGGCTTTGTCGAAGACCTCCGGCGCATAAGCATCGAAGTGGAACCACCATTCAAACAGCTTCCACGGCTTGTAGATTGGCCAGCCGGCGAAGAGAAACCATGGTGCGCCGAGAGGCGTCTGGTAGGTCAGCATTTGAGCGCACCATTGGGTTGCCGTCCATACGCCGATAATGACAATTGCGCACACAACGGCGATCTGCCCGATCAGTAGCTTCGTAGGTGTCATCGGCTTGGCCCGCTGAACAACGCGACCTAGCATCGCGCGGCGCAGCCGGGACAGGAATGTTCCTCACATACGATTTGGGAGCAATGAACGACTTCCTACGTATGCAGGTCGGTCAGCACGCGTGTTGCGCCTTCACGCGACACCATCCGCCACTCCATCCTTTCCATTCACCCTGAGGCCCGGCGCCGCCGACAGTTGCGTGACCGCTCCTCCGCAAAGTTATCTTCTGCGTTCAGGGAGCCACGGCGCTTGGGCTGGCTGATGAACACCGTCCGCTCGCGCATGTGGGGTCGAATTGATTTGTGCCCAAGTGGAGGCAGGCTCGTCTTCCAACAGTTGCCGCAGTTCCCCTGGCTCGAACGCCATCATCGGTGGGGAAGCGGGTTCATCCTCCAACAGCTGCCGCAGTTCCCCTGGCTCGAACGCCATCATTGGTGGGGAGGCAGGCTCGTCTTCCAACAGTTGCCGCAGTTCCCCTGGCTCGAATGCCATCATCGGTGGGGAGGCGGGTTCATCCTCCAGCAGCTGCCGCGGCTCTTCCTCGTGCGGCAAGCGCCTCCTTAGCCGGTCTTGCAGCGCCTGCCGATCGGCAACGAGGTTGTCGAGGGGCAGCGGCTCGTGGTCTGGCCGCTGCCCTTTCACCAATCGTTCAACCAGCGCCCACGTGCCCTCCAGGACAAATACGCCGCAATCATAATGGTTCGTCTGTCTGGCCATGGGGGCTGGCGCCAAGGTGGCATTCAGCAGTCCTGCGAGCTGTTTTGCAGGCACGTCGTTATATCCCTCTCGCTGGAGGGAGTCGTAGTGATAGGCGAACCGCCTTTCCGGGTCGCGGCGATCAACGAGCAGCAGCGACCAATGGGTGCCGGGGCTAGTAGCCGTGCCATTATTCACTGGCAAGAACAGGAAGTCGGCTGTGGCGTTGTTTTGATTATAGATGGACTGCAATATGCCTCGAGCGTCTTGCGGCGACGTGTGTCGCAGTAGATGGGATACGGAAGGATCCACCAGCCGAGTCCGGGCAGCGAGCGCCGGATTGATCCCCTGCAGTTGCCCCTCCAGCAAATTGTAATCTCTCTGGATATGGGCGTCGCTCAGCCATTCGGCGGCGCCGAGCACCCGCCCCGTTGCAACGTTGAACGGGGCTGTCGGATCGAGCGCCCCGATCTGAGCCCCAGAGGAACTGGTAGTCAGTGTGGTCACATCAACCAGTGGAAGGCCGCGGTAGGTGCCTGGCAGCCTAGCGGTTGCTGGCGAGGCGGGTTGGGGAGCTCTTGCCGGTGCCGCTGGCCCAGCTTCAGCAGCGGCCCCAACGCGCCTGGTGACTGCGTCTGCCGGATGAGCAGAAAGGACAGTTTCGCGCCCGAGCACAATGCGCGGCAGGATATCCCGGAGGTGAGCCAATGCAGAACTGATACTTAGCCTATTACCATAGGAGACAGCCTTGAAGCTCTCAACATCTTTATCCAGCGATTTGTCGTGAATCCGAGCCGCAATCCCAAGCTTGTTATTTTGACGCAGGTACTGACTAAAATGTCTAAGAAAATTTGTATAGCCGCCCACGGTATCTGGATTCCGTCCGGTCGCAGGCGCTGCCAGGTACTCCTTGGTCGAAGCGGCTCTGTAATTTCTAATGAGCTCGGCATCGTCAGGATAGGGGATCACGACAGGGCGAGCCATAATCGGGGCTCCGCCTGTCGACTTCTTGAGGTAACGCAGTGCGCCAGCCACGGTGGAGGAACCACCCGTACTCTCGTACTCCTTGAGATCCTGATCCAGCGACGAATGGTAAAGCCGAGCAGCAAACCCTGGCTTGTTGTTTTGAAGGAGCCACCGACTAAAGCCGAAAAGAGAATTTACATTGTAAGTGACCGTGTTCGCTTTGGCCTTACCCGCGTGGAATGCTGCCCTCAGCCCTTCGATAGCGGTCGCATCGTTGGAATAGACAGGACGCTTGTCGGCACCGTCGGGGACTACAATTGGACGATCCGGCTGCACTGTCGAGGGCATCGACCCACCACCTCCGGGATGCGGTGCTGGGGTGGATTCGTGCTCATCCCTCTGCCTGACGAGCTGCGCCTCACATTCCGGTGTAGCCACCTTATGAGGATCCTGCATCGGTTCGATCCCCTCCATCTCCTGCTGCAACCAAGCCAAAGCTTGGCGAGCGGCCTGCGCGGCTTCATCAACCGCGGAGGATGTCTCCACACCTCTGGCGGACGCCGGCAGAGCCTGCTCCGCCCGCCGTGGAAAGAGCTCTGGCGAGGCGGATTTCTCCGCCCACAATCTGGGCTGCGTAGCGAGTCCCCGTCCAGATTTATGTGGCACCGCCTCGCTTGGCAGCGGGCTGCTCCTGTCCCGTGCAGCTACCAGCTCCTCCGGGGCGCCTTGGTCGCCGTGGCGCCAGTTCAAGTGAGGGACGGCCTCTCCAAAGTCGGGCGCTTGGTGTTGGTGCGCGGTTGGGGCGAGAGACAATGGTAGATCGGTGCCCTCCTTATAACCTACCGGCAGGAGCTCCTCTGGCCAATCGAATCCCTGCTGTGGTGCGGTATGCTGAGCAGCGTCGCCACGGGGACGAGCCTCCATGCTGACCGCGTTTTCCAGATGATTCCCGAGTATAACGCGCGGCGGGTTCTTGCGGAGATAAACCAGCGCAGATTCGATCGGAGCTCCACCATTAGAGGAGGCGGCCTTGTAGCTCTCAACATCTTTATCCAGCGATTTATCGTAAATGCGACCCGCAATTCCGAGCTTGTCATTTTGACGTAGGTAATGACTGAAATGGTTAAGAGCAGTTGCGTAGCCGCTCGCGGATCTGAAATGTCTGGTGAGCGCGGCGTCGTCAGGATGGGGGTTCAGGACAGCGCGACCCACAATCGGGCCGGCTCCGCCCATCGACTTCATCAATTGACGCAGTGCGCCAGCCACGGTGGAGGAACCACCCCTACTCTCGTACTCCTCGAGATCCTGGCTCAGCGACGGATGGTAAAGCCGAGCAGCAAGCCCTGGCTTGTTGTTTTGAAAGAGCCAACGACTAAAGCCGAAAAGAGAATTTGTGCTGCGAGTGACCGTGTCCGGCCTGGCTTTACCCGCAAGGAGTGCTGACTTCAGCCCTTCGATGGCGGTGGCATCGTTGGAATAAACAGGACGCTTGTCGGCACCGTCGGGCACCACAATTGGACGATCCGGCTGCACTGTCGAGGGCATCGACCCGTCGAGATGCGGTGCTGGGGTGTATTCGTGCTCGTCCCCCTGCATCACAAGTTGCGCCTCCCGTTCCGATGTACCCACCTGATGGGTGGGGAGTTGCATCATCACGCGAGCGCCTGAGTTGCCAACCTCACCTGGTTGCCGCTCAGTGACAGCATGCTGCAGATTGCTTTGGATCCTCTGCCTCTTCGTTGGTCTCAACTCACCTTTACCATGCGAGCCATTGACGAGGACCTCCTCGCCTGGCGCACCCATCAACTCGTCCGCCGCCTGCAGTTCGCCCAAGTGCTGCTCAAAACCGGCTTGGCCGGCCTGTCCGCTTGCTCGTGCGGTACGGCGTGCTGCACCTGCAGCCAAGCTGCCACGATGAATGTCTAGTTTGTACGGGTGCACGCTATCCTCACTTCCACAGATCACATGAGCAACCTACTCAGGCAAGCTTTCGAGAGGCTGACGAGGTCCGCCGCCGCGGAAGGCGAAGGCTGGTTTTCTGCTCAGCGGTTGACGGCCTCGCGTGTTGCGGCCGCGCCGGGTATCACGCCAATCAATCTGAATAGTCGATGCGTCAAACGAACCAAGATGGGATTTTCGTAGCGGGGCTGCTCTACTCACTCTTGTCCTGAGGGCAGAATTCAACCATATCGCCGAGCAACTGGATGCCGATTGGATACCCGATCCGGAAAGCTTCAGCTCCTATGTGACGCGAGGATGAGAATCGTGGCAGCTCCAGACCGGCGGGCTGCCACCGACACCGGCGATGACCGACGAGGGTCTTCTATTGCCAAGGCAATCGTCCGTTCGGGGACCTATGTGTTCCAATGCTCGTCGAGCGGATCGGGTGGGCGGCACCGCCGTAGCGTTACGGCGAGCGGAAGCGGCGTTGGTGTGCGGCTTTTCCCCTGAACGCTTCACACGAGGCTGATAGTGGATCTTGCAATCGCACACACGCGGTCTGCAGGCGTGCCCATCAAGCAGTTTGCGCAGACCAACGTCGCGGCGAGCCGATCCTCAATACGCAGCGCAAGTCCTAGACTCCACGATCGTCCTTCGGTGAAGATTTGCTCGCGCCTCGCCCTGATTACAGCCGATAAGGCGAGCTAACAATTGCAAGAGCCACAAGCTATTCCAGCTCGATCGGTTTGGTGTTCCAGTCGGGCGGGGTCTGACCGAGAATGTTGCGAACGAAGAAGTCTAGGAGTTTGCGCTCGGTGTAGGTGCCTAGAGTATGGTGATTGGCACCAGGAACGTAGACCATGTCAAAATCTTTTCCTGCCTTGATGAGTCGATCGGCAAGCTGGAACGAGCAAAACGGATCGACATTATCATCCATTTCGCCGACCGCGATCATCAGCTTGCCCTGCAGCCTGTGAGCATTGTCAACGGCGGAGGATTGCGAATATTCAATGCCGACCGGCCACCCCATCCACAGTTCGTTCCACCAGGTCTTGTCTATCCTGTTGTCGTAGCAGCCGTTTTTGGCGACGGCGACCTTGTAGAAATCGGGGTGAAAGAGCAGCGCGCTGACTGCACTCTGGCCGCCGGCGGATGCGCCAAAAATGCCGATGTTGGATATGTCGTACCATGGATATTGCGCGGCCGCCGCCTTGTGCCACAGAATGCGATCGGGAAATCCTGCGTCCTTCAGATTCTTCCAAGCAACATCATGGAAGGCGCGGGAGCGGTTGTTGGTGCCCATGCCGTCGATCTGAGCAACGACGAAGCCCAGCTGCGTGAGCGGCTCTGTCCACCGCGAGAAGGATTTCGGGACGAAGGAGCCGTGGGGTCCAGCATAGATATTCTCCACAACCGGGTATTTCTTCGTCGGGTCGAAGTTGGCTGGCAGGTGGAGCACGCCCCAGATATCAGTTTTGCCGTCGCGCCCCTTGGAATGGAAACTGAGCGGCGGCTGCCAGCCTGCGGCGACGAGCTCGGAAATGTCGGCCGTCTCGATCTGCTGGAGCTTGGCATTGTCGCTGGCGCGGTAGAGTGCCATGCGCGGGGGCAGATCGATGCGTGACCAGAGATCGACATAATAGCGCCTGTCAGGCGAGAACTCGATATGGTGGTTGGCCGGTTCGGGCGTCAGTGCAGTCAGTCCCTTGCCGTCAAAGCCGATGCGGTAAGCATGGACCCAATAGGGGTCCTCCTGCGGGTTCATCCCGCTCGCCTCGAACCAGATCTGACGCTTGACCGGATCGACATGGTTGACCCTCCGGACGACCCACTCACCTCGGGTGATCTGGTTTTCGAGCGCGCCTGTCCGGCCGTTGAAAAGATACAAATGCTCATACCCGTCGCGCTCGGATGCCCAGATGATCTCCTTCCCGTCATCGACATCGAAACGGAAGATTTTTCCGGCATCCTACTGGCCATGCCCCAGCGGCAAATAATCAACGAATGTCTCGCTGGTCTCATCGATCAGGGAGCGCCCGCGGCCCGTGGCGGCGTCTACCTCGACCAGGCGATAGAGCTGATGCCCGCGCTGGTTATATTCGAAAGTGAAGCCGCGGCTGTCCGCCCACCACCGGAGAGGGGAAAGTTCGAAGACGTTCGAGAAGAGGGCATCGTCAATCACGATCTGGCGCGGGCCGGCAATGTCGAACAGGACCGGCTGGGGCAGCGGAAGGACATCGCCCGGCCTGGGATAGAATATTGTTGAATATTCCCGCTCCAACTGGTCCGTCGAAGAATTGAGATAGCGGACCTCCCGCCTATAGCCGGGGCGAACAAGGTAAGCGGCGAGGTGGCGCGAGTCCGGCGACCAGCTCAGCGTCGAAAAGACGTAGCAATTGCCTTCGGCTCCGTCCCGGCTCAGAGGAACATCCTGCAATCCGTCCTCGCTGCGCAGGAAAACATTGCAGTTCTTGATATAGGCGATCCATTTGCCGTCGGGCGACGCGTTGCTCTTGTCGGGGTTGTTCTCCGCTGGCGGCGTGTAGCGGTGGCTGAGCTCCCTAGGGTCCCCTTTCCTTGCATCGAACGTGGTGCTGGTACAGTCGTAGCTTGCAAGGTCGCAGCTCCACCGGGTGTCTTCAATCTGGAAGTCGAGCCTGCGACCATCCTCACTCAGTTCGAAACGGTCGAACGGAAGATTGCCGGCTTGATAGCTCTCATGGCTCACCTTGTTTAGCGCTGCCGCCAGACGCGCCTGATCGAAAGCGGGCCGCTTGAAACCCGTGGCAGCATCGACCTGCATGAACTGCTGCTCGCCGTGGCTAGTCCGGCGGTAGACTAAGGCTTCACCCCCGGTCAGCCAGAAAGGCATTTTGGGGACATTGACAGTGAGCCCGCCATATCGATCGTTGATCGTAAGTGCGCGCTTGAAATCGGCCGGCGCTAGCGGCGGGTGTAAACTTTTTGAACCCTTGGCCAGCGTCTGAGTTGCCGATCCCCGTGCCGCGCGCGTCAAAGCGCCGATCCTGGACATACCTGTTCACTTCTTTCGGTTTTCGGAATGCGAATTTTGAAGTTGGGTTCTCGTCGCCGGTCTGCAGCAGCGCCGAGCGTCGCCTTGGAGGAGAGCCAGCACGCGGGTGCAGCCAGGCCGCGCAACAGGGGCGCTCCTTGGACATCCAGGCACTGGTCGGGTGCCGATTGAAGAGTTGGCGTCCGCCGCCAAAACAACCAGGAAAGAGCGTCCATGCAGCCCTGACGCGACTATTTCCTCCGCGAGTATGGCCGCTTGCTTTTCTACATCATCTGAAAGGTCCTGCTCTAGTCGGGCCGGATGTCACCCCGGCAGAAATCATTGTGCTATTTCGACAATCTCCGAGCGATTGCCGCCGGCCCATGACGAGGTTTACCGATAGGGCGCAATATGCGTGCCAAAGGAAAAGCGGTTTAAATACACGGCAATCCGCCTATGTCGTATCCCCAACATCGTCGTACACCGGACAATGCCGGACGAAATTGTCCCGGGGCGTCAAATTGGTTTTGATGGTGACCCAAGGAGTTCTGGCCTTATCTGAGGCGTTCGGCCTTTTTCGAAAGCCGGACTCTTCGCGCGTTTCCGGCGACCCGAAGCGCCTGATCAAAGCTGACGGCATTCCCGGGTCTTGGCCTTGCCACAGCAGCACCTGCTGCATCAATTCCGACGGACGCTGTAGAACACCTGCAACACACGGCCCGCAGCAATTTCTCCGGCGCAACGCTGGGGCGACCGCCTTTGGCACTGCAGGCGTACATGCCGGAAAGGATGCCGTCTAGCCGCACCAGCGCTCCATTGATCATCAGCCGGTGCGGGCACAAGGATGATCGGCTGGAACGAAATCTTCCAACCGCTTCATCGTGAACAGCTGCTCCATGAACACATCGCTCCCGTGCATCGAGCCGTCTCGCCAGGGGGATCAATAGTCTGTCTTTGGCGTAGGTATTTCAGCAGCCTGCTGCTAGCGTGCGGACGACGCCGACATCAACCGGCGGACAAATGCGCCGAGGGCAACAAGCGCGCCTGACGCAACGCCGCCAGATCAGCCGAGCCGGTGCAGAAGCAGGCCACGGCCAACTGGCGGATGACGATCTCGAAATGCGCGACAACCGCCTCGGTGGACACTGTCGCCGCGCCCAGCACGCTGGCCGCCTGCCCGGCGATGTCCGCGCCCAGGCGGATGGCCTTGGCCACGTCGACGCCATCGCGGATCCCGCCCGACGCGATCAGCTTCACCGTTGGCAGCGCCTGACGTACCGCCTGCACGCTGGTCAGGGTGGGAATCCCCCAATCGGCGAACGCCATCGCCACTGCACAGTCGGCGGCATCGCGGGCGCGCTCGCCCTCCACTGCGGCCCAACTGGTGCCGCCGGCGCCGGCGACATCGATCACCGCCACGCCCGCCTCGACGAGCGCACAGGCCACCGAGGCGGACAGGCCCGCCCCCACTTCCTTGGCCACGATCGGCACGCCCACGCTGCGCGCGGCGCCAGCGATCAGCGCCAGGACGCCGCGCCAGTCGCGGTCGCCCTCCGGCTGTACCGCTTCCTGCAGCGGATTGAGATGGACGATGAGCCCATCGGCCTCCAGCGCGTCCACCGCGCGACGCGCCAGGTCCAGGCCGTCGGCCTCGCGCAGTTGCGCGGCGCCGATATTGGCCAGCAAGGGAATGTCTGGGGCCAGGCGGCGCAGCGCGCGCGTTAGCCCCTGGGAGTTGCGGGATTGCAGGCTCACACGCTGCGAACCGACGCACATGGCGATCCCCAAGGCTTGCGCTGCCTCGCTCAAATGCCGGTTGATGGCCTCGGCCCGTGGCATGCCGCCGGTCATGGAACTGATCAGCAGCGGCGCGCGCATAGCCTTGCCCAGCAGCGAGGCGCGCAGGTCGATCTGCGTCAGGTCCAACTCGGGCAGTGCGCAGTGTTCGAAACGGATGTACTCCCAGCCAGCGGCCACCGTGGCCGGCGCCGTTCGCCGATCCAGCACGATGTCCAGATGTTCGTCCTTTCGCCGGCTCAGGGCGGTGTCGCTCATGCTCGCTCCGTCCGTAGCAGCGGGCGACGGCGTTGCGTCGGATCGAACCGACGGCAGCGCGCCCAAGCCGCCGCCTCCGGCGCGTTCAGGCCGACGCACGCTGGCCTCCCCCTGCAGCGTCGCTGCGGTAGCGGCTGGTCGAAGTCTGGTAGTACTGCGCGCGGATCGCCGCCATGGCCTCGATCAACGGTCCCCACGGCGCGGGAAAGCATTCTTCCGCCATCACCCGGTGCAGCATGCGCGTATGGCCGGCCAACTCGTCGTTGAGGAACTCAACCACAGGCATAGCCGGATAGCGCTGCAGCAGCAGGATCGCCGCGTTGTCGGCCC
>SAQL01000142.1 GCA_004020645.1 Mesorhizobium sp. | reverse complement strand
TATCTATCCCTTGTCATAGCAGGCCTCATCCGTTAAGGCTAAGACGTGGATGCACTCTAGGGCGCGAACCTTTTATTTTTTTTAAACTAAAAACATAAGATGATAGGCCGAAGTTGGAAATGAAAGGTCCCGAGGTCCATAAAACAAAGGCATTATAAGCCCAATTATCAGCCTTAGATAAGAATTATGACCTAAACGCGTGTATTGTGCTGCACGACTGGTAAGATAAAGGAGAGCCTTCCAAGTGTGCATCATACTAGTAAATAGATTAACTACCAGCTAAGCTAATAGGATGGTGGCATAGCAAGGAAGTCCCCCTCAGAGAGGTGGGCCGGGTATGAGCGAGTCGAGACCATGGATACGACCTTCTCAGTAGATCGCCAAGGTGAGACTCTTGAATCAAAGGTAGACAGCCTAAGAGGCTTCATTCCAAGGGGCAAACAGTAGTTTATTCAAGAAGATCTGGGCCCCACAGCCTAATAGAGCGCAGAAGACTTTCCCGAAAGAAAGATTGTTTTCTATTAGTAAGAGAATCTCAGAAGCTAAGCTTTGAAAAGGCACTGCTCTAACCGGCGTCTGTGCCTAGATTAGGACTAGCTGCTTAACCGGCCACTTTACTCTTTCCTATCCCTATGGGAAGCATCAAGGAATTATTCTATGACTCTAGGCTCAAGGCCATGGATCACTCTTATTATAGAGAAATCCTTTTATTGAACTCCTCGTACTAAAACCTGTCCTCCACTATATCTATTTTGAGAAAATCCCTGGAGTAACAGAGCCGGCTACAAGTAAGGATACAACGCATCCGTATAAGCTGCTACAGCATCAGGCAGGGCAAGGTTACTTTCCAGACCTGAATCTACAAAAGATAGAACCTAAATAAGAAGCCAGGGAGGCCTTATGGTAGAAAAAAGGTATGCCGGGGTTCTGGGTCTATTATAACCAGAAGGGGGGAGAACGGATTTTGGGACGTGTCTGTCCCACAGTCTGGTGAAATGTACGACCTCCAACTTTACCTAGCCCAATATAGTCTAAGCGAGGGATTAAAAACCTAGTTGATCACTTATAAAGTAAAGTATAAAATA
>SAQL01000141.1 GCA_004020645.1 Mesorhizobium sp. | reverse complement strand
TGAGGCCGTTTATGCAGCGGATCAGCGTCGATTTGCCAGAGCCGGACGGGCCGATGATGCAGATCACCTCACCTTTGCGGACATCGAAGCTGATCCCCTTGAGCACTTCCACGGCGCCGAAGGATTTGTGCACGTCCCGCAGCGATATGATCGGCATGTCCGGCGACCAGTTCGTTTGCGGGTTCGCTCCGCGGGCGTTCGAATTAGTTTGCAACAACATATTTTCGCTCAAGCTTCCGCGTCCAGATTGCGATCGGGTAGATGTAGGCGAAGAACAGGCACAGCAGGAAAAGATAGAACGGGATGAGCAATTCCGGGCGCGCGCCTGCCGCCTCCATGGCCGCCTGGGCATTGCCGACCGCCTCGCGCACGCCAAGGATCGAGGCCATCGGAGTCGCCAGCGCGAGCAGCGCATACCAGTTCATCCATGGCGGGATGGCGCGCCTGACGCACTGAGGCAGGATGATCCAGCGCAATGTCTGGCCGCGCGTAAAGGCCAGGCTCTCGGCGGAGTCCCACTGGCCCTTCGGGATGGAATTGATGGCGCCGCGCAGGATCTCGCTGATGTTGGCCATCACCGGCAGCGAGAAGGCGAACGTGGCCTTGACCCAGTCCGGTATCCTGACCGTATCGCCGCCGGGCAGACGCATCTCGAACGGCACCAGGAACATGACGATGAACAGGATCACCAGCCATGGTGAGTTGCGGAACAGATGCGTCACGAACCACGCGGGCGCCCGCAACAGGGGCGAACGGCTGACCTGCAGCAGTCCCAATCCGATCCCAAGAACGGTCGCGGCGGCCATGGCGATGAAGCTCATCAGGAGATTGAGCCCGAAGCCCTTGAGGATGAAGGGCAGCCATAGGATCAGCGTGGCGATGGCCGATGGGACCTGCTGTTCGGGCTCCGATTGCGCATAGGCCAAGGCAAGCGAGCCGAAGAAGGCCAGGCCGAGCCAGAGGCCATGCCGCCAATGGATTCGCGAGCAGAAGCTGCCTTGGCCGAAGCGACGGACGTCTATACGGAAAACCTGGCCGTTCATTGCCCGTATCCCGGCAGGGCAAGCCTGCGCTCGATGAAGTGGAGCGCGGTGGCCA
>SAQL01000140.1 GCA_004020645.1 Mesorhizobium sp. | reverse complement strand
CTCTGTCTGTGCCCCTTTTTCCAGCCATCTAGGTTTTCTTGAAGCACAAGCCATTCTAAGAGCGCCATTCAAGCCTTAGCCTGAAAAAGGCTAAAGACTGTTGGGAGAGTCCAGGGCGGTCCGGCGACCATTGCCCCTTTTCTTTTGGATGTTGCTATTTCCTTACATATAGAGGAATCGAGGAGATTCGTATACGCCCAGAAAGAAGCTCGCAAGACCCACGGCGCCTTGCTACAATAACGAGTGGCTAGTTCGTTCGATATCTAGGGGATACCCGTCTACTTCGCTTCACCAAGCAGACCCCACGTACTTTAATTGTCCGTCTGCTACTACGAACCCGACCCACAGGCCCATACCTTTCTCGACCGAAGCCATAAGTAGTAGTTTAACGCTTGATCGAAGCGGCAGTTACCAGGCCCGGCCCAACTATCCCAGGGCAGGCAGAAGGACGCAAAAAGCCAAATGTTACAGGGGCTTGGGATGCCTCACCAGGATGAGGCGGTAGCACTTGGCGTGAGTGCGCTAATAAACCAACCCATTTGATAATAAACCCTATCGAGTGTACGCTTTCGGTTAAGTGAAGGGATAGACCGAACCAGCTCACTAACGAAATTTCAGATCAGGGAATGTTACCCGAAGCATATCTCGTTGGATGGATGTCGTTGCCGCGAAGTGAGCTTTTATGGGACTTTTACAAAGCGGACTACTATCAGTAGTCTATGCCTTCCCTGGGAAAAGCGGTAGAACATCCTGATCTCAAAGGAGAGCCTTGCTTTTTCTGTGCGGAGTCTATAAGCAAAGAGGGGGTGCCCAGTACACTTGAGATGCGTCCCAAGGTCGCCAATGACCAGTACTGCAACTGAAAGCCAGGGTATCTTACCCTAAAAGGCAGAGTTGGAATACTTTATT
>SAQL01000139.1 GCA_004020645.1 Mesorhizobium sp. | reverse complement strand
TGAAAAGAAAGACAGTTCTTCCGGGAAAGAAAGAATCAATCGGGTAGGGTTAGAGATTTACTTTACTTCGAAGTTAGGGAGTTCAGAAACCTACTTATTTTATAGGAGTGATTCCGGTACTTACTCGACGCCAAGGATAGGAAAGACTGAACCAGAGTAGCTGGAAAGGAGTCTTTCTTGGGCTTTGGGGATTAGCTTTACTGACTAAGACGGAGATGAGGGCATACCTCGGAAATTATTTCATCACAAGAAAGTCAAGTTAGGAAAGAATGCAGCTCAGTCAAGAGATTCGGGTTAGGCGGAAATGGCATATCCAGGGCACGGCGCAGAGGATGTTCCGGTATTGTATAAGATAGGAACGGGAGTGAAAGAATGCATTGGAGTAAGTTACAATTGACATTGAAGAAGAACTTGAAGACTAGGCGCCAAAGACAAGGGCTCTTTCTCTAGTAGTGGACTAATCTTGATATTCCTAAAGCAGTAAGCGAAAGAAGAGGTTAGAACCAGCTCCACCGGCCCAATTCAACAAGATTCGAAGATGCTCTAGGTAGAGGTTCGAAGAGACTGAGCCAAGTAAAGAGAAATTGTCCGGGCAAAGAAAGCAAGCCGGGAAGGCAAGGCATAGAGTCGCCCCCAAGATGAAAGGGGATTGGTGGCATCGGTGCCCTTCATTCATTGGATATAACCCTCGAGCTCTAACCCAAAGTTCTGCCCTCGACCTTTAACGACGGGACAACAAACAAAGGACATTTAACCGAAGAGCACTAGACCAATAGACCCAGTTACACGGCTAAGACGGAATTTATTTTCGAGATGCAAAGTTAAAGTT
>SAQL01000138.1 GCA_004020645.1 Mesorhizobium sp. | reverse complement strand
TCAGCCGCAGCGCCTTGAGCGCCTGGCTTCGCGGCCACGGCTGGACATTCAAAAACGTATGGCCCGCCCGTCGGCAAGAGGTTTATTTCTGATGGCGGCTGGTCTGCATCAACGTATACGGCGTGTCGGCTGATTGCCGTCGCCAAGATGGAGATCCGCACGCTCCGGGCCTCATAAAAGTCACGGCGTCGAAGCGCCATCTTTTGAACCAGGCTTCCAGAACGTCGGTTCGACCGTCAGGCCATCTTTCAAAGTCCTCTCGCAGACATCATCGGTCGGGCGGCGTCCATTCGTGTCGCCGCTGACCTAATTATTTCAGGCGGTTGCCGTGGCCCGGTCGGCCTCGAAGGGTGCCTCGCGACGCAATATCACCCATGCGATGCGGGCGAGTTTGTTGGCCAGCGCCACCACCACTGTGTTGCGATGCCGTCTGACGAGCAGGCTACGCAGCCACGCGCCCAGCAACGTCTGGCTTCGGGCCAGCGACGGCAAGGCCGCCCTTGCCCCATGGATCAGCAGCGTGCGCAGGTATTTGTTGCCGCGCTTGGAGATGCCGAGCAGCCTGGGTTTGCCGCCGGTGGTATGTTGCCGGGGCACGAGCCCCAGCCATGCGCCGAGATCACGGGCTCTTGCGAAGGACGAGCCGTCCCCTACAGCGGCGACGAGAGCGGTGGCATTGAGAACACCGATACCGGGGATCGACGTCAGGCGCCGAGCGGCTGCATCGTTGCGGGCCAGTTCGACGAACTCCCGATCCAAAGCCTCGATACGGCGGTCGAGATCAAGCCATTCCTCCCGCATCTCCGCAAGCAGGCGGCGAATGCGGCCGGCCATGAAGTCCGGATCGGCGAGCAATGCCTCCACAGCCTGCTCGAGCTTGCGGCGTCCCTGTGCGATAGTCGTGCCGCGCTCCAGCAGAATGGCGCGCAACTGGTTGGTCAGCGTCGTGCGCGCGCCCACCAGCCTTGAACGAACCCGATGCAGCGACTGGATGTCCAGCTGCTCCGCCGTCTTCAGCTCGACAAATCGCATAGTCGGCCGTGTCGCGGCTTCGGCGATGGCTTCAGCGTCCCGATCGTCGATCTTCTCTGGTTGCCGCCCTCGATGCAAGAGCCTTCCAACCTGATGTGCCCGGTG
>SAQL01000137.1 GCA_004020645.1 Mesorhizobium sp. | reverse complement strand
GATGCATAAATGATATATCGGATTCTTTTTTTATAAAAGAGGAAAGCTAGACATTCATGCTAAAAAAAAGGCCCACAAAGATCGCCTATTTCCTGGAGGATTTTGGCAAAATGCCGACTAGATGACCCCTGGTTGATCAACTCGTCCAGAATTTTAGCCAGCTTGCTTGTCCGATACTTGGTTGATAACTCCATAGTTGGAGTTAAATAGCACTCGATGGCTACCCTGATATCGGAATCCGCAATTCCATTACCCGGTGGAAGTAATTTTTTTACTTCCTGGATAATGGATTCTTGCTTGATTAAGGCAGTGCGGAAGCTCCCCCGAATTAGTGGATCTGTCTTCAGGTTTTTGATATTTGTCTCTTCTTCCTGCAAGTCTCTTGCCGCACGCTCTCCTTCTCTTACAGCCTGACCCTCTCCGTCAGAAGCTGAAGGACCGGGCTGATCCAGGTTTGGGTTTTCAATCCCCAATACAGGGAGAGCGGAATCTCCCTCTGGGAAAGGGGGTTGATTGAACCCCCCACCTCCTGATGAAGAGGGGTAGAATTGCGCTACTGCGCGAGTCAGGTCTTCCATAAAGACATACCCCAGTCCAAGGGCAACCTTTAAAAGAGCCAGACTCAAAAGGGTTTTCGCAATGAAAGAAAGAATTGGCTGGGTCTCAGTTGGGAGTTTGCGAACTAGTCGCAAAGAAGAACAGT
>SAQL01000136.1 GCA_004020645.1 Mesorhizobium sp. | reverse complement strand
CTCTTCTCTGATGTGCGCTATATTATTTTGTTCTATTTCTGAAAGAGTTTTCGGGATTAAGCCACGTGGCGATACCCGCGAAAAACTAAAGACTCTTTTTTTTTTGGCTTAGAGCTTCCCACGTCTATAAATAGAAGCTGCTTTCTCTATTTGGCAAAGCAAGGGGAGATATGGATCCACCAGTTACCACTTTAACGCTTTTTCAAATTGAGCAAGCTATTATTAATGTAGAGAACGCAAAGCTCCAGCAGGAGCAAACCCTGGCTGCCTTCTGGGAGCACATGCCTCCTGTCGAGGAGGAGGTCCTGGTAAAGCGGATACAAGAGCTCCGGGACCGCATTCGCGCTCTGGAAGAACAAAGGAGGTTTCTCATCCGAGAGCGCGAATTGCTGCTTATCAGGGCGGCCTCCATCATCCGCGGGAGACCTGGGGGAAACAACTAAGAAGTCCTTTGTTTTTGCTTTTCTTTTTAACTTCATATGTTGTTTGTTTACTTTGTTGTAATGTTGTGTTTAGTTGTGTGGCTGGTTTGTCTATGTGTGCGTAAGCTTCATAAAGGGTCCGTCGACTCTTTCTATAAGATTTTAATAAGTGTCTGTAGACGCAAAGTAGTGTGTTTTAATGTATGGTGTTCTTTGTCTTTTTTAGTGGAGATCTACTCCGGATGCTTACTGGAGATAGACTCCTATCTATGCTAACTATCTTTGTTTGGTTTTATTTATTATGTTTGCATGTATGGTATGGGAAAAGCCCTAGTTGTAAATCTTTACTACTTTATATAATTAATAATAATGTTCGTAAAAATGTGCTGAAAATTTAGAAGGTGTAAGCTCAGTGTACTGGAGATGCGCTTATTAAGCCTTTCTAGCTTTGAAGCAAACTTCTTCCTTGAGTCTGCGCCGTCTTAAAAACCAAACCCTAATCTTGCTAGTTCAGTTCGTGTGTTTTACGTGAGCGCGTTGAACTAGTGTGCATGGACCTTAGCCACGAGTTTTTCGGCCTAGACGCTAATAACACGAAAACACTTTGGTCCTGGGTTTTCTATCTCTGTTTTTGCGCTTAGTCTTGCTAACTAGAAATGAACCTTCACGAGTTGAGTAAAAGCACCTAGCCTATCTTACTCCCCCTATGCAAAATAGCAGTTCGTCCAGCCGTCTTCTAGCTTCGACCAACAAAGAGGATTCCTTATATGAAGGAAGAAAGTCTCAGGAGTGATCCTGCAC
>SAQL01000135.1 GCA_004020645.1 Mesorhizobium sp. | reverse complement strand
TAAGGGAGGAACTCGACCTCGGCCAGCCGGCCAGGAATGATGACCAATTGCTTGAACCTCGGATGAGGACATGGAGGAAGATGGGCCGGCCAGAGCCGCAGGCAGATGATAAATAAGAAGACTAATTCAAAGATGCTGGGTGAAGGTGAATCGCCTTCAAACTGAGGATTCACAATGACTTTTACTCAGACTTCCCTTCCTAAAAGACAAAGGAGTAGCGGGGTTCGCTAGCCGACCTTGCCTGAAAGTACTTTTATCTGACGCTTAAGGGGTAAAGAATAGCTTCGCTGAAACTAATGCTTTTTCCCTTGCTGGCTTTCCACCATTCAAACTTGGTTACTTCCTACGCTATTCGCTGGCATTGAACTATTCTCTCGACATTCTTCTTCATTCAGATACTATAAAAATATTGGAAGGAGCTGGTTGGTGATGCTCTTCCCATGGTTTACCACCGATGAGGAGTATTCCGCATGCCATCGACCTAGTACCTGGTGCTAGTTTCCCAAACCTGCCTGCTTATCGAATGCTACCTGCCTTTTAATTTCAGCCCCTTGCGCTAACATCGTTCAGTTCCCCGGCCCCCTATCATCTGGGGATTCAATTTTCATACGTAGTCTTTCAACACTTGATTCAATGGTGTCAAGCTCCTTCTGCTTTGATGCTTCGCTTAGCGCTACTACTCCTATGATATTTATTTATTAAGTGCATGGCTGCGGGCAGGAGGTAACAAGAAAAAGAAGGTCTTTTTTCACTAACTAAAATCCCTCTTTGGATGAACATTTCATGGGATTCTTCCAATACTTACTGAGAACTAGTACACCACCTTCTATTCTTAGCCGCAGAGAGCCCTCGTCACTAATTTATGGTGATTATGTATTGGCTTAGCCACACCGGTCAAGGGCCATTTCGGTATCGTGCTAGTAAGGTAAGAGCTGCTGTCGATTCTGGTAGCATTCCAAGTCTTGGATTGGTCCATTCGTTAAGCATTGGAATCGCTTTGCCCGCTATTCCTTCTCTTTCTGTCTATCGTTTATCTTTTTATTTTTTGCGAGTTAAGTTCCTCTCCTTTTAGATGTGCATTCCCGATCTTTTTAGTCTCTTGAATATTCGATTTAGAGTTAAGAGGCGTCTATGCCACTAACCAACTCAACTCCTTAAAGAAATACAAGAGCTTCTCCGGCAAACCACTAGAAGTACCCATCGAGTCGAGCAATTGGATGCTAAGAAAGGTATC
>SAQL01000134.1:237-1245 GCA_004020645.1 Mesorhizobium sp. | reverse complement strand
GAGCGTCACTGCTCTCTCCATTCTTCGTCTGCTGCCGAAGCTGACTGCCAGGACCGTCGGCGGCGAGGTCCGCTTCCAGGGACGCGACCTCCTCCAGCTATCCGATCGGGAGATGCGACGGATCCGCGGCGACCGGATCGCAATGATCTTCCAGGAGCCGATGACGAGCCTGAACCCGGTCTATACGATCGGCCACCAGATCGCCGAGTCGGTGCAGATCCACACCAAGGCTTCCCGCCCGGCGGCCATGAAGAAAGCCGAAGAGATGCTCCGTCTCGTCCGCATCGCGGATCCCGATCGGCGCGTCAACAACTACCCCCACGAAATGTCGGGCGGCATGCGCCAGCGCGTCATGATCGCCATGGCCCTGGCCTGCTCGCCGGAACTGTTAATTGCCGACGAGCCGACGACGGCGCTCGACGTCACGATCCAGGCGCAGATCCTGCGGCTGATCGTCGATCTGAAAGAGCGCACGGGAACGGCCGTGATGTTCATCACGCACGACCTGGGGGTTGTCGCCGAGACATGCCAGCGCGTGATCGTGATGTATGCCGGCCGGATCGTGGAACAGGCCAACGTCATCGATCTGTTTGCGCGTCCGGCGCATCCCTACACTCAGGGCCTCATGCGATCGGTGCCCGACCGGCGGCGCGGCCGCCAGTGCCGCCTCCCGGAGATTCCGGGGATCGTGCCAAGCCTGCGCGAGCCCATCGTCGGCTGCAGCTTTGCGCCGCGCTGCCCGTTCGCGATCGACATTTGCCGTGACAAGACGCCCGCCCTGCGAGATGTCGGGTCGGAGCACGCCGCAGCCTGCTGGCGCGCCGAAGAGGTGATGGGCGCATGAATGGTCCTTTGCTTAAAGTCGAGAATCTGACCAAGCATTATCCGCTCGGTGCTGGAATCTTCAAGAAAAACATTCCGGTGATCCGGGCGGTGGAGGATGTATCCTTTTGCGTCGAGGCGGGCGAGACACTCTGCATCGTAGGTGAATCGGGCTGCGGAAAGTCG
>SAQL01000134.1:0-227 GCA_004020645.1 Mesorhizobium sp. | reverse complement strand
GGCTCGTAGAGCCGACGGGCGGGCGCGTGCTGATCGATGGGACCGATATTGCGGGCCTCAAGAAGAACGGGCTTCGCGCCTGGCGCCGTCGGATGCAGATGGTCTTCCAGGACCCCTACTCGTCGCTAAATCCGCGCCTTACCGCCGAACAGATCATCACCGAACCCCTCGAGAATTTTGAGCGTCTCAGCCGGAAGCAGCGCAACGCGCTTGTTGCGGACCTTCTC
>SAQL01000013.1 GCA_004020645.1 Mesorhizobium sp. | reverse complement strand
CGTTCGAAAATCCCCTTGCATCAACGGGGGCATCCACACATGACGCTTGGTACCGGAGCCGTAGGACCGCTCAGGGTGGTTAGCGGCCATTTACCGAGCCGTTTCAACACGCTGTCGCGAACCTTGCCTCACGCCGTACTATACTCACCAAGCCAACCTGCACCGCTTCGCAGTTAGGGGAATTGCTTCACCGCTGCGGACACACAGCATGTTGACCTGCGGGAGTCGCCAGTCCGGGTCAGAGCGACGAGTGTGTTTCACCCAGAAGATGGATCTGGAAGATTGTGGATCGTCATGCCGATCCGATAACGACGGCTCAGCCGGCCGATTCGGAATCCCGCCGATAAACTCGGTTGCGGTTTGGGAAAGCGGTTCGATCTCGCAAACCCTTGCTGCGGCAGCGCGGGATGCCCAAGGTCTTCTCCCATTTCCCGTTGCCCTTTCACGGCACACCAGATCACCAGGCCGCCCAGCGAAGTCGCAGGCATTCCGTGCTCTGGCCAAAGCGGGCCCAAGGTGCATCAAAAAGGATGGAGGGCAGTTCGGTACTTCGCGCGGATGCGCCTTGAAATCCCGCATCTACAGGCCGCGCCCGACACCAAACTACCCGCGAAGCCTGAGGAACAAGTCTCGCGCATTGAACAGGTCAGAGCGCACCAGCACGAAGAGAGCCGTACCATAGACAGAGGCTCCAATGACAATTGCGCTAATAAGGAGTGTCTCCTGGGCGGCGTGCTCAGGCGCGCTGCGTAGCCACGCGCTGACGGCGCCGAACATCAGGAGGGCGGCGAGAGCCAGTCGTGGGAAGATCTCAAGGGGTCTTAGCACGTCGATACGCGCGATGCGCTGAGCGTAGAAGAGGAAGATTGGTAGGAGGACCAGGCTGCAGGCTACGAGCGCCACCATCGTCAACTCAAGGCTGATCTGCGCAGTGACGGACAATAGCATCGTTGCGACAACAGAGTAGGCTATGTTCAACTTCAGGATCAACCTGGAGTGACCCATTGCAAGGATCGTAAACGCGCAGAGGCTGTCAATAGTGCGTTGCAGGCCCAGCAGCATGAGAATCTGGACAGCGACGACCCCGCTGGCCCATTGCGGGCCGAAGATAAAGGGAACCGCGATCGGTGCGATCGCGGCAAATCCGATGAATGCAGGAAATCCCGCTATCCCGGCCATGCGGACGGTCGTGTTGAAGAAACGGTCGATCTTTTCGGGTTGATCTTGAATCCGTGCCACGGTGGGCATAGTGACAGCCATCAGCGGACTGAGGAATACTTGCACCAGAAGGTCGAGCGGACGACGGGCGAGAGCATAGACTCCGACCGCATGGGGGCCGAGGAACGCCCCGAGTAGGACCTTTGGAATTTCCTCGTTCAAAAAATTCCAAAAAGTCTGGACGATAAGCGGGCCGCCAAATCCTAATAGGTCACGAACCTTTGCATAGGAGAAGGTCAGACCGGGCCGCCAAGAACTGCCAAGGAGAAGGACAGCGGTTTCCACAGCCGCTTTTGCAAGGTGCATCCAAATCATGCTCCATACGCCGAAACCGGCTATTGCCAAGACGATGCCGAGTGTGCCGCCGACGACGGTGCCGGCAAGTGTACGCAACGCGAACAAGCGGAACTCGAGTTGGCGCTTCAACACAGCCGCAGGTACCGACGAGAGGGCCTGAATTACGACGACCACGCTGCTCCAGCGGATGAGATCTTCGAGAATGGGCTGTCCGAACGCTGCAGCAATCAAACCGGCAGACGTCCAGATGAGCCCGCTAATCACCGCGCCGGTCGCGGTGAGAAGCCAGAAGGCCGAGTCAAAGTGTGAAGACTCGATTTTAGGATGCTGGATGAGTGCCTCCGGTATTCCGATCGTGACCGGAACAGCAAGAATGACGGGTACAACCATGGAGAGGGCGGCGAGGCCGAATGCTTCAGGTCCGAGATGCCTGGCCAATACGACAAAAACGGCAAACATGGCTGCTTGCCGACCCCATGTTTCGACTGCTGCCCAGGCTGCTCCGCTGACAATCTTCGCGCCGATCGATGTCATCGCACGTCTCTTTGCCCGTTGGCAGACAGGCCTGCGACTTTCGATCGCGCAGCCAAGGCTTTCCGTCTTCGTCTCACGGTTGCGCCGCTAGCGATCTGGCCTGGTCTACGTGAATAAAAAGGAGAGCCGTCGACCTCTCTCCAGCTATCGTTTGTCGAGCTGGAACCTCGCGAACGCAGAGCCGTCGCGGGACAGGGACAGCGTTTAGCGTGCTTGCTCGTCATTCTATTCCACCACCCACAAGCACCCATGGCTGAGGATACTGTGGTTGGAGAGGAAGGGTGGCTGCATCCAGTTCTTATTGGTCATAGGCAGCTCCTCTGGAGATCCTCTTTTCAGCGCAATCAAATTAGGCGGTGTTGCGGCTGATATCCTGATGTCATCGCGGCGGGCGCGTTGCTGGGATTGGAATGCGTTCGAGTGCATCGTGCCAAACCTTACGCCGGAGCGTGGGAACGTAAACGTCCCCAAACGGCGTATGTCTGTTTGGTGCAGCCTGATTACCGATTGACCATCGAGCGTTCCACACGCCCACCCGCGCGGGCGATCGAGAAGCGGGCTTAGCTGCTGTCTCTTTCCGTGCTGGCCTGACAACAAGGTGCTCGGTCCGCTCGGCGGGGACCTTTCCAGGTTATATCCCTGCTCGACCCTCTTTGAGCGCACGCCAGTCACGCGGCGTGGCGTTTCACATCCCCGGGTTGCGGCGTGGACCTTCAAGCTGCCGTTCAAGGGAACGTAATCGCTGAACCAGCGCTTGGTAGTGCATCATGATGTGCCACAGGATCGGCATCGGACCGATCTCGACCATCGGCTTGGGACGGCTCTCTGTTTCCTAGGCCAGCCGCGGCCCAAACCCCCGCGAGGATACCACGTTCATAAGCCTTCCCCACCAGCAAACACGGGTCTCGAACGCCCGTGAGTTCTGTTACCATGGGCGATCGGCGTTCAACGACGCGAGCGAACGGATGAGAAAGCGCACCGATGTGGACCTTTAGGCGGACCTTCAGCACCATGCTTGATAGTCAATTGCGACTGCGACTTAGGCCGTTTGAGATAGGCGACTGGTCAGCGTCGGCTGTCATTGTTGCGCCCCATCCGGATGACGAGACGCTGGGTTGCGGTGGCGTTGCGGCCAAAAAGATTGCCTCGGGCGCCCAGGTCCGTTTTGTTTTCGTCACTGATGGCGCCGCGTCTCATCGCCACCTTATGCATCCTGAAACCTTGCGGGCGACACGCGAGGCCGAAGCCATAGAAGCAGTTCATCGTCTGGGCGCATCATCCGAAAGTGTTACATTCTTACGCCTTCCAGACGGGGCGGCCAATCATCACGTTCATGAGATAACAGATGCGGTCGTGTCGATGCTCAACTCATGGCGGCCGCAGAGCGTTTTCGTGAACCATGCAAAGGATCCGACTTCCGATCATGTCGCCGTCAATGCAGCAGTTCTCGCGGCGCTTCGTGCCTATGGTCGCCCTGTCACGGTATTCGAGTATCCAGTCTGGTATTGGTACCATTGGCCATGGACAAGTCTGTGGGGCGACTTGCCGAATATGTGGCGTGTTACTTTGCGGCAGACGATCAAGACGGCGGCAGGGCTGCGGGCGCCGTCCACGCTCAATAGCCTCGCCTATGTTGGCGATGTTATCGGCGTAAAGCGTAAAGCGCTGGCGGCGCATGCGTCGCAGATGCAGCGCCTGGAGAACCAAGATGAATGGCGGACGCTGTCGGACTTGTCGGGGGGAGATTTCGTCGGGCGGTTGCTGGCCGACTACGAAATGTTCACACGCTACGAAATCAACATTTAGCATGTTTGGCCGCCTGATCGCGGTCCTTATGATCGGGTGCACCCTCGCAAGTTGCGACGCCGCTCAGGGACAGGGACCTCCCGAAGAAATTCTAGAGTCGGGTCTTGTTTTTGAGCGCAAAGAGATTGCGCCCTATTCAGGAGACGTAAAGCTTGTTGGCGATATAGACGGCGATAATCGACTAGATTTCGTTCTTGGCGGCTTCCCCGAGGATGCGATGTCTTGGTGGCGGTGGCCCGATCTGATCCACACCGTAATCGCGAGGCCCCGCGTCGAGTTTACCACCGACGGCGTGCTTGCCGACATCGATGGGGACGGTGATCCCGACATCGTCACGGCCGATGGGTCCGAAGCTGTCAATCTCGTCTGGTTCGAGAACCCGCGGCCGAATGATAACCCGACCCACGGTCCCAGCTGGAAGCGTCGGGAAATCGGTGCAGTCGGCAGCTGGGGCAAAGACATCAAGGCGGCCGATTTCGACGGGGACGGCCTCGTTGATATTGTCGTTCGGGCGCCTGGCGAAGTGATGATTTTCTTCCAAGAAAGCCCCAGCTCCTGGACCCGCGTGGGCTTGTTCTTCTTCAATTTTGGCGAAGAGGGAATGGCAATCGGTGATATTGACGGCGATGCTGATGTCGATCTCGTCCTGCACGGAGTATGGGCGTCGAATCCAGGCGCAGCGGCAGCACGCGATCCAGCACTATGGCGCAGCTACGAGCTTGGTCCGTTCAATCCTGCATTCAAGGCGCTCGTCACCGACCTTGACCAGGACGGCCGCGCCGACATTCTGACTTCGAGTTCCGAGCACACTGACGACGTCGCCTGGTTCCAGCCCCTCGCCGGGCCGACTGGCCGCTGGATCCGCCATGTCATTCAGCCTTCTGTCGCGGGCGCCCATACGCTGCAGGCAGCCGACATGGACGGAGACGGGGACAACGATGTCGTGGTCGGGCAGATGCATACGACCGAGGAGCGCAAACTCGCGATCCATTACAATGTCGACGGGCGAGGAACGCGCTGGGCCCGTCAAGTGATCGACGATGTGGGTCTCCACAACGGCGTCGTCGCCGATGTCGACAGGGACGGCGATTTTGACATCTATGGGGCGAACTGGGTGGGCAACCCGCCTGTCAGAGTGTGGGTCAATCGGCTGGATCCGCCTGCATCGGTCCGCCTCGACCGCTGGACCTATCATCGCATCACGAACGGGCACGTCCGCTCCTTTGGGCTCGCTTTTTTCGCCATGGATGGTGATGATCTCACTGACATCATCTCGGGTCCGTTCTGGTACCGTCAGCCGTCCGAAGCCTGGAACACAGAATGGGAACGGACCCCGCTTGCCGAGGGTGTGGACGCGGTCGCAGCCCTGGATCTCGATGGTGACGGGCGCGGGGAGGTCATAGCACAGCGCGGCGGAGGCAGCGCGCTGCACCTGGTGTGGCTCCATGCCGAGGACATTGAAGCGCACCGCTTTGAAGAGCACGGGATCGGAGACGTTCCCGCCGCCAGTCATGAGCTCGGCTCTCAGGGCCATGCGCTAGCCCAGGTCGTAAAAGGTGGGAAGCCGGAGCTGGTGGTCTCGAGTGGCGGTGGGGTTTTCTATTTTGAAATTCCTGACGATCCAACAGTCGAGCCATGGCCGCGCACCCGCATCTGCGCCGAAGCGTCTGATGAAGGGATCGCATTCGCCGATATCGATGGCGACGGTCTACTTGACCTTGTCGCCACGACCGGCGATGCAAAGACGGCCGCATGGTGGCGCAATCCAGGTGACGGCTCGCCAGACTGGGAGCTTCGGCATGTTGGAAAAGTTCCTGAAATGGTCTATCCCGACCGCGTCGCGGCCGCCGATCTTGATGGCGATGGACGTGCGGACATCGTCGTGTCCGAGGAAAACGGCAAAGCCGACAGCGCTAAGGCGTATTGGTGGCACAACCCCGGCGACAGCTCCTCCGACTGGGAGCAACACGAAATCACCTCGCGCGGTTCCCTTAATAGCCTTTCAATTTCCGATATGACTGGGGACGGCAGGCCGGATCTGATCATGGGCGAGCATCGCGGCGCACTTCGCCTCTCGAGCTGGCATAATCTGGGTGGGGGACGGTTCATCGAGCAACTGGTCGGCGAAGGGATGGAAAGCCATCTGGGAGCAAGGACGGTCGACCTCGACGGTGACGGGGATCTCGACATCGTGTCGATCGCATGGGACGCATTCGAAGCCATCCATGTCTGGCGGAATGACGCGGTCGGCAAGGATGCTGATGGCGACCAAAAGGCCCGCTGACGGGGAGGGGCATCGGCCGGCGCCGCATGAACCGTAGCGACCTCGGCCGGCTCCACCTGTTTACACGGCTGCGCGGCGCTCATGCCTCGACGCTCAAGTCCGGGAAAATGCGATGCGCTGAATGAATTCAACCGCTCGACGTGTTAAACCATTCGACGTTGTCGCTAGCAGGTTGACCAAGCCAGTGCGCAAGTCGGGCGGCTCATGCCTTTACGACGTTGTCGGTGCGTGACTGACTACGCGCACAAGCATTTCTGGTATCGAGCACCAGCTTTGCGTGCTTGGTGATGTTCTGCCAATCAATCGCATCATGATCTGTCGAGATGACAACGGCATCATACGACGCCAAACTGCTAGCGCAGATATCTACAGAGGGGCGACCTGCCAGGGTGGCGTACTCTCTTGTTCCGGGTATCTCCGGTACGTAGGGGTCGTGGTAATCAACGACTGCCCCACGTCGCTCCATGATGTCGATCAGCTTCAACGATGGGCTTTCTCGTGTGTCACCCACGTTTTTCTTGTAGGACATCCCGATCACCAAGATCCGCGAACCGCTCAGACCGCGGCTGGCTCGCCGGTCCAAGGCCTCCACAAGGCGGTCAACCACATAATGCGGCATGTTCGTGTTGATTTCACCGGCAAGCTCAATGAAGCGTGTTGTTACTTCGTACTCTCTTGCCTTCCAGGTCAGGTAGAATGGGTCGATCGGGATGCAGTGCCCGCCGAGACCGGGGCCTGGATAAAACGCCATATATCCGAACGGCTTGGTCTTGGCGGCTTCGATCACCTCCCAGACGTCGATGCCCATCCTGTCAAAAATCACCTTTAGCTCATTGACCAACGCAATGTTCACAGAGCGAAATATGTTCTCGGTTAGCTTCACAGCCTCTGCCGTTGCGGTGGAGGCCACGGGAACGGTTTGCACGATGATCTGGTCATACAGTTCCTTGGCAACCTGTAGGGACGAAGGGTCGTCGGCGCCTATCACCTTTGCAACTGTGGCGGTGGTGTGTACGTCGTTGCCTGGGTCCACCCGTTCGGGCGAATAGGCGAGAAAAAAGTCCTTTCCTAGAGAAAGATTCGTCGCCTCGAGCAGCGGCTGCACGACCTCTCGCGTCGTTCCTGGCCAGGTCGTCGACTCCAGAACGACAAGTTGACCAGGGCGCAGCCGCTCCGCGATCGCACGTGCGCTGTTTTCGACGAACGACAGGTTCGGCTCCCGGTTTTTGGTAAGCGGCGTTGGCACCGCTATCAAGATCGCGTCGGGCTCGCTTAGGTCGGCGAAATCGCTGGTGGCGCGAAACCGCTTGCTGTCGACAGCCACTTTGATGGCAGCACCAGGCAAATGATCTATGCCTGTTTCTCCGCGGTTAAGAAGTGCAACCCGAGACGCGTCGATGTCGAAACCGATGACTTTGAACCCCGCGTCCAGCGAGATCATGGCGAGCGGCAGACCAACGTAGCCGAGGCCCATGATGCCAATGGTGTAGTCCCGCGTTCGGATGCGGTTAACCAGTTTCTGAAGGTCTGGAGCAGTCTGCATGAGATGCTGGCAACTTTCGCTTCAATGTCGACAATAAAGGATCGCCTCAATTACCGCGGGGAAGCAGTTCACAGCAATCAGCAAAATGTATGCGCTTAGCCAGCCCCAGAGCTGAAAACAGCATGGATTGCGCCATTGGGAGAACAGCCGAAATGCTTACCCCAAGCCACGTTGTCAAATAAATCTTGCGCTGCCACATTTAACTTTCAAGCGACGTCCTAAGGATCTGGGAGCCACCTTCGCTCGCGAGATCGAAGATGCCGCGTTTGGCGAAGGGACGCACATTGCGTCAGTCGATTAAACTGTTCGGTTGAGGTGGGTATTATGACGCAATCGATCCTGGTAACTGGTGGAGCGGGCAATATCGGCAGTGCCCTCACTCGGGCGTTGGTCAAGCTACCTCAGACCCAGGTGGTCGTCGCTGACAACCTGTCGACCGGAAGTCGAGACAAGGTACAAATAGACGCGGGCAATCTGACCGTAGTAAAGGCGGATGCGAACGATTTCGACGACATCTCATCGTTGTTCTACCGCTTCCATTTCACCCACGTCTTCCATTTCGCAGCCGTGGTCGGTGTGCAGCGGACTTTGGCAAATCCGTTGCTCGTGCTGCGCGACATCACCGGTATCGAGAACGTGCTGAGGCTATGCAAGAACACCGGCGCCGAGCGTGTCTACTTCGCTTCGTCATCGGAGGTATATGGCGAGCCTTTTGAGATTCCTCAAAATGAGAGCACCACGCCGCTTAACTCACGTCTGCCGTATGCAGTGGTGAAGAATCTTGGGGAGGTCTATCTGCGCACTTTTCAGCGCGAGTTTGGACTGCCATTTACCATTTTTCGCTTCTTCAACACCTACGGACCACGTCAGAGCGAGGATTTCGTTCTGCCGCGATTTGTGCGTGCAGCCCAGCGCGGCGAGCCCCTGACGATTTACGGGGACGGTTCTCAGACCCGCACCTTCTGCTATGTCGACGACACGGTTGACGCTTGCATCGCGGTTCATCGAACGCGCGCGTACGAGAACGAAGTGATCAACGTTGGCAGCGACGTGGAAATGAGCATTCGACAGCTGGCCGAGTTTGTCATCGAAGTGCTGGGCTCGTCATCGAAGTTGGAATTCCGACCGCCCCTTGCGGAGGGCGACATGACGCGCCGCTGTCCTGACACGAACAAGATGAAGGCTATATTGAACCGTCCCCTGGTGCCGCTCGAAGAGGGCATTCGCCGCCTCGCCGACCACCTCTCCCGACCGGAAGACCGCCCTGCACTTAGAAGAGTCGCCTGAACGAGCCGACGGTGGGGAGTGACATGAAGCTCGTATACGTCGGTCAGCCGTACGATAGACTCTTTCCGCCTGTTCAAAACTCAATCGGTCTGATCGTCTACAATACGGCGCTGCGGCTCGGCGAAGGCCTGCAGATTACGCTCTATGGCAAGCATTATCGAGACGACACGGTGCCCGCGGACCTGCCGTTCGCGGTGCGGCGGGCTGCGGCGCGGCGTGACCGCGCGCTGCAGCGGATCATCCACCAGTTTCCGCGCCTGGCGCGCTGGCTGCGGCTGGATCGGAAGGCCGATGACCACTCGCAATATCGTAACAAGGTTCGTCGCTACCTCGCCGTCGATCAACCGGATATCGTCCATTTGATGAATTACTGGGCATGGTGCCGGGAACTGAAGGCAGCCAGCTCATCTCATCGGCTCGTGCTTGAGATGCAGTGTGAGTGGCTGTCACAGCGTGACCGCGATCAGGTGGCCTGTCAGCTCAAGGTGGTGGATGCGGTGGTCGCCGTCAGCGACCACATCGCAAGGACCTTTCGTTCTGCATTCCCGGACTATCCTGGCGTCGTTGCCACTGTCGGTAATGGCGTGGACGTTTCTTACTTTCGGCCGAGCGAGCAGCGGGCTTCCGCATCCATCAGAACCCGACGTGTCATCCTGTTCGTTGGGCGGGTGTCGCCAGAGAAGGGGCTTCACACACTGATCGAGGCCTTCAGTGAGGTTGCGGCCAGGTTCGCGGACGTGGAACTTCGGATCGCAGGGCCGCATTCTCCGCTTCCGGCGGACTTCCTGACCAGCCTCTCGTCGGATCCGCGGGTTACCGCGTTGAGCCGTTTCTACGATCGCTGGGGCAATTGCAAATATCGGGAACACTTAGAGGAACTCATAGAGAGCCACGGGTTACGTGATCGAGTTCACTTCGTGGGCAACGTGCCCCACAAGGACCTCGTAGCGACGTACCATGAGGCCGACATTGTGGTGAATCCGTCACTCAGCGAGAGCTTCGGAATATCGGTCGTGGAGGGCATGGCCTGCGGGATACCGGTGGTGGGAACGCGCGTGGGCGGGATGTGTGAATCCATTCTAGCTGGCAGCACCGGGATGCTGGTCGAAGTCGATGCTCCTGGCGAGCTCGCCCAGGCATTGATCACGATGCTGGAGGATACGGTCCGGGCAAGCGAAATGGGAAACGAAGGGCGCAAGCGTGCCGTCGAGCTGTATTCGTGGGAGGCGCGCGCTGAACGGCTCAAGTCCGTCTATCAGAAACTGCGCCCAGGCACCCACAAAGATCGTGAGCCATTGAGCCTTAGCGGTGGGCGGCGATCGCCAAGTGCCTCGCAGCTTGATGTGATGCGCATGCGGCGATCCTGAGCGTAGCGCTCAACCCGATGAGAGTATCGGTCTACGGACCAACCCATGTCGGATTGGAATGGGCCCGTCAGGCCCGCCGCTCTCTTCACTAACGGCCGTCAGGTGCACCCAGCCCAAAGGGCGGAGTGAAGAAGGCCGAGTGAACCTGGCTGTAACGCTCCGCAACCTGTTCTCCAAATCGCAACGCATTGCTGGTGGCGAGGCGGGTGGCCTCAGGATCGTAACGCGAGGCGGCGATCCAGATTTTGCGCGGGGCGCCTACGAGCCGCCGGTCCAGCAGCCACTTGCATCGAACCTGAACGCAGGTGACGTATGTCTACGACATCGATTGCGCCGCGCCGCGCGGGGGGCGGCAGGGCGCGTCTACGCATTTGAACCGGTGCCGCAAAGCGTTGCCGCGATTGAGCAGAGCGCTCGGCCCAACAGGTTCGACACCATCTGCGTGTTCGCCGAAGCGGTCGGTCCTGAGTGCGCACCGCCCACAGGTGATCTATGAGCTCGACGACGCCAGGCGCGAGGGGTCTTAAGCGCAAGGCCCGGGCGATCGCGTCGTTTATGGCATCGATGGACTTGGGTAACCATTCTGCCCGCCTCCTACGCCAATGGGAACTGGCACGTCGAGCATGTGCTGGCGGTCCGGCGAGCGAAACCGCGTCTATCCGACGGGCGGAGCCCTCGCCTTCGACCGAGGTCGTCTTCAAGCATGGGCACCGGCCCAACGACGGCCGAACTATGCAGTGCGGAGGATCGCCAGCCGCATACGGATCGCGCGTTTCTCAACAAGATGCCAGCTGAGAAAGCCCGCGCAGACTGCTATAGGCAAGGTCAAGATCGTTAGCTGCGTAGGCGTGATTGCCGGAACATACATGATCAGTAGCTTCTGAATCGGCCATGCGTAGAGATACACGCCGTAGGATATATCATTCCTTCGGTTAATCGAATTTAAGACGCTGTTCTCGTTTAGAAACGCCAAATACAGGAGCAGATAACCTCCAAACACGCCCACTGCGAGGGGCGCTAGCCGTTCCGAGCACATCCCGCCTATGAGAAGGATACAGCACAAAAGCGCTACCCGATTGCTCCTCCTCACATATTCCTTGAGCAGCTGAAACAACGCCCCAATGGAAAATATCATCGTAAAACGTACGGCATCGTCCACGTTGCCGATGGGCTCAAAGTTTCCAAGATCGTAGCGAAAGTAGACACCTTGCGAAATGGAACTAACGAGGATTATTGCCAGTGAAACTGACATGATCGAAAAGACAAGCGTGGCGCGACCGAGACAGAATACCACAATTGCCACAAGCACATAACAGCGAAACTCGTATGCAATAGTCCATAGTGATCCATTAACATCTGGTGCATGGGACCCGGCAAACGCCGATCCTACCTGCGCCGGGTTCAGCAAGAGCGCCATTTTGGAAAGCTTAGCCGCCCACTGGCTCGGAGATAGTTCACCAAAATCACCACCTCCCAGCCAAAATACCAGACTAATGCTGATCAAGTATGCCACAACAAAACCAGGAACTATACGAAGTACACGTCTGGACATAAAGGCGTAGATGCTGCTTCGCATCGCGCTGTCGAGCACGAGGAAGCCACTAATGAAGAAGAAGCCGTAAACAGCTACCTGGCCGGAGGTCAACGTACCGAAGATGTTCTTCAGCACCTCACGATTCGAGTTACCATCTATAAGCTCCGGCGAGTGGGATATAATAACAAGCGACGCAAAGAGTAGCCGGAAGAAGCTTAGAGCGTTGGCCCTTCGTAAGTCGAAATCACTCATATGATAGCCTTCTAGAAGTGATCTCTTGCGTCAAAGTGAGCTTAGAGGCCGCCGACGGGGATTGTAAGTTCGTCCTTTGAGAGCCGAATTCATCCTTTCGACGGTACGTGCCTCACGACCTAGTGGATTGATTCCAACGTTTGGAACCGCGGTTTCGGGCGGCGATGATGTCATCGGGGTTGGCTTTCCAGATGAATGGTCGCGGGTTCTCGGCATTGTATTCGCGGATGAAGCGGTTGATGGCGGCCTGAAGATCGACAACGGAATGGAAGACGTCGTGCTTGAGCCTGCGCCGGGTGAGTTTGGCGAAGAAGCCCTCGACGGCGTTGAGCCAGGAGCAGGATGCTGGGTGAAATGGAAGGTCCAGCGCGGGTGGCGGTCGAGCCAGGCGCGGACCTTGTCTTTTTGTGCGCGGCGAAATTGTCGAGTATCACATGGATTGCCTGTCTGCCGGCACCTCGCGCTCGATGCGGTTGAGGAAGCGGATGAACTCCTGATGGCGGTGGCGCTGCATGTTCTGCGCGATGACCGTGCCGTTCAGCACGTTGAGGGCAGCGAAGAGCGTCGTTGTGCCGTGCCGCTTGTAGTCGTGTGATGGCCGAGATCGGCGCAAAGCAACTCATTACTTTGTTCCTGCGCTTGAGCGAAAAGCGAGAATGGCATGTTCCAGGAAAACGGTTGAAGCTGATTAGAGCTTGACCAATTCCGAAATATTACACAATTTGGATCCATGGATCCAAAATCGATTTTTAGCGAGCTGCAAGACGAGATTGAGTCAGGTGAATTGGCACCAGGTTTGGTTCTCAAGCAGGAATCGATCGCCGAGCGTTTCGGAGTGAGCCGCCAGCCAGTCAGGCAGGCCCTGGACCGCTTGCTCGGAAGGGGCTTGGTCGTGCGGCGACCCGATCGAAGCCTGGCAGTCGCGATCCTCTCAGAACGGGAGGCGACCGAACTTTGCGGACTTCGGGCCATTTTGGAGGTCGCTGCCTTGGAGCAGTCGCTGCCGGAGCTTCTGCCTTCCGCCTTGCGTAAGGCTGAGAGGCTTAACGACGAGCTGTTCGCGGAGTACGATCCGTCGCGGATTCTGGAGCTCGACCAACAGTTTCACCTCGCCCTGTACAGCGGTTGCACGAACACTCGACTGCTTAAGACCATCGGAGACCTTCGACGAGAATCCCGGCGGTCAACCCTTCACCAAGGGCGTGGCGCCCAGGAGCGAATTGATTTCTTCAAGGAACACGCGGCGATCGTTGCCGCTTGTGCGAGGCGCGATTTCGACGCTGCGGCGCAGCATCTTCGCTGCCATCTGATCCAGACGACTGCAAGACTTCTTTCCGTTCCGACAAAGGATCAATCATGAAAATGACCGTCGAAGTGCACTGGGAGCGAGAAGGAGCGGTATTCACCGACAAGCGCTACAGCCGCGCGCACATCTGGCGCTTCGACGGGGGCCAAGTGGTGCCGGCATCCGCTTCGCCGCATATCGTTCCGCTTCCTTATTCAGTAGAGGCCAACGTCGATCCGGAGGAGGCTTACATCGCGGCGATTTCCAGCTGCCACATGTTGACCTTTCTCTCGATCGCGGCGCCCCAGGGGATCGTCGTGGAGAGCTATACCGACAAGGCGGTCGGCATGATGGAGAAGGTGGACGGACGATTGGTGGTCAGCCGCGTTGATCTCAATCCGACCATTGTCTACGCCGGGGAAACGCCAACCGCCGCAACAGAAGCGGAACTGCACCACTCGGCGCATGAACAGTGCTTCATTGCCAATTCCGTGAAGACGGAAATCCAGGTCGTCACTTGACAGGCATTCGGCGGCATGGCGACTGCTCAAAAGCCACTAGTTGGGCGTTCGCTCCTTAAGCACATTGGCTCTCCTTAGTCTCGGCTCTCCTTAGTTTCGCTTCCCCGGTGTCTGCGAGTTGTGTCCGCATTGGGTCAGCATTGCTGCCGTTCACAATGCGGACAATGAAGGTCACCGATGGGTCATGGGCGTGAGTTCGACTGAGCGGAAGCGAACTTCCGCTTTGGGTCGGCGGATTATCGTGGTGAGTTGACGCTAGTCGGACGTTCGGATCTCCAGACTGAGAGGCCGGAACGCGCCCGAACCGGACTATCGTTGCCGCGACCTCCCTTCCGGATGCAGGTGTCTTAGATCTTCAGGTGCTGAAGAACTCGGGCCGCTGTGCCCGCCGTCACGTCTCCGGCATCGTCGATCCGGCCGAGCTTCAGCACCGCCCAGCTGTCCGCGATGCCGAGGGCGAAGGGCAGGTTCTGCTCAACGATCAGGATTGTCGTGCCGTTCGTCCTGCGCTCCTCCCTGAGTGCCGCGGCGATGCGTTCGACGACTGAGGGCTGCAGGCCCTCGGATATCTCGTCGATCAGCAACAGCTTCGGCCGCAGCATCAGCGCGCGGCCGAGGATGAGCATCTTCTGCTCGCCGCCGGACAGCGTTCCGGCCCGTTGCGACAGGCGCTCCCTGAGGAACGGAAAATGCCCGTAAACCCGTTCCACGGCTTGCGCAAAACCGCGATCCGAGCGCAAGGCGAGGCGCAGATTGTCGCGCACGCTGAGATCCTGGAACAGGGCCTGCTCCTGCGGCGCATAGCCGACGCCGGACGCGATCAGCGAGGCCTGCGAGACACCCGACATGGACGCGCCATCGAGGCGGATGTCGCCCGAACGCAGCGCCACGAAGCCGAGGATGGTTTTCAGCACGGTGGTCTTGCCCATACCGTTCTTACCCATCAGCGCGAAGATCTGTCCGGGCGCGATGGCCAGCGACAGCGCCTCTATGATGGCAACCGGCCCGTAGCCGCTCGAAACATTCGACAGCGACAGTTTCGGCGCGATGGTTTTGGCCTCTGCCTGTCTTGCCTCAAGCATGGGCGCCTCCCGAATAGATCGTCCTCACCACTTCAGAATTGACGACCTGATCGACGCTGCCGTCGAGGACGAGCTTGCCCTGGTGAAGAACGACGATCCTGGTCGAGATGTCGCGGACGAAATCGAGATCGTGCTCGACCAGGATGGCGGCGAAGCCGAGTTCGCCGGTCAGCTTCTGCAGCGTCGCGCCGATGGTGGTGCGTTCGACCTTGGTCAGCCCGGCCGTCGGCTCGTCGAGCAGGATGAGCTTTGGCTCGAGCGCAACGACCATGGCGAGCTCGAGACTCTGCTTTTGCCCGTGCGACAGCAGTGACACCGGCCGGCCGAGCATGCGGTCGAGCCCGGTGGAGCGCAGAATGTCGGCGGCGGCCGCCGGCAGCCCAAGCGTGGCGGAGCGGCGCAGCAGGCTCGGCGCGTTGCGCGAGGCGCGTGCCATGCGCAGGCAGTCGGCGACGGTCAGGCTGTCGAAGACGCTCGCCACCTGGAACTTGCGTCCGACACCGAGGGCGACGATTTCATCCGGTGTCATGCCGCTGATGTCTTGGCCGGCGATGGTGACGGTTCCGGTCGTGGCTTCGGTGCCGTCGCTCAGGCAGCGCATCAGCGTCGTCTTGCCTGCGCCATTCGGACCGACGAGGCTGACCAGCTCACCGGGGTGAACGTCGAGGTCGATCCCTTGCAGCACCTGCAGGCTGCCGAAGGATTTGCCGAGGCCGCCGACGGCGAGCACGCGGTTGCCGGCCTCCGACCCGCTGCCGGCCGGTTCGGCGGCGAGGGTAGGGCTGCCCGATGGGCTGGCCTGCTCATTGCCGCGCGGCAGGACCATCCTGGCCAGTTGCGCCAGCCCGTTCGGCAACAGGATGATCATCACGACGAACAGCGCGCCGACCACCAGGTTCCACAGGAAGGGCAGGTCGCCGGAAAGCTGGGCGCTTAGGTAATCGATGCCGATCGCGCCGATCACCGGCCCGATGATCGTGCCGCGGCCGCCCAGCGCCGTCCAGATGACGATCTCGGTGCCGAAGACGAAGCCGGTGTTCTCAGGTGCCACCACGCCCGACGCGTTGGCATAGAGGAAGCCGGCAATGCCGGCCACGCCGGCGAGGATCGTTGTCAGCACGATCTTCAACCGCTGCGGATCGAGGCCAAGATAGGCGCAGCGCGCTTCATTGTCGCGAATGGCGACGAGCAGCTTGCCTGCATCCGAGCGGGTGAAGACCAGGGCGACAACGGCGGTGACGATGAGGCAGATGCCGGTCAGCCGGAAATAGCCCGGCAAGCCGAGCGGCAGGCCGGAATAGCCGACCAACCCGCTGCTCGATCCGGTCCACACGCCACCCGAAAACACCAGCTGCGTGACAACGATCGGCACGACGAGCGAAATCACCGTCGCATAGAGCGGAGTCGAGCCGTGGCCGAATGACAGCCAGCCGACGAAGGCACCGAGCAACACCGGCACGATGATCGCCAGTGCAAGCGCCAGGACCATCAGCGCCGGGGAGGCGCCGAGATGGCTGAGCACCATGGCACTGGCATAGGCGCCGGTGCCGAAGAACGCAGCCTGCCCGAAGGTCAGGATGCCGGTGTAGCCCCACAGGATGTCAACGGTCACCGCCAACATGGCGTAAATCATCGAGCGGGTCAGCACGTTCAGCGTAAAGCGGTCGAACAGCGCCGGCCCGATGATGACGATGACCGCTGCCGCAAGCGCCAGTGCGGCAAACAGCCAGACCCTCGCGGGGGTGGAACGGTTCTCATGCACGGGCAAATCCCTTCGGGCTGATGCGCAGCACCAGGGCGCATAGGACCGCCACCGTGATGCCGCCGAAAATGGGGCTGACGAAGGTGCTGACCAGAACCTGGGCGCCGCCGAACACGAGGCACGCGATGGCCAACGTCGAGAAGGACGAGCCGGCCACCATGACCAGCATGAACGAGCCGATCAGCCAGGCGACGCCCATGTTGGGATCGACGCTAGTCAGCGGCGTCAACAGCACGCCGGCCAGCGCCGCCAGTCCGGTGCCGACCATGAAGGTAGCCAGCCGTACGCGCGCGGTGTCGATGCCGAGCGCGCGCGCCAGCATCTCGTTCATGATCACTGCCTGCGCCGACAGGCCGAGCCGCGTTCCTTCGAGAAGGAAGGTGAAGGCGAGCCCGATCACCAGCGCGGCGGCGACGGCAAACAGCCGGTAGAGCGAATACCCGACGCCAAAGACATCGACGGTGCCCGACAGGAGGTTGGGGGTAAACTGCACGTCGCGCCCGAACCACAGCGTGATCAACTGGCCGATGACAATGCCCAGGCCCCAGGTCGCCAGGATGGCGTCGAGCGGTCGGCGATAGAGCGGCCGCACGATGACCAACTCGGTGATCCCGCCGAGGATCGCTCCCACGGCAAAAGCGATCGGCAGCGCCAGCCATGGGTTGAGCCCAAGGCCGGCCGTTGCCACCGCGCAATAGGCGCCGATCGTCAGCCAGGCGCCGTGCGCGAAATTGATGATCTTCAGCACGCCGAAAATCGCCAGCAGGCCGGCGGCGACGATGAACAGGATCGCCGCTGTCGTCACCATGTCCAGGAGAAGCGTCATGGCAAGTTCCCGATCATGTGGAAGGGGTAGCGGACGACCGCCACCCCGTAGCGATTGCAGGCGCGACTACAGGTCCGGGCACTGTTCGCCGGGGTCGACGCCCTTGAAGGTATCGACCACCGTGACCGAGCCATCCGCCTTCACCTGGCCGAGATACATGGTCAGCGGAGCATGGTGCTGCCTGCTCATCGAGACCGTGCCGCGCGGGCCGACAAAGGATACCTCGGCGAGGGCTGCGAGCACAGCGGCGGTGTCGGTCGACCCGGCTTTCTCGACCGCGGCCTTGTAGAGATAGATGCCTTCATATTCCGGCACCGAAAGGTCGTTCGGCGTGCGAAGTTCGGCGCCGAACTTCTTCTGCATGGCGGCAAGGAAGCTCTTGTTGGCGTCGCTGTCGATGCTGGTGACATAGGAAGCGGAAATGAAGATTCCGGCCGCATCTGCGCCCATGCTCTTGGCGGTTCCTTCATCGACGGCCAGATTGCCGTAGGGGATGGTGACACCGGCCCCGCGCAACTGCTTGGTCAAGGTGACATTGGGCGCGCCGCCCGCCGTCGAGGTGATCACGGCATCGGCGCCGGAGCTCTTCAGATTGGAGATGATCGCCGTCCAGTCGCTGCCTTCCATCGGCAGGTATTCCTCGCCGACGATGCTGGCGCCCGACTTCTCGATGTAAGCCTTGGCGAACTCCAGCATGCCGCGGCCGAAAGCATAGTCCGAGCCGATCAGGAAGAACTTCTTGGCGCCTTGCGACTTGATGAAATTGTCGACGATCGGCGGGACCTGCTGCTCCGGCACCCAGGCGTTGACGAACAAGTTGGCGTTGCAGGATTTGCCCTCGTAGAACGAGGTGTAGATGTAGGGGATGTCGCCCTTCGAGATGATCGGCAGGCCGGCATTGCGCGCCGCGCTCGTCTCCATGGTGATGACGGCGTTGACCTCCTTCTGGAAGACCAGCGAATCGAAGGCCTTTTGTGCGCCTGCCGCACCGGAGGCATCGTCGGCGATTTCCAGTGCGAGCTGGCGTCCGAGCACGCCGCCGGCGGCATTGATCTCGGCGACCGCCAGTTCGGCCGACTGGACGACCGATGGCGCGACGACGCTGTTGGCGCCTGACAGTCCGACCGGGATGCCGATCTTGATCGGCCCGTCCTCGGCGAAGGCGGTGGTCGCCAGGGCGACGCCGGCCAAGGCGGCGCTGGCGAAGGCAAGGATCACTGTTCTGTTTCTCATGGTATTCCCCTTTCTCAGTGTTGATCGTACCGGGTTGTGCCGGCTTCTTCTTGGTTATCCGTAGACGTCGGTGCGGCGGTCGCCGATAGCGTCGTTGCGCTCGCTCAGCGCCCGGCTCTTGGCGATGTCGCCGAGCCTGATCGTGGCGCTGAGGATTTCCTCGTCTTGCTCGCTGGCCGGGCCGGCGATCGGCCAGCCGGTCGGCCCGACGATCAGGCTCCGGCCGACAAAGGGCTGGCCGCGCTCGGTGCCGACGCGGTCGGCGCAGGCGATGTAGATGCCGTTGCTGTGGGCGGCCGCCTTGTGCAGGATGTTGGCCATCGGCTCGAGGTGATGGCCCTGGCCGGGCATCGGCACCCAGTTGGTCGGCACGCAGACCAGCTCGGCACCCTTCAGCGCCAGCTGCCGGTAGGTCTCGGGGAACCAGCCGTCGTAGCAGATCGCCACGCCGATCCTGCCGATCGCAGTATCGAATACCGGCAGGCCGAGATTGCCCGGCTGGAAATAGAGCTTCTCTCGGTTCCACAGATGCAACTTGCGGTAGGTGCCGATAGGGCCGGAGGGCCCGCACAGCATGGCAGCGTTGAAGAACCGGTCGCCATCGCGCTCGGCAAGGCCGCTGACGATGTGCATGCCGAGTTCATATGCCAGCGAGCACAGCAGCACGGCACTGCGTCCGGTAGGGATGGGGGCGGCGATTGCGGCCAACTCTTCCTGGTTGTCGAAGACATAGCCGCTATCGGCGAGTTCCGGCAGCACCACCACCGTTGCGCCGAGCCCTGCGGCCTGGCGGATCAGCCGCTCCATCGACTTGAGATTGTCGTCCAACCGGCCGATGGCCGGTTGGAACTGGATGCAGGCCAGACGGAGGTCCGCAGATGCTTTCTCAGATATTGCCAAGACCAGTCTCCAAACGCAAAAAACCCCTGGCGCGGACGTCATCCGCGAGCCAAGGGCTACATAGCCATCAATGTGAAACGGCACTCCTGCCGATGAGCAAACTTGCTCGTGCTTTAAGAAGTTGCACAGCTGGGAGGCCGCGTCAAGGCCAAAGAGTCCGGCAAGTCTGCCGCACAGGTAACTGGCTGTTTAGAGTAATAAAATCAGATGGTTGTAAGAATTTTCTGATGCGCGAATCTTGTCGGGCTGTCGGCTGTCCGGCTATTTCTGATTGCCTTGCGCGGAAATCCCGAAGCCGAAAGTCCGCATCGCTTCCTGTGCGGCCAAGATGCCTTCGGCCACCGAAACCAGGGCGACCCGCTTCGATGTCGCCTGGTCGCGGATCAGCTTGTAGGCGGTTTCCTCGTCGACGCCGTTCATATCGACCAGCACCTTGACCGCCTTCTCGATCGTCCGGCGTCCCTTCAGCGTATCCTCCAGCTTGCGTACCTTGTTGGCCAGCCGCCCTTCATAGCCGTAGCGGTAGCGGGCCAGTGCAAACTGCGTCAGCACGCCCAATTGCCTGAGCGGCTTGGTGATGACGCCATGGGCGTTGAGGTCGATGATCGCCTTGATCGAGGTCGGGCTTTCATAGGTGACGATGGCGACCACGGCGGCGTTGGCGCCCTCGATGAGCGACACCACCGCGTCGGTCGGCGCCTCGCCCACCTGCACGAACACCGTGTCGATGTCGCTCGGGATCGAGCCCGGCGGCGGCCACGCCGCCCTGACTTCGCAGCCAAGACGCCTGAGGTGATCGACGAGGGCGGCGCCATCCTCGTCCTTCGGGTGGACGACCAGGATCTTCGCCTGCCGGAGGTCGTTGAGGATGCGTTTGAGCGTCGCCGTCATCTAAAGCCATTGCTCTTCGAAATGGGTCGCAGCAAGATAGGGGTCTGGCCGGATCGGCGCCTGCGATTGCCAGGCGATGTCGAACTGCCCGGTGGCGTTGGCGATGCCGATGCGTGGCGTCGACCAGACGTGGCGGTTTTCCTGATCGAACATCATCCTGCCCTCCGGCGACGCGTAGTCGACGGCAAGGGCTGCCTGCCCGAGGCGGAACGTGTCGAGGGTTCCCGCCTTCTCCAGCGCGCGGGCGAACAGATGCACCTGCGTATAGGCGGTTTGCGACCACATGGTCGCGGTCGTGCGGTCGCCGAAGCGACGAGCGAGCTCGCCGACGAAGCGCTGGTTCTCGCCGCTGTCGACGCTCGCTAGATAGGGGGCGGCCAGCACATGTCCGGTGCAGTGCTCGGCGCCGATCACGCGAATCTCGCCTTCGGCGAGAGTCAGGCTGGCGATCGGCCGCCGTGTCCGGTCGATGCCGGCTTCGGCATAGAGTCTGTAGAGGAACTGTGCGCTGCGCCCGATGACGGTCGAGAAGACGGCGTTCGGCGCGGCCTTCTCGATGTCGGCCATCAGCCGGCGCATGCGGCGTTCATCGGCGTCGAGTGGCACATACTGTTCCTCGACGATGGTGCCGCCCTTGCATTCCAGGAGGTCGCGCATCACCCGGTTGGATTCATGCGGATAGATGTAGTCGGACCCGGCCATGAAGACGCGCGGTCCGTAACGCTGCAGGATGAAGTCGGCCAGTGCGAAGGTGTTCTGGTTGAGCGTGGCGCCGGTGTAGAGGACGTTTTCCGAATATTCGAAGCCTTCGTAAATCGACGGGTACCAGAGCAGGCCGTTGTAGCGCTCGACGATCGGCAGCACCGCCTTGCGGCTACCCGACATCGAGCAGCCGAAGATGACGTTGACATCGTCCTCGGTCAGAAGCTTGCGGGCCTGCGAGCGGAACGCCTCGGGGTCGCTGCCAGGATCGTAGGCGATCGGCTCGATCTGCCGCCCCAGCACGCCGCCGCCGGCATTGATCTCCTCGATGGCGAGCGCGGTTCCATAGAAATGCTCGCTTTCGGTGACCGAAGTGATGCCGCTGCGCGAAAAAAGGATACCGACGCGCCATGTCCCGGCTGTTTCTTTCACGGCAATCCTCCCTGCGTTTTTCCGGCAAAGGCCTATTGCACGCGAGGCGTCATGGCAATCGCATTGGATAGCCTGCTGTACGTGCGTTCAGGTGACGTACCGTCCTGGTCAGAATTGACCCGAATCGCCGCGCGCGTCTTTTTGACTGAATGTCATGAATGCCCCAACATTGCAGCGGCCGCTCCGAACGACCGAAGTTGGCGCATCCGGGGAACATTTCCGTCAGCCTGTCAATTAAAGCAGAGAAGCTGGCTTGGAGCAGATCAATGGGCATTTTTTCCGACCTCGATAAAAAGCTGACGGAAAATCTCTACGCGCACGGCAACGACCTCATCGATCCTGCTGCGGATCTTCCCGAGAAGGTCGAGGAGCGGGTCGAACTCTTGATGCCGTTCGTTCAGCCCGAGGCTCGCGAGTTGGTCCGATCGCAAATCCTTGGGCTCATTCACGAGTACAGGAATGAGGATCCCGCGCGCGCGAGTTAGGAGAGGATCGCATCCACTGCGAAAACTTGCAGGTCCTGCCCGGAATGGAGTTCAACTGCCGTCGTCATCCGTCCTGGTCGATTGCATGCGGCGCAGGATGAGTCCCGTCGCTCGTCCGGCCGGTCTGGTCGACCCATAGCCAACCGATGAAGACCACCGACAATACGATCACGATCAAGGCGATCAGACGAGGCATGGCATGTTCCTTTCCGTGCCGAAACCGCCGGTCAAGACGTCGGCTGCCCGTTATCTCGGTGGTTTGGTGCCGCCCGTATCGGGTTCGGAGCCGGCGCCAACGGTCGGGTCAGGCATGACCGGGCCACGTTCTGCTTCGGAATCCTCTGCCTCGATCTCTTGCACGGCCTGATCCCAATGCTCGCGCTCCCGTCCTTCCGGACGGCCTTCACGCTCCCAGATTTCATGGGCTCGCCGCCTGATACGCTCTTCCCTGTCCATGACAGACCTCCTGGTGCTTTCCTAATCCCGCGATCGATGGTTTGTTCCGCGCTGCCCGACGGTTCTCGCGCGAGTGGGCACGTCGAACATTCGCAAGTCAGAGCGTAGAATGAACAATATCCCTCCGGCACCGGAGATCTGGGTCCGATGAGAATTCTCGTTGTTGGCGCCACCGGCCTGATCGGCGCTTCGGTGTGTTCCCGCCTCGTTTCCGAACGACATGAGGTGGTCGGCATCGTCCGTAGCTCTCGGGCAAATGCAGCCCGCGACTACCAATTGCTGGTGCTGGACATGGCGACCGCGCTACGCCCTGAAGATTGGCTGCCGCATCTGGCAGGCATCGATGCCGTCGTGAACTGTGCCGGCGTTCTGCAGGACAGCCCTCGCGAAAAGACCGGGCAAGTTCATCGCGATGCGGCGGCGGCTCTTTTTCGCGCCTGCGCGCGCGCCGGCGTTGCCAAGGTGATCCACTTCTCGGCAATGGGTGTCGATCGGGCACAGCCTTCGTCGTTCTCGGCGACGAAATATGCTGGCGATCAGGCCCTCATGGCCCTTGATCTGGACTGGATAATCCTTCGCCCTTCAGTAGTGCTCGGCCGGCCGGTGTTTGGGGCCAGTGCATTGTTTCGCGGTCTGGCCTCGCTGCCGGTCCTGCCGTCAATGCCAGATACCGGCCGGCTCCAGGTCGTGCAGCTTGAGGATGTGGTCTCGACGGTGCTCTTCTTTCTCAATCCCGGCAGTCCGTCTCGTCTGGCGCTGGAACTTGCAGGTCCCGAACAGCTAACCATGGACGAGATTGTCGGCACTTTCCGCCGCTGGCTCGGCTGGACTCCCGTGCCCAGGCTTGCCTTGCCGGGATGGGTTGCGCGGCTTCTCTACCGCCTCGGCGATCTTGCCGCGATGCTCGGCTGGCGGCCTCCGATGCGCACCAACGCCGCCAGGGAGATCACGCGAGGTGCGCTCGGAGATCCCTCGGATTGGATTTCCTTGACCGGTATACGGCCACAAAGCCTGGCGCAGTTCCTCGCGCTCAATCCGGCAACTGTGCAGGAGAAATGGTTTGCCGGGCTTTATTTCACCAAGCCTGCAATCTTCGTCGTCCTGCCGTTCTTCTGGATCATGACAGGGATCGTGTCGCTGACCACTGGCTACGGCAACGGCATCGGCCTTATGCAAAGCACTGGGGCCGGCATGTTGTCGGCGCCTGCCGTGATCGCCGGCGCTCTTGCCGACGTCGTCGTCGGCGCTCTCATAGCCTGGCGGCCAACGGCGCGAAAAGGTCTCTACGCTGGCATCGCGCTCTCGCTGTTTTATCTGGTCGTGGGCACTTTCCTGCGCCCGGACCTGTGGAACGAACCGCTTGGGCCGTTCCTGAAGGTCTTGCCGATCATCGTCCTTCACTTTGTTGCACTGGCGATACTGGAGGAGCGCTGATGCTCTATTTCGTGCTGAAGTACCTGCATGTCATCGGCGCCAGTGTGCTGCTTGGCACCGGCGCCGGCATTGCCTTCTTCATGCTTCTCGCCCACAGGACCGGCAATGCGGCAACAATTGCGGCAGTGGCGCGCATCGTGGTGGTCGCCGATTTTCTCTTCACGGCAACTGCCGTCGTGGCGCAGCCTATCACCGGCGTCGCGCTCGCCTGGCAGGCGGGTTACCCGCTCTCCGAAGGCTGGATCGTGCTTTCCATCGCGCTTTACATCGTCACCGGCGCATTCTGGCTGCCGGTGGTATGGATGCAGATGGAAATGCGCAATCTGGCGTCCGAAGCCGCCAAAGCAGGGACCCCGCTGCCGGCCCGGTATAGCAGGCTTTTCTGGCTGTGGTTCGCCTTTGGCTTTCCCGCCTTTGCTGCCGTCCTCGGGATTTTCTGGCTGATGATCGCGCGACCGGCGATCGAGTGGTGATGCCGTGCCGCCACGGATGTCGCGGCTTCGATTTCAGCGCGGGAACATCTTTCCCACGAGTGCGTTCGGCGCGGATGGATCAACCCGTGCGCAAACGCCGACATTCAGCCTCATCCGCGACTGAAGTGGATGTTCTCATTGTTGGCGGCGGACCTGCGGGGCTGGCGGCCGCTCTCTATCTCGGCAGGTTCCGTCATCGGGTCGTCGTGGTCGACGCGGGTGAATCGCGCGCGATGCTGATTGCGCAAAGCCGTAACTGCCCGGGATTTCCCGAAGGGATCAGCGGCCCCGATCTTCTGCAGCGCCTTCGTGCGCAGGCCGCCGAATACGGAGCGACACTGGTGCAGGATCAGGCGTCATCGATCGAGCCGACCGTAGGCGGGTTTGGCGCCGAGACCAACGCGGGGCGGATTGTCGCCCGCAAGGTATTCCTGGCGACAGGTGTCGTCGACGTCGTGCCGGCAATTCCGCGTCTGCGCGAGGCGATCGCCAAAGGCAGCGTACGCCTTTGCCCGGTTTGTGACGGCTACGAGGTCATAGATCGTCAGGTCGCGGTCATCGGCCACGAGGCGCAGGCACTGCGAGAGGCCTTGTTCCTCAAGCAGTATACGCAGCACGTCACAATGCTCGCACGCTATCTCCCCGATTTTTCCACCAGCACACGGCGCGTGGCCATGGAAGAGAACATTGCTGTTTGCGACGCGTTCAAAAAGTTTGTTCCCACCGACAGCGGCTACCAGGCCGTCCTCAAGGACGGCGAGATGCGCCATTTCGACGTCATCTATCCGGCGATGGGATGCCGGGTGCGTTCCGAACTCGCGCTGGCAATGGGCATCGAATGCTGCGACGAGGGCTATGTCGTCGTCGACAAGCATCAGCGGACTTCGGTCGATGGGGTGTATGCCATCGGCGACCTGGTCAGGACCCTGAACCAGATCGCAGTCGCTTTCGGCCAGGCTGCGATCGCCGCGACCGATGCGCACAATGATTTTGCCTTCGGGTACGAATAAGGCCCCTGAACAATAAAAGGGGGCACAGATATACGGTAGGCGGATTATGGGTCGAACGGGATGGCGCCAGCTAGTGTCATGTTGCTGGGTTCCCCAGCCCTTCCACCAGCGTGCTCAAGGCCGCATCCAAGGGGGCCGATCCCACCTTCTCCGGCACCAGGAGCCCATCGATCGCAAGCATGGTCATGCCGTGGATGAGCCCCCACCAGGCTGCCGCCTGACCTTCTATCGGCCGCTTGCGAATGCTCCCGACGGCCTGGCCGCGCCGGAGGGTTTCGAGCGCCACATCGAAGACCGCGAGGGCCCGCTCATTGAGATGCATCCCTACGACTTTGTCCTCGCCGGCGCTGAACATCAGGCGGTAGAGAGCAGGGTTTTCCGTTCCGAACGCGACGTAGGCGCGAGCTATCGGAGTAATTTCGTCGCGCAGAGTTTTGGGCGCTTCAGATTTCGCTGCCGATAGGGACTCGCGCAGCCGGTCGAACCCAATCATAGCGATCTCCGCAAGCAGCGCGGCCTTATCGGGGAAGTGCTTGTAGGGTGCCGCGTGGCTTACGCCTGCCCGGCGGGCGACTTCCCGCAGCGTGAACTGCCAGCCCTTCTCCTCCCGAAGCATATCCAACGCCGTCTCGATGACCGCACGACGGAGATCACCGTGGTGATAGGGGCGGTTGGGTGCGTCCTGCATGGTACCTCAAAGTTTCTTGTGAATACATTGTTGACAGCGACTACTTAAGGGCCTATGTCAAGAGCATAAGTTTCTCCTGTCTACATCGGAGTGGACCATGAACGCAATCGCAAAAATCACCGACGCTGATCGGCTGGGCAGTCTTCTCGCCGGCCAGCGTGCTGCCTTCCTGCATGACGGAGCGCCTTCGCTGGCGCAGCGACGCGCTGATCTGGCCAAGTTCAGGGCCATGATTATCGGGCACCGCAAAGCGATTGAAGATGCCATCAATGCCGATTTCGGGCATCGCTCGAGGTATGAGACGGCGATCATGGAGGTCGGAGGGGTCGCCGAGGGCACGAAGTATCTGATCCGAAACCTTCGCAAATTCATGGCGCCGACCCGCCGCCACGTCGCCCTGCATATGCGAATGGGCAACGCTCGCATCGAATATCAGCCGCTTGGTGTCGTCGGCGTCATGTCGCCGTGGAACTACCCGGTGAACCTCGCGCTGATGCCGGTCGTCACGGCCATCGCCGCTGGAAACCGGGTGATGCTGAAACCCTCGGAGTTCACGCCCGTCACCAATGCGCTGCTCGCAAAAATGTTCGGCGAGATTTTCGCCGAAGATCAGTTCGCGATCGTCACTGGCGATGCGGCCGTGGGGGCGGCCTTTACGGCCTTGCCGTTCGACCACTTGGTCTTCACCGGGAGCACCGCAGTAGGGCGATCGGTGATGAAGGCCGCAAGCGACAACCTCGTTCCGGTTACCCTCGAACTCGGGGGCAAGTCGCCCAGCATCGTCGCCAAGGGCAGCGCCCTCGATCAGGCGGCCGCGTCAATTGCCTACGGAAAGCTGCTCAGCGCCGGACAAACCTGCATCGCCCCGGACTATGCACTCGTCCACGAAAGCGAGGTTGACGCATTCGTCAAGGCATATGACCGGAAGGTGACTTCCTTTTATCCTGACGGTCCGACGAGTGAGGATTACACCTCGATCATAAACGAGCGGCACCATGCCCGGCTTCAGAGTCTGATCGACGACGCCCGCTCCAAAGGAGCGCGGATCATCGAGGTCGGCAACCGGCCCAGCGATGCATCCCGTCGCCTCAACACGCTGGCGCCAACCGTCGTCCTCGGAGCCACCGACGACATGAGCATCGCTCATGAGGAAATCTTCGGCCCGGTCCTGCCGATTTTTCCCTACCGCGACATCGAAGAAGCGATCGCCTACGTGAACGCCCGGCCTCGGCCACTCGCGCTCTACTACTTCGGCGCCGATGATGAAGACCGGCGCAAGGTGCTGAGCCGAACGACCTCCGGAAACGTCACCATCAACGGCACAATCATGCACATCGCCCAGGATGACTTGCCTTTCGGCGGTGTCGGTCCCAGCGGCATGGGGGCGTACCATGGCATCGAAGGCTTCCGTACCCTCAGCCATGCCAAGGGGATCTATGAGCAGGGCCGTTGGAACCTCTCCAACCTTCTGCGTGCCCCCTTCAGACAACCGATCGATACCGTCCTCAACATGATGCTCCGGTGACCAGCATGCCGTCATTAAAACAAGCTCAGGAGCATCCGCACATGACCACCGACACGTTGTCACCGCTACGCGGCTCATGCGAATGCAGCGCTTGCTCGTTCGAGGTGCTTACGTCGCCGAAAGCCAGGTTCCGGTGCCACTGCCTGATCTGTCAGGCGTTCAACGGCAAACCGTTCGCGGATGTGGTCGCCGTTCGCGCCAAGGATATCGTGCTGAAAAACGCCGGCAATATCTCATTCAAGAAATACCGTCCGCTGCCGAACTTCAATCGCGGGGTCTGCCGGACTTGCGGCAAGCCCGTTGTGGAGGTTGCGGGCGTCGGGCCATTCAAGGTGATGTTCATCCCGGCCAGCAATTTCGAGCCCGAGGCCCGTCTGCCGGCGGTTCGCATGGATATATTCTATCACCGTCGTGTGCTGGACATGCCCGATAGCTTGCCCAAATACAGCGGCTATTTCCCGAGCGAGTTGGCGGTCGGGAAACTGATCATGAGTGGTTTGTGAAATGGCGAGTCGATTTATTTGGGTGCCATCCACGTGATGGTCTCGGCGCTGTTCGGCATCTACCCTGCGGCATCATCGGCTGGTTCTTCGGCAAGATCGGCTAGGTTCATCACGGCGCTCACCGAACTGAGCTATGCTTTCGGGGCGTGACATGGCAGCCCGGGGATCCGGCCAGATCCTCACGAAAGTTCACGGGGGATGGCTCACGTATATCTGTGCCCGCTTCATGTTCAGGGGCCAATAAGCTCTGGAAACCTACTCGCTAGCGCAGCATGGCCGCTATCACGAAGACCGCGGCCGCAATGAGAACGACTGCGGCAATCACCAGCACCGGCCAGTTTTTGCCAGGCTGAAGACCAGGCTTGCTTTCCACCGGCCGCATCGCATTGGCGAAGCTTGCTTCATTGGTGAACTCTGGCTGTCGCCGTGGACGAGCCTCGGCGGCGGGATTCGGCACATCCGCCGCTTCGGCGTCGGTCTCTTCGGGTGCGGCGGCAGGGTCGAACCCCGGGGTCTTATCCTGCGTCGCCCCGGCCTGAGTATCGCCTCTCGCATTGGCGGGCGTCTGATCTCGTTCTCCGGCCATCATAGTCTCCCTGACAACCAAACTTCGATCTGCCTCAGCGGTTCCAGTCTGCGCCTGATTTGCTGAACACACCCCGTTTGCTGAACACACCCGATTTTCTGAACAGACTTGGCGGTGATCCGGGCCTCTCCGGAACAGAGGACGCCTTTCGCAGTTGTGTTGGTTCATTGCCTGGTGAGTTGGCTATGCCGTCTGCACTCGAGCAACTGGCTCAATCGGTGAAAGAGCGACGAGCGATCCTGTTCGTTGGAGCAGGGGTGTCGATGAGCGTCGGCCTGCCGTCCTGGGAGAAGCTCATTGAGCATATGGAGGATGAACTCGGCCTCGACCGCGACATGGTGGATATGCCTGAACCCAGCTACCAGGCTCTTGCCGAATATTACCGGCTGAAGCATGGGAGTATCGGCCCCTTGCGCAGCTGGATGGATCGCGAATGGAGTGTCTCGCGGGAAAAAGTGAAGGGATCGGCGATCCACGAGCTGATCGTGTCACTCGATTTCCCGATCATCTACACCACCAACTATGATCGGAACCTTGAGGTTGCGTTCGAAATCCACGACCGTCCGTTCGTAAAAGTGGCCAATGCGAAGGACATCGCCAAGGCGAGCGATGAGGTAACTCAGATCATCAAATACCACGGCGATTTCGACGACGACGCATCGCTGGTTCTGGCGGAATCCGACTATTTCGAGCGGCTCTCGTTCGAGTCGCCATTGGACGTGAAGTTTCGTGCCGACGCACTGGGGCGCACCATCCTGTTCATCGGCTACAGCATGTCCGACATGAACATCCGTCTGTTGCTGTATCGGCTTTGGGAAACCTGGCGGCGGTCCGGTTATGAGAAGAATCGTCCGAAATCGTTCGTCTTCATGCCGCAACCGAGCGTCGTCCAGGAAGCGGTCCTCGGACGCTGGGGCATCGACATGCTGACCGAGGAAGCCGATCGACCGGAGGATGCTCTGGTGGCATTCCTGAGCAAGCTCAAGGACGCGATAGACCCGGCCTAAATTAGCAGCATGCACTGCGCTTGAAGCCGATTCGTTGGCGGCAAAGTTCGGAAAGCTCGCCTCCGTTTGACCAGGCCGGGGAACATTGTTGATCGCTGCGACGTTCATAGCCGCGAAGGGACGCTGTTTGCGGAGGCCTATGATGGGTCACTTCGAAATGATCGATCTCGTTTCCGTCATCGACGCCTGCACGACCGACCGCGCCGTAGGGCGATTGGTGTCGATGGCCAAAGCCGTGGAAGAGTTACGCGTGCTGACCGGGGATTTCATCTCGCCGGACGAAATCGTGGCCAACGCCCTGTCGCCGGTGGCGCTGGAGCGCGGCTGCGCGGTCCTGTTCGACGAGCAGCCGGGCGCCGATATCATTCACACGCCATGGCAAGAGGCCTGACTGACGGAGGACGCCTGAGCGTCGCCGAATATCGGCAGCCTCGTCCGTTTGACGGTGCGGTCCTGCACGCGTCGCATATAGCGTCCGTCTGGAGTGCAAGCGGCAGTTGGAGCCTGGAACTGATCAACCGCAATGCAGGAGGCACGGAGAACGCCATGACTGAAAACGAGACCCGTTACGAACATGGTGCGACCAAGTACCCGGCCAAGAAAGATGCGGACGCGTCGGATCAATTCTCCCAAGAGGCGGCCGCCAACAAGAAGCCTGCCGGCGGGATGGGCCTGACACGGTCGAAGGACGAGGTGGAGGACAAGACCCGTCAGTCCGAAGGGCAGAACCCGCCCCGGCAGTCCACGCCCAGTGCCGCGACCGAAAAGACATCCGGCGCCGGCCCGTCGATCGCTGAGCGTTCCAAGGACGCTAAGGCTCCGAAGAGCCGCCGCCAGCCAGGCGCCTACGTCAGGGGCTGACCCGCCAGGGAACCTGCAGTCAGCCCATCATTGTCTTCAGCGGCTCCCGAGCGAGGTTTGCTTCGATTTCCTTACGGCCTGGCGTTTGCCGCAGCGCTGTGCGCATGTTCTTGCGATATTCGTCCGGCATGCGCGGCGGCAGCATGGGTTCAAACGCGTCGACGACCGCCTCTATGATGACCGGACCTTCCGCGGCAAACGCGGCATCAAGGACCCCGTCGACGTCCTCAGGCCGGGTGACGCTGTAGCCGATGCCACCCATGGCTTCAGCGGCCAAAGCGAAATCGATCGGCTGGAGTTCGCAGGCAAATTGCGGGTTGCCGAGGAACATCATCTGCTCCCAGGCGATCTGATTGAGCATGTTGTTCTTGATCACCAGGAGCTTGAGCGGAATCTTGTAACGCACGGCCGTTGAAAATTCGCCAAGCTGCATTGCCAGCCCGCCATCGCCCACAACCGCGAAAATCGGCCGGCCCGGAAAGGCGATCCCGCCGGCAATCGCATAGGGCAGCCCGCAGGCCATCGATGCCAGCGAGCCGGAGACGGCGAAATCCTGTCCTGCCTTGATATCGATATGACGGGCGGCAAGTTCGGTGTTCTGACCGGAATCGCTAGCCAGGATCGCATTGGCCGGCATTCGGTCGCCGAATGCCTTGACGACGCGCTGCGGCTTGAGCGGCACGTCGTCCCTGCTTTCCGCCTCGGCCATCATTTTGCGCCAGCGCTGTAACCTCTGCTGCGCATCTTCGAGAAAGGATCTGTCCTGCTTTGGCTTCAGCCTTTCGTTGAGCAACTGCAGCGTGAGGGCCGCATCGCCGACGAGGCCGGCCTCGACGGGATGGCGAAGGCCGATGCGCTCTGCATTGCGGTCGATCTGCACGCCGCGCGCCTTGCCCGGCTTGGGATAGTATTCGATGTAGGGGAAGGTCGAGCCGACGATCAGCAGCGCCTCGCATTCCTCCATGATCTCCTGCGAGGTCAGCGAGCCCAATATGCCTATTCCGCCCACGACGTGCGGGTGATCGTCCGGCAGGACGGCTTTGCCGAGCAAAGCCTTGGCGACGGGTGCGGCGAGGAGCTGCGCCGTCCTCTCGAGTTCGGCCTGGGCATGCAGCGCCCCGCGCCCGGCGAGTATCGCCACCTTTGAGGCTGTGTTGAGAATGTCAGCTGCAAGAGCGAGCTGGGCTTCGTCGGGTCGCTTGTCTCCTTCGAACCACCGGTCGGGCGTGTGTCTTGGAAGGTTGCGGGGCGAGCGCTTTGCCGAGGTCTGTTCCTGCACGTCGCTGGCTATCGAGAGATGGGAGACGCCGCGTCCCGCAAGCGCGGAACGACAGGCCAGGCCGGCAACGTTTTCCATATGCGCTGCGTCGGTCACTTGCGTGTTGAAGATGGCGACGTCGCTGAAAACACGGGTGAGATCCACATCCTGCTGCGTGAACGTCTCGATCAGGTCGTGGAATTGCATGCCGGTTATGGCGAGGACCGGCGCCTGGTCGAGTTTTGCGTCGTAAAGACCGGTGAGCAAATGAGTGCCTCCTGGCCCTGAGGTGGCGAGGCAGACACCTAGTTTGCCGGTCCATTTGGCGTAGGCCGTCGCCATGAAGGCCGCGGATTCCTCGTGCCGCACCTGTACGAAGCGGATCTTGTCCTGCCTTGTGCGCAGTGCCTCCATGATGCCGTTTATGCCGTCCCCCGGCAGGCCGAAGATCACGCGCACGTCCCAGGCGATCAATGTGTCGACAAGGATCTCGGCAGTGTTGGGCATGGTTGCCTCCTGTGTTGGTATGCTTTTGTCCTGGGCCTGCAGCTCTCGCTGCGGCGTGGGGCGTCAGACGCGGACATCGGCGATCAGTCGCCGAACGATGGAGATGCCGGGATGTTCCATCGGAACGGCAGCCGTTGTTACAGGAGCTGCGGCTGCCTGAGAGGCGGGGCCTCAGCCTCTGCCTGGCAGAACGCCGCAAGAGGCCGCGTTTGGAGGTTCAGGCCAGGGCTCGCGGGCTCGCAACTACACCTCCCTTCGTATCCCAGGGTCTATGCCCCGCTTCGCGTTGCCTCCGCCCTGGGAATGACGAAGGCTTGGTGAGTCGGCAGCCAATCGCAGACATTGGCGATTGGCGGCTGAGCCAGGAACGGTTTCGGCGCCTTCTCGGTTGTGAAGGAAAGGAGATGGCCATGTTTGAGAACAGCATGTGGTTGCTCGTCGTTGCAGGCGGTCCCTTGATACTGGCAATCCTGATCGCCTACGCACTCCTCACGCGACGCCGCCGCGGTCCCGCAGAACGCAGGGAGAGCGAGCGGGCGACCGAGCGCCTGTATCGCGAGGAGGAGAAAGACTGACGGATCTTGGCAGGTGTGGATGAGCAGCCGGAGCCGAAGGGCGATGGACAGTTTATTTCGACCGCCGTTTCGGAACGATCCCGCCGCCCTGCCATTATCGCCATAAGACATGCTCAGATCGCGCTGGCCCGCGATTGGTCCGCTTCGGTAAGGACGGTGGCCCCTGCAAACACCAGGAAGTCGATGATTGACGCCAGCGATTTGGGCATCGAATGCAAGGCACATTGGAGGAAACCATGACTGGACGCAGGACCCATGAGCAGCAAATGCGCATCATTGAAAAGCGGGAGAACACGAAGGGCGCTAGCAAGGATTTCGACGCAGAAGCGGACCTGAAGCGATCAGCTGCGGAACGTGAAGCGCTGCGCAAGGGATCGGAAATCAGGTCCAAGACTCCCAACCTTGTCGACCCTGACGACCGCAACATCCTTCGCGGAGAAAATCAGGAGAGCGTTCATCACAAGAAACGTCCCGACGACTAAGAATTGGAGCAAGCCTATGGCAAAAGGTAGCAAGAAGCACATTGGAGCGGGTTCACGGGGGAAGGGTTCCGGTACAGGCGCTATGAGCACGACCCCAAAGGACAAGCTCGAAGAAAATCAAGTCCTGTCCAACCGCGACAAGGCCCAGCATACGAAGGAACGCGGTCTGGATTCCAAGCAGGTCGCGACCGAGCAGCGCCAGGATCACACCACCAATCGTTTGCGGGACTGACGGGCTAACCCGCCGCGGCCTGCCGTTTCAGAGGGTGCTGGCGAGCTCAAGGGGAGGGCACGGTGACGGTGGGGCTCAGGCCCATTCGCCACTGAAAAGCGGTTCTATCGGATGGCGCGATTTGGTCATTTTGAGTTCGCGCAGCATCTCTGAATGGCGCTCATCCTCTTTCTCGACGTCGAGGTCGATATTGTAGGCCTTTTCCGGATCGGTTCGAGCGCCGACAAGGATGAATTCAGCGCCCTGCACGTCAAGCAGCTTTATGTCCTCGCGAGCGAATCTGCGGCCGCGGAACTCCCGCTGAAGCCTGTCTGGATAATCCGGCTCCTGGTCTTGTTCCAATCCAAGACCGGGAGGGCTGGGCTTTTCGGGATTCTTCACCGAAAGCGCGAAGCTTGCCTGCGGTGCGATCTTGAAGGCGCGTTGCACCTCGGATGGCCGCTCTGGAAGCTCGAGTGCGTAGCTGAGATGCAACTGTCCGTTGAGCAGCGCGACAAGATAACGACCTTCGCCCGCCGGGCGTGCTGCAGGCAGACGCTGCCGGCCGCGCGTCTTGGTGTCATACGTTTCTTCGCGGAGGTCCTTCTCCAACGCGGCAGCGGAACCCGCAATCGCGCTGACGAAACCCCAGTTGCGCTCGTGCTCATGCGCATCGGGCAGCCGCTTGCGCCCGACGACGAGAAGCCGCACCTTCTTCGCGTGCTCCGGCCGCAGCACGACGAAGAAGCGCTGCACGTCAGAAAGACTTTCTGGATCGGTTTCGCCCACCCTGGGGCGATAGAGAAAGAAAATATCGCCGCGCTCGACGATCTCCATCTGTTGTCGGTCCTTCTTAGCCATGGCGTGCTCTTTCGGCTGTCGGCGATGAGTTAACCGGCAGATCGCATCGACGATTTTTTCTCGAATTGCTCTGCCTCATGAAGCAGCCGGATCACCTCCGCGTCCGCGGTCTGCGCGAAATCCTTATAATACCGGCCCACCGCAACAAACGGCTCGGGCGTGGCGAGACAGACCACTTCGTCCACATCGGCTTTGATCAGGTCCAGCGTGTCCTGGGGGGCTACCGGAACGGCCAAGACAACATGCGCGGCCCGATCCTTTCTTAGCGCCTTGAGCGCCACTCTGACCGTGCCTCCGGTCGCTATGCCGTCATCGACAACGATGACGGTCCGGCCCAGGACCGAAGCCGCAGGTCTGCTGCCGAGATAGAGGTTTCGGCGGCGCTCGATTTCGAGAAGTTGCCGCCGTTTTTCTGCTTCGACGTACTCGTCTGACGGCTGGACCAAAGCCATCGCCTCCTCGTTGAGGACGAGCTGCGGATTCTCCCCGTCGACGACCGCGCCGATGCCATATTCGGAATGGCCCGGCGCGCCGATCTTGCGCACAAGCAGCACGTCGAGCCGGGCACGGAGTGCCTTCGCCACTTCGAAGCCAACCGGCACTCCGCCACGCGGCAACGCCAGCACCAGTGGATTGCTTGCCGCGAACCCAGTCAAAGCGGCCGCAAGCTGGCGCCCCGCATCCGTTCGATCCCTGAATTTCGGCGCGTCAAAAAACATTGTCTTCACCTTTGCAAGGGCGGGACCTGTGCGTAGCTCATGCCTAGATGTTCGCGGTCTGCAGCGTCTTGTCGAAAACCTCCAGGCCGGCTGCACCCATCATCGCCTCCTCGCCAATTCGTCTTGCTGACGAAACGGCGATCGGAGGCAATTGTTTCATCTCACCCTGGTAAAAATTGCCGCGGCCCTCGTGAGGCCGCAGCTATCCGACCCTTTGCATCTGCGGGATTTCCGCAACCTGTCGAAATCGGCCATTTTCCACGACATTGAGTGCCGTGACGGCGGCCAGGTTGTCGCCTTTTTCGTCCCACTGCACGGGATCGCTATAGGCAATGCCTTTGAAGCGGAGCTTCCGCATCGCAGTCAGAACGTCGCGCCGGCTCGGAATTCCTTTGGATTCAGTGATCGCGTTCTTGATTGCAGCGATCAGCACGCGAGCTGAATCGTAGGAATTCACGGCATAGTTGCCGATCGGCCCGAACAGCGCCGCGTAGCGCGCGGCGAAATCGCTTGAACCAGCGACTTTACCCACTTCGGGCGTGGCGGACAGCACAAGAACGCCTTCACCCAATGTTGCGGTTTCTCCTGCAGGCTCAAGGAAATTCACCGCGTCCCAACAGCCGTCGCCGCTGGCGAAAAGCTGATCGAGACCGGCACGGCGTATCGCTCGCAGGATGAAAGCACCCTCGAAGCTGCCGCCGTAGAACAACAGATCGAAATCGGCCCGCAGAGATGCGATCAGCGGGTCAAAATCGCGGCTCCCTTCGCGAACTGTGCGCCGCTCCGCGATACGTCCCCCAAGCGACAGAAATGCCCGCGAGAATGCGAGGCCCATGCTGTGGCCGTACATGGTTTCGGTTTCGACCAGGACGGCGCGGCGCTTGCCCATGGCGTCGTGGAGATGACGGGCAATGGCTGCCCCGGTCTGGTCGTCGCGGTTGGTGAAGCGAAAGACATTCGGCAGAGAGCGCTCGGTGAGCGCCGTGTCGGAAGCGATCGGCGTGATCATCGGGACGTCGTGGGCGGCATAGATCTCCGCCGCGGCGATGGTGACATTGCTGTTGTAGTGGCCGACGACGCCAAGCAGATCCGGCCGGCTGCAAAAATCGTCGGCGACCTGACGTCCGGTCTCGACGTTTCCCCGATCGTCCGCACCCTCAACCATGACGGGAAAACCTGCAATGCCACCGTCGGCGTTCTGCTCCTCGACCGCGAGCTCGATCGCCTGCTTCATCTCGGCGCCAAGCGCTGCCGCATTTCCCGACAATGGCGCGCCAATTGCGATCCGGATCGCTTCCGACATTGAAATGGTCCTTGCTGCCTCCGGGCTGTTTGTCTGTCCCGAACTGCGCTTGCGCCCATCGGTTCCTTCTCGGAACCGGAAAAATGATGGATTCTTGGCTGCGAGCCTTGTGCGCGCGAAAAAAACGCTGCTGGAACAATCGATCACCCTGGTGCGTTCGACTGTTTTACTCCTGCCGAGGGTCCTCGATGGCGCCACGTCCTTTCTGGAAAGGCTATCTGAAGCTTTCGCTCGTGACCTGTCCGGTCGCGATGACACCCGCTACCACCGAGAGCGAAAAGGTCCGGTTCCATACGCTCAATCGCAAGAGCGGGCATCGGGTGGTCAGCCAATATGTCGATGCCGTCAGCGGCAAGCCCGTTACTGAAGACGACGAGGTGAAGGGGTATCAGCGCGGCGAGGACGAATACGTCCTGCTCGAGGACGATGAGATCGACGCAGTTGCGCTGGAGAGCACGCGTACCATCGATATCGACATGTTTGTCGATGCCGACAGCATCGGCTGGATCTGGTACGACAAGCCCCATTACCTCACCCCTGACGATCCGGTCGGGGAGGAGGCATTCTCGGTCATTCGCGATGCTATGCAGTCGACAGGGACAGTCGGAATATCGCGACTGGTCATGTATCGCCGCGAGCGCGCCGTCATGCTTGAACCACGAGGCAAGGGCATCGTGCTGTGGACACTGCGTTATGGCGACGAAGTTCGCGATCCCGAGGATTATTTCGGCAAAATCGAAGACGCCAAACCTGACCCGAAACTGATGGATATGGTCTCGACCCTGATCGATGAGCGAACCAGGCAGTGGGATCCCGCCATGACCGGAGATCCCGTCCAGGCGCGGCTGCTGGAGATAATTGCCTCGAAGAAGAAGGGCAAGAAGCTTCCGGCCAAGGCCAAGGCCGAGCAACCGCCCAGCAGCAATGTGATCAACATCATGGATGCGCTGCGCAAGAGCATCGGCTCGGAGGCCGGAAAGCGGAAATAGGTGCCTGAGTTGGCTCGGGGCAAGGCGACGTGATGAAAGTCATTCCCCACGATGGCGGCTTTCCCCTGCCGCTTGATACGCCGCCGATGGAAACCAGGGCGGCTGATGCGATCCCCGAGGGAGATGGATGGCAATACGAGCGCAAATGGGATGGTTTTCGCTGCCTGGCGTTCCGGCACGGTGACGCGGTGGAGTTGCGCGCAAAGTCAGGCAAGCCGCTTGGACGGTATTTTCCCGAACTCGTCGCGACATTGAGGGAACTGCCGTCGCGGCGTTTTGTCGTCGACGGTGAAATCGTCATCTCGGTCGACGGCAAGCCGTCGTTCGACGCGCTTCAGATGCGGCTTCATCCGGCCGACAGCAGGATCCGCAAATTGTCCGCCGAAACCCCGGCGCACATCGTCCTGTTCGACATGCTCTGCGACGAGCGCGGAACCGCCCTGTTGGCGCGGACACTGGAAGAACGAAGAGCAATCCTTGAGGCGTTCGTCGCTTCGGCAAATCGCAACAACATCGTGCTCTCGCACTGCACGCGCGATGTGAAGGAAGCCCGCTCCTGGCTAGGGGATGCCGGAGGCGCGACGGACGGCGTCGTCGCCAAGCGGCTGGACGAACCATACCAGCCGGGCGTGCGCGCGATGGTGAAGGTAAAGCGGTTGCGGTCGGCCGATTGCGTGGTCGGCGGCTTTCGCTATCTCAGCAACAGCCGGCAGGTCGGTTCATTGCTGCTGGGATTGTACAACGAGGCCGGCAAGCTCGATCACGTCGGCTTCACCTCGACCATTGCCAAGGACGACAGAGCCGAGCTTACCCGCAAGCTCGAAGCGATGCGCCAGCCACCCGGCTTTACCGGCAAAGCGCCGGGCGGGCCGAGTCGCTGGAGCACCGAGCGCAGCGGCGAATGGGAGCCGGTCCGGCCCGAGCTGGTGGTCGAAGTACGCTTCGATCATGTCACCGGCGATCGTTTCCGGCATGGCACCAAGTTCTTGCGCTGGCGGCCGGACAAGGCTCCGGAGCAATGCACATTTGAGCAGATCGCCTAAGCCGCTTCGGGGTGCATGGGCACATTCGTTGACGTGCCCCTCAAGCCGCTTTCCTGCGCCGGTTTGCATGGCCTTCGATTGGAACTGCGGCCGCTCGGAAATCCTGCCAGGGGTCCGACGCTAGCGACGCAAGCCGGGTCGGTGTGTTCTCGACGGTAAAATAGGCCGGTCCGATCGCGGGGCCGAGCTCGTCCCAGGAAAGCGGCATCGAGACCGCCGCACCCGGTCGTGCTCTTGTCGAATAGGGTGCGACTGCGGTGGCGCCGCGCTGGTTGCGCAGATAGTCGACCAGGATTTTTCCGCGCCGTTTCGACTTGGTAATGGTCGAGACGTAGCGGCCGGGGCTGTCGGATGCCATGGAGTCGGCAATCGCCTTGGTGAAGGCTTTCACTGCCGGCCATTCCGCTTTCGGCTTCAATGGCGCCACGACGTGCAGGCCCTTGCCGCCGGAGGTCTTGATGAAGGGGACAAGCCCTGCATCCTTCAGCCGGTCGCGGGTCTCGACGGCGGCTTCGATCACCGCCTCCCAGCTCACGCCTTCGCCGGGATCGAGATCCATGATGATCGTGTCCGGACGCTCCCAGTCGCTCACAGTCGAGCCCCAGGGGTGGATCTCCAGCGCCGCCGACTGGACAAGACCGATCAGGCCATCGAGATCGTTGATGCTGATCAGTCGCTCGTCGGGCGGATCCTTGGGGTCGTGGACCAGCACGATGTTTGGATTGAGACCCTTCCAGGCATGCTTCTGGAAGAACTGCTCGCCCGAAATGCCGCTGGGACATCGCAGCAATGCCAGCGCCCGGCCGACGAGGTACGGCGATGCATAGCGCCAGACCTCGGCATAATAGTCGGCGAGGCCTTCCTTGGTCACGCCTTGGTCCGGCCAGTAGAGGCGGTCGGGATGGGTGAGCTTGACGGTCCGCCGCTCAGGTTTGGCTGCTGCCTTGTCCGTCTTCGGTGTTTCGCGCACGATCTCCTTCGCCGGCTTGTCTTCGCGCAATCCGCGAAATGAGGCGTGGCGCAGATTGCCGTCGGCGGTCCAGGCGCGGAACTCGACTTCGGCGACGAGTTCCGGCCTGACATAGCGGACTTGCCGATCCTCCTCTGCGCTCAGCCGCTCGTCGAACGGGCTCGATGGAATGCGTATCCGCTCGAGCTTCTTGAAGAGGCCCTCGGCCACCGCTGCCGTGTAGCCGGTGCCGACGCGCCCGACGTGATGAAGCTTGCCGTCGTCATAGACACCCAGGACAAGCGAACCGATCGCGTTGCGCGAGGTTGTCGAGGGGACATAGCCGGCCACGACAAATTCCTGTCGCGCCGAGCATTTCGACTTCACCCAGTTCTTGCTGCGCCCGGCGCGGTAGGGCGCATCGCGGAGCTTGGAGACAACGCCTTCCAGGCTCAGCCGACAGGCATGTCGCAGCACCAGGGGGCCATCCTCCTCAAAATGTCCGCTGTAGCTGACGATGCCGCTATCACTGCCGATGATCTTTTCCAGCAATTCTTTACGCTTGATCAGCGCAACGTCGCGCAGATCGTACCCGTCGAGATGGAGTAGATCGAAGACGTAGAAGCGAAAACGATCACTGCGACCCTCGCTGAGATCGGCTTGCAGGGCGGAAAAATCCGACGCGCCGGCGGATGTCTCGACCACGAGCTCACCATCGATCAGCGCCGTTCCGACAGGGATATCGGCCAGCGCCGAAACGACCGCTTTTCCAAACTTCTTCGTCCAGTCGAGACCGCTCCGCGTCAACAGTTTGACGCGGCCGGCTTCGAGCCTGGCCTGCAGGCGGTAGCCGTCGAATTTGATCTCGTGCAGCCAGCGTTGGCCGGACGGCGCGGACGAGACCAGGGTCGCCAGCGTCGGCTCGACGAAATCGGGCAGCGCTGCCTTCTTGGCACCCTTGATCTTTGACGGTTCTGGAACGCTGACGGTGGCGGGCTGCTCTTCCGGTGGAGCGGCCCTCGTGCGGCCGCTGCGTTGCTTTCGAATGCGTCCGGTCTTGGACGACCAGCCGGGCTCCTCGCCGGCGACGTCCTCGATCTTGCGGCCGGTGGCGACGGATTCCGGCCGCTCGTCCAGAATGTCAGGGTCATCTTCGGTGCGCGCCGCGTCATCGTCGCCCTTGATCAGCAGCCAGTTCTCGCGCTTCTCCCGCGGCTTTCCGGCCATCCGCACAAGATGCCAGCGGCCGCCCAGCTTTGCGCCGTGAAGTTCGAAATCGAGATGGCCTTTCGCATAGCCGCGATGCGCGTCGCCGATCGGTGTCCAGGTGCCTCTGTCCCACAGAATAACGGTGCCGCCGCCATATTCGCCCTTCGGGATGGTACCTTCAAAACCGCCATATTCCAAAGGATGGTCCTCGACATGGACGGCAAGGCGCTTCTCGCCGGGGATCAGGCTCGGCCCTTTTGTGACGGCCCAGCTCTTCAGCACGCCGTCCATTTCCAAACGAAAATCATAATGGAGCCGCCTCGCATCATGCTTCTGTATGACGAAGCTGTTGCCGGTCCTCGGCGCCCTGCGGCCCTGCGGCTCCGGGGTCACCGAAAAATCGCGCTTCTTGCGGTAGGTCTCGAGCGCCATCGGTCAGCCGGCCTTCCGACGCGGCGCTGTCTCCTTCGCCTTGGCCTTCGCGTGGCGCGCCGGCTTTGATTTTGCCGCGGGCTTTCTTGTCGAGGGCTGCTTGCCGCCAACGCCGGCACTCTGGCGCAGCGCATCCATAAGATCGACGACCTTCTCCCGCTTGGCCGGCTTCGGAATCGCGATCTTCTTGCCTTCGAGCTTTGCCTTCACAAGCTCGGCCAGTGCCGCCTCATAACGGTCGTCGAATTTGGTCGGATCGAATTTGCCCTTCTTGGTCTTGATGATGTGCTCGGCCAATTCGAGCATCTCGCCCTCGATCTTCATGTCGGGAATGTTGTCGAAGGCCTCCTCCGCCGAGCGCACCTCGTAGTCGAAGTTCAGCGTCGTCGCGAGCAGCCCTTCGTCATAAGCGCGGATGAGCAGGGTCCGGACGCGGCGGAACAGGACGGTCTGGGCGATGGCGGCGACCTTCTTCCTGCGCATGCCCTCGCGGATCAGCCCAAACGCTTCTTCCGCGTGTTTGTCCGGAGGGGCGAGGTAATACGGCTTGTCGAAAAACACATCGTCGACATCGGCACAGCCGATGAAGGCCGAGACCGACAGCGTCTTGTCGCTCTCGGGGACAGCGGCCGCGACTTCATCGGGTTCGAGCACGACGTACTCACCCGAGCCGATCTCAAAGCCTTTGACCTGATCGTCCTTCTCGACGGGCTTGCCGCTATCGCTGTCGACGAACGCGCGATGCACCCTATGGCCCGTGGCGCGGTTTATCGTGTGGAAAGCGATCCGCTCTGAGGTCGAGGCAGCCGTATAGAGCGCTACCGGGCAGCTGAGTTCTCCAATTTTCAGAAAACCCTTCCAATTTGCTCTCGGCGCCAAGACAACAGCCTCACTGTCACAAGCGTTTGCACTGGAAATGCAACGTGGCGGTGCCGACATTTGTTCCTTTGGCGCCTGCACGGCGAGGATCAGAAAGGCTGGCCAATCGCCGAACCATTCCGCTGCAACCAAATTCACGACTCGCCGTTGTCGAGCAGGAAGGGAGCGGTTGGCCATGACGAGACTATCGTTGACGAGCCTATCATTTTTGGCGGCTCTGGCTTTAGCGGGTTGCAGCAACGAGACCGAACCGACGCAGGGCAGCACCAGCAGCACGGAACCGACACAGAGCAACACCAACACCGTCGACCAAAATCCCGAGGTCGACAAGGATCCGACGCCCAAGACGACCACGGGCGGCGATCAACCCGGAACGCCGCCGGCGCAATGAGGGATCGGCCGGCCGCCCGGATTCTCCCGGTTGCATTACGCGCGACAAGGGCAAAAGATCTCACCCCGACTGGCTCTGCTCGACCAGATGATAGCTATACCGGTCTCGAATGAATGCGTTGAAGAACCGGCCTTTTGACGAGGCGGTGCGGAATGCAGCATAGGTCTGGGGCGGCACGTCGTGGTAATCGTAGCGATTTCCGCTTGGGACAAACCATACGGAGAGGATTCTCGTCGCCGGATCGTAATTCACACGTTGGATAGCAGCTGAGGGCATTTCCCAACACTCGACCCCAACACTCGCCGCGTCTGGGCAATAACCCACCCCGGCAAGCCAGGTTCCGTCTCGCCCGAGATATGGAGGCGGTGATCCGGCCGGCTCGACGCCTCCGAGATCTTGCCGCCGCCGGCGGGCTTCACCAATTAGGGTTGATGCCATCGCTCAAAACCAGGCAGCCGGAATTCGCTGGCCAAGGCGACCTGTTTCGCGCGCCCGACTTTCGTGCGCCCGACTTTCACGCACGTGACGATCTGCCGGAAGGATTTTACTACCAGCCGGAGCTGATCACGGGGCAGGAAGAGGCTGAGCTGGTGCGGCAGCTGGAAAGTCTCGACTTCCAGCCCTTCGACTTTCATGGCCATCTGGCAAACCGGCGTGTCGCCGGTTTTGGCCTGCGCTACGATTTTGACCAACGCAAAGTCGTCGAGGCGCCGGCGATCCCTGCTTTTCTGATGCCGCTGAGGGAAAAGGTGGCGGCATTTGCGCGGTTGCCCGCCGAAGCCTTCGTGCAGGTTTTGATCAACGAATACCGACCCGGCGCGGGTATCGGCTGGCATCGCGACAAGCCGCATTTTGACGCCGTGGCCGGCGTTTCTCTTCTTGCGCCATGCAGCTTTCGGCTCCGGCGGAAGAACGGCGCTGGATGGGATCGCCAGACCATCATTGTCGAGCCAAGGTCGGCTTACCTGATGACGGGACCGGTGCGCACCGAATGGCAGCACAGCATCCCGCCGGTTGCCGCACACCGCTATTCGATCACCCTGCGAACCCTGCGGCCGCAACGGTCGCGTCGATCAGAAGCGACAGTTCGATGAGCAGGATCGAGACCGGCTCCTGTTTTTGCGGTTCGATAAGTGCTGAGATGCATGGCGACCCGTTCTGGATTTGCTCCGATCACGATGACGATTGTCGCAAGGCCATAGGGAGCCCGCTGACCGTCTGGGTCGGCTATCGACCGGCCCAATTCATATTGCTGACCGGCGCGCCCAAAACGTTCTCAAGGACCCGAGGTGTGCTGCGCACCTTTTGCGCCGATTGCGGCACATCCATAGCCTATCTCGACCAGGGTCTTCCCGAAGAACTCTATGTGACGATCGGCTTCTTCGACCACCCCGAACGCTTTGCGCCGCAGGCTCATGCCTATTGGGATATGAAGCTGCCATGGGTGGAATTTCGTGACGATCTGCCGCGTGTGGGAAGATATTCAAGACGGCGCGATCCGGCAGTCGGAAATCCCGCCGATCGGTAACCGGCAAAACGGCGCCGACGGAACCCGAATGGCCCTAGCTGAATTGAACTGCGATCAGTTCGTAATCCAAACACCAGCGGCGGTCAGCTTTATCGATGTCACTTATCCCGGCCTACGAAGACATCGCCGCGCGCCTGCTTCTGACCGTGCTCGCCGGCACATTGATCGGCCTCGACCGGGAGGCGCGCGGACAAGCGGCCGGCCTCAGGACAACCATCCTGGTCGGGCTGGCCGCTGCGATCGCAATGACACAGGCCACCATTCTGCTGGAGGTTGGTGGCAAAGCTCCGGATTCCTTCGTCAGGATGGACGTTCTGCGCTTTCCCCTGGGCGTGTTGACGGGCGTCGGCTTCATCGGCGGCGGCGCCATTCTTCGCCGCGGCAGTCTTGTCAGCGGCGTGACCACAGCAGCGACGTTGTGGATGATGACGATGATCGGATTGGCTTTCGGGGGTGGCCAATACGCCTTGGGCGCAGCCGGGACGGCGCTGACGCTGGTCATTCTGCTCGTGTTGAAATGGGTCGATCTGGTGATACCGCGCGAACACCACGCCGTGTTGGCGCTCACCTGGAAGGCGGCAGATCATGAAGACATCGACGCGATCATCGGGCCCTCCGGTTATCGGGCGCGCCTGGTTGGAATGGAGCGGCGCCCGGATCGCGACAGCCCCGTGGTGTCGTTCGAGATCAGCTGGAGGCGGTCTGACAGGGGACCGCCGCCGACGGATTTATTGACACTGGTGGGTGAGCATTGCGAAATCGAGAAGTTTAATCTCGTCAGCGAATCTGTGTGATAACCGCTACACTGATTGCCAAGCAGGCCGGGCACTAGGCCGGCAATCCAATTCGGATCGCGCATCGACAGCCTAAAACGGGCATCATCGCTTCTTCACTCCGCTTTCGGTACCTATCTGTTGAGCGCAAGGCATAGATCGGGAACAGGCAGCAAGATTTGGCACAACGATCGGGAAGCGCAGACCTTCCACTTCATGGCGGACGCGTGCCGAGATGGCTCGGCGACCGTATGACGCGCCTTGGCGCGGTCATGTGCGAGGCGATCATTCACCACTACGGTCGCGAGGAACTGCTGCGCCGGTTGGCGCATCCCTTCTGGTTCCAGTCGTTTGGCGCCGTGATGGGAATGGACTGGCATTCCTCCGGCATCACGACCAGCGTCATCGGCGCCTTGAAACGTGGTTTGGCTCCGCTCTCCGGCGAACTCGGTATTCACGTGTGCGGCGGCCGCGGCGCGCATTCACGCAAGACCCCGCAGGAGCTTGCCGTCATCGGCGAGCGCGTCGGCCTCGACGGAACAGGCCTGGCAACGGCCAGCCGGCTCGTTGCCAAGGTTGACAGCGCCGCCGTCCAGGACGGCTTCGACCTTTATCTGCATGGCTTCATCGTGACCGATGACGGTGACTGGGTCGTGGTGCAGCAAGGCATGAACGGCGACAGCAGGGTGGCGCGCCGCTATCACTGGCTGTCGGAAGGCCTGAAGAGCTTCGTCGACCAGCCGCATGCCGCCATCGAGGGCGCCAACCAGGGCGAGATCGTCAACCTGACCGACCGCCGCGCCGATGCCTCGCGCAAGGGGCAGCTGGAGCTGCTGCAGGACCTCGGACCGGATCGCATCCTGAGGGAATTCGCCGCGCTCGAGCGTGACGTGACTACAGAACCGGCGCCCGAGCAGCCGGTGCTACCACAACTGGTCATGCCGGCGCACCACGACGTTCGCGAAAGCGATGTCGTCATGCGTCGTCTTCATGGCAACATGGCGGCGGCTGCCGAGCGTGGCCCGGCCGATTTTTCCGAGCTTCTCCTGGTCCCCGGCGTCGGCGCGCGCACGGTGCGGGCGCTGGCGCTGGTGGCCGAGGTTCTTCATGGCGCGCCATGCCGTTTTTCCGATCCCGGCCGCTTCTCGCTGGCGCATGGCGGCAAGGACAGGCATCCATTCCCGGTGCCGCTGAAGGTTTATGACGAGACGATCGGTGTGCTGAAGTCGGCCGTCCACAAGGCCAGGCTCGGCCGCGACGAAGAAATCGGCGCCTTGAAGCGGCTCGACGACCAGTCACGGCAGGTCGAACGCTATGTCACAGGCCCCAGCCTGAAAGAAATTGTCGCCGGAGAGTTCGACCAGTCGCATCTGCTCGGCGGCCGCAGCGTGTACGGCTGGGAGGCCGCACCCGAAGCCCCCGCGGACGTCGAACAAATCAAACGAAAGGGATAAGCGGGCCGGATCGCAACTCAGCGGACCTGGCCTGATCCGCGTTCGGCCTCAGGCATCGAGATCGATCAAGGCAATGCCGAGTTCCGGACGTTTCCTGCGGCGCAGGTGGCCAGGCGCTTCCACCAATGTGACTTCGAGTGTCGGCCGAACGATTCCTTCGAGCAGATGTCCGCCCCGCGTCGTGCCATCGCGCAACCCGAGCACCGCGTGGATGTGAAGACTGGGCTTGCCGTCGTCGCCGATCGCGATATCGCCGATAGCGCTGAGCACCTCGCACTGTTCGCGGACCGGGATTTTGCGAAAGGTCTTTTGCCCAAAGTCGAACCAGCCGACGGTCGCCGTTTCGAAGGCGCCGAGCGCAGTCAGCGAGGCGCCGCCAATGTCCTGCTCGACTGCGAAAGAGGTAAGCGCCGCGAACGCTTCCTCGCCGGGATCAAGCACCACCACGAACGTCCTTTGTCCAGCGCTTTCGGCGACGAGTTGCGATTTCATGATTTCACTCCAGACGCTGTGTCGGCTTTGGGTTGTCATTCGATCGAGAGTTTGAACGGAAAGCTGGCTCGCGAGTTCCCAACAGGTTTGGCTTGGGTTTGAACGTTGCTGCGCCGTTCGACTGTGGGTCCGGAACAAGATTGCCCAGGAAACATTGTTCCCCGCAGCTATCTCTGAGGAGCGGACGTGGCGCCAACCGAGATCATCGTCAGGCATGCGCTAACGCCGCGTGAGTTCTGGATTGGTCTTGGCCGTGCCTTTGCCGGAGCGTTGATCTTTGCCGTCCCGGTGCTGATGACCATGGAGGCTTGGGCGCTGGGCTTTCACCTTCACCCATTGCGGCTCGCCCTGTTCCTCGCTGTCACTTTGCCAATGCTGGTGCTGCTGCACAAGTACGGAGGCTTTCGCCACACGGTGGCGCTCCGCGACCGCATCGCCGATGCTTTTGTGGCCATACTTGTGGCCGCTGTGGCGGCTACGGCGGTGCTTTTTATTTTCGGCATCGTGACCGCCGAAATGCCGCTACGGGAGGTGATTGGCAAAATTGCGGTGCAGGTTGTCCCAGGTAGTCTCGGAGCATCCTTGGCACGCGCTCAGCTCGGCCCGAGTTTGTTGGAGGAGGAGGACATTCCCGAGCCCGGCTACACCGGAGAGCTGTTCCTGATGGTGGTCGGAGCGCTGTTTCTATCGGTGAACATCGCACCGACGGAAGAGGTCGTCCTCATCGCCTACAAGATGGAGCCCTGGCAGGAAATCGCCCTAGTGGTGGTCACCCTCGCTCTCATGCACGCCTTCGTCTACGAGTTCGAATTCCGCGGCTCGCACAGTCCCGAGCCAGGCGCTGGATTCGTCAGCATCTTCTTTCGCTATGCGATCGTCGGCTATGTCCTGGTGATGCTTGTGAACCTTTACATCCTGTGGACGTTCGGCAGGACCGATGGCGCCGGCTTTTCGGAGACACTCAGTGCAGTCGTGGTTCTGTCGTTTCCTGGCGCGCTCGGGGCGGCGGTTGCGAGGCTCATTCTGTGACAAGAAATCCCGCAAAAGGCGACAAGCCACAGAAGCAGCAGTCCGACAACAAAGCAAAGACACGCAGACCCGGGACTTCGGTCACGGAGTGGGTCGTGGCGGGAATAAGCTCCGTAGTTCTGCTTGCCGTGCTCAGCTATCTTGTCGTCGATGGCGTGAGCACGCGCGATGGGACCGCCCGGATCGTTGTGCAGCCGCTCGCGGTCGCGGTCACCGAGGGCGGCTACGTGGTCGAGTTCGCCGCTGCAAACAGGGCGGGGAAATCGGTTGCTGCTGTCGAGATCAAAGGTGAGCTCCGCAATGGCGATGAGGTCGTCGAGGAGAGCAGCGCTACGCTCGACTATGTCCCACAGAATTCCCAACGGAAGGGCGCGTTGATCTTTCGTCGCGATCCCGAGGCCTATGACCTGCGCCTCTTTGCTAGTGGCTACAGTGAACCCTGACCAGCCGAAAACACCATGGATGAAATGGAACTCGGCATGGATGACGCGGTCAACCCGGCCGCTGCTTCGCCCTGCTGTAAAAGCGACATCGCTGCAGCAGAACCTCCCTATTCCTCCGGGGCGGTGGCAGGCGCCGTATAACGGCGACGCACCGCATCCAGAACGTGCTTGCGGCTTTCCTGCGCCGAGAGCATTTCGTCCTTTTCTGCCTCGGCGGTTTCGCGCGCCAACTCCTTGTCCCTGATCTGATGGCGAAACCATTCGGAATAGTCGCCGGCGCGCAGGTGATGCTCCCAGGTTCTGTCGTCGATGCCCTCGGCGATCTGAGCGAAGATCATCAGGTTGTGGGCCCGCAGGTTCATCGTGTTGTCGGGACCTCTGAAATAGAAGCTGCCGGCCTCGTCGAGCTGACCTTCTGCATATTTGCGACTGTGACGCTTGAGAGACTGGCGCGGCTCGATCGCTTTGACCACGGCAATCTTCTTGCGAGTTTGCGGCCGCCAGAACAACACGCGCTCCTCTTTTGGCGACGGAATATCCTTTGGCGGCTTGGCACCCGTCTCATGACAGAAGGCCTTGATGACATTCTTGGCCTTGGGACCGAGCGCAATGATGGCAGTGACCAGCCGCAGGGCGTCGGTCGAGATCGCGTCCGGGTGAACGGTGATCAGGACAGTTCCCGGCAATTCCAGCGACAGGACGGCGCGCGTGTCGTCGCGCCTCTTGGGCAGAAGATGATGCGCCTCGTCGATGACCAGCCAATGCGGCCTCGCCGTACGGTAGCGGAAACTGCCAAGACCGGGGAGCAGATCGGCAAAGAAGTCAGGTCGCTCATTGACCCGCAATGCCAGCCCATTGACGACCACATTGGTGTCCGGCTTTTCGATCAGGTCGAGCACTTGAGCCTTTGTCGGTTCGCTTGAGCCATCGCCTATCCGGACGGCACCTTCGAGGCCATCATAGTCGCCTTCCGGGTCGAAAATGCAGAACTGAAAGCCGTTCTCGACGAAGTGTTCCGTCAGCGCGGTGGCCAAGGTGGATTTGCCGATGCCGGAGCTTCCGGCGATCAGCACCGTGTCGGTCGGCGTCAGATAGACTTCGTCGCCGCCGACCATGCCAAGAAGGATGCCGTCGCGGCGTTTTCGGACAAATTCCCGATCGCGCTTTACCAGTTTTTCGATCAGTTCCTCGACGCCTTTTCCACGCGCGCCGCGCGTTACAAGGTCCGCGGTATCCTTGACCGCCGCAAGTGCATTGTCGACAGCGACGCTGCAGCCGCAGGCCCGCAGGAAGGCATGATCGTTTTCAGCATCGCCAATACCGACCACATTGTGTGGCGACAGCTTGAGGTCCTCAAGTGCGGCTGCCAGCCCGGCTGCCTTGTTGATGCCGCTGGGCAGCACCATCACCGCGCCCTTGTTGAAGATGATTTCCAGCTCCAGCCCGAGTTCCTTGATGACCTCAAGAACTGTTGCCTGGTGTGGTTCCCAGGTCGCAACGATCGACCGTCCGACTGAGAGCGGCTTGACGCCGCGTTTCTTCAACCTGGCGACAAATTTCGCCGCCGGTGCCGGTGAGATCGCACGTTCTTCCTCGCTGGCCGGCGTGTAGATCAACGCCCCATTTTCGGCGACGACCTTGTCGAACACGCCGAGCTCGGGAAAAACCCGCTTGAGGTCGGGCAGTTCGCGGCCCGTGACGAGAATGAGCTTGCGGCCACTTTTCTTGACTCGTTCGAGCGCTGCAAGGGTCTTTTCAGCTACGATCCCATCGTGCGCCAGCGTGCCGTCATAGTCTGTCGCCAAGGCAATGAAATACATCTGTCGACCATTTCATGTCTGAGATCGCCGCTTCCACGTCACACGCGAGAGGTCGCACGGCGATCGAGCTGAGCGGGCGACTGGCACTCAGTAGCCGCCGATTATCGGCAGTATCTCGCCGGTGATGTAGCTCGAGCAGTGCGGCGAGGCGAGGAACACATAGGCCGGCGCGATCTCCTCCGGCTGCGCTGGCCGTTTCATCGGCGTGCTTGCGCCAAATTTCGAAACGTCACCGGCTTGCTTGTCCGACGGGTTGAGCGGCGTCCACACCGGGCCCGGCGCCACGCAGTTCACCCGAATTCCCTTTTCGATGAGGTTGCCGGAGAGTGCGCGCGTGAAGGCATGAATGCCGCCCTTGGTCATCGAATAGTCGACCAGTTGCTTCGAGCCCTCGATGCCGGTTACGGAGCCGCTGTTGATGATCGCCGAACCGGGCTTCATATGCGGCACGGCCTCCTGCGTCATGTGGAAGTAGCCGTAAAGGTTGGTCTTCAGCGTCGTGTCGAAATGCTCTTCGGTCAGCTCGCTGAAGTCGCTGGAATGGACCTGGAAAGCGGCGTTGTTGACCAGCACGTCGATCCGGCCGAATTCCTTCACCACCTCAGCCACAGCCTTGTGGCAGTGGTCGCGCTCGCTGACGTCGGCCTTGACCAGTATGCAGCGCCGGCCCTCGGCTTCGACGGCCTTCTTCGTCTCTTCGGCGTCCCTGTCCTCGCACAGATAGACGATTGCGATGTCAGCGCCTTCGCGAGCATAAAGCACGGCCACGGCTCGGCCGATGCCGGAATCGCCGCCGGTGATGACGGCCACTTTGCCGTCGAGTTTTTTCGACCCGATATAAAACGGCGCGTCATAAAGCGGCGCCGGCTCAATCGCCCATTCGTGCCCCGGCTTCGGCTGATGCTGTTCGGGAAAGGGCGGCTCGGGATATTTGCGTGCTCCCGCCTGCATGGCGCCTTGTTGCTTGCCCTTGCCCTTCGATTTGTCCTTGGCATCGATGCCGCGCTGGATGTGGCGTTGCTTGGCCGCCTCGCCGGCGATTTCCGATTTCATCTGCATGGCTGCCTCCTTGGCTTGGAGAAGGGACAACGCATGTCCGGCGAAAAGGTTTACGTGACGGCGTCATTGCTTCAGTCCCGCGATGCGTTCGACAAGCGACCGTTGCAGCCGCGGGCGGGAACGAATCCAAAACGCCAGGAAATCGACAGCGCGTACTGCCCAACCGGCAACGAATGAGGCGGCCGGACGTTTGGGCACAAGCGGTGTCCGAGAACCTGAACGCGCGCCAACCAGGCAGAAAGTATTCCGAGGCTGGTGACCTGAAGATTTCCCGCTTCTCGGCCGTACAGGCGATCTTGTCACTGGATCGCGCCAAGGGAGAGCAAAATGGCTGAAGGTCATAGCAAACCAACCGGGCCGGATCTGGTCGAGGGCATCGCGTTGTCCGACCTTGCCGATGGCGCAAAGCTCCTCGGACATTGCGGCGATGAGCAAGTGCTGCTGGTGCGCCGCGGGGCCGAGATCTTCGCCATCGGGGCGACATGCACACATTATGGCGGGCCGCTCGTCGACGGTCTTGCGGTGGGAGACACCGTCCGGTGTCCCTGGCATCACGCGTGCTTCGATTTGCGTACAGGCGAGGCCTTGCGCGCTCCAGCTTTCAGTCCACTCGCTTGCTGGTCGGTGGAACAACGCGATGATCGGATATTCGTGGGCGAGAAGCGCAAACGGACGGCACCCAAGCAGCGCGATGGAGGCTCCGGCCAGGTTCCGGAGAAGATCGTCATTGTCGGTGGCGGTGCGGCCGGTTTCGCGGCGGCCGAAACACTGCGGCGCGAACATTATCAAGGCAGCATTGTCATGCTCAGCGACGACGAAGCGCCGCCGGTTGATCGGCCCAATCTTTCCAAGGACTACCTCGCCGGCAAAGTACCGGAGGATTGGATTCCGCTGCGCAGGGAAAGCTTCTACTCGAAGAACGATATCGACCTGCGTCTCAATGCGAACGTCGCCAGCATCGATACACGCTCTGGCGAAGTTGTACTGGCGGACGGGGCCCGGACTCCCTACGACAGGCTACTCCTGGCGACCGGAGCCGAACCGGTTCGCCTGACCATACAAGGCGCCGACCAACCACATGTTCACACGCTGCGCTCGTTCGCAGATTGCAAGGCGATCATCGAGCGAGCCACGACTGCGCGCCGCGCCGTCGTGCTTGGCGCCAGTTTCATTGGCCTGGAGGTTGCCGCGGCGCTGCGCTCGCGCGCGATCGAAGTTCATGTCGTGGCACCGGAAAAACGGCCCATGGAACGGATCATGGGTCCGCAAATGGGCGACTTCATCCGCGTCCTCCATGAGGAGAATGGTGTCGTATTCCATCTCGAGGACACCGCGAGCAGCATCGAAGGCAGCAAGGTGAAACTCAGCAGTGGCGATACGTTGGTGGCGGATTTCGTCGTCGTCGGCATCGGCGTGCGACCGCGGACAGGGCTTGCCGAAACGGCGGGGCTCATCCTTGACCGCGGTGTCGTAGTAAACGCTTTTTTGGAGACGAGCGCACCAGGCATCTTCGCGGCCGGCGACATTGCGCGGTGGCCAGATCCTCACAGTGGCGAGAACATTCGGGTCGAGCATTGGGTAGTTGCCGAGAGGCAGGGGCGAACCGCGGCCCTCAACATGCTCGGCCATCGCGAGAAATTCGTCGCCGTGCCGTTCTTCTGGAGCCAGCATTACGATGTTCCCATCAACTACGTCGGCCATGCCGTGCAATGGGACGAGATCGCGATCGATGGGGACATCGTTGCCAAGGATTGCCTGCTCCGCTTCAAGCGCGAAGGGCGCACGCTGGCTGTCGCTTCGATCTTCCGCGACATCGAAAGCCTAGGGGCCGAGGTGGAAATGGAGCGCCAAACCACCTAGCGAAGCGCCCGCTGTACGGCCGGTTCAGCCCGCGCAATCAGTCTCGGCGCGCAATGATCCAGTCGGTTGCCGCCGCGAGATCGGCGACGGTCGCAGTCGGGCGCGGATCAAACCGTTTCTCATCGCCCTGCCGGTATTTGCCTGTCCGGACCAGCAACGCGCCCGAAAGTCCGGCGCGCAGGGCGCCAGCTATATCGGCCTCGGCGTCGTCACCGACCATGATCGCCTGATCTGGCGGACAGTCCATGCTTGCCAGCGCCGACTGAAAGAATGCCGGCGAGGGCTTGCCGAGAACGGTTGCGCGTTTCAGGGAGGCAAATTCCAAAGCCGCGACGAATGGCCCTGCATCGAGGCTGAGCTCGCCGTCGGCATCCCGAAACGTCCGGTTGGTGGCAAGGGCCAGCAATTCGGCCCCCGCGCTCAGTTCGCGGAACGCGTCATTCAACGCCGCATATGTGAAGGCGTCTCCGGCATCGCCGACGATGACGGCGCGCTTGTCGCGATCCGGCAGTTCGCAAAAATCCGGCGCAAGGCCGGGGTGAACCAACAAGTATGGCGCGCGGCCATTGCGAAGCAGCCATTCGCGCGCAGCGTGCGCCGGCGTGAAAACATCTGCATTGGTAACGGTGAGTCCCATCGCCTTCAGACGTTCGAGAACCCTCTGTTTCGACGAGCGCGTGGTATTGCTTACGAAGCGTATGGCCAAACCGGCCTGGCGCAAACGCGCGATTGCGTCGATCCCGCCTGGTATGGCGGTATCGCTATCATAGATGACGCCTGCGAGGTCCAGCAGTACACCCCTTGTCATCGGTCCAGCATGACCACGAGTCCGCCAGGCGTCAAATCCGGAACAGGGCCATGAATGTTCCTTTTGGATCAGGGCGGGCAGGCGCACTCGATTAACCGACGGCCACGACCACCATTCGGGAAAAGCCGTGCGTGCGGCCTTAGTCAGCGTCGCGATCGCCTCGTCGGGAACTGAGCTGTAGGGCCAAACAGACGCGGGCCAAGCGGCGCCCAGCCGCCGGCCGCCGCAAACTCGGGTTCGGCCTGGCAGTGGAATTCACAGGCCGTGCCGTTGGAGGACTGCCATCGACTCCGCAAGCGCAGGAGGCACCTCTTCGCGCCGCAATGCGTGTGGACCCGCAGACAACGGGGCCGGACGCGACCCGCAACCGACAACGATCAATGCCGAGCGGCGGTGAACGGCGACGTTGGGCCCTGCCGGAAATCCGCCAGGAGCGATCTTTACAGTTGGCCGCCCAGCCATTCCCGCAAATCGCGGTCTTGCTGACTTTCGGCAATGGGCGGCGAGGGCCGCATCCGGACATACCAGATGGCGGCAAGCACTCCGGCAGCCCACGCGCCGGCGAACACATTCGCAATGAAGTCGATCGGAACCTCCCAAGCCGGCCGGAACATTAGCACGGCATCAATCAGGGGCGCGACACCAATTGGGAGTACAGCAGGTGGATTTGTAGGAGTGGGAGCGTCACCGCCATGCGGTATGCTATGCAGTTCGACCAATGGCTCGTGGCGCCGCTCAGACGGACATTCTAGCGTCTCAACCAGCCTTTCTTTGCAAGGATGCAGCCAGCCGAAACCCCGACGCTGCCGGCGCGTCCTCAATGGGGGCGCATACCAATCGGCACAATCGTTGCGGCCAAGGTGGCGATGAGCAACAGACATGCGGTTACCTTGAAGACGGCGCGGAGCATTCTCCATCAATGGCAATGATTGGAACGCAACGCTACTCCACGTATTAAGGCGCCGAGAAAAAACCGCGTCTGCAGAAGGTCAGGCGTAGCAGATTGGTGGATCTGCCGCAGGAAACAGGTCACATCCGACGGCTAATCAAATTGGCTCATATCCGAACGTAGTAGCAGGTGTACTGACCGTTTCACGATAATATTCGACCTTGGCCGCTGGCAAGGTTCGGAACATTATATGGAACGCAATGTCCACTACCACGTCTTGGACTTCTTGCGCATTTTTGCAGCGCTTTTGGTGTTACTGAACCATTTCGCGACATTCGCCTGGAGCAGTGCGTCAGTCGCCGAGGGCAGCGATGTCGCCTTCGGTTTTCTGTCGGCATTTGCCGGTTTGGGTGCTGTAGGGGTCGAAGTTTTTTTCGTAATTTCCGGGTTTGTCATTGCCATGAGCGCCTCAGGCGAAGGGGGGGCGTCGCACGCGCTGCGTTTCGCGCGCATGCGCGCTACGCGTATATTGCCAGCCTTGTGGCTGTCCGCGCTCGTCAGCCTGGCCGCACGAGCTCTTTATGGCGAGGATTTTTCCCATCTTCTGATGGATTTTTGCAGATCGGTAACGTTGTCTCCTAAGGGCCCTTATATCGACGGGGTCGTATGGTCTCTCGTCGTCGAGGCCGTATTTTACGTCTTGGTGGCCGCGTCAATTTTGTCGAGGTTTCGTTTATCACTCTATGATCTGGCCAAAATAATAGGGTTTTCCAGCTCGGCATACCTTCTTATTGTCTCCGGGTTGCATTTGCTGCCGCCGTCCTCGTGGTCGGAGGAAGCGATTTTAGTGCTTTCGCGGTTCCCCTTCAAACTGCTCCTGCTGCAGCACGGCGTTTTCTTCGCTGCAGGTATGATCTTCTTTCTTGTCAAGAACGATGGTGATGACCATCTCAGAATGGGGAACCATGCGTGGAAGGCAGTATTGTTATTGCTTTTTGGCAGTATGAGCACTGTGGAGATCTTTATTTCGATTGAACGCGGTTATGAGTACAAGCTATCAGCAGTGATAATTTGGTTGATCTGCATGTACGCAATGGCCGCTGGAATAAAATATGGTGAGTTCGTTAAGCATAAGATTTATAGGCGCAACGCACTAGTGAAGTATATTGGAGGAATAAGCTATCCTATATATTTGAATCACTATTCATTTGGGATGGTTATGGTGTGGTGGTTGTTTTCATTAGGTTTTCCAATGCCCATTGTTTTCGTTCTCTCCATCCTGCTCGTTTTAGGTTTGAGCATGGCCGTTATGTGGTTGGAAAAGAGGATTCAAAACGCCGTCAGGGGACGGTTCCCCAAACCCGCCGCCAAACGAGATCGACGTGGCGGTTTAGCGTCCCCGATAGGGAATCAGGAAACCCCACGGCTATTGGGTGGTGAGCAGTGGGGACGTAACCGATGAGATGCGGGCCGACTACGTCAACAGCAGGTCCTGCCCGAGTCAGGCGACATTTTCAGCGTGACCTGAGCTCAGTCCGCCAAGGGTGTACCAATTTGGCGGTGGAGCGTTCACGCTATGGAGCGCAATTAAGGCGGTTGAAGTGCCGCTCGTCCTAAGCGCTGGATTCCATGATGCGCAAAAGCCGATGCGCCCCCCGTTGCACGGCCTTCGGTCGGTGGCATCGGCACTCCAGACATACCCTCTTCCGGGTACGTGGCAGGCGGTCTCTTCGCATTTGCGAGATAGTCGGGGAGTCATAGCTACCGCGAATGAGGTATACCTTGCCACTGTCGCGGCTGAAACCGGAGACAGTTTGGCTCGAAAGAGGGGCGTCAATCGACCCATTCCGGGTCCTGGAACTGCGGCGAAGGTTACTCATCGAGCCGGAGTAGTTCCGAGCGTGTGAACTAACGCTCTTGTCCGTTGAAACATCATCACGGCAAAGAGAAAATATCGTGCCGGCCCCAGTGGCGAGCTGCTGGTCCTGTGAGGCAGCTGACCTGCAGCGGCTTGCAGCATTGCACTTGAGTGAATCGGTGCTGCTCGAGTTGGAGCATTCCGAGGTGTTACCTGCGAGTGAAATCAGAGGGTTGCATAAAGAAGTGGCACGTTCCGCCCGATCGACCGGGCGGTTCGCGCCGGACAACGTCAGCGCGACCTCAAGTCAGCAGCGATGCTTGGGTACGGCGGGCCAGTCACACCGAAGGTCGTAAGCGATCCGTAAGCGTGCGTGTTCGAAAGTTGCACGGTGAGTGGCTGGTGTCACCAAGCGCTTCCGACCGCCGGAGGCCTTGCCATTCGAATGGATGGTGCAGAGAGTCGGTCAAACTTTATGATGAATATCGGGTCCTACTGCGCTCGATCAGGCGTGATCCTTGCCTTTTTGTGAGAGTGCAGTGCAATATCACCCATTGGTTGTAGCCCGCGCAGGGTACTCAACATGTCAAAGCTGGAGTACGTTTTTGCGTAGGGAGGTTATCTAGGGGCGGATTGGCGGGGTTCGAATGACGTATGCTACAAGCCTTTTATTGAGTGAGAATGAACACCGGCCGACGTCAGTCGCAGTCAAAAGCGACGATAAGGCGTATATCAAGGCGCTAGGCTTCGTGCCAAAGCGATATGCGGCGGAAACCGCTATCGTCAATCAGGGCGAGGACGGCGATCGCGTCTTCATAATAGAGTCTGGCTGGGGATGCATTTCTCATGATCTTGCCGGTGGCCAGCGACAGATTTTGGACTTTGCGCTGAAGGGCGACATTGTCCGGCCACAGACGTACTCGGGCACTGCTCTTGAGACATTTGTGGCTCAAACCGACCTTGCGGTGTTAGAAGCCTCGACCAAGACACTTGCTCTTGGCGCAGCGAAGTCGCCCTACATAGCCTCCCTTTTTCTCGAAACTCTCGCGCGCCAGAGAGCGATTGTTGCCCAACACCTAACCAATGTAGGTCGACGCAGCGCCTTGGCGCGTACAGCGCACCTGCTGCTCGAACTGAGAGCGCGATTGGAGCGCGTCGGCACTGTCAGCCGCACTGGCTATGCATGCCCTCTCACCCAGTACGACCTCGCGGACGCGCTCGGGCTGACGCCCGTCCATGTCAATCGAATGCTGCGGGAATTGCGGGAGCGCGGGTTTCTGGAGTTCCGCCAAGGTCATGTCCGCGTGCTGGATCGGCAGGGCGTAACGAAATTTGCCGAATTCGATGACAGGTATATCGATGGTTGACACTTACATTGGTGCACGACGCCAAGGGTGGCGCGACGCGCGTCAAAGCCACACCGCCATCGGCGAAGCCGGCTGTCTTTATGTTCGGCGACTACCCGCGCCTGGCAAACAACGCGAGATCCAGATTCCGGTCGGTGTGTTCTCTGATACCCTCATTCGTACACCGAATGAATTAGGCCAAGTGAAGGAGTAGAAATTTTTTAGGTTTTGTTAACCTAAATTAGTGAAGGCGCATCTTTTGGCCGATAAACATTATTGACGGGGCAGTGCTGTTCCATAGTGGGGCTTGGGAATCCCACAGTTATAGTGAAGGCGACGCGAACAGAACATCGCTCGTGGGAAATAGTATTTGCCTGAAGTCCATCTCGTACTGGTCTCGAAACATGGGTAAAGTTTGGGGAGTAAGTTCATGGTTCCGACAATTCAAATGGATAGCAAATCACCCGGTGCACTGGAATTCGTATCGCGGACGACCGGGAATGGAATACATCTTCATAGACACGGCTTAGCCGAATCCTGCCTGGCTCTGCTGGATGAGCGAGTGCTTGACCGACAATGTCTTGCGCAATGCCTGACCGCCTATGGCATCGGGAAGGAAATCCTGTCGTTCGGTTCGATCGAAGAGTGGCGGCATCAAGAGAATGTACTGTCGATATCGGCTATTCTGCTGAACGTGGGCAGCCGAAAGGTGACAGATGCAAGGACCGGCAGCGAAATCGCCGATCTCGTGAATGAGGCCCACCCGATACCAGTGGTGATTTTGGCCGATACCGACGATTTAGAGCAGATTCTGAAGGCGTTGAATTATGGCGCAAAAGCCTACATCCCTTCGTCGATCCGTTTCGAGATCTGTGTTGAAGCCGTAAATCTTGTGCTTGCCGGTGGCACATTTGTCCCTGCAAGCAGCGTGCTTGCCCAGCACAAGGCAATCGACACAACCGTCGAAATGACAAGGCCCATGGCGAGCGTGTTCACGGAGCGGCAAGAAGAAGTCGTCCAGGCTCTCAGGCGCGGGAAGGCGAACAAGATAATCGCTCACGAGCTCAACCTCCGAGAGAGCACGGTCAAGGTCCATATCCGCAACATCATGAAGAAGCTGAAGGCGACCAACAGGACGGAGGTCGTCTACAAGCTCAATGAGATGTTTCCTGGCGTCCACGTGTTGAGCCGACCGAGCTAAACGGTTTTGTCGTCATGACAGTGGCACGGCTGCATGCTGGCAATGGGGCCCGTCGGTGGCGATCCTGCTCGACCGTTGCAGTTCGCCGCTCTTTTTGTTGCAGATTTGGATTGAAGCCATGCTAGACCGGCCGTTGACGGCAACTGCTCACAAGCCCTGGCTCGGAGCGGATGCCGCGCAGGACTTTATCAGCCTCGCTGACGTTGTTTCATTTGTTCGGCAGTATCTCTTCTCGATTCTGGCGTTCATCGTCGCCGGAATCGTTTGCGCCACGTTTTACTTTGCTACCTCGGATTCTATTTATACCGCGCGCACCCAGATCCTGATCGAACCAAAGATACCCAGAAACCTTCAGCAGCAACCCGCCGAAGTGAATCTGTCGCTCGATACCGCTCAGGTCGAGAGCCAGCTCGCAGTTCTGCGCTCCCAGAAGATCGCGATGATGGTGATCGATGACCTTGGACTCATGGACAATCCGACGTTCAGGGATATGCACGGTCCGACCATCGGCGAGAGGTTTCGCAGGGCCTGGATGAGTGTCGTTGAGGCCGGCGGGCTCGATACCAGCTACGCCGCGTTGACGAATTTCTTCCAACGAGCGCTGCCTTGGCCGGATCGAATAGAAACGAACAGTCCGCAGCTGGAATCCGAGCGTCGGCGTAGCGCCGTCGAGATTTTCAACGATGGCCTGGATGTCCAGCGTGTCGGTGTGTCGTATGCAATAGACATTTCGTTCCAGTCTCTGGACCCGGCATTAGCGGCACGCGTCGCAAACGCCACGGCGGAGGCGTTCGTGCGTGAGCAAGTGCAAACGACAACAAAAGCGGCCGGCGAAGGCATCGCATGGTTGGAAAGGCGGATGCGGGAGGTTGGCGATCAGATGAACAGGGCGACCAGGGTCGTCCAGCAGTTTCGCGCAAAACACGACTACAGCATAGGTCAGGACGAGACGCCCATCGAGGGACAGGGTCTCGCGCCCAGCGAAGAACAGCCAACACGCCAGACTACGCTAGAGCAGTTGGAAGTTACCGCCGACACCTATCGCAAGATGTATGAAAGCCTGCTCGGGGCGTATACGAACTCGGTCGACCAGCAGCTTTATCTGATCGCCAACGCTCGTGTCATTACATCCGCAACGAGCCCAAAGAAAGCAAGTCGGCCGCGCAAGACGCTGATCCTCGCCTTTGGCGCACTTGCCGGACTGGTGGCTGGCATCGGGTTCGCCGTGGTGCGACGCGGCCTCGATCGCAACGTGAGGACGCCGCATCAGATCCGCCGCGAACTGGGCCTAGCCTGTATTGGAGAATTGCCGCCGGTCAGTTTCAGGCGGGGTGGTTTTGGCCGGCTTGACGAGGTGCTCAGGAATCCAGACTCTTCTTTCAGCGGCAGCCTCAGGAGCTTCAAGGCGATCATGGGCTTGGCCGGGGCCACCCATTCAAGACGTCGCATCGGAATCACATCCGTGTCCCCCGGTGATGGAAAGAGCACCGTTGTAAGCAATCTGGCGGCCCTGTGTGGAGTGTCGGGCACAACGACCCTCGTGATCAACGCCGACCATAGGTCGGCACTGGCCAACGAACTTCTCTTGTCCTCCGATCTCAACGTGATCGATGGAGATTCCGGGAGCCCCAAAGATATCGGCAAGCAAATCCAGTTTATTGAAAAGACATCGTTTTATTACTTGAAGAACGATGTGTCGAATTCGACGAATTTGCTTGTTCCCGATAACATGGAGAAATTACTGAGCGACGTTGACGCCTACAGCGTCGTCATTGTTGAGCTCCCATCGTTTAGTTCAGGTGCCGAAGGGCTTGCTGTCTGCCCGCTTCTTGATGGCGTGATTGTGGTGGCGCAGTGGGGCGTGACGCCGCTTGATCAACTGGAAGACCTGACGCAGACACTCAAAAACACCAATTCGTCCGTCCTTGGCGTGTTGATGACACGTGTTCGTTCTGTTTCGGCTCATCGTTACCGGAAGCGCGCAGGCCAAGCACCGCGCTGACACCCTGTCTTCCTCGCAGCGGTGTCGGTCGAGCGCGAGCCCAGCGGCAAGTCTCGACACCGCCTGTCAATTCGAACACTGCCTGTCAAAATGAATCTGCGCCCCTTGCAGGCGGCGCAGAGAACCGCGAGACGAACGATCGATTCCGATATCGTGCCAGTCATTGGACGGAGCAGCCATTCGTCCGTACCCAGCCTAGCATCATAGGGGGTAGCCCCCGCTGCCAATCATCCCCAATCTACCACCTTTTCCTTGCTTGCCGGAGATCATCCGTCGTCGACAAAATGCAAACGAAAAACAGCTGAAATCGGGCGCAAGCAGAGATGTCCAACGTGATCGAAAGCAACCTGCGACCGTGCGAAGACTTGGCCATTGAAGACTTGGCCATGGAAGACTGGGCCAACGAAGACTGGGCCATTCTGGTCGGAGCCAGGCCTGCGGCGACATTGCCTCTTCGGCTTGAAAGCAGCGCGGCCGCCACATCGAACACGCCAGACCTTTCGTCGCCTCAACTCAACGCAAGCCATGACAATGGCACCGTTTCGCTTGAGCCGGATATGCAAACGGCAAGCATTGAAGATGCGCGGGGCGACCGCCGACAGCCTCTCGGCGGTTGGGCCAAGAGGTTGCTGGATCTGATGGTAGCCTCGACAGCGCTCATTCTGGCCGGTCCGATCTTGGTTCTGATCGCGCTACTGATCAAGGCCACGACAGGCGGTCCGGTGCTGTTCGTTCACCGGCGTATTGGATTCAACGGAAAGGCCTTCGACTGCTACAAGTTCCGCACCATGGTACCGAATGCCGAGGAGGTGCTCGAACGGCATCTGAGCTGCAATCCACAAGCCGCCCAGGAATGGGCAGCCAACCAGAAACTGAAGTGCGATCCGCGTATCCTGTTTCTCGGAAGCATGCTTCGCAAATCGAGCCTGGATGAGCTGCCGCAGCTATTCAACATCCTGCGTGGTGACATGAGTTGCGTCGGACCGCGACCTGTCGTTGCCGACGAATTGTACCGCTATGGCGCCGCGTCGCACGAATATTTGAAGACGCGGCCAGGACTGACCGGCCTCTGGCAGATAAACGGGAGAAACATGACCGAGTATTCACATCGCGTATTACTGGATACGCAGTACGTTCGAACATGGTCTCTGCGCCGCGATCTTTCGATCCTGATGCGGACAATACCGGCCATCATGAAGTTTGACCAGACCTCCTGAACTTGGCGAGGCCAGGGGGTGCAGCACAAACGGCCTCAACGGATTATCGCCCACGCCGTTGACGCCCCGGGCGGTGCCGCAGCACGGCAATTGCAAGGCCGACCAGGTAGGCAATTTGGGTGACGACAACAAGGTAGAGTGTCGATCGGACGCTGGTTTGAACAGACAGGTGGAGAAAACTGCTCGTAACGATGCTGCCGACGATCACCACCAATGTCGCCACTATCAGCGCCGGCGCGCGCAGCGTAAGCCCTATTATCAGGGCAACACCCGCAACGCCGACAATAGCAAGCAGCACGGCGACCTCCTCCCAGGGTCAATTTAGGCTGCGCGAGATCAACCCTGTCCCAAGGAAATCAGAGTCGCTCGTTTCTGTGAAGCCAACAATTAGCCAAGCGGTTCCGGCGGCGCAGTCAGGGCCTGGATCATTGATCGTCGGAGGGGTGAAATGCAGGTTTCCGTCGTTGGGATTTTAATTTGCACGGGACTCCTGGCCCTCGTCGTTTATATGCGCTGGTCGATGATCACTGCGCTGATTGCCTCTCTGGCTTTTGGAGCGACGGCAATCGGGACGATAACCTCGCTTGGCGGCTCATCGCCGCTTATCTTCACCGTCTTTAATATGCTCGTAATAGTAGCCGCGCTGGCTCGACAGGGAATCTGGAGGGAAATAGGAACGGTCTTCGTTCGTATAGGCGCAGCATGGATCGTCTGCGCGCTCATGATCTATGTCTGCATCGGAGCGGTGTTATTTCCGAGGCTCTTTGCAGGGCAGACAAGCGCCTTCGTCACTTCCCGCACCGGCAAGGGCGTCTACGAAGCGGCCCTGGCACCGGTATCGGCCAATATCTCTCAGGCGGGATACTTTACTCTGGGAGGGCTGACGTTCTTGGCGGCCTGTCTGCTGCTTCAGCGCAGCGGCACGTTAGCCGACATCAGGCGAGGCTTCTTCCTTTGGTTCAGCTTGCACGTGTTCATGGGCATTCTGGATTTGTTGGGCAAGGTGATCGGCGCCGGCGACATCCTCGCCCCGATTCGTACGGCCAACTATGCCATGCTGACGCAAGTCAGGGAAGCTGGGTTTTGGCGGATCACGGGGGCGTTTTCAGAGGCATCGTCGTTCGGTGGGGCATCGCTGGCAGGGCTGGCGTTCACCTACGCCTATTGGCGCAAGACCGGATCCAAATACGCATTGGGGTTAGGAGCGGCCCTGTTTGTTCTCCTGCTGCTGTCGACATCGTCGACCGCCTATGTCGGTCTTGCAATCGTAACCGTGCCCGTTGTCCTTTCCATCGTGAAGTCGCTCGCTTCAGGTCGGCTAAGGTCGGGGGAGGCATTGCTTATCGCGTTGCTACCGCCCTTGCTCCTCTCCGCGATGGCCGCCAGTCTGTTCTATCCGCATTTCTTGGATCCGGTCTTGCAGCTTGTCGACAACACGGTAATCAACAAGGTCGCATCGGCCTCCGGCCAGGAGCGCAGCTACTGGAACTACAAAAGCCTGCAGTCTTTCTTCGATACAGGTGGACTGGGAGTCGGGTTGGGAAGCTCGCGGGCCTCGAGCTGGCCGATCGCGGTGCTTTCCCAGTTGGGGCTGTTCGGCGCCGCGATGATGACAGTTCTGTTGGCAATGCTGGTGCGGGGGGTGCGGGGTGGCCGCGGTCGCATCGATCCCGAGGTCGACGCGATCGCGTCAAGTGTCCGCGCTTGCGCCTTATCGGCGCTCGTGGCTGGATCCCTGGCAAGTGGCGGCGCCGACCCGGGTATCGTGTTCTTGATTCCTCTCGCTGTCGTTCTTGTCAGCCGGCTCTTGCCTGTTGAAGACGACAGTGTTGCTGAGGCTCCTGTAAGGACGCTCCGGCATTCGCGCGATTCCAGCGGACACGTGATTCAATCGCAGGCCGGCACTGTTCCCGGCCGCGCCTAAAGCGAAGGCTCAGAGCTTTCGCTAAGGAACTCGTCGCAGGTCTTCTTTACCCCCGGATCGAGATCGACCGAGTCGAACAATCCAGGATCAGTGTAGTCGTCTATCAGACATGCAGCGCCCTTTGATAGGCGAGGATACACAACTCCAAGCTGACCTTGACCGAATCGTATGGGTCACCATCCAGATTCGCAAATGCAATTTCGTCCTGCAACTGTGTGGGAAGCGTATCTTCGAACCATCCCTGGGTGAAGAATAGGCTGCCGGCCATGTCGCCCTTGTGAGCGCTGGGGTGACCGTCTTCGGCACTGGCGTTCGGGAGAAGCCGTCATTCCTGATTGAATCGTAGTGCTGAAAGCATGCGTTGGAATACGACGGCTGACTTGCCTTCGTGGCATCCCAATTCACAGAAGTCTCCCGGTACCTCATCCTTCTAGCAAAACCCGCCGGGAGGCTACGGAATGCCTACAGTATCGCCGGCGGTTTCTGCCTTGAGTTCTATTCCCGGCGCCTCGTGCCGCTCGGTCGATGTCAAATCCAGCGCGCCTGTTTCATCCGGAGCCAGTGGTATTTCAATCTTGATGGTGTCTCCGGGCTCCACGACACTCGTCTCGTTAGCTTGTATTTGCGCCGTCGTACCATCTGCCGACGGCCGGAAAATCGTGTAGATCGGCGCAGCCAGATCCGCGTCGGCTCGCCGGGCAAGAAGATTCGGGGCAGATATCGCGGAGTCGTACAATAGCCGCCTTGCTGTTTCTGTCTTGCTGTCGAGGGCATCGAGTTCAGCTTGAGTTTGACGCAGGTCGATCGTTATCTCGTTTTTCCGTCCGTCTTCGAGTTGGAGAATTGATATCTCGGTCTTACTGATTTCCTGACGCCCGCGCAGCAGACTGGTTTCCGCCGACAACCTCTCGCTCTGCGCCTGGGCAAGGGCTCGTTCTAGAGAAAATTCCCGCGGCGCCGCCGCAAGACCTTTGACCACAAGCGCCGAGACCGCTGTCAACTCTTTCTGAATCGAGTCGATCTGCTTGTCCAAGAAAACGAGTTGCGCTTCCAGCGAGGCGAGTTCTTTCTGGAGGAACTCACGCAGACCATGAAGCGCCTTGATCTGAGTGTCCAACCCTTTGCTGCGCGCTTGGAAGATCAAACGCTCCTGGTTCATGAGCATAGAAAAGACGTCGTCCTGAATGCGCGACGTCAACTGGGCTGGAAACTGAATGTCGCTGGCATGCGAGAGTTCCGCCTCGAGTCGTGCCTTGCGAGCGAGGAGGTTGGCCTCGTTCAGTCTAAGCAGGGTCACATCCCCTCGACCTAGGATCACCTCGCGCTCGAACCTGGCATCCCTGTCCTCTCGAGTCCGCAATCCGCCCGCGATGCTCAATGCCTGCAAGACGGTCAGCCCAGGCCGATATGCGAATTCTCCCGATTGAGTTACCTTGCCGACAACGTAAAACGGTCGGTACTGGACGATCTCCACCGCCGTGTCCGGTTTTCGCATAAGGCCGACACTTTTCATCAGCCTGTAGCCGATGGAGTTCGCAATCTCGCCGGTGGTGAGGCCGGCAGCCTTGATTTCACCGACCAGCGGTAGCGAAACGGAGCCGTTCGGACCGACCGTGTATTCGTCGTTGATAGCATCCCAGCCAAATATCGTGTCGCGCGACGCACGCCACTCGTAGACCTTGACGCGCAGCTTATCCTGCGGGCCGAGCACATAGTCTTTGGCGTTTGCAGCCGAAACACCCAACATGCAGGCCAAGGACATCACCGCCGACACCACGACGTGGAGCAGGCGCCAAGCCTTGCGCCGATTGGACAGCCTGCCGGAGCACCGGGCTCGGTGATTTGAGCAAGTGCCTCTGTCGATCGAAAAGGACGGGTCATCGAGCATCTTTTACCTCTGCGTTAGATCTCCAGAATGTATTCTGGCTGCACCCGGCCTCTTGCGACGTGTGAAAGAGCCAGGAGATTGCCGCGCAGACGTCCTCTCCGGTCGATGTAGGATTCCGGCCAGAGGCTGCGCGCGAGATTGGCAAGCAGATTTTTGCTCATCAATCTAAGTGCGACAGTCGATGGAACGGTCCCTTTGCGGATGAGGTAGACTGGGTTCGCCACCTGAGAATAGCCGAAACGAACGCCGTTTACGCGACCGCTCTTGATGCCGAGATGAACCCCGTAGATCGACTGCAAAAAGACGACCCGCCCTCTGGCTCTCAATTGGCTGGTGAAATCAACGTCTTCCTGCCACCCATAGAGCACGAGCCGCTCATCGAAGCGCAGGCCGCCGATGAATGCCGCCCTGATCGACATGTTGCATCCATAGGCGCTGAATCGATCCACGCCGCGCGCTTCAGTCGCTGTACCGGCTTCGCGAAGCGCCTGGATACCCTCGTCCCACGTGAGCCCTGCAGTCGTCGCACCGTCCTTCAGCACGTTTCCGGTCACCACTGCCCAGTCGGGCTGCTGCTTGAACGCCCGCGATACGCCTTCGAGATAGTCGTCTGCAGGAATGAAGTCGTCGTCGAAAAAAGTGATTATGTCGAAACAGTCGCCTGCGACATCAAGGGCGATGTTACGCTGTGCCGGCAAGCCAGTTTTTCCGAATACGCTCGATACGGGAAACCGGCAAACCATGTTGTTGGGAGTATGGTCGGCGTCGGGAGCCGAAATGATCACCGCGTCAGGCAGTCGCGTCTGTCGCTCAAGCTGTGCGAGAAGCCGAGCCACATGTTCCCTGCGACCAAACGTTGCGACGATAACGACCACTTTCATCGACGATCCACTCTTCGCGCGGCCAATGGAACAGATACGGCGCCCCCGAACTGGTTGCGAAGTGAGCGCGCTATGATCCTAATCCGCCGGTCGCGCCGATACAGCCTGCGCATAAGGTTAGCGTTGAGGCGTGCTTAGGCCCATCGAAGTAGGAGCCGTACCTCGTTGGAGTGCATCCCGCCTCGGGAGGGGGCGGCGCTTAACCCGATAGGCAGCTTGTTTGGACGGGAAGGACGACACACAGTCGTTCAGCATCCGGGCACCACAGAATTCCCGAAAAGGTGCCAACGTTCCGGGAGGGCAATTCATGCGCCATGTGCGACAGCCGAAAGCAACCACCATGGGCCGTGATACCAAAGATTTGCGATCCATCGGCAAGGCGCCATTTGCTGGGATCGACCGCAACGCGCGCATCGCCGTCGTGCATGATTGGTGCCCGAATTTTCGAGGAGGGGAGCAGGTCCTGGCTCGAATCTGCAAGCTTTTTCCTAGAGCCGAGGTCTTCACCCTCTTTGATTTTCTCCCGAAGGAGATCAAAGAAGAGTATTTTCGAGGCGTGATTTTCCATGTTTCCGGCATGAACCGATTTCCATTCGTCGAAAAGTACTACAGGTCATTATTCTTTCTCTGTCCGTTTATGATCGAACAATTTGATGTCACAGGATATGACGCAGTAATTTCTTCCTCAGCCGCGTTCTCTCGAGGCGTTCTCACTCGCCCGGACCAACCGCACCTTTGCTATGTGCACAGTCCGGTGCGATACGCGTGGGACGAACAATTCTCCTATTTGCAGCAAGCCGGCTTGGGATTTGGGCCGAAGGGTCTTGCCTTTCGCTATATGCTTCACAAGCTGCGGACCTGGGACACCCGCACGGCACACGGTCCTGATTTGATGCTGGCAAATTCGAGTTATGTCCGCTCCCGCATCGAACGGATTTACGGCCGCGACGCGCGTGTTGTCCATCCGCCCGTGGCCATCGAGGACCTTAAACTCGTCGCCAGCAAGGATGACTACTACGTAACCGCCGCGTTCCACGCCCCGTATAAACGTACGGATCTGATAATCGAGGCGTTCAGCAAAACGCCGTCGCGTCGCCTGATTGTTGTAGGCGACGAAGTACAATCCAAGCATCTGCGATCGCTTGCCGGCTCCAACATAGTCTTCACCGGTTATCTGCCGCGGCATGAATACATCGAAAGAATCGCCAATGCTCGTGCGATGGTGTTCGCTGGATGCGAGGATTTCGGGATAACGCTTGCCGAGGCCCAGGCGTGCGGCACGCCATTGATCGCCTTCGGCCGCGGAGGCGCGCGCGACATTGTCCGGCCGCTTGGCGAGAGCGCCCATCCGACAGGTGTGCTCTTCGACCGTCAGGCCATCGATTCCGTAGCTGAGGCCATTGATCTATTCGAGAAAAATGCGCTGTCCATTACGCCGCACGCCTGTCGCATGAACGCGACCCGGTTCTCCGAGGAAAGATTCGACCTGGCGATTCTCGACGCCCTTGGCCTGGCCCAGTCTGTCCAACTCGCTCGCGCAACCGAATACAATGAACTCTTCGGAGCCGAGAGCTCGACGCGCGATATAACCGGTTCACTTGTCGAGCCAATTCTACAATGAATTCATTTGACCTTCACATGGCAAGCAACATAAAAACGCTTTTACCGGCCGCGTGCCCGTGCTGCTCGGCGCCAGTCAGCCGGTCAATCTACCGGGTCGAAGCCATCCCGGTGCATAGTTGCGTCCTGCTGAACTCGGCCCGAGAAGCCCACGCCTTTCCCCGCCGCGACCTTGACCTCGCATTTTGCGAGGCATGCGGATTCATATTCAACAGGGCCTTTGACGAAACGATCATGGGTTACTCGACCAATTTCGAGGAATCCCAGCATTTTTCCAGCACCTTCAACAATTTCGCGAAGGGACTTGCACGCGAGATCGCACAAAAATGCGCGATAGCCGGCAAGCACGTGTTGGAGATCGGCTGCGGCAAGGGTGAATTTCTCCGCGAACTTTGCATATCGGGCGGCGCCACCGGGCTCGGCATCGATCCAGCCTATCGAGCCGACAAAGGGCGCAATGACGAGTACGGCGACGTCAAGATCATCGTCGATTTTTTCGGACCAGACTACCAGCATCTCCAGGCGGATACGGTCCTCTGTCGCCACACGCTCGAACACGTAAGCTCGGTGTCGAGTTTCGTGCGGCTGATCCGCAAGATGATCGGCAAAAGGACCCAGGATTGGGCCGTCTTCGAAACGCCTGATGCAAAACGTGTGCTCGTCGAGAGCGCGTTCTGGGACATTTACTACGAGCATTGCTCCTATTTCAGTCCTGGCGCGCACGCACGCCTGTTTCGCCGGGAAGGTTTCGACGTTACCGATCTGGAGCTCGTCTACGACAACCAGTACATCGTTCAGTACGCCCGGCCGTCGGCAGGCCGGACGACACCGAGACTACCGCTCGAGCACGATCTGGAAGTGATGCACCGTTTGGCGGAAACCTTTCCCGCCCGCGTGCGTGCCGTTCAGAATTCCTGGCAGGAGCGCATTCGCGCCGCGCACGCCGCCGGCCGGCGGGTCGTCCTGTGGGGCGGCGGCTCCAAGGCAGTGTCGTTTCTGACGACTTTGCATCTTGGAGACGAAGTCTGGGCAGCAGTCGACATCAACCCCTACAAGCAAGGCAAGTTTACGCCCGGAACCGGTCACCCGGTCATCGCGCCGAGCGACCTGTTGGACACTCCGCCTGATCTCGTCATCGTCATGAACCCGATATACCTGAATGAAGTGGCACAATCCTTGAAAGCGCTGGACCTGCGACCGGAAATCGTCGCGGTCTGATCGCACTTTCGTTAAAGAAGAACCCGGAAAATGGAACGTTCCAAGTCGCCGCGAGTATCCCTTGGTATGCCCGTTTACAACGGCGAGAATTTCGTCTTCGAGGCGATCCAGTCGATCCTCAAGCAGGACTTCGATGATTTCGAACTTGTCATCACCGACAATGCTTCGACAGATAGAACAGCCGATATATGTCTGGAATTCGCGCGGCGGGACAAGCGCGTCCGCTATGTCCGAAACGCACGCAATTTGGGCGCCGCGGCCAATTTCAATCGAGCTTTCGAATTGAGCTCGGGCGCATATTTCAAGTGGTGCGCACACGACGACGTCTTGGGCAGCGGTTTCCTGATGGACTGTGTGCGTGCGCTCGACGGGGATTCCCGCCATGTCATTGCCTATCCGCGCTTACTGGGAATCGACGAGACCGGGCAGCTGACACCCTATGTCGAAAGGGTGCTGCCGGACATGCAAGGATCGTCGCCCGCGTCCCGCTTCCGGCTGATGGTTGGGGCGCACGGATGGGATGCGGCGATGTTTGGCCTTTGGCGCCGGGATTCCCTAGCCAAGACGACATTGCACGAGCCCTACTATGGCTCCGATTGTGCGCTTTTGGCCGAGATGGCTCTTCTTGGGACATTTGTTCGCGCGCCCAATGCGATACTATACAGCCGTGACCATCCGACGCGCTCGGTGCGATTGCCGAGCTCCGAACGATTGGCTTGGCAAAATCCTGACGGCTCTACCGCGAACGCCTTTGAATTGTCGAGGCGGCTAAAACACCTCGTCGCAATTGCCTATCGGCACAGGCGCACAGCACCGCTGGGTATGACACTGTTTCATCTGGTTTTATGGATATTGGATCCGCTGCTCATTGCGAGATTTTTCCTGGAACTTGTAGGCGTTGTTTCTCCGCAGCTTCGTACCAAGCTCCGCGGCGCCGGCCTGGGAGCGCTCAAACGCATTCATGCCGTCTCAAACCGATAGCCTGGCTAGAAACGAGTGGTCTGGTGCGACGCCCGCCGGGAGGCTTTGTATGAACCTTCGCCAAGTCACGCCCGCGGCCGCAGCAGTGTCAGCCTTCCGAAAATTGCCGGAGGGCTCGGGCAAGAGAAATCTGGTGATCGTCCGGGCAGGGCGTAGCTCTTTGCATGCCGGCTGGACTGAGGGGACGGGCGAAGCCGACTTCGATCTTCTCGTCGCCGCCTACGAGACCGGCGTCTCCCATGGACAGAACGATTTCAGCGTATTTCTGCCGGGGCGCAAGATCGCAGGGTATCATGCCTTATTTCAATGCTACCCTGAAATTGTGACGCGGTATGATCTCATTGCATTGATCGACGATGACATCGAGGCGACAAAGCTCGACCTGAATCGTCTGTTCGCCATCGGCCGCCACTATAAACTTGATCTGTTTCAGCCAGCACTGTCTTGGGACAGCTATTTCTCCTACGCAGCGACGCTGGTCAGCGGCAAGCGATACGTGTTGCGATATAGCAACACGGTCGAGATGATGTGTCCGGTGTTCAGCGCCAGGTGCCTGCAAACGGCGTTGAAATTATTCGGGCTTGGCTACGAGACGGGAATAGACCTTCTTTGGACCCGCCTGACTGACATGCCTTGGTTGCGTTACGCCATTGTTGACGATGTCGTTGTAAGACACACGCGGCCAGTCGGGACAACAAAGTCGCTTCAAGGTTTCGCCGCCAACGAGCGTTATGACGTGCAGGTTGATGCTGTGCTGAAGAGGTTCGGCGCTGCGTTTCGCGGGTTCGTAACCTATGCAGCGGTTGACCGGCGCGGGCAGCTCATCCGGTCTCGCTTTCTGATCGGCCTTAACTCCCTGTCCCTTTGGCGGGCGCTGTCCAAGACGCCACTTAAATGGGCGCAGTTTATGCGCCGCTCGACCGACTATACGCGACACTGCTGGCTGAGGCCGATCAACCTGCAACGGATCGACGTCGATGGAGTGGTAAAGTCAGGCCGTCAGCCGCAAAGGGTGGATCGCCGAATGCCACCGCCTGGATCTACCGAGCGTCCGTCCACCCGCTCATCCGGAAAATCGCAAGGTACTGGTTTCACGTCGTATTAGATTGTGAGTCAGACTCTAAGGCATCTGGCCCTTGGACTTTCCGTGTAGTCCCCATCACAGTTTCCTCGGTAATGGCGCGCGGCTGCATGGGAGGCGGTGCCGCAAACAGCCTGGCGAGGCGATGATAGATGCCGAGGTCACCAGCGAAAGGACGCTCAAGCAGATGATAGGTTACGAAACCCACGGCTACCGCCGCCGCCATCGTGGCGGGCGCGAGCAGGGCGCGAGCAGCGTCGTTCAGCTCCAACCAATTGGCAAGGGCGATGACCGCGGCGATAAAGAAATAGTGTGACAGATATATCGAATAACTTGCGTCACCCGCACGTTGCATCAGTGGAGAGCCGATCCTTGTCCCAGATTGCTCCAGCCCGACTACTCCCGCCACGATCAAGCCGGATGCGATGCCGAACCTCAGGAAGGTATCGGTCGATGGCGAGACGGGGAGGTCGCCGAAACCGATGACTTGCCCGCCAAAAGCGAGCCAAGAGGCACCGGCGGCAAGGCATACCCACCACCTCATGGGATTTCTGGCGATGCGCGCCGAATCGTGGAAGTAGCTCGCCGTCAGCACTCCCAATACGAAATCCATCAGGATTGGCCGCGTATAGAAAAAAGCCGCGACCCCATAATCGGAAAGACCTCCAATGCTGTTTCCGATACCGGCAAGAGAGACGATAACAGCGGTGATCGCCATGAGCCTGGCGCGTTTGGGCAACAACAACGCGACTGCAAAAATGCTGTAAAAGAACATTTCGTAGTTCAAAGTCCAACCAAGATAGTAAATTGGGTAAAGGCTATCTGGCGTTTTCTCAAATGGAATAAAAACTAGAGATTTTGCGATTTGAGAAAATTCTATTTGAGTGCTCTTTAAAACATCAGGCATGGTCGCGCTCAAAATCACTACAAGCATTGTGAAAAACGCGTACAGAGGGGCCACTCTAAGGATACGCTTCCTGTAGAATTGAATGGGCCGTATGTTTTTATTTTGTGTCGTGCGGACCATGATGAATCCACTTATGACAAAAAATAGGTCCACCCCTCCGTATCCAAAACTCCTGAGCCAATGCGGAAGGACGTCGGTCACGATCAGTTCCTGGGTATGAACCCAGACCACCAAAGTCGCGGCGATCGCCCGCATGACCTGAACATTGAAAACCATACCGGAAGGGTTCCCGACTTCAACGTGGGCTTGGGCTCCGCATTTTCCTCTCGGCGCTGCCTACAAGGCGGGCGCTCCAGTCAACCTAGACCGGATCGACATCGGTGCGATCACAGACGCAAAGCGCAAGCCGCACATCGCCGAATTATGCCACAATGATCTCCGCTGAGAGACCGAGCTTGCATGCGGCCTGGGCAACTTCGTCTCGATAGAGCGGATTCATCACGACAATAGACTGCAGGGGCTTGCCGCGCAGGCTCTCGGGAGCAACCACCGGTGTCCCGGTGCCAGGAGCAAAGCGCCCCTGCTTGTGCGGGTTGACGTCGACCAACGCCCCAATCCGCGCCCCTTCAGGAACGATGTTGACGAATGTAATGCCCTTCGATCCCGCACCCCAGACAACGGTCCGCTCCGGATCCCTGTTTGACAAGTAATCGCGCCACCAGGCGACCTTGTCGCAATAGGTTCGGTCGAACCGGTGGACGAGCGCATCAATCTTTTCAGATTTTGAAAACGGGGCCATCGTCCGGGGTTCGCCAGGTTTTGCTTCAATGAAGAGGTACTGGTCACCGTATGACGCACCTTGGTCAAGCACCTCGAATCCTGCTGTCTCCATCGCCACCCGCAGTGAGTGCGGCGTGAAGTAGGATACATGCTCGTAAATCAGATCCCAGATCCCCATGTCTCGCAATGTATAGAGGGCATTGGGCACCTCGATGTAGAATACGGTGTCCGGTTCAACGCCGGGATGGGCACGAAGCTCTTGCAGGAAGGCGATCGGGTTAGCTATGTGTTCCAGGACGTGACGGCAGGAAACGAAGTCAGGTTTGATGTCCGGATAGGCATCGCTGAACCAGTCATTGATGAACTCAACGCCGGCGACGTCCGCGCCCCGATTGTCTTCGAAGCTCCTGTCGAAGCCAATGCCTCTGGCGCCGCTGGTTGAGCAAAGTCGCTTGAGGAAATCACCCTTGCCGCAACCGATGTCCAAGGCCAGTTTTCCATCGAGTGCGTAAGCTGCGGACAGGCGATCAGCGAGATCCTCGACGAAGGCCACGAAGCGCGGCGAGAAATGCAGGGAATTCTCATAGTTTTGCGTATAGCCGATCCGACCGTCTTCAAATGCCGCGTTGAAGAAATGTTCACAACTGCGGCAAAACGCGAGAACGAATTGGCCAGTCGGTGCAGCAACGGCCGAGTTTGCGTCAGGGTGCAGGGAATTGCACGAAAATGGAATGGCGTCGAATGATACCGAGTGCAGCAGACTCCTCTGCCGACAGACAGGACAATCGCCGCGAAGACGCATCGAATTCGTCGCCGGTTCATGCGCCTCGGCGCAGGTAGCGCTTTGGACTTGCACGGTCACACGATCCGCGGGTTCGGCACGGGAACGATGAATTTTCCGCCCCTGGCTCGATATTCAGCCTGTTGTTCCATGATTTCATCGAGGAAATTCCAGGCAAGCACGAGAACGTAGTCAGGTTGGGCCTCCAACAGAGCTTCCGTGGAGCGGATCGGAATTTTCTGACCGGGCATGTGCTTGCCCTGTTTGTGAATGTTGCGATCTACGACGAAGTCGATCAGATCGCGTCCGATGCCAACCGTATTGATCAAGGTGGCGCCTTTGGCCGCCGCCCCATAGGCGGCGATTGAGGCGCCGCTGGCTTTCAGCCGGTGTAGCAATGTGGAGAGCTCGACTTTCAATTTGTCGACCGTCGCGGAAAAATCGAGATAGTAATCGATGGCGTCGATGCCTCGTGCTCTTTCATGAGCGATCTGGTTGGTGACGCTCGCTCCGACATGTTCCCGCATTTCGACATACAGGCGAAGTGAACCGCCATGAATCGACAAGTGTTTTACCTCGTTGAGATAAAGGCCATGGCGTCGAAACAGCTTGTCCAATGCCGTCACTGAGAAATAGCAGAGGTGCTCGTGGTAGATCGTGTCGAATTCGCAATGGTCGATCATTGGTTCGACATATGGCGCCTCGATCACCGCAACGCCGTCGTCCTTGAGCAACCGTGCAATGCCTGCAACAAAACCATTGGTGTCGGCCACGTGGGCGAGAACGTTGTTTGCGTGAATGACGTCGGCCCGCATCTCCTGTTGGCGAAGCTTCTCCGCCAGTTCACGGGAAAAAAAGGCCAGGAGTGTCGGCACGCCTATTTTCTCCGCAGCGGCGGCAGGTCCTTCGGCGGGGTCGATGCCGAGCACTGGTATCCCCGCCTCGACATAGTTCTTCAGGAGATAGCCGTCGTTACTCGCCAACTCGACCACAAAGCTGTTGGCATCCAAGTTACGACGCTCGATCAAGTCACGCGCATTGGCTCGGGAATGCCTCAGCAGCGCTTGAGAGAATGAGGAGTAATAGGGGTAAGCATCGGCAAACAGAATTCTCGGGTTAACCGTCTCCGTGATCTGTACCAAACTGCAATCACAACAGAAGGCGACGTTGAGTGGGAAGGCCGGCTCTTCCTGGTCATCGTCGACGCTCACGGGAAGCCGATCGGCAAGTGGCGTCGTGCCGAGCTTCAGGAACGTGTCGATGTGACTCCCGCCGCAGGAGCGGCAAACCTGCTCGGTTACAGATGCTGCACCAGCAATCATCATGGCTATGGCTCCCGGCTGTGTTTGCTCAAACCGCTACCGCAAACTGCGGCGTGCGGCGCAGATCGGTATCCAGTTCGCCATCTTGGATCAGCTTCTGCACATGGGCGATGCGCTTGAATCGCTCGCCCTCGAAATCCCCAAGTGCAAGGCCTGCTGCGCGAAATGTGTAGTAGAGCTGTTCGATACCGCGCCGCGCTGTCCATTGCGGCTTAAAACCGTGCAGGCGGCGACCAATATAGGTGCAGTCGACGCGATAGCACCGCTTGTCTGGCCCGGCGTCGGGCGCGAACTTCACGCGGCTGTCGGGAACGATCGTTTGCACCAACTCCGCGATCTCCCGAATCTGATAGTTTTCCGTGGTCAAGCCGACATTGAATGCCTCGTTGTGGACCAGCTCTCGCTCGGCTTCGAGTACCGCAATATAGGCTAGCGAAATGTCCTCAACATGGACGATCGGACGCCATGGTGAGCCGTCGCTCTTGAGATAGACCAGGCCGGTCGTGTAGGCCCAGGCGGTCAGGTTGTTGACCACGAGATCGAAGCGGATGCGAGGCGACAGGCCGTAGGCAGTGGAAGCACGCAGGAATGTCGGGCTGAACGATTGATCCGCCATCGGCGCGACCGCTCGCTCCACATTGGCCTTTGAGGCGCCGTAAGGCGTCACCGGGTTGAAGGGAGCATCCTCAGTTAGAAAGCTGTCGCCGGCCGCGCCGTAATTGCTGCAAGAGGAGGCATATAGGAACCGCTGGACACCGGCGGCCTTGGCGAGCTGCGCAAGCCTGACCGAAGCGCCGCAGTTGATCTCTTCGGTAAGGAGGGGTCGGTAGTCCCCCAACGGATCGTTTGAAAGTCCTGCGAGATGGATGATCGCGTCGAAGCCGGCGACGTCGTCGATTTCGATGTCACGGATGTCTTTCTCGATCGTCGGCACTTCGGCCAACGTCCCTACGAAAGTGCATGACCGGAAGATGTCGCTGTCTAGGCCCGTGACGTGATGGCCGCGTTCAAGCAGCATCGGAGTCAGGACGGAACCGATGTAGCCGAGGTGGCCTGTAACCAGAACTTTCATCGATCAATTCCCATGTTTTCCAGGGCGCCTGCCCGCTGTCCCACAATTTCTGAAGGAGATGCTTTTCGCGAATGGTGTCCATGCATTGCCAGAAGGATTCGTGGCGATATGCCATCAGCTGGCCGTCGGTTGCGAGCCGTTGCATTGGCGCGTGTTCGAACATGACGTCGTCGCCATCGATATAGTCCTTTATGCCCGGCTCGAGCACGAAGAAGGCGCCATTGATCCAACCCTCTGAGGCCTGTGGTTTTTCTGTGAAGTCGACAACGCGATGGCCATCGAATTCGATGTGCCCATAGCGTGCCGGCGGACGCACCGCCGTCATCGTTGCAAGCTTGCCATGCGATTTGTGGAAGGCGATCAGTTTATCAAGGTTGACATCCGAAACGCCATCGCCCCAGGTGAGCATGAATGTCTCGTCGCCCATCCAGTCGATCAGGCGTTTTATGCGGCCGCCCGTCAGGGTATTCAGCCCCGTCTCCACAAGATCGACGGACCAATCAGGCAGCGAGTTCGAGTGGCGCTTGACGCTTCCCGATGCGGCATTGACAGTCAAGCTGCCATCGAATGCGACATAGTCGCTGAACCAGCGTTTGATGTATTCGCCCTTGTATCCCAGCGCGACGGCGAATTCGCGGTGTCCATAGGCATAGTAATGCATCATGATATGCCAAAGGATCGGCTTTGCTCCGATCTCGACCATTGGTTTCGGCCGGATTTCGGTTTCTTCCGCCAGCCGTGTTCCCAATCCGCCAGCCAGAATTCCTACCTTCATTGTTTTCGCACCCCAGTCGCTTACTGTTTTTTGCTACCATGCCTAGGTCGGGTTGGACCACACCGAAGAACGGATGATCGGAATCATCGATGCGTGCCGTCAGGCATACGATTGGGGCTATGCTCGATAGAGCGATGCATAAGGGGTCTCATCCATTCGACGTAGCAGACTGGCAGGCGTCGGCTGTCATCATTGCACCCCACCCCGATGATGAGACGTTGGGATGTGGAGGGGTCGCCAGCAAGAAGTCAGCTCGGGCGCCGGTATCCGGTTTATTTTCGTTACCGACGGTTCGGCATCCCATTCAATTCGGCTTGATATGGAGGCCCAGCGGATCACCGGTGAGGACGAAGCGATCGAGGCGGTTTGCCGGTTGGGCGGATCTGCCGATCGGGTGAGATTCCTGCGTGTTCCCGTCGGCATGGCTAAGCATCATGCCGGCAAGATCGAAGTCGCAATCGCTCAGTTGCTTTTCGCTTCGCAACCACGAAGCGTGTACATCACTCATATGAAAGCGCCGCCTGCGGACCATGTTGATGACCTCTTCGGGGGTTCGACCCAAAGCCTTCGACGATCTGCGCCGGTGCATGGCCCTAAGCCCCGAGCTCGTGGCTGGCGGCGGGAACCTCGCCGATCGCATGTTCCTCAAAGCCGCGCGCACCGAAAGCCCGGCAGACACCCCAGAATGAGACAATCGGAGTAGCGATCAGCCGGAGGAAGTAGGAGGCGGCCAACCGTTGTCGGGCTCGATCCCGGGTGCACAATCTGTCACCTTCGCGGCGAGTGGCACGGCTGGCCCGCGTCCCGAGGCGTCGCAAATTGAGGAAGAGCGCGTGAGATTGACGGCAAAGTTCCTCGGCGTGTTCTGCGACGCGCGCGTCATAGCCAAGGGAGAGGCTGCCGGTCTCAAGCTCGTGGCGCAGAGCGCCGACCCGAACTTTGTTCGCGGCACGTACGAGCCCCCCATCCAACAGGCGATCGCGGCGAACCTGGCGCCCGGCGACGCCTTTTTCGACATCGGCGCGAATATCGGTTTCTTCTGTCTCATCGCCGCGCGCCGCGTCGGGCCGCGCGGCCAAGTCTATGCGTTCGAACCTGTCCCCCGCAACGCCGCCGCTGTCGCAGAAAGTGCGCGGCTCAGTGGGTTCGACACGATACGGGTGTTCGCCGAAGCCGCGGGCGCGACAACCGGTCGTGGCCAGCTTCTGCTCGCCCATCACATCGGCGGCGCCACACTTGCCTCGGCGGGAGCACCGCCGGACATGAATGGCCGCCTGGAAGTCAGCATAGTCACTATCGACGATGCCATCGCCCACCGAGGCCTCAGGCCGCCCTCGCTGGTCAAGATCGACGTGGAAGGCGCCGAAATCGACGTCCTGGGCGGTATGACGGAAACGCTGCGGAGGCACCGTCCGAAGGTGATTTATGAGGTCGACGATGCAACCCGCGAGGGGCTCGACCGCAAGGCCCGAAAGATCGCGGAACTCCTGACTGCTGCAGGCTACGCATTGAAACCGCTGCCAGCCTCCTATGGCAATGGGGGATGGCGGGTCGAACACGTCTTGGCGCAGCCGGTGGGCGCCTAAGAACCATATTTGCGGCGCTATGGGAGGGAATCTCATGCAAGGACAGCAAGCGTGATCAAACGGGAAAAGCGAGGCGGTGCGCGACTTCTGCCCAGGGCTGCGACACGTCATCGATGCCTTGAAAAACCTCGTACGATTCTCGCGCAGCCCATGACGACGTGAGGAGGGTCTTAGTTGTTGCACCGTCGTGACTGGGCAGAAACTGCTGAAGAGGCTGGATCCGGTGTTGCCCGGCCGGAGGTTCTTGTCGCAGACAATTTTCAAGATGAACGCGCCCGCGGTACGGTAATTGGCACCTTGGCAGTTAAGGGAGGTGTCAGGCGAGGACGCGACATCGAACGTCAGATCGCGATCGATCACGGCGCACTCCGTTTCCAGCCGCTCGTCAGGCCAGGCTGGGGCCGGCAAGGGATCTCCTATGGTCCCTTTCAGCGAGAGGCTGGTCTGGTGCTATTGGTCTCGATCACCAACGGCCACAACACATCGCAGGGATCGCCATTGCCTGAAGACCTCGCCAGGCGAGTCTACCGTTGGCTGCGAGGACCCGGCATTGACCCATGGCCCGGCCGTCTGGTTTCCCTGATGCGTGCGCCACGAAAGAGGCTCACCCTTCGCCGTTTTTGGTGGTGGACGCTTAGCACCTCCAGGACCTACCGGGGATCGAACATCGACGAGAACCTGGCTGTCGGTTGGTTTCCCAGTGAGGCGCCGATTAATCCCGTGGAAGAGGGCTGCGGCTTTGTCGTGCATGCCGCCGAAGGCGAAAACGGCGAGTTGTGGGCTCGTGTAGGAAAGCAATGCCTGAGTGCGTTTCGTCGCCTAAAGAACGTTCACGTCTATTATGTCGTGGCGTTGCGAGAGCAGGGCGCTATCTATTATGCGGCCGCCGACCAAAAAGCTCACGGTCTTGCCGCTTTTCCGATGATGCGTCCGATCGCGATCGATCCGTTCAACAAGGACGAAAAGCTGTTTGCGGGTGTTCATCAGTCGGCACTTGGCCAGATCGGGTTTCGGGTCGACACACGGGTCCAAGCGGTTCAAGTCGGGCGGATACCTGAATTTTCGACACTGTTTGGAACCGCCCACGCTGCCGATGTACTCGTTGAAGGCTGGCCGGGGCAGATCGCTGCAATCGGGGGGCGGTGGCATTTTTCGCAGGACGCTGGCGGTAACCTATCCGTCGTCGATCCTGGTCGCCCTTCAGGATTGATCCACGGACTGCTGGAAATTGGCGCCGTCTCGGATGTGTGTGGTCTCGTCTTTCGGTTTCGGGACAAGGACAATTTCTGGGTGCTGAAACTGTCGACGCTCGGATGGACCTTGGTGCGCAAGCAATCGGGCAAAGAGATTGCGATCGCGACCGGTACGGAACACGCTTTGCGCGAGTGTACTACCCATTCGGTCCAGATTCTTGACTGGAACAGTCAGGTGAGCTGCTTTCTGGACGGGTTTCGCCTTTTCGAAGCGTCTGTCGAGGCCGATTCAGTCGAGGAAGCTACCGGAGTAGGTATATGGAAAAGCTTCGACAGCGAGCCGCGCTGGCATAATTTCGAGGCTCATCCTTGCGAGGCGCCTATCCCATTAATGGCGCCTGTAGGGGCACCTTGGAAGCAACTCGGAGCAAGCCTGTCCTACGCCGACGGCTTTACCGGTACTGCCGGCGAACTAGATCGCCGCACGTCGGAGCTGGGCGGCGGGCAATGGGCCAGGACACTGGGCACCGGGGTCATCGACGTCGACGGGCTGGGCAGCGCCCGTGTGCGCGCGAGCGTAGACAGACCGAACCCGGGTCGAACATTCTATTCGCTGCCATGGGACCTACCGGGATTCGCCGATCTCGAGGTCACAATCGAGCCTCCTGGGGAGCGCCGAGGACAAGATGAGCGGGGCCGGGCAGGACTGCTTTTCTGGCAAGACAGCGACAACTACGTTTGTGTCACGACTTGGCTCGATGACGTCTACCAGGGTGCTTCGATTTCGGTGTTCATCAAGCGGCTCGGCTTTGAGGAACTTTATGACGCGGTTTGGACCAATGTGGCGGACAAGGTCGTTTGGGGAAAACGTTTTTGCATGCGCGTTGCATTCGACGGAAATCGGTTTGCAATCTTGATCGATGACGAACTGGTGATGCAGCGAAGCCTCACCGACGTCTATCCCGATGATCCCGCCCTTCAAATTTTGCGTGTCGGACTCGCCGTCAACTGGGAGTGGGGAGATGACACGGGCTCGGTGTTCACGTCGTTCAAGGCCCGGCGCTGAGCGAAAGAGCGGTTTCGCTTTCCAAGCCGTGAACGGTTGCACCTTATCGTACAGGTCCCGGGTCGACTGGCCTATTTTTTCCCCCCGAATAGAGATCGGCGACCCGCGCGGCTCCCTGGCGTCCCAGTTTTGCCGCCCGCCTGGATCTACAAGAAGGCAGATGATTTGGGCTGCAAGCGCTTCCGGGTCATTCTTCTCAACCACAACGCAATGGCGGTTTCGACTGGCCTTCGTGAGTTGCATCCACACGAGGCTCAACACGCAAGCACCTGCGATAGCCATGCCTACGCCCCAACGCGTCGCCGACTACCGAGCCAGTAAGCGTGCGACGGCAAACAGTCGAAAATTCAGTTGCCGCTTGGGGACTGCCGCCGGTGCGACACCAAACGCCTGGATCACAACGATGGCGCTGGTCCATTTACGAGCGCCTCAAACATGGTTGGTCGAACGCGGCCGCGATGGCACCGGCGGATATCCAGATAAGAGCAGTGATCGCAAGGCCTGTCGCAGCAAGGAGGCAGAAAGCCGAACCAAGGTGGATGGGATCGATTTCCTCCCGCTGGATATTGGCGTCAGACCCTCGTTACCGGAGCAGCCAGAATATTGGGCACCCCCACATTGGCGAGCGCCGCAAGCCCGAACGCCTCGGGGCCAAGGTGCCGCGCCAGCACCACAAATGCGCCAAACATGGCGATCTGTCGGCCCCAGGTCTTGACAGCGGCTCAAACAGCGTCAGTGACGACCTGTCGGCCGAAAACGTTCATTGAACCCCCTGCTGAGGCTCGTTGGGAAACAGAACCGTGTGTCTCGAGCGAAACTCATACGAATGGATCAATTCCGCCACGATCTGTTCTCCACTTACCTCGCCGCTGTCCAGTTTCGATACGTAAGCAGAAAGCCCCTGGCCGTCTGGCGCCCGTCCCAGCAATGTCCGATAGAGAAGGGCTATAAATTGCGCATTTCCAAGCCCAACTGGCTGATTGTCAGTCCTGAATTCGACCGAAAGCAACATCTTCGTCAGTGTCGGAAAGATAGATGGATCCTTCTTCATCGCGACGACCTCGCGCCACTGCTCGGCCGGAGACGGCATGCGACGCAAGATTAGGCAGTAGGCATATGCAACCTGGTTGGCATGGTTGAAGGCAGACTTGTCGAACGCATCAAGCGAACAGGGGTGAACTGCACCGGCATCGGCAACGGGGGGTGCCGACGTCTGGGCCGCAGGCGGCGAGCTCTTCATCGAGACCGTCGGCGAACTCGAGCCTGCATTGCCGTTCGCAATGACTTTCTTTACGGCATCATATGCCAGCTTTCGCCCGCTCGGCGCCCATAGCCCGTCCTCGCGCTTCTTCAGGCGGACGAGGCCCATGAAGGCCTCGTAGCTTGGCGCCCAGTACGTCTCGTCGAGCAGTTCGTAGATATGGGCAGCTTCCAATCCATATAGAGATTGATATCTGCGGAGGAGTGTCATGGTCTGGACCAGACCTTCGGCCTGCTGCTTTTCCCCTCGTTGGCTGCCGCCACTGTAGTTGAACTCTGTCAGCCAGATAGGTTGGCCGAAAGTCGCCAAGAATTTGAATGCGTCCTCCGGGTCGCCCTCGTAAAGATGCCAGACCGATATATCCCATTTGATACCGTCCTGCAGCATGCGGGTAAACGCTGCGCGGTGACCCCAGCCGGCCGTTCCCATTGCTTTTCTTATGGTCGGATCCACTGCGATGGTTGCATCCGACAGACCGCGCAACACTGCGCTTACCTTCGCCCAGCGCGGACTGAAATAGTCGGACGTCTCGGTGCCGCCGGCAGGGCCCCAGGAGCAGTTGTATTGTATTCCGCTGTCCTGCATCTCGCAGGGCATCAAGATGGCGTAGTTCTCCATCTCGTTGCCAAGCTCCCAAACGCGGATGTCGTCCTTGAAGCGGGATACGAGTGTCGACGCGAGATGGTAGGCCTGCGCATAGAGGTCATCGATGGATTCATTGTCGAGGTCTAGTTCGGGCGTGATTACCGGTAGGATCTGGACTCCGCGCTCCTTGCCGGCTTTGACCAGTTCGGCAAGTTTGGTGGCGCTGTCGGCGCTGGAAATGTTGACGCGATACGACTTCATGCCGAGGTCGCGGATATAGTCGAGTTGCTGTTCGATCGATATCCCAGGATAGGCGTTGAAGGGATGGCCGTTCACCCCCCATAGCAGATCCGCTGCGCACGAAACCGTCATGCCCAGCAGGCATGCCAGGGTTGTCCAAAGACGTCTGGTCGCGGCGACGGTCCGTCCAATGGAACCTGGTTGCGATGGATTGGTCGGCCGCTGCATCAGCGCGAACTTGCTTGTCTTGCGCCAGACATTTTCGGCATCACTCCATTCGCTGAACTCTGCCTGACATCCATCCGAGCACGACGAACGAGATCTGCCGCACTGCCCGACGCAGTCTATCACTGCCGCGCCACGCGCAACCTCAAACATTTGGCGTAAACGCCCATGATTTGCCTCGCCATTCGGATGAGAGCTGCCGGGAAGCCTGTCGGGCAAACGACCGGTTGCGTCCCAAAGGCCAAGATGACCCGATGGTCCTGGTCATCCAAAGTCGCGGACCTAAGACACAGCGCTGGTGACCAAAACCCTGCTGCCAGGACGTGGTTCTTGATGACACGACATTGGACGATCAACGGCCGTTTTCTCGCGCAGCCGACCACCGGAGTTCAGCGGTACGCACGCGAGATCGTTTCGGCGCTGGATGCCTTGATCGTGGGCCAAGCTCCCTTGGCGCGGGATCTAACGGTCGAGTTTCTGGTCCCGCCGGGGACGCTTGACACGTTGTCCTTAGCCGCGATCCGTGTCCGGACTGTCGGCAGCTTCGGGGGTCATGCATGGGAACAAGCTGTGCTTCCGGCCTATCTTCGCGGCGGCCTGCTTAGCCTCTGCAATACGGGCCCTCTGACCGTACGCCGGCAGGTGCTGTGCATTCACGACGTCAATACACGGGCATGCCCACAGAGCTACTCACTTCCATTTCGACTTCTCTATCGCACCTTAGTTCCTGCCTTGGGCAGGACCGCGCTTAAGATTGCGACCGTGTCGCAATACTCTGCAGGTGAACTGACGCGCTATGGCGTGTGCCCGGCGGCAAAGGTCGAGGTTATCGGCAACGGGCATGAACATGCGCTGCGATGGGCTCCTTGTCACTCGGACCAAACCCTGGCAGTTGCCGGCCCTGGTACGATAGTCGTGCTTGGCAGTTCTATCCCGCACAAAAATGTCGGCTTGATCATCGGCATGCACGACCGACTTGCCGCGGCGGGGCTACGGGTTGTTGTTGTGGGCGCGTCAACGCCCCGTGTTTTCGGCAGCATTGGCAACAAGACGTTGACGAACGTCATGTGGCTGGGAAGAAGGTCGGACGCGGAACTCGGTGCACTTCTGCGCGATTCCCTATGCCTCGCGTTCCCCTCCTTGGTTGAGGGTTTCGGACTGCCGCCCCTCGAAGCCATGACACTCGGATGTCCGGTGGTCATGTCGGACCGTGCCAGTCTGCCCGAAATCGGCGGGGATGCGGTTTTGTACGCATCACCTTGCGATGAGAATGCATGGTTCGATTGTTTTATGCGCCTGGTCCAGGAAGAAGGCCTCAGAGCCAAATTAATCGCACGCGGTCGCGCAAGGACGGCCCGATTTCAGTGGGCCGCGTCGGCTCAACGGTATTTGGAACTGATGGCCAGCGTGGATGGATTTCCAGAAGTGCCACCACTTAGGGAAGTCGAATGCAATCCGAATGAGCGACGTGCGGCCGCAGCGCCCTAAACCGACGGCCACTGCCACCATTCGGGGAAGGCCGTGCGTGCGGCTTCGGCCAGCGTCGCGATCTCCCCGTCGGGAACCGAGCTGTAGGGCCAGAGCAGTCGCGGGCTAAGCGGCGCCCAGCCGCCGGCCGCCGCCATCGCTTTGTCGAGCGCCGCATCGCTGACAGCGTAGCGAGTGCGATAAGGCAGAACGTGCGTGACGAGAAAAGCCTGGATGCGCGTCTCGACCTCGGCAGCGGCTGCGACGTTGGTGCGGATCATCTGCCACCACGTCACCGCGCCCTTCGGGTTGAGGCAGGCAACATTGGAATAGCTGCCGTGGGCGCCCTGTGCATACCCAGTCGCCAGCGTATGGCCGGGCACGAAGACCGAAAATCCCGGCAGTTCGCGGCGCATGTCGGCGTACCAGCTGGCGTCGCCGCCCGGCAGCTTGGCGCCGACCAGCGACGGCACGGCTGCACGCAGCCCGGCGATGCCTTGGAGCGTCAGGCGGCGCTTGGCGTGCGGTGGACTGTAGAGCACCAGAGGCATGTCAGGCGCGGTCTCGCAAAGACCGCCGACGAAGCGCATGACCTCGTCATCGCTGGGCGGCCACCAGTCGGGCAAGGTGAATTGCACTGCCGCCGGGCGAAGCGCCGATGCCCGCATCAACCGCTCGCGCGCGACGCGCGGATTGGACTGGCTGATGCCGATCTGAAAGGGCAGGCGCGCGCGGCAGGCTATCGCGGCCACCAGGTCGCATAGACGGTCGAACTCGGGTTCGGTCTGGCAGTGGAATTCGCAGGCCGTGCCGTTGGAATAGATGCCATCGACACCTGATGCACAGAGCCGTGCGACCGTCTCGCCCGTCGCCTCCCAGTCGATCGCTCCACGATCGTCGATGGCCAGCATCACCGCGCCAAAGAGACCGCGCGGCGCGTGTGCGGGCAAGTGGGTCAGGTGGTCGTCCGGTTCAGCGCGCACCGGCGATCTCGTGTTCGCGCCGGGTTTCGTTCGACGCAAAGGCGGCCTCGATGATGCCGATGATCTTGCGACCATAGGCGCCGTCGACCGGCACCGGCCTGTCGTCGGCAATGGCATCGCGCATCGCGCTCCACTCACGCACCAGCGCATTGTGCATCCAGTTCGGCTCGAACGAACCGGGCAGGTCGATCCAGGTGGTATCGCGGCCAAGCATCGTGCCGCGGTCCATGTCGATGCGCAGCGTCCCCTGCTCGCAGACCAGGTCCATGGCGTAGCTGGTCGCGCCATTGCGATAGCCGACGCTCTGCACCTGGCCGAGCCCGCCGCCGGCGAAGCGCAGTCCGAGCAGGGCGGTGTCGTCGGCTTCCTGGTCATGGAACTTGGCGCCGAGCATGGCGCTTACCGACACGACGTCGTCATCCATCAGCCAGACTAGGCGGTCGAGCGCATGAATGCCGGCGGTCAACAGCATGCCGCCGCCGGTCGCCTTGCGCAGATGCCAGTCGCGGCGATTGTGCTCCATCCAGAGTTTGATGATCCAGCTCGATCCGATGAGCGGCCGGCCAAGCGCTCCTTCCTCCAGCGCCTGCCTGGCGGCCATGCAGGGCAGGGCGAAATGCATGAGATGGGCGACCATCAGCTTGACGCGACCGGCGGCCACGGCGGCATTGATCGCATCGCATGCCGCTGCCGTCGGCGCCATCGGCTTTTCGAGCATGATGTGCTTGCCGGCCTTTGCCGCACCGATCGCCATTTCGGCATGGAGATGGTGAGGGCTGGCGATGAGGACGGCGTCGACATCCCTGTCGTCGAGCAGCTTGCGCCAGTCGGTGTAGCCGCGACCACCGTGTTCGCTGGTGAAAGCGGCCAGGGCATTGTTGTTCCCGCGGCACGATGCGACGAGATGCAGGCCGTGCACTTGCTTGATTGCCCTTGCGTGGGCGGCGCCGAAATCGCCGGCGCCGATAATGCCTATTCCAGTCATCGTCCTGCCTTTTCATATGCGGTGTCGATCAGCGACATCGCCGCAACATAGTCATCGATCGAAGTCGCCGGCGGCACTTTTCGAGCCAGCCGGTCGAGCGTGTCGCTCATGCACAGGCGGTAGCGCGTCGCCGGCAATTCGATCGGCAAGTCGACGATAGCGCCATCGTCGAGCGTCGCACAGATGGCGCGGTCGCCATAGTCGATGAGGGTCGCATTCTCGCTGACGATGCGCCACTCGAAATCGCCGCCGGGGCGCATCGACGCGAAAGTGTATCCCGCCTCGACGACGAACAACGCTCCGGCAGCGTCTTGCAGCATAAGCAGCGCATGATCCTCGACCAGGGCGCGGTGAATGCGGTTCTCGATCGAAACGGCTTTCAGTCCAAGCCCGCCGGTTGCCAGACCGAGCGCGGCGTCGACGCCGTGTATGCCTAGGTTCCTCAGCGCGCCGCCGCCGCCGATCGCCGGATCCACGACCCAGGCAACGCCTTCGGCCGCGTAGCGCTGCGGCGGGCCGTTGACCAGCCGGAACTGGCAATGCGCAACCGCACCAGCGCGGCCTTGGCTGCGCAGCCGTTCAAAGGCAGTGACGGCCGGCCCAAAACGGTTGGGCAGGGGAACGCTGACAAACGCCTTGTGCTGCCTCGCCAAGTCGCGCAGCGCGGCCAACGCTGCGGTGCTGCTCGCCGCCGGCTTTTCCAGGATCAGCGGTATGCCGGCTTCGATGACGGCACTCGCCAGCGCCGGCACCGTCGAAGGATGTCCCATCAGCAGGATCACGTCCGGCGGGTTGGAGAGGATTTTCGCAAATTCGGTGATGAACGGCAAATGATGGCGCGCCGCGAAGGCGCGCGCATGCTCCGCGTCCTCATCCCAGATGTCGGCAATTTCGGCGCCACAAGACTTTGCGGCGTCGAGATGAATTTCGGCGTGCCAATGGCTTGAGCCGGCCAGAACTATCTTCATTCAGCGATCCCTCTCGCTTGCAGGATATCCTACAAGTCGCTATGCTACAAGCATCGACCGCTTTTGCGACGCGCCATCGGGCGCACTTGCAGCGGCTCTGGGAGCAAAATGCCGGAACCCAAATCGATCTCGGAGACCAACTTGATCTCGGAACAAAAATCGATCGAACCGCTGACCCGACCGCCGCTGCTTCACGTCAGCGTGCAGGAGAGCCTCAGGAAATATATCCAGAGCAACAAGCTCAAGGCAGGGGACCCCTTGCCTCCGGAGATCTTCCTGGCGCAGCGGCTCGGCGTCGGCCGCAACTCGGTGCGCGAAGCGATCAAGGCGCTGGAGTCGATCGGCATTCTGGAGACGCGTCGCGGCATCGGTGTGTTCGTCAAAGAATTCTCGTTCAAGCCCTTGCTGGACAATTTGGCATATGGCCTGCAGGACTCGTTGCGCGACGTCGAGGAGCTGCGCGAGATCCGCCGCGTCCTTGAAACCGGCCTGATCGCCAAGACCATCGAGATGATCAGCGCCGAAGATATCGCCGCGCTGCGCCAGCTGACCGAAAGCATGCGGCGGCGCGCCGAGCGCCAGGAGAGCTTTGCCGAAGAGGACCAGCAGTTCCACCAGCTGCTGTTCCGCTGCCAGAACAATCACATGCTGAGTGCGCTGATCGACATCTTCTGGGTGGCGTTCAACAAGGCCTCGAACTTCACCAGCCTCGACAATCCGACACCGCTGGCGACGTGGCGCGACCATCACGAGATCGTCGAGGCCGTCGCCGCCAAGGACGTCGACCGGGCGCGCGAGCGCCTTGACGACCACTACAGGGGTATTCAGCAAGTCATCGCCAAAAACCGGATTACCTGACCCAACGCCGGACTATCTGACAATGCCAAGGGAGGAATACCATGCGCATCAAGACCATCGCTCGTCATCTGGCCGTTACCGGACTGCTGCTCGGCAGCATCGGCCTGGCTACCAGCGTCCAGGCACAGGACGCCAAGACCATCACAGGGGGCTTCGACGTCGGGCCCGGCGGCTTTCCCAAGAACTTCAATCCGCTGGCCGCGACCGGCGGCTTTACCTGGCTCAGCACCTATTTTGAACCGCTGGTCATCTACAACGCCGATCTGACCGAACTCGAAGGCGATCTGGCCAAGGACTACAAGGTCAGCGACGACAAGCTGACCTATACGTTCAACCTTGCCCAGGAGAGCTGGCACGACGGCAAGCCGTTCACATCCAAGGACGTCAAGTTCACGCTTGAGCTCGCCAGGAACAAAGCCTCCGGCAGTTTGTTTGCCGCGCGCCTCGGCGACATCGCGTCGGTCGACGCGCCGGACGATCGCACCGTGGTCGTCAAATTGTCGAAGCCCAACGGCTCCTTCCTGTCGATTCTCTCGCAGGTGATGATCCTGCCGGAGCATGCCCTGGCCGCGATGCCGCCGGAAACGCTGGCCACAAGCACCTGGTGGTCCACCACTCCGGTCGGCACCGGCCCCTTCAAGTTCAAGCGCTATGTCAGCGATCAATATGTCGAACTGGCCGCGGATGACGACTATCGCGGCGGCAAGCCGAAGGTCGACGTGCTCATCAACAGGTATTTCGAAAGCCCGGCGGCGGCCGTTGCCGCGCTGCGCGCTGGAGAAATCCGGTTCACCTATGTCGAGCCCGACGATGCGGTATCCTTCAAGAGCGACAGCAATTTCAAGGTGATCGAGGGCGCCTCCTATGTGGTCAACTACATCGGCCTCAACCAGAAGGTCGAGCTGTTTAGGGATGTTCGCGTCCGCCAGGCGATCATGTACGCGATCGATCGCAATGCCATCATCGAGAGCCTCTATGGCGGGGCGGCCAAACCGGCCAATTGCGGCTACGTCGCGCCGCACCTGCTTCCCGAAGGCCTCGAACCCTATGCCTATGATCCGACAAAGGCCAAGGCTCTGCTTGCCGAGGCTGGCTGGGACAAGATCAACGGCGACAAGCCGATCACCTTGCTGACCTATTACGGCTCGCCGCAAGCGGCCAATGTGATGGCTGCCATCCAGTCGATGCTGGCCGAGGTCGGGATCAATGTGGTGCCGCGCGTCGTCGATACGCCGACTTATAACGGCATCGTCTACAAGGAAGGCACGCCGGACTGGAACGCGTTTGCGATGGTCTATGCCGGCCTGCAGAACGGCCCGAATCCGGCTGGCATCAGCCCGGGTCTCAACAAGTCCCAGATTCCGCCGGCAGGCTTCAACACCATGCGCATCGAGTTCGACGATCTCAGCGCTGCATTGGACGCCGCGCTCGGCCAGACCGATCCGGCCAAGATCGATCAGTCCTGGCAGGAAGTCTGCAAGGTGATGAACAAGGATCTGCCCTGGGCGACCTTATGGGTGGCCAACCGCTATGGCGTCGCCTCCAACAAGCTGCGTGACTTTGTCTGGACGCCGGCGCCGGCCGGCGGTCCTTATGCGGCTCACCCGGAACGCTGGGATATCCAGTAAAACGGCAGGCGGGCCACTCCGGCCCGCCAATGAAACGGGCCGGCACGATGCCGGCCCCGCTCACCATCACCACGGACAGCCAATGCTGAGTTTCATTGCCCGCCGCAGCGCTACAGGACTGTTGATGCTGGTCGCCCTGAGCGTCCTCATCTTCATCCTTCTGCGGCTGGCGCCCGGCGATCCGATCGACGCCTATATCAATCCGACCAGCCCGATGTCTGCTTCCGACCTCGAAGTCCTGCGTAACCGGCTTGGGCTCGACCAGCCGCTTCCCGTGCAATATCTCGCCTGGCTTCGCGCTGCGCTCGGCGGCGACTTCGGCTATTCGATCCAGCGCGGCGGCGTTGCCGTGCTGCCGCTGGTCATGGAGCGCATCGGCCCAACCGCGCTGTTGATGGGCACCGGCCTGGCCATCGCCATCGTGCTCGGCATTTCCGCCGGCATCTTCAGCGCCATCCGACGTAACGCGCTGCCCGACATCGCGCTGTCGGTGGTTTCCTTCGTCGGCATCTCCAGCCCGGCTTTTCTGACGGCACTTCTCGGGCTGTACTTTTTCTCGGTGCTGCTCCGCTGGGCGCCTTCAGGCGGCATGCAGACCGCCGGCGCACCCTTTTCCGTATCGGACGTGCTCGCGCACCTCGTCCTGCCCGCCTGCCTGCTGTCCATTGGACACGCCGCGCTGATCATGCGCTACATGCGCGCGTCCCTCCTGGAAGTGCTCAACCAGGACTATGTGCGGACCGCGCGTGCCAAGGGAGTGCGCGAATTCTGGGTGATCATCAAGCACGCGACCCGCAATGCGCTTTTGCCTGTTATCACCCTGATCGGCTCGACGGTCGGCATCGCCATCGGCGGCGCCATCTTCCTCGAAAGCGTGTTCAACTGGCCGGGCATGGGCCTGCTGCTGGTCAACGCCGTCGGCACAAGGGATTACCCGGTGATCATGGGCGCCACCCTGGTAATCGGCATCTGCGTCATTCTGGTCAATCTCCTGACCGATATCGTCTATGCGGTCGTCGACCCGCGCATTCAGGTGTCGTGATGACAATCACCGCGCCAGATCCGACAGTCGATCCGATAGCCGTGCCGCAAACCAGAGGACCGCTCCGCCGCGCGCTCGACCGGTTCTTTGAAAATCGTGCGGCGCGCGCCGGTCTGCTTATCGTCATCCCCATCCTGCTGGCGGTTTCGACCTATCCTCTATGGTGGCCGTTCAGCCCCAACGCCATCGATCTCAGGGCGATCAACAAGGGACCGTCCGCCATTCATTGGCTAGGCAGCGACGGCGTCGGCCGCGACGTCATGGCCCGGCTGATGCAAGGCGGGCGGATCTCGTTGCTGGTCGCCGTCTGCTCGATCGCCATATCGATCGTCATCGGCTTCCTGGTCGGCGCCGTCGCCGGCTTCGGCGGGCGTCTTGTCGACGCCACGGTGATGCGCTTCGTCGATCTCGCAATGACGCTGCCGCCGGTGATCTTCCTGCTCGTGCTCGCCTCGATCGCCGGCACCGGCATTGCGCCGACCATCCTGGTGATCTCGCTGCTCTCCTGGCCGGTGCTGTCGCGCATGGTGCGCGCGCGGCTGCTCGAGCTGCGCGAGCGTGACTTCGTCGTCGCCGCCCGTGGCATGGGGGCGGGGCTGCCGCATCTCCTGCTCCGTCACGGCCTGCCGAACTGCATCGACATTCTTGTCGTCTACGCCACGCTGCAGATCGCCAACGCCATTCTACTCGAAGCCGGTCTCTCCTTCCTCGGCCTCGGCATCGCGCCGCCCGAAGCCAGCTGGGGCAACATGCTCAATCTCGCCCGCTCCACCGTGGTGCTCGAGCAATATCCTTGGCAATGGATGTTTCCCGGCGCCGTGCTCGTGCTCACCGTCCTGGCCATCAACTTCATCGGCGATGGCCTGCGCGATGCATTCGACCCTCGTTCCGATCTCAACTGACCTGAAGGTTTTTTCAAAAATGCCCCTGTTTACCGGCGTCGTGCCACCTGTCGTCACCCCGCTCCATTCCGATTTCAGTGTCGACTTCCCGTCGTTCACCCGGACGATCGAAAACCTGCTCGACGGTGGCGTCCACGGGCTCTTCGTGCTCGGCTCGACCAGCGAAGTAGTCTTCCATGACGAGGCCGGCCGCAGGGCCATCATCGAGCACGCGGTCAAGGTCAATAACGGCCGCGTTCCGATCTTCGCCGGGGTCATCGACCCGACAACCGATCGTGTCATCAACCACGCCCTGACAGCCAGATCGGCCGGCGCCGACGCGGTTGTGGTCACAGCGCCCTTCTATACCCGCACCAGCCAGCCCGAGATCGGCGATCATTTCCGCTATATCAAGGACGCAGTCGACATCCCCATCATCGCCTACGACATACCGGTCTGCGTCCATGTCAAGCTGGAGCGCAGGACCACCGTCGGCCTTGCCAGCGAAGGCGTTATCGCCGGTATCAAGGATTCCAGCGGCGATGACGGCGATCTGCGTTACGTGCTCAAGGACATGGCCAACGATCCCAGTTTCTTCGGCATGACCGGGTCCGAGATCCTGGTCGACAGCGTGCTTGCCATGGGTGCTCATGGTGTCGTGCCGGGCCTCGCCAATGTCGACCCGCACGGCTACGTCAGGCTGTGGAACCTGATGCAGGCGGGTCAGCACGCCGAAGCCCGCCTGGAGCAGGAGCGGCTGTTGAAGCTGTTCGAGATCGTCTGGATCTCGCTCGGCAGGACAAGCGCCGGCTCGGCCGGCGTCGGCGCCTTCAAAAGCGCGATGAAGAGCCTCGGCATCATCGCCTCCAACACCATGGCGCGGCCGCAACGAAGCTTGAACGACGAGGAAACCGCGAAGGTCGAAATTATCCTTCGCGACGTCGGGTTGCTGCGCTGACCGTGGACGCTCCGATCCTCTCGATTTCCGGTCTGCGGGCGGTGTTCCGTATCGCCGGACGCGACATCGCCGCCGTGCAGGACGTCAATCTGGTGATCGGTTCTGGCGAGACGGTCGCGCTGGTCGGCGAGTCCGGATCGGGCAAATCCGTCACCAGCCTGTCGATCATTGGGCTGCTGCCGAAGAAGATCGGGCGCATCGCCGAGGGATCGATCGCGCTGCGGCGCAGGGACGGCACTGTCACCGAACTGACTGGCCTCGATCCTGAGTCGCTGCGCAAGGTGCGCGGCAACGACATCGGCATGGTGTTCCAGGAGCCGATGACCAGCCTGAACCCGGTCTACACCATCGGCGAACAGATCGCCGAGCCGATCCGCATCCATCTCGGCAAGTCGCATCGTGATGCGGCCACTGATGCCGTGCGACTGCTGGCTCAGGTCGGCATTCCCGATCCCGATCGGCGGGCGCGGCAATACCCGCATGAGCTGTCGGGAGGGATGCGCCAGCGCGCCACCATCGCCATGGCATTGTCCTGCGATCCGACCTTGCTGATCGCCGACGAGCCGACCACTGCGCTCGACGTCACTATCCAGGCCCAGATTCTCGACCTGCTGGCCGAGCTGCAGGCGCAACGCGGCATGGGCATTCTGTTCGTCACGCACAATCTCGGCGTCGTTGCCGAGATCGCCGACCGGGTCGCGGTGATGTATGCCGGGGGCGCATCGTGGAATCGGGTCCGGTGAGCGAGGTGTTCACTCGTCCGCGTCATCCATACACAGCCGGGCTGATGCGTTCGGTGCCGCGGCTCGGCCAGGCCACCATGCTGAAGGCAGCAGGAACGCCACTTCCGACCATCGCCGGCAATGTCCCGTCGCTGGCCTTGCTGCCCAAGGGCTGCTCTTTCGCGCCGCGTTGCGCGATGGCCGTCGATGCCTGCCGCACTGCTGTACCGCCATTGCTGGCGGCGACGTCGACCCAGCAAAGTCGTTGTTTGCGCTGGGAGGATCTTTGACGGTGGACGCCCCCTTCCTTTCGGTCAGGAACCTGACCAAGCTTTTTGCGCCAACGGCTTTCTCGCGCGGTCCCGTTATCAGGGCGCTGGAAGATATTTCCTTCGATGTTTTGCGCGGCCAGGTGGTCGGCCTCGTCGGAGAATCCGGGTCGGGCAAGACCACGATCGGCCGCTCGGTGCTGCGTCTCATCGAGCCGACGTCCGGCGAAATAAGATTTGACGGCGTCGATATCACCAGCCTGAGCGCCGGCCCGCTGGCTCGCCAGCGCCGCAAGATGCAGTATATTTTCCAGGATCCGTTCGCCAGTCTGTCGCCGCGCATGACCATTGGGCAGATCCTGACCGAAGGCCTGGATATTCAGGGCATCGGCAACAGGCGCGAGCGGCGGGCGAGGGCGGAGAAGGCACTTGCTGCGGTCGAGCTGCCAGTCGATGCCTATGACCGCTACGCCCACGAATTTTCAGGCGGGCAGCGTCAGCGCATCGGCATCGCCCGCGCGCTTACGCTCGAACCCGAATTCATCGTCGCCGACGAACCGGTCTCCGCCCTCGATGTCTCGATCCAGGCGCAGATCATAAATCTTTTGCGCGATCTGCAGGTCCGGCTCGGTCTGACCATGCTGTTCATCTCGCATGACCTGGCCGTCGTCGAATATATCTGCGACACGGTGATCGTTCTCTATCTCGGCCGCATCATGGAAGTTGCACCGGCGGCCGCGCTCTATGCCCGGCCGCAGCACCCCTATACGCGCGCGCTGCTTTCGGCCATTCCGTCGCTCGACCCACTGGCCAAGCAGGGCCGGCAGGTGCTGAAGGGCGACATTCCAAGCCCGGCAAATCCGCCAACCGGGTGTGTTTTCCGAACCCGTTGCCCGGTTGCCCTGGATGCTTGCGCCGGAATCGTCCCCCCATTGCGTGCAACGTCCGACGGCCATCTGAGGGCCTGCATTCGCGACGACATCACCTAGCACTCACTCGTTTTCCGCGCGCGCCAATTGAGCTACTTGTCTTTCCAGAAATCGGCCTGGAGTTGCGCCGCTTCATCGGCAAGCAGCGGGCCAACGACTTCAGTCGGACGCTGCCCAGCTTCGAAGACGGTCCTGCAGGGCAGGTCGAGTGTGGGGTTCTCGACGTGTGCACCCGTCAACCCCTTTAGGTCATGTTCGCTCTGCCCAAAGACGACCCGTCCGATGCCCGCCCAATAGATTGTCCCGGAGCACATCGCGCAAGGTTCGGCCGAAGTGTAGAGGGTGCAAGAGGCCAGCTCTTCGGGACTGAAATTCATCCCCGCCCACGAGGCCAGCAGCCTTTCGGCATGAGCGGTGCGGTCGCCCCCTCCGGATTTGTAACCGTTGAGTTGCTCGCGCAACACATTGCCGTCTTTGTCAGCGAGGAGCGAACCAAAGGGATGTTCGCCAGCATCGCGGGCCCTGCGCGCGACTTCGAACGCCTGACGGAGCAGGCGCTCATCATAGGGGCGTTGTGGCATCGGCAGATCCTCCGGCAGTGCCGTTTGATCATAGTGCCGAACAATCCGCCGACTCAAGTCGGCGGATTCAGCTCGGCTATGAGTGGCTGAACAGCGTCGCCGCTGCCCTGTTCTTTGTTCCGTCAGCCATTGTCCCGATCTCGGACGGGCCAGACCAGAATGTCCTCACCAATCCTCGTCATCCTGCCGCGGCCCGAATTAAAATCGCACGGATCGATCCGTTCGAGCTTGACGTTCGGCTGTTCAAGGGCTGACTGCGGGAGGATGAGGACTACTAGGCTTGCGTAAGCCATTTGGGCCTGGGCACAGCCTGCAACAGGCTTTGCGTATATTCGTGGCGAGGCGCCCCGAACAGCGCCGAGGTTTGGCCTTCCTCGACAATTCTTCCATCTTTCATGACCATGATCCGGTCCGCGAAATGGCGCACGATCGGCAAGTCGTGTGTGATGAAAATATAGGAGAGGCTGAGCCTGGTCCTAAGGTCGGCCAGAAGGTCGATCACCTGCGCTTGTATAGAGACGTCGAGCGCCGAAACCGCCTCGTCGCAGACGATCAGTTCCGGCTCGCTCGCAAGCGCGCGTGCAATGGCGATGCGCTGTCGCTGGCCGCCGGAAAACTGGTGCGGGTAGCGGCCGGCATGCTCCGGCAACAGCCCCACCAATTCCAGGAGCTCTGCCACTCGAGTCTTCCACCTGTTCTTCGGCAGAATATCGCGGTGGATCACCCAGGGTTCGGAAATGATCGAATAAACGCGCATGCGCGGATTCATCGATCCGTACGGATCCTGGAATACCATCTGGACCTTGCGCCGAAACGCCATAAGCCGCTTCTCGTTCATTTCGAAGATGTTCTCACCGGCAAAGACAGCCTTGCCGGCGCTTGGCTCGTTCAGCCCCAACAGCATGCGTGCGACGCTCGATTTGCCGGAGCCCGACTCGCCGACGATGCCGAGCGTTTCTCCTCTCCTGACCTCGAAGCTTATGTCGTCCACCGCCTTGAACGTCCGCTTGCTGCTGAACGCTCCGGAAGCAAGCACATAGTGCTTGGTGAGATGTTCCACCTTGAGCAGGGTCTCGCCGGCGATCGCCGTCGAACGCTTGTTCGGCGCCTCCGCTGCGTTGCCGTGGGGCAGGGCGGAGATGAGGCGGCGCGTATAGGCGTGCTGGGGATTGCTGAACACCGCCTTCGCGATGCCAGTCTCGACGACCTTGCCGCCGTTCATGACGATAATCCGGTCCGCCATGGACGCGGCGACTTCGAGGTCATGGGTGATCATGATCAACGCCATGCCGGTCTCGCGCTGGAGATCGCGCAGCAGATCGAGAATCTGCGCTTGCACGCTGACGTCCAGAGCGGTCGTCGGCTCATCGGCGATCAGGATGTCCGGTTTCAGCGCGATCGCCATGGCAATCATTACGCGCTGACGTTGTCCGCCCGAGAACTGATGCGGATAGAAGTCAACGCGGTTTTCTGGCTCCGGAATGCCCACGCGCCGAAGCAGTTCTATCGTATTGGCGCGTGCGTCCTTGCCGGCTCCCGCGCCGTGGCTCTCATAAACCTCCTCGATCTGGCGACCCACCGTGTAGACGGGGTTCAGATAGGCGAGCGGATCCTGAAAGATCATCGCAATTCTGCGGCCGTTGATGCTTCGGCGCGCCTCGGCACCGAGGCCCGAGAGTTCGATGCCATCGAAGAGGCAGGAGCCGGCCACGATATCGCCTGGCGGACAGTCGACGAGATCCATCACCGTGCTGGTGCTCACGCTTTTCCCCGAACCGCTTTCGCCGAGGATCACCAGCGTTTCGCCACGGCTGACGTGGAAAGAGACGTCGTCGACGGCGCGTATCGGCTCATCGTCCGAAAGGAAATCGACGGTCAGGGCCTCGACTTTGAGAATGGTTGCGTTGCTCATCGGGCGGCTTTTCGCAATGTCTGAAGGCGCCAGCGTTGCTGCGGATCGGCGACGGTGCGCGCCCAGTTCGAGAGGATGTTGAGCGACAGCGTCGTCAGCATGATTGCAAGACCCGGCCAGAATGCGATCCACCAGGCGGTCGCGAGATAGCCGCGGCCGTTCGCCACCATTGCACCCCAGGTGAAGTCTGGTGGCTGAATGCCGAGACCAAGGAAACTCAGCGCCGATTCCGATAAAATGACGGTCGCGAAATCAATGGCGGAAATAGTCACCAGTGTCGGCAGGACGAGGGGTGCGATATGCCGGACGATGATCCGGGTCGGCTTCGCACCCATGGCTCGCGCCGCGCTCACAAACATGCGCTCGCGCAACTCCAGCACCTCCGCGCGCGCCGTTCTGAGGTAGATCGGCATGCGCGTAACAGCGAGTACGATCACCAGATTGGTGATGCTCGGGCCCAGCGTGTAGAGCACGATGAGCGCCAGCAGCAGCGAGGGAAAGCTCATGACGACATCGGCCAGGCGCAGAATGAGATGGCTGTACCAGCGCTCCGAATAGCCCGCTATCAGCCCGAGTGTTCCGCCAACCAGCATGGACGCGAACACCGCCGCCGCGGCAATGCCGAACGTATTCTGCGCACCGACAATCAGCCTGGCCAAAATGGGCCGGCCAAGGGTATCGGCGCCAAGGACGTAGATCCAGCCGCTGGCCAGCGCGAACGGAGCGAGATTGCGCTGACGCAGCCCCAGCCGCGAAGCGGCGTCGCCCACCAGCCATGGGCCGAGGGCCGCCGCGATGACGACGATCGCCAGGAAAATAGCGGCGGCGAGCGCAAGCTTGTCGCGCTTCAAATAGGCGAGAAGCACGCTGCCGCTGCCTGGAACGGCCGCCGGCTTAGTGTCGGGGGTGATGATCGTCATGGCTCAGTACCGAATGCGCGGATCGAGAACCGCGTAGAGCAGGTCGATCGCGATGTTCAGGATGAATATGGCGGTTGCCGTCACCAGAATGGTCGACTGGACGACAGCAAAATCGCGCTGGATGATCGAGTCGATCATCAACTTGCCGATGCCTGGCCAGCCGAATATCGACTCCACGACGACGGCGCCGTTGACGAGACTGGTCGCCAGGTCGCCGGCGACTGTGACGACGGGCAGCAGCGAATTGCGAAGCGCATGCCCGAAGATGATCTTCTGACGGGGCAGGCCCTTGGCCCTTGCGGTCTTGATGTATGGAGAGGCAAGCGCGGACAGCATGGTTCCGCGCACGACCTGCACCAGGAGACCGAAGGGACGAAGCATCAGCACGAAGACGGGCATGATCCAATGGGCCCAGGTTCCGGTGCCGGATGTCGGCAAAAGCCCGAGCCCCACCGCGAAGACAAGGATGCCGACGATGGCGACCCAAAAATCCGGCGCGCTTGCGCCGGCCAGGGAGACGAAGCTGGCGACACGGTCGAACATGCTGCCCGGCCGCGCGGCCGCAAGAGAGCCGACAAGGATAGCCAAAGCGGTCGACAGGGTGATCGCGACGGCGGCAAGCTTCAGCGTTTCCGGGAAAGCCTCAAGCGCGACCTGCATCGCCGAGCGGTTCTGGCGCAGCGATTCACCGAAATCCAGCTGCAGAAGATCGCGCAAATAATCCAGAAACTGCCAATAGATCGGCTGATCGAGGCCGTTCAACCGCGCGAACGCGGCCCGAGCTTCCGCAGTCGAGTCCAGAGGCAGGTACAAGGCGGAAGGATCGCCGGTAAGCCGTGTCAGGAAAAAGACCAGCGTCAACAGACCTATGACCGACAGGATGCTGTGGAACGCGCGGCGTCCAAGATAGGTAATCATTTGGGATGCCCTTGGACGGATATCGACGGAGGCAACGGGTCAGGGCGCAGGGTCACGATCGGACCCAGCGCCCCGTATCACTCAGTCTTTTTTGATAGCGATATTGGCCAGCGGTATTTCGCTGTTGGTGGTGATATCGGGCTTCCATTCCAGCCTGGTGCCAACGCGGGTATAGCCGATCATATGGAACATCGGGATGTCCGCCACTACTTCGTTGCGGGCCTTGCCGAAGATCGCCTTGAAGCTGTTCGTGCGGGCCTCGCCGGTCGCCGCCAGGGCCGCGTCTATCTCCTTGTCGAATGCCGGATCGGCCAAGGTCGAGTAGCTGCCGCTCGATCGGTAGAAGATCGGAACCGTGAAGGCCGCATCGCCCTTGTTGTTGTCGTGCATCATCTGCAGGAGATTGGGGCCACGCTCCGGCGGGAAAGGCTTTTGCAGATAGCGTAGCCAGTCGGCGACATCGAGCATGGTGAGCTTGACGTTGAGGCCGGCGTCCTGCCACATCGTCATCATGGCCTCCATCGCTTCCGCGCCGTTCGGATAGATGCCGTTTCGCCCGATGAGCTTGATCTCGGTGTCGACCGCGACACCCGCCGTGCGCGCCTCTTCGATGAGTTTTTTCGCCTCTTCCGGATCGTACGGCCAAGGCTCGAGCGCATCGTCGTGCCCGTTGATCCCGGAGACGACCATCTGCGACGCACGCTTGACGTCGTCGCCGAACAGCTGGGCAAGGCCTTCCCAGTCGATCGCCAGGTTGAGCGCCTTGCGGACGCGCAGGTCATCGAGCGGCGGCTCGGCGGCATCGATACGGATCGCGGTGGTTTCGGAGTTCAGGTAGGCGAAATCCGTCTCCGGATTGCTGGCGTCCTGGATGGCAATCGACGGCGTCAGGTCGGCTTCCCCGGTTTCCACCATGGCCGCTCGAATCGAGGATTCGGGCCGCCAGACATAGGTTGCCTTCGTGATCTCCGGCTTCTTGCCCCAATAGCCGTCGAACGCGTCCAGCACTACGGTTTGCGGGGAAAAGGTCGACAGCGTGAACGGGCCGGTCCCGACCGGATCATTCACCGCCTGGTCGACCGGTGTCTTCGGCGAGACGATCATGACCACGCTTAACAGCGTCGGCATGATGGGCTCGGGCCTGTCCGACTTTATCTCGACGGTCAGATCGTCGACCGGCGTCAGCGTCAGCTTGGCATCGCCGAATTTCGCTATGTTGCTGCAAGTGAGCTTGCCGCTGATCATCCTGTTGATGGAGAATGCGACCGCATCGGCGTTGAGTTCCGTTCCGTCCTGGAATTTTACGCCCTCGCGCAGTTTGATCCGCCAGGTCGTCGGGTCCACGCTGGTCCACTCGGTCGCCAGTTTCGGCTGAGGTTGTCCGGTGACCGGATCGATGACGGTCAACGATTCAACGACGTTTTGGCTGAGTATCTGGCCGACATTGGTGATGATGGTTCCGCAGGGTTCCAGATTGGCCGGCTGCTCCGGCAGGACGATACGGATTTCTTGCGCCGCCTCTTGTGCGACAGCCGATGGCGCGGCAGCGGTCATCAATACGACAGCTGCAATCGTATGAACGCTTCTATTCATGTCTCTCCTCCCTTTGATCTTCCGTTTGGGATCTTCCGTTCTGGCTGTCGGGCGACGGGCGAACCTCCTCGTCGCGTTCGTCCGACAATTTGCCGATCTCCCGGCGACTAGGCGGCGATCTTCTCGATCAATCTGCGCAGCACGTCTTTTTCCTGCGGCTTCAGATCCGTCAGCGGCGGACGAAGCGGGCCGGGCGTCCGTCCTATGAGTTCGACGCCTGCCTTGATGATCGACACCGGATAACCTTGTTCTCGATCGCGCAAAGCCGCGAAAGGGAAGAAGAAGCTGTGCAGGATTCCTTCCATTGCGGCGCGATCGCTTGTCCGCATCGCCCTGTAGAACCGCTGTGCCAATTCCGGTACAAAATTGAACACCGCAGAGGAATAAGTCGTCACGCCGGCGCCATTGAAGCCTTCGGCAAAGAGCTCATGTGTGGGCATGCCACCGATGTAGCAGAGCCGATCGCCAAGCTTTGCGGTGACGTGGCGGACAAGATCGACCTTGCCTGTGCCGTCCTTGAAGCCGATGAGGTTTGGGCACGCGTCAGCAAGGCGAGCAACCGTGTCGGCATTGGCGACCGAGTTCGCACGGTTGTAGATGATGACGCCGAGGCCGGTGGATTCGCATACGGCTTTGACATGCCGGAATATCCCCTCTTGCGAGGCTTCCATCAGATAATGCGGCAGAAGCAAAAGACCGTCGGCTCCCGCAGCCTCGGCGCGGCGCGCAATTTCCGTGGCGAGCGCCGTGCCGTAACCACAGCCGGCGATGATGGGCACGTCTCCGGAGGCTTCCTTGGCAGCACGTGTAACGTCGGCGACCTCTTCCGGCGACAGGGAGAAGAATTCACCCGTCCCGCCGGCCGCGAACAGGGCAGCGGCACCGAACCCCGATAGCCATTCCACATGCGCGCGATAGCTTTCGAGATTGAGGCTGAAATCCTCGTTGAAATGTGTGACCGGAAACGATAGCAGCCCTGAAGCGACACGCGACTTGATTTCATCTGGCGACAAAGGAACTCATCCCACAAATTAATATGATGTCATCCAGATTCATATGATGAGTATGCGGACGAGTCAACTGCTGGTGTTGTCTTGATTTGTCGAGCGCCGGACGGTGAGGGCACGATATCGCTTAATCCCCGTCACCAAATGGCGGCGCATCGCCTCACGTGCCTTTTCCGGGTCGCGGGCGAGAATCGCATCCGCGATTTCCCTGTGCTCCTCCAGAATTGGATGGTCGCGATTGGGCAAGGGATCGATGCCGCCCATCATCGTCTTGAACTTCACCCGCGGGATCATCCGCCGGCCGATATGTTCGAGGAATGCCTTGAACCTGGCGTTGTTGGTTGCGGTGGCAATCGCCAAGTGGAACTGGAAGTCCGCCTCGTCGGTGGGTTGTCCTTTCGCCATGAGATCGGCGAACCTTTCGACCTGGGCCTCGATTTCGGCCTCTTGGGCCGGCGAACTGCGGGCTGCAGCAAGGCCCGCTGCCTCGACTTCGATGCCGATGCGCAGCTCGAGCTCTTCGATGATGTCCGAGATCTTGTTCGTTTCGTCGGTGAAGAGCTTCAATCCCTCGTCGACCGGTTTCGGGCCGAGAACGAAGACGCCGGCACCTTGCCGCGATTCCACCAGCCCGTCGGCGCGAAGCGCGGCAATGGCCTCCCGGACGACAGTGCGGCTGAACCCGAACCGGTCAATCAGCGCGGGTTCTGTCGGCAATTTGTCGCCAGGCGCATAAAAGCCGGCTTCGATCTGGCCGCGCAGCGCTTCTGCGACCTGAGAAACGAACGACCTGCGGGACGTTCGATGTTCGGCCTGCTGCATGGGTCCTCCAAACTTTGCCGGGTCATGAGGATCCATACTCCCAGTGCGGGTCAAAAGCGAGGTCATCATATGAAATTTGTCACAGCCCTTAGGTCATCATATGGCTTTCTGCGCTCGCTTGCTGATGCGGCCACGGCGATCATCCACAGCGTGACGGCTTTCACGCTGCGGCCGTCGGCAGGTGATCGCGGACCCACCTGACGATCTGCCCCGCCGTCATGGCGCCGGATGTGCGCGCAACCTCCTGTCTGCCATGGAAGAGGATCATGGTCGGGATGCTGCGAATGCCGAGCCTGGCTGCAACGGCTTGCTCATTATCGGAGTTGAGCTTGATCAGGCGAACATGCGGCTCCAGTTCGTTTGCTGCTGCTTCATAGGCCGGCGCCATCATCTTGCAGGGCCCGCACCACGGTGCCCAGATGTCGACGACAACGGGGAGGCTGCTTCGTTTGACCTGGCGATCGAAGCTCTGTGCGTCGACGTCCTCGGGATGGCCCGAGAACAGCTTGGAGCCGCACTTTCCGCATTTCGCGTCCCCGGCATCCCGTCCAGGCGGCAGGCGATTGACCCCGCCGCATTTACCGCAAACTACCAGTTTTTCCTGCGTCATGCCCATTCACCCATCTTTATGTGCGTCGCCGTCACGATGCTGTCTTGAGTGGAGCACCCTGCGCAGCAGCGGCCGCTTCCGAAGCGCTTGCCAACTCGGCGGCGATATCGGCGAGCTTTCGATCGGCGTCGACCTTGCGCCAGGTGGACGGGTTGGCCTTACGTTGCAATTGCCGCGAAAGGATATCGATGGTGGCATCGGAAGGGCCACCCCGGCGCTCGCTTACCCGTCGCCAAAGAACAAGCGGATCCGCCTCCAGCCAGAATCCGGCGAAAGCAACGTCTCTGCCGTTTGCCGCCTTCTCGATGCGGTCGCGATCGGCCGGCCGGTCGAAGACGGCATCGGCGACCACCGAACCGCCTTCGGAAAGGATCAGGTCGGCGCGCCATGCCATTTCGCTGTAGACGCGGTCCGACACATCAGGTCGATAAGCCCTGTCCGGCAGCTTCGTCTCGGCCGGCACACCGTGCATTGCTTTGCGGATGCGGTCGCTCTCGACAATGCGCGCGCCGGGCGGCGCGCCGACATGTGCGGCGAGTGCCTCGGCAACGGCCGTCTTGCCGGAGCCGCTCAAGCCGCCGATGGCGATCAGCCGCGGCGGCCTTGCCTGGAGAAGTGTTCGGGCGAGCTCGAAATAAGATCTGGCCTCGGCAATCAGCCCGCCGGAATCGGCACTGCCTTCCTCGATCTGGGTTGCGGTGACATGCGCGCGCACTGCGGCCCGCACTGCCATGAAAAACGGCAGGAGAATGAAGCCGTCCTCGTCGTCTGCTTCGTCGAGGTAGCGGTTCATCACCAGGTTGGCGAGTTCCGGAAAGCCGCGATGCCAGAGGTCCATCAGCAGGAAGGCCAGGTCGTAAAGCACATCGATGCTGGCGATCTGGTCATTGAATTCGATGCAATCGAAGAGGCGGGGCTCTCCGTCGAAGAGACAGATGTTGCGCAGATGCAGGTCGCCGTGGCATCGCCGGATCTTGCCTGCCGTCTCCCGCCGGTCGAGCAACTCGCAATGACGGCCGAGGGCGGTGCTGAAAATCCCGGTGAATGCCTTGATCTCGGCTTCGTCGAAAACATGGCTGGTGGCAAAGCCGGCTTCGTTGATGGCGAGCACGCCTGCCAGGTTCGAGGATCCGCTGCCCTTGTGGACCTCCGGCGCGCCGCGATGATAACGCACGATCATGCGCGCGACCGCCGTCATCAGCGCAGGCGTCAGTTCGCCGCCGACTGCCATTCGATCGAGCAGCTTCGACTGGTCGAAGCGCACCATCTCGATCGCCGCATCGACCAATTTGCCGCTTCCGTCGAAGGCCAACTCGCCGCCGGCCTCTCGAGTGATGCGCCGCACGCCCAGATAGAGGCCGGGCGCGGTCTTGGAGTTGAGTTCGACCTCCTTCTCGCAAGCGGCGAGCCGCAGCGCCGCGGTCGAGAAGTTGACATAGGGCAGCTTGACTGCTCGTTTGATCTTGTAGGCGCGCTGGCCAACCAGGAAGACACGCGAGATATGGGTTTCGATCGCCTCGACCGGCCCGCTCTCGCCATATGCGGCAGGGTCCATCAACATCGCGGCCACGGATTCCTGATCCTCGACGATCATCGGATGCCCTTTGTTTGCATCTAACCTGTGGAAGCCAACGAGCGTGGTCGCTGAAATTCCGCGCATCAGGCCCTTGCTGCCGCAGCGTCTGGATATAACCAGCCAAGTCACGGATGCGTTCCGTGATGATGCTTCTCCGGTGTTCGGGGCGTATTTCTTAGCTCCGGCGGCCTGAAACCTGTTGGCGTCGGCACGTGGGCACGTTGATACGGATCAAATGATGCGCGGCGACGTTCTTCACTCAGCGCCAGGAACGCGCCGAGCCGTCTCGCTGTTGTTGCAACGACGATTGGGCTTTGACCTAAAATCGGGAGCAGCCACCATGGCTTTCAGGACGATACTTACCGTTACGGGACCGAACAAGGGTGACGACGATCTCAAGCTCGCCGCCGACCTGTGCAACGAGATCGGCGCCCATCTTGCTGTTCTGGTGGTTGCCGTAGCTGCGCCGCCACCGGTCGGGGAGTATGCCGCAGTCGTTTCAGAAGCCTGGCTCGAGGAGCGTCAGGCCGACGAGAATCTGTTGAAGAAGCGAACCGCTGCCGTGTCGGCATTTCTCGCCGGCAGGGCGCCTTCGGCGGATGTCTCCAGCGAATATCCGGAAGCCGGCTGGGCAGACGACACCATCGGCCGCCGTGCCCGCTACGCCGACATTACGCTTATTGGACCGGAGTTGCTTGCCGACCAAACGCTGAAAAGCAAAGCGATCGAAGGCGCGTTGTTTTCTTCGGGAAAGCCCTTGCTGCTCATCCCCGAGGGATCGCGGCCGACCTTGAAGCCGAAACGCGTGCTGGTCGCCTGGGACGCCCGTCTGGAGGCATCGCGTTCCGTCCGCGAATCCCTCGACATGCTGCCAGGCGCCGATGAGGTGCACCTGGTCATGGTCGATCCGGTGGAGGACGAATACCGCCACGGGGCCGAACCCGGAGCCGACGCCGCTGCCTATCTCGCGCGGCATGGCGTGAATGTTACGGTCGACCGGCTGCCCAGCCTGGACCATTCAGTCGCCGACGTGCTTCGCAGGCACGCGGTCGACATCGCCGCCGACCTGATGGTGATGGGCGCCTATGGTCATTCCCGGTTGCGTGAGCGCATCTTCGGCGGCGTCACCGTCTCGATGATTGAAGACCCGTCGATGCCGATCCTTATGGCGCGCTAGCCGCCGGCCAATACGGCATGGCAGTCAAGCCCGAAAACGCGCAGAAAGGTTGGGGTTGCGAGCGAGTTTCAGGTAGGAAGCGGTTTCGGGAAAAAGCTAAGTGCTTGTTTTTTCTGGTCGGAGTGGCAGGATTTGAACCTGCGACCCCATCGTCCCGAACGATGTGCGCTACCAGGCTGCGCTACACTCCGTGACCAGACCGCGGGCTTATAGCCGCCGTACTTCGTTCCTGCAAGCGCCAATGGCAACGCTTCTGTCGCATTTCTTCCGCTTTCGCCTTAACGTCATACGGGTTTCAGTTCCCTGCGGGATAAACACCGCTTAAGGGCTCGTGTTATAGGCATGGCCGCCTGCGTTAAAACCACTCTGATCCAGCCGCTTGGAGTTGCTGTCTTGTCCCTGAAGATAATTAGCGAAGTCCTTCCCAACACCTTCGAGTTTGAAACCTCGGCGCTGATCAAGGCGTCCGGCTTTCGTGAGTATGATGCGCGCTGGTGGTTCGGCCATCATGGCTCGGCGGAGCCGCCGGAGCTCAACCTGATCGGTGTCCAGGCGCTCGGCATGGGGCTCGGCACGCTGATCCGGCGCTTGGGCGCCGGGCCGGACATCGTGACCGGGCATGATTTCCGCTCCTATTCGCTGGCGATCAAGCTGGCGTTGGTTTCCGGGCTGATGGCCTCCGGCGCGCGGGTCAGGGATATCGGGCTGGCGCTGTCGCCGATGGCCTATTTCGCCCAGTTCGCGCTCGACACGCCCTCGGTCGCCATGGTCACCGCCTCGCACAACGAGAATGGCTGGAGCGGCGTCAAGATGGGGGCGGCGCGTCCGCTGACCTTCGGCCCGGAGGAAATGAGCGCATTGAAGACGATCGTGCTTGCCGGCGACTTCGACCTGGTCGGCGGCGGCTCCTATGACTTTGTTGCGGATTTCCGCAAAACCTATCTGGACGACCTGACCCGGGACAAGCGCATAGCGAGAAAGCTCAAGGTGGTCGCCGCCTGCGGCAACGGCACCGCCGGCGCCTTTGCACCTGAAGCGCTCGAACGGATCGGTTGCGAAGTGATACCGCTTGATGTCGAGCTCGATCATACGTTTCCGAACTACAATCCCAATCCCGAAGACATGAAGATGCTGCACGCCATCCGCGACAAGGTGCTGGAAACGGGAGCCGACGTCGGGCTTGGCTTCGACGGTGACGGCGACCGCTGCGGGGTGGTCGACAATGAAGGCAACGAAATCTTCGCCGATAAGGTCGGCGTCATGCTCGCGCGCGACATTGCGCGACTGCATCCCGGCTCGACTTTCGTCGTCGATGTCAAGTCGACCGGATTGTTCAACACCGACGCCGCGTTGCGCGCCGATGGCGCCGTCACCGACTATTGGAAGACCGGCCACTCCTACATAAAACGGCGCGTGGCCGAGCTTGGCGCCATTGCCGGTTTCGAGAAATCCGGTCATTTCTTCTTCAATCCGCCGATCGGCCGCGGCTATGACGATGGTCTCATCACAGCCATCGCCATCTGTCAGATGCTGGATCGCAGCCCGACCAGCAGCATGGCCGATCTCTATCGCGCCCTGCCGCTGACCTTCGGCACGCCGACCATGTCGCCGCACTGCGCCGACGAGCTGAAATACGCTGTGGTCGAGCGGGTCGTTTCCGATTTTCAGGCAATGAAGCAGGACGGCACGGTCTTCGCCGGCCAGAAGATCGCCGATCTGATAACCGTCAATGGCGTGCGCGTCGTGGCCGAGGACGGCACCTGGGGCCTGGTGCGGGCATCGTCGAACAAGCCGGAGCTTGTCGTCGTGGTGGAGAGCCCGGTGTCATCCGAGCGGCGCCGGCAGATGTTCGAAGCCGTCGATGCGGTGCTGCGCCGCAGCCCTGAAGTCGGCGCCTACAACCAGACGTTCTAATGCATGTCGCGCAAAAGTGTGCAGCGGTTTTGCGATAACGACATGCATAAAACAACAACCTAAAGCGCGTCGCATGAGGCCGGTCAAACGCGACGCGCTTTAGGTTCTCTCATTTCATCGGGCCGTGAGAAGGCCACGATGGGAAGCGGACCAAGTATTTCGCGTTGCAGCTGGTCCGCTCCCTCAGGTTTTCATCGGCCGATGATGTCTACAGGAACTCAGGCAGCGGAATAAGCCCGCTCAAGGGCACGCCAGTCGAACTTCCGCGCCCAGTCAGCAAAACTGTGCCAGCGGACCTCCGGGAAATCCCTGTGCAAGGCAGCGATATCGACGTCATAGCCGGCGCGATCGAACCACTCGAACATCAGCGCCGTATCTTCGCTTTGTTGGCGAGCCACCGCGATTGGAATTGCCTGATAGTTGATCGGGCGGCCGATGGACTGCGAAAGGATCTTGGCCTGGTCTTCGCCGGACAACTCGTCTCCCGCAATATCGAAGCGCTTGCCGAACACGCGCTCGCGTCGCTCGACCAGGGCGGCAACGAAGGCGCCGATGTCGGCAAGTGCGACAAGCTGGAGGACACGTTTGGCGGGCATTGCAAAGGCATGCGTGCCCTGGCTGAGCGCGCCGATCGACCACGGCGCGACGAAATTCTCCATGAAGGCAACCGGGGCGCTGATCGTATAGGGAATGCCGAGCCGTTCGACATGCTGCTCGACGAGATATTTGCTTTCGAAATGCGGGATGCCGGTTTTCTTGTTGGCGTCGGCAACAGACGAATAGATCAGATGCCCGACGCCTGCAGCCTTGGCCGCATCGGCGGCTAGAATCCCCTGGCGCGTCTCTTCTTCCATCCCGGCTTCGTAGCTGTTGCCCATCAAGAACATGGTGTCGACGTCCTTGGCTGCCTTCACAACGGAGGCCGTATCGCCGAGATCGCCGGCCACGATCTCGGCGCCTGCCGACGCCAATTGCCGCGCGGCATCGCTGTCCGGCCTGCGCGTTAGTGCCTTGACGCTATGTCCACTCGACAGCAAAGCACGCGCAACTGCGCCGCCTTGCTGGCCGGTGGCGCCGGTCACCAGAACGCTTCGTTTGGTGGTCATGTGTTGCTCCTTCTTTTTTCCGATGAAGCAAAATTAGGATTTGTCACATTGATGCATAATTGCCTATAATTGGAAAACTTTGTCCCATATATGGATACAATGCTCGATCTCAATGATATCGTGGTGTTCGCTCGCGTCGTCGAAACTGGCAGTTTCACCGCCGCCGCGCGCCTGCTCGCCATGCCCAAGACGACGGTCAGTCGACGCGTTGCCGCGCTCGAGCGCGAGGTCGGAGTCCGACTGTTGCAGCGCACGACGCGCAGCCTCAACGTGACGGATGCCGGGCGTCTATATTACGAGCAGAGCAGCCAGGCGCTGCGGACGATCGAGGAAGCAAATCTGCGCCTCGCCGAAGCGAGAGCGGAGCCATCGGGCACGATCCGCATTTCGGCGCCTGTTGGCTTCGGCGGCCATTTCCTCACAGCTGCCGTGGTCGACTTTCTGGCGATATATCCAAAAACCAAGGTCGAGCTCCGCCTGACCGACGACAAGCTCAACCTGGTCGAAGACGGCATAGACCTCGCTTTCCGCACCGGCATCCTTCAGGATTCCACGCTGATCGCCCGCAAACTCGGCTCCACGCACAGGTTGCTCTGCGCCAGCCCGGACTATCTCGCGCGCCGCGGGGTGCCGGAGCGCCTGGCGGATCTCGCGCACCACCAGTGCGTCATTGCGGGCCCTTCGACCTCGGGCACCCACTGGGTGCTGGACGGGCCACACGGCCAGGAAACGGTCACGGTGGTCGGGCGCTTCGCCGCTAATGAAATGCAAGCGGTCGTCGCGGCCACGCTCGCAGGCTTCGGCATCGCCCAATTGCCGCACAGCATCGCCGAGCCCCTCATCAATGGGGGGCGGCTGAGCCGCGTTCTCCGGGACTACACGACGCCGGTCGGCGGGCTGCATGTCCTATATCCGAGCAGCCGGCATCTTTCGCCACTCGTCAAGGCATTCATCGAGCTGGCATCCGACCGGATTTCCAGTCGGGCAAGTACAGCGGCTGACCAGCAGTAGCCGCAAGCCTCAATACGGGCTCGCCACATCCCCGGTCTCGACATAGACCGACTTCAGCTGCGAATAGAGCGCCAGCGCCGCCAGCGAATTTTCGCGGCCGATACCCGACTGCTTGAAGCCGCCGAACGGAATTTCGACCGGCGTCAGATTATAGGCGTTGATCCAGCAGGTGCCGGCCTGCAGCTCGGCGATGACGCGGTGTGCGCGCGGCAGGTCGCGCGTAAAGACACCCGCGGCAAGGCCGAATTCGGTGTCGTTGGCGCGGTCGATCACCTCGTCCTCATCATCGAATTTCAGCACGCTCATCACCGGTCCGAAAATCTCCTCGCGCGCGATGCGCATCGTGTCGGTGACGCCGGTGAAGACCGTCGGCTCGACGAAGAAGCCGCCCTGGAAACCCTGCAGCGAAGGCACATTGCCGCCGCAGGCGAGCACGGCGCCATCCTGCTTGCCGGCCTCGATATAGCCGATGACCCTTTCGTGCTGGGCCTTGGAGACAAGCGGCCCCATCTGCGTTTCCGGGTCGAGCGGATCACCGATATGGATCTTCTTGGTCCGCTCGGTCAGGCGCTCGACGAAACGGTCGTGGATGCCCTTCTGCACGAACACCCGCGTGCCGTTGGAGCATATCTGGCCGGTCGAATAGAAATTGCCGAGCATGGCGCCGCCGATGGCGTTTTCGAGATCGGCGTCGTCGAAGACGATCAGCGGCGACTTGCCGCCAAGCTCCATGGTGGTATGCTTCATCTTCGAGCCGGCGAGCGACAGCACCTTGCGCCCGGTCGGCACCGATCCGGTCACCGAGACCTTGGCGACGACATCGTGGCCGACGAGGCCGGCGCCGACATCGCCGTAGCCTTGCACGACGTTGAACAGCCCGTCGGGCAGGCCAGCCTCGGTATAAATTTCGGCTAGCGCCAGAGCCGACAGCGGCGTGTTCTCCGACGGCTTGAACACCATGGCGTTACCCATGGCGAGCGCTGGTGCCGATTTCCAGCCGGCGATCTGGATCGGGTAGTTCCAGGCACCGATGCCGACGCAGACGCCGAGCGCCTCCCGCCTTGTATAGGCGAAGGGTCCGCCGAGATCGATGGACTCGCCATTAAAGGCAGCGACCGCGCCGCCGAAATATTCGAGGCAGTCGGCTGCCGATGGCGCGTCCGCCACCAGCGTCTCCTGGATCGCCTTGCCTGTATCCAGCGTCTCGATGCGCGCCAGATCGGCGTTGCGCGCGCGCAAGATGTCGGCGGCGCGGCGCAGGATGCGTCCACGCTCGACCGGCTTCAGCCGCGCCCAGGCCGGTTGTGCTGCACGCGCTGCTTCGATCGCCAGTTCCAGCACGTTCGGCGTCGCCGAACGCAGCATCGCGATGGTCTCGCCGGTTGCCGGATAGATGACCGGCAGCGGCGCACCCTGCTCGTCGTCGATGTAGCGTCCGTTGACATAGTGCGATGCCTTTGGCTGGGCGCGCATGGGACCTTCTCCAAACTGTCTTTCGATGGGCCGGCGAGCAGACACCACCGGATCATGGCTTATCGCATCGGCCCGAAAATCGGAATCGATTTTCGGAAAGCACGATGCGAGGACTAAAAAGCGATAGAGCGCTTGTGCGTCCGAACGGACGCACGTCGCTCTATCGATCCGATGCCTGCCAGCGCGGATTGATCCATGGTTCCTGGTTGGACGGCGCCAGCGGCGTGCGGCCGAGAATGTGGTCGGCGGCCTTCTCGCCGGTCATGATCGAAGGCGCGTTGAGATTGCCGTTGGTGACGCGCGGGAAGATCGAGGAATCGGCGACCCGCAGCCCTTCGACACCGATGACACGGCATTCCGGATCGACGACGCTCATCGGATCATCGGTGCGGCCCATCTTGCAGGTGCCGCAAGGGTGGTAGGCGCTTTCGGCGTGATCGCGGATGAAGGCATCGAGATCGTCGTCCGACTGGACGTGCGCGCCCGGCGAGATCTCCTTGCCGCGATAAGGGTCGAATGCCGACTGGCCGAAGATCTCGCGCGTCAGCCGTATGCAGTGGCGGAACTCGGTCCAGTCGTCCGGATGCGACATGTAGTTGAAGCGGATCACCGGCTTCGATCTGGGATCGGGCGAGCGCAGCATGACAGAACCGCGTGACTTCGATCGCATCGGCCCGACATGCGCCTGGAAACCATGGGCTTTCGCCGCCGCCTTGCCGTCATAGCGGACCGCCGCCGGGATGAAATGATACTGGATGTCGGGATAGTCGACACCGGCGCGCGAGCGCACGAAGGCGGCCGCCTCGAAATGATTGGTCGCGCCGAGACCCGACTTGAAGAACAGCCATTGCGCGCCGATCATCGCCTTGGAAAAGGGGTTCAGCACCGAATTCAGCGTGATCGGCTGCGTCGATTCCTGCTGGATATAGAGCTCCATATGGTCCTGCAGGTTGCGGCCGACGCCGGGCCGGTCGGCGACCACCTGAATGCCGTATTCCCTGAGATGTTCGGCCGGGCCGATGCCGGACAGCATCAGGATCTTGGGCGAATTGATCGAGGAGGCGGCGACGATCACTTCACGTCGCGCCCTGACCACCTGAATCCGTCTGCGCACTTCGATCTCGACACCGGTGGCGCGTTGATTCTCTATGATCACCCGCCGGGCAAAGCCCTTGATCAGGCTTACATTTTTCCGCCTCAGCGCCGGCCTGAGATAGGCGCTCGCCGCCGACCAGCGGCGGCCGCCGCGAATGGTCTGCTCCATCGGCCCAAAGCCTTCCTGCTTCGCGCCGTTGTAGTCGTCGGTCAGTTCAAAGCCGGCCTGACGGCCTGCCTCGACGAAGGCGCCGTAGAGCGGGTTGGTCCTTGAGCCCCGCTGCACGGTCAGCGGGCCGCCGTGGCCGCGCCAGCCATTCTCGCCGCCGTTGGCGTCCTCCATGCGCTTGAAGTAGGGGAGCACGTCGGCAAACCCCCAGCCGGCCGCGCCCTGTTCGGCCCAATGGTCGAAATCGCGAGCATGGCCGCGCACATAGACCATGCCATTGATCGACGACGAGCCGCCGATGACCTTGCCGCGCGGCGTCGCCAGCACGCGGCCGCCGAGATGCGGTTCCGGCTCGCTGGCAAAGCCCCAGTCGTAGAGGCTCATGTTGAGCGGGATCGACAGCGCCGACGGCATCTGGATCAGCGGCCCGACATCACTGCCGCCAAATTCGATGACGATCACCGAATGCTTGCCGTCCTCCGATAGCCGGTAGGCCATGGCCGAGCCGGCCGAGCCGGCGCCGATGATGACGAAATCCGCCTCAAGCATGATTCATATGCGCCCATCGTTCATATGTGTCATGAAATCGGTGAGCGAGACATTGCCGCCGGTTGCCACCACGAGCACGGTCTTCCCGCTCACTTCCACCTTGCCGCCGAGCAGCGCCGCCAGCGATGCAGCGCCCGAAGGTTCCAGCACCAGCTTCATCCGTTCGAAGGCGATGCGCATCGCGCGGCGCACCGATTGATCGTCGACGGTGATGCCGCGAACGCCCGCGGTTCTGACCGCCGCGAATGGCGCGTCGCCAGGCTTGCGCGCCATCAGCCCGTCGCATATCGATTTCGGCCCGATCGGCATGGTTTCGATGGCGCCATGCGCCAGCGACGCGCCCATGCCGTTGAAACCTTCCGGCTCGACGCCGATGATCTCGGTCGCCGGCGACAGATAGTGAAAAGCCAGCGAAACGCCGCCGATCAGCCCGCCGCCGCCGACCGGACAGAACAGCAGATCGGCGCTGGCATTCCTGGTATTGAGTTGCTCGAGTGCCTCCAGCCCCACACCAGCCTGGCCGGCGACGATCTCGGGGTCGTCGAACGGATGCAGCAGCGCCAGCCCCTCGGTCTCGGCGATCTCGCGCGCCGTGGCGGCGGCAATCTCCTCACGCGCTCGCTCGCCATGGTCGGTCAGCACCACGCGCGCGCCATAGCCGGTCGTTGCGTCGCGCTTGGCGGACGGCGCGTCGATCGGCATGACGATGGTCACCGGAATGCCCAGCGCCTGGCCGGCGGCGGCCAATCCTTGCGCGAAATTGCCGGAGGAATAGGCGACGACGCCCTTTCTGGCTTCATCGGGCGAAAGCCGCTTCAGCCGCCAATAGGCGCCGCGCACCTTGAAGGAACCCGCCCATTGCAGCGACTCCGGCTTGACGAAGACGCGCGCGGCGCCGGTCTCTCCGGCCAAGGCCGCTGACTCCAGCAGCGGCGTGATCTGCGTCGCCTTGGCGGTGACGGCATAGGCCTGTTTGAGGTGATCGAGGGAGGGGACAAGGGTTGTCATCATTCGCCTCGCGGAAAGCGCTTCTGCTCTTCGAGCAGGTCAAGGTTCATGTGGTTGCGCATGTAGCGTTCCGATGCTTTCTGCAGCGGCTGGAATTCCCAGGGGTAATGGGTGCCGTTGCGCAGCGCCGGATAGACCACCCAGCGGCGCGCCTGGCTGGTGCGGACGGCGGCGTCGAAAGCGGCCATGTCCCAGCGCGCCCGGACCTTTTCGGTGAATGCAGTCACCAAAGCCGCATGCGCCGGGTCGGCGGCGAGATTGGTCAACTCGAGCGGATCCGATTCAAGATCAAACAGTTGCGGCGGATCGATGTCGCAATAGATGAATTTGAAGCGACCCTCGCGGATCGCGACCATCGGCGCATTGGAGCCTTCGGCCGCATATTCCATCAGCACCGGTGCGGTGCGTTCCTGGCCGTCGAGCAGCGGCAGCAGCGACTGGCCATCGGTCCATGGCGCGATCGCGCTCATGTCGATGCCGGCGAGGTCGCAAAGCGCCGGCGTCACGTCGAGATTGGAGACCGGCGCGGCGATCAGGGTGGCCGAAATGTCTTTTCCGGCGATCATCAGCGGCACCCGTGCCGAGCCCTCGAAAAAACACATCTTGAACCACAGGCCGCGCTCGCCGAGCATGTCGCCGTGATCCGAGCAGAACAGGATGATCGTATCGTCGAGCATTCGCGTGCGTTCGAGCACCGACAGCAGTTCGCCGACCTTATCGTCGAGATAGGAGATGTTGGCGAAATAGCCGCGCCGCGCGCGGCGGATCTGCTCCGGCGTGATCTTGAAGCTATCATAGTCGCTGGCCCGGTAGAGCCGCTGGGAATGCGGATCCTGCTTGTCGTAGGGGATGAAGCCCACCTTGGGCTCAAGCGCCGGGCAGTCCTCGTAGAGATCCCAATAGCGCCGCCGGGCGACATAGGGGTCGTGCGGATGGGTGAAGGAAACGGTCAGGCACCACGGCCGGCGCGAAGCGTCGTCGGAGACGCGGGCGAAATCATAAAGCTTCTGCACCGCATGGAAGGCAACCTCGTCGTCATACTCCATCTGGTTGGTGATCTCGGCGACGCCGGCGCCAGCCACCGAACCGAGATTATGATACCACCAGTCGATCCGCTCGCCGGGCTTGCGATAATCCGGCGTCCAACCGAAATCGGCCGGATAGATGTCGGTGGTCAGCCGTTCCTCAAAACCATGCAACTGGTCCGGCCCGACGAAATGCATCTTGCCGGACAGACAGGTATGGTAGCCGGCGGCGCGCAGATGATGCGCATAGGTCGGGATCGACGAGACGAATTCGGCGGCATTGTCATAGACCTCGGTGCGCGACGGCAACTGGCCGCTCATGAACGAGGCGCGGCCCGGCGCGCAGAGCGGCGAGGCAGTGTAGTTGTTCTTGAAGCGCGCCGAACGAGCGGCCAGCGCCTTCAGATGCGGCGCATGCAGGAAGTCCGCCGGTCCATCCGGGAACAACGTGCCGTTGAGCTGATCGACCATGACGATCAGGAAATTGGGTCGCTTGGACGTCACTGCGCGCTCCGGCGGCTGAGTTTCGTTTCGAGGTAATCCTCGATCAGTGCAATCGCGGTCGCGGCATTGGGCACGCCGTCCTTCAGCGCGCGCCTGATGTAGAGCCCGTCTATTAGGGCCGCTGTCGCCTCGGCGACCCGGTCGGCTTCGCTTCTCGGCAGGATGCCGGTCAGCCCGCTCAACAGATTGGAATGCAGCCGTCGCGCATAGACCTTGAGCAGCCGGCGGAGTGTTGCTGATTTCTGCGCTTCGACATAGAAGGCCAGCCAGGCGGCGATCGTTTCCGGCCGGAACTGGACGTCGGAGAAATTGACGGCGACCACGGCCGAAACGCGCTGGCGCGCCGTGCCGGCCGATCGAAGCGCGCGCCGCATGTCGGCGGTCAGCTCGGCCAGGATGTGCCGCATCGTCGCCAGCAAAAGTTCGTCCTTGGCGCCGAAATAGTGATGGGCAAGCGCCGAGGACACGCCAGCGCGCCCGGCGATTTCCGACATCGTCACATCAAGCGAACCGCGCTCGCCGATCGCCGAGATCGTCGCGTCGATCAGCGCCCTGCGGCGCAACGGCTCCATTCCGACTTTCGGCATTCTTGCTCCGGCCTGTTGCGACGAGATTATTTTTTATTGACGGATCAATCAACAAAAATCCAGCCTGATTTGGTGGCAAAAGTCAGGTGCCGTGACCAGATACTCAAGATCAAGCGATTGTGTGGTTCTGGCCCCTTCACGAACTCGCTGGAACGGTTCATGCTTGAACAATGCTGAGGCGCTGCGACATCGCGTAGCCCCGGCCCGCAGGATGGAGATAACCATGACAGCATGCATCGTCGGCTGGGCGCATTCGCGTTTCGGCAAGCTCGAAGGCGAGACGCTGGAGGGCCTGATCACCAAGGTGGCTAGCGAGGCGCTCGATCATGCCGGCATCGGTCCGGATGAGGTCGACGAGATCGTGCTTGGCCACTTCAATGCCGGCTTTTCCGCACAGGATTTCACCGCAAGCCTGGTCCTGCAGGCCGACGACCGGCTGCGCTTCAAGCCGGCGACCCGTGTCGAGAACGCCTGCGCCACCGGTTCGGCGGCGGTCAGGCAAGGCGTCCGCGCCATCGACGCCGATGCCGCCCGCATCGTGCTGGTGGTCGGCGCCGAGCAGATGACGACGACATCAGGTCCAGAAATCGGCAAGAACCTTCTCAAGGCCTCTTATCTGCCCGAGGAGGGCGACACGCCGGCAGGCTTCGCCGGCGTTTTCGGCAAGATCGCCCAAGCCTATTTCCAGCGCTATGGCGACCAGTCGGACGCGCTGGCGATGATCGCCGCCAAGAACCACAAGAACGGCGTCGACAATCCCTATGCGCAGATGCGCAAGGATTTCGGCTATGAGTTCTGCCGGCACGAGAGCGAGAAGAACCCCTTCGTCGCTGGCCCTCTGAAACGCACCGACTGCTCGCTGGTTTCGGACGGCGCCGCAGCCCTGGTCCTTGCCGACACGGCGACCGCGTTGAAGATGCGCCGCGCCGTCGCCTTCCGCGCCAACGAGCATGTGCAGGATTTCCTGCCGATGTCGAAGCGCGACATCCTGGCGTTCGAAGGCTGCGAACAGGCCTGGAACCAGGCGCTGAAGAGGGCTGGTGTGACGCTCGATGATCTGTCCTTCGTCGAGACGCATGACTGCTTCACCATCGCCGAGCTGATCGAATATGAGGCGATGGGACTGGCGAAACCGGGCGAGGGCGCAAAACTGGCGCTGGATGGCGAGACGGCGAAGGACGGTCGGCTGCCTGTCAATCCGTCTGGCGGGCTGAAGGCTAAGGGCCACCCGATCGGCGCCACCGGCGTCTCGATGCATGTGCTGAGCGCCATGCAACTCGTCGGCGAGGCGGGCGGCATCCAGGTGCCGGGAGCCAAGCTTGGCGGCATCTTCAACATGGGCGGCGCGGCGGTCGCCAACTACGTTTCCATTCTCGATCGGATCAGATAAAAGCGGCCCGCATTACAGCGCGGCGCGCCCTTCCTGGCGCGCAAAGGACGCTGTAACAGTTTGATTTTGCGCATGATCCTTTTCGAAAATCGACTCCGATTTTCGAGGGTCATGCGTTAGCGGGGAAATCATGACGAATCCGGTTCTGGTCGAAGTTTTGCGCGGCACCGTGGTCGAGAGCGCGCATCGTGGCGCCATTGCTGTTTTCGATGCTGACGGCAGGCCGGTCTGGGAAATCGGCGATACGGCCCGCCCGGTATTTCCGCGCTCTGCGGTCAAGGCGATCCAGGCGCTGCCGCTGGTCGAAAGCGGCGCCGCCGATGCGTATGGTTTTGGCGACCGCGAACTGGCGCTAGCCTGCGCTTCGCATTCCGGCGAGCCAGCGCATGTCGAACTGGCCCGGGCGATGTTGGCGAAGGCAGGGCTGGACGAGGCGGCGCTGGAATGCGGCGCGCATTGGCCGTCCAGCCACGACGCGACGATTGCGCTGGCCAGTGCCGGCAACATGCCAAACGCGCTGCACAACAATTGTTCTGGCAAGCATGCGGGCTTTCTCTGCACCTGCGTCCACGCCGGCATCGCCCATCGCGGCTATGTCAAATCAGGCCATGCCTCGCAGGAGATGGTGCGTGATGCGATGCAGGCGGTGACCGGTGCCGCCCATAATGTCGATCATTGCGGTACTGACGGCTGCTCGATCCCGACCTATGCCGTGCCGCTACGCAGCTTCGCGCTCGGCTTTGCCCGCATGGCGACCGGGGTCGGCTTTGAACCCGTGCGCGCCAAAGCCACAAAGCGGCTGCTTTCCGCTTGCATGGCCGAGCCCTTTCTGGTCGCCGGCACCGGCAGGGCCGATGTTGCGCTGATGGTGGCCGCACCCGGCCGGATTTTTGTCAAGGGAGGGGCCGAAGGCGTCTATTGCGCAGCCCTTCCGGAGCTTGGCCTTGGCATTGCGCTCAAATGCGATGATGGCGCTGGCCGCGCGGCTGAAGTCATGGTCGCGGCATGCATGGCCAGGCTTTTGCGCGCCGACAAGGCATTGGCGGAGAAGCTGATCGACCAGGCAAGTCCACCCATCCAAAGCCGGGTCGGCGCCAAGGTTGGTGCACTCCGCCCCACTGTCGCACTGGCCTGAGAACGGGCATTCAACTCACATGATTGCGCTCGATGGTCAGATGCGCATAGCCGGCATTGCCTGATGAGGCGAGATCGCCGGTCACCGGCTCGGCCCAGCGATGGCCGACGATCGCGCCGTTTTGGGCGCCATCGATGACATTGTCGGAGATGACCGCCGTGCCGGCGCCCTCGACCACGGTGACGGCGATGCCGGTTCCGGCCTTGCGGATGATATTTCCCGTGGCGACTACATTGCGCATGAACGGCCCCCAGCCGATGTGCATGCCGTAGAGCGGCGCATTCTCGACGACGTTGCCGAAGGCGACAGTATCCGCCTCGACGTTGATACCGACACCGAAACCGGGCGGATCGGCGGGGTAGGGGCCGCTGGTCGAGAGGTTGCGGACGATGTTTCCCGAACACACGCCCATGCGGCCGCCTTCGTTGAAATTGACGATAGAAATGCCGTTGGCGGCGCCGTCGACGATGTTGTTGCTGACGATCGCCCCCTCGAAGGAGAATTCGCAATAGAGCGCCGTTTCGCCCGACCGCGAGCAGGTGTTGCCGGTGATATGCAGATTGCTGGCACTGTTGGCGCGGATCGCCGAAAACGCACAGTCCGAGACGATATTGCTCGAGATGACGACGTTGCCGGCGCGGAACGCATTGATGCCGTTGCCGTTCTGGCCGGTTCCGCCGCTACGCGCCTGAATGCGCTCGACCCGGTTCCCGCTGACGATGGTGCCGTCCTCGGCCGTTTGCCAGCGGTGCACGAGGATACCGCCATTGGCGCAGTCCGACACGGTGTTGCCTGATATCTCCAGGCCGGCGGCTTCGACCGAATAGATGCCGGCATCGGCCGCGCCTGATATTTCCGAGCGCTCGATGCGACCTGAAGCGTGCTCGAGCGCCAAGCCGCTCTTGCCGCTGCCTGATATCTGGCAATTGTCGATGACGAGGTGAGCGACGCGGCGAAGGTCGAGCAGGCCTTTCGCGTAGTCGCCCATCCAGCGGTTGGTGCCGTCGAATACCAATCCGGTGAATTCGACATGCTCGGCCTGTTCGGCCATGAGCAGATGGCCATTGCCGCCATAGACGATCCGTGATGCGCCCGGCACGCCGGAAAGTCTGATACGGCTGGGCAGTGAAAGGTTGGATACGACATAGGTGCCCGGCGGCAGGAACACCGGCAAGTCGCGGTCGTTTGCCTCGCGCAGCAGCGTGGCGAATGCCTCGCTCTGGTCGTCAAGCGCTCCGGGCTGCACGCCGAGGTCGGCAGCGTTGATCGAGCCGCGCATTGAGGCATTGTCGATGCCGGGCAGGCTGCCCGCCGCTGCTTTGCCGAGCGGGAGGCCCAGGACGGCAAAGCCTGCGGTTTGTGCGAGAAATTTTCGTCTGTTCAACATCGGCACAGATTCCCAGCGTTCGGCCGTCGCGCCGCAGGAATCGTGCCAGACCGGATCGGCCGGTCCAGTTTGCCGGCAATAGCTTGTGAAGTCGCCGCACGAGGCATAAGCTCGACTGATGAGCAGAGCCTTCACGCGCGAAGAGGATAGCGAAAACGCCATCGCCGGCATCGGCGAGCGGCCGATCAGCCACCACCGCAATCTGGTGACGCAGCGCGGCCTGGCGCTGATCGACGCCGAACTGGCTGCCCTGCGCGATGATCTGGGTAGAGCGGAGAAGAGGGCCGACCGCGAGCGCATCGCGCTCATCTCGCGCGACCTGCGCTACTGGACCGCGCGGCGTGAAAGCGCCGAGCTTTCCGTGCCGGAACCGGGCAGCGACCTGGTTCGCTTTGGCATGGGCGTCACGCTGGAAGGCGATGACGGCAGGAAGGTGCACTGGAAGATCGTCGGCGAGGATGAGGCCGATCCGGCCAAGGGCACGATTTCCCATGTTTCACCGATGGCCTTGGCCTTGTTCGGCAAGAAGGTCGGCGAAATTGCCGTGGTGAACGGCAAGGAGTGGGAAATCGTCAAGCTCTCCGACAACTGATGCAGGTCGCGCAAAAGCATGCCCTCGGGCCTGACCCAGGCCTGACCCAGGGGCCTTGACCCGAGGGTGCGCAGCGGTTTTGCTACTTAAAGCGGGTCTCGCGAATCCATTCAAAAGCGACGCGCTTTAGTCCTCTATGTTGATGACATGGTCGCGGAAGAACGCCGCAGCACCAGCCTCGTCGATCTCGCCGGCGGCAACGCCCATGACGAACTCATAGATCGTGCCGTTGTCGGCCGTCAGCACATAGCCGTTGACAATCAGGAACGCGCCGGCGGCGACGATGGCCGTGCGCTTGTTGCCGTCGACAAAGGGGTGATTTCTGGCGATGCCGAAGATATAGGCCGCGGCCAAATCCTCGATCGATGGATCACCATAGTTCGCCTTGTTCTCGGCTCGGGCGAGCGCCGATTCGAGGGCATTCTCATCCCTCAAACCGTGCGCTCCGCCGTGCCGACGCAACTGCTCGGCGTGCATCGCTTCGACCGCACGCCGGCTCAGGAACTCCCAGCTCATTCGGCGAGCTTCTGAAGCGCGACTTTGTATTTGTCCATGACTTGGCGAGCAGCTTCCATCTGCCGCTCGAAGCTGTCGTCCACTGGCCGAAGGGCGATGCCCTTGCTCGTTTCGACGATCTCAAGCTGATCGCCGGCCTTCAGATTCAGGTGATCGAGAATTTCCTTGGGCAGGATCACGCCTTCGGAATTGCCGATTTTGCGAATGGTCGTGTTCATGGATTCAGCCTTTGTTGCAACGCCAATTATAACTTAGGTTGTCGGTCGTTGCAACATGGATTATAACAAGTTCAGCCGGCCTGCAGCAGCCTATCCATCAGCCGCTCCGCCGCTTCCGGGATGACGGTGCCTGGCGGGAAGATTTCCACAGCACCCGCCTGCCGTACCGCCTCATAATCCTGCGGCGGGATGACGCCGCCGGCAACGATCAGCATATCGTCGCGGCCAAGCTTCTTCAGCGCGTCCCTGAGTTCGGGAATGAGCGTCAAATGGCCCGCCGCCAGCGACGAGGCGCCGATGATATGCACGTCGTGCTCGACGCCAAGCCTCGCGATCTCGTCCGGCGTCTGGAACATCGGCCCGACGGTGACGTCGAAGCCGAGATCGGCAAAGGCGGTGGCGATCACCTTCTGGCCGCGATCGTGGCCGTCCTGTCCCATCTTGGCGACGAGAATGCGTGGCTTGCCGCCGGACTTCTCCTCGAATGCGACGATCTTGTCCTGCAGCCGGTCGACCACCGGATTGTCGCCGAGCGCCTTGCGATAGACGCCGGAGATCGTCTGGACCGAGGCGACATGGCGGCCGAAGACCTTTTCCAGAGCCAGCGAAATCTCGCCGACCGTGGCGTTGGCGCGCGCGGCGCGAATGGCGAACTCCAGCAGATTTTCGCCGCTCTCCGCAGCGCGGCTCAGCGCACTCAGTGCGCTCTCGACGGCACCGACGTCGCGCGTGCCTTTCAGCCGTTGCAGTTTCGACAATTGACGGGCTCTGACTTCGGCGTTGTCGATCTTCAGCACGTCGACTTTGATGTCCGTCTCCGGACGATAGGCGTTGACGCCGACCAGTATCTGCTCGCCGGAATCGATCCGCGCCTGCGTGCGCGCGGCGGCCTCTTCGATGCGCAGCTTCGGTATGTTTTTTTCGGTTGCGGCGGCCATCCCGCCCAGGCTCTCGACCTCTTCGATATGGGCAAGCGCGCGCGCCGCCAGGTCATGCGTCAGCCGTTCGAGATAGGCAGAGCCTCCCCATGGATCGATGATGCGGGTGGTACCGGATTCCTTTTGCAGGATGAGCTGCGTGTTGCGGGCGATACGAGCCGAATGATCGGTCGGCAGCGCCATCGCCTCGTCGAAGGCGTTGGTGTGCAGCGATTGCGTATGACCCTGCGTCGCCGCCATCGCCTCGATCATGGTCCGGATGATGTTGTTGTAGGGGTCCTGCGCCGTCAGCGACCAGCCCGAAGTCTGGCAATGGGTGCGCAGCGACAGCGAGCGCTCGTCCTTCGGCGAGAAGTTCTTCAGCATCAGGTTCGACCACAAAAGGCGGGCTGCCCTCAGCTTGGCGACCTCCATGAAGAAGTTCATGCCGATCGCCCAGAAGAAGGAAAGGCGCGGCGCGAAACGGTCGATATCGAGACCCGCCGCGACACCGGCGCGGGCATATTCGATGCCGTCGGCGATCGTGTAGGCGAGCTCGAGGTCGGCGGTCGCACCTGCCTCTTGCATGTGATAGCCGGAGATCGAAATCGAATTGAACTTCGGCATATGCTGCGACGTGTAGGAGAAGATGTCCGACACAATCCGCATCGAAGGCTTTGGCGGATAGATGTAGGTGTTGCGCACCATGAACTCTTTCAGGATGTCGTTCTGAATGGTTCCGGCGAGGTCCTTCTGCGCAACGCCCTGTTCTTCCGCCGCCACGATGTAGAGCGCCATGATCGGCAGCACCGCGCCATTCATGGTCATCGACACCGTCATCTCGTCAAGCGGTATGCCGTCGAAGAGCTGGCGCATGTCGAGGATGGAATCGATAGCGACGCCGGCCATGCCGACATCGCCGGCGACACGCGGATGATCGCTGTCGTAGCCGCGATGCGTGGCGAGGTCGAAAGCGACCGACAGTCCCTTCTGGCCGGCTGCAAGGTTGCGCCGGTAAAAGGCATTCGACTCTTCCGCCGTCGAGAAGCCGGCATATTGCCGGATCGTCCACGGCTGCTGGACATACATGGTCGGGTAGGGGCCGCGCACGAATGGCGGCAGGCCCGGATAAGTGTCGAGATGCGGTAAACCCTGGAGGTCGCCCTGGTTGTACAGATGCTTGATGGCCAGCCCTTCCGGGGTCATCCGCTGGCCCTTGGCTTCGATCGGCGCCCGGCGCGGCGCCGACCAGCCGATCTGGCTGAAATCCGGGATCATGGCGCTGCTCCGATCGATTGATCGAGGCGGATCGGAAACAGCGGCTCGCACACAGCTACGCCCTCGGTGACGGCAGGCCGCCGCTCCGCCGCCAGCGTTTCGACCGGACGTTCGGTCTTCGACGGGTGAAGCGTCGTGCCGATGATGGCCCGATCGCCCGCCTGATAGGCAGCACTGCGGCGGGCGGCGGCCGCCTGAACCCGTTTCTGGATATGTCCTTGCTGCAGGCTGGACAGCACGCCGCCTTCTGCCTCGATCCGCTGGAATTCTTCCCACGCCGCTGCGCAGAGGTCGGCGGTCAGCGCTTCAACCGCGCCCGAACCGCAAGCAGGGTCGGCGACATGGTCGATATGGCTTTCGCTGGCCATGATCAGTTGTGTATTGCGGGCGACACGGCGGGCAAAGCCCGCCGGCAGGCCATGCGCGATCGTATGCGGCAGGATGGAGATCGAATCCGCCCCGCCGGCTGCCGCGGAAAAACCGGCGATCGCAGTACGCAGGATGTTTGTCTCCGGGTCTGCCGAAGTCATCATGCGGAAGGACGTCTCGGCATGGATGTTGGCGGTGGAGGCGGCGATCGAGCATGCCTCCTGAACACGCGCCCACAGCCTGCGCAAAGCCCTGACCTTGGCCATCGACACGAATTGATCCTGGTCGACGCTCAGCGCAAAGCCGATATGGGGCGCCGCATAGACGAGCGGCTGGCGCGCCTCCTCGAACATCCGGAGATAGGAGACCGCCGAAGCCATCATGGTGCCCAGCTCCTGCGCTTCGGTGGCGCCGGCATTGTGGAAGACGCGTCCGTCTGCCTCCAGCAGAACCCCGGGCACGCCCATCGAGAAAAAATGTGCCAGGGACTGCGGCATCGATGCCTGCAGGGCCTCGATCGACATCCGCAACCGGCCGGTTCCCGCAAAGATCGCCGCCGGATCGATACCGAAGGAAAGGTTGAGCTTTGCCGGGTCCGACCGTCGCTTGCTCAAGAACGCAACCAGCCAGTCGGCCACGGCGCGGCTCCAGGGATGCGCGTCGATACGGACCTGGATGCGGTTGAGCGGCACGCCGTCGAGCACGGTCTCCAGCGCCTCGGCAGTCCTCGGCAGGCCGTAGCCGAACGCATTCGGCGCGCCTTCGAAGACAAGCGACAATCCGGTGGCGCCCTGTGCGACATCTTCCAGGGCCTGGGCTTTGGCGCGGCCGATATCCGGATCGTCGATACGCTGGCTGACGATCCACGGCGATCTGGGATTTGCCCGCGCGAGAGGCTCTGCGGTGACTGAACGATTATAGAGCGGCTCGATGCGGATGCCATCGTCCGTATGGGATACGAGCTTTTCCTCGAAGGATCCGCCGGCCAAGGCTTTTTCCGCAAGGGCCAGCCACCGCTGCCGGTCAGGGTTCGGAAGTTCGGCATCGTGGTTCAAGGCACCGGCGCCCATCCGCTCTCCTCGTCTTCTCGGCCGATAGGCCTGGAACGTCAGTCTACGGTTCCCCGTCCCATATCACAATGCAACACGCGTCCTGCGACGGTGAACCGTCAACCGATTGCCAAACATGCGCAAAATCCGCAAGCTCCAAAAAGCCCAATTTCGACCCTGGCCATTGTCGCTGCGCAATGGCGTCATTATACCTGCGGCGAGCCCCGCTACTTTCAATAGACCAGGGCATTCAACACTTCAGGTTTGCGGAGACCGAACACATGGCTGACGACACCAGTATTTTCATAGGAGCCAGCCGAAAGCCTGATGACAGCTACCAGCGCGCCGAAAATCTGCTGCTTCAGTATGGCAATCGTCACGGCCTGGTCACCGGCGCGACCGGCACCGGCAAGACCGTGACCTTGCAGATCCTGGCGGAAGGTTTCTCCAATGCCGGCGTGCCGGTCTTCTGCGCCGACATCAAGGGCGATCTGTCCGGTATCGCCATGATGGGCACGGCACAGGATTTTCTGGTCAAGCGCGCCGAGCAGATCAAGCTCGATCCTTATGATTTCCAGGAATTTCCGGTCATCTTCTGGGATTTGTTCGGCGAGCAGGGCCATCCGATCCGCGCCACCGTCTCGGAAATGGGGCCGCTGCTTCTGTCGCGCCTGATGAACCTGTCCGAGGCGCAGGAAGGCATCATGAACATCGCCTTCCGCATCGCCGACGAAGAGGGCCTGTTGCTGCTGGACCTGAAGGACCTGCAAGCGCTTCTTGCCAACATCGCCGAACGCGCCGAAGAAATCGGCGCTCGCTACGGCAATGTCACAAAACCCTCGGTCGGCGCGATCCAGCGCACGCTGCTGGTCCTGGAGCAGCAGGGAGCGACGAATTTCTTCGGCGAGCCGGCGCTGCGCATAGCCGACATCATGCGCACCACCCGCGACGGCCGCGGCGCGATCAGCGTGCTGGCCGCCGACAAGCTGATGATGAATCCTAGACTCTATGCGACATTCCTGTTGTGGCTGATGTCGGAACTGTTCGAGGAGCTTCCCGAAGTCGGCGACCCCGACAAGCCGAAGCTGGTCTTCTTCTTCGACGAGGCGCACCTTCTGTTCGATGACGCGCCGAAGGTGCTGGTCGACCGCGTCGAACAGGTGGTCCGCCTGATCCGTTCGAAGGGCGTCGGCGTCTACTTCGTCACCCAGAATCCGCTGGATATCCCCGAAACGGTTCTGGCCCAGCTCGGCAACCGGGTGCAGCACGCCCTGCGCGCCTACACGCCGCGGGAGCAGAAGGCCGTGAGGACGGCCGCCGAGACGTTCAGGCCCAATCCCGATTTCGACTGTGCGACCGTAATCACGCAGCTCGGCACCGGTGAGGCTCTGGTCTCGACGCTGGAAGCCAAAGGCGTTCCGTCCATGGTCCAGCGGACGCTGGTTCGCCCGCCGTCGTCGCGGCTCGGGCCGATCACGCCTGACGAGCGCCGCAAGCTGATCACTGAGAGCCCGGTTGCGGGACAGTACGACCAGACCGTCGATCGCGATTCGGCGTTCGAGATGCTGCAGAAGAAGGCCAAGGACGCTCTCGACGCAGAGGCGCAGCAGCAGGAGAGCGGCCGCTCACGCTGGACCATTCCAGGCTTCGGCAATGACGATCCCGCTCACCAGCCCACCGGCGGCAGGCGAGCACCGGCGCCGCGAGCGTCCAATCGCCAGACGGTGGCGGAGGCGGCGATCAAATCGGTGGTTCGTTCGGTCGGCTCGTCCGTGGGACGGGCGATCGTTCGCGGCATCCTCGGCAGTCTGGCAAGGGGGCGCTGAGTGCATTGGTGTCATCGGCCTAATTGGGGCTGGACCGCGGCTACACGCCAATAGCGGATCTCGCGGAGTGCTCAGGTCTTCTTTCCGCATATGCCGAGGTCAAGGTCATACTCTTGGCCATCGCGTACCGGCCGCACGCGCGCGCCTTGAGCAAAAAGGGCGTGCAAGTCGATCGTGAAGGCAACATCGTCTGACTGAAGCCGTAGAGGGAACGTCCGCCCAGCGTACGATCCAGAAGACGCCTCTAAGCCGCTGAGGATAGCAAGCGGACTATAGGCCTATGACGCAGATTATTTCTACGTTCACGGTGGTTGATGAGCGTGACTAGACTAGTGGCTTTGCCACGTAGTGCGTGGCTATGCGATGCTCCGACATAAGCATCGGACCCAGAGGCGGGCACCGCTTTGGGGACAATCCTAGAAAATAAAAGGAGCGGCTCGATGGCCGCTACTTTGCTTCGACCGGCTCAGAAAATCGAGTCCGAGACCGCTCTTGCCGGGCCGAGCAGGATCGATCCTTCCGGGACGCCCGCATCGATCGGAATGGCTTTGCGGTCTGCCGTGGCAACCAGTTCCTGACCGACACCGGCGGTAACGATCACCGGCGTCTTGTTGGGCACACGGTCATAAAGGTCGATAATATCCTGATTTATCAAGCGAACGCAGCCAGATGACACCGATTTGCCTATGGAAAACCACTCCGGCGAGCCGTGCAGGCGGTAAAGCGTGTCCTCGTTGCCCTCGAAGAGATACAGCGCCCGCGCGCCGAGCGGATTCGTCAGCCCGCCGGGCATGCCGCCATTCTCGGCGCTGTATTTTGCGAGCTCGGGCTGGCGGGCGATCATTTCGGCCGGCGGGGTCCATTTCGGCCACTTCTGCTTCCACTGGACGACGGCATCGCCAGACCATTCGAAACCGGCGCGACCCAGCCCGACACCGTAACGAATGGCTTGTCCGCCCGGACGCACGAGATAGAGGTGGTGGCCAGCCGTATCGACGACAATGGTGCCGGGCCGTTGGCCGGTCGGATCGGGAACGATCTGACGCAGAAATTGCTCGTCGATTTTCTCGAACGGTATGCCCGGGAGCTCGAAGCCACCGTCGCTGACCGGAGCGTACATCGTTGCATAATCCAGGAGCGGCGGCTCGACATTGGCTGGCGGCGGCGGCTCGACCGGCTGCCCTCCCACGGTGGTGCAGGCGGAAACCGCAATCGAGGCGGCGCCGAGCGCAGCGGCGCTGAGAAAGCCGCGACGGCTCAGGCGATAGGGTTCGATTTCGGTTGTGAGCATAATTGCCTTTCAAAACGAAAAACTTGAATACGCTGATCAGCGCGGCGCCAGCCCTACCAATGCCCGGCGCGATAGGCGGTTCCGATTCTGGCTTGAGGGTGGACAAACCAAGGCAAAGCTGTGGCGGCGCCGCCGCTGTTGCGCCGGGGCAACAGGGCTACAGCGCGCGGCGTCCATTTGGACGCGTAAGGACGCTGTAGCACTTTTACTTTGCGCATGGTCCCTTCCAGAAATCGATTCCGGGTCATGCGTCAGCCACCAGTCAGCAAGCCTTCGAGCGAGGGCAGGATCAGGGCCGGCGGAAAATCCTGATATTCCTCGGGCTGGTTGGAGCGGTTGATCCAGACTGTCCGGAAACCGAATTTGGTGGCGCCGGCAACGTCCCAGCGGTTGGATGACTGAAACGACACCGCATCCGGATAGAGGCGCCAGCCTGTCGTGACCATGTCGTAGACCGACGGATCGGCCTTGAAGCGCTTGACGGCGTCGACGGAATAGATGTCGTCCAGAAACTGGTCGAGCGCGGCCGAGTTGACCGCCGCCTCCAGCATTTCAGGCGAGCCGTTGGAGAGTATCGCTAGCTTGGCGCCAGATGCTTTGAGCGCCTTGAGCACGACGGGCACCTCCGGATAGCAGTCCAGCCGCCAATAGGCGTCGAGCAGCTTGGCCCTGAGCCCCATGTCCGCGGAGGGAACCTTGCGCAGCGCGAAATCGAGCGCCTGCTCGGTGAGTTGCCAGAAATCGGCGTAGGCCCCCATCAGCGTCCTGACCCAGGAATATTCCAGCTGCTTGGCGCGCCATATTTCCGACAGGAGCTGGCCATCCGGCCCGATCTGGTCGGCATGACGGCGCACGGCGGCATGGACATCGAACAGCGTGCCGTAAGCGTCGAAAACGTAAGCCGCGTGGTGCATGGTGACAGTTTTGCGGCGAGGCAAGGCAAGGCGCAAGCACAGATTGCAGTTCACATAGCGCTGGCCTCAACAAATCTCAGCGATGCCCGTTGACGGCAGACGCCAAAGCATCTTCCAATGGCGACACAGGACAGTCTGGAACGGAAACCAAGCGATGACACTGGCGACTGCGGCGCAATCCGCGACATGGACCTTTGTGGATGGCGACTGGTACGAAGGCAACATCGCCATCCTAGGGCCGCGCAGTCATGCCATGTGGCTCGGCACCAGCGTGTTCGACGGTGCCCGCTGGTTCGAGGGCGTCGCCCCCGACCTCGACCGCCACGCCGCGAGGGTAAACGCTTCGGCGATCGCGCTTGGTCTCAAACCATCCATGAGCGCCGAAAAGATCGTCGGGCTGACCTGGGACGGGCTGAAGAAGTTCGACGGCAAGACGGCGGTCTACATAAGGCCGATGTACTGGGCCGAGCATGGTGGCTATATGGGCGTGCCGGCCGATCCGGCCTCGACCCGTTTCTGCCTTTGCCTCTATGAATCGCCGATGATCCCGCCGTCGGGCTTTTCGGTCACCGTCTCGCCGTTCCGGCGTCCGACCATCGAAACCATGCCGACCAACGCCAAGGCCGGCTGCCTTTATCCCAACAACGGTCGTGCCATCCTCGAAGCCAAGATGCGCGGCTTCGACAATGCCCTGGTGCTCGACATGCTTGGCAATGTCGCCGAGACCGGAACCTCGAACATTTTCCTGGTCAAGGACGGCCATGTCCTGACGCCGGCGCCGAACGGCACGTTCCTGTCCGGTATAACCCGCTCGCGGACCATGACGCTGCTTGGCGAGTATGGGTTCAAGACCACCGAAAAGACGCTGTCGGTGCGCGATTTTCTCGAAGCGGATGAGATATTCTCGACGGGAAACCATTCGAAGGTCGTGCCGGTCACCCGCATCGAGGATCGCAATCTCCAGCCCGGGCCTGTAGCCAAGAAGGCGCGCGAACTCTACTGGGATTGGGCGCATTCGACTTCGACCGGCTGACTGGCGAAAAAGCGAACCGGCGCTTCATTCCGGAGTTGCTCCATATCAATCCAGACCTATGTTAGTCCGGTATTGCACCGCATTTTTCCACGAGGAGTACGACCGATGGCTTTTGAATTGCCCGCCTTGCCCTATGACTACGAGGCCTTGCAGCCTTACATGTCGAAGGAGACGCTGGAGTATCACCACGACAAGCACCACAAGGCCTATGTCGACAACGGCAACAAGTTGGCTGCCGAAGCCGGGCTCGGCGATTTGTCGGTCGAAGAGGTTGTGAAACAGTCCTTCGGCAAGAACCCCGGGCTCTTCAACAATGCCGGCCAGCATTACAACCACATCCATTTCTGGAAGTGGATGAAGAAGGGCGGCGGCGGCAACAAATTGCCGGGGGCGCTGCAAAAGGCGTTCGACAGCGACCTCGGGGGCTACGACAAGTTCAAGGCCGACTTCATCGCCGCCGGAACCACCCAGTTCGGTTCCGGCTGGGCCTGGGTTTCGGTCAAGGACGGCAAGCTGGCGATCTCGAAGACGCCGAACGGCGAGAACCCGCTGGTCCATGGCGCGACGCCGATCCTGGGCGTCGATGTCTGGGAGCACTCCTATTACATCGACTATCGCAACGCTCGGCCGAAATATCTCGAGGCCTTCGTCGACAGCCTCATCAACTGGGACCATGTCCTTGAGCTTTACGAAAAGGCGTAGGCCTAACTGAGTTGCAGAAAAGCCCCGGCAAAACCGGGGCTTTTCTTTTGGCTCAAGATCGGCCGCCCTTTTCCAGCACAGAACGACTGCCGCAAAAAATTCACACAAGCGTGAGGCGAATTTCCGGAATTTTTAAGCCAATTTTGCCGTTATCGATCAGTTCCGACCTTCATCCGAAACGTCTTCACCAAGGAGCCAATTGAATGAGAAAGCTTATCCTCGCCATCTCGACGCTCGCCTTCGCCGGTTCGGCGGCATTCGCCGATCCGATCCAGGAGCGCCAGGCCCTGATGAAGGAACGCGGAAAGATCGCCGGCCAATTGTCGAAAGTGGTCAAGGGCGAGGCCCCCTATGACGCCGCGGCCGTGCTGGTGGCGTTGAAGGCGTTGCAGGCCAACGCCGAGAAATTCCATGCAAACGTCGACACCCTTTTCCCGGCTGGCAGCGAAACCGGCGACACCACCGCTGCCCCCAAGATCTGGGAGGATATGGCCGGCTTCAAGGCGGTTGAGGAAAAATATCTCGCCGACGTCAAGGCGGCGGCGGCCGCCGCCCCTGCCGACGTCGATGCCTTGAAGACGGGGTTCAACACCATAGGCGGCGATTGTGGCACCTGCCACCAGACATACAGGATAAAGAAGGGCTGATAGCGGGCGATGCGCCGGCTGAAAAAACTCGTCGGCGCCGCCCTCGTTCTGGGCGCCGCCGGCGCTGTCGCCGGCTGGTTCCTGTCGGCGCCGGTCAGGCTCGACACTCAGACCCTGGCGCAACTCGGCCCCGGCGATGCCGCCAGGGGCAAGCGCGTTTTTTATGCCGGAGGCTGCACATCGTGTCATGCGAAGCCAGGCTCACAAGGCGATGCCCGCCTTCAACTGGCAGGCGGTCTCGAACTCAAGACGCCGTTCGGCACCTTCGTGCCACCGAACATCTCGCAGGATGCCAAGGACGGTATCGGCGCCTGGTCGGTCGAAGACCTCGCCAACGCAATGATGAAGGGGGTGTCGCCGAGCGGCGAGCATTTCTATCCGGCGTTTCCTTATGCATCCTACGCGCGCATGAAGCCGGCCGACATTGCCGATCTCCATGCCTTCCTGAAAACGCTTCCGGCGGTCGCCGGCAAGGCGCCGCCCAATTCACTGGGATTCCCGTTCAACATCCGTCGCGGCATCGGGCTGTGGAAACGTCTCTATTTAAGTGACCAGCCGGTGGTTTCCTTCCCCGATGGCACGCCGGATCCGGTGATGGCCGGCCGCTACCTGGTCGAAGGGCCGGGCCATTGCGGCGAATGCCACACGCCGCGTGATTTTGCTGGCGGCACCAGGAAGAGCGCGTGGCTGGCCGGAGCCACTGCTGCCGAAGGCAGCGGCATTGTGCCGAACATCACTTCGGGTGAAGGCGGGCTCAGTGACTGGTCGGAGGCCGACATCGCCTACTTTCTCGAAACCGGCTTCACGCCGGATTTCGATTCCGTTGGCGGCGCCATGGTCGACGTGCAGAGAAACATGGCCGAACTGACGCCCGAGGACCGGGCGGCAATATCAGCCTATCTGAAGGCCATACCGCCGCATCCCGATGGCTATCCGGCGCGCAAGCAGCCTTCGAGCTGACGCGAAGACCGGACGGGATGGCGGCGCGTCAGCGGTCGCCGAGGAAATCGAAGCCGGCTTCGAAGAAATGATTGTAGTTGCAGGTCATTTCCTCGCCGGGCGCGATGTCGCGCGACGCATACGTCTCCTCGGGCGAGGAGACGTCGCAATTCGGGTCATCGGCATGGTTCATGTAGCGCGCGTCGTCGGCTTCGAAGACGATGTAGTTCGGGTCGCGCCGGTCGGGATAGGAATAGCGATCGAGATAGGCTTTGATCGGCCCGGTTTCGCGCTCATAGGTCTCGACCGGGATGCGCCGGTCGTAATTGGGATCGAGCTTCCAAACCAGTGTGCCACGGGGAATGTGGTTCTTGGCAAATACACCGATGCCCTGGATGGGCGATTTGTCGAGATAGACGTCGACGAGCAACATGGCAGACCCTTGGCGTGACTGGATGATTGTGGGTGGCGCGGCAGCGAAAAGCCGCGCATTGGGTAGCGCGCGGCCATCGCAATTGCGAGCGGAAAATCAGCCAGGCCATGGCCCGAAATCGGAATCGATTCCCCGCTGGGGATCGTGCGAAAGATTAAGCTCCTACAGCGCCCTTTGCGTGTCCAAAAGGGCGGGCGGCGCTGTCGTGGCCAGGTCGGCCTTGCCCGCCACCTTCAGCGCAAACGCATAGGTGAAGGCGATTTCCTCGAGCCTGGAAAACCGGCCGGATGCGCCGGCATGGCCGGAGTCCATGTTGATCTTGAACAGCACCGGATTGTCGCCGGTCTTGCGGTCGCGCAGCCGCGCTACCCATTTGGCCGGCTCCCAGTAGGTGACACGTGGGTCGGTGAGGCCGGCAAGTGCCAGGATCGGCGGATAGTCGAGCGCGGCGACGTTGTCGTAGGGCGAGTAGGAGGCGATCGTCCGGTAGTCTTCCTCCGAAGCGATCGGGTTGCCCCATTCAGGCCATTCCGGCGGCGTCAGCGGCAAGGTCTCGTCGAGCATGGTGGTGAGTACGTCGACGAACGGAACCTCGGCGACGATGCCGCCGAAACATTCCGGCGCTATGTTGGCGATCGCGCCCATCAGCAGGCCGCCGGCCGAGCCGCCCTGAGCGACGATGCGATCATGTTGCGTATAGCGTTCGGCGACGAGGTGGTGGGCGACTGCGATGAAATCGGTGAACGTGTTCATTTTGTGCGCCCGCTTGCCGTCGTCGTACCAGCCATAGCCCTTGTCCTTACCGCCGCGTACATGGGCAATGGCGTAGACGAAGCCGCGGTCGACCAGCGATAACAAATTGGTGTTAAAGGCGGCCGGGACCGTGATGCCATAGGAGCCGTAGCCGTAAAGCAGGCAAGGCGCTGATCCGTCGAGCGGCGTGTCGCGATGGTGGATGAGCGAGATCGGCACCAGTTCGCCGTCGGCTGCGGGCGCCATCAGCCGCCGCGTCAGGTATTGGTCCGGGTCGTGACCGGACGGAACTTCCTGGGTCTTCAGCAGCACGCGCTCGCGGGTCCGCATGTTGTAGTCGAAGACCTGCGCCGGCGTCGTCATGGACGAGTAGGAAAAGCGCATGATCTCGGTATCGTATTCATAGGATCCCGACAGGCCGAGTGAAAAGGCTTCCTCGTCGAAGGCGATGAGGTGTTCCTCGCCACTGTAGCGGTCATGCACGACGATGCGCGGCAGGCCTTCCTTGCGCTCAAGTCTGACCATGTGGTCCTTGAAGCCGATCACCGAAAGGATCAGCCGGCCCGCTTCGTGCGGCACCAGCTCCTGCCAGTTGGCGCGCACCGGGTCGCTCGCCGGCGCAGTCATGATCTTGAAATCCTTGGCGCCGTCGGCATTGGTGAGAATGAAGAAGATATCGCCGCCTTCTTCGAGGTCGTATTGCAGGCCGGTCTCGCGCGGAGCAACCAGCTTCGGTTCGGCGAACGGCTCGCTGGCGCTCATGATGCGATATTCCGAGGTCTCGTGGTCGTTGATGCCAACCATGATCCACTCGTTGGAGCGCGTGCCGCCGACATTCATGAAGAAGCCTGGATCGGTTTCTTCGTAGATCAGCCGGTCGTTCTCAGGACTGTCGCCAAGGGCATGGAACAGCACCTTGGAAGGACGGTGGTTGGGATCGAGGCGGGTGTAGAAAAATCCGTCATTTCCGGCATCCCACACGCCGCCGCCACCGGTATCCGGAATCCTGTCGGCCAGATCGTTGCCGTCGGCGAGATCGCGCACACGAAGCGTGAAGAATTCGGAGCCCTTATCGTCGAACGCCCACAGGAGCTTGCCGTGATCGGCCGAATGGTCGACGCCGCCGATGCGGAAATAGGCTTTGCCCTCGGCCTCGAGATCGCCGTCGAGCAGGATCTGCTGGTCGCCGCCATCGCGCGGCGTGCGGAAATAACGTGGCTGCTCGCCGCCAAGCTTGAAAGATGACCCATAGGCGTAGGGCCCATCCTTCATCGGCACGGAAGAATCGTCTTCCTTGATGCGGCCCTTCATCTCTTTGAAAAGCTGCTTCCGCAACTGGGCGGTGTCGGCCATCAACGCCGCCTGATAGGCGTTCTCCCCCTCGAGATGGGCGCGGATCTGGCTGTCGAGCAGGGACGGATCCCTGAACATCTCTTGCCAGTTGTCGGCTCTCAGCCAGGCATAGTCGTCCGTCCGGCTTACCCCATGATGGAGATAGAAGACAGGTTGCTTCTCTGGTTGCGGCGGGCTGACAGTTGGAAATGCTGGGGTTCGGGTCATTGCGTCTCGCTGTGGAAGTTATTCGAATGGCGAATGAACACGCCGATCAGTGCAGGTTCAAGGGCTGGACAATATGTTTGCGCCGCGCTCCAGAAGATGAGCCGGAGGAGAGAGAAAAATGAAATTCCGTTTTCACGTTGCTGCGGCCTTCGCCGTCGCTTCGACAGTTTTGGCCTTTACCGGCCAATCTCATGCAACCGTGTTCGCAGCTTGGCAAGTGACCAACGTTCCGTTTGGCGACACGCTTAACGTGCGCAAGCATCCTGCGGGGTCGTCCCAGAAGCAGGCGCTTATCCCAACGGTGCCGTTTTGCAGATGACCGGCAAATGCACGGGCGGCATAAACCTGCTCGACATCGCCAGGCAGCCGCACTACAGCGCCGCGCGTCCTCTGGACGCGCAAAGGACGCTGTAGCACCTTTGAATCTGGGCATGATCCTTTCCGAAAATCGATTCCGATTTTCGGGGTCATGCGCTGGAAGCAGGAACAGAAGATCCGCTATCGCTGGTGCGAAGTCTGGCATGATCCGGCACAGAACGGCAATTTCGTAACCGGCTGGGTCTACGGAAAATACATCACCACACATTGATGGATCGGTGCCGGTCCACGGTGCTGATTTCCGGCTTGCTTGCAAACAGCAAATCGCAACCTATGGTTTTGTGGACTCTGAAAACAACCAGCTAGCCTGCGCCACAACCAAGCATAGCCAAGCATTGAGATTTTTTTACTGGCTCTCATGGATGTAATGGCAGCTTGACCGGGCGTCCGCCGCTGCTGGTCTGCCCAGAAAATATCGCAAAGTTACAGAGTGCACGAAAGGTTGAAGCTGATCGTCGAATATTTTATTGCCATCGATGAATACAGCGCAAGAAGCGAATTGACTTACTTGGTTTAGTGGCTCATTAGGATGCTGCGACGCGAATCGCAGAGGCTCTTTCCTGCAAAAATTTCGCGCGATGCCCGACCTATCAAAAATAGGGCGCAGGTAGAAACAACTCACGTTGGGGCCAGGAAGCCATGGATATTATCGAAACACCTTCCAGAAATAGTGATGCGCTGATCGAATTGACGGCCGACGTCGTAGCCGCCTATGTCAGCAACAATCCGGTGCCGGTCGGCGAACTGCCGAGCCTCATCGCCGATGTCCATGCCGCCCTCGGGCGCGTGGGCGGGGCCAGTGAACAGCCACCTGCCGACAAGCAGAAGCCGGCAGTAAACCCGAAACGCTCCGTCCATGACGACTACATCGTCTGTCTTGAAGACGGCAAGAAGTTCAAGTCGCTGAAGCGTCACTTGATGACCCACTACGGTCTGACGCCGGACGAGTATCGTGAAAAATGGGGCTTGGACGCAAGCTACCCGATGGTTGCTCCCAACTATGCTGCCGCCCGCTCACAGCTCGCCAAGAAGATGGGTCTCGGCCGCAAGCGCAAGGGGCGCTGATATCGGCTCCTCCCAACGTGGGTTGAGCGATCAACGGCGCCTCCGGGCGCCGTTTTGGATCGCGCGGCCTAATCAGGCGGTCTGCCTCAACGCCGCCTCGGCGTCGCGCTTGATGCGCTTGACCATGGAACGAAGACCATTGGCGCGTTGCGGCGACAGGTGCTCGTCGAGGCCGAGTGCCTTCAGCGTGGCTTCCGCGTCGGTTTTCTGGATCTCGCTGGCGGGTCGTCTGGAAAACAGCGCCAGCATGATAGCGACGAGGCCGCGCACGATATGGGCGTCCGAATCGCCGGCGAAGGTAACGACTGGGTCGGGGCCCGGTCCATATTCGGTGGTCAGCCAAACCTGGCTGACGCAGCCGGGCACCTTGTTGGCAGGGTTGCGTTCCTCATCCGGAAACGGGGGCAGGGCCTCGCCCAGTTCGATCACATAGCGATAGCGGTCTTCCCACTCGTCAAGCAGGGAGAAGTCGTCGCGGATCGTTTGGATCGTCGTGGTCATCACCTCGGATATAGTCATCCGGCGACGCCGCGTCACGGAAAAAGAGGAAAAAACACCACTAGGCGTCGACGGGCGGACGGCCTGTGGTGCGGTGATAGATGCGCTGAAAAATATCTCAGTTTTTCGCCGGGAGATCGATTTTCGCCGGTAAGTCGATTTTCGCGGGCAAGACGATGTCTTCGGGCAAGCTGCCGGTCATTGTCGCCGTGTCTGGTTCGCCGGTCTTGTCGTCCAACATGGCGGCCGCGATCTTGGCGGTCTCCTTGGCCCGGGCGGTGATCGTGTGCATTGCGGACTTGCCGGTCTCGCAGACATCGGGCTTGCGCTCGCATATGCCGGCAATGTCGCCGACGGCTTCGCGTGCCGCAAATAACGCCTGGATCGGCCCGACGCTTTGGTGGCCTGTCTCGTCGGAGCCGACATTCAGCGGCAGTGCCAGAAGCACCAGCGAAAACCAGAAAGCCATTCTGATCAGAAAGCCCATCTGTATGCCCTCATCTGTGACCGGATCATGCATTCGTGCGGCATGACCTCTTTATGGGTACGATAGTGGCATAGTCGCGCAAAGGACGGCTTGCCCGGTCGGCGAAAATTTTCCTCAAATTTTAGGCAAATTCCAAACGAAGCATTTTGCAATGGATTTGTCTCAAATCCAGCCGATTTTCTTCACTTTAGGTTAACCATCCATCTAGTTGTTTTCCGTAGTTATTTCCCCGAAACGCGGTGTGCCGGTGGCGACTGTCAGAGGCGAAAGGGCGGTTCGCCCGGATAACGCTCCATTTACTATGGCTGCAATTGCGAAGGTTTTGCCGCGCCGGCCTCCCAATATTTGTCTCAGGCCGGGCATTGATCGGTCCTGCCTTATCCATTCCTTAAACGCTGGATGCGAGTTTCAGATCAACAAAAGCAATCTGCGAAGCAGGGCTGTTCACGCCAGGTGCGAGTGCGTTGAGTTGAGTTCGATAAGGGCCAGATACGTTGAGTTGCCCGGCGCGATGGCAGCCGGTTGCGAACGTATGGTTCATCCGTCGATCCTCGGACAGAACGACCGCCGGTGCCAGCGCCGGTTTATCGGTGTCATGCTGGCCGCTCCGTTCTTTGCGGCAAGCGCAGCAGTCACGCTGGTCACCTCGGGCATGGGCGCGGCCGTGACCATGGCTGCGATCTTTGCGACTTTCGGCCTCTGCTGGTTTGCCGCCTTGCTGGTGGCAGCATCGGGCAAGATGGCGTTCGCCGGCCAGGTCGCCCTGGCGATGGGCAGTCTTGCTCTTGCCGGTGTCATTGCCGCGGCGGACGGTCTGGCCTCGCCGGTCGCCATGCTTGTCGTGGCGCTGCCGTTCGAAGCCTGGTGGATCGGCGCGTCTCGTCGCGATGCACTCTGGGGCGCCATAGCCGCATCTCTCGCTATCCTGCTGCAGGCTTTGGCCGGTTCTGTTTTCCCGTTCGGCCCGGCGGAAATCACCGCTTGGCATTGGCTGCTGCCGCTGGGTTGGGCGCTCACCGTCGTTCCGCGCGTCGCGAGACTTGGCAATCCGGCCGGCGCGCAGCTTGATCCGGCGACCGACGATCGGCTCGAAAACATCATCGACGCCGTTGTCCTGCGGGCCGGCAGGCATGGCGAGGTTCTGGATGCGTCGGCAAAGGCGCGCACGATCCTGAAGCTGCAGCCGGAACTGCTGTTTGGTAGCGGCCTGTTCGACCGTATCCATCTGTCCGATCGCGTCGCATACCTCAGCGCGCTGGCCGATATGCGCGATGGCACGTCGGCACGTCGGCTCGATCTTCGCGTCCGACTGCCGCAAAACGGCAACGGCCCAACGGCGGACAATTACCGGCCGTTTTCCCTTGAGCTGATGCGGGCGGAGCAGGAGGATGTCTTCGCGCTCGTCCTGCGCGAGAACGACGAACTCGCCGGCTTGCGCGAAGAGCTTGCCGCTGCGAAAGAGGCGGCCGCGTCTGCCGAAGTGGCGAAGGGACGGTTTCTGGCGGTCGTCAGCCACGAGCTTCGCACGCCGTTGAACGCCATCATCGGTTTTTCCGACATGCTGCTGCATGAGATGTTCGGCACCTTCAAGGATCCGCGCCAGAAGGAATATGTCGGCCTGGTCAAGGAGTCCGGCCAGCATTTGCTTGCCGTCGTCACCTCGATACTCGACGTCTCGAGGATCGAAGCCGGCGCCTATGCAACCGAGCCGGAACCGTTCCGTTTCGTGGAAGCGGTCGAAATGTGCCAGTCGATGATGCGCTTGCAGGCTGAGGCAAAGAACATCGATCTGCAGGCTCAGATCGCACCGGATGCCGGCGAGATAAACGCCGATCGTCGTGCCGTGCAGCAGATACTCATCAACCTGGTCTCCAATGCTATCAAGTTCACGCCCGATGGCGGCGATGTCGTCGTCGGCGCCAAGCGGATCGGCTCGCGACTGCATTTCTGGGTCAGGGACACCGGCATCGGCATCGCCGAGGAAGACTTTGCCAATTTAGGCAAGCCGTTCATGCAGATCCAGAACGACTATACGCGCCGCTTCGAGGGAACCGGGCTCGGCCTGTCACTGGTGAAGGGCCTGGTGGCGCTGCACGAGGGCACGATGTCGATCGAAAGCATGCCGGGCGAGGGCACCACGGTCACGATCAGCTTGCCGGTGAACGGACCGAAGGGACGTTCGGCGGACAAGCCCGGCGTGCTGCCAATGCCTGCGGCGAAGGCGGAGACGAAAGGGGACAGGCATGGCTCGCTCCGCAAAACAGCCTAAGACGGTCAAGCGCCGCGGCAATGCCTTCCAGGGTGGCGCGGTCGCGGTCGGCAGCCTGATCTCGCGCAATCCGGTTCTGGTCGGCGGTTCGACCGCCTTCCTGGTGACGCTGTTCTACGTCTCGGCGAACGCCCTGTGGTATCAGCCTTTTCCTCATGCCGGCGCGTTTTTTGCGACCAGGAGCATAGAGAGCTTTCCTCGAGCAGGCGCCGACGAACCCGAAACCACCATCAACATCGTGCGGCCGGGCTCGGCCCCGATCAAGAGCGATCCGGTCGTCAAGCAGATCCAGGGCATATTGAAGGACCTGGATTTTTATTCCGGCACGGTCGACGGCATTTCTGGCCCCAACACGCGTAAGGCCATACAAGCCTATCAGCAGAAGGTCGGGCTCAACGCTTCCGGTGAGATCGACAGCGTTCTGCTCGATCAACTGGGCGCCACGCCAACCGCCTCGACGGTCATGCCGCATCCGGCACCTCGTCCGGACGACCTGGCCGCGATTCCCGTCTCCGCTTCGGCGCCGGCAGATGCGCCGGCGCAGGCACCCGACGCCCGTATCATTAAGATCCAGGCTGGGTTGAAGGCTTTCGGCAATGACGATATGCAACTCGACGGCGTGGTCGGGGCCCGCACCAAGGCAGCGATCAGGGAGTTCCAGTCGCTGTTCGGGCTGCCTGAGACCGGCGAACCCGACGAGGTCGTCTACGTCAAGATGCGCGAGATCGGCCTGACTAACTGATGCTCGAGGCGGGCGCTCGCCAGCCGGGGTGGGCAAAACCGATTTCGGTTTTTCAGACCTTTGCTCTGGAGCATTTTGCAGCCAAACGACCGAGAAATTGAGTTGAAAAAAAACTGGAGCGCGGTTTTGGTTTCACCCAAACGCAAAGCGCTCTAAGTACCGTCCGATGTCGTCCAGAATGCTGCCATGCGCGTAACCACCGATCTGTGGGTGTCGGCCCTGTTGCGCCGGGTTTTCGGCGCTGGCGGCTTCGCCGCCGTGGTCAAGCGCGGCGCGACCGAGGCCGGCGCGGTCTTCTTGCTGGCGCGTGGCCGCATGGGCGAGGTTGCCTTGTTCGGACCGGCGCCGCAGACGAGCTACGATTCGGCCAAACCCGACGACCGTTTCTTTAGTCTGCTCGGCGCCGGTGACGATGCCACCGCTTTTGACGCACGACTGGAAAGGGAGAAGAAATTCGATCCCGACATCTGGGTCGTCGAGATCGAGGCCGGCGCTGTCCCCGTCGAGGAACTTATTTCCGTCAAGTCGCTCTAACGAGATGCATGAAAACAAAGGCTTAAAGCGTTCACTTGAATCTCTTTCAGACCCGACGCGCCTTGATGCATGTCGCGCAAAAGTGCAGCGGTTTTGCGATAACGACATGCATAAAACAACAACCTAAGCGCGTCGCATGAGGCCGGTCAAACGCGACGTGCTTTAGGGCTGGCGGCAACATTGTCGCTGTCCGCTTTTCGGATGTCCGCGTTTGCCGCAACGGGCCCGGCATTGCGAATGGCCTTCGACAGCGTCTCGGCCTTCCAGCCGCGTAGCCTGTCCAGCGCTGCGTCGCGATGCAGCAGTCGGTAGCGGTCGAGGAAGACGCGAATAGCCTGCGGATGCGGAAACTCTGTGGGATAGACGGCGACGGTGATCAGGAACGCCCTCTCTTCGCCGAGATCAAGCGCGCGCAGGGCGGCTAGGAGCGACGTGTAGTTCTGGTTTGCGGTGACCGACCGCGCCGTTGAAAAATCGATTTCGAGCGCGTCGGCCAGTGCTGTCTGGAAGAATGCGACGTTGCCGGTCAGCGCCGTCTCGCGCAGTTTGACATAGGTTTCAGCGCCGGCGAACGGATTGATGGTCGCGCCGCCGCTCTCATCATCGGCACGCATCATCGACCGCAGCCTGCGCCGTGCATTCTCGGCGGCGGCGCCGGGCACCTGCTGGCTGTCGGGGCTGGGCGCGACGACTTCGGCGCTTTCGGGCGCCGTCTTGGCGACCGCCTCCTGCTGCCGCACGCTCACCAGCGTCGGCTTTTCAAGCGCCCTGATCAACTGGGCGATGGTCGGGTTCAGATCCTTGCGGCGCGCGATGGCGCGCGCATGCGGCAGGCCGTGCCGTCCGATCAGCGCGACGAGGTCGATATCACTCAGCGCGCGCGAGCGGATGAGCAACGGCGCGGCAACGTCGACCGGCTCCTCGCAAAGCCGCCGGACCAACGCAGTGGGTGCATATTCGCATTCGGAAAGGGCGGCGGCGACATAGCGGCGCGATTCGACCGACACGTTGGCGAAAAGCGGAAGCGTCAGATCCTCAAGTTGTGCGATCTCCCGGCGCGAAGGGCGGGTGAGCGAACAGAACGCCGACACCGCCGCGCGGAACAGCCTTTCGGCCTTTCCCGATTCAGCCCGTATAGCGATTTGCCTGAAATCCGAAGCTGACACGTAGGATACGCCTGACACTCGACACGATCTGGACCATGCTCGACCGGGACTGTGTCGGTTTCGCATTAGCCTCGGGTCAGGACTTCCTGACCTCAGAACAAAGATCAAATTAGCGGCGATCCGTTAGCGTTCCGTTAACCTACTGCCGTCCTTAATCAGATTGGAGGCGTTGCGTTGTGCTCCGGGGCAACCGAGAGGAATGCATGAACCATGGGCATGGTACTGTCTTTCGTGCCGCGAACGGCGGCAACCAATCGAGCAGAACGAAACACCGGAACGCCGGCGGCGGTGATCATTTTCCCCGGCATCCGCTACGAGCTACGGCAGCTGACGGGCGAGACGCGGCCAGGCGCCGGTCCGGATAAGCCGGGCTCGTCGGGGACGATGCCCGGCTCGTCGGGGACGATGCCTGTTCCGCATCATTAGAGCGCCGCGCGCCCTGTTGGGCGCGCAAAGGACGCTCTAACACTGTAAGAGAGCGCCGCGCACCCTGTTGGGCCGGAAACCGGCGGCATATTTCGGTTGACGTCAGTAGACCTGCAGTTCGCAGGAACTCTGCTCGAGAAACCGCGACACGACCGGCTTCCAGCTGTCGTCGGGCACGAACGAGCGGATGACGAACATGCCTTCGTCAACGGGCGCCTCGACGAAGATTGCCCCTTGCAATTCCTCCGGGAGCTCCTTGCGGATCTCGATCATCTGCGCCGGCGTCAGTACGATACTGTCCAGCACCCTTCCGGTCGCACTATGGTCGTTGAAGGAGTAGATGTTATGGCCGCTGCGGTCATAGACCGATACAGACCAGAACGGGACGTTTCCTGGTGCCTTCACCCGAACCATTCCTTCTGACAGATCGAACCGGCAAGCAGCCGCATAGAACAGCGGATCGACGGATTTTACCACCGGCGTACCGCCGGCCTCGGCGTCCAGCCTGGTCATCCTATAGAGGTCCGAGGCCATGGCCAGCCGCGACCACGCATCACGTTCGGAAAATTCCGGGACGAGCAGCAGTACGACGATGTGCACGATGCCAGCGCCCAGCAGGCCGAGCAGGATCGCGTGCAGCAGCCTACGCATTGCAGCCGACCTTCAGGATCTGCGGCAGCGTGATATCCGAAAGACCCGTGCTGCTGGCGATCGGCGTGTCGTAGAATGTCAGCACGAAATACATCCGGCCGAAGCCGTCGGAAAGCAGCCAGTTGCCGGGTGCGGGGCGGTTGCTGACGGAAATCACTACCGAATTGTCGGGCTGGCGCAGCACCTGGTATGATTGAAGCGCCGCAAGCCTTGGCTTGCCGGTCTCGACCACCCCGAGCGATTGATCGGCGGCATAGAGGGTCCAGAACCGGGCCGCGGGAAATCCACCTTCGATTTCATAGGCGCATTGACGTTTCAATTGTTCGCCACCGGAATCGCGTTCGGCGATAAAGGACAGGCCTTCTGCCTGCCCAAGTGCAAGGATGCCCTCGCGCGCCACGCGGGCTTTCGAATAAGGATCTGCCGCCCTCGTGCCGATAGCGGGGAACGCTGTCCATGGGCCGATCCTGATCGCGCCGATGCCGTCCTGCGTCTTGAGAGCGTACCAGACGCTGCCCCCGCCGCCGCCGATGGCTATGGCAAGCGCGAGGAGCGTCAGGAATGCATTCTTGAGCATGAAGCGCCGCGGGAAAAAAGAGGAGTGCCGCCCGGGGATATCGCGGGGCAGGGGGCGATGGCAAGCGGACCTCTGTGGAATTGCCGGCGCGAGCATGGCCTGGCCCGTCGTGCCGGCGTCAAAGGGCCGACAAGGTCTCCGGCGTCGCAGGCGCCTGTAGGACGGGCGCTGACTGGAACAGTCTTGTGATGTCCCTGAGCGCCCGCGTCGTCTGGCTGGACAGCACCGGCGGCCGCTCGGCGGCGGTGTCGGCCGCTGCCTGCTCGGCATTCTTCTTTTCCGCTTCCTCGGCCTTGGCGGCGATCTCTTCGTCGACGAAGGGATGATCGAGACCGGGGATCGGTTTGAGGTCGATATTCTGGTGCGCATAGACCATCAGCCGCTGCCAAACCATCGCCGGCAGCGAGCCGCCGGTCATGTTGTTGGTCGGGGTGAAGTCGTCATTGCCGAGCCACACGGCAGCCGTGTAGTTGCCGGTGAAGCCGACATACCAGGCGTCGCGGTAAGACTGCGTTGTGCCGGTCTTGCCGGCCGAAACGATATTGGGAAGGGCAGCGCGCCGCGCCGTGCCCATCACCGGCACCGCCGCCAGCATGGTGTTCATAGACTTCAGCGCCTGTTCCGAGAGCACACGGCGCGGCGGCGGCGCATCTTTGGCGAAATCGTAAACCACCTCGCCGGTACGGGTGACGAGCTGGGTGATGCCATGCCGGGTGCCGACGAAGCCGTTCTGGGCAAACACGCTATAGCCTGTCGCCTGGTCCATCACGGTCATGCCCGATGTGCCGAGCACCATCGTCTTGTGCGATTCGAGCGGCGATTCGACGCCCATGGCTTCCGCCATCGCCTTGATCGGCTTGATGCCGAGATGATTCTTGGCCAGCCGCACCGGCACGGTGTTGACCGATTTGGCCATCGCCGTGATCAGCGTGAGCTTGCCGGCCCGTCCGTCATTGTAATTGTGCGGCGACCAGGCACCCCAGGAGATCGGCGCGCCGGAAACGACGGAGTCCGGCGTGAAGCCGTGCTCCATCGCCGTTGCGTATACGTAGGGTTTAAACGATGAGCCGCTCTGGCGCAGCGCCTTGGTGGCGCGGTTGAACTGGCTGGCGCCGTAGTCGCGGCCGCCGACGATCGCCCTGACTGCGCCATTGGTTTCGATGACGACCATGGCGCCTTCGGTAACGTTGTATTCCTTGCCGAACTGGCGGAGATGGAACTCCATCGATTCTTCCGCCGCCTTCTGGATGTTGGCGTCGAAGGTGGTGTGGGCGACCAGCGAATGCTGGCCGGACTTCGCGGCGATCTTCTTGACCTCTTCGAATGCCCAGTCGAGGTAGTAATCCGGGCTCTTCTGCTCGCCGCGGTCGACGATTTCAGCCGGATGCAGCCGCGCCTGCAGCACCTGACCTTCGCTCATGAAGCCGCCTTCGACGAGATTCGACAGCACCACATTGGCCCGCGCCCTGGCAGCAGGCAGGTTGATGTGCGGCGCGTATTTGGTCGGTGCCTTGAACAGGCCGGCCAGCATCGCCGCTTCGGCGAGGTTCACATCCTTGACGCTTTTGCCGAAATAGAAATCGGCGGCCGCTTCGATGCCGAACGTGCCGCCGCCCATATAGACCCGGTCGAGATAGAGCTGCAGGATCTCCTTCTTCGACAGATTGGCCTCGAGCCACAGCGCCAGGAAGGCTTCCTTGACCTTCCGCTCCAACGTCCGTTCATTGGTCAGGAACAGGTTCTTGGCCAGCTGCTGGGTGATGCTCGAGCCGCCCTGCACCACGGAATTCGCCCGCACATTCGCGAAGATCGCACGCGAAAGGCCGAGCGCGTCGATGCCGTAGTGATCGAAGAAACGCCGATCCTCGGTGGCCAGCACCGCCTTGATGATCTGGTCGGGCATCTCGTCGACCGGCACCGAATCGCGCTGGATAATGCCGCGCTGGCCGATCTCGTTGCCATAGCGGTCGAGGAAGGTGATGGCGAAATCGCCCTGGGCACGCCAGTCGCCGGCGGTTTCCTGGAAGGCCGGCAAGGCAAGCGCCAGCATGACGACGATGCCGCCGGCGCCGAGGGTGAAACCTTCGCTCAACAGTTCGATGATGCCGCGGCGCCAGCCGGAGACGCGGAAGCGCCGGAAAAAAATGGTGGCCGCTTCCCAGAACCGGCGCGCCTCGAAGCCGATCTCGTAGAGCGAGGAATCGAACCACGCATCCGCCGCCAGCAGTCTTGCGGCAATCGGACCTCTTCTCTTGCGTGGTTTCAAAGGACTGGCCATTCCAGGATCCGGCTGCGGCTACGCCTCTCACTGAGAAGCGGCACTCCTACCAGACTATTTGTCCATTTTGGCTCCGCTCACAAGGGCGAGGGGACTTTCGCTGTACAGTTTGTTGTTACCAGGGTAGGGCCTGCCACCTCCGCCAGCTCGCACCCGCTTACCGCGCCGCGATAAAGCGCATGAAATGCGCCACGTCGGCATCGCTTGGCTCCTGGCCGGTGAAACTGCGCAGATAGGCGGCGAGATGACTGACTCTCGCCTCGACCGGTTCCTTGAGGTCGAGCACATAATAACCGATCTGCATGTAATAGAGCACGCGGGCGCGGATGAAGGCATCCTCTTCGTCGTAGCCATGCCGGCGATACATGTCGCGGATCGCGCCTAGCCGGTCATTGTCGGCCTGGTCGATGGCCCGGCGCACGTCGTCGGAGCGACGCGCCCATTCCCGGATGGCGAAGTCGAGCCTGGGATCGAACAGGCGCTCGTCCGCCCAGCATTCGAACACGTTCATGACGCCCATGATGATGCTTTCGGCTGGCCGCTGCGCGCGTTCGACGATCGCCTTGGTGTTGGTGTTCCGCCAATGCGCAAGCAACTGGTCGAGCAGGTCCTGACGGCTCTCGAAATACCAGTAAAAGCTTGAGCGCGAAACGCCGAGCTTCTGGCCGAGCGGCAGCACGCGCACGCTTTCGATGCCGTCTGAAATCAATGTCTGGAGTGCAAGATTGATCCAGTCCCAGCGCGTCACCTTGATGTTGCCGGGCGCCGGCTCGTCCTGCGGAGCAATCATGATCATGGCCGCACAATAGGCATGAGGGGGAACTGCACACAACCGTACTAGACACATATGTACAGTGCAAGTATCCTGCCCGCCTCAACGAACTGGGCAGAGCGGCCGGCGCGCGTCATAGCGGCTTCTCCCTACGATCCCCAGGGCAAGGCAATACGGCAGCGCAGTACGGTAATGAGGAGTATCCGCCATGATCGATGACGCCGCACGTGATCTCAGGCGCGAACGCAGGCGCGGACGAACCGGCGAGGCCGGCAGCGAGACCAGCCGCCGGCCGGACTATCGTTCGCTGAAGAACCCGTTCCTGCCGCAGCCGATCTTTTCGGCCGACCAGGTCGCCGCGATACATGACACGGCGCTGCGCGTGCTCGAGGAACTCGGCGTCAAGGTGCTACTGCCGGAGGCACGCACCATTCTTGCTCGTGCCGGTGCGCTGGTCGACGAAGACAGTCAAATGGTGCGCATCGGCCGGGACATTGTCGCGGCGGCGCTGGTTTCTGCGCCGAAATCGATCCGGGCGCACGCTGGTGACCGTGCCCGCGACCTGACGCTCGAGCTTGGCTCGATGACGTTCCTGGCGGGATCCGGGGCGCCGAACGTCACCGATCTAGAGCGCGGCCGGCGGCCGGGAACGCTTGCCGCTTTCGAGGATCTCATCCGCCTGGTGCAGCATTTCGACGTGCTGCACATGCTGGGACCTTGCATCGAGCCGCAGGACATCGACAACCGTTTCCGCCATTATGCCGTCAACCGGGCGCAACTGACGCTCTCCGACAAGTTGCCGTTCGTCTTCGCGCGCGGCACGCCGCAGGTCGAGGACGGCTTCGAGATGCTGCGGCTGGCGCGCGGCCTGTCCGAGGCCGAATTCCGTTCGGGCGCTCATTGCTACACCGTCATCAACACCAATTCGCCGCGTCAGCTCGACATTCCGATGGCGCAAGGCATCATCGACTTTGCCAAGGCGGGGCAGGTGTTGATCATCACGCCCTTTTGCCTGGCCGGCGCCATGGCGCCGATCACGGTGGCCGGCGCACTGACGCTGCAGCACGCCGAAGCGCTGGCCGGGCTGACGCTGGCCCAGAATGTGCGACCGGGCGCGCCGGTCGTCTATGGTTCGTTCTCCTCCAATGTCGACATGAAGTCGGGGGCGCCGGCGTTCGGCACGCCGGAGCACGTCAAGGCGACGCTCGGCGCCGGTCAGCTTGCGCGCCTCACCGGCCTTCCCTGGCGGTCCGGCGGCGGCAGCGCCGCCAACATATCGGACGCGCAGGCGGCCCATGAAACGCAGTTCGCTCTGTGGGGCTCGGTGCTTGCGGGTGCAACGGTCTGCATCCATGCCGCGGGCTGGCTCGAAGGCGGCTTGAGCGTTTCGTTCGAGAAGCTGATCACCGATATCGAGGCACTGCAGACGGTCGCCGAACTCTGCGCGGCGACACCAGGAGACGAGGCCGCGATCGGCTTCGAGGCTATCGCCGAAGTGCAGCCGGGCGGGCATTTCTTTTCGGCCGGGCACACAATGGCGCGCTACCGCACCGCTTTCTACGAGCCGCTGGTCGCCGATTGGTCGAATTTCGGCAACTGGACGCAGGCCGGGTCAAGAACCGCCACGGAGCGCGCCACCGGCATCTGGAAACGGCTGCTGGCCGATTTTCGGCCGCCGGCTTCTGCCGCTGCCACATCAGGTGTTCTCGACGAATTCATAGCGCGACGCACGGAAGAGGGTGGCGCAGCACCGGTGTCGTGAATGAGCAGTCGGTACGGCATTTTGGGGTCGGTGCGAATGCAATTTCTAGTATTATTTCATGATGTCTTTCAGACATTTGATCAATCAAAAACATTTTTGAAAATTGGTTTTTCCGTTCCGAGTTCCTATTTTAGGTGAGAAACTAATTTTCATCACCTCAGCGAAAAGGAGATTTTATCGATGGCGGAACTCAATCAGAATATCATGGAAAAAGCTGAAGCGCGCTTCATGGAGAAGCAGAAGAAAACCGCCGAGCGAAACCAGGCTACGGCCGAATATGTTTCCGAGGCCAAAGCCAGGACCATCAAGACCGAAAGGTTGCGGGCGCTGCGGCTGGCCAAGGAAGAGGCCGACCGTGCGGCGGAAGCCCTCAATCCCGTCGCTCCCAAGAAAAAGCGGGCGGCGGGCAAGAAAGCGGGGGCCGCTTAACGGCATCAAGTCATGAGCCTGACATTTCCAAATCTAAGTCGAAGCTATGACGAGGCGAGCCGACGGATCCGCTTCGTCGGGTATGACGGCATGTCCCAGATTTCTTTCTTTGTCCATGCAGACGCCATCTCGACGGCACCGCCGGGGACGGCGACAGCCGAAGCCACGTATCTCGCCGCCTTCGATTCGGCCGTCGGTCCCATACATGACGTCGCAAGGAATGCTTATGCCCGTACCGGCAAGAGCATGTATGTGCTGACAGCGGCCGATTTTCGATAGGTCCCGACCGTCCGCGCGATCGGGACCTTGGAAATCCAGTGATCTGGCGCCAGAACGTCAACGCGGCTACGCTGCAAGCGGAAATCGCCGTCGGGGTGAAGGCCTGTTCAGCCGTGACGGGCGAGGGAGAAGACGATGACCGCGCCGGCCGCCGCGCTGCAGAAGGCCTTGTTCGAAGCGTTGAACGGTGACGGTTCCCTGTCAGCGGCATTGGGCGGCGCAAAACTGTTCGATCATGCCCCGGAAAATGTCCCATTTCCCTATGTCACCTACGGCCGGACCAGCGTCTACGACTGGACAACCGGCATGGAGAACGATGCCGAGCAGCTTTTCACGCTGCATTTCTGGTCGAAGTCCGAGGCCAGGAAAGAAATGCTCGATGCAATGGACCTTGTCAGCACCCGCCTCCAGGATGCGGCGCTCGCGCTCGACAAGCATCACCGCATCAATCTCAGGCTCGAATTCACCGAGGCCCGTTACGACGAGGACCTTTTAGCCTATCACGGGCTGCTGCGCTTTCGCGCCGTGACGGAAGAAAACGCCTGACGCGCTTTCAATCTGGCTGCAACACAGTCTAGACTGGCGCTTGGATGAATTTGCCGGGTTGGGGCGGCCAAAATCATAAGGTCGGTTGTCTCGCGTTTCAGGGGGGGGGTGAGATAGGCATGTGTTGCAGGCGTTCACTGTTCATTTCACGTTCAGCACCGATGCGTTAGGACGCTGATCATGAAAACGCTTCGCTCCCATTTCCGAACCGCGACATTGGCGCTCTGCGCTGCCGGTCTGTTTGCGTCGCAGGCGACGGCGCTGCCGGTCGTCGTGCCCGAGCGGAACCGGCCGATCGTCCTGGCTTCATCCGACTGCTATGCGATCGGTCAGCAGGTTGCCGAGCAGAATGGCGGCACGCTGGCCAAGGCGTCGCAGTCGACGCGCGGTGGCCAGCCGGTCTGCGTCATCGTCGTGCTGGTCCCGGGCAAAGACGGGCAGCGTCCGCGCCGCACCGAGATCGTCGTTCCGCTGAACTGATCCCTGCCGTTTCCCAGGCGCTGGAATTGGCCTATATCTGACGCCCAGCTTCTCAACAGGGCAGCTCTTCAACAGGCGAGATCTTCAACAGGCCAGATCTTCAACAGGTATGATCCCCGCATGCGCGTACTCGTTGTCGAAGATGACAAGGATCTCAACCGGCAGATATCGGACGCGCTGGTCGATGCCGGCTATGTCGTCGACCGGGCTTTCGACGGTGAGGAAGGGCATTTCCTCGGCGACACCGAACCCTATGATGCCGTGGTGCTCGACATTGGCTTGCCGCAGATGGACGGAATCAGCGTGGTCGAGCGCTGGCGGCGCGGCGGCCGCAAGATGCCGGTCCTGATTCTGACGGCGCGCGATCGCTGGAGCGACAAGGTATCCGGCATCGACGCCGGCGCCGACGATTATGTCACCAAGCCGTTCCACATCGAAGAGGTGCTGGCCAGGGTCCGAGCGCTCATCCGGCGCGCGGCCGGCCATGCGTCGTCCGAGTTGACATGCGGGCCGCTGCGGCTCGACACCAAGGCCTCCAAGGCCGATGTCGCCGGCGTGCCGCTCAAGTTGACGTCGCACGAATTTCGCCTGCTTGCCTATTTGATGCACCATATGGGCGAGGTCGTGTCCCGGACCGAACTGGTCGAGCATCTCTACGATCAGGATTTTGACCGCGATTCCAACACAATCGAGGTCTTTGTCGGGCGGCTTCGCAAGAAGATGGGCATCGACATGATAGAAACCGTTCGCGGGATGGGCTATCGAATGCGTGAGCCGGAGGCGTAAGGCGGAACCGCTCAAACAGACTGCAAGAACGCCGCTTTCACTGCGGTTCTGGCCGCGTTCGCTGGCGTTCCGGGTGATCGCCTTTTCCACGGTCTGGGCGATACTCACGCTGATTGTCATCTTCACGCTGATCACGACCCTCTATCGCCAGGCGAGCGAGCGCGGTTTCGACAGCTTGTTGTCGGCGCATCTGTTCAACCTGATCGGCTCGGTCGGCGTGTCCGAAGGCGGTTCGCTGACCGGCGCTCCCGACCTTGGCGACCTCCGGTTCTCGGAGCCGAATTCCGGCTGGTACTGGTCGGTGGAGCCTGCATCGGAAGGCGTGCGCGGTGAGCTGCACTCCTCCTCGATGACCAAGGCGATTCTGTCGCCAAGCGTCGCCGAGGTTCCTTTCAATGCCAGCTTCCAGCGCAGCTATGCGACAGAAGGCATCGATGGCGAGGAACTGGAAGTGTTCGAGAGCGAATTCGTTCTCGACGCGAAAAATCGCGCAGCGCGCTTCCGTGTCATGGGCAACAAGACAGAGCTCGAGCAGGAGATAGGCGCCTTCCAGCGTCGCCTGCTGACCTATCTTTCCCTGTTCGGCGTCGGCATGATCGCCATCAACGCCATCGCAATCCTGTTGGGCCTGCAGCCATTGCGCCGGGTCAGGAACGCTCTCGCAATGGTGCGCGAAGGAACCGCGCAAAGGCTCGACGGTCGCTTCCCGGCCGAGATCGAGCCGCTCGCCAATGAGACCAACGCGCTGATCGAAAACAACAAGCGTATCGTCGAGCGCTCGCGGACGCAGGTCGGCAACCTCGCCCATTCGCTGAAGACGCCGCTGGCGGTGCTGATCAATGAGGGGCGTGCGCTCGGCGGCGCCAAGGGCCAGCTCATAGCCGAGCAGGCCACCTCTATGCAGAAGCAGGTTGACCATTATCTGCAGCGCGCCCGCGTTGCGGCGCAACGCGACAGTGTCGTCTACCGCACGCCGGTGGCGCCGCTGGTCCGGCGCATGGTACGCGTGCTGCAAAAACTTAATCCGCATACCGCTCTTTCGCTTTCGCTGCCGGCAGTCGATATCGTCTTTGCCGGCGAACGCGAGGATTTGGAAGAATTGCTTGGCAATCTGCTCGACAACGCCATGAAATGGGCAAAGAGCGCGGTCGCCGTGTCGGTGGCGCCAAGCTCCGGCAAGAAGAGTGGCGTCGGCAAGGAGGGTGCTGTCAATCTGTTCGAGATCAGCATCGAAGATGACGGCCCGGGCATTCCCGAAGAGAAGGCGCGCGAGGCGCTGAAGCGCGGACGGCGGCTCGACGAGACAAAGCCGGGGACCGGGCTGGGACTTGCCATTGTCGCCGACCTGGTCAACGAGTATGGAGGCGTTCTGGCTCTGGAACGGTCGAGCATGGGCGGGTTGAAGGCGGTGGTTCGCTTGCGGAGCCTTCAGTAGACTTATGCTTTGCTGGGCCAGTCGACATTGATCGACGGTGCGTGATATTGCGGCATGTCGACTGGTCCCGGAGCCGTCGGCCGTGGCCAAATTTCCGACAAACATCGACACTATGGCCACGCCGACTTCCCGATGGCGCGGCCCAGCTCTAACTCAAGAAAACCGGTTGTTGGCATGAAGATTCGCGTCGCGCTCGTTTCCGCACTGCTGGCCGTTTCCGGCTGCACGACGCTGGGCAAGAGCTCTGGCCCCACGGTGGCGCCGCAGCCGGCCGCCACGCCGCCAAGTGGCGGCAAGATCGCGACGACGATCATTTCCGCCATGGGGGGCGGCCTCGTCAGCGGATCCATCGGTACCGGCTTGAGCGATCCGGAAAAGCGCAAGGCGCTGGAAGCGGAATACAGGGCGCTCGAGTACACGGCGAGCGGCCAGAAGGTGACATGGAAGAGCGATCGGTCGGCGCATTACGGCGAAGTCGTGCCCGCCCAGCCCTATCGTGTCGGCTCGCAGGACTGCCGGCAATACACGCATACGGTCTTTACCGGCGCTGCCGGCGCCACCGCGCGCGGAACCGCTTGCCGCAACGCCGATGGCAGCTGGACGCCACTGACGTAACGACCGGCCGGATAATGCATGTCGCGCAAAAGTATGTTGCGGTTTTGCGATAACGACATGCATGAAAACAACAGCCTAAAGCGCGTCGCGTGAAGCCGGTCGAACGCGACGCGCTTTAGGTCCGGTTGACATCAATCAAGGACATGCGACGCATCTGCCGTCAAAGCGTCGCAGGACGCCTGTGTTGGCAGAGCAGGGCTCTGCCGTTATTGGAAGAAGCATGCTGTTCTGGGTCATAGCTGCCATTCTCACGCTGGGTGCAAGCCTGGCGGTTCTGCTGCCGCTGGCCGGCGGCCCGAAGGGTGTTTCGGCGAGCAGCGATCATGACCTTGAAGTCTATCGCGACCAGTTGTCCGAGCTTGACCGGGACGTGGCGCGTGGCCTGATCCAGCCGGCGGAGGCCGAAGAGGCGCGTGCGGAGATCGCCCGCCGCATCCTTCGCCTGGACAATGTCGGCGACAAGGCAGCGACGCGGCAGCCGTCGATGGCGACCAGGCTGGTTGCGACGGCTGCGGTCCTGGCGGTTCCGCTGGTCAGTTGGGGCTTGTACAGCCAGCTCGGCTCGCCCGAGTTGCCGTCGCAGCCGCTCAGCGAGCGACTGGCCAAGAATCCCGCCGACAGTTCGGTGGACGAGCTGGTGGCACGCGCCGAGGCCTACCTTGCCGCCAATCCGTCCGACGGCAGGGGTTGGGACGTTCTCGCGCCGGTCTATCTGCGCATGCAGCGGTTTTCCGACGCGGTGACGGCGTACCGCAATGCCATTCGCCTCGACGGCGACAGCGCTGCCCGCCAGGCCGGCCTCGGCGAGGCGATCGCCAGCGCAGCGGGCGGCATTGTCTCGGCCGACGCTCAGGCCGCCTTCGAGGCGGCGCTGAAGCTCGATCCGGCAAATCCGAAGGCCAGCTTTTATCTGGCGATGGGCATGGCGCAGGAAGGCCGTATTGAGGAGGCGACAGCTGGCTGGCAGAAAATGCTCGCGGCCTTGCCGCAGGATTCAGCCTGGCGCGCCGCCGTCGAGCAGGCACTGGCCGAATCCGCCAGGCGGAGCGTCGCTTCGGGAGTGCCTGCAAAAGGCCCGGACGCCGGGGATGTCGATGCCGCCTCGTCGATGTCGCCGCAGGACAGGGAAGCTATGATCAACACCATGGTCGCGGGACTTGATGAAAGACTTCGGCAAAACCCGCGCGATGCGGAAGGATGGATGCAGCTTATTCGTTCCTATGTCGTGCTGGGCAAGGCCGATCAGGCACGCGGCGCGCTCAATCGCGGTATCGCCGTTTTTGGCTCCGACAGTGAGGAAGCAAAGAAATTCACCGCCTTTGCCGTCTCGCTTGGCCTGACGGCGACGGAGTAAAACATGACGCGCAAGCAGAAAAGACTGTCGGTGATCGCCGGAGGGTTGGCCTTTCTCGGTGCCGCCACCGGTCTGACCTTCTACGCGCTCGGCCAGAAGGCCTCCTACTTTTACATGCCCGCCGATCTGACCAACGCCAGCCTGCAGCCCGGGCAGCGTATCAGACTCGGCGGCCTCGTCGAAAAAGGTACGATCGAGCGCGGTCAGGGAGCCACCGTCGCCTTTTCGGTGACCGACAACCAGAAGCAGGTCAAGGTCACCTACACCGGCATTCTTCCCGACCTTTTCCGCGAGGAGCAGGGCGTCATCACTGAAGGCACGTTTCGCCCGGACGGCGTCTTCGTCGCCGACAGCGTGCTGGCCAAACACGACGAGAACTACATGCCCAAGGAGGTGGCCGAGAGCCTCAAATCCAAGGGCGTGTGGCAGGAGAGCAAGAGTGACTAAGCAGGTTCCGCAAAAGTGTCCCTCGGTTTTGCGGCAAGATCCTGCGGCAAAACAAAAACCTGGCGGGCTTGGCCACAATGGTTGAAACCGGACATTTCGCGCTGGTCCTGGCGTTCGCGCTGTCTTTGGTGCAGACGCTGGTGCCGATGTTCGGCGCGCGCATGAACAACCAGAAGATGATGGCCGTCGGCGGTCCGGTCGCGGTGACCGGCTTTGCCTTGACCGCTCTGTCCTTCGCGGCGCTGGCGATAGCCTATGCAACGTCCGATTTTTCAGTGGCCAACGTCTGGGACAATTCGCATTCGCTGCAGCCGCTGATCTACAAGATCACCGGCACCTGGGGCAATCACGAGGGCTCGATGCTGCTCTGGGTGCTGATCCTGACCTTTTTCGGCGCGCTCGTCGCTGCTTTCGGCAGCAATCTTCCCGCGACCCTTCGAGCCAATGTGCTGGCCGTGCAAGGCGCGATCGGCGCCACCTTTCTCCTGTTCATCCTGGCGACGTCCAACCCGTTCGCCAGGCTTAATCCGGCGCCGATCGAGGGCCGCGATCTCAACCCGATCCTGCAGGATCTTGGCCTCGCCATCCATCCGCCGCTGCTCTATCTCGGCTATGTCGGCTTCTCGATCTGCTTTTCCTTCTCGGTCGCCGCCCTCATCGAAGGCCGCATCGACGCGTCCTGGGCGCGCTGGGTGCGGCCATGGACGCTGGTCGCCTGGATGTTCCTGACCGGCGGCATCGCCATGGGTTCCTACTGGGCCTATTACGAACTTGGCTGGGGCGGTTTCTGGTTCTGGGATCCGGTCGAGAACGCCTCCTTCATGCCTTGGCTGGCCGGCACCGCGCTGCTCCATTCGGCGATCGTCATGGAAAAGCGCTCGGCCTTGAAGATCTGGACGTTGTTGTTGGCGATCCTGACCTTCTCGCTATCGCTGCTCGGCACCTTCCTGGTGCGCTCCGGCGTGCTCACTTCCGTCCACGCCTTCGCCACCGATCCGACGCGCGGCGTGTTCATTCTCTGTATCCTGACACTGTTCATCGGCGGATCACTAGCGTTGTTCGCGTTTCGCGCCTCCAGGTTGACGGCCGGCGGCCTGTTTCATCCGATCTCGCGCGAGGGGGCGCTGGTCCTCAACAATCTGTTCCTGACTACGGCCACCGCCACCGTGCTGATCGGCACGCTGTATCCGTTGGCCGTCGAGGCCGTTTCAGCCGACAAGATTTCGGTCGGCGCGCCGTTCTTTAACCTGACGTTCGGCCCGCTGATGGTGCCGCTTCTGGTCGTGGTCCCGTTCGGGCCGCTGCTGGCCTGGAAGCGCGGCGACATTTTCGCCGTCGCCCAGCGGCTGATGGCGGCCTTCGCCGCAGCGCTTCTGGCCGTGCTGGTGACGGCCTTGTTCATCGACGGCGCGTCGGTGTTCGCAGCACTTGGCGTCGGCTTGGGCTTCTGGCTGATCTGTGGCGCGCTCACCGATATTGCTGTCAAATCCGGCTTTGGCACTGTGGCGCCCAGCATCATGCTCAGGCGCTTCGCCGGCCTGCCGCGTTCGGTCTTCGGCACCGCGCTCGCCCATCTCGGCCTTGGGCTGACGACGCTGGGCATCGTCGGCACACTTTGCTTCGGAACCGAGAAGATCCTGTCTATGCATGCTGGCGAGACCGTGCAACTGTCCGGCCACACGCTGCGCTTCGAAGGGCTCTATCCGGCCCAGGGGCCCAACTACAGCGAGGATCGCGGCCGCTTCGCCCTGCTCGGCGCCGACGGAAGCACAACCGCCGTAATCACCTCGTCCAAGCGCTCCTATCCGGTCCGACAGATGACGACAACCGAGTCCGGAATCAAGACGATCGGGTTCAGCCAGCTCTATCTCTCGCTTGGCGACGAGGGGACCGACGGCTCTGTCGTGGTGCGGCTGTGGTGGAAGCCGCTGGTGACGCTGATCTGGGGCGGAGCCCTTGTCATGATGGCAGGTGCTGCGATGTCGCTCATGGACCGGCGGCTGCGCGTTGGCGCACCGTCCCGCCGCCGCAAGTCGACGGGCGCCGTGCCTTCTGCGAGCCTGCCATGACCGCGAGATTTTCGCTGGCTTCGCTGATCCTGCTGCTGACACTGTTGTTTGTCGGCGCCGCACTTGCGGTGAAGCCAGACGAGGTTCTGGCCGATCCGGCGCTTGAGGCGCGGGCGCGGACGCTTTCGGAGGAGCTGCGCTGCATGGTTTGCCAGAACCAGTCGATCGACGAATCCGATGCCGACCTTGCCCGCGACCTGCGCGTGCTGGTGCGCCAGCGCCTCGTCGCCGGCGACACCGACCAGCAGGTGATCGACTACATCGTTTCCCGGTATGGCGAGTTCGTGCTGTTGAAGCCGCGCTTCAGCCTGCGCAATGCATTGCTCTGGGGCACGCCGGTCCTTCTGCTCCTTGTCGGCGGGATTTTCATCGTGCTGACCGCCCGGTCGCGCCGTTCGACGGCAACCGATGCGTTGACCGCCGAGGAACAAGCGGAGCTGGATACTATTTTGCACCGCGACTGAAGGCGGCGGCCGCCCGCAAACATTACAAAAGTTTCATGCACCGGAAATGGCGCCGTAATGTCTGCGCCTCTATTTCTCTTGTCCGAGGATGCCGACCGAAGCGCATCCCTTGAAAGAGGATACGAGACCTATGAATATTGCCCCCAATTCATATCCCCGCACCCGCAAACGCCTGATGGCTGCCGCCGCTTCAGTTGCCATTGCCGGCGCGATCGGCTTCGGCGCGGTTGCCACCGGGACAGTCCCGGTCCTGGCCGAAGCCGTGCGTGTCGAAGCACCGCAGGTCCCGAGCTTCGCCGACGTGGTCGAGCGCGTTTCGCCGGCGGTCGTCAGTGTCCGCGTCAAAGCCAAGATAGAATCGACCGCCGACGACGGCTCCGACCTGCCCGACGCCTTCGGCAATCTTCCCGATGATCCGCAATTGCGCCGCTTCTTCAGGGAGTTCCGTGGCTTTGGCGATCAGGATGGCCGGGATGGAATGCGACGTTTCGGACGCCGTGACCGCCAGCCGCGGCCGGTCGCCCAGGGTTCCGGTTTCTTCATCTCCGAGGACGGCTACCTCGTCACCAACAACCATGTCGTCGGAGAAGGCTCGTCCTTCACGGTGGTGATGCATGACGGCAAGGAACTCGACGCCAAACTGGTCGGCACAGATCCGCGCACCGATCTCGCAGTGCTCAAGGTCGAAGGCGACGGCAAGTTCACCTATGTCGACTTCGCCGATGATTCAAAGGTTCGCGTCGGCGACTGGGTCGTGGCCGTCGGCAATCCGTTCGGCCTCGGCGGCACGGTCACCGCCGGCATCGTCTCGGCCCGTGGCCGCGATATCGGCGCTGGCCCCTATGATGACTTCATCCAGATCGACGCCTCGGTGAACCGCGGCAATTCGGGCGGCCCGACCTTCAACCTCAACGGCCAGGTCGTCGGCATCAACACCGCGATCTTCTCGCCGTCCGGCGGTAGCGTTGGCATTGCCTTCGACATTCCCGCCTCGACCGCCAAACAGGTCGTGCAGGATTTGATGGAGGATGGCACCGTCCAGCGCGGCTGGCTTGGCGTCGAGATCCAGCCGGTCACCTCCGAAATCGCCGAATCGCTCGGGCTGAAGTCCGATAAGGGTGCGCTGGTTTCCAGCGCCCAAGACGATGGTCCCGGCAAGAAGGCCGGCATATCAGCCGGTGACGTCATCACTCAGGTGGACGGCAAGGACGTCGCTTCGCCGAAGGAACTCGCCCGTCTGATCGGCGCCTACCCGCCCGGCAAGCCGGTCGACGTCACGCTGTGGCGTGACGGCAAGAGCGAGACGGTCAAGGTCGATCTCGGCACGTTGCCTTCCAGCGACAAGCAGGCCTCGGCCGACCAACAGCCTTCCGCTCCGCCAAAGGCCGATACGCTGGCCGATCTTGGCCTCACCGTCACCACATCCGACGATGGCAAGGGGCTTGTCGTGACTGATGTCGATCCCGACAGCGATGCCGCCGATCGCGGCATCCAGCCCGGCGACATCATCACCTCGGTCAATTCGACGGAGGTCAATGGTACAGACGACGTCGCCAAGGCCATGGCCGACGCGGTGAAGTCGGGCCGCAAGGCGGTGCTGATGCAGATCACCCGCGACGACAGCAACCGCTTCGTCGCGCTGCCTGTCGCCAAGGGCTGACGTTCCAGACTTTTCCGGTGCGGCGGTTTCAAACACCCCCAGCTGCCGCGCGGGAAAGCACGGGGCTGAATGCGTTAGTCAGTCATCGTGTTCCGCCCCAGCGGCAGCGGGCTCCCATCGCCCGCTGCCGCTCGAACAGAGCATGACGATATGCTCGAACAACAAAGCATGTCGCCCAAAAGTGTGAAGCGGTTTTGGGATGACGACATGCTCAAACAACAGAGCATCCCGCCCAAAAGCCTGCCTCGGGCTTGATCCGAGGGTGCCGATGGCTCTGGGGCAACGACATTTCAAAACAAAGACTTACTGCGTATCCTTGAATCAATTTGTTCGCGATACGCCCTGGTGAAGGCCACGATGCATATGCCGGCCACTCAATCTTCCAGCGAAATCGCGTATAACGGTCCCATGAAGATTCTCGTCATAGAAGACGATCGCGAGGCGGCCGATTACCTCCAGAAAGCCTTTACCGAGGCCGGCCACACCGCCCATGTCGCCGGCGACGGCGAAACCGGCTTCGCGCTCGCTGACTCCGGGGACTATGACGTGATGGTCGTCGACCGCATGTTGCCGCGCCGCGACGGCCTGTCGGTCATCGCCGGCCTGAGATCCAGAGGCAACACGACGCCGGTGCTGATCCTGTCGGCGCTCGGCGAAGTCGACGACCGGGTCACCGGCTTGCGCGCCGGTGGCGACGACTATCTGACCAAGCCCTATGCGTTTTCCGAGCTTCTGGCCCGGGTCGAGGTGCTGAACCGCCGCGCCAGCGCCAAGGAAGCCGAAACCGTCTACCGGGTCGGCGATCTCGAACTCGACAGGCTCTCTCATTCGGTACGGCGCGCAGCCAGGGAGATCACGCTGCAACCGCGCGAGTTTCGCCTGCTTGAGTATCTGATGCGCCATGCAGGCCAGGTGGTAACGCGCACCATGCTGCTGGAAAATGTCTGGGACTACCATTTCGATCCGCAGACCAACGTCATCGACGTTCACGTCTCGCGGCTGCGCGGCAAGATCGAGAAGGGCTTCGACAAGCCGATCCTGCACACGGTTCGTGGCGCCGGCTATATGCTCAAGAGCGGGTAGCATGGCTCTCTCCATGCCGGCCATCATGAAGACGACGGCAGCGCGGCTTTCGGCGCTCTATCTCCTGCTGTTCGCCATCTGTGCGGTGCTGCTCGTCTTCTACATGACCTCGCTGTCGGCACGCATGCTGACCGGCCAGACGCAGGAGACTATCAACGACGAAGTGCTCGGCCTCGCCCGGGCCTACCAGCGCGGCGGCTTGCCGCTGCTGGTCCGCGTGGTCGAGCAGCGCTCCCGCCAGCCCGGCGCCAATCTCTATTTGATCGCTGACACCAACGGCCAGATCCTAACCGGAAACGTGCAGAGCCTGGAGCCCGGCGTTCTCGAGGCCGAGGGCTGGACTACGGAGCCGTTTTCCTACCGGCGCTTCGGCGAGGGCGAGCTCGAGCGGCAGCGCAACCCGGTCGCCGACCCGAACGAACCGAGCCAGAGCGAAGTCCAGGTCGAAGGCGAGAAGGGCCACAACGCCATTGCCTTGGTGCTGCGCCTGCCGAACCAGATGATCATGCTCGTGGGCCGCGATCTCGGCGAGCCGGAGCGGTTCCGCGCCGTCATCCGCCGCGCTTTGATGCTGGCGCTCGGGATGATGGCGCTCGGCGGACTCTTGATCTGGTTCTTCGTCGGACGCGCGGCGCTGAAGCGGATCGACTCGGTGTCGGAGGCCAGTCGCCGCATCATGGGCGGCGACCTTTCCGGCCGGCTGCCGGTCACCGGCGCCGGCGACGAGTTCGATCGGCTCTCCGAAAATCTCAATTCCATGTTGGCCAGGATCGCCACGCTGAATGAAGGGCTGAAGCAGGTCTCCGACAACATCGCCCACGATCTGAAGACGCCGCTGACCAGGCTGCGCAACCGCGCCGAGGCGACGCTCTCCGGCAAGCACAACCCCACCGACTACCGCCAGGCGCTTGAAGCGACCATCGCCGAGTCCGACCAGCTGATAAAGACCTTCAACGCCATCCTGATGATCTCCAGGCTGGAGGCGGGCTATTCGTCAGAAAGCACCAGCCGGGTCGATCTGGCTGCGTCCGTGCGCGATGTCGTCGAGCTCTACGAGCCGGTGGCGGAGGAGGCGGGAGTGACACTCGAGACCTCGGTGCAGGATGCCTTCGCTGTTGAAGGCAATCGCGAGTTGATCGGCCAGGCGCTATCGAACATCGTCGACAACGCGATCAAATATTCGACCGATTCGCCATCCAAGCCGACCGTCCGCGTGACGCTCGATCGCGTCGGTAGCGAAATCAGGCTTTCCGTCACAGACAACGGCCAGGGCATTCCCGACGATGCCGATCGCGCCAGGGCGACCGAGCGTTTCGTGCGCCTGGAGAAGAGCCGCTCGCAGCCGGGCTCCGGCCTGGGCCTCAGTCTGGCCAAGGCAATCATGACATTTCACAGCGGTCGGCTTGATCTCCTGCCTGCCGATCCAGGATTGTCCGTCGTCATGAGCTTTCCCGAACGGGAGGATCGCTGATGGCGGTGAGGGCGGCTGCGGAACAGACCAACTGGCTTCTGAAGCCGGCGGCAAAGCTCGTCCCCCTGGATCGGAACCGCGCCAGGCGGGAATTGTCGGAAATCGCTTCCGCTGCGCAGGAAGACGGGCTTCCCCGGCTCGCGAAGTTTCTCACCGGCAAGGGCGCCGTCCAGGATTTCCTCGCCGCAGTGTTCGACCTGTCGCCGTTTCTCCGCGACACAGCACGCCGCCGCCCGCAGATCCTGGACGCGCTTTTCGGTGAGACGGTCGTGGCCCGGCTGGCGTCGATCGGCGCCGCCATCGACAAGGCCGCGCGGGCGGAAGCCATTTCTGAAAACAGCCTGATGATGGAGCTGCGGCAATGGAAGGCGGAAGCGCATATCCTGATCGCGCTGGCCGACCTTGCAGGCGAGGCTGAAACAGCAGTCACAGTACAGCGGCTGAGCGATCTTGCCGACGCCTGCACCCGCGCTGCCGTCGACTTCCTGCTTCGCGACGCGCACGGACAAGGCAAGCTCAAACTGCCGGACCTCGAGGATCCGGCGCGCCGGTCGGGCTGGATCCTGCTCGGCATGGGCAAGCTGGGCGCCCATGAGCTGAACTTCTCCTCCGACATCGACCTCGTCGTTTTCTTCGACCCGCAGGCGTCTGCCGTCGTCGACCCGCTCGATGCGACGGAGCTGTTTTCGCGCCTGACGCGCCGGCTGGTCCGCATTCTCCAGGATCGCACCGAACACGGCTATGTGTTCCGCACCGACCTCAGGCTTCGTCCCGATCCCGGTTCTACGCCGCTGGCGATCCCGGTCGAGGCGGCACTGCGCTACTACGAGGCGCGCGGTCAGAACTGGGAGCGCGCCGCCATGATCAAGGCGCGTCCGGTGGCCGGCGATCTCGCCGCCGGTGCTGCGTTCCTGAAGGATCTCCAGCCCTACATCTGGCGCAAATACATGGACTATGCGGCGATCGCCGACGTCCATTCGATCAAGCGCCAGATCCACGCCCACAAGGGTCTTGGTGAGATCGCGGTGAAGGGCCACAACGTCAAACTCGGCCGCGGCGGCATCCGCGAGATCGAATTTTTCGTCCAGACCCAGCAACTCATCGCCGGCGGCCGCTTCCCCGAGCTGCGCGGCCGCGAGACCGTGCCGATGCTTGGCCAGCTTGCGGCACGCGGCTGGATCACGGCCGATGCGCGCGACGCGCTCGCCCGGCAATACTGGTTCCTGCGCCGCGTCGAGCATGCCGTCCAGATGGTCGCCGACGAGCAGATCCATGTACTGCCGGAAGATGACGAAGAGCTCGAACGCATTGCCCGCATACTCGGTTTTGCCGATGCGGCGACGTTTGCACAGGCGTTTCGAGCCGCACTCCACCAGGTCGAACGTCACTATGCAGCGCTTTTCGAAACCGCGCCCGAGCTTTCGGCGGGCATCGGCAATCTGGTCTTTACCGGCGATGTCGATGACCCCGATACGTTGCAGACCCTGCAGAGATTGGGGTTCCAGCGGGCGAGCGACATCTGCCGAGTCATCCGCGGCTGGCATTTCGGCCGCTATCGCGTCAGCCAGTCGGCCGAGGCGCGCGAGCGGTTGACCGAACTGACGCCGGCGCTGCTGCAATCCTTCGGTCAGACGCGCCGGGCGGACGAGGCGTTGATGCGCTTCGACGAATTCCTTGCCGGCCTGCCCGCCGGCATCCAGCTCTTCTCGCTGCTCCAGTCCAATCCGGCTCTGCTGAAGCTGCTGGCGACGATCATGGGCGCGGCCCCACGGCTGGCCGCTATCATCACGCGCCGGCCGCACGTGTTCGATGGCCTGTTGGATCCGGCCCTTTTGACCGAGCTGCCGGACCGCGCCTATCTGTCCGGCCGTCTCGCCGCCTTCCTCGAGGGCGACAGGGCCTATGAGGACGTGCTCGACCGTTTGCGCATCTTTGCGTCCGAGCAAAAATTCCTGATCGGTGTCAGGTTGCTTGCCGGCTCGATTGATCCGGCCCGCGCCGGCCGTGCCTTTTCCGATCTGGCCGATCTCACCATCGACGCGGCGCTGCAGGCGGTCATCGCCGAGTTCGCGCTGCGTCACGGTCGCATCGCTGGCGGCACCGTTGCGCTGCTCGGCATGGGCAAGCTCGGCAGCCGCGAACTGACGGCCGGCTCCGACGTCGACCTCATCCTCCTCTATGATCACGATGCGGATGCCGAAGAATCCGACGGCGACAAGCCGCTCGCCCCATCCCACTATTACTCCAGGATGACGCAGCGGTTGATATCAGCCGTGTCCGCGCCGACCGCCGAGGGCGTTCTCTACGAGCTCGACCTTCGCTTGCGGCCATCCGGCAACAAGGGGCCGGTTGCCACCCATGTCGATGCCTTCAAGAAGTACCAGCGCAAGGACGCCTGGACATGGGAGCATATGGCGCTGTCCAGGGCCCGCGCGATCGGTGGCGATCAAGCGCTCTGCACCGAGGTCGAGGCCGAGGTGGCGGCGGTGCTTGCCCTGCCGCGCAACAGCGTCAAGGTGATGGCCGAGGCGGCCGAGATGCGCGCGATGATCGAGAAGGAGAAGCCGCCGCGAGATCTCTGGGACATCAAGCTGATCCGGGGCGGTCTCATCGATCTCGAATTCATCGCGCAGGTGGCGGTGATCACGGGAAAGGTCGAAGCCGGCCGCCGGGTCACCGGGACAGCGGAAGTCCTGTCGAGGCTGGCGCCGGATTTCGCCGAGTCCCAGGTCAGGCAGGAGCTTTGCGATGCCTATGCGCTTTATCTGGCGCTGACCCAGATGACGCGGCTCTGCCTCACCGGCGTGTTCGAACGGGACGATGTTCCGCCGGGGCTTTTGGATCTGCTTCTGGCGGTCACCGACCTGCCGGATTTCGCTGTGCTGGAAGCGCACCTCAAGGAGACTTCGCGAAAGGTCAGAAAGGATTTCGACCTTTTGCTTCGTGCGAATGAGTAGTGAGTAGTGAGTAGTGAGTAGTGAGTAGTGAGTAGTGAGTGGTGAAATGGTGAATGGTGAATGGTGATGGAATTAGATATTCACTACTGACTATTCACTATTCACTATTCACTATTCACTAGTCAGGCGGCGGCCCTGACCGGCTGCGTCGGCTTCCTGGTCGGAATGCGCACCGACACGATCGTGCCGGTGCCTTCGGTCGAGCGGATTTTCAAAGCGCCGCCCTGAAGCTCGGCCAACGAGCGTGAGATGGCAAGGCCAAGGCCGGAACCGGCATGGCTCTTGGAAAACTGGTTCTGCACCTGTTCGAACGGACGCCCGAGCTTGCTCAGCGCCTCCTTCGGGATGCCGCAGCCATTGTCTTCGATCGTCAGGACCAGAGCGCTGGATGTGTTGCGGGCCCTTACCGCGATGCGGCCGCCCTGGCCGGTGAATTTCACCGCATTCGACAGCAGGTTGATGATGATCTGCTTGATCGCCCGGCGGTCGGCGAACAGCGTCAGCGAATCGGGGATGCGTGTTTCGACGGTGATCGACTTTTCCGCTGCCTGCAGCGAGATGACGCGCACCGTTTCCCGCATCAGCGGGCAGAGGTCGATTTCCTCCTGATCCATCGAGAACTGGCCGGCCTCGATCTTCGACATGTCGAGGATGTCGTTGATGACGCCCAGAAGATATTTGCCGCTGCCGTTGATGTCGGTAGCGTATTCCTCGTAGCGCGGCGAACCCAAGGGCCCGAACAGCGCCTGTTCCATCAGCTCCGAGAAGCCGATGATCGCGTTTAGCGGCGTGCGCAATTCATGCGACATGTTGGCCAGGAACTCGGATTTGGCCCGGTTCGCGGCCTCGGCGCGCTCGGTTTCCTTCATGTATTTGTGATTGAGCTCGACCAGTTCGCGCGACCGCTCTTCCTCAGCCCGGCGGGCAAGGCTGAGATCGTGGATCGTCGCCATCAGCCGGCGCTCGCTGTCGACCAGCTTCTCCTGGTGCAGCTTGATCTGGGTGATGTCGGAGCCGACCGAGACGGTGCCGCCGTCCCTGGTCCGCAATTCGTTCACCTGCAGCCAGCGGCCATCGGCAAGCTGCCGCTCGAAAGTCACGCCGCCCTGCTGCCCGTTGGTGTTGGCAAGCCGGCGCTCTGAGGCGAAGGCAAGCATGCGATCTTCCAGAACGGCGCGCGAGGCGCCCGGCATCACGTCGCGGTCCGACAGGCCGTTGTCCTGCTGGTATTTGGAATTGCACATGATCAGGCGCTGGGCGGAATCCCAGAGCACGAAGGATTCGTTGATGTTTTCGATGGCCGTTCGCAGGCGAAGGTCCGCGGCCTCGGAGCGCAGCGCCAGGTGCCGCTGCTCGGTGACGTCGACGGCGATGCCGATCAGCTGGATTTCCGGCGCTTCCGGGTCGATCACCTGCGCCCTTGCGCGCATCCACACCCATTGTCCGTCGGCATGGCGCATCCGGAACACCTGGTCGATGTGATCGATCTCGCGTGCGACGATCCTGTTGGCGAGCTGGAACAGGTCGCCGTCCTCGGGATGGATGATCTCGTCGACCTCGCCGAACGACAGCATTGTGTCGCAGGGCTCATAGCCCAGCATGTCGTACATCGAGCGCGACCAGTACATCTTGCCGCGCACCATGTCCCAGTCCCACAGGCCGCAGCGGCCGCGCACCAGCGCCATGTCGATGCGCTGGTGCGCTTCGAGATAAATGCGGTCGGCGGCCTGGGCGCGCGCCGCCTGGCCGAAATAGGCGTAGAGGATGACGATCAGCACGCCGGCTGTCAGCACGAACAGCGTGACGTTGAGCGAAACGGTCTTGCGCCACGTGTCGAAGACCGCTTCCTGCGGAACGAGCGCTGCGGCAGCACCGTTCCTGCCGTTTGTCAGGCTCACCGCCGCATACCAGTCCTGGCCGCCGATTCTGACCGCCATCACCCCGGCGCGGTCGCCGAACATGAACAGCGGCTGACCGCCCTGGGCGATGGCGTCGAGCGACCGACCTTCCCAGCCCGTCGATTGCGGTGTCACGGCAACGATCTTGAACGCGCTGTCGGTGACCGCAAGCACGTGGCTTCGGCCCATCGCGCCCTGACGGCTGATGCCCTCCAACAGGTCCTGCATCGCGCCAGGCGTCGAGGCCAGGTTCGCATCGACGCTAATCGAACTGGCCAGTTGGCCCGCCGCGAGCGAAAGGATCGCCTTGGCGTCGCGTTCCACGTCGTCACGTTCGTTCATCAGCGACAGGAACCGCAGCGCCGCGATGACGACCAGGAAAATGATGATGAGGGCCGGTATCAATCGGCGCAACAATGGCTCGGCTGCCAGAAGCCGTCGGTAGGCGGGTTCGGCGATGAGCCGCGCGTTGCCGGCGAGACCATCGCTTCTCGCCTCACGCCGCTCATAAACCGTCCCTCCGGGCGCGCCCCACGCGTCCGCCTTCGCCATGAATGGCTCTCCCCGATTTTAAATCTGCTTGACGATCCGGCGACGCCGCACTTCCGAATCTTCAGCTAAAGAATCAAAGGTGATTCGGCTTGTCCATAGGCGCGACGAAAAAAGATTAAAAATCGACTAAAATTAATCGCACCGCGACGCTTTTGGCGCTACCGGCGCAATCTGGCGGTGTTCAGCCGGCGCAACAAGACAGCTTGGCGATGTCCTTGTCGAACGACAGCGCCGCGAGCTTCAGGCCCTCGACAGTGGTGAGATACGGAAAGATCGTATCGGCGAGGTCGTCGACGGTGAGTCCCTGCTTTATCGCGAGCGTCGCGGTCTGGATGCTGTCGGCGCCTTCGGGCGCGAGGACATGTGCGCCGAGCAAGCGGCCGTTGCCGGCATCGGCGACGAGCTTGATGAGCCCACGGGTGTCGCGGGCGGCAAGTGCGCGCGGCACCTGGTCAAGACCGATCGTCGAGACGCGCACGGCATATCCGGCCGCGCGCGCCGCTGCCTCGGTCAACCCGACGCTCGCCACCTGCGGATCGGTGAACACGATGACGGGCATGGCGCTGTTGTCGTAGCGCAGGCTGTCGCCGTTGAGGGCGTTCCTGGCGGCGAGCTTGGCGCCGTAGGCGGCCATATAGACGAACTGGTCGCGGCCCGTGACGTCGCCGGCGGCGTAGATGCCAGCTTCCGTCGTACGCATGCGGTCGTCGACGACGATGCCGCCCTTCGGCGAGACGGCGATGCCGCGCTCTGTGAGCCCAAGGCCTTCGATGTTGGGCGTGCGCCCTGTGGTGATCAGCACCTGATTGGCGCCAATTGTCGTCTCCTGGCCGCCGTACGCAACGGTCAGTGAAACACCATTCTCGGTATTGCGCATCGCGCGGTAGCCGATGCCGGATACCACGGTGACGCCTTCGTCCTCGAAATAGCCCGTGAGTGCCGCGCCGATCTCGGGCTCGGCCTCCGGGAGCAGGCGGGACCGACAGACGAGCGTCACCTTGACGCCGGCGCGGGCGAAAATCTGGGCGAGCTCCGCCCCTATATAGCCGCCGCCGATCACGAGCAGCGATTGCGGCATCTCCTCGAGGTCGAGCGCAGTGCTGCTGGTCAGATACGGCACGGTCTCGATGCCGGGGATGGCAGGCACCGCCGGCCGCGCGCCAGTCACGATAATGATCTTGCCGGCGGGAATGTACGTGCCGTTCACCTCGACACCGCCGTCCGTGAGACGCGCCGGCCCCTCGCGATAGGCGATGCCGTTGTAGGCCGGCAGCAGGTCGACGTACTTGGCCTGGCGCAGCTCGGAAACGAGCGCGTCCTTCTGGCGAACGGTTCCCCGCCAGTCGGTCAGTTCAGCCTTGGCCGTGATGCCGGCGAAACGTGCCGCCGCCCGGGCATTGTGGAGGGTCTCGGCGGCGCGGATCAAGGTCTTCGACGGCACGCAGCCGATATTGACGCAGGTGCCGCCGATGGTGCCGCTGCCGATGAGGGCCACCTGCGCGCCTTGATCAGCGGCCGTGATCGCGGCCGAGAAGCCGGCCGAGCCGGCGCCGATCACGGCAAGGTCGTAGGAACCATTGTTGCGGCCATTCGCGCCAAGGCGCCGAGAGATCACGGGCATATCCTGCGATGCCGTATCGCCTGAGGATTGGCGCTCGCCTCGTGTCTCGGCCGCGTTGTCGCCTTGGTCCATGATTGCGTCGATGCCGGCGAGGCTTGGCCCGAAGATCGCCCGACCTGCCTCCAGAGCTTCCTCGATCGACAGCCGGAATCCCGGTTCGTGGGATTGATGCTCCCGACGCCACGCGGCGAGGTGATCGTCCGAACAGAAGAATGACGTTGCCGCGCATAGCGAGTTCGCGGCGCACGCGCCTTCGTAACGGACGCTGAGCCATACGACGGCCGTCACCGGCGCAACGTCGGCCAGACCCCGACCTCGATCTCGGGTGGTGATCCGTATCGGCGCGCCAGAGTGGCGGCAGTGCGATGCGATCGCGACGTCGTGGCCGGTCATGGCGCCGATGCCGAGCGCGTCGACCGCGCACATGGCATTGAGTGAACGTCCGTCCAGTGTGACCCGGTGACCCGTGTCGCGGTCGGTGAAGGGATAGGCGCCGACGATCCTGTAGCCGTCGAGCACGACTAGGTCACGCCGGCGGAGTTCTTGGAGGAGCGGCTGGATGGTTGTCTCGCTCGTCGCCGTGCGCTCCGCAAGCGCACCGGGGGTCGGGGCTCGTGCGTGTTCGGCGTAGAGCCGGAGCAACGTAACGCGAACGCGGTCCGTGGCGGGGTCGTAGCCGCTCCAGCGGTTGAGCACATGGCCGGACCCGACCATGGCCAGCAGGGCGTCCTTGACCGCTGGCGACGAAACCACCGACCAGTCCGGAAACGTCACCCCCGGCCGCATGGCATAGCTCGGCTGTGTCGCGGCTGCGGAAGCCGCAACCTTGTCCGGGGAGCAGGAGGATGAACAGCAATCGTTCATGGCTTCTGGCTTTCTTGGTGGATCTCCGCCTCGCAACAGACTGCTGGTGCGGCGCAAATAGAGGCCCCAGGAGAGTAGTCCCAGGCTTCCCGCTAGAAGGGCAAACAGCACCAGATCCGCCCGTGCCAGCCGCGCGCCCAAGCCAAGCACCGGCAGGAGCATCGCAAGGATCGGCGTTGCGCAGCAGACCGCGGCGATAATGGCGCCCGCGGCGCCTGTGCCGATCAGGGCGCGGTCATTCATGTCAACTGCCTTGCTGCTGCGTCGGGCGGGCCGGATAGCCGGCATTCATGCTGGCTGCCGCGATGGCTTCGGGGTTCGTCTTCGCGTCGTCGAAGGTCACGGTCGCGGTCTTGGCTTCGAATGAGACGGCCACCGTCGAGACCCCGGGGACCGCGGCAATCGAGGTCTTCACGATGTAGGGGCAGGAGGTGCAGGTCATGTTGTCGACGGCGAAGGTGACGGTGCGTTCGGCGGCAAAGGCAGCCGGCGTTGCCATCGTCGAGGCAATCAGGGCGAAAGCGCCCAAATACGTCTTCATGGCATGCATATCCTCTTTGGCTCAGCCGCGAAGCAGCAGCAGCGCGACATAGTCGAAGGCGAAGGCGGCTGCGACGAGCACCGTTGCGATCCAGAGCGCGATTTGCACCAGGCGGTTGGGGATCGGGCGCGCACAAGCAGCATCATCGGCGCAGGCTCGCCACGGCTTCCAGTAGACGAGATAGAAGCCGTAGCCGAGGATGCCTGTCGTCCCGGTGACAAACAATGGCTTGTAGGGTGCGAGTGCTGTCAGATTGCCGATCCAGGCGCCGCCGATGCCGAGGCTGAACAGGATGAGCGGCACGATGCAGCAGGAGGAGGCGGCAAGCGCGCCGAGAATGCCGCCGACGGCGACCAGGCGCTGCCGTCCGACCTCGCCTTGCTCCGACGCGAGCACGTCGGAGGTGGTGCGCGTCATGCCCGCCGTGCTGGGTCGCGAAGTATCCATGTTCGGCCTCGCTTTCCTTGCCGAAATTCTATCCAAGTCGTAACATGGGGTCTGTAGCCACTACAGGGTCAAGAGGGAATTTTGCGATGCGTGATCACGCAGTGGGGAAGGGTCTGCAACGGGCCGAGCTGGCTCGGCGGACAGGCTGCAATCTGGAAACCGTGCGCTATTACGAAAAGGTGGGCCTTCTGCCGGAACCGCCGCGCACGGTGGCTGGCTATCGCAACTACGGCACGGCGCATGAGCGGCGCCTTCGTTTTGTGCTGCGGGCGCGCGAGCTCGGCTTCTCCCTGGATGAAATTCGTGAGCTGCTGCGTCTCGTCGACGAGCGCGACCAGCCTTGCGCCGAGGCAAGCGCCGTCGCTGCGGGTCACCTCGACGATGTACGGGCGAAGATCGCCGACCTGAAGCGCATGGAGCGGGTGCTCAAGGACGTGGTCGCGCACTGCGCCGACGGCACGCTGCCAGAATGCCCTCTGATCGAGACATTATTCAGCGAAAACCGGCTGACACCCGTCATCTGAATATCAACGCGGACCTACGCCAGCGTGCGCTCGACGATGTCCCGCAAATCGGCTGACAGGTTCTCGGCATTGGAGATCGAAAGCAGCGCTTCCCTTGCCTTGGCCCGCCGGGCAGGCTCGAGCGAGCGCCATGATCTGAGTGCCGTCGCCAGCCTGGCGGCCAGCTGCGGGTTGCGCTTTTCGACCTGCAGGACCGTTTCGACGAAAAACCGGTAGCCTTCGCCGTCGGCGCGATGGAAGCCGGTCTGGTTGGCGCTGGAAAACGTGCCGACGAGCGAGCGCACTCGGTTCGGATTGGCCATCGAGAAGGCCGGGTGGCCGGTGAGGGCGCGCACCGCATGAATGGTTTGCGGGCCCGGCACGCTGGCCTGGACCTGGAACCATTTGTCCATCACCAGCGGATCGGCCGCATATTTCGCTTCGAAGTCGGCCAGTGCCTTGACCGTCCCGGGCGAACCGCTGTGGCGGAGCGCAAGCACGGTCAATGCGGCGGCGCGGTCCGTCATGTTGGTCGCGGACTGGAAATGCCCGGCCGCAAGCGCCGCACCTCCCGGCAGCAGCGAGAGATAATCGAGCAGGATGTTGCGCAGCGCCCTGCGCCCTGCGCTCGCCGCATCAGGACTGAAAGCGCGCTTGTCGACCAGACGATCGTAGAGGTCGGAGAATATCTCGCGGTTGGCCTTGGCGATTGCAACCGTCAGCGCCTCGCGGGCCGAGAAGATGGCATCGGGGTCGATGTTCTTGCCGATGTCACGGGCGATATCGGCTTCGCTCGGAAGCGCCAGAGCCAGCGCCCGATAGGCCGGTTCGAGTGTCTCGTCGCCGGCTATCTTGCCGGCAAGCCCGGTCAACCGTGATGCGAAACCGGGCTGCTTGCCGTCAAGGACCTGGCGAAAGGCTGATATCAGCGCCTCGGTCAAAAGCGTGTTGAACGCCTGCCAGCGCGAGAAGGTATCGTTGTCATGGCCGGCAAGGAAGAACTGATCGTCGGCCTTCTGCTCGACGGAAAGCGTCACCGGCGCCGAGAAGCCGCGATTGAGCGACATCGCCGGGCGCTCGCCAACGCCCGAGAAGCGCACCATGTGCCGGCGCTTGCGGATATGGATGACGCCGTCCTCGACGCTGGCGCCCTCGACGCCGCTAAAGGCTATCGCTTTGCCGTCGGCGCCGACCAGGCTGAACGCCAGCGGAATATGCATCAGCCGCTTGCGGCTTTCGGACGGCGTTGGCGGTACCGACTGCTCGATCTCGAGCATGAATTCCTGGGCTGCCGGATTGTACGTCGAACTGATCGTCAGATTGGGCGTGCCCGCCTGATGGTACCAGAGCGAAAATTGCGAGAGGTCGCGGCCGGACACATCCTCGAACACCTTGATGAAGTCCTCGATCGTCGCAGCCTCGCCGTCATGGCGCTCGAAATAGAGATCCATGCCGGCCCGGAACGTCTCGGCGCCGAGAATGGTGCGGATCATGCGCACCACTTCCGAGCCCTTTTCGTAGACTGTCGCCGTGTAGAAATTATTGATCTCGCGGTAGCAGCGCGGCCGCACCGGATGCGCCAGCGGTCCCTGGTCTTCGGGAAACTGGTGCGCCCGCAGCGTGCGCACTTCGGCAATGCGTTTCACCGCTCGCGAGCGTTGGTCGGCGGAGAATTCGTGATCGCGGAAAACCGTCAGCCCTTCCTTCAGGCAAAGCTGGAACCAGTCGCGGCAAGTGATTCTGTTGCCGGTCCAATTGTGGAAATACTCATGCGCGATGATCGCCTCGATATTCGCGAAATCGGCGTCCGTTGCGGTCTCCTGATCGGCCAGCACATATTTGTCGTTGAAGATGTTGAGGCCCTTGTTCTCCATCGCGCCCATGTTGAAGTCGGACACGGCGACGATGTTGAAGACGTCGAGGTCGTATTCGCGGCCGAACGCCTCCTCGTCCCATTTCATCGATCGTTTCAGGGCGTCCATGGCGTAGCCGGCGAGCCGCTCCTTGCCCGGCTCGACATAGATGCCGAGCTCGACCTTGCGGCCGGACAACGTGACGAAGCTGTCCGCAACCTTTCCGAGAGCGCCCGCCACAAGGGCGAACAGATAGGACGGTTTAGGGAAGGGGTCGTGCCAGACTGCATAGTGCCAGCCGTCGGCAAGTTCGCCGCTTCCAGTCGGGTTGCCGTTGGAAAGAAGCAGTGGCGCCTCGTGCTGCCGCGCCTCGATTCGCACCGTATAGACGGACAGGATATCGGGGCGATCGAGAAAATAGGTGACGCGCCGAAAGCCCTCGGCCTCGCACTGCGTGCAATAGACGCTGCTGGAGCGATAGAGGCCCATCAGGGCTTCGTTGTGCGCCGGCGCCAGCTCGGTTTCGATCAGGAGCTGGAAGCGGGTTGCTGCGGGCGGCGTGGTGATCGTCAGCTGATCGGGCATGGCAAAAAAATCGGTCGGCGCAAGTGTCCGGCCGTCGATTGCGATGCGGCTGAGCGTCAGCCCATCGCCGTCCAGCACCAGCGGCACTGATGCCGCGATGCCGTCGCGGCGTTCGACCGTCAGCACGGCGACGACGCGCGTGGCTTCCGGCGACAGGCGGAAAGTCAGGCCGGTTTCCGGAATGAGATAGTCGGTGGGGCGATAGTCTTCGAGCTTGAAGACCTGGCCGGTATCCGTGCGCATTCCGTGGGGTTTCCTGTCGATTTCCGCAGCGATAGGTGGGTCCGCTGGTCCAAGAAATTTGAAGCCCGCGCTCTTTACACGAAACCGTCACTCGACAAAACTGGCGCAGCGCCTATTTCAGGCACTCATTTTCCAATCATCATCGCGAGGTACCCATGACCGTCGTCACACCGAAATTCGGCATGGGCGCCTCTGTGCTGCGTCGCGAGGACCAGGCCTTACTCAAGGGTCTCGGTCGCTACACGGACGACATCCAGCCGGCCGGTCTCCTGCACGGTTACGTCCTGCGCTCGCCGGTGGCCAAGGCAAGCTTCACCGTCGGTTCGACCGAGGCGGCCAAGGCAGCACCTGGCGTCCATCTGGTGCTGACCGGTGCGGATGTTGCTCATCTCGGCAAGCTGAAATCCGGCGTCATGCAGAGGCAGCCGGACGGCACCAAGGCGCCGACGCGCGACATTCCGGTCCTTTGCCGCGACCGGGTCAATTATGTCGGCGACGCTGTCGCCTTCGTCGTCGCCGACAGCCGCACACTAGCGCAGGACGCGGCCGAACTGATCGAGGTCGATTACGATAGCGAGGATGCCGCGTCCGGCACCGCCACAGCGCTTGACGAAAGCACGCCGCTCGTCTGGCCGGAACTCGGCTCCAACCGTGCCTTCAGCTACCACATCGGCGACAAGACGAAGACCGCGGCGGCATTCGCCAGGGCGGCGTATGTCACCCGCATCGAATTCATCAACAACCGGCTGGTCTGCAATTACATTGAGCCGCGTTCGGCGATCGGCGAATGGAACACGCAAGAGAACCGCTTCGTGCTGACCACGGGCTCGCAAGGCGTGCATTCGATGCAGTACATCCTGGCCGACGTGTTCAAGATCAAGAAGGACCAGCTGCGCGTCATCACGCCGGATGTCGGCGGCGGCTTCGGGCCGAAAAGCTTCGTCTATCGCGAGCATCCGCTGGTACTCGAGGCCGCCAGGCGTCTTGGCCGCCCGGTGAAATGGGCCGGCGACCGCACCGAGCATTTCCTCACCGATGCGCAGGGCCGCGACAATGTCGTGACCGCCGAGATGGCGATGGACATGGACGGCCGCTTCCTCGGCATGAAGGTCGATCTCCTCGCCAATATCGGCGCCTATGTCTCGCAATACGGCCCGTTCATCCCCTATATCGGCGTCACCATGTCGACCGGCGTCTACGACATCCAGGCGCTCGATGTTTCGGTGACCGGCCTCTACACCAATACCTGCCCGGTCGACGCCTATCGCGGCGCCGGCCGTCCGGAAGCAGCATTCCTGCTGGAAAAGCTCGTCGACGCCTGCGCCCACGATCTGGGCGTGCCCGTCGAGGAGATCCGCCGGCGCAATTTCATCAAGCCCGAGCAGTTCCCTTACCGCACGCAGACCGGCCGCCTCTATGATACCGGCGAATTCGCAGGCCATATGGACCGCGCCATCGAGGAGGCGGAGTGGCAGGCGTTTCCGGAGCGGCTGGCGCAGTCGAAGTCGGCCGGCAAACTCCGCGGCATCGGCATGGCGACCTATATCGAGGCCTGTGCCTTTCCGGGCTCTGAGCCGGCCTTTGTCGAATTGAACGGCGATGGCACCGTGACGCTGAAGATCGGCACCCAGACCAACGGGCAGGGACACGCGACCGCCTATGCGCAGTTCCTCTCGGAAAAACTTCATATCGACATCGACAAGATCCAGGTCCGCCAGGGCGACACCGACGAGCTGAAGGCCGGCGGCGGCACCGGTGGCTCACGCTCCATTCCGCTTGGCGGTGTCTCAGCTTCTCGCGCGGGCGAAGATCTGGCCAACAAGATCAAGCGTATCGCCGCGGAAGAGCTGGAAGCCTCGGCCGGCGACATCGAACTGTCCAACGGCGTTGCCCGCATCGTCGGCACCGACCGCACCATCGATTTTTCGAGCATCGCCAAGGCCGCCAAGAACCCGGACGATCTCAAAGGCTTTGGCGAGTTCGTGCAGGACGAATGCACCTATCCGAACGGCACCCACATCTGCGAGGTCGAGATCGATCCCGACACCGGCACGACGGAGATTGTTCGCTATACGATCGTCGACGACTTCGGCGTCACCGTGAACCCGATCCTGCTGGCCGGCCAGGTGCATGGCGGCGTCGCCCAGGGCATCGGCCAGGCGCTGACTGAGAACACGGTCTATGACGAAGACGGGCAGCTGTTGACGGCGAGCTTCATGGACTATGCCATGCCGCGCGCCGACGATTTCCCGTTCTTCCATTTCGAGACCCGCAATGTGCCCTCGACCACCAATGCGCTCGGCATCAAGGGGGCAGGCGAGGCAGGCACGATCGGGGCCACGCCGGCCGCGCTCAACGCGGTGACGGATGCGCTCTATCGCGCCTACGGCATCAGGCATATCGATATGCCGGCGACGCCGGCGCGCATCTGGGCAGCGATCCAGGAAGCAGCTGCTAAGTGAACCCGACGGATCATCCCGGCGCGCACAACACGCTGACCGGGATCATGCTCAAGATCGTGTCGGTGGCGGTCTTTGTCGGCATGTCGTCCTGCATCAAGGCGGCGGGCACGGTGCCGGCTGGCCAGATCGTGTTCTTCCGCTCCTTCTTCGCCATCTTTCCGATCATCGTCTTACTGGCCTTCCAGGGAAAGCTTGGCACGGCGTTCTCGACCAAACGTCCGCTCAACCACATTGCGCGCGGCGTTGTCGGCGTCTGCGCCATGGGTCTCGGCTTCTTTGCGCTGACACGGCTGCCGCTTCCCGAGGCGATCACGCTGAACTACGCACAACCGCTGCTGGTGGTGGTGTTCAGTTCGATCTTCCTCGGCGAAGCAATCCGCGTCTATCGCTGGAGCGCGGTTGCGGTCGGACTGGTCGGGGTGCTGGTCATCTTATGGCCGGAACTGACGCTGCTTGGTTCGGGCGCTGCACTCGGCGATCAGGAGGTGCTCGGCGTCATCGCCGCCCTGGTCGCGGCAGCGATCTCGGCCGTCGCCATGCTGCTGGTGCGCAATCTCGTCCAGAGCGAACCGACGGCAACCATCGTGCTGTGGTTTTCGGTGACGGCAAGCGTCCTGGCGTTGCTTTCGCTGCCGTTCGGCTGGCAGGCGCTGACACCGGCGCAGGCGGGTCTTCTAATAGCTGCGGGCTTTTGCGGCGGGCTCGCTCAGATTCTGATGACGGCCGCCTATCGCCATGCCGAGGCCTCGGTCGTGGCGCCCTTCGAATATACGTCGATGCTGCTTGGCATAGCCGTCGGCTATCTCGCCTTCGGCGATGTCCCGACGGTTCACATGCTTGTCGGCGGCACGATCGTCGTCGCCGCCGGCATCTTCATCATCTGGCGCGAGCGCCAGCTTGGCCTCGAACGTGCTCGCACCCGCCAGGCGACGCCGCCGCAAGGATGATCAGGACGGCTCGGCCCGCTCCTTCGCCAATCGCACCAGCACGGTCCTTGTCTGCTCATCGGCGGGGAAAAAGGATTCGATCGCCAGTTCCGACAGCGTCACGTCGAGCGGCGTGCCGAACACGGTGATGGTGCTGATGAACGACAGCACAGCATCGCCATGGGCAAGCCGCAGCGGGTGCACGATCGCGTTCGGCTCGACCGGTACCGGTCGTGTGCCGTTCAGGCCGGACGGATAGGTCCGAAGCTCGCGTTCCAATTCGACCAGAACCGGGTCGCCTGAAGCGTCGTTCTGGTGTTTCAATCGGTCAAGAAGATGCGCGCGCCATTCGGCCAGGTTGACGATGCGCGGCGCGACGCCACCTGGGTGTAGGCTGAGTCGCAGGACGTTGACCGGGTTCTTCAGCAAGGAGGGCTCGGCGACATCGGCAAGGAACGGGCCGATGGCCGCATTCGCCGATACCAGGTTCCAGTGCCGGTCGACAGCGAGCGCCGGGAAGGGTTCGTGGCCCTTGAGCACGATCTCGACGGCAGCCATCGCCGGCGCCAGTGAAGCATCGGTGAGCGAACGCTCGCTGAAGCTAGGGGCAAAGCCTGCGGCCAGCAGGAGCTGATTGCGCTGCCTCAGTGGGATCGACAGGTGCTCGGCCAGATGCAGCACCATGTCGCGCGAGGGTGCTGCACGCCCGCTTTCCACGAAGCTCAGATGCCGCTGTGAGATTTCGGCTTCCATGGCGAGATCGAGCTGGCTCATACGCCGGCGCATGCGCCATTCGCGAATGAGGCTACCGGCGGAAGTCTGGGTTGCTGTCATGAGCGCATGACTAGGCCGGCAGCAGATGTATTTCAATTACCGGGGAGGTTATCGGTGCAGCATCTGCGTCGGAGATTGGCGAAAGCGGTGATGACAGCCAATCTCCCCCCTTGTCGGGGAGATGCCTGGCAAGGCAGAGGGGGGCGCTGTCCCGCCGACCTATCGGGAGGCCACGAAAGTGGCGATCCTTCGCGCCCCCCTCTGGCCTGCCGGCCATCTCCCCCACGAGGGGGGAGATTGGCTAATCTCGAACCCTCAACCCAGCGCCCGCAGCTTCGCTTTCACCTCAAGAAAATCCCGCCACGCCAGCTTCTTATGCGCGGGGGTTCTCAAGAGATAGGCCGGGTGGAGGGTCGGCATGGCGGGAATGGCAATGCCGGCGGCGGTCGTGTGGACGCGCCAATTGCCGCGCAGCCGCAGGATGGCCTCGGTGGTGTTGAGAAGGGTGTTTGCCGAGAGGCCGCCCAAATTGACCAGTACCTTCGGATTGACCAGTTCGATCTGCCGTTCGATGAACGGCCGACAAATCTCGGTCTCGTGCGGTGTCGGCGTGCGGTTGCCCGGCGGCCGCCAGGGGATGACATTGGCGATGTAGGCCGAGGTCCGGTCGAGGCCGATCGCGGCCAGCATTCGGTCGAGCAGCCGGCCCGAGCGGCCGACGAACGGCAATCCCTCGATGTCCTCGTCGCGCTCGGGCGCCTCGCCGACCAGCATCACCGCGGCATTCGGATTGCCGTCGGCGAACACCAGGTTCTTGGCGGTGAATTTGAGATTGCAGCCGTCGAATGCCGCCATGTGCTGGCGAAGCTCGTCCAGGCTCGCCGCCCTCGTCGCCAATTGCCGCGCCAATGCCGCTTGCTGCTCGTCGGGCACCGTCGCGGTGGCAGACTGTGCGCGTGCTACCGGTGCCGCCCCCGGCCTTTCGCCCATTTCGGCGCGTGACACGCTCGTCGAGCGTGGCAGCGCGGCGCTTCCACCGGTTGGCGTAACTGTCGCCGGCGCCCGCTCAGCCGGCTTTGACGCAGCCTCGGCAAACCTGTTCACCGGCTCCTCTTCGAGCGCTTCATCGACGCCCGCGCTGGCGTAGAAGGCCAGCAGGTCTGCGATATCAGGTCGGTTGTCTCGGGAAACGGCAGTCATGCTTTCACATTCGGCCGCGCGGCAGCAATTTGCAACATCGCGATTGGCGCGATGCTTCATGAGGCCGCCTAAGTTTCAGGACGTTGAACACCGTGGACAAGTGTCGTCCCTTGGCACGGATGAGACGACCCACTGTTTACCGCGGCGCTCGAGACGGCGCGAGAAACGGCGACCCGAAGATGATTTCCCGTGCTATGATGGGTTTGTAACGCGCGTAATCTCGACCTCGGCAATATGGCAGAGGCCGAATGCTATTTTGCCCTGGCGCAGGAAGTTTGCGCCCAGCACGGGCTCAACCCCAAAGCGCTGGTGTGCCGCCTTTTGACTGATCCGGGGCGAGGAGGTTGTCCATGTCCACGAGTAGTATCGACCGCCCGCTGCAGCCCGGCGACCGGGCACCGAATATTGTGCTCGACGCGATCTCGCGCGAAGGCAAGATCGCGCTCTACGATTTTCGAGGCCGTAGCTCGCTACTGGTCGGTTTGTTTCGAGGCCTGCACTGTCCATTCTGCCGGCGCCATATCGCGGCGATGGCGCAGCTCAATCCGGCCCTTAAGGAGAAAGGCATAGAATGTCTCGCAGTGGTCAAGACGCCGGTCGAACGTGCGCGGCTCTACTTCCGTTACCATCCGCTGCCCGATCTTCTTAGCGCATCCGACCCGCAGGGCGCTTCACACCGCGCCTTCGGGTTACCCATCCTCGAGATCACGGAGAATGAAACCGAATGGCCGCACAAGCTCGGAATGGACGCGGTCATGACAATGCGGATCGATTTGCCGGGGGAGTTGCCCGAGCCGATGAACCCGGCTGCGGCGGGCGACTTTCTTGAGAAAAAGGACGGGTACGAAATTACGGAAGCCGACCGGCAGATTATGATCGCCGGCCACATGCCACTTATCGGCGAGTTCCTGCTCGATCGGGAAGGCGTTGTGCGCTGGAGCTTCACGGAAGCTGAAGAGGAAGGCCAAAATGTATGCCGAGCGCCGAATCTCGAGGAATTGATGTCAGCAGCTTCCCAAGTCGCACATTAATAAGCTGCTGAAATAGGTTGCTGGAAACTCGCGCGACGACCACCGTCCTGTGGTGAATCTGTGGATTTTGCCATCATTGAGATGCTCGGGCGCAGAGGGCTAACGACTGCCCGTAGGCTTCGTAGCGATTTCGATTCAACAGCCCGCGGACGCGGGGGACGTCCGCTCCTTGCCGCAATCACGCCGTTCCAACAGGCGCGCCATACCGCAAGTTGCCATCCTTTTGCGACTTAGAACGCTCCATCGCGGTATAATCCGAGCCCATGCGCCGGCCAGTTCGGTCGCGCCAATTTGCCGACTTTCCTGGCGCTTCTCCAGAGCCGACCTTCGCGCAAGGACTCGAGTCGACCCTTGTCTGCCTGTCACCCTTCCAACCTCTCCGAGGTATCAAAGGCAGGCGCGCACCATCACGCCTCGAGAAGCAGCAGAGGCGCCGAGACAGGCGAGGTCGGCGGGAAATTCGCCGTCGTCAACCGGCTTCAGCCTCACCTTGTGCACGCGTCCTCGGCGACCGCGGCCTCCCCGAAACCTAGGACCTACTTAGGGAACAGGCTGTTCGGTTTGCCTTCCTCACCCAAGAACACCGCCAGGAGCCTCATCGGCGTTTGTCCCGCGTTCTTCGCGTTGTGCCAAGTATCCAGGTCTTCGACGAACGCTTGCCCGGCCTGGTACTCGTGGGTTCCTCCGCCTTCAATTTCGATGACCAGCTTTCCCTCCAACACGTAAACGTAAGTCGGTACGGTTTCCTTGTGCCGTCCCGTTTCCTGACCTGGGCCAAGTTCGACCAATAGCGAAGTGATTTTCGCATTCTTGGTTGTCGGATAGGCTATTTTCTGGCCGCCGTGCGTAGTCGACGTCTCCAATACGGGCGTTGCATTGAATTGTTGCTGACCCCCGGCCACGGAGACCATGCAGCCCAACAGGACCACCATTATAGGGACACGCATCACCGCAACGACCCTTCGCGCTTTCTGGCAAGCTAGGCGCACCTCAGCTCCGCCAAGCCCTTTCCCAAGAACCTCCCGTCGTCCGAGGCCGCCCGTCGATGCTTGATCGATTTTCTGTCCCAATGTTGTGCTTGCAAGAATGGTCATGATTTCCTCCTTTCTTGTTCTTTTTAGCCGCAGCGCTACCGTGCGCCCGTCTACCGCGAGCCGATATTCGACTGGAATGATAGGGTGCAGGTAGGACGTGTCCAGCGACATACGTCAGGCTACGTCGTGTCAGGATGCTGGGTTGTCAACTGTGGAGTAGCGCGGGAGCGCCGCAGCGGTGCAGATCCCTGTGAGCGGAGGCGGCGCCAAAAAGCAGCCTTCATTCTGGGCCGTCAAATTCTTCGGCGGCAGCCACGGCATGGATTCCAGGGTCGACGTCGCTTCGCTCCTGCTTCGCCCTGGCATGACGAAGTAGTTCAGCTCGACGGTATACGCGGATCCTGCACCAGATAGAACGTCCAGCGCGGTGTGTAATCGGTAATCAGGTAATCGAATTTTGCTGTCTTCAACGGGTCGATCTTGCCGCTCTTGAACAGCAGCCGGTCATAGGGTTCGAAGTCGCGGTCGAAATCGGCAAAGCTGCTCGACCAGATGTTGTCAGGCGTTTTGTTGCGCTGGTCGAACGACAGGCCGTCGCCGAACACGCTCGGCCGGTGGAGTATCTCCTGGAGCTCGAACTGGAATTCGACCCAGGCCTGGCCGCTGTTGTTGAGTACGTCGACGCGCATATACATGAGGCCATTGGCAAATTGGCCCGCAGTGCCGAAGGGCTGGATCGGCTTTGTCGTGCGGATCGTCAGTGTCACTGGTGTCGCCGAATTCAGCTCTTCGGTGATGACAAGCGGGTCCTCCTTTGTCCCGATGCCGGAGGCGCTGGTGATGCGGAAGCCGCCCAGCTCGTCGGAAAAGGAATAGGCTCCGGCCACCCAGACCCTTTGCGGCTCGGCGTGGGCGCCAACGGACGCCAGCGGCAAAAGGGCCAAAACGAGCGCCCGGCAAATCCGTCCGGGCGACGAAAAAAAGCGCGTCGATGAAAAGCCGGATGGCCCGTATATGCGCATGGTGCGAAGTATGGCCGATAAGCAAGCCGTCGAACAATCAAAAACGTCAGCGCAACGGCTCTCTTTGGAATGGCTTGGCCCGGATCGATGTTCCGGTGCACCCCAAACTGCGATTTTGTAGTACGATGCGCGACTTTTTGACGAAATCGGCATTGTCACGCCAGCGCCGGTTTCGCGTCGCGAATTGATGCGCTATGCAGCTGATAAGCCAGCAAGATGCGCAAATGCGGCAGCCAGTGAGAAGTTGATGAGCGAGATCGAACGCGAAAGCATGGAATTCGACGTGGTCATCGTCGGCGCCGGTCCGGCTGGCCTCGCCGCCGCGATCCGTCTCAAGCAGGTCAATCCCGAGCTTTCCGTCGTAGTCCTTGAAAAGGGCGGCGAAGTCGGCGCCCATATCCTGTCCGGCGCCGTCGTCGATCCGATCGGCATCGACCGGCTGCTGCCGGGCTGGCGTGACGAAGAAGGACATCCGTTCAAGACGCCGGTCACGGCAGACCATTTCCTGGTCCTCGGCCCCGCCGGTTCGTTCCGTCTGCCCAACATCCTGATGCCGCCGCTGATGAACAACCACGGCAACTACATCGTTTCGCTCGGCAATGTCTGCCGCTGGCTGGCGACCAAGGCCGAGGCGCTGGGCGTCGAGGTCTATCCGGGCTTTGCCGCCGTGGACCTCATTTACAGTGACGAGGGCGCGGTCACCGGCGTTGTCACCGGCGATATGGGCGTCGAGAAGGACGGTACGCATGGCCCTGCTTTCGCGCCGGGCATGGCGCTGATTGGCAAATATGTGCTGATCGGCGAGGGCGCACGCGGTTCGCTGGCCAAGCAGCTGATCGCCAAATACCATCTTTCCGACGGCCGCGAGCCCGGCAAATACGGTATCGGTCTCAAGGAGCTCTGGCAGGTCAAGCCGGAGAACCACCGGCCAGGCCTTGTCCAGCATTCCTTCGGCTGGCCGCTCGATATGAAGACTGGCGGCGGCTCCTTCCTCTACCACCTGGAGGACAACCAGGTGGCGGTCGGCTTCGTCGTCCACCTCAACTACAAGAACCCCTATCTGTCGCCGTTCGACGAGTTCCAGCGCTTCAAGACCCACCCGGCGATCAGGGGCACATTCGAGGGCGGCAAGCGGCTGGGTTATGGCGCCCGTGCCATCACCGAGGGCGGCTGGCAGTCGGTGCCGAAACTGTCCTTCCCCGGTGGTGCGCTGATTGGGTGTGCCGCCGGCTTCGTCAACGTGCCGCGCATCAAGGGCTCGCATAATGCGGTGCTCTCCGGAATGCTGGCGGCCGAGCATGTCGCCGAGGCGATCGGCGCCGGTCGAGCCAATGACGAACTGGCCTCTTACGAGGCGGCATGGCGGGCAACCGATATCGGCAAGGATTTGAAGAAGGTGCGCAACGTCAAGCCATTGTGGTCGCGCTTCGGCACCGCCATCGGCGTCGGCATTGGCGGCCTCGACATGTGGCTGAACACGCTGTTCGGCTTCTCGCCTTTCGGCACGCTGAAGCACGGCAAGGCCGATTATGCAACGCTGGAGCCGGCCGCCAAGCATAAGAAGATCGCCTATCCGAAACCGGACGGCGTGCTCACCTTCGACCGCCTGTCCTCGGTGTTTCTCTCCAACACCAACCACGAGGAAAACGAGCCTGTCCACCTGCTGGTCGCGGATATGGATCTGCACCAGCGTTCCGAACACGATGTCTATGCCGGGCCATCGACACGCTACTGCCCGGCCAGTGTCTACGAATGGATCGACAAGGATGGCAACGCCGCCGCCGATCCCGAGGCGAAGGACGTGCGCTTCGTCATCAACGCGCAGAACTGCGTCCACTGCAAGACCTGCGACATCAAGGACCCGAACCGAAACATAACCTGGGTGCCGCCACAAGGTGGCGAAGGCCCAGTTTACCAGAACATGTAGCGACAGATATTAGCTATTCCTAATTGACAGAACGAGTGGCAAGACTGCTGGCACGTCTTGCACTCGACGTGGAATCGCGCGGTGCCGTGCCGAGCAGATCTGGCGAGCGTATTGAATGCTAGAAAATTGCCGTTCTGGTCTTCGCGCAAATACCGAATCTACGCCACGGCGGCGATGGTGGTACCCTCCACCGGCCGCGGCACTGGCGTTCCATAGACCCAGAAGGAATCCGGAACCGGAGAGCCGCTCCAGACCACGGCATCGGCGATCTCGGACGCCTCCCACACCACGGTTTTCCAGGCCGGATCGAAAATCATGTAGCCGGGATCGCCCATCACCTCGATGCGATTGCCCCCTGGTTCCAGCATGTACAGGAACGTTGCCCCGCCGATGCCGTGCCGGCCCGGCCCGTGCTCTATCGAAATGCCGGCTTCCCTTGCCAGCTCCGCCAGATCGAAGAGATGCTGCACCGAAATGTAGTGGAAACAGACGTGGTGGAAGCGTCCACGCATCTCCGTCGGCTCCGGGACGATTGCAATATCGTGCGAAAGGTTGGTCACGCTGAGCCAGCTCGCGATCGCCGACCCGTTGTCACCAACGACCCGCTCGCGCTCGCGAAAGCCTAGCACGTCAACCATGAAATCGCGGCAGGCGCCGGTGTTGGCGGCCATCAGGTTCAGGTGGTCGATGCGGCGAACCGGAATGCCGTTGAGTGGGCGTCTCTGCGGGCGATTAAGCAATTTCGTAGCCTGCCCCGGCGGTATGCTGACATAGTCGACGTCCCACAGCAGCTCCATCGGGTGCCCCTCGGGCGTTTCGAATCTGAAGGCGCGGCCATGGCCGGCGTCACCGTCGATCCAGCCTCGCCCGAGGCCGGTCGCCTCTACCGCTGCGACTCGGCGCTCCAGCGCCTGCGGGCTGCGCGTTCGCCAAGCAACGTGCCCCAGTCCGGCGTGCTGTGCCCCGGTCACCTTCAGCGAGTGGTGATACTGCTCCTCATAGCCGCGCAGATAGACCGACTTGCCGCGCCGCTCGGTCTCTTGCATGCCCATGAAGTCCATGAAGAAGCGTAACGTCCCATCGAGATCGGGCGTCAGCAATTCGACATGCGCGAGCTGGGCGACATCGAAGATTGGTTCGGGAAGGGTGTTCATAACGACACTCCTGAAGGTGAACGGGTCTATTGAGGGAAATGTACTCCTGTATTCGTCAAGGGGCCGCACAACAGTTCGCGTAGTTCGCGTAGTTCGCGCGGCGCGGCGTGATACCCTGTCAGGCCCCCGGTACCGGCTGAATGACCCCCTGCGCACAGAACAGTTGCCCGTCGGCCAGCCGCGCATAATTATGAACGACTTTGTTCTCGTGATCCTGAACCTGCACGACGAAGTTACCGCTCTGCTCCGTCCAGCTCATGATGAACAGATCAGGGCGGACGCCTGTCAGATCGCTCTTCACGACCTCGTCGATCTGAGTAGCGCCGATCGTCGCCCGTACATGCAATTCTGTCGGCGACAGAACCGTCAGCCGCGGCACGAACGGGCCGAACATACAGTCGAAAGTCTTCCCGACGAGCGAAGTCGGGCCACCACTGGTAGCAGCCATCCTATTCCTCCCTTGATGATTTGGCTCCTTTAATGATTTAGCGCTCAGACGCCCAGAGTTGGCACACGAGCCTTCGCTGGCACAGAATGCTTACAAATCTGCTATTTCTGCTATTTGGAGCGCTCCAATGCAGCGTCTGCCTTTTATGGTGTCGAGTCAAGAATAAACTTGGAGCGCTCCAAAAAAGTGTTTAACTGAAGGGGTGAACCATTCCAAAACGCCGACCCTCGCGGATGTCGGGAGAGTTGCCGGGGTCTCCCGCGGCACTGTCTCCAATGTCTTCAATCACCCGGACCTGGTGCGGTCCGACGTGCGCGAGCGCGTCGAAGCTGCGGCGCGCCAGCTTGGTTATGATGGTCCCGATCCTAGGGGGCGGGTACTGCGTAATGGCAAATTCAACGCCATCGGGTTTATACCGCCGGGCGCCTATGCCATTGCCGACGTGATCAGAAGCCCATATGGACGAGAACTGGTGCTTGGCGTTTCGCTTGTGTGCGACGGGGCCGGGGCGACGCTGAGCCTAGTCAACGGTACGGAAGAAACGCGCACCTCCACCATCCGGGAGGCGTTGGTTGACGGCTTCATTTTGGGCCATAGCGTAGACATCGACCTGATCACCTCGGCGCAGCGCCGGCGCCTGCCATTCGTCATCCTCGAAAGCGATGCCGGCCCGGATATCAATTCGATCCGGATCGACGGCAGGAGCGGAGCGCTGATGGCTGTCGGGCACCTGGCTGCTCTCGGGCACCGGCATTTTGTGATCCTCTCCATCCGGCGCACATCCGGACCACCGATTGTCCACATGCCGGGCGAGGGCAAGATTACCGCGGGCTTTCAGCTCGACTATGAAAGGCTTGATGGCTTCGCCCAAGGCTTGGCGGAGGTCAATCTGTCGATCGATGATGTCCCGATCATCGAAACCACCCCTGGGGAGCCTTCGGCCGGAGCTGTCGTGTTCGATCGATTTCCAGAAGCAACGGCAATCCTGACCATGTCGGACTGGCAGGCAATCACCGTGCTCGACGAAGCGGTTCGTCGCGGCATAAACATACCCGAGCAAGTGTCGGTTGTGGGCTTCGATGGCACCGCGGAATCGGCACGCACCACGCCCCCACTCACCACTGTCACGCATGACATCATCGGGAAGGGTCGCATTGCTGCCCAGATGGTGTTTGAAAACGGCCAGCCGAGGCAGATCATCATGTCGGTTGAACTGGTGATCCGCGGATCGACCGGCCCGCCGCGTTGAGGAAATTCGCAAGGATCGCGATTGGCGCGCAACGCGCCGCCCTGCCGAACGCATGACGCGTCGCCTCCTTTCCGTGCCGCAGGCGCTCAGCGGACCATCGGGAACTCGGGTTGTGTTGAAATTCACCGGAAGCGCAGGAAGTCCGCTTCTGGGTCGAGAGACGTTCCGGCCAGTTCAACGTGCGATAGAAGGCGCCGCTGTCATGCGTGGATCAACGGAGCACAACGTCAGCGTGTGAAGTCCACCGGAACCGTCGACCAGAATGAAAGCCGGGGAAGGCCCGTTATATTTGTGGCGTCTAAAAGAAGTTGAAGCGGCGCGGCGCTTGTGGTTCCCTTCTCTCCTGACCCGGAGAAATGACCATGCGCCTGGCGGTTCTGACGTGCCTTGTGGCTATTGGTGGCTTGTGCGGCTTCGTACCCTCGGCATCGGCTGACACGAAGGTGCTGGTCAAGACCCGGACCTACGACATATCAGGAGCCACGGGCGCCGCCCTGATCGAGGCCATGGATCGCAACGGTCCGAAGCGGCACGGCTTCATGACGCACGCCATCGCGCTGACCGCGTACACCGTAAATTGGGACCTTGAGATCACCAGGGAAGGCGGTGTCTGCCGGCTGCGGCAGGCCAATGGGACACTCGATCTCACCTACACCTTACCCCGCATGGTCTCAGCCGCGACGCCAGCGCTTCAGAAGCGCTGGAAGCGGTTTTTCGCAGGGGTTCGTACCCATGAGTATAACCACGGCCGCATCGCCAAGACAATGATGCGGGCGACCGAGAAATCGATTACGGGACTGGAACTCGCCGACAACTGGGTTTGCAGCAAGACGCATCGCGAGGCGAGGCGCCGGATCAAGGCCGTCTATGCCGAATACGAGGCGAAACAGAACGCCTTCGACGCGCGCGAGCATCGCGCCGGCGGCCATGTCGAACACCTCATTGGTGCCCTGTTGCGCAAGCGTTAGGCGCTCAGCTTCGAGTCCTGCCGTCCTGTCTCACGGAGGCGGTCGCGGTTTCATGTTCGTCGACCGGCTTTTTCTGTTCCGGCCTGAGCGAGAATTCCACCATCAGCGGAAGATGGTCGGAGCCGGTGCCTTCCAGCCTCGACACCGAATGGATGAGAACCGCGCCCTTGCTGAAAACCTGGTCGATCGGTAGTCCGGCGAAGCGCAGGAAATCCGGCAGCTCGATATAGAGCCAGGTCGGGCCCGGCGAAGGCACCACGGTCAGCTTGCCAAGGTCTGCGACGCGCCGGACGGCGGCGCTCCACGGCACTGCATTGCAGTCGCATGCCATGATCGATGTTTCGCCGAGCGAGGCGAACTCCCCCGACAATCCGCCGATCTGCTGTGACTGGTTGCGCGGCCATGGCCAGGTGAGGTGCATGGCGGCGACGTCGACGTCGATTCCGCCGAAATCGACCGTCGCGATGGCCATCGCACCGCGGCCATCGCAGCGCGGTTGCGTGCCGGCGGCAAACGGCCGTCTGGACAGCAGCGCAACGCCGAACACGCCATTGGGGTAGGGGCAGAGGATCCGGTGGGGGTAGGCGCTGGCGAGATGGCCAAGCTTCGCCTTCCACATGTTGGACACCTCGTTGAGGGTGATCACATCAGGCTGGGTCCGGCCGATCAGGGACAGGACTTTTTCAGGCGTTGGATTGTTGAACCGCAGATTCATCTGCAGCAGGCGGTAGACCGCGTGGTCACCGGGGTAGACCGCCTGGTCACCGGGGACCGCCTGGTCACCGGCCTCGGCATCGTAGGCTGCCTGGACAGGCCACAGGCGGGGCACCGACAGGGCGTTCGAGGTGGTGGCAAAGGCGGCCACCGCAAAGAGCAGCGCTGTGGCCGCCTCCAGGCGAAACGAGGTCGCCAGCAGCGGCAGCGCGCAAAGCGCCATCAGCACGGCAAGATGAGCGCGGAAATGAGCGAAGGAATCGAAGGCCGGATGCAGCGTTCCGAAAAACCCGGCAACCAGCGAAACCGAGAAGACGAGCATTGCTACGAATGCTGCCGACGCCATCATGTTTTTTCGAACGCGTGCCATCTCGTTTGCTTATCGGCAGAAATCCAGCCCAAATCAAGATTACGAAATGCCCTGCCGCGCGGTCACCAAGGTCCGGTCGATGCAAGCCGATCGGTGCTACTGGAACGCCGTCTCCGAAAAGCTTCTGAGCTTGCGTGAATGCAACCGTTCCATCGGCATCTCGGCCAGCTTTTCCATCGCCCTGATGCCGATGGTCAAATGCTGTGCCACCTGGCGCTTGTAGAACTCGGTCGCCATGCCGGGCAGCTTCAATTCGCCATGCAGGGGCTTGTCCGAGACGCAAAGCAGGGTGCCATAGGGCACGCGGAAACGGAAGCCATTGGCTGCGATCGTCGCCGATTCCATGTCGAGCGCAATCGCCCGTGACTGCGACAGCCGCTGCACCGGCCCCCGCTGGTCGCGCAACTCCCAGTTGCGGTTGTCGATGGTGGCGACGGTGCCGGTGCGCATGATGCGCTTGAGGTCGTAGCCGGAAAGGCCGGTGATTTCGGCGACCGCCTCTTGCAGCGCCACCTGGATTTCGGCCAGCGGCGGGATCGGCACCCAGACCGGAAGATCGTCGTCCAGAACATGATCCTCGCGCACATAGGCATGCGCCAGCACATAGTCGCCCAGCGCCTGGGTGTTACGCAGCCCGGCGCAATGGCCGAGCATCACCCAGGCATGCGGCCTGAGCACCGCGATGTGGTCGGTGATCGTCTTGGCGTTGGAGGGGCCGACGCCGATATTGACCATGGTGATGCCGCCATGGTTCGGCTTCTTCAGATGATAGGCCGGCATCTGCGGCAGGCGCGGCGGCGCCGCGCCATTGCCAGGCGCGCTTTGTCCAGCCTTGGTGAGGACGTTTCCCGGCTCGACGAATTCGACATATCCGCCGCCGCCATTCGCCATCAGCTTGTGCGCACGGGCGACGAATTCGTCGATGTAGAACTGGTAGTTGGTGAACAGCACGAAATTCTGGAAATGCTGCGGACTGGTCGCCGTGTAGTGCGACATCCGGTGCAGCGAGTAGTCGATGCGTTGCGCCGTGAACGCCGCCAGCGGCCTGGCCTCGCCTAACGCCACTTCGAACGTACCGTTGGCGATCTGGTCGTCGGTGCCGTCGAGGTCCGGCACGTCGAACAGGTCACGAATCGGCCGCCTGATACGCTCGGCGGCCGCGCCGTCGACATGGGAGCCTTCCAGGAAGGCGAAATGCAGCGGGATGGGCGTCGTTGATTCCGAAACCGTGACCGGAACGCCGTGATTGCGCATGATCAGGCCAAGCTGTTCGGTAAGATAGCGTTCGAAAAGGGCAGGCTGGGTGATGGTGGTCGAGAAATGCCCAGGCGTTGGCATGTGGCCGTAAGCCTGCCGCGAGTCGATCTGGGTGAAAGAAGTCGTGGTGACGCCGACCTCGGGATAGAAGGCCCGGTAGCGCTTGTTGTTGTCGCCACCCGCAGCGAGCGCCGTAAATGAATCGCGCAGGAATTTGGTGTTGCGATCGTAGAGGACCTGCAAGGCCGCGACGGCCTTTCCTGCATCATTGAAGCTTTGCCGACCAAACGGCTCCGGCATCACGACTGAGTCTATGGCTTGGGGATAGATTCGCTTTTCCATGACCCAATATAGAGGCTTGGCCATGCGGTTGGGAGGGGCCAGAGAGTCGTTTTTTGTTTTTGGATAGTTCGATGATGGCCGATTGGGTCTAACCGCGCCGCAGACTGACCAACAGCACAAAGCCGATGCCGGTCTTCTTCAACGCCGGCGCTTCGATCGTCGAGCCGGCATCGGCGCGCATCGAGGGCACGGCCAGAACCGGCGCTGCAAGAACCATCAGGATGAGCGCCGCCCGCGGCACAAGCCGAAGGGTCTTGAGGGCGTTGGCGACGATGCGGTTCATGGTGTGTTGCTTCTCTCTAAGGGTTTCTGTCGGCGTCAATGGCGAAGGTGGCTCGGGCAATCGAACTGGCAGGAATTGGCCTGGTCCCAGGAGCGGGCCGGGCGGCCGGCCTTGGCAACGAGGATGGCGAACGACATGCCGAACAGGCTCATCAGCAGGCAGACGATGGTGAAGCGGCGGGCGAACATTGCGTGGTGTCTCCTTCAACACGCATGAGAATGCCCTGATGCAACTGAACCGGTTCTGATGCCGGCGTTCATCTGCGGTTCAAGTTTATCGACGGAGGGTCGAGTGCCCGCCGCCACCGCGCCGTCGCCGTCCACGAGCGCCGCCGCAGTCTTGCTACCGACACCCAATCTTGCTGCCGACAAGGGCGGGTAAAATTACTGTTAGGGCGCTGAAGGCACGGCCCGCACAATTGATCCGTTGTCCCAAACAGACGGCGCAAACAAAAAAGGGGCCTGCGCGGCCCCTGTTTTCAATTTGTGGCAGCGGAAGCAATCAGAGCTTGTGCCAGACTTGGCTTTTATTTTACGGAATGTGGTGAATGCATAGCTCGACAGCACGAATGGGGAGGCAATTGAGGTGCGACGAAAGGATTCTGGGGACTGGCATAGGACGGGTTTCCAGACAGTTCTCAGGGGGCCACGGGGGGAACTCGGGGTCTCGGGTATACGTATAAAGGGAAACAGATTTTTCGCAAAAAGGTCCGACCCCATGCGCTACGAGCTAGTCGAGGAACCCGAGGGCACCTGGGCGGTCTGGGACAAGCACACCGGGACGTTCGCTGATCCCGAGGGGTACCCTGCGGTTGGCCTGACCAAGGAGTACGCTATCCAGCTGCAGGTTCTCTTGGAGGGCATCGACGTGCGCCGCAAGATCACCCGGGGAACATAGTGTGATGGCAACCATCTGGTTCTCCCCTCCGGTGTTCGTGAAGACCGAACTGGTCGGTGTCAGCTATGCCTGCAACAACGTCCGAGGTGCATCCGAGCAGCTACTTAAGTGGCCCAAGAGGGGACCCAAGTGGCACCGTGCGTCGGCCCTCTGCCTTCAAGCCCTGGAGGGTGAGGAGGTTGACCCTAAGGAAATCCGCAGTGCCTTCGAGGCTGCCGCTAAGGAGGCCAAGATGCTTATTCCCCACTAGGTGATCTTGACGGGTGCAGCTAAGGAGTTTCTTCCTTACAGGGGAAGGCTGAGTTCAGCGCCATATAGGCAAGGTAAGAGCCATCTTGGTGCAGCTCTTCAGGGTGAGCATCAAGGTATTTGATGACGATGCGAGCGTACTGTGTTGTCCGCACTTCAGGCGGCACACACAGGGCCAGGGCTGGCCGACTTTCCCCCTGAAACCATAGCTGCGACAGACCTTGCAGCATTTCCATCGACCCCATGCACAGCCCGGAAGTGAAGGTGCTTGGGACGTTGATGCCGTCTTTAATCTGATTGTTGCTGTGAAGACCTCCAACAAGCTCACGGCAGGCCCCCAGCAGTTGTGTTCCCTCTGCCGCCTTCGAGGCCTGTGAGGAGACCAGAACGACCGCCACGGCAATGATGTATTTCATCGTCCACCCCTTTCCCAGCACACGCCCCCTTCAATGGGTGACACCGACCCAGTAATCGCAATGAATACGTCGACCCACTTGCCAGGTCTACCGGGATCGTCGAAGGCGGAAGATCGCTCAATCATCTGGACTGTAGCCACAACCACATTGTTTGGCTGATTGACCAGCAGCCACACGCCCCACTTCGACACCTTTACGACGCGGTAGGGAGTTCCGCCGTCATCGCGCAAGGCAGACATGGAGCTGGTGTCTACCGTGATGGTCAGGGGAGCCTTTTGGTTCCAACTGCATTGGAACGAAAGGACCTCTGCATTGGCAGCCGAGGGGACGACCGCTGTACACAACAATACGCCGCATAGCTTCAGAGCCTTGATCACCAACCGCACTCCCCCGATGCCCAGATTTACTGACCATAGCGGATTTGGCTCGGAATGTTTGGTGGAAAAATTCGCCCGGGTGATCGGATAACCGGCTCGCGCGAGGACCCCCCGTGCCCCCTTCGTTTTTGACCTAGTTGTCCATCATCATTGTCTTACTCGCGTCCACTCAGGTGTCCCTTGGGGCCACTCAGCAACGTCAGAGGGAACTGTGTGTCCTTCGCTGCACCGGACAGGGATCCTCAAATCACACGTCCACCAGTCCACTTATGGGAGCTACAGCGAGCGCGCATCGACGCCCATGGAGAATCTTGACGGTTACTCGAGCGGCTACAGCGCACGGCACCGGACGATGCCCTTGTGATCGTCGAGAAGCCCGCCACGCAGATCAAGTTCCCGTCCCAGGCACCCGTGCAGGGCTCCTTATTCTAAACAGGGAGACGACTTTTATGAACCGTCTGCAATGGGTGGAGAGCTGACCGGCAGGTTTTCGGATGGCTACGCTACGGAAGCTGCCCCTCAGTTCGTGCATTCGCGGCACGCCTCCATATTCTGTCGAAACAACTCAATGCCTCCGAAATAACGTTAAGTCGCTGATGAGACGGGCTATCGATGAAATCTCGTTCCGCCTTCTTCGATCCGTCAGCATTTTCGACTTCCTCAATTTCACTTCGATGGCTTGTTTCGATACCTCAAAGTAATTCGACAGGCGTAACAGCAGTTCATTGTAGACTATAAAATTGCATGGTTGGTCATCCACAAATACGTATCCGTGTCCTCTATCTCTGATCTCTAAATCTCGGCGGAACTGCGCTGTTTTCCGCAGGAAAACTGCATCCGGTAGGATCAATTCAGCCGAGAATGCGTTTGCCTGATACTCCAATCTTTCATAATTGAAGCTGCTGGACTTCTCGTCGGTAACGAAAAGGTCTCGCTCGACGATGGTCTCAGAGCGTAAATATCGTTCGTGATCCAAAACGAAATGGCCAATCTCGTGCGCGATCGTAAAGCGCTCCCGCGTCTTAATTGAGTGGGAGTTTATCTCGATCGTTTTTCGTCCGAAGTTTGCCGACCCTAAAATCGGAGTCCCGTCAACGTCGCTCACATCACGATCAGAAAACTGCAAATCGATGGATAAACTTAGGCAAAGCTTGGATAGGTCTACCGCACCAGACTTATAATCGGTCGATTCAAGCACTTTTGCAGCGGCCGATTTTATTTGCTCTATCGATAGAAAAGGTACCGATCGACCGCTGGCTTCGAGATCATGTCGAGGGAGAGCGGTTGCCTCAGAAGCCAGATTTGTTAGCAACTCGTCTATAGTGGCGAAATATTTGCCGTCATGGAAACCGGAAAACTTTAGCGACTTAGTGAGGTAATCGCTTTGAAAGATTTGGGCGCGCACGAAGCCATGTTCCAAATACGAGCCTCTGCGATCCGCGACGATTTCCAAACCATGCTCATCGTATTTTACAATGCCCATCCCGCCATTTCTGGCGACCGTCTCTGCTCCAGACTGCAGCCTCGAAGTTACTACAATGACCCCTTTCGACGCGTGCGGAAATATCCGGCCAATTTTCGATGAAAAATCGTTGACCTATATTTCGGAGACGCTGGCATCATGATTCTTGCACTCGAAAATGACGTAAAGGTGTGGGATATCGCTGCCAGTTCGGTACAGTTCCAAAACGACATCAAATTCAACGTATGCCTCGCGCTCGCGACAGTAATACGCTTTCTTTTTGTGAATCTTGCAGTTTTGCGGTGGATAAGCACCAAAAACCAGCTCGCCGCGATCTTTTTGATCAATAAGGTAGCGATGGAAGGCGTCTTCCAGCTTGTCGCCCTTACTTGTCGAATTCACCATTTGCCCCGACGCTAAAAGTTCTGAAAGGCCCGCTTATATTCTACGTGGCAAGCAGCTTTTGCAAAGCAAATTGATCCACGAAGGGATCGTGTGAACAGGATGTTTGCGACAGCAATCAACCTCATTGCCTAGAAGGCGTACGCCTCTAGCGCGGACGGACCAATACCGGGCCGGTTCTGCCTTTGATGGAAACTGAACGAACGGCAGGTTGTAGGGTGACAAGTGAAGCACTTCGAACGGTGATAAAGGGTCGAAAGCGGGCGCTCAATTTTCATCCTTCCAAACAACCCGCCGCACCATTCTTATCTCGGCAAGCCGCCTAACCCGGATGCCCTGGCGTTCTCGCGCCGTTGGGTTTTGCGTCTCGACATGCATGAAATCGTGCTTTCCGCAGCGTTCGCAGCTCATCTTTCTCCCCACCAGTTCAGCCTCAATGTCCCCGAAGATTTCCTTCAGGTCTCCCGGCTGATACCAGCGCTTGACACCGCAGAGCCCGCATTGGACGCGCACAAGCTGCCCGACCTCATGGGCATTGCTGAGCTTCCATTCGCTGCCACGCTTACGTCTTCCACCAGTGTCAGGCATGACCAAAAATAGGAACCCATTCCTCTTCTGGTCAATCCACCCTTGACAGGTTTGTTCCTATTTTGTTCACTGCGCCCATGAAACGTCTGGAGACACTGCCATGGACCGCATTGTGAAACTCGACAGCCGCCAAGAGGCTGCCCTACAGGCCACCGCCGACAGGTTCGTTGCCGTCCACGACCGGGATGTGCTGAAGGCGCTCAAGGAAATGATCGTCCTCAACGGCCACCTTCAGGAGCGGCTTGACGCCTTGTCGGCACGGCGCCGGGCGACACGATAGGAGGCATCAAAATGGGTATCCTGTATCTGGACGCCGAAGCCAAGGCCGAACTGCATTCCGAGGCGGTCAAGCTGATCGCTTGGTACGACAGCCCACTTGAAACGGTGAAGGCGCTCATGGCCTACAACTGTGAGCTTGAGACGAAGATACTCGCCATGGTCTATCGGCATCCGGGGGTGGCAACCGTCAGCTACGACGACACGCCGGTCATGTTGGGGTGACGCCGGTCGACGCGGGGCACAGAGATCATGCAGGAACTTATCACCTTTTTCGAAACCAACTCAGCGCTGGTGCTGGCGAACCCGGCCGTCTTTGCGACGTTCGCCGTTCTCTTCGGAGGTGGGGGTTTCCTCGTCGGCCGCTATTTGCTGACCGAGCGTATCGCCAACCTGGAAAGCCGAATTGCAAGACGTGATGAGGAAATCGCAGAACTAAAGGCTACAGAGAAAGCGCCAAAGCGGGAACTGCCGATGGTGCCTATTGTCGGTGCCGTTGCGACTGGTCCAGGTGGATCGAGCGACTCCGTACGGCAAGTCCTGCCATTGAATAAGCTCGCGTCCTTGGCGTCTGAGCGGCGGTTCAAGACAATGAGCATGTCAGAGAACATCCTCCCACAGCAGTAGACCCCGTCTAGGACTGCTTAGAATGTAAATCCACGGACGAATAGCAGATAGACCATCAAAAGTGCTAATAACAGCGACACAAACCCCCAAATCATAAATAGGACAAACTTAACTTTGTTATTTTTTCTGCGCTGTATCCAATGATAAATCTTTGTCAGTATGAAGTCTAATATTACATCCACTCAAAAAATCCTTTCGTCGATCTATTCCCTCAAGAGGATGCCGTCGGGGCTGGTACGCATGGGCAACCCGAGTGCAACCCGCGTCATTCAGAGCTATCGCCGCGCTTGGCGTGATCGGCAACCCCCCTAAGCTCATCGTGGTCACCGCCTTCGACCGCGACGAGAGCGGCGACCTTCAGCCTGTCTTTGGGCCAGCCGAACAGCAGACCGAGGATAGGGCCATAAGGACCGCCAAGGGTCTGGTGGTGAAACATGCTGGCGTCATTGCGTGGTCGCGCGATGCTAACCCGTCGCTGGGCGAATACGGGGAGCCGACGACCCTGTTTGTGGGCGGCGACGTGCCCGACATGGAGTGAAGAGGTGGCTCTTGCTCAGATGGGAGGATCATAGGATGAGCGACGAACTGATCCGCCTTCCGGATGCAATGGAGCCCGTCACGCGCCCCGGCATTCAACACCATCGGTGCGAGCATCCCGGCTGCTGCAAGAATGCCAGGATGGGGCTTTGCCAAGCCCAGGCAGACGCCGCACTGGTTCTGTTTCGAGCACCGCGCCGACGGCGAGCGCTTCCTCTAAGGCCCCAGGCATGGTCTAATTCAGTCGGAGATTCCATCTCACGGCGCCAGACGAGACATGCTTCCAACGATGATGAGCCTTTTGACAAGATTCGCCGCCCTCGCCGTCAGCGCGGCGTGTTTGCCTTCGGCATCTTTTGCAGATTTGCGCAACAATCAGCAGATTGAAGATGCATGTTACCCCATGGCTGCGGCTAATGAAGCGCTCGCCAGGATGCCCGCCTTTCAGGCGACGTGGGACCTCGTGATCAAGAGGCCCCATCAACGCAGTGTGATCCACAGCGAGTCGGTTTACGACAATGGCGTGATATACCAGCGAAGGGCACCTTACCAGCCTTGGCGCAGCAAGCCGTACAGTATCGTTGACAATGCCCGCCGTTCGGATTGTCACCAACTGCGCGAAGAGGTGCTGGATGGTGTCAACACGGTAGTTATCTTCTATAGGAAACATCACCTCAACGATCCGCGATTTTATCGCTGCACTGTCTGGATTGAGATTCCGGAGTACAGGAACCGGAAATCGGATTGCGTGAGCGTTGATTCCGCCGAGGTTGTAGAGGTGAAAATACGCTGGTTCTACCGGACCGACATCAAGCCGCCAGTGATAGCCCCGGATGAACGCTGAGCTTCTGTCGATGCGAAGGACAAGTCTGCCTTCATCGCCTCTTCGTGGATTCATCCCAGAAGTCCTGCGGTGAGGCATGGCGAAGATCTTCCTCGCCCCCAAAGGTGCATCACGCGGGCTTTGATGCCTGGCTTGACCCAATTGCATCTGGACGCCGAAGCTAAGGCCGAACTGCATTCCGAGGCGATCAAGCTGATAGCTTGGCACGACAGGGATGCCCGAGAGGCAGTGAAGGCGCCTCTTGTCGCGAATGCCTCATTGGAGCGCGAGGTGGGCCTTATGGGCTCCTGCCGTGAGCTATGTGGTTACCCGGGGGAGGCACAGACGTAGGCGAGGTGGGACCGACTAAGGGCCACGAAAGGCATCGAACATGTCAGAGACATTCTTCCGCAGCCGAAGGCCCCTAAGCTGATCGTTGTCGTCGCCTTCGACCTTTGATTTCCTTCTACCTGCACTTCCGGTCCAGTTGACTTACAAAAAGCCCAAACTTTCCCCTAACAAATTCTGATTTCTCTTTTCTTGAGGCAAAGACATGATTGTTGTATTTGTCACTTGAGATTAAATCTTCAGCCATCTTAACAGCAAGTTTCCTATCTTTTGCATGCAGAAAGATCTCCAAAATACTATCGTTGTCCTCAAGGTAGTCGGAGACACGTATAGCGCATTCGCAAAAAGAAGAAGAAGCGTAACTAGCCACACACGTTCGAAATCGGTCGTCGTTAACATAATCGATATGGATGTAACCAGAGCTATACACGTGAAAGGTTACAACAGACAAAATAACAGTCATATGCACATTAATCTCTCCGAGATTGATTAAGGATATGATGACAGCTATCTACCGGTAGAGCCACGGGTACTTGGCCTTCTCAGTCTGGCAATCATCCCTGCGCCGCACCGCTTTGTAGTAAGCGGCTTCATAGGCGCGGATGGCCCTTTTGAACTTAGGTGGATTGGGTGTCAGGTGTTTATCCACACCGTCCCACAAAAGGCTTGGGACAGCTATAATGGCTTTTCCATCTTCGGTTGGCCTCAGTGCCCGGCATCTTTGCATAGCACCGATGACGTTACCTGCCATTGTAGCGGCCAAATTCAACTTGGCGTCGGGCATCCGAGCCATGAAGTTAATGTTTTGCTGCAATCCCTGTCCGGCTGAAGCAGCCGAAGATAGGACGCAAACTGCCGCGCCGAGGGTAATCAAAATGCGGTTCAAAAGTTGCCTCCCTCAAGCCCAGTGCGAATCCCAATGAACACGGATGGCCTGAACTCGACAAGTGGGCCTTTGACTTACCGGTAAAGAAAGCATGTATCCGCTCGAAAGCTCCTCCAAGGCGATTATCCTGTTACAAACCCGCCTTGGTACAGGCGACGAATCATGGTTCAAAGGCGGTTGTCTTGGGGGAAACATGAGATATTTGAGAGAATAAGGGATGACATCAGAACCGATATTTTTCGGAAGTCCATCATTCCCAATATTCGTTCTAGTTATTGTCGCGGTCCTGTGGGTTGTAAATGTAACCAATTTACTTTCTGCAAAGAACGCCTTCACATATCTGCTAATAATTATTCCTTCGATTTACGCAGTAGATTTGGTGCAGGTTTTCTATTTCAGGCATGGACTTAGGGGGCTTTACGTGCTGGCCGGGTACCGGTATCTCTTGGTGAGCATTTGGATATACGGTATATCAATTTTATTGCTTTTATTTATATCGTTTCGAACGTCGTCGAGAGCCAGGAGGATTTCGCCGTTTTTCCTTGTTTTCTGTTTGGCGTGTGACTTCGTCTGGTTTCGACTGTCAAAAAGTAGCTGAGGAGCTGTGATGATCCGCATAGCCACTACCATAGCCATTGCCGTCGGTGCATCGGCATGCACTAGTCAGGCGAACGTTCCTTATGATACGAGTAAAAAAAACCTGTAGAATCTATGTAGATCCAAGGACAGGTCACAAAAGTAACGTTTGCGTGCCAGACACTCCAAATAAGTCCTGTATGGTCTATTGGAATATATATACGGGTGGAGATAGGATAATGTGCGGCCCACTAACTCGCAAATACCCACTGCCGAAGGTCGTGCCAGACAACTTGCAGGCAGTAGGTATCCGTAGGAAAAACCTCCCCGGTGCGCTTGTCGTAAGAGCCTCGGATTAGGAGGCACTTGCTCAACCGATTCAGGCGGGGGAGGTATTCTTCATACGTTTCGGCTGCATCCAAGACGCGTTCCACGTTCTTAGGAAGCGAACAGGGATGGTCAAGGTTACTTGATCCAGATTATTCCCGGTGCCCACGCGTTGACCGTAATGAAGAACGCATCGGCACCGGGAGAAACCCGCGCACCCCACCCCACCGTCTCCAAACTGAATTTGAGATACGAAAGTAGGGCAGGCATGGGGGCGCGGTGTCGGACTCTCATTCCGCCTTGGCGATTTCCAAAGCGGTCTTGAGTTCCGACAGATTGGTATCAACCAAAGCGTCGGCGCTGTCCGTCACGTCCACCTCAGGGCCACTCAGGGACGGAAAGAAAGACGCGAGTTCCGTCTGGGTCACCTTGGGTGCCCCTGCGGTTAAGACACGCTGCGGTTTGGTCTCAGCGGTATAGGGCTTGCCCGTTACGGGGTCGTGTGTGCCCCTCTGAATACCAAGCTGCACCTCTGCCCATTCCATTCGTCCAGCACGGTCCGCAGCTGCGGCAATCTCAGCTTGGCCGGGCCTGTCTGCACCGTGAGACCGTGTCCGAATGTCCACCTTGCGGATGGCGTCGCGGACCAACTGCATAGCCTCGCGCTCCTGCTTAAGCTGGCGTTCAAGCTCCTGGCGCTGGGACAGAAGCGAGGCGTTCTCCTCGGTCAGTCGAGAGACCTCGGCGTTGAGCTTTGCAATCTCAGTGGAGTTGTCGAGAGATTCGAGTTGGGCGAGGAGTTCCTCGCGGGTCATCGGTTTCTTGGCCATAGTGGGGGGTCCTTTACAAAATCAGAATTGGAGTACAGCGAGCAGGGTCGCGGTTAGGGTCGTGAGGGCGTAAGCGATGTTGATGTAGCCGAGCATTTTTTAGGCCTCGTCGTCATCCGGAAGAGACTGCCACCACAGTGAATAGGCGTTTGCCAATCGGGCAGGGTCCAGCCGACCAGTCACCACATCTGAGACGATGCGACGGGCTAAGCTGTCGTCGGTGCGGGATGCCGCATAGAGAAGCGCGTTCCAGCGTTCGCCGCCGATCTGTTCGGATGCAATGGGGGTCGCTTCCATCACGGTTGTTTCGAGCAGGTTGGTGGCTGTCACTGCGTCCAAGCCGGTGGCCTCAGAGAGACGGGCGATGGTGTCGTTGAAGTCCCCCGTTTCGACCATTGTTTCCACCCCGTCGACGAAGGCCTCAGGCGTGAAGCACTCGGCAATGTCGTCGAGGGTTTCAGAGAGGGATGGTTCGCGGTCGTCGGCGTCGATCTCAAGCTGATCCTGGAGAGCCTCAAGTTCCTCGTCGGACATCTCTTCGATGTTGACGTCTTCAAGGGGATTGTCGCCAGCCGGGATTGCCCGATGGTCGAGTGAGGCCTCATTCGGAGTGAGGGTAAACGCGGGGACAATGGAGGTGCCTTGGGGTCCCACAAGGCCAAGCTGTTCGGCAATGTCAAAATCTACGTAGGTGTTCATGCCGGGAACAAACACTTTGCCCTCCGGTGCGGGACCAGCGGCAGAGCCGATGGCGTAGTTCGGATTGCTTGGGGGACCTACCCAGCCGGACCTGTCGTCCATAGGGTTGGGCATACGCATCGTCTCGGATGCGGTGGGGTCGAAGTAGTTGGACATAATGTTTTTCCTAAAGGAGGTTCGCGGCCTTAAGGGCCATGCGGGTGTAGTCGAGGAGGGTCATTGACTGACCGTCGTTAGTGGAGACGGGGGAAGACCAGAAGTCCTTCCCGTATGTCTGTTGGGCATGTCGAACGAAGTCTCGGCCAAGGTGACGATGGGTTGCCCCCGAGGCCTTTTTGACCAGCGTGGTGGTGCCGATGGTTTTTCGGAAGTCTCCCAAGAGGGCACCCGCACGGGTCTCAAGAAACCGGTTGCGGTTCTCCCAGAGGCCCCCGGCCTGGCCGGAATGGAAGTAGACATGCATCCAACCGATGAGCGCCAACGCGTGAATGACCGCTTCGGTATAGGTGCGGCGGTCCTTGTGTTGCCAGTTGGCTAGAAGCCCCTTGGCCTTGGCGATCTGGGGGAGCTTTGGGTGGATGTCAGCAACGCTCAGGCAGAAGGACGCGGGGAGGACCATGCGGGCCTCAAGAGCCCTGAGGTCTACCCCCACACGCGCGGCAAACTTGGGGTCTGTTCGCATGTAGAGGTCGATAGCCTTCTTGAAGATGGTCAGTTCGTTGCGGGACGGAAGGCGGGCCAAGGGGTCGCCCCGAGAACTCGCGGCGTCCCGGTGGGGGCCACAATAGCGGGAGACCCCCGAACGCTTACGGGTGCAGCCAGGGCAGTCGCAGGTCTTGGTTTCGTTCGTGATCTGACGACAACGCAACTGGTGGCCGCTTGTGGAAACTTGGGGTCCAACACGCCAATCGCGCGGGAGACCCCGAGTGACAGGGGATGCCATAACGTTCCTCTCAGGGTTGGAGCGAGCTTGGAGGCTCTTGGAGTTGGCGGCGGCAGCAGATGCCTCACCGGCAGCTTGTGCGGCCCCGGCAGCGATGCCGAGGGCGAGAGATAGATCGCACATGGCGACCTCCTATGGTTATGTGGAAAGCTCCCCGAAGGGAGTGTGTTGTACGCTAGGGACTTGCCCAAGGGCACAGAGGACTGGGCAACGCTACATGGGCAGGATGCCCAGTCAGGGGATTGTACCCACACATCTGGGGCGTAGGTACGCCATGATTTCTGAGAGCGGAGGCAAGCGGGAACCTTGGTCTAAGTCTGGCTTAGGGTTCGGACCGCCTGCCCTTATCAGTAGTCGGGATTGTCCCGTTCCGCGATCAAGCGATCGAGGTTGGCCTCGACATGCTCACTGAAGGCCGGGGCCTCAAGGAGCCACTCGGGGAAACGCTTGTCGAGAACCACAAGGGCCTCGGCGAGGATGTCGGCATTCTTGAACAATTGGGAACCGAAGGTCTTGCGGAGACGGCGCTCATAATCAGCGACCAGCTTGGAACGCCAATCAGGTATCGGCTGCTTGGGTGCGAAGCCCTGCAACTCGTCACGGGCATCTTGCCACGAGAGGGACATGAGATGGTCTTGGGTTGCGCCTGTTTCCCTCAGGGCATCCCGGACCCTACGCATGTTCTTCACGGTGCCATCCGCTACGGAACAACTGCGGCGTATACGGTCGCGGGATAGGTCTGTGGTGACCGTTAGGAACCAAGCACGGTCGAGTTTCTCGGCAAGGGTCATGGGTAGACGGTCCTTTGAATTGGCCTCCACGGCAAACGCCAAGGCCTCCTCTAGCGTCCCCTCGAAGACCTCAACCGGGATATGCTTGTGAACACCCGCGCGGAGGTAGGCATGACGACGGTGATGCCCATCAATGACAAACCAGCGGTCTCCGCCCCACCAGACAACCAGAGGATCGAGGTAGGTAGGATTGGACGGGGAGCCGATAGCGGCCATCAAGGTCTCAATGTGGCGCTCACCCTCTAGCTTGCGCCCGTCGAGTTCACGCGGCTGGAACACGCTTGTCATTGAAGTGACGCGCGAGGGTCCAACGGGTCCCTTGAGGTCGAGATGGATCGGGAGGGGAGTGGGTGGCGTGGAGCCGTTGGTTTCGAGAGCCTGTCGGATTAACCGGAGGGCCTCAGGAGTGGATATCTGTTCCGTCATTTGGAACCTTTCGTTGAAAATATTGAGAAAAAGCGGGTGCCCCCCCTCGTCTGGTAAGGGGTCTTTGGTAGCTGGATGGGCAACGCTACATGGGCAGGATGCCCAATCCTGTCGGCCGAATTGAGAAACTGACCCCCTGACGAAATGAAGAACTGACCCCCTCG
>SAQL01000133.1 GCA_004020645.1 Mesorhizobium sp. | reverse complement strand
CTATTCAGCCCGAACAACAACAACAAACTGCGCAGAGAGCTGGGAGAAATGCGGGGGTCCAGGTAAGACGACCCAAGGAGATAACCGACGGCCTGCCTCAGGAAAGCTGCTGGTTATATAGAGTGATTGAAACCAGTTAGAGCCGGGGTGAGGAATTCTCCTCCTTCCCCACCTTTAGCCCTTTCCACACCCAACGCCCTCCATTACATAAAGCATTCTTGACATCCAGCGGATACATAGGCTATTTTATAGCGGCAGCAATAAGGGTTCGAACTGAACTTTGCTACTGGTGCTAAGGGTTCCTCATAATAAAGCCCATACTCTTGAGTGAGCCCTGAGCCACCAAAGGCGAACGAAATAACGTATATCGATAGATAGATATCGCTACTGAAGCAACTGTACAAAAACTTGTCCGGTGATCCGACGGTGCCGAGTAGAAGGGCTCTCGCCCAACGGGGATATTCTTTAGGTGTTCCATGAGAGGGGCCATATTGGGGTTCGATTCCCCTCCCTTTGCGGCATTCCCCCGGTAAAATAAAACAATTTAGCCCGATGTCTCTTTTTGCATTCCTTCAATGGATCATCACCAGCTTCCCCATTCCTTGTTTAGTTCTTGCCTCCGTTTTGACGGCGCTATTCATAATGAATAGTGTAATGAACCATATCCATCTCTACCACATGTTAATTAATTTGGTGGAGATGGATAAAGACTTTGAATGGACATGGACCTGGCTGTATTCATGCCTCAAGGTTAAACCGCGTGAATAGAGTTTCTTTTTTTCTATGGTCCGAAGAACGCTCAGAATCCGGATGAGTTGACTCAGGCACAGATCAATTTTCCCTCTGCCCCGGCGTCACTCCAATAGCCGATGTCATCATTAGGGCAAACGATTTATCTTTATTGCCTATCTCTCTAGAAAGGAGTAGTAATAGAAGGTTAGGTTTTCATTGGGTATGAGATTTAGTGCCGATCCGGGATACTCCGAAGGGCGACTAGGTCAGTCCATTGAGGGAGGCAGAAAAGGCCAACTATTCGCCATCGGGAAGTAGATCGGTCTTTGGCTTTGACGGCCTATACACCAATGGTCCTTGATCTGCTCTTAGTTGTCTGCAAGGGTAGTTGAGTTCTCCCCTGTTGAGGTTGCGTGCAATAGTTTTTCCTCTAATTTGTTCTTAGCTAGGGGCAAGGCAGTTCATTCTTTCATGGAAATCAGTGCATATTCTACTCTGTGTTATAAACTCTCTGTCTTTTC
>SAQL01000131.1 GCA_004020645.1 Mesorhizobium sp. | reverse complement strand
TGCCCGTATCCCGGCAGGGCAAGCCTGCGCTCGATGAAGTGGAGCGCGGTGGCCAACAACGACACGACGAGCACGTAAAAGAGGAACAGAAGCAGCATCATCTCCGGCACGTTCACGTTAGCAGACCAGACCTGGTTCAACGTGGAGGTCATCTCCGGGACAGCGATGACGTAGGCAAGCGAAGTCGTCTTGGCCAAGCTGACAAGATTGTTGGTGAGCGCCGGCAGGCTGATGCGGAATGCCAGCGGCAAAGTGACGTACAAGTATGTCTGCCACCTGGTCATGCACAGGCTCTCGGCGGCTTCCTTCGTCGATTCCGGCACGGCTTCGAGGCCGGCGCGGAAGATCTCGACATTGAAGGCGCCGCCGAAAATGCCGAGCGAAATGACCGCCCACATGAACGAAGAGATCAGCGGCTGGTAATAGCCTCCCATGTCAACCTGCGGTGTGAAGGTGCCGAGGGCGAAATAGAAGAACAGGAGCTGGACCATCGGCGGCGTGTTGCGGAATGCCTGGATATAGGCGTCCATCAGGCCGCGCAGGACCGGAGCCCGGGCGCTCTGCGCCCAGGCCCCCAACACACCGATGACCAAAGAAACGGCGATCGACCAGAATATCAGTTGCAGCGATATGCTGACGCCGGACAGGAACCGCTCGTGTTCATAACTGTCGTAGAAGACGATGAAATTCAGGCCCGTGCGCTCGTAGAGATCCTGGAAGAATGGCGCGATCAACTGGAACATTTCAGCTCCGCGAGCATCGGCTCAGTTGCCGCCTTGCAGATAGCTGGTATCCCACTGCGCCTTTTCATGTTGCTCGGCGACCCAGTCCGACGGCTTCACTTTCCACTTTTTCTCCAGCTCGACCAATTTCCCGGAAGCCTGCCAGCGATAGGCCATGCCCGACATGAACACACCCCAGGCTTTATCAACCTCCGGCAGCGGCACTGCCGCAGCCCACGGATTGTCGTAAAGGACGGGGACGGCCATTTCGTAGCCTTCCCATTCGCCTGAAGCGAGATCGGCCATGATAGGCGCATCGTCATAGAGCCACGCGATGCATTTTCCGTCCCTCAACGCCTGCTTGGCCTCAGTGTTTCCAGTGAAGGAAATAATGGTCGCGTCGTACTCGGTCTCGACCTGCTTATTGTAGTAATTGCCCTGCTTGCCGCAGACTGGCTTGCCGGCGATGTCTTTCCAATCCTTGATGACGCCGTCCTTCGCAAGCAGCGTCGGACCGGAGCTCCAGTACGCAGGTTCAATTATTCCGA
>SAQL01000130.1 GCA_004020645.1 Mesorhizobium sp. | reverse complement strand
TCCATAGGGAGTGTCGACAGAACCGTCATACACCACTTATGAAGGGGATGTAAAACACGCGGGATAACCCAGTTACCTATGGCAAATATCCTACGCTTCCCCCCACCCTCTATAGACTGACCTAGTCGGCCGAGGCTGGGCATAACCTCAGCAAACTCTGGACAAGGATGTCCGACTCTAACAGCTTCCTCAAATGCAGAACAACCTATCTGCGAGATGAGTTCGTTGTTAGGGTCAAAACAATACCTCGTCCAAGGAAACCACAACGCGCCTAACCAATTAGCTTGTTGACGCCCACGGAACTTATTCCGAGACTCAGCAAGTTGAAACCTTGAATGGATTTCAAAGGGGAAGGCTCGGAAGACAGATGGAACTCCTTTCTTACGACGAGAGCCCTTCACTTCAATCGGATAGGCTTCATCTTAGATGGTGTGGCCTTCCAGGTCGGATCCCAAGTCATTCCTTGTAGCAAAGGAATACTAGAGATAGACGGAACATACCTTTGCAGTAATTCTTTAAAAAAAAAAGAATTCGCAGCATCGGTAGCCAAGGCCTTCACATTAGAAGGGGGAGTAGAGATAGAAGAGAAAGTTGATCTATCCACTTTCTTAGCCAATTAAAAAATGTTTGCTATAGTAAAGAAAGATACAAACTACTATATCTGCTCGATCATCACGCCTACGGATCACCTTACGGTGAAACGGGGGAATGATCCTTGGGAGTCCCGTCCTCGTGAGAGAGATGGGAACGGATAGTTCGGTCAACCTCTTTGGGTGAGTAGAAGAAGAATAGTGCATAAAGCATGTTGATGCTTGTTTACAGTAAAGTGCAACATACAGCCACCCTGATCGACGGCCTCACTTTACTACCTGTTTAACCAGGTGATGAACACCAAGACAGATTTCTATCGTTAACCCACCGGTGACCACCAAAGGAATCTTCAAAAGAACCTTAGTTTAGTAGTAGGGTCTTTTCCAAAATGCCCTTGCTTTTCAGTAACGCTCGAAATCACTGATGTCGAGTTCAATCAGAGTAGCTTACGGACTTGGAACCTCTGGCTGAAAAGATTGAATTACTTCAAAGGGAGGGGTTTCTCGGCGAATTCCGGGTATTCAATCTCTTTTTTCGGACTTTGCCTCTTCCCTTTCCTTTGAAAAATTCCCTCCAACAAGCTCTTGAAAGTCTTTGACTAAGCCTTCTTCCCGCTCTACTGGAAACTTTCCAATATGCTTCGAGTGCCTTTAATATAAATAAAAGATAAGAGGCAGAGGAAATATCG
>SAQL01000129.1 GCA_004020645.1 Mesorhizobium sp. | reverse complement strand
CTTCCCCGCGCTGTTCGTGCGGCTGGAGGATCTGGCGCTGACCATCGCCGCGGAGGACGTCGTCAACATGCCGTCTTACGTCATTCGCTGCCCGCAGCGCCTGCCGGTCACCTTCCGCCATTCCATCGCTTAGAGAGTGAAGTGCCACCATGCCCGAACAACCCCTGCCGACGCTGCCGATGTGGCGCGTCGATCACATCGAGCCCTCGCCCGAGATGTTGGCGCTACGCGCCAACGGTCCGATCCACCGCGTGCGCTTCCCGTCCGGGCACGAAGGCTGGTGGGTGACAGGCTATGACGAGGCCAAGGCGGTGCTGTCCGACGCGGCGTTCCGGCCCGCGGGAATGCCGCCGGCGGCATTCACCCCGGATTCGGTGATTCTCGGTTCGCCGGGGTGGCTGGTCTCGCACGAGGGGGGCGAGCATGCCCGGTTACGCACGATCGTGGCGCCGGCCTTCAGCAACCGCAGGGTCAAGCTGCTCGCGCAGCAGATCGAGGCGATCGCCGGGCATTTGTTCGAGACGCTGGCGGCCCAGCCCCAGCCCGCCGACCTGCGGCGCCACCTCTCCTTTCCGCTCCCGGGCATGGTCATCAGCGCGCTGATGGGCGTGCTCTACGAGGATCACGCCTTTTTCGCCGGACTGTCCGACGAGGTGATGACGCACCAGCATGAAAGCGGCCCGCGCAGCGCGTCGCGCCTGGCCTGGGAAGACCTGCTCGCCTACATTCGCGACAAGATGCGGGACAAGCGCCAGGATCCGGGCGACAACCTGCTGACGGATCTGCTCGCGGCGGTCGACCAGGGCAACGCGATCGAGGAAGAGGCGATCGGCCTGGCGGCGGGCATGCTGGTGGCGGGGCACGAGAGCACCGTGGCGCAGATTGAATTCGGCATGTTGGCCATGTTCCGCCATCCGCAACAGCGCGAACGCCTGGTCGGCGATCCTTCCCTGGTGGACAAGGCGGTGGAGGAAATCCTGCGCATGTACCCGCCGGGCGCGGGCTGGGACGGCATCATGCGCTATCCGAGGACCGACGTGACCATCGCGGGCGTGCATATTCCCGCGGAGAGCAAGGTGCTGGTCGGCCTGCCGGCGACGTCGTTCGATCCGCGCCATTTCGACGACCCGGAAATCTTCGACATCGGACGCGACGAAAACCCGCACCTGGCATTCTCCTACGGGGCGCACTACTGCGTCGGCATGGCGCTGGCCAGGCTGGAACTCAAGGTGGTGTTCGGTTCGATCTTCGAGCGCTTTCCCGCGCTGCGCCTGGCCGT
>SAQL01000128.1 GCA_004020645.1 Mesorhizobium sp. | reverse complement strand
CTTTTATGTAACATGAGTCACATAAAATAACATAGTTTCAGTGATCACTTAGGCAATTAGTCTTAGCTAGCGCATATGCCCTTTTAAGTTAAGAAATTTGGAACTATAGGATATAGGATAGTTGACCCGGCCAATGATTGTCAAACTTGTTTTACAGTCATGAGGTCGCCCGAAGAAGGGAAACTGGCTGCTTCGTTTAGGTCTGGCAGAGGGAGTTGGTATGGTGACGGTGACAACAACCTTTTATCATTAGAGAAGAAGTTTGTGGAATTTACGGTTACCCTTGATGTGACTAAGGCTGCTTTACAGTAGGTGTGAAAATTGAGGGGAATTCTATTGGGCTGAAGGCAGGTTACTTTGGGTTAGTGTTCAGTGACAATGGTAGCTAACATTACATGAGATGCGGTTGGAAGCGAGGCAGCAGTCTTTCTATGTTTTTCCACTCTAACGAAGTTTCTCTGGGTGAGCTTAGATGACCCGAAACAATGACCAACTCAATTATCTCCGCCCTTTGCGGAGGAGTTTCTTTTTCTTAAACAGTCCCGTCTCGAACCGGAGGCACCCACTAGTAGTAGGGAGAGCCCATAATTGACCCGGGTAGGCGAGCGGGCTATAGTTACCAGTTTCGAGTTACTTAGCAGGTATTCCCCAGCACGGCTTATGCGGATCTCTCTCTCTACTACCAGGGAACGGGTTAGAATCCCGGAGCACTACAGGCCTAACTTATTATTCGATATAATGAGAAGCACCTTTATTGAACTAAAACCCTTATCCCCCAACTGATCTACCCAGTAATGTGATGAGTTCCGACCTCGAAGGCCCAATCCTTCGTCGTACGGAATGAGTATGACTTGGCTACAAGGGAAACAAAGCGCCCAAGAGATCTAGCTTCTTTGAGGACCTGTTGCTAGCCCCATCATCATCCCGAGCTTTTCACCGTCGGTCCCATGACTGCACGAGCCCTATGAACTAGCTCTTCCGTGTCCGCCGAACTGTACGATGGAGGGCGTTCAATTCGAGTCTTGAATCTTCCCTACCTCACTGATTGACTCCTCCGGGAAATGTCGAATAGTAGGGACAGCGGAAGGGTGAGATTCTTTCTTTTAGGCGGATGGAGGGGCAATTCCATTCTAACGCTACTGTTAATGGCCGAGCCTCCTCTTCTTCTTGCTGCCTTACTTGCGAGACTTTATACTTTCTACAGCAAGAAAAGTGCTTGCATATAGTGGAAGGGCTTTTGCACATGAAGAAGAAAAGGAAGAAGAAGCTGTTGAGTCAGATGTGGCA
>SAQL01000127.1 GCA_004020645.1 Mesorhizobium sp. | reverse complement strand
AAAACTTGATATCGGTGAGCTCCGTTTGCTTCGAAAAGATGTTGTTGGGCAGTAAGCATTTGCAAGAATAGCATCCCTATGTGGGGGAAGATCACGAAAGACAAAGATTATAAAGAGGGCCTCATGACGACTAATCCATGAGAGCCCGTATTTATGCTTTCATTCACTCGTTCCTCATGGTCAGGAGAGGGAAGATCTTAAGGCTTTCTAGTTTTTGAATCCACTTAAGAATTTGATTGTGCCCATTGATTGTATGCCGAGGGAGAGAGCGATAGAGAGAGGGGTGGTAACCTGACCTGGGACATCGATCTGGAGTTGTGGTCTCCTTCCCATCCTTGCGTATGCCTGGACCTAGAACGGAGGATCTGAACGAGAGAGTAGAGTGAAGGCCTGTAGTTGATACAGAAGCGAGAGCTGGATCAAGGCCTTTGATAGAGTGTCCTCCTATCACAGAAAATCCTTTCCTGGTCAATGAAAGAGACGAGCAAGACTTCAAGTTCTGTTATTACCGGGTGCAAGGCTGAGAAATAAATTAATTGAAACCCGAATCAAGATCAATGCGTGAAAGAGCAAAGGATTCTACATCACAGGGTCAGGCCCCAGGAGATGAGACTCTCCGTTCTTTAATCAGATAAGGATGCTTTCCATGAATTGCTCCAGCTCTGGTGCACACCTGTTCTCTCTATAAAGATAATGTTCACAGGAAAGCACAGACCAGCTAAAAAAAGAGTGAGCTAATCAAGGTCGGGGCGGGAATACCAGTTCGAAAATAAAGAGAGATCAATCACTTTGGCAAGAAGAGTGAGCGAACAAGTCTGCTTTCTTCTCCATTGATGTCGAATTCAAGTTTATTGACCTCTGACTAAAAGGAGACAGCTAAGAGCTAGGGGCGGCGAAAGCTTATTCCGGGAACGCTATTTCCCGGCCTGGGACAGTTGGTTGATTGGATAAGAGGGGAGATCCGCGAAGGGAGTATAAAAAAATAAAGTAATAGGGAAAAAAATGCTATTCAAAAGAATCAGACTAGCTTTCCGTACTGACAAAGAGTCTTTTAGT
>SAQL01000126.1 GCA_004020645.1 Mesorhizobium sp. | reverse complement strand
GATGCAAGGGGATTTTCGAACGTCGAGGGCATGTGATCGGTGCGGTCATGTGTCAGGCCTCGCTGTTGCGGCGCTTGACATGCCGCAGGCCGGTATGGAGATGCGCGGATCAGGTGCGGATCAGATTTGCGAGCTCGTGGCTCCGTACACTTGAATGCTTTTCCTGGTCCCGATCTTGTCGATCATTTGCCCTTACTGTTCGTTGCCCTCCTCACATCCCCGACGGACCGGCGAGCGACAGCTCGATAGTCGATCAAGCTTATGCCGCCGCCGGATCCCGGTAGTCCTCCTTCTTCGTCAGCATGGCCCATGCCGATCGCGCCATCTTGTTGGCCAAGGCTATGGCCACCAGCATGGGCGGTTTGCGCGTCAGAATGCGCGCCAGCCATGACCCTTCAGGCGGGCCTTTCCGAGTCGCCCATCGGACGACCGCCATCGCCCCGACGATGAGCAGGCGCCGAATGTCATGCTGCCCCATCTTCGAGGTTCGACCCAGCTTCTGTTTCCCGCCCGTGGATTTCTGCAGAGGCACAAGTCCAAGCCAGGCGGCGAAGTCGCGGCCACGTCGAAAGGTCTCGAGCGGCGGCGCATACGTCTCGATCGCTATGGCGGTGATGGGTCCGATCCCCGGCATGGTTTGCAAGCGCGCCGTCGTCTCGCTCCGCGCAGCCTCGCGACGGAGTGTCTCCTCGAGCTCGGTGATCTTCTCGCCGTAGATGGCGATCTGCTGGAGATAGAGACGACCAACGTCGCGGACGATCGGCTGAACGAGGCTTTGCTCGTCTTCGATCGCATCGGCAAGACGCTTCACGTGGGCCGGGCCCTGTGGGGCAACGACCCCGTGCTCGGCGAGGTGGCCGCGCAGGGCGTTTATCAGCTGCGTGCGCTGGCGCACCAGGAGGTCGCGCGTGCGGAAGATCATCGACCGCGCCTGTTGTTCTTCGGTTTTGACAGCCACGAAGCGCATTGTCGGCCTGGAGGCCGCTTCCGCGATCGCCTCCGCGTCAGCCACGTCGTTCTTCTGCCGCTTTACAAAGGGCTTCACATAGACCGGCGGCAGGAGCCGGACGGCATGCCCGAGCGCGCCGATCGCACGCCCCCATTCGTGGGCCGTTGCGCACGCCTCCATCGCCACCGTGCATCGGGGTTGTCCGGCGAGAAACGGCAGCAACTGTGCCCGCGACAGCTTCTTGCGAAAGACAACCTTCCCGTCACTCGCCGCGCCGTGAACCTGGAAAACGCGTTTTGCGAGATCGATTCCAATGATGGTAACTTGCTCCATGGATGCCCTCTCTATCTTGGTCGATTCTGGCAATCACCAAACTGGCACATCGCGATGCCGTCGGGAGGGGGCATCCACTCCATCAG
>SAQL01000125.1 GCA_004020645.1 Mesorhizobium sp. | reverse complement strand
AGGAATGCAGGCACTATTTCGAGGCAGCCGGCGATGACCCGGAATAAGTCGAATCGCTCTAGCACGGGGCGACACGCCGGCAGGTCTACGACTGGCGCAAGAAGCTGCTGCGGGAGGGGCGGCTGGCGCTCCCGGAAAGCACGGGCTCGGCTCCTTCCCTCGCGGCGCTGATGCCGGAACCGCCGCAGCCGAGGCCGCCGGGTGTGCGCGGGGACATTAGGTTGGCCAATTTGATCATAATTATCTTGCGATTTCAAGCCCCCTTCAGGGTGGGTCAGCCGTTCGGCCGTCGAGGGTGGTATCGCAGCTCGATTAACCAGCGATTGAGCTCGATGCCAAACCTTCATGTGACCGACTGCAGGTGATGCTCTACATGACCTCCCGTTCCCGACACCCAAGCAAGAATGCCGCCGCAGCCAGCGCCGGCTTTCCCGCGCGCACCGCACGCCGCATCGACAAAGACCGCGTTTGCTATCTCAAAAGAAGCAGCCGCGAACCTGGCGAACTTGCACCGATCCACAGAGCTGGAGGCATCGAGGCTCTTTACCGTCGCCCCAACACCTCGAAGCCGGTGCCGGGCCACAAGGTCTATCCCTTCCTCTTGCGCAATCTGCCGGTCACCCGACCCAACCAGGCTTGGGCGATGGACATCACCTACATCCCGATGGCGCGCGGCTTCGTCTATCTGGCCGCCGTCGTCGATTGGTTCAGCCGACGCGTGCTGGCCTGGCGGCGGCTGTCGATCACGCTGGAGACCGGAAGACCCCGGATCACGGGAGAGGCTCCTACGGCTGCGCCTGCGTGCGCCCGCACCACCCGTATCGATTTGCCTGGTCCCCACCCCTCCCCTACGGCGAGCCGTTCGGCGCCTCGGGCGTCCGGTTCAAGCTCGCGGCGTATGTCAAGGCGGCCGCCGCAACCGCGTCAACCCTGCGAACCAAGCATCTGACGCCGCACAGCTTCCGCCACTATCTACCCCGCCCGACTATGTCGAGTAGGCAGGATGATGCCCCACGATTCCAAGGGTTTATAGGATAGCATGTAGAGATAGTTTGTAGCCCTTCCAGCAATCCAGCCTGGAGAGGGAGCAAACAATGAAGTATTTCATCAATGATGATTTTGCGTTGTCGCGGTCGCCAGAGGGCCCGGTGGCGAGTTATATCGTCCCGTTTGCCGAATGGCTCGGTGATCGAGGCTACGGTCTTGTTTCCATGAGGAACCAGGTGCTGCTGGCCGCAGGCTTCAGCAAGTGGCTCGGGCAAAAGGGGATTGAGCTAAGCGACATAAGTGGAGACCATCCTGGGCGTTATTTGCTGGATCGAGCTGTCAAGCGAAGTGAGGATTTGACCCCTTGGGCGAAACGAAGAACTGACCCC
>SAQL01000124.1 GCA_004020645.1 Mesorhizobium sp. | reverse complement strand
AGTTATCATAGTTATCTACGGTAGTCAATGAATTAAGGCCAGCAAGTTCGCCAGTTAGCTTTCCTGCCAGCGAGTAGTCTGATTGTTAGTTAGATTATCTCCTCTGATGTTACACTAAGTGATCACTGGAATCATAGATGTTTCTTCATGTTCAGCTAGTCTGTTAGTGATAGGCAATCCAGTTAGATACACGTAAGTTCTCTTTATGTTGTAAGCCAGTAACTTTCTTTCATCAGTAGTCCTGGAAGTAGGACATCTTTTTTGATACAAGACTCTTTCTAGGAGGTGTGAACTAAAGGTCTTTCAAGTCTTCAGGCCATAAAGTTGTTTAACGTACCGATATGTAAAGAGAAAAGACATAGGATAGTTTATTATACTTTCTCTAGCTATTTAGTTACAGCTTTCACTCATAACTCATAGGAAACCTCCCAACACTCCTAAGTCATAACTAAATAACTCATAAAATAAAGCAGTAACTCCTAAAGCATTCGGGGTAAGGGCACTGGAAGTATAGCAATTTTTTTTTATTAAAAAGAGGAAGAGGAAGTGGTCCTTAGATTCATGTCTAAGTCAGGAAGCCCCTGCAATCTCTTTTTTTGACGGGGGGCGGAGTGAAACGACTAGGCTCTCTAAAAGGTATCAAGATAGGGCAATTGGCGATCCCGGGGTCCCCCTTCGGGGGGTTACAGACCGGATCCGAGGAGAAAGAAACAAGGGAGTCTCCTCTCTTCTATTCTATTTATTCGATTTACAAACTTAACGCTGCGGATGATGCGACAACCGATTGTGCGACATCTATTCTATCTAGACAACTGCGGATTTGCCTGCCGATCGGAGAATCCGCTGTTCACTCCTATCGTCTTCTTGCTAACAGCCAAAGAGCGGATTGGCACAGCGAATTCGAGAGCAGCAGATTCCAACAACTGAAATTGCGATTCTTCTTGAACTGACCTTTAATGAGGGAACGATATTGATCCTCATTCATCTATATGTAGCTGCCTTTGTCTCTATCTATGATGCTATAGATCATCTTGATATAGCAGCGGAGATAGAATGCTGCCTTTCTGCTCTTTCTACCTTTGCTTCTCCTGCTTGGGTCTCGCTCACGGATCTCAACCACGAGACTAAGAATCATGCTTACCACGCTATCTCGATCTCTATTGTGCAGCCTGAAGTGGTTAGTCTGGTTATCAAGGAGGATAATATGCCTGAGAAGGATTAAGTGGTTGATAGTGAGCAATCGGCTAAGGGAGGATGACAATGAATTCTCGTTTCAGACAGCGACGGAGGATGGTGTAGAATTCGAACAACACTCCTTTGACTTGCTATCTAAGAGACTAGCCTGGAGAGATAGGAAAGACGCTCTGCTCTAAAGCTGTC
>SAQL01000012.1 GCA_004020645.1 Mesorhizobium sp. | reverse complement strand
ACCAAACTGGCACATCGCGATGCCGTCGGGAGGGGGCATCCACTCCATCAGATTTGACCACCGGAGCTATAGAATTGCTCCTGGGCTACTCGAAGGAATAGGTGAATCCTCCTTCGGAGGCTCCGACAGTCACCTTCGTCATCTTTTCGCCCTCGAGCGACCGGTTCAGCACCCCGCGGCTCAACTCCGGCAGAAGCGTGTTTGTCAAAATGGCGTCGATCATCCGCCCCCCGGATTCGATCTCGGTGCAGCGGGCCTTGACCAGATCCATGACACCGTCACCGATCACCAACTCGGCATCGTTGCTTAAGCGCAGCCGGCGGGCGATCTTGGCGAACTGATGGCGGGTGATCGCTTCGATCATCATGTCCGAGAGCGGGTAGTAAGGGATGGTTACCACCCGGCCAAGAAAGGCCGCGGGGAAAACCTTCAACAGCGGGGCGCGCAATGCGGTGTCGAGATCGTCGAGCCCCGCCCGTACCGTGCCGCTGCTGGTCCGGTCCATGATGACTTCGGAGCCGACGTTCGAGGTGAGCAGGATCAGCGTGTTTTTGAAGTCGATCCGCCGGCCTTCACTGTCGTCCATCATCCCCTTGTCGAAGACCTGGAAGAAGATTTCATGCACGTCCGGATGCGCCTTCTCGACCTCGTCAAGCAGGATCACCGAATAGGGCTTGCGCCGGACCGCCTCGGTCAGGATGCCGCCCTTGCCGTAGCCGACATATCCGGGTGGCGCCCCCTTCAAGGTAGAGACCGTGTGCGCCTCCTGGAACTCGGACATATTGATCGAAATGAGGTTCTGCTCGCCGCCGTAGAGCGTCTCGGCCAGGGCCAGCGCGGTTTCGGTCTTGCCGACGCCCGAGGGACCGCAGAGCAGAAAAACCCCCACTGGTTTTTCGGGCGCGCCGAGCCCGGCCCGGCTGGTCTGCACGCGCTTGGCAATCATTTCCATGGCGTGATCCTGACCAACCACGCGTTCGGACAGAGTGGCGGCGAGCCGCAGCGCCTTTTCGGTCTGGCTCGACAGCATCCGGCCAGTCGGGATGCCGGTCCAGTCCTGCACCACGGCAGCCACGGCGTTGCGGTCGACCGACGGCAGGATCAGCGGCGTCTCGCCCTGCGCCTCTGCGAGTTCGGCCATCAGTTCCCGCAGCCGCGCGAGATCGGCAGCCGGATCGGGTGGAGAAGGACCGGCAGTGGCCGTTGCATCCGCATCGGTTTCGGGCGCTTTGATCTCAGATACGTCGGCGCCTGCGGTTTCGGCGACCGCCTCCGGAGGCTTCACGGCATCGAGCGGCACACCCTCGCCGCGCAGCCTGGCGCGCAATTCGAGTATTTCGCCAACCAGCGCCTTTTCCCGATCCCAACGTTGCTGCGCGGCAGCAAGCGTGAGTTCGGTCTCGGCAAGCCCGGTTTCGACCCGAGCCTGCCGGTCGGCCACGCCGATGCCGATCGCTGCCTCACGGCCGATGATGGCGCGCTCGACCTCCAGCGCCTGGCGGCGGCGCATAATGTCCTCGACCTCGGCTGGAGTGGCGTGCTGCGAAATGGCGACACGGGCGCAGGCGGTGTCGAGAAGGCTCACGGCCTTGTCGGGCAATTGCCGCGCCGGGATGTAGCGGTGGGACAGGCTGACCGCTGCCTCGATCGCCTCATCGAGGATCTGCACCTTGTGATGCTGCTCGAGGACACCGGCGACACCGCGCAGCATCAGAACAGCCACCGCTTCCGACGGCTCATCTATCTTGACGACCTGGAAGCGGCGAGTGAGCGCCGGATCCTTCTCGATGTGCTGCTTGTATTCGGCCCAGGTCGTTGCCGCGATCGTGCGAAGCTCACCGCGGGCCAGCGCCGGCTTCAGGAGATTGGCCGCATCGCCGGTTCCTGCCGCCCCGCCGGCGCCGATCAAGGTGTGAGCTTCGTCAATGAAGAGGATGACCGGCGTTTCTGAGGATTGAACCTCGTCAATGACCGCCTTCAGCCGTTTTTCGAATTCGCCCTTTACGCTTGCGCCCGCCTGCATCAGGCCGACATCGAGCATACGCACGCTGACGCCCTGCAGCGTGGGCGGCACGTCGCCCTGGGCGATGCGCAAGGCAAAGCCCTCGACGACCGCGGTTTTGCCGACCCCCGCCTCGCCCGTCAGGATCGGGTTGTTTTGCCGGCGTCGCATCAGGATATCGACGATCTGCCTGATCTCGGGATCGCGCCCGACGACCGGATCGATCTTGCCGTCGCGGGCGCGCTGGGTTAGGTCGGTTGCATACTTCGCCAGCGCCGAATCCCCGCCCGCAGCCCGCCGCGGTGTTTCGGAGGCGGGAGCTGCCGCGGGGGGGCCGGCTTCGAGCGAACCCTCCGTCACCTCGGCGAAGCGCGCGATGACCGCGTCGGCATCGATCCTGTCGAACTCGCCGCTTATCTTTGACAGCAGTCCTTCCAGCACCGGCGTCTTCAGGCAGGCTAGGATGATATGGGCGCTGCGGACCTCCTCGACGCTGAACTCCAGCGCCGCCAGGTTCCAGGCTTCCTTGATGGCGTGGAAGATGTGATCGGAAAGTTCCTCGATCGAGGTGGCGCCATAAGGCAGCTTATCGACAGCGCGGGTCATGTCGGCCGATAGCCGGCTCAGATCCACTCCGGCGTCGGCAATTATCAGCTGCATGTCCGAGCGCTCGGAAAGCACCAGCTGTTCGATCCAGTGGACGAGCTCGACATAGGGATTGCCGCGCAATTTGGCGGCGTCGCCGGCCGCCTTGAAGGCGCGCAAACAGACAGGATTGAGTTTGGCGACCAGTTCCTTGCGTTTAAAGCTCTGCGACGACCGGCGCTGTTCCATCGAACTTGCCCCTCCAATCTGCCAGCCAACAAACTGCCACATAAGCAGCGACTTGACAAAGAGCGTTATGAGTGGGGCGTCCGGGTGTTCGATTCAACCGACTTTTTCCGCCCCGGCAGAAGCCGGCGACATCGGCTACAACAGCCATGGAACGCCCCGCCTGTTTGCGATGCATTCACATATGGAGTTCGACAATCGCGCCAGCGATTTCGAGCTCAGGCACCGGCTTGCAAGCTTCCATTAAGATTGAGCAACAACTAAATTGTGGTAAAGTGTCGCGGTGTGGTAACCTTGGGTGATGCACGGCCCAAGAGCCGCTCGCTGGGGGATAGTGTGATCGATCTCGCACTCTGGCTGAATCCGCTGGACGGTGAAAATCCGTCAGGGGTGGATTTGCGCAACGATCCAGCCTTTCATGAGCTGGAGCGTCTCACGGAACAGCAAAAAAAGATCGAGTATCAAGGCAACGACAAGTCGGAAGTCGATGTTCCGATCGACTGGCCCGCGGTGCTCGCCAAGGCCGAAGAGCTGCGTACGCACGGCCGGGACCTGCGCCTCCTCGTCATCGTCACGCGTGCTCTGGCCAACGAGCATCGGCTTGCTGGGCTGACTCACGGCCTGACCCTCATCGTGCAAACCTTCGATCAGCATTGGGAAACCATGCATCCGGCCCTGCGGTCCGGTGCCACGCCACGCGACGCCGCCTTGCGCCGCATCAATGCTCTGACTGACCTTCAGAACAGCCAGGATGGCCTGCTCAAGGACCTGCGGAAAATGACGTTTTTCGCGCCGCGCGCCATCGGGCCGGTCCTCGGCGAGGACCTGGAGAAGGGTTCCCTCGAAGAGCGCGTCATGCTGCTGGAGGCTGCCTCGGGGCTGAACGCGGCCGAAAAGGCAGCGCTGGCGAGCGCGCACAGCCAACTGTTAAACCGGGTGCGCAGCGCATGCGCGACACAGATCGATCAGGCCGGCGCGGAGATGACGTCGCTCATCACCGACGCCCGCGCCGCGATCGCGGCTCTGGATGCGGTCGAGGCCGCCCTCAACGCTCGCGTCGAAGGTGGCGCCACCGCTCCGGAATTGAAACGGTTTCTGCAGCGTGTACTGACGACCCTCGAACGAAACTCGGCCGCCGGTGCCACCGCGAATGGCGCCGCGAAGCCAGTTTCGGCGCCTGCGGAACCGGCAACGCCTGCTCGAAACGGTCATGGAGCCGATCCTATGGCAAGTGTGGCAAGCTACGCGGAGCCCGCCAGCAGCAGCCTACCCGACCGGATTTCCTCGCGCGACGACGTCGTCAAATGCCTCGACCTCGTCGTCGCCTTCTATGACCGCACCGAACCGTCGAGCCCGATCCCGCACCTCGCGCGGCGCGTGCGCCGGATGGTGCATATGGATTTTGTTGAACTGATGGAAGATCTCGCCCCGTCGGGGCTGAAGGAATTCCGGCTTCTTGCCGGCGTTCCCGATGCCAAGAAGACGGCCCAGAAGGATGAAAGGTAACAAGCCATGGCAGCCGAAAGCAAAGCGAAGGTCATCGAACGAAATCGCGCACCGCGCGTGCAGATCGCCTATGACGTGGAGACCTACGGCAGCCCGACGACGATCGAACTGCCGTTTGTCATGGGTGTGATGGCCGACCTCTCCGGGGCTTCACAGACCAGGGAAGCGTCGAAATCGGTGCTGGACCGCGCCTTTGTCGAGACCGACGCCAACCGCTTCCCCAAGTTCATGGAGGCACTCGGGCCACGCGTGAAAGCCCGAGTGAAGAATACACTACCCCAGGCTGAAGGCGCCGAACGGGACGAGGAACTGGCGCTTGACCTCACCTTCACCAAAATGGGTGATTTCGCGCCGGACAAGATCGCCGAGCAAGTTCCGCAATTGGCCGAAATCCTCAAGATGCGTCGTCAGCTCGAGGAACTGCTCGGCTTCATGGACGGCCGTGTCGACGCCGAAAAGCGCATAGCGCAACTTCTGAACAACGAGCCGCTTCTCGGCAAGATCGCCAACCAGGCACTGTCCGACGAAGACAAGGTTGAGGTGTAATCATGGCCGAACAACAAAAAACCGCAGCCGTTGCCGCTGAGGCGGAAGCCATCGACCTCGGAGAATTCAGCGGGCTCCTAGAGAAGGATTTCAAGGTCAAGAAGGACGACAGCGAGAAGCTGCAGCAACTCGTGCGCAATCTTGCGCTGGCGGCGCAGTCCCGTTCCGACACCACAACCATCTCGTCCAACGCGATCAAGTCGATCAAGTCGCTGATCGCGGGCATCGACAAGATGCTGTCGGAGCAGGTGAACGAGATCCTGCATGCGCCGGAAGTGCGCGAAATGGAAGGCACATGGCGCGGCCTCTGGTATCTCGTCAACAACACCGAGACGGATCAGAAGCTGAAGATCCGGGTGATGAATATTTCCAAGGAGCAGCTCGCCGACACGCTTGAAGACTATGAAGGCCAGATGTGGGACCAAAGCCCGATCTTCAAGAAAGTCTATACGGACGAGTATTCGATGCTGGGTGGCGAGCCGATTGGCTGCCTGGTCGGCGCTTACGAATTCTCGAACCATCCGCGTGACGTCGGCCTGTTGCGCAACATCTCGGGCATCTGCGCCTCCGCCCACACGCCGTTCATCGCGGCCGCCTCGCCACGCCTGTTCCGCATGGACAGCTGGCAGGAACTGCCGAACCCGCAGGACCTGCAGATGATCGTCTCCAACCCGGCCTATGCGTCGTGGCAATCGCTGCGCGAGAGCGAGGATGCGCGCTATATCGGCCTGACCATGCCCCGTGTCCTGGCACGACTGCCGTATGGCTCGGAAACCGTTCCGGTGAAGGGCTTCACCTTCGAGGAGGAGGTCCACGGCGACCACAACAAATATGTCTGGATGAACGCCGCCTTCCCGATGGGCGTCAACATAAACCGCAGTCACAAGCTCTACGGCTGGGGCACGCAGATCCGCGGCGTCGAGAACGGCGGCACAGTTATCAACCTGCCGGTGCACTCCTTCCCCACCGACGACGGATCTATCGCGATGAAATGCCCGACGGAAGTTGCCATCGACGACCGGCGCGAGGCGGAATTGGCCAAGCTCGGCCTGATGCCTATCCTGCACCGCAAGAACACTGATCTCGCAGCCTTCATCGGTGCGCATTCGCTGCAGGACGACGAGACGCGCGCCGGGCGGCTGGTCGATCCCGACGCCCAGTCAAATGAACGGCTGAGCGCCAACTTGCCCTATCTTTTCCCGGTTTCGCGCTTTGCGCACTACCTCAAGGCCATTGCGCGCGACAAGATCGGGTCGTTCAAGGAACGCTCCGACATGCAGATCTGGTTGACCGAGTGGATCAACCGATACGTGCTGGCCAACCCGGCCTTTGCCGACGACAAGGCGCGCGCCAAGCGCCCGCTTGCTGCGGCCGAGGTCCAGGTCGACAGCGTGGAAGGGCGGCCGGGCTACTACAATGCTCGCTTCTATCTGCGCCCGCACTACCAGCTGGAGGGCATCAACGCTTCGCTCCGGCTGGTGTCGGAACTCCCGTCCGTAAAGGCTTAATTTTCAGCAACATCCATCCTGTTTTGTTTTGAAAGCGCTGGAGGAAGACAATGCCCGTGAAAATTGATGGTTTTCTAAAAGTTCCGGATATCAAAGGGCCAAGCGTTCGAGACGGCCATGAGGACGAAATCGAAGTCCACGGGGTCGATTACAAGATAATCGCGCCATACGATCCGAATTCGCTCTCACGCCGCGGTCGCGTGTCGCTGGGGATGATCAAGTTCACCAAGCATTATGACAAGTCCTCGCCCTATCTGAAAAAGGCGCTGTTCGATAACAAGGCGCTGGACGAAGTTGTGTTCTCCGCCCGTCGGACCATCGATGGCGAGACCAGCGACTATCTGGTCGTCACCCTGACCGACGCCTCGATCATGGAATACGACATGTCGCAGGCCGAGGACGAGGAAGACCTGATCGAGGAGGAGGTCAGCTTCGCCTACAAGAAGATCAAGTTCGTCTATGACAAGGATGACGAAATCGAAATGGATGTCTATGTCGGCAAGTGAGGCGCGGCGGCCCGGCGCCGACAAGCTACAGGTCACCGGCAGTTCGCGAGCGAAACGCGAGGCGGTCCAGCCCTCTCTTTGGGACCGCCTCGTCAACGACCTGCCGGGCGTCACCTCCGAGATAGACGGGCTGCGCCACACCTTACAGGACGAGCTTGGCGCGGAGCGGCTGGATACGCTCCTTGCGGGGAGCACGCGGCTTATCGATGCCGACGCCGAGCTGACATCCGATCAGAAACGGCGTCTGCACCGCTTGGTCTTTCAGACCCAAAACCGGGCGGAGATCGAAAGCCGTGGCGTGGTCGTATCGGCCCGCGTCCTCAGGGAGGCAGTGCGGCGCGACATCGAGGCCTTGTTCAACACCGAGCGTTTTGAAGCTGTTCCGCTTCTTTCCGATTTCGAAAGCGAACAGGCCGGAGACAATCCGCCGTCGCTGGCCGATTTTCCGGAGGTGCGCCGAAGTGTGGTCAACTACGGCGTGCCTTCCTTTTCGGGCCGTTCGTCCCGCGACTTTGATCGCGAGACCCTGGCGCGTGAGATCCGCTCGGTCCTTGCCACGTTCGAGCCCCGTCTCAAGGAAAGCGCAACCAAGGTCACGGTGACCCTTGGTGACAAAAGTGTCGGCCTGAAGATCGAGATAGACGCTGTGCTGATCATGACGCCGACGCCGGAACGCATGCGCCTGCGCACCACGATCAATCTCGATAACGGCCTGGCGCGGACCGAATTCAGGGAAAGCTGAGATGGATCGGGTCTTCGTAGAATATTACGAGGAGGAACTGACCCATATCCGCGGACTCGCGGCGGAATTCGCCGACATGCATCCGGCGGTTGCGCGCAATCTTTCGCTGGATACCGTCCCCTGCCCGGATCCGTATGTCGAGCGGCTGCTTGACGGCGTCGCTTTCCTCGCTGCGCGCACCCGGTTGAAAGTCGATGCCGAGCGTTCGCGGTTTTCACGCAGCGTTCTGGATGTCCTCTATCCCGATCTGGTTACGCCGGCGCCGGCAACGGCGATGGCGGTGCTGAAACCTGGCCAGCAGGTCCAGTCGATGATTGCCGGCCATGTCGTCAAGCGGAACACGCGGCTGGTGTCCAGTCTGCAACCCGGCCTGTCAACGCGCTGCACATTCACCACCGCGCAGGAAATGACGCTCTGGCCGATAACGATTACGTCGGTCAGCTATTTCCAGGATCGCAGCGGGTTGGCAGCGGCCGGCATAACACCGATCGGCGGCGTTGGCGGCGAGGCGGCGCTGTGTATCACGCTGGGTCGGGCCGGAAAAGGCAGGCTTAGCGAATTGGCGCTTGACCGGCTTGATTTCTATTTTGCCGGGCGCAGCAAAGCGCCATTGCTGTTCGACGCGATTTTCGGCGCCTGCTCGGCCGTTGGTGCACGAGCCGAGGGCAAGGCCAATCCGCTAGCGCCTTTGCCAGGCCCCGAAATGGTCGGCATCAGCGACGACGAGGCGTTGATGCCTCGAACCCGTCCGACATTCGAAGGGTACCGTCTGCTGCGCGAATATTTCATGATGCCCGAGCGCTTTCACTACGTGCGGGTTTCAGGACTGCAATCGGTCGTGCGCCGATGCGAGGCGGGGCTTGAGATCATCTTCATGTTCCGGCGCCCGGTACCCGAACTTGCCGATGTGACGCCGGCGGATTTCGAACTTTTCGCGACGCCGATCATCAACCTCTTCGAGCGTGACTGCAACGTCATCGAGCTTGATCCGCGCAGAACGCGGCAAGTGCTGCATGCCGACCGCACGCGGGCGCGCGACTTCGAAATCTATCGGGTGACCCGCGTCGAGGACGCCGACGCCGAGGGTCCCGACGCCGAAATTCCGGAGCTCTTCAGCCTGGGGCAAAACCGCAGCAATGGCTGGGTCTATTCCACCGAACGGCGGCCTCGCCGGGCCACCGAAGATGAACGGCGCGACGGGCTGACCCGCACCTCATACACCGGAGACGACGTTTTCCTATCGGTTTCACGGCCGGCCGGAAGCCCGGCGAACCGGCCGCTGAAGCGTCTCGACATCATGGCGCTTTGCACCAACCGCGATCTGCCGATCCTCGACGACAACCCTACGTTGACGCTGGAGACAGGCGATCCGGTCGAAACGGTCCGGCTTATCGGTGCGTTGCGCCCGCCCCAACCGGCCATCCCAGCCGCGCTGCCGGCAGGCGCCGAAGGCGAATCCCGCGCCGACAATCTCGCCTGGCGGCTGGTGGCGCAGCTGGCGCTCAACTTTCTCAGCCTTGCCAAGGAAGGTCGCGGCGTCGATCCGCTGCATGCGCTGCTCGATCTTTATGCCGACCGGGGAGATCCGAGCCTCGCCCGCAATGTGCACTCGATCGTTCGCATCGACTCGCGGTCCGTCATCGAACGGCTGCAGATCGATGGGCCGATGTGCTTTGGACGGGGCACGGAAGTGACATTGCATGTGGACCAGTCGGTGCTGGCCGGGCAAAGCTTATTGCTGCTTTCGGCCTTGCTTGCGCGGCTGTTTGCCCGTCACGCCGGAATAAACGGCTTTGTGCGAACCCGCACGCGGCTGCTGCAGAAGCAGGAGGATGTGCCATGGCCGATGACGCCCGGCAATCGCTACCTGATCTAGACAAATTCGACCCGGACCGGGCCGAAGGGCTGGATGATACATTCGACTTTTTCGAACTGCTGCGCCGGCTCGAACAAAGGGGCGGGCTGTTCGGCTATTCCGGCCAGGCGGATCGTGAGCCGGCAAGGCTCGGGCAGCATGTGCGCCTTAGCTTTTCCGCCAAGGACGTGGTTGCGTTCCGCGAAGCGAAGGACAGGACGGCGGCGCGGGTCACGGTTGCAAATCTAGGGCTGATGGGACCGGAAGGTCCCATGCCGCTTCATTTGACACGCTGGGTGCTCGATCGTCTGTCGCAGCGCTGGTTCACCGGCGCTGACGCACGACAGACCGCCGACACGACGTTCGTGGATTTCGTCAATATTCTCCAGCACCGGATGATCGCCCTCTACTATCGGGCCTGGGCGGACGCGCATCCGGCGGTGCAGGTTGAACGTGCGGTCGGCGGCCGCGTAAGGGCCATGCTTGAAGCCATGGCAGGAATCGGACTCCCCGGCACTCACAATCCCGATCTCGACGCCGTGAAGCTTCGCCAGGCGGCGGCGCTCGCCAGCCAGGTCGACGGTCCGGAGCGGCTGACGCTGTTCCTGGCGGAAGCGTTCAAGGTGCCGGTCCAGATCAAGGAGTTCGTTGCTGCCTGGATGACCATACCGGCGACGCTCCAGACCCGACTTGCCCAAGCTTACGCAGTGCTGGGTCGCGGGGCGACGATCGGCCCGCGCGTTTTCAGCCGCCAGAGCAGGATCGAACTCCGCGTCGGCCCACTCGGGTATGAGGAGTTCAAGGCGTTCCTGCCGGGCGGTCAACGTCTGAAGATGTTCAAGCAGGCGGTTCGCGACATGGTCGGGGAATCGCTCGACGTCGATCTGCGGATCGTGCTTGCGCGCGAAGCAGTGCCGCAGCCCCGTATCGGAGCGGTACAGCTCGGCCGAACCACCTGGCTTGCGCGGCCCGCTGAAAGGGGCGATGCTGACGACATGCGGCTGCGGACAATCGTCGGATGGCGGCCGGAAATGGCGGGGGTCGCGGCATGAGTCTGCTGCTGACGCTGGAGCACGGGCCACGCACCCAGGCGGTACGGCAGACCCGGTTGGACGAGGGTGAACTGGTGATCGGCCGCAGCGCGGACGCGGGCTGGCAGATCGACGATCCCGACATGTTCGTTTCACGCGCCCATTGCAGGATCACCGGCGGGCGGGATGGGTATTTCGTCACCGACACATCAAGCAGCGGCTTGTTCATAAACGACTCCGACAGCCCGCTCGGCGCGGGAACATCGATCCGCCTTCAAAACGGCATGCGGCTGAGGCTGGGCGATTACATCGTATGCGTCGATCTGCAGACGCCGGCCGCTCAAGCACCGGCAGCCAGCCAATCGTTCGCGGAACAGTCGCCGCCGGCATCACGAGCGCCGGTAAGCATCGGCCGCGATGATTTCTTTTCGGCTAGGGTCGAGGAAGAGCCGCGCCGACCGCGTCCCGCCGATCTGCCGAACCCGTTCGAGCAACCGATTCCAGGGGCGTTCGAGCGCTCCAGCCAGCGCAGTTCGCCGGCCTTCGACGACCCGTTCAGCCTCGACCCGGTAGCAACGCCCGCGCCGAGAGGCGCCGGCCATCCCGAACCACGTGATGCGCCAGACCTCGCAGACCCCTTCAGCTTCGATCCGATGCCTTCCGGTGCAAGCGAGCCCGTTCCGGGCCAGTCCGCTCCAAGAAGATCATTCGATGACGATTTCGGTTTCGGACCGGCCGCATCGCCCGATTTGAGAAACGGCGCCGGCTCGACCGGTCACCGCAAACATGTCGCCGCAAGCCCACAGCCGGGCAATCCCTGGGATTTGCCCGGCCAGGCGGCAGATATCCCTCCTCCGCCACGTGCCGGCGCTGCGCCCAAACCCGCCCCCTCCCCGGCAGCAGCGCAACAGGCGAACATGGCGCTTCGCACCGCGTTCTTGCGTGGCATGGGCATTGAGGAAGCCGATTTTCCCGGACGCGACAGCGTCGCGGAAATGGAGAAGTTCGGTCGCGAGTATCGGCGCATGATGGAAGGCCTGATGCAGCTGCTGCGCAAGCGGGCCGAGGAAAAAGGAAACGCTCGCGTCGCCCAGACGGTGGTGGGGGCCTCTGAAGTCAATCCGCTCAAGTTTCTGCCGACTGTCGACGACGCCATCGTGACCATTATCGCGGAGCGCAGCCCCGGATTTCTGGCCGGCGAGGCGGCAATCGCCGACGCCGTCCGCGATCTCGCACAACATCACGTGCGCGCCTGGCGAGGCGTGCAGTCCGCCTTGCGGCGAATGATTGATCGTTTCGACCCGGCAGCGATCGAGGAAGAGCTCAAGTCGAGTTCCGCGATCGGCACCCTGCTTTCGGGCGGGCGCAGCGCCAAGCTGTGGGAGCTCTACCAGAAACGCCATCGTGAAATCGCCCAGAGTGCGGAATCGAGCTTCCTCGGCGAAATCGGCGCTGATTTTCGGGACGCATATGAGGAGGAGTGAAACATGATCGATCGCCGCGAATTTATCGTTGCCCTTGGCGCAACCGGGCTGCTTGCGGCTTGCCAGAGCGGTCCGCCAAAACCATCCGCGGTCACCGTCAACCTGACCGGCGCGGCCGGCATGAACCCCGGACCAGGCGGCGGCGACCGGCCCGTGACGGTCCTCGTGATGCGGCTGCGCAGCACCGGTAAATTCAACTCGGCCGACTATTTCGCGCTGCAGGGGGATGCCGGCTCCGCACTCGGAGGCGATCTCATTGGATCCGACCAGATCTCCATCGGACCTGGAAAAACCGCATCCAAAACCATCACGGTCGAGCCGGACGCGGCTGCGCTGGGCTTCGTTGCCCTCGTTCGCGAGCCTGGCGGCCGGACCTGGCGTACAACCAAGTCGGTGTCGCCGGGGTCAAAAGTAACCGTCAATGTCACGCTTGGCAGCGGCGGCATTTCCGCCTAGCGGCCAGGGCAAGGGGTGCTCGATGCAGAGAGTAGCGGCATGAGCGATGCAAACAGGGTGCTGTGGTCCGAAGGCCTGTTTCTGCGGACCCAGCATTTTCAGCAGCAGGATCGCTTTTTCGAGGCGACTGTGCGCGGCGCGCTGCAGGCCGGGCAGCTCCATACGTTCGGCTTTCAGCAGCTGTCGCTGGACCAGGCAATGCTTGATGCCGGCCAGGTCTCCATCCTGTCGGCCCGAGGCATCTTTCCGGATGGAACCCCCTTCTCCATCCCTGACCTGATGGATGCGCCACGACCGCTGCCGGTCACCGCCGATACGGGCGCCGGACCGGTGCTGGTCGCCCTGCCGCTCGAGCCTGCCGGCGGTGTCGGCTTCGATCCGGCGCACGCCGCATCGACCGGCGCGCGCTATCATGGGCGCATCGTTTCCGTCCGCGACGCCGTCCAGGGCGGTTCGGATCCCGAAGAAATCGAAATCGCCCGTCCGCAGGCGCTGCTGCTTGCACCCGGAAAATCGGTTGGTGGCTACACCGCCCTGCCGATAGCCGACATCAAAGGGGTTCGAGCCGATGGCGGCGTCTCCCTGGATGAGACGTTCCTGCCGCCGACACTGGTTACCGGAGCGGTGGCCTGGTACCGGCAGTTGCTTCTGGAAGTTGTCACCGGCCTCGACCAGATCGCCGAGGCGCATGGCAAAATGGTCATGGGCGGGCCAGGGCGCAGCGTCGAAGACCTGCTGATGCTCAATCTCGCCAATGCCGCGCGTCCGCGACTGGCCCACATGCTGGCGCAGGATGTTTTCCATCCGGCCGAGCTTTACCTGGAGCTTGCCGGTCTTGCCGGTTCAATGGCGACCTACGGGTCGAGCGCACGGCGGCTGAGCGAGTTGCCGGCCTACGATCACATGGCGCCCGGCCCCGCATATTCGGCACTGGCGGACGCCTTGCGCTCACTCATCCTGAGCCTGCGTTACATCGAGCCTAAATCACGCGCACTACCCGTCATGCGGCATTCGACCAATGTCTGGAAAATCCGCATCGATAACCCGAAGCTGCTGGTGGCCAGCCGGATCGTCATCCGGGTCGGCTCCGAGCTGTCGGAAGATGCCTTGCGCAAGATTTTCGTCAACCAGGCGACTGTCGGTTCGGCCGATCAGTTCGAGGGCCTGTGGAAATCCCGTCTACCCGGCATTCCGCTGAAACCGCTTCATTCCCAGCCCCGCGAAATCCCCTACGATGGCGATCGGCTGTGCCTTGAGCTGGATCAGAAAAGCGAGCACTGGGCCTCGCTGCTCGATGCCCCCGGCTTCGTCATCGGCGTGTCGGGTGTGCTGCCGAGCGAGCCGCAGGTCGACTGCTATTCGGTAAACAGGTGAGATGATGAGCCGGGATGATCCTTTCGGACTGTCGGAGGATCGCGAACGCACTCGCATACGACTGACCGGCGCGCCGATGCCGCGACCGATGACGCCACTCCTGTCGGGCGTGCCAATCAAACGGTCACGTACGCATCCGAACACGCTGGTCAACGCATTCGCGCCCCTGCTCGAGTTCGCGCCCGAACTTGAAAGCGCGCTGCCGCCGGAAAACCCGGAGGCGTTGCGCACCCGGTTGCTCGACGAGCTGGTTCGGGCACGTGACGCGGCAATGGCGGCGGGGTCCTCTCTGGAGCGCGCCGACCAGGCAGCCTGGGTGGTGGCGGCGTTGCTCGATGATCTGGCCTTGAACACGCCATGGGGCGGCGCCAGCGCATGGCCGCGCCAGCCGCTTGTGGTGATGCTTCGCGGCGATGTCGATGCCGGCACGCAGTTCTTCACGCGTCTCGACGAACTGGAGCGCCACCCGAACCGGGATCGCGAATTGCTCGAACTGCAATATCATTGCCTGGCGCTCGGCTTCCGCGGCAAATATCGCGTGCCGGGCCGGTCGGGCGACCGCTCGCTCAATGCCGTTCGCGTTGCTGCGGCGCGCTTTCTGCGCGATGCCGACGCCGACGGCGCGCCGCTGTCGCCGAACTGGAAAGGCGTAATCGCATCCGACGAGCCGCAGCGCTTCATCGTTCCGATCTGGGTGATGGGGCTCGGTGCGGCGGTTCTCGCTACTGCAATCTATCTCGGGCTGTCGATGGGACTGAGCAGTCAGGCGGTCGAACTTTCCACGCTTGTTCGTGCTTTGCCGCCGCCAACGCGCGGCGAAATCAGCCGCACATCGCCACAGGTCGACGCGCCGCCGCCGGAGGCAGTGGATTTCGCGCTGGTGCCGGAGTTTCAGGCCGGAGCGCCGGCGAATCTCAGAGCCGCGCTAAGCGGCACCGAGAGCGTTTCGCTGGCCAGGCTGATCATTCAGGCCTCCAACCCCGAACTGTTCCAGTCGTCGCGGCCGACACTGACGGAAGGCTTCGAACCGCTGATCGGTTCAATCGCCAAAGTGATCCTCGCCAATCAGGAACTGATCGGAAACATCACCGTGGTCGGCCATACCGACAGTGTTCCTTTGCAACGCTCCAATCCGCTTTCCACCAACCAGCGGCTGTCGGAAGCGCGCGCAGCAACCATCACCGAGATGCTGGTCCAGAATGGTGTGCCGCAGGACCGCATTCGCTTCGAAGGACGTGCAGCTACCGATCCAGTGGCCGACGACAGCACCCGCGCGGGACGGGCCTTGAACCGCCGCGTCGAGGTGCTGGTCGAAAAGAGGCTGTGAGATGTTCATCCTGCGCTTCCTCTGGGCGGTTCTGACATCGCGCTGGCTGTGGACGCTGATCGGCATCGCGCTGCTTTCTCTGGTTATCTGGGTGTTCGGCCCGATCGTCAGGGTCGGTGCTTACGAACCCTTCGCCTCGGAAAATGTCCGCATTGTCATCATTGCGCTGCTGGTCATCTTCTGGCTGATCTGGCTGATCGTCGCGCAGCGCCGGGCGATCCGAGCCAACCGCATGTTCGTCGCCGAAATCGCTGCGCCCGTGGTGGAAAAACCGCTGAGCCCCGGCGAAGAGAACGTCGCCGCCGTCGGCGCCAAGTTCGCCGAGGTGATGGTCGAATTGAAGCGCCGCAAGCTGGGCGGACGCAAGTTCCTGCGCGAAATGCCGTGGTACGTGATCGTCGGGCCGCCGGCCACCGGCAAGACCACGGCCTTGCGCCAGTCCGGCCTGAACTTTCCGATCGACCTCACCGACGACCTGCAGGGGGTTGGCGGCACCCGCAACTGCGACTGGTTTTTCTCCGAGAACGCGGTTCTGATCGACACGGCGGGCCGCTATGTGCAGCAGGAGAGCCAGCCCGACGTCGATGCGGCGGAATGGCTGGGCTTCCTCGACCTCTTGAAAAAGCATCGCGGCCGCCGGGCGCTCAACGGCGTGATCGTCGCGCTGTCGATCGACGCGCTTTCAGAGGGCGACGAAGCCATCAAGGCACATGGCCGCAAGATCCGTCGGCGCCTGGCAGAGCTCAACGACCGGCTCGAAATCCGCCTTCCAGTCTATCTGATGCTGACCAAGGCCGATCTGATCAAGGGTTTCGAGGCTTTCTTCGGCGGCCTGTCGACGGCCTCGCGCGAGCAGGTCTGGGGCACGACCTTCGCGCTGGATGCGCGTGTCGACGCAAGGACCATAGAACGGGAAATCGCCACCCTTGCGACGGAACTCGAGCGGCGGCTGGTGCCGCGCCTGGAGGACGAGGACAAGCTCGCCGCCCGCGCCGAGATCTTCAGGTTTCCCGCCCAGCTGACGAGCCTGTCCGAGCCGATCCAGGTGCTGGTCGAGGCGATGTTCGGCGAAAGCCGCTACGAAGAAGCCGCCTGGCTGCGCGGCCTCTATCTGACGTCGGCGACCCAGGAAGGGGCGCCCATCGACCGGCTGACCGCGGCGCTGTCTTCATCCTTCGGTCTTCCGCCGCGACGAGCGATGCCGGCGCCGCGCGTTGAAAAACGCAGCTTTTTCCTGAAAAATCTGCTGACGGAAGTCATCTTCAGGGAAGCCGGCCTGGGGACGTTCGATCCGCTGGCGCAGCGCCGCCGCGCCTGGATCTGGCGTGGCGCCGCAGCAGCCTGTGCCGCCGCCGCCTTGTTGGCCGGTGCGATGTTCACCTGGTCCTACTATGACAACAGCAATGCGATCGCAGCGCAGGCGGGCCAGTTCGAAGCGCTGCAGGCGCCGCTGACCGCGGCAGCCGCGAGCCCGGCATCGGTAGAGCAGCCCGCCATCGACAGCGCGCTCAATGCGATGGCGGAGGTCGCAAATGCCCGAACGGCACCGCCGAGCAGTGCCCAGGACCTGCTGGGGCCATCGGCCTCGGCGGAGCTGCTGCGGGCGCAGGCCGACACTTACGACCACGCTCTGCGCAATGTCCTCGAGCCGCACATGGTCGCTTTGCTCGAGGCGACCATGTGGCGGCAGATCCGCGATCCGGATTTCATGCTGGGGGCGCTGAAAACCTATCGCATGATGACGGGCCTGTCGCAGATGGACGCCGATTTCGTCCAGAACTGGTGGGTCAACGACTTGCCGGAATTCGCACCGGCGGCGCCCTTTCCGACCGCCGACGCGGAAGAGCACCAGCTTGCCGCGATCCGTCGCATGGCCGTCGACGACAGCTACATCGCCCCGGATCAAGCGCTGGTTGCCGACGCGCTGAAAACAGTTTGCACGATTTCACTGCCGGCGCGTGCCTACAGGCAGTTGCTGGCCGACCCGGCGGTGGCCGAACTCAAGGAATGGATCCCGGCGAATTTCGCCGGCCCCAACGGCGCCAAGGTTTTTGCACGGCGCTCCGACAAGACGCTGCGCGTCGGCATTTCGGGCGCGTTCACCTATTCCGGCTTCCACGATGCCATTCTCGACCGGGTCGAGGATGTCGCCGCCCAAGCGGCGCTGGATCGCGCGGTCTTTGCCGGAGGCTGTTCGGAAAATTCCGAAACCTCCGTCTCGGCGCTGTCCGAGGACATTCTAAAACTCTATTACGAAGACTACATCGCGCAATGGGACAGCATCCTGCGCGATATCAGGCTCGCGCCATTGGCCGATCTGAATATCGCCAGCGAGAACCTAAAGGACCTTTCGAGCGCCGATTCCGCGCTGAAACGCCTGCTTACGGCGGTCGTTCAGGAGACCGAGCTGACCCGATCCGATGAAGCGCCGGCCGACAACAAGGCAGCAGCCAAGGGCGGCTCTAAACTGCTCAGCAAACTCGGCAAGCTCGGCAAGCTGGCCAAAACAGGGGCAAAACTGCTGCCACGCGCAGGATCCGCCAACGAGGTGGATCTAACAGGCAGTCTGGTGGCCGAACACTTCAAGCCGCTCAAGGGGACGATCGCCGAGGTCGACGGCCAGCCGCCGGCACTCGACGCAGCGGTGGTGGCGCTGACGGCACTTTCGAACGTGCTGCAGACGGTGACGGCCAATCCCGACCCGCAGGACGCCATCAAGAAACAGGGTGGGCTGGCCGAACTGACAGGAGCGGTCGCCAGGCAAGCGCAGATCCTGCCCGATCCGATCGACGACTGGCTCGGCGGCATCGCCGGCGACACCAGCGGCCTGACACAGAAGGCGGTCACCTCGGAGCTCAACGCCATCTGGCGCGCCGACATTCTGCCGTTCTGCCAGGCGGCGCTGAACGACCGCTATCCGTTCAGCCCCGAAAGTGCGGTGGACGTCAATGTCCGCGATTTCGCTCGTCTGTTCGGGCCGGCCGGGATGATCGACGCCTTCATCAACGATCACCTGATCAGCTATGTCGACACCGCCACCCAGCCATGGAAATGGCGCGCCGATTTTGGACTCGACCCGGCGGCTCTGGTGGCGTTCGAACAGGCCAGGCGGATCCGCGACGATCTCTTTCCAGGCGGTACCGGCCCGGTGATGAGCTTCACGCTCCAACCCAAGGACCTGTCGCCCAACGTCACGCGCGTGACGCTCAATCTCGATGGCCAGAACCTCGTCTACTACAACAACGCGACGCGGCCGCAACCGATGACCTGGCCCGGCAAGGACGGCACCGGCGTCATCTCGCTCGCCTTCCAGCCGATCGACGGCTCGCCCGAAGTCATGTTGAACGAGACCGGCAGCTGGGCGTGGTTGAGGCTGCTGCGCAGTGGCCGCTTTACCGGCACTTCGCTGTCCGACGTCTACAGCCTGCGACTGGGCACGCAAGGCATGTACGCCGATTTCGAGCTCAAGGCGGCAAGCGTCGAAAATCCCTACAATTTGCAAATGTTCAAGAAATTCTCATGTCCGCCACAGATATGAGCACCGGATTTTTCGGCAAGATCCCGGCGACCGGAGATTTCGTCGCCGCGAACCTTCCGCGCACCTTCATCGATCGCTGGGACCGGTGGATGTCGATGGAATTGCGCGAGAGACCAGACGAGGGGAAATTGAATTCGCGTGTCTGGCGCTTCATCGTCAAGGGCGGCATTTTCGGCGACCAGCCCTGTGCCGGCGCCTGGCGCATGAGCGAGGATCGAGTGGGTCGCCGTTATCCGTTCGCCATCGTCCGGCTTGGGCCCCCACCGGAGCCGGGCGACCCGTGGTACGATGCCGTGGCCTCGCTTCTTCAGAACTGCGTCGACAACTCCTGGGCGCAGACCCGGCTGGCCGAAAGCCTTCAGATTTTGCCACCTCCGGGCGCCGCCGCCGCGACCGACAAGATCGCATTCTGGAGCGACGACTGGGAGGTCAGGGAGTTCGGCTTCGCCGACATCCACGACCTTGCTCAAAATGCCCTGCCCGCGATGCGCGGCACGGCCGGAGACGGCGGAGTCCTGAGCCATGGGTAACACGGTCTACGCCGAAAAGATGGGCTTCTTCCACCAGGCAAGCGGCGGCAAGGGCGTCGCGCCGGGCGACGTCTGCCTCAGCCCGCCGCCGCCGCCGGCGGGACCGGTGCCGGTTCCATATGTCAACATGCTTTCGGCCAGCGATCTCATCAAAGGCAGCAAGAGCGTCAAGGTGCAGGGAACACCGACGGCGCTGGAGAACTCTTCCGAAGTGGCGCTGAGTACGGGCAACGAAGCGGCCACGCCGGGACTGGGCGCCGGCGTGGTCACCCATCGTATCAAGGGCAAGGGCTCGTTCAAGCTCTGGTCGTTCACGGTCAAGGTCGAGGGCAAGGGGGTCTGCCGCCACGGCGATCCGATGGAGCAGAATACCGCGAGCCCGCTGCCGAACACGGTCGACGTGTCCGCCATGGTGGACTTCTCGGTGGTGCTCGGCAAGGACGCGATGAAGGAAGACTGCCCGCGCGACTACAAGTACTCGGAGGACTATACCCCCACGACCGAGACGCAGCGCGCTTCCGTGCAGGGGCAGGCCTGCTGGCAATGCAAGAAGGACCGCGCCAACATCCTTCGTCGGGCTCCAGGCCCAGCCAAGGACAAGGCGCTGAAGGACATTGACAAGAAAATCAAAAGGCAGACCGACGGCAAGGTCACGATGATAGCCGATCACCAGCCGCCGCAGAAGACCGCGTGGGAGATGGGAGCGTGCCACGATCCGGACAGCTTCGCCCAACGGATGCGCGCCCTTCCGTGCCAGCCGCATTGTCATGCTCACAGCATGGAGCAGTCCCAGGATATGCGCGAATTGGATCGCCGCGAGCTTTACAATGCGATGAACAAGCACATTGGCGGCCTGAACATATAGAGCTTAGAAATGATCTCGATAAGGCATCAAGATATTTATAATCGTTGGACAGAAGAGCTGAAGATTGTCGCTCCACCATTGCTGGAATGGTGGAATGACCTTCATGCGCAGGAAGTCAACAGGGAGCTTGTCGACGCCCGCTGGCCGGCGGGACCAGCGAGTCATCCTCGGGTCATTGCCCTGTTTCGGAAGTACTACTTCGAAACGACGCGACTGAACGACTCGCTTTCGGGCGGCGGGCCGGAGCACGGGAGCGAGATGTGGGGCTCCGAGGCCAAGCAACTGTCCGAAGAGAGCGAGGGGGACGGGCCGGTCTCACCCGTGACGTTGCTCCTCTCCTGGCTGGACGACACCGAGCCCGAGCTGGCGGACTTCATGAGGACGTTCGACTTCATTCCCATCGGGGAAGATCCGGAATTCGAGGAGTGCTGAGCGATGGCGCTGCTCGTCAACCACAACATCAAGAACGGAACCTACCGGCTGCTGCGAGCGCCCGGCGACGTCCGAGGCCGCGCGGAAGAGACGGCGCCGGGGACCGGCTCGGCCGGCCATCACAGCCTGTTCGCCGCCTATCTGCTCGATTTCGTGGACGTGTTCGCTGTCGCCTCCGAGACGTGGGACGCGAGTGTCGAGGAGCGCATGGAGACCGGCCTGCCGATGGACGAGGCAATCCTCCGAACGATCGAGGCCAACGGGATTGCCGGCCCCGCCGGCCACCCGAGAGTTGTCTGGCTCGTGCGCAAGTACTGGCTCGCGTGCGACGAGGAAAACCGGCGTTCCGCGTCGAGCGCGGTGCCTCCCGAAGTGCTCCTTCTCGAGTGGCTGATCCAGGGCGGCCATGACGACTATGCGACGTTGCTGACCGCCATGCCCTACTGGCCGATCGGCCTCGACGAACACGGCAATTGGTGCTGAGCGATGGCGTTCGCGGTCGGGATCGAGAATCGCACGCCCTTCGCCACCGCGACACATGTGCAACTCGACGCCGACGGCCAGGAAGTCCTGGTCGCCATGTTCTCGGCGAGCTTCGATGCGCTCGACGGCGCACCGGCACTGGACGTCTGCGAAGACCAGATGCCGGTCGCGCTCTGGGATATCCCGTTCGGCGATCCGGCCAATTCCTCTAATCGCTACGAAGCCGATATTGCGCCGCATAAGCCAGCGGCCGAAATACTTGTCAACGGTTCGGCGCACGCGCCGAACGGCCGTCCGGTGGCGGAGATGCAGGTCGGTTTCCGCGTCGGTGGCTTGCAAAAGGTGCTCAAAGTCGTCGGAGACCGCTTCTACGACGCCGGCGGCTACAGCGCGCCGGCCCTGTTTCGAACCATGCCGATCGTTTACGAGCGCGCCTATGGCGGGACGCTGCCAGATGGCCGGCTCGACCGACGCAACCCGGTCGGCGTCGGCTATCACCATGCCCCCTCCGCCGACCCGGCAGTGCGCACACAAGCCCCGAATGTCACCTATCCCGCTGAACCTTATCTCAGCCCCTCCGATCGACCCAGACCGGCCGGCTTCGGCCCGCTCGGGCGGGGTTGGATGCCGAGACTGCCGCTCGCCGGCACCTACGACCAAGCCTGGATCGACACGCAGTGGCCACTGCCTCCCGGGGATTTCGATCCGCGCTACAATCTGTGCGCCCCGGCGGACCAGCACCTGCCGGCAATGCATGGCGGTGAGACTGTCACGATCATCGGCATGACACCGAACGGCCGCTGGGACTTCCGCCTGCCGCGCGTCGTTGCGCCTGTGCGGCTGATCTATGACGACCGGGTCGAGGAACGTCCGTTTGCCGCGGACACGGTGATTGTCGAGCCGGATCTGTGGCGCGTCACACTGAAAGCGCGCTTTTCACACGTGACAAAACGGAACACGCCGGCGCTGCGGGAAATCGTCTTCGGCCATGTCACGTCCGCCTTTCTCGTGGCCCGGCGCAAGCGCAAGACCTATCTCAGCCCGCGTGGCGGCGACGGCACCGTCGACCGCGCCGTGTGGCAGCCATGAAGCGGCCGCTCTACCTCGCCGGCGGCGGCGCCGTCACGCCCGCCGGGCTGAACGCGAGGCAAACGATCGCGGCCATTCGGGCGAGCCTTTCGGCCTTCGAGGAAATCACGCTCGCCGAACCGTTCGGGATGCCTCAGATTGTCGCGCGCATACCCACTCACCGGCATCTGCGCCGCAACGAAGGCGAATGGCTGGTCAACATGGCCGCTCGCGCCATCAACGAGGCACTCGGCACGGATGGGCCGGGTGTCGCGGCGGCAACCGCGCTGCTCATCACCACGCCGGAGAGCTTTCGCAACCATCCGGGGTTCGTGGATATTCCAGCGCGCGATTTCCTGGCCGCGGTTGTCGATGCGACAGGCCTGAGGTTCCATCACGCCTCGCGCGTCATCGACGGCGGCGCGGCCGCAAGCGTGGGACTGATCGAACGGGCGCTTGCGCTGATGGAGGAGCAAGGCGTGGCGCAAGTGCTGCTCGGCGGCGTCGACAGCCTCGTCAACCACACCGACCTCGGCCGGCTCAGCCGGACCGGGCGTTTACAGGGCGCGGACAACGCCCAAGGACTGGTTCCCGGCGAGGCCGCCGTCTTCGTGCGGCTGCTGCGGGAACCCGGCCGCGAGCCTGTCGTGGCCGCAATCCATGGCATCGGCATGGCCCAGGAGACGGACAGCATCCTTTCCGAGCGCTACAGCCAGGGCCGCGCCATGCTCGGCGCGCTGCGCGACGCCGTTTCGGGATCGGGACCATCGGAACCGGACATCGACTTCGTCGTGTCCAACGGCAATGGCGAGCGCTACCATGGCTGGGAGATGCTGATTGCCCGACCGCGCTTCTATCGCACGCACCGCACCCTGATGGCGACGGCCTACCCCGCGATGACGGTCGGCGACACCGGCGCGGCCAGCGGCGCGCTGGCGCTGATGCTGGCCGCCGACAGTCTTGTCCAGGATTATGCGCCGGGATCGATTGCCATGTGCGAAGTCGCATCCGAGAACGGATTGCGCGCCGCCGCCGTCGTGGCGCGGGTGAACCGCCGATAGATTACAGCCATGCCGGAAACCGGCGCGTCCTTCGCCAGTCGGCCAGTGGCGTATCGGTTGCCGCGATGGCCGCGCGCAACGCGTCGAGCCGCAACCGGCGCATCGAATGAAAGGGCGTGTGGCCGCGCCCGCCCCGTCCCTCGTCCCACCAAGCAGCAACGCGATCGGCGACAGGCAACGGGCTGTCGTTCAGAGATTCGAACGCCTTTCCCAAATCGGCCGGGTCCGTCGTGAACAGGTCGGTGTCGTTGAAATCCACCTCGAACAGATCGCGAAGCGCAAGTCCGGCGGCATAGACAAGTTCCGGCTCGCGCATCTTCTCGATCAGCCAGGGCATCACCGACGGATCGCCAAACAGGCCGATCGAGGCGGTTACCGCCACGCGCAGCAGCGGCTGGCCGAGGCGCGTCTGCAACCAGGCTTTCGCGGCCTTGGGCGGCGTTGTCAGGAGGCGTATCTCGATCGCTGCCTCCGCCTGGTCCGTCTCCGTCAGCACGATCTTGTCGATCACTGGGTGCGCGGTCCGCGCCTCCCCAAGCAGGCAAGCGGCGAAGGCGGCCGCAAGACGTTCTTTCGCCGTCTCGCCATCAAGGCCAGCCAGGACTGCCGGAAGCAGGTCGCGCCGTCTGAGCCCACCGGCGAGCCGAACGGCGCGCCGGCGCACAGTGGCGTCGGAATGGCTCACCAGATCCTGCAGGGGCGGTCCCGGATCGACCCGATGATGCCAGAGCGCAGACAGCCCAAGGCAGCGTAGTCGCGCATCGCTTGTGTCCAGCCATTTCGCCACGAGCGGTCGCAGATTTTCGCGCGGCGTGCGCGCGATCGCGGCGGAAAGGCTCGACAGACCAGGCTCGCCCAGACTCGCCGCAGCGTTGATCGCGACCTCTGTCAGGTCGGCGTCGCCCCAACGCAATGCCAATACGCCAAGCACGAAAAGTTCACCCGGTTCGGCGTAGTCCGCGAACCTGGCCTGAGCAGCTTCCCAGCCAGCTTTGCCGGCAGCCATGAGCCCCTCGAGATTGGCTTCGAGACGCTGGTCGATACGGCCGATATCCGTCTCATCGAGGATGGGACCATCGATCTCCCGGCGACGGCGAAGCCAGAGGAAAGCAGCGTCTTCGGCGTGCTGATCCACGATGGCGGCGATGGTTGCGACGCGATGCATCGGCAACGCCTCAGTTGAGATGAACGGCCCCGCCGCGAATACGGTTGGTCCCACTCGCCTGGCTGGTCACTTGTGCACCACGAATGGTTACGCGACCGTCTTTCTCTAGAATGATCGACGCCAGGCCGCAGCGCAGTTCTATGCGCTCTTCTCCGGTGATGATGATGCGATCGCCTTCGCGGGCGACCTGCAGTTCCCTGTTCTTGTGAGCCGGATCGACGATGCGCCCGACGACCAGCGGTCGTGTCGGGTCGCCCTCCTCGAACAGGAGGGCCAGTTCCGAACCGATCGCCGTAACGTCCAACTCAGTCAGGCTGCGCGCCGCGATCGCCGTCTCGCGCGGATTGCCGACGAAGACCACCAGCGGTGCTCCGCCTTCAAAGCCGATGAGCAGGCCGATTACGACGCCGTCGATGCGATCAAGCACTTCCATGATGACGCCCTCAATTGTGGTTGATCGTGCTTCCCTTGACGATCACCTCGCCGTCGGCCTTGACGGTGATCTTGCCGCTGCCCTTGAGCGTAATGTTCTTTCCGTCGGCGACAATGGTGCCGTCCTTTTTCATCGTGATCGACGCTGAGCCGCATTTGAGCGTGATTGAGTCCCCGGCTTCGATCACCAGCTTCTTGCCAACCTTGATCGAACTGTCGTCGGCAATCTGGATACCACTGCCTTTGCCGACTTTGAGCGCGTAAGCGCCTCCGACATCGGTCGCGTCGTCAGCAGCGATTTTTGCCGACCTGGCTTTGCCGATCTGCGACGACTGCGCACCACCGATAGCGAAACTTTGGTCCGCGGCGACCTTCACGCTCTGGGCGGCGCCAATTGTCCAGCTGTCCGCCGCGCCTATCGTGTGCGTCTGTCCGGCCCCCACCGTCATCGAGCGCGATGCACCGATCTGGTTCGTCTGGACGGCGCCAACGCTTCGGGTTTCTGCCGCGCCCACTGAATCCACACGCGCCGCGCCCACCGTGATCGTCTGCACAAGCGCCACCGTCTGCGTATGGTTCTGGCCGATCGTCTCCGTCGAGTTCGCCCCAATACCGATCGTCTCGTCGACGCCCACCGTCAGTGACCGGTTCTTGCCCACCGTCTCGGTATCATTGTTGCCGATATCCGTTGTCTGGTCGACGCCGACCTTGACCGTCTTGTTGTTGCCGACGTCCTCGTCAAGGTTGTGGCCGACGGAGTGCTTGGCGTCGTGGTCGATGCGGTCGGACTGGTCGTGCTGCACCAGCTTGGTGCGGTCGTTCTTGATCAGAAGGTTGTGATCCTTCTGTGCCTGGAAATTGACCAGTTCGGAGCCGGCCTTGTCCTCGAACATCAGCTCGTTGTAACCACCGCCGCCTTTCGATGAGTCGGATTTCCAGCCGGATTGCGTGGCGCTGCCCGGCAGTCCGTAGGGCGGCATCTGGGAGGCGTTGTAGACGCGGCCGGTGATGATCGGCAGATCCGGGTCGCCTTCGATGAAATCGACGATCACCTCCTGGCCGATGCGCGGGATCTGAATGAAACCCCAGCCGCTGCCAGCCCACGTTTGTGAGACCCGCACGAAACAAGAGCTGTTCTGGTCTTTCTTGCCTAGGCGGTCCCAGTGGAACTGCACCTTCACCCTTGCATATTTGTCGGTGAATATTTCCTCGCCGGACGGACCGACCACCGTCGCCGTCTGCGGGCCGCGCATGATCGGCCGTGTCGTGACCCGCGGCGGGCGATAGGCCAAGGCGGTCGGCGCTACGCCGAGGATCACCTTGAAGTTCTCGCTTTCGACGTCGGCAAGGGCTCTGTAGCCAGGATCGAACAGCCTGTATTCGGCGCTGACCACCAGATACTCCTGGTTCTGGTCTTCTCTTGGGAAGCCGTCCAGCTTGAACGTGCAGCCGGAATACAGGCCGCGCACGGTGCCGACTGCAGCGATGCGCTGGTGCACCGCCTGGATTTCCTCGCGCCGTATCGAGGCCAGGCTGTCGCCGCGGCCGACGTCGAGATGCGCGCCAGGCTGACGGTAATTCTCGCCCGCCGCCAGCTTGTGACTGAAAGGCTGGGCGGATTTGGCCATCAGGTCAGCGCCCGGCTTCTTGAAATCATAGTCGGTATGGACATAGGCACCTGGCCGCACGGAGCTGCCCGGAATCCATTCCGTGATGTATTCGACATCGCGCCGGGAGCCCTGCCCTTCAAAGTGATAAGGCACCTTCTCATAGCCCGGCGCCGGCTTGAGCTTGCTCATGGCATCGGCGAGCACAAGCGTGTGTTTGCCTTCGTCATGCTCGAAGAAATACAGGATGCCTTCGTGCTCGAGCAGCCGCTGCACGAAATCGAGATCGGTCTCGTCATACTGGACGCAGTACTCGCGCGGCGGATAAGACCCTTGCAGGCGCTTGTCGAATTTTGCCGTGCTGTATTTCGAGAAAACCTCCTCGACGATTTCGATGACGCTCATGTTCTGGAAAATGCGGCAGTCGGTCGTATTGCTGAGAAACCAGAGCCATGGCCTGATGACGGCTTCGTAGTAAGCCAGACGGTCCTCGATCCGGGTCAGCCGAAACTCGGAGACAAGGCCGCTGAACCAGCGTTTCGGATCGGATTCACCTTCGATCGAAACAGGACCGCCCAGCATCTTCAGCGGATCGATGTCGGGGCTGTTGCTCACAAACCCGACCGTATAGGCCAAACAACGACTAATCTCATCGCGCCCGACAAGATGCGTGAAGGTCAACAGCTCAGCGCCAACCGGCGTCTGCACAACCGTAGCACGTTCGTTCGGCATGGGTCGTGCCCCCTCCCGCCGCTCGTTTCTACCTGAGCCTAGCACATGTCTTGCAGCGACCAAAGGGGACGCTTGGCGGCTGCAGCCTGGTCGCCTGTGGAATCATCGACTTGAACGCTTCTGTGCCGCCGCGCTCAGAAATTGCTGGTATAATGGGGTGTCCTGGGTGAGTTTTCCCGACAGGATCGACGGCGATTTTGAATGTACATCAGGCTGCAGATCAACAATGTCGTCTCCCTGCCCGCCGGTATGTCGACCGGCTACTCCGCTCGTGATCGCAGCTTCGAAATCGGCCGCGAGGCTTGCGACTGGACCTTGCCCGACCCCGACAAGTTCATCTCCGGCCGACACTGCGAAGTGCGTTACGAGGCAGGCGCGTTCTGGCTGCACGACGTCTCGCGCAATGGGACCTTCATCAACGGATCGACCCATCGCATGGCCGGCCCGCATCGGCTTGACCATGGAGACCGGCTGCTGATCGGCCGCTACGTCATCTTCGTATCGATCGATGACGAGCGCGCCACTACGGGTCATCCTCAAAGCAGGCACGGTTCGACGCAACGAGAAATGCCGGTCGCAACCGGTCGGCCTCCGGACTTCGGAGGCAGGCCTTTCTTCGAGCCGGTGGAGCAACGGCCCGGGCAGCGAGCACCGGCGTCGATGCCTTCGCCGCCCGCGCCTCTCCCTTCGACAAGAGACGAGGTGCTGCGGGAAATCGCGATCGGAGCCGGCATCTCGCCGGAATTGCTTCAATCGCGTGATCCGCATGAAGTAGCTGCCGAAATCGGCGCGGTGCTTCGAACGGTTGTCGAGGAACTGGCCTTGCTGCTGAAGGCACGTGCGGCTGCGAAAATACTGGCCAAGAGCGCACACCGGACGATGATCAGCGCTGCCGATAACAATCCCTTGAAGTTCGTTCCGGGAACCGACGACATCCTTGAAATCATGTTCGCACGGCGCAGAGCCGGCTACCTTGATGCCAGGCACAGTGTCGAAGACGCATTCCGCGATCTCAAGACGCACGAATTTGCCACCTATGCAGCCATGCAAGCTGCGCTCTCCCGGCTGCTTGACGATCTGTCGCCCGAGGCCATCGGCAAAAAACTCCCACCCACGTCATTCACATCGAAGAAGAGCCTGGCTTGGGATGCTTTTGTCGCCAAATGGCGGACCATGGAGGAAGCCCACGAAAACGGAATGCTGGACATATTCCTGGCCTATTTCAGCGAAGCCTATGCCAAAGCCGACAAGCAAAAATAAGCCAGGGAGAGGGAGAATTAGCTTGGCCCATGCCCCGTAAACGGTTCGGTTTGCTGCGCTGACCTTCGGCTGCGGTACGGATCACGCACCAGGTGGAAAGTATTAGAGCATCCGTTGCGAGCCCAAAGAGGCGGCGCTGTAGTTGGCGAAGAAAAATCCTTTCGCAGCGCTGCATCTGGTTCCAATCGACCGTTTCTAAGCTTACGATCACTTACGACAGTTCGCCAGCGGGTAAGGCTGATTGACCTGGGGGTCTGCGGCACATGTCATGTTACGGCGGGATAGAAAGATATAGCCGACCTTCCTCCAGACACTGCCCTCGTCAGCAGCGCCTGCAGTTCCTGCGCCTGACCAGGGACCGTTTTGCCCCGCTGTGGCGCACACGCAGCAACCGGGCGTGGACGGACGTTTGGCGATGAGCTCGAAGGACGATCCTTTCGGCCCAACGGGCAAGACCGTCATTCGCGCACCGCGCCGCGCTGAAAAATCAGCGCCGGCTCCTCAGGGGCCTATTCCCGACAGGGGGCAAGCCGGTCCCTCGCGCGTTAAGGATTCAACGATTTTCGATCCGGGTGTCGGTCGGCATGCACCGCCGGGCTGGGCATCGGGAACCGTGATTTATCAGGGCGCAGACCCCGGCGCAGCGGCGGCAACCGGCTCCTTTGCGGCGACGCCGGGCATTGAGCAGGACATCCTGCTGAATGCCACGGACGGTGTCAGATATTCAGCAGCAAATCAGATCCTCGCTGCGGCCGCTCCTTTGCTGATGCTGTTTGGCCAGCTCAGGCTTATGCCTGTCGAAAGACAGGCGGAGCAACTGGCGGAACATGTCGCCGAAGCAATCGAAAAATTCGACCAGACAATGGAGAAAGCCGGTGTTCCCGAAGAAGATGCACGGATCGCAAAATTTGTCCTCTGCGAAACCGCTGACGACCTCATCGGCAACCTGCCTTGGCCCAAGAGAGACGCCTGGGCGCAGCACAGCATGCTGTTGCGGTTCTTTCACGCTGTGCCCACCGGCACGGGCTTCTACGAAGCGCTGAACAGTTTACTGGCCGCGCCGGAGGAACACTACGACTTGCTTGAACTGATGCATGCCTGCCTGTCGCTGGGGTTCGAAGGCCAGTATCGAGGCCTTTCGCGCGAGGACAACAATCTCGAACGCGTTCGACGCGACGTCTACGAGACGCTTCGTTACTTCAGGGCGCGCGCCGACGACGACATCTCGCCGCACTGGCAAAGCCTGGCGGTGTCCAGCCCACAGTCGTCGGCCCGGTTGCCGCTCTGGGTAGTTGCGGCCGCAGCGTCGGCGCTGCTGACGGCGGCATTCTTCGCATTGCGGGTCTTCATTACCAACGAGGGCGATGCCCTAGCCGGCAGGCTGCTGGCGCTCGATCCATCGACGCCGATCGCCATCGAACGCGCCGGCGTGGTGCCGTCGGCTGCGCCGGTGAAAGTCGCTCCGCCTGTCGCCACCGCCCCCTCTCAGATCGATCGCATCCATGCCGCACTGGCCGAGAATATCGCGCGCGGCGGGCTGACCGTCGGCACGCAGGGCAAGTTCATCGTCGTGGAGATCAACAACCTCCTGTTGTTTCAGTCCGGCAGGGCCGAGATAAAGCCGGAGTTTGGACCGATCGCCGCAGACATCGCCGCCGCGCTGGAACCCGAACCCGGACCGATCATGATCGTCGGCCATACGGACAATGTGAAGCCGCGAAAATCGAGCGCGTTCAAATCCAACTTCGACCTTTCCATCGCCCGGGCGAAGGCTGTCGAAGCGATGATGGCGCCGAGGTTCAGCAAGCCTTCGCGGATCTCGGTCGAGGGCAAGGGTGAGGACGAGCCGATCGCCGACAATGCGACGCCGGAAGGCCGCGCCAGGAATCGCCGTGTTGATTTGATGATCCCCAAGGAGGAGACATTGTGAGCACGGCCATTTGGAAGCGCCTATGACGCGTTGGCTGCTGCGGATATTCAGCGCGATCGCGTTGGCCGGTTTCGCGGCAACCATCTGGTTTGCCGGACCATTGATCCGCTTTGCCGATACCCGCCCGCTGGCACCCGTCTGGCTGCGCGTCACGATCATCGGCGTGATCATCGCCATCGTGACGCTCTTCTATGGATTGCGTTTCTGGCAAAAGCGAAAGGCACAAAAAGCGCTCGAGACGATAGTCGCCCGCAATGACGACAGGAATGACGACTCGCAGGTGCTCGAGGCCCGCATGAGTGAGGCCATCGCTGCGCTCAAGCGGTCCAGCGGCAAGCGCAATTTCCTCTACGAGATTCCCTGGTACGTCGTCATCGGCCCGCCTGGTGCCGGCAAGACAACGGCGTTGGTCAATTCCGGTCTGAATTTTCCGCTTGCCGGTTCGGGCGACGCCCAGCCGGTGGTCGGCGTTGGCGGCACGCGATCCTGCGACTGGTGGTTCACCAACCAGGCGGTGCTGATCGACACCGCCGGACGCTACACGACGCAGGATTCCAACGCGCAGAGCGACAAGAAGAGCTGGCTCGCCTTCTTGTCGCTGCTTAAGAGATACCGCACCAGGCAACCGATAAACGGGGTTATCCTGGCCATCAGCCTTGCCGATCTCATGAGCCTCGATGATCGGCAGATTGACGTCCATTTCGTTGAAATACGCAGCCGCCTGCGCGAAATCCACGAAACACTGAAAATCCAGTTCCCGGTGTACCTGCTCTTCACCAAGGCCGACCTTGTCGCCGGTTTCATGGATTATTTTGGTGCTTTCGACGAGCAGCGCCGCCGCAAAGTATGGGGCGCGACCTTCCAGACTGCCGATCGCAACAAGAACATGGTCGGTGAGGCACCGGCCGAATTCGACGCATTGGCAAAACGCCTGGCGGAGGAGATGGCCGACCGCCTGCAGGAAGAGACCGATCCAGTCGCGCGTATATCCATCTTTGGCTTTCCAGCCCAGTTTGGCGCGCTGAAGGGCCGTATTGCCGGTTTCATCGCAAGCATATTCGATCCGGCCCGCAGCCAGGTGAACGTCAGCCTGCGTGGACTCTATTTTTCATCGGGCACGCAGGAGGGCACGCCGATCGACCAGGTGCTGGGCGCAATCGGTCGCAGTTTCGGCAGCGCTTCTCGCGCCCATCTTTCCGGCACTGGCAAAAGCTTCTTCTTGCATGATCTTCTGACCGGCGTCATTTTTGCGGAATCCGGGTGGGTTTCATACGACAAATCGGCTGAGAGGCGTGCAGCGATTGCCAGATATGGCGGCCTTGGCGCAATAGCGTTGATCGCTGCCGCGGCTCTGGGCACCTTGGCCCTGAGCTTTACGGCCAACAGGTCGCTGATCGCTTCTACGACGCAAGCTGTAAGCCGCTATCGCGAGACGGCGGACCCCCTCCTCAAAACCCCGACGGTCGCCGATGTCGACCTTGAAAACGTCATTGGCCCGCTCGACCAGTTGCGCGAGCTGCCGGCCGGGTTCGACACCAGTGACTTGCCGACCCCGATCGAGGCGACGTTCGGGCTCAGTCAGCGGGAAAGACTTCTTTCGGCATCAAAAACAGCTTACCGGCAAGCGCTGGAGCGCATGTTCCGTTCGCGCCTGCTGCTTCAGGCCGAACGGACGATCCAGGCCAAGATGGCTGATCCCGCCGCGCTTTACGAACCGCTGAAGATCTATCTGATGCTTGGTGGCAGGGCGCCGAAGGTCGACGACGAGCTGATCGTGTCCTGGATGAGGCAGGATTGGGAGCAGAACCGGTATCCGGGCGAAAACAACCGCGAGGGCCGGGCGCAACTCGAAAAACATCTGCGGGCGATGCTTGCGTTGGATGACGCCTACGATCCGGTTTTCGAACTCAACCAGCCACTTGTCGAAGCCGCTCAACGCTCGCTCGGACGAATGAGCCTTGCCGATCGTGCCTCCGCCTTGGTCAAGTCGGCGGTATACGCGGCAGCGCTGGATGATTTTTCCATCTCCGTGAAAGGCGGCCCGGAAGCGCAGCTGTTGTTCGAGCGTGTCGATGGTGGCGATCTATCAGGCCTTCGTGTTCCCGGCATCTACACCTACAGCGGCTTCAACAACTTCTATCTCGGACAACTCTCGCGCATTGCGCAGATGCTCGTCGATGACCAGTGGGTTCTCGGCGGCGGCGGCGAGCAAGGTGGCATCGACCAGGAGTTGCTTAAACTCGGTCCCGAACTTGTCGATCGCTATGGGAGGGAGTTCGCCGCGGCGTGGAACGGCGTTCTCGACAAGCTGAAGTTCAAGGCGATGCTGAAGGACAAGCCGCACTATATCGCGCTGTCCGCCGCCGCGTCACCAACCTCGCCAATCGACCAGCTTTTTACGGCGATCGCCGACGAAACAGCTCTGACGCGAGAAGCTGGTTCCGGCAAAGACTTCGGCTCCGAGGCCGAAGCCGACATGCTTCAAAACCAGCCGCAGAACGCTGCTGATGTCGCCAGGGGATTGGCCCGCATCGGCCTTCAAGTCGCCAGCGGCAAATCGCAAAGCCGGGCCGGTACAGGGTTCGCTAGCGCGCAAAACCAGAATCCAGGGGCGAACGTCGAAGCGCAATTCAGATCATTCCAGGCTTTGGTGAACGGTCCCGCCGGACGCCGCCCAATCGATGCATTGACCCAGAATTTCCGCGACATCTATCAAGGCTTGCAATTGGCGGCCGACGTCCCTTCGCAAGCGGAACGCATCAACATGAATCTGCAGCTGCAGATATCCACCCTTCGCGCCAATGTCTCGCGCCTGCCCAAGCAACTCGCCCGAATGGTCACCGCGACCGCCGACGAGCTTGACGGCAACGTCGCAGAAACCTCGCTAGCGAATTTGAACCAGATGCTCGACCAGACGGTCACGCGCGCCTGCGAGGAGATGGTCGAGGGCCGTTATCCTTTCGCCAGCGATGGCTCGGAGGATATTGCGATGGCGGATTTCGCGAAACTGTTCGCTCCAGGCGGACTGATGGACCGGTTCTTTGCACAGAATCTCGCTTCGCTGATCGACATGACCGGCCAGGACTGGAACTGGAAACAGGATGCGCGTTTCGGGCGCGACCTGTCGAAGTCGACCTTGAAAAACTTCCAGCTGGCCGCGGAAATCCGCAACGCCTTCTTTCCTTCAGGTGGTTCGGTGCCGTCGGTCAGTGTCACCTTTACGCCGTTTTCACTGCATGGCGATGCCGATACGGCGGAACTCGACGTCGATGGCCAGATTGTCCAAAGCAACCAGGCGGGCAACGCGCCAAGCACGGTGACCTGGCCGAGCGGCATGGCTTCCGCGTCCGCGAGCCTTAGCCTCATTCCGGAAATGCCGGGCCGTCAGTCCGCGATCAAGTTCGACGGTCCGTGGGCACTGAAGCGCCTGCTGGACAAGGCTGATATCACCAGCACCGGCGGCAACACGGAAGCCCGCTTCGTGATCGGCGGACGCGATGTCGCCTATACGGTCCAGACCAGTTCGGACCCCAACCCTCTCTTCCTTCCCGCGCTTTCCGGGTTCAGCTGTCCAAAGGCGTTTTAAGATGACCTTTGCATGTTCCAATACGGTGAGGCTGTCCATCGACAACAGATGCGCGGACGTTGATTTCGATACTTTAATATTCGAGCCTGTGGCAAACTCGCGCCAGCGAGCGCCTGACAGTGCGCCGCAGAGGACGCTTGAGAAGCGCTTGGTGGCAAAGTGAACAATGTCGCCCTTCCCTTTGAAAGCTTCGGCGTTAGCCACAGAGGCTGTGTCCGCGAGCTCAATGAAGACAGCTATCTGGTCGAGCCGGAAACTGGCCTGTGGGTGGTGGCCGACGGAATGGGTGGACATGATGCCGGGGAAGTCGCTTCGGCCAGTATTGTCGATCATCTGGCAACGATCGGCATCGCAAGCTCTGCACCGGATCTTCGCGCGCGCTTCGAGGACCGGCTGAGCCGGGCGAACGCCGAAATCCGCAGGATATCGGAATCCCGCGGAGTAACCATTGGCTCCACTGTCGCCGCCCTGCTGGCGATGGATGGGCGGTTTGCCTGCCTGTGGGCGGGCGACAGTCGCGTCTATCTGATCCGCAACAACTCGATCTCCCAGATTTCGAAGGACCATACCGAAGTTCAGGAACTTCTCGACAAGGGCATGATCAGCGCAGCCGAAGCGCTCACCTGGCCGCGCCGCAACGTTATCACGCATGCGGTCGGTGTCAGCGACGAGATCGTCATTGACTTTCAGCAAGGCGAAATCATGCCGGGTGACACATTTGTGTTGAGCACCGACGGGCTGACAGCGCATGTCACAGATGCCGAGATCGAGGCGGCGGTGTCGGCGACGCCTCAGGCGGCATGCGAAAACCTGCTGCAAATGGTGCTGGCCCGCGGGGGAACAGACAATGTCACGATCGTGGTCGTGAAGATCGGAGACGGGCGCAATGGGGCCCGTCTTGATCCTTCCAGAGCGGAAGGTTGAGGCTGATGAGCGCCGACGACAAGACGCGAATATCGCCTAACGTGGCCAACACAGCCGTAGGCACGCAACTCAGCGGCATCTATGAACTGGACGAGCGGATCGCATTCGGTGGCATGGGCGAAGTCTACCGCGGCCACAATATCCAGACCGGCGACCACGTCGCGATCAAGATCGTCTTGCCCGAGTTCGCCCGCGATCAGACGATCCTGTCGCTGTTCCGCAAGGAAGCGTCGATCCTCAATCACCTGTCGCACGACGCGGTCGTGCGTTATCATGTCTTCACGATCGACCCCGGCATCGGTCGCCCCTATCTTGCCATGGAATTCGTCGACGGCCAGTCGCTGTTCGATATCATGCGACGTGGCCCGATGCCGACGGAAGACGTGCGCAAGCTCTGCCATCGCCTGGCTTCCGGCCTGAGCGCCGTGCACCAGGCGGGAGCAATACACCGCGACCTCTCCCCGGATAACATCATCCTGCCAGGAGGCCGGGTCGAACGCGCAAAGATCATCGATTTTGGCATCGCGCGGTCGGCGACCGTCGGCGGAGAGACCCTGATCGGCGGAAAATTCGCGGGGAAGTACAACTACGTTTCTCCCGAACAGCTCGGGCTATACAGCGGCGAGGTCAGCGAGCAATCCGACATCTACAGCCTGGGGCTGGTGCTGGCCGCTGCTCTGCGCGGGAAGCCGATCGACATGGGCGGCTCCCAGTTCGAGATCGTGGAAAAACGCCGAACCGTTCCGGACCTGTCCGACATCGACGGCGATTTTCGTGGAATTGTTGAAGCCATGCTCCAGCCGGATCCACAAGACCGGCCGATCAGCATGGCGGACATCGCCAGGGTGACACGTGATGATACGGATGAGGAGACAAAGCCGCCAACGTCGATCACGCCGCGCGACCGGACGGGTTTGCCGCGAGCGGGGGGGACCGCGGCTGGCCCCAAGCTCCCAAGTCAGCCTCCGGCGGCTCCCGGTGAACAGCGCTTCGTTCCGCATGTCCGGCCGGCGCTTCTGTCCGAACCAAGGCCTTCGCCAGCTGCCGGTCCTCGAGCGGTTTTGCCAAAGGTTCCTGCAAAGCCCGCCAAGAGCCGATTGATCGCGATCGCTGCCTTGGCGACCTTAGCTGTCGCGTCAGGTGCAGGCATTTATCTGAGCGGCTTGATGGGCCCTTCCACGCCGACCGGCAGTGAGACAAAGCTCTCGGCACCGGAAGCATCAAAGCCGGCCCCGACGGACAGTGTTGCAAATTCGCCGAGCGATGAGCCGGCAAAGGCAGTTCCGCCTGAGCGGTCACAAACAGAGGCCGCTGCGCCTTCAGCTGAAAAGCAGGCAGCTGCCGCAGCGGATCAAAAGCTGGAGCCGACACGGCCCGCCGAAGTCCTCTCCCCAAGCGAGGAAACCTCAGAGCCGACGGCATCCGAGGAAACCCCGGAGCCGGCGCCAGCCGAGGCGCTGTCTCCAGCTGAAGATCAGGCAGGTACCGAGGCGCAAAAGTTGGAGCCGGCACGGCACGCCGAAGTCCTCTCACCAACCGAGGAAGCATCGGAGCCGGCGGGATCCGAAGAAACTCCGGAGCCGGCGGCATCCGAAGAAACCCCGGAGCCGGCGGCGTCCGAGGAAACCCCGGAGCCGGCGGCAGCCCAGGCACAACCACCGCCGGCAATTCAGCCGGATAACGTGACCAGCGACAGCCAGCAAGCTGTTCCGCCGCGCGTCCAGGTCGCGCCGGTGGCGCCGGCCGACAAAGTCTCACCGCCCCCAGCTGTCCAGCCCGACGTTGTGGAGGGCCGTACGCCCGAGCAGCCGGCCAGCCAGCAGGCCACCACCCAGGTGCCCGACCCAGCTGCAGGCCAGGCGGGCGACGCAAGCGCAAAGATGCAACAGGACGAACCGGCGGCAGGCAAACAGCCGGACGGACCCGCCATCACCTTGAACGTGCCGAAACCTGAACTAGAGCTGCCGCCGGCAATTGCCCTCGACAAGGCTGCGCAACGGGTCTCCTGGGTGCGCGAGTTCAACGGTGGCGACTGTTTCTATGCGTCGTTAACGTCGGCAACCGAGACCGCCGTCGCAATCGAAGGATTGGGCACAGAGGTCCAGCCTTTCGAACGAATGTTGTCCGATTTCCAGGCAAGATTCCATGTCGAACCGGACATCAGCGTCCGCCTGATTGAACCGGCTCAATGCGAAGTCACCAACTTTCTGCGCTTTGTAGACCAGACGGCGACTGACAAGCCGCAGCTTGTTCTCGATCGAACGACGGTGCCGAGCGGTTCCCCGATCGGCGGCACGCTGGTGACGCGTGGCGGCCTGATTTCCAGCGTGCTGCTGATCGACCACAGGGGCATGGCATTCAACCTTGACGATCGTATCTTGGCGCAAGTCGACAAGGCCACCTTCAACTTTCCGATCGATCTCGGCGCAGCCGACAAGGCGGCCGGCAAGGTCGTGCCCCAGATCATAATGGTGATCACGGGTCCACAGGATATTCAGGCTGCGGCGTTCTCCGCGCCGACTCCAGCCGCGCTGCTGTTGCCCAGGATTCTCGAAGAGATCGTGACCACCCGATCTGAGTTCTCCGCGACGGCAAAGTACTTCCGGCTCGGCGGGTAGCATGGACGCCGATGGACCTCCGCCGCTCGCGTTTTTCCTTCCTGACCGCTGTCCCGCCCAAAAATCAGCGTGACCGGCTTCGCGGCCTGCTTACCCTGAGAGGCCGTATCAGACTTACGGTGATGTCGGGCGCGACATTGCTGGCTCTCCTGTCGTCCCACGAAGCGCGCGCCGAATTCACCGTCTGCAATCAGACGCTCGACGTCGTCAATCTCGCTGTCGGCCAAAAGGTCGACAATACGGACCAAACCGATGGCTGGTGGACCATAGGCGCAAATCAGTGCGTGAACGTGATCCGCGAGGAACTCACCAACCGCTACATTTACATCTATGCGACGGACGTTTTTGGCCACGCAACCCTGACCGGGTCGACCGAAATGTGCATCGACCGGCGGCGTTTTTCGATACGCGGCATCGATGAATGCTGGCAGCGCGGTCATATCGCCGCACGATTTCTCGAAGTCGATACGCTTGAACAGGTGCGGTGGACCTTTTTCCTGACCGGAAGCAATCCGTGACGCACAGTATCGACGCAAGCTTCAGATTGAAAAAGCAGGCGCGCGCCGCCCAGCGCAGGCGCCGGCTCTGGCGCAGACTCCTTGCCGGTCTTGCTGTGGTTGTCCTGTTGTCGATCGCTGCCGGCTTCTATCTCACCGCGGACTATTGGTCGTTTGGTGATGAAGATGAGGAGTTGCACGCGGTCGAGGGAACCGACGAAGTGCCAGCCGATGCATCGGTCTATGTGCCTGCCATCATCGATCTCGCAGGCGACCCGATGTGGATCACCCTTGCGCCCGACACCGGCGCAGCGACAAAAAGCCAAGTCATCCCGCGCCCGGCAGAACTCGATCAGGCTGGAGTTTCTCCCCAGATCGAAATTCTGTCTGACGTGATGCTTAGCGCCAGCGAAAACTTCATGACAACGATACCGTCCACGCAGGAAGATTTTGCATTCTTCCAGGCACAGCGACAGACCGCGTCGGCGCCCTCCAATGATCTGCAAAACGATGTTCAGCCACCGCCCGTTCTAGACGAGGCTCCGGTTGCTTCGGACCCGCTGGTGGACATCGATGATGCCGAAGCAGGTTGGGGCGAAACAATCGGTGCAGGCGAGGCAGCCCTTCCCGCGTTCCGGAAAACCCAGATCGAAAACAACACAAGCGTTGCAAATGTCATCAGCGAATATCAACGATACGAGGCTACCGAGGACACGTTCGTAAAGATTCTCAACGACCGCAGCTTGGACAGCGTTGTGCTGGATGCACATTTCTCCGCCGAGGATGCCAGGCTGGCAGGCGAAGCCCTGAAGGCGCTTTTCAATCGGGAAAGCCTTGAGCCGGGTTATGTCGTCGCCATGCGCGGTTTCAGGCCGACGCGCGAGACCACAACCATGTCCCTCATGCAGGTTTCGATCTATGCCAAGAACGTATTTGTCGGCACGCTGACGCGCAATGCCGCTGGTGTGTTTGTGTCTGGTGTGGACCCCTGGGTCCGCGAAGATCTGTTCAACTACTCGGGTGCACAGGCGCAAGGCACGCACAAAAGGCAATACCGGCTGCTCGACGCAATCTACTCGACAGCAGCGCGCAACAAAGTCCCGACCGGCGTGATCGGAGAAGCGATCATGTATCTTTCGCGAGGACAGGATCTGGATGCCTTCGCCAGCGAAGACCAGCGTCTGGTCCTGATCTATTCGCAAAGGCCACGCGGCAACGAAGAGACGGCCGGACGGGTGCTGTATGTTGGCGTCCAGGGTAGCGAAAAAAGCCTCGACTGTTTCGTCTTCCAGCAGACCGACGGCCAGTTTGCATGCGTTAGCGGCGACGATCAGGTTCGCTCGCTGACAGTCACCAACGGCATGGTTACCCCGGTCAACGGGGTCATGACGTCCACCTTCGGCCCACGCAAGCACCCAATCCTCGGGACTGTTCGCATTCACAAGGGCGTGGATTGGGCGGCGCCTTTGGGTACGCCGATTGCAGCCGCCTTCGACGGCGAAGTCGTTTTTCAAGGCGATGGAGGGGGTTACGGCAATCTGGTGAAGATTTCGCACGGAAACGGGCGCGAGACGCGCTATGCGCATATGCAGAAATTCGCGGTCAAGGGCGGTGTCGGCGCGAAGGTGAAGGCAGGCGATATCATTGGTTACATCGGCGCTACCGGTCTTTCGACTGGGCCGCACCTGCATTTCGAACTCTATCGCAACGGCGAGGCGATCGATCCCCTGGGTACGCTCACGGCAATCGCAACGGACGCTTCCGCTGTCGAAACGCTGACCGACCGTATCGTTCAAGTCGAGAGTGGCGGCAGCGCCCGAGCAAAGAACCCACTGTCTTCGGCGACAGGCGCCGGTCAGTTCATAACAAAGACCTGGATCAGGATGATGAACACCTACCGCCCCGAACTTGCGCGGACACTGTCAACCGCCGACCTGCTTGCTCTGCGTTATGACGCCACCATCTCGCGCGAGATGGTCAGCAATCTGGCGCGCGAAGGCGAAGCCTATCTTCGGTCGCGTGGCCACCAGATCACAGCCGGCCGGCTTTATCTCTGTCATTTCCTGGGAATGGAAGGCGCCCATCAAGTGTTGTCGTCGCCGGGTTCGGCGCAATTGAGCGCCGTGCTCGGGTCGGCCGTCATTCAAGCCAACCCGTTTCTCACCGGCAAGTCCGCCAGCTATGTCGTGAGCTGGGCCGAAAGGAAAATGGGGCGGAAGCTGAGCCCGGCGATGATTGAAGCGAGCCAGCGGACAACGACAACGACGGAAGTCCGGCAGACATCGCCTGAGTTCGAAAAGTACAAGCAGGCGATCACGGCTATGGTGAGTTCCGTTCAGAATGCGCTTTGAGCCAGCGCATGGCCCGGAAATCGGAATCGGTTTGGTTTGCTGCGCTGACCATCGGTTCGCGTCGAACAGGACGCGCGGGTCTGGTCTCAGTCTAAGCGCACCCGCTCCAGCTACTCAGTCTTTATCCGCATTTCCACGCGGCGGTTTACCGGATCGAACGGATTGGGGCTGCGCGGATTCGCTTCGCCCAAACCTGCCGCTTTGATGCGGGCAGGATCGATGCCGTTAGAGGTCAGGAAGGTTGTTACCGATCTCGCTCTTCGTTCCGACAGTCCCTCGTTGTAATCAGCCGAGCCGCTTGCATCGGTGTGACCCTCAACAACGAAGTTCAGAGTGCTCAGTCGGCTGTCCTTGAGTGCCTTGGCGAACTCGTCCAGTTCAGCGCGGGCAGTCGCATCGAGTTCCGCAGAATCCAGGCCGAAATTGATCAGCATGTCGAGGCTGGTTTTTTCGGCAGGCGCTTGCTTGTTCTTGCTGTTGCATTCTTCCTCGGTGCCGACGCAAACTCCACGCGACGGGCCGAACTCGCTCGCCGCGTCAAAAAACTTCACGATGTCTTCTGATTTCTGAAGCGGATCAGCAAAAGCGTGGGTCGAAAAAAGCGCGACCGTAAACACGAAAGCTAAACTGCCCAACTGCATGACGGTTACTCCTGTCTTGAGCATCCGATTTCATCGACTGCGGACAATACCAAATTCCGAATCGATTGTCTGTCAATAAACGTCAAGCATACGGGTGGTGAAGGGCAGTTGCATCTTGCTCAGGACTGGAGACTTGACCCGCGCCCTGTCCAGGGCTTCAGTGTCGATTGTTCCCTGGGAAAAGCGTGGCGGCCATGGCCAATGAGCTTCGATTCAAAACGGCACGGGATCTTTTCATGGCCTGCCCCGCTGTTTCCAGGGACATGGTGGCACTTCCGACCGAACAGCCTTCGATCGAATTTTGCCGTGCCCTGCTTGCCGGGCGGGTGCCCGAGGAGGCGATTACGTTCTGTGCCTATCTGCTTCCCGAGCGGGCTGCGGTGTGGTGGGCGCATGAATGCCTGAGCCACCTCACCGTTCTGCTCGATGCCAGGGATCAGGAGTTGCTTGCGCTTGTTCGTGACTGGGTCAGCGAACCGGATAGCCCGAACAATCACGCCGAAGTGAGCCAGGCTGCGGCAATGCCGCCAGCAACGCCGGCCGCCTGGATTGCCCTGGCTGCAGGACGGCATGGCAATGGTTCGGCTCTGGAGGCGTCAGCGGTATCGGCTTTGCAGCCATTACCTGCCGCCCGCGCTGTGAGTGCGGGGGTTCTGGCCGGATTGGCACGCGTTGCACTGGAGGACCGTTTTTCAGTTCTTTCCGGGTTTGTCGAAATGGGCATTCAGATGGCGGAGATCGAGGCGCTGCGCCAATCAGCGGATGCAAATTAGACCGTAGCCCGGATCCGCGAGCGGGATACGTTCAAATTGAACTGAGCATCCGGCCCTATCTGTTTGATTTAGCGGCATTTCTGCGACGCCAAGTGACTTCACTTGGCCGTAAATGCTCTAATTGCTTGGCTTACTTGCAGCAGCCATTCAACGTTATCCTCCCCAGCCACCTCCTCCTCCGCTGCTCCCCCCACTCCCGCCATTCCCGCCACCTCCCGAAGAAGGAATGAATACGGGAGGTGCGGCAGCAGGCTCGTCCGCGACCGGTTTGACCACTTTCTTGGCGGCCACCGGTTTGGGAGCAGGGTTGACGGCCTTCGGCGCCGCGGCTCTGCGAACGACCTTCGGCGCCGGCGTGGGCGTCGCCACCAGCGGCGTCGGTTGAAGGGGTGGCCAGGATGTGCAGCCCATGACCCCCGCCATGGCGATGGACAGAGTTATCCCGATTGTTGCCTGCTTCCGATTTCTGCCCACCATTGCCTCCTTGTTGATCAGAACAAATCCCGACGCGGATTGGCTTGTTCCCAGACCGCCCTGGCCAATTTGACCAGTTGCTTGTCGACAGAACCGCTCAACGGAATCTTCGACTTGAGTTCCCCACGCAGTTGCTTCAACGCCGCCGCTTTCGCCTTGGTCCCGAATTTCGCCAACGTCGCCCGGGCGTCAGGCAGCTCATTGCGAAGATCGAGTGCAACTGTGAATGCCAGGAAACGCACGGCGACGGCCTGGTCGGCCTTGTCGCCCTTTTGCATCTCGAGAGCCGCGCGATCGTAGGCGCCGGACTGGTCGCCGCGCGAGGTCGCCAGTTCAAACAGACGTTGGGCCTCATCAAGGTTCTGCTCCACGCCAACGCCATCACGGTACATGCGCGCAAGACTGCCCGGCGCATAGGGCTGGCCGAGGTCGATGGCCTTCTGAAAAAGCGCCAGCGCAGCCATCGGATCCTTCTCGACGCCCCGGCCGCTGAGGTAATTGCGACCGAGCAAGTTCATCGAATACATGTCCTGACGCTGGACGCCGGCCTCCAGGAACGCGACGGCGCGGGCCTGATCGGCGGGCACGCCGTTGCGGCCTTCGGTGAAGATCGCCGCGAGATCGTTCATGGCATAGGTGTGCCCCATCGCCGCCGCCTTGAGCAGCAGGTCCAGCCCCTTGCCGGTGTCGCGCTCGACGCCGTAGCCATGGAACAAGGCACGGCCCCACGACGTCATCCCGTAGGGATCGCCCTTGTCGGCTGCAGCCGCGTAGAAGGTGTTGGCCTCCTTGCGGTCGACGGCCAGGCCCGTTCCGGTCGCGTAGAGGTAGCCGAGTTCGAACACAGCGCGCACGTGCCCCCTGTCGGCGGCCTGTTGTATGGCTTTCCTGGCCTGGTCGACCTTGCCGGCTGCAAGCAGCGCGCGACCCAGTTCATAGCGGAAGCGGGCGACATCGGGATACGCCTTCACCGCAGCCTCGCAGAGTTTCACCGCGTCGGCGCCGATTTCATTTGGCAGCAGGCCGGGGACGACGCCTTGAAGGTCGAGAGGTTCACCGGCAGCCAAGTCGCACGGATCGACGCTTGGCGACAGTTTCATTTTGGCGGGTTTGGATACTCCGCTGTCCGCCCGAACTTCGAAGCCGACCTCAACCGGTGCGCTGGCTCCGATCTGGGGTTCATAGCGCAGCACCTCGACTTCACCGACCGTCAAGCTCGATTCGGGCGTCAGGGGCCGATCCGGCAGGGAAAGCGTTCCCGTCGCCGGATAGTTTGCAACTTTCAGGCTGACCGCCGAATCGTCTGTCGGGAGATCAAGGTTCAGGGCAACCGCGCCGATGCCGACCGGAACGTCGATCTCCCGGTTCTCGATCGCCTCGGCGGTACCGGTGACATGAATGCCGCGCCGCAGTACCTGCTGCTTCTGCTCGGCTTCGAGCGAGGCCATCACCTGTTGGCCCTGGGTTCCTTCGCCGCTCTTGACCCGGAACACCACCATGCCCTTGGCTTCGCCGCCCCAATTGTCGCGTGCGGCGTAGGCCAGCATATCCATCTCTTCTGGCTCGCCAATTCCCTTGGGGACATCCATCTGCAAACGCGGCAGATCCTTGCCCTGGATCAGATCCCCCGGCTCGACGACCTTGCCGTCCAGCATCAGGCGTCCCAAGGCGGGTGGTCTTTCGATGCTGACAGTGATTGATCCGCCGTCGACCTCCACCGGTTCCGGGAGATTCAGATCGACGGGGCCAGCCCCCGACAGCACGACCGTCTCCAGCACCGGCGGCAGCGATGGGCGGCTGCTGCGACGCATCAGAACGACTTCGTCGATCAGCGAAGAGTTCTCCCAGGGAACCTGCAAGCCCTTGGTAGCCTCAACCACATCCCGGCGGACGGCCGACATGACCGTGCGGATCTCCTGGTTCGGGGCGAGCGCGCGACGAGAAAACGCCAATGAAAAAGGACTGAGGTCGCCGGCGCCGTCATAGGCAACCGCGCCGGGTTCGGTGGCGAAAGCAATCAGCGTGTTCAGCGAGCTCCTTACTTGCGCAAGGCCGGTGCCGCTGGCGGTAAGAAGCTGGTCCCTGAGCCAATAGTCCTTGCGAGGGAATGGATTGTTGCGGCAGGCATCGAGGATGATCACCTGGATCTTCGATTTCGAACGCATCTGCTGCAGCACGTCGTTCAGCTTGATTGCCTGAACCTCGACGTCCGCCGCATCTTTCAACGAGGCATCGACGGGGATCAGGAAATTTTCGCCGCCGATCTGAAAGCCGTGACCGGAATAGTAGACGACAGCTACATCCGCCCCGTCCACGGCGGCAAGGTAGTTGCGGAACTGGTCTTCAAACTGCAGCTTTGTAAGATTGCTCGCCACGAAAACATCAAAACCAGCCGATCGAAACGTGTTGGACACGTCCACCACATCTTTGGCCGGGTTCTTAAGGGCCGAGACTTCCCGGTAATCGGAGTTGCCGATTACAAAGGCGACCCTTCGCTCGACTGCAGAAGCATCGAAAGCCGTGAAGCTTGCGAGCATCAAAGCTGCAACGAATCCGCAACGTCGGAGCATGGCAAATCCCTCAACCGCTGATACCTGGCGACCACAAGAACACAGCTTGCAGTGCCAGGTCCGTTAGAGAGCATGCTATCTGCCGAGACAGAAAAGAGAGAAAAGCCGTCGCGACAGCGGTATATTCCTCACTTGATCAAACCCTAAATTACATCAGAGGCCGAGTGTCCGCAATGATGTCGAAGGGTTTCCCAACCTGGCTATTTGGACCCGCGGTCGATACGGTCCCCTCGGGCCACGCGCAGCCAGCGTACCTTGACTTGCGCACACGCATCACGCGTCAGGGCGCCTGAGGTTTTCCACTACTAATGTCGGCCTAACCCTGATTTTTTTCTACCCACCATTTCCGCGACTCAATTAGCGTCTGCTTATGGAGCATCGGCACGCCATTCGACGGATCAAGGAAGGGCTTTGGGAGGTCTATGACATAGACGACGACAAGGTTGTCTTCGCAGACGGGGTGGCTCTGACAAATTTGCTGGATGACGAGGCACTCGACGCCCTGGAGTTGCTAAAGGGTGGATTCCTTGTTCCGAGCAGCGCTCCCAAGGCCGGCTGACAGTTCCTTGAGGGACACGCTGAGGCCACACTGTCCGCGAGATCGAGCACTGAAGGCGGATAGCTGACACGCAAAAAGCGCCGCCGCTTGGCGGGCTCCGATGCGTTCGCTCGTCGAGATCTGCCACCCTATTTCGGCGACGTCGCAGCCGCGATGCAGAAGATGCAGAAAGTATGGGTCAATTCGCGAGCCCGAGGCTCAGCGCCCCGCAGCGTGTCAGAACGAAAAATTCTCCTTCGTTTGGTTGATGCCGGAACAGTGCTCCGTCCGTAAGTTCGTCCTGTATATTAGCAGGTGCTGTTATGAGGTTTTTGCCCGTTCAGGAACCGACCAACACATGGGCCGTGTTCGATACCACCGTGGATGTGCCTGCGGACTTCGCTGGCACTTGCCTTATCGGCCTGACGCGGGAGCGGGCGGAGTGGCTCGCAGCGAGAGCCAATCGAGATGCATCGGTGAGGAGCAATTGGATCGGCCGGTTATCATCCCTGGAGCCTGAGCACGGCGTGGTTCCATACGCAAATGTCAGAACGGCTTATACCCGCAGGGGAGATTTCAGTGACGGACGACAAGGTCGCTGCGTTGGCAGCCAGGAACCAGCAGCCAACGTAAGTCCGACATCACCAGCAAAGCCGATGCAGCGATTGGTTCCCGGCGTTGGGGCGAGGCCATCCAGCTTGTCGCCAATGCGCTCCCCCGGTTCGAATTCCTGCCCGGTTTGTATTCCTGCCCGGCGGTTATTGCTGATCCGGCATCTCGGTATTCTCTTTGGGATTCTTCTTGATGCCCGCCGCAGGCGAGGTGTCGGCCGGGGCGTTTCCACCTTGGTTTTGTTCAGCGGCTCTTTTAAGTGGCGAGGTGCGCCAGCCCATGTCGGCATACAAAAAGCCAATGAGAAAGCCGACGATAATGATCGCTGCTATCACCAGCGAAAGTATAGCGTTACGTCGCTCCATTGTCCGGCTCCTTCCTGCGGGCCGAACAGCCAGTAGCGAAAATGGTTCCCATTGAGCGATCAACGAGTGCCAGCGTTCGTTTCCGATGAAACGGTCCCACCGGAGATTGAGGTAGCACATCGTCCTGGACCGCACGCCTTTTCGGCGAATGACGGAAACAAGCCGAGGCGCCGCGCCACGACGAGGCTGATGAAACGAGCTGGGACGCCGGGACCAATTCTGCCAAGGCACTCAGAATGGTAGCCTGATCCGCCGGCTTGCGAACAAATCTAGAGTTGGCGAAGGCGGGTGGAACATCGCGCGGCCCAAATCCGGTCAGGCACGCAAAAGGAATGTGGCGGGTTTGTAATTCCTCTGCGATCGCCAGGCTCGTTTCGCCATGCAGTTGAACATCCAGCAGCGCCACGTCGACATGATTTTCGCCGATAAGGCCAAGGGCCGCCGCCACCGAAGGGGCGGGGCCGATCACCTGATGTCCCGAAGCGCGCAGACAAGCAGCGATGTCCTCGGCGATGAGCCATTCATCCTCGACCACCAGAACGCGCAGCGGGTCGCTCACGGCGTCTCCTTGCGCATCATCGGAAATGTGACCTGGACCTCAAGACCATAACGATTGAAGGCGGTCTCGACGTTTCCGCCCAGCCGGTAGCCGATCTCGCCCTGCAACAGCGAAAGCCCGAAGCCGTTAATTTCGGGCTTTCTGACCGGCGGCCCACCTCTCTCGCGCCAGGCAAGCCTGAAAACGTCGCCATCTGCCGACCACTTCAGCGCCACCCTGCCCTGGGGCTTCGACAGCGCGCCATATTTGGCGGCGTTGGTCGCCAGTTCATGAATGGCCATGCTAAGGGAAAGGCCCTGTTGCGGGCTAAGCTTCACTTCAGCGCCGTCAAGTTCGAACCGGTCAATGCTGAAAGGTTCGAGTTCCTGATGCAGCAGTTCGTTGATCGAAGCTTCTTTCCATCGTTCCTTCGACAGCAGACCGTAAGCCCGCGACATGGCGTGCAAGCGACCGATCAGCGCTTCGGCGAACTCCTCCTTCGATTCCGAACTTTCACTTGTGCGGTTGGCGATGCTGGCGACCACCGCCAGCATATTCTTGACGCGGTGGTTCAGCTCCGAAATGAGCACCTGGTTTTGCTCTTCCGTCTCGGCCAAGGTGGTGACATCGACCATTGTGACCACGACGCCTTGGATCCTGTTGTCCTTGTCGCGATACGGATTGATGCGAACCATATAAAACCGGCCCTGGTCGTCGCGCGCGAGATGATGGTTCAGGGTCTCTCCGGTTTCGAAGACGGCATCGATATGCTGTTTCAACTCGGGATAGTCGAGCTGGCCCGAAAGCTCGGTCAGCGGCCGGCCGACATCGGAGGGACGCAGGCTGAAGAAAGACGAGGCCGCCGGAGTAAAGGTCCGCACCACCAGATTGCGGTCGAGGAAAATGGTTGCGATCTTCGTGCTCTCGAACAGATTGCGCAAATCGCTGTTGGCGCGATCGAGCTCTTCGATCTTGCTGGTCAGTTCCGAATTGATAGTGTTGAGCTCCTCGTTGAGCGACTGCATCTCCTCCTTCGAGGCCTCAAGCTCCTCGTTGGTCGACTGCGCCTCCTCATTGACGGAGACGAGTTCCTCGTTCGACGATTTCACTTCTTCCAGCGCGGTTTCGTACTCCTCAATCGTCGATTGCAGTCGCTCCCTGGTCTCGCGCAGCTCCCGCTCGAGATCGGCAGTGCCTTCGCCGTCACGGTTTTCGCGTTCCACATCGGACCGCGCCTGCGCCGGCCCCGACGGTTCGAACAGGACAAGATAAAGCCGTTCGCCCTTGCCGCGTTCCGCCAAGGGCTCGACAGTGAGTTTGATCAACTGAACCTGTTCGTCGTCCTCGTCGACAACGACATTTTCCCGCACGACGCTGCGGCGCGTCGCGGCCGCTTCCCACAACGCTGCACGCAGGTCGAGCCTCAGCCCGCGGCGGGCCAAGGTCAGCACTTGCCGGCTCGGAATGCCTTGCGGCGCTTCGAGATATCTGCCGGTCCGGGCCGAATAGTAAACGACGTCGCCATCGCCGTTGACAAGGACATGCGGCGGCGCGAAGCGCTCCAGCACCTGTGCCTCGACGGCCTGCCGAAGCGGGTAGCTGGTGGCTCCTTTCGACCCGGAGCCTTCGGGCAGGGAGGCACCCGAACCGCCGTCGCCGATCAGCATCGGCAGCCTTATATGTGGCGAGGCATGTTCCCGCGCCTGAAAAACGCGCTGTTTCTTGTCGACGGTGGCGAAGAGGTTGTCGTGCTGGCCGATGCTTTCGGACGTGCCGAGGAAAAGATAACCGCCCGGCTTCAGCGCGTAATGGAAGATCGGAATGACCCGGTTCTGAATGTTCGAGCCGAAATAGATCAGCAGGTTGCGGCAAGAAATCATGTCCATGCGCGAAAACGGCGGGTCGCGGACGACGCTGTGAGGAGAAAAGACGCACAACTCCCTTACATCGTTAGTGAGCACGTAGCTCTCGCCGTCGTTGCTGAAAAAACGCTGCTTGCGTTCGGGCGAAACCCCCTGCAGCAATGCCGCCGGGTAACGCGCCGCGCGCGCCACCGCTAGCGCCGGCTCATCGATGTCAGTCGCAAATATCTGGACGCGTGGTGTGACCGAAAGCGTCTCCATGTGTTCGCGTACCAGCATGCCGACGGAGAACACCTCCTCCCCGGTGGCGCAGCCAGGCACCCAGATCCTGACGGCATCGCTGGCAGTCTTGCCCTCGAAAAGCTGCGGTATGATCTTCTTCTCGAGCACCTGGAATGCGTCGGGGTCACGGAAAAACTCAGTCACATTGATCAAAAGATCACGAAACAGGTCCATCACCTCGCGAGGGTCTTTCTTCAGCCATTCCACATAGGCTGCAATTGAACCAAGCTGCGCGATCTGCATGCGCCGCTTTACGCGACGCAGGAATGTCTTGGTCTTGTAGCCGGAGAAATCGTGGCCGGATTGGCCCTTTAGAATTCCATAAATCTCGTCGCGGAGCCGACCCATCTCTGCCGTCTCGCCGTCTCCGGCAGCCCCGTTCAGTATACCGAAGCTGCGGGCGAACCCCTCGAGCTTCGCACCGATGTCCTCCGCCGGAGCCGCGATATCGATCAGCCCGCTGGAGATCGCACTTTTCGGCATGTCCGGATTGCGCGGGCCGTAGCCGTCGGGGGCCTGGGCGACCGTCAGTCCGCCACGCTCCTTGATTGCCTTTGCGCCCAGCGTGCCGTCGGAATCGCCGCCCGACAAAATCACCCCTACCGCATATTCGCCCTGATCCTCGGCCAGCGCGCTAAGGAAAATATCAATCGGCTTGCGCTCACGGCTGAGCACGTTGGATTGCCGCAGGTGCAGCACCCCTTTGTCGATGGTGATAACGACGTTCTGCGGCATCACATAGACGTGGTCGGCTAGGACAGTGATGCCGTCCTCGGCGACGACAACCGGCATCTGCGTATAACGTCCGACGACCTCGTGAAGCAGGCTTTCGCGCCCGGGACTGAGATGGGTGACGATGACAAACGCCATGCCGGGCTGGCCGGTGATGCCTTTGAACAGACCTTCCATGGCCGGAATGCCGCCTGCGGACGCGCCCACACCCACAATGGGAAATCTCTTCATCTGGGATGTCACCGCAAGCCCTTCGGTTGAACAGCCTGGACGACAAGGCCGCCAATCGACCCAAAACCCGCGACCGGGCTGAACATCCCATCATACAACGCGCAAGAGGGCCGGAACAAGTCAGTGCAGACAGCGTTAGCGTTGAAATCCTTGTGGAAACTCCAATGTAAAAACGCACACCTGAACTGAAGCTGACAAAACAAGCGTTGTTGCAGTCTTCGGATTTGCTGGGTTTACCGGGAGACGAATCCATTCCGCCGCGCATGCTCGTTTTGGCGAAACGATTGCAGGCAGCCTTGCAGCAGCGTTCTGAACAAGCCCGCGCGGAGAATTGGAAATCTCTCTCGAAGGAAGGACGATGAGGTGCGCGACCTGCGAGGGGTGCACATTCTGATCGTCGAAGACGATTGGGTATTGGCCGGCGATCTTGCAAGATACTTCGGCAACATGGGCGCGGTCATCCTCGGCCCTGCGGCGACAGTCGAACACGCGTCTATGCATACCGAGGCGGCTGAGGCCGCGATCCTCGACGTCAATCTCGACGGCCGGCGGGTGTTTCCGATCGCAGACGAACTGATGCGCCGCGGCGTGCCCTTCGTCTTTTTCAGCGGTGACGAGGACATCGTCATTCCCGAACGTCTGCGCCACGCCAGCAATCTTCGAAAATCGTCGGATAGCTATGCCGTGTTCGATGCTTTGTTCCCTCCGGAAAGTGGCCGTGCCGTGAACTTGTCCGACAATGTCTTTTCACTTCTGCCCAAGCTCAGGCTCGCGGCGCGTCTGCTTTTGGGCGACGTGGATGCTTCCGACCGGCTGGTCGAGCGAACGCTGGAGCGAGCCATCGGCGAGATCGACAGGAGGCGGGCCGGCGTATCGACCGAAGATTGGCTGAACGGCATCATGCGAAAGGTCGCAAGATCGACTGGAACGAGCCTGTTGCACTGACGCTGACCGATCGGCGACCGCCGAAGCCGTCTAGCCTGTTCCATCAAGTCTGGAATGTTTGGAAAAACCGGTTTATCTCCAATTGTATGCCTCCGAAAAGTACGCAAAAACAGCGAGCTAGAGTGAAGTTCTCTGTCAGAATGTGAGGCGCCTTAAGAGCCAGCCGACACCGCTGACATAGCACCCCCTCAGCCGCTCTGTTTGCGGTCGATGAATTTGTTGAATCGGCTGTTTTTCCCGCCGCCGATTTCGTCCTGGTAAAGGAAAGTCAGATCGTTCTCGTCGAAAATCCGGAAGAACTCATCCCATTCAATGGGTTCGAGCTTCTCCTCGGGCTCGCCAAAATCGATCCGCAAGATGCCGCCCTCGCCCGTGGTTCGTACAACCGCAGGTCGGCCACCACGATCTTCGGCCCATTGGCGGATCTCGTCATGATTGGTGGTTGTCTTCGATTCAGACATTGAAACCTCCTTTTTGATCCAGACTTTGCAGGCCTCATGATCGGGTCTGGCTTGCTACGCCATGCCGCTTCGATGACAGCTGCCAGCCACTCCTTCCGCCCACGGGCCGGATGAGTGCCCTAACCCCAAAGAAGCTGCAATGTTCCAGCGCATGACCAAGGCTCGTTCGCTATGCGTTCACCTCAGGTTGCAGCCTCCCCAAAACCATCTTTGTTGAAGCAGAGGGAACAAACCTTTTGCCAAACAGTTCGGGGCGCCAAGGCCATCTGCGTAAGGAGTTGTCGTGAAACGCATACTGGTTACAGGAGGGTGCGGTTTCATCGGCCGCCACGTCGTCCAGGAACTCGTTGAACATGGTTATGCTGTCTGCATTCTCGATGCGCTTCTGGAACAGGTGCACGGCAGCCAGGCGATCAGCCTGCCGGCAGGAGCCGAACTGATCAAAGGCGACGTTCGCGATCGCGACGCTGTCGCCGAGGCGCTCCAGGGCGTCGACGCCACCATCCATCTGGCGGCCGAGGTCGGCGTTGGCCAGTCGATGTACGAGATCGTCCGCTATGTCGGCGCGAACGACCTCGGCACCGCCACTTTACTTGAAGCTTTGATCAAACATCCGGTCGAGCGGATCGTCGTCGCTTCATCGATGAGCGTCTACGGTGAGGGCCTCTATGCCTCGCCAGGCGGTCGGCGCATCGATAATGCACGGCGGCAGGCGAACGACATCAAGAGCGGCCAATGGAATCCGCTGTCGATGGAGGGTGAAGCGCTGTCGCCCCTGCCGACGGACGAGGAAAAGCCGGTCGATCTCGCCTCGATCTATGCGCTGACGAAATACGCCCAGGAGCGTGCCGTGCTGATCTTCGGGGAAGCCTATGGCATCGACGCGGTGGCACTGCGCCTGTTCAACGTCTTCGGCGCCGGACAGGCGCTGTCAAACCCATACACCGGCGTTTTGGCGAATTTCGCCTCACGCCTCGCCAACGGCCAGCGGCCGATGATTTTCGAAGATGGCGAGCAGAAACGCGACTTCGTCCATGTGCGCGACGTCGCTCGCGCCTTCCGCCTGGCGCTGGAACAACGCCAGGCGCGCGGCCACGTCATCAACATCGGCAGCGGACGAGCCTATACGATCTGCGAGGTCGCCCGGCTGCTCGCCGACGCTATGGGAGTGCCGGAGCGCTTGCCTGAAATCCTCGGCAAGGCGCGCGCCGGCGATATCCGCAACTGCTTCGCCGACATCTCGAAGGCGCGCGAACTGCTCGGTTTCGAGCCGCAGCACCGGCTGGAGCATTCACTCGACGAGTTCGTCGCATGGGTTCGCAACACGGTCGCCATCGATCGCGGCGCCGACATGAGACGGGAACTCGAAGAGCGGGGACTGGTGTCATGAGGCCGGACAGTTTTCGCGAAGCGCCCATCGCGATCGTCGGCGGCAGCGGCTTCATCGGTTCGAACCTTGCCGACAGCCTGTTGTCGGATGGGGTGCCGGTGCTGGTCATCGACAATCTCAGCCGTCCGGGCGTCGAGCAGAACCTGGCGTGGCTGGCGCAGAAGCACGGTAATCAACTTGCCGTGGAAACCGCCGATGTCCGCGACGGAGACGTGCTGGCGCCGCTTGTGGCGCATTCCAAGGCGATATTCCATCTTGCCGCGCAGACCGCCGTCACCACGAGCCTCGTTCAGCCAAGCGAAGATTTCGACATCAATCTTCGCGGAACATTCAACGTCCTGGAAGCCGCTCGCCGGAGCGGCAAGCGCATCCCCGTGATCTTCGCCAGCACCAACAAGGTCTATGGCGGCCTGCCCGATGTCACCGTGCGCGAAGAGGACGATCGGTGCGTGCCCTGCAATGCCGGCATCCGCGCCGACGGCATAGACGAGACCTGCGGTCTGGATTTCTGCACGCCCTATGGCTGCTCCAAAGGCGCGGCGGATCAATATGTACTCGATTACGCCAAGTCGTACGACCTGCCGACCGCGGTCCTGCGCATGAGCTGCATCTATGGACCGCGCCAGTTCGGCACGGAGGACCAGGGCTGGGTCGCCCATTTTCTGCTCAGCGCGCTTTCCGGCAAGCCGATCACGATTTACGGCAACGGCAAGCAGGTGCGCGACATCCTTCATGTCTCCGATGCCGTTGCTGCCTATCGCGGGGTGCTTGCCCGGATCGAGGACATCAAAGGGCAGGCATTCAATCTCGGCGGCGGACCGGGCAACGCCATCAGCCTGCGCATGCTGCTCAAGGAGATCGGCGAGCTGACCGGTCGAAAGCTCTCGATCCGCTACGACCGGGAACGCACCGGCGATCAGCCGTTCTTTGTCGCCGACACCCGCAAAATAGAAGCGACGCTGGGCTGGAAAGCGCATGTCTCCTGGCGCGACGGCGTCCGCGATCTCGCCGATTGGCTCCAGCGTCACCGCCTCGAACGTGAACCAGCGAGGTACGTGGCATGAAAGTCGCCCTGGTCAACCCGCTCTGGACCTACGAGGACAGCATCTATTTCGGCTGCCGCCAACCGCATCTGCCGCTGGAACTGGGCTACTCGAAAGCCTTGCTGGAGGCCGACGGCCATCAGGTGCTGATGCTGGACGGGCAAATCCAGAAGCTGGACAACGCGGCACTTGCCGATCGCGTCGCCGCCTTCGCACCGGCCATGACCGTCGTCAGCACGGCGCCGACCTATCTGTTCTGGCGCTGCGCGCCGCCCGAGCAGCGCGTACCTGCCGACTTCCTCAACCGCCTCGCCGCGCGCGGCGGCCGCACCGTCGCTGTCGGGCCGCACGGCTCGGCGACGCCGGCGCCAACACTGCGCAAACTTGGCGTCGATATCGTCGTGCGCGGCGAATGCGAAGAAGTCGTCGCCGAACTCGCCCGCCAGGACAATTGGAGCGCGGTGCCCCACACCGCTCATCTCCACGAGGGAAAACTTGTCGGCAATGGCGGCGTCCACGCCAGTTCGTTTGTCGATCATCCGCCCCTCAAATGGCCGTCCGATTGGATTGCCGCCCATTCGCACCATCACCACAGGTTCGACGACAATCAGGTGGGTTTCGGAGCGGAGGTCGAGGCATCTCGCGGCTGTCCCTACAATTGCAGCTTCTGCGCCAAGATCGATTTCCGCGACGCCTACCGCCGCAGGAACCACGATACGGTCATCGCGGAAATCGACCGGCTGATCGGGCAAGGCGTCGGCTACATCTATTTTATCGACGAGATCTTCCTGCCGCAGAAGGCGCTGCTGGAGGCATTGGTCGATCGCGATGTCAAGTTCGGCGTGCAGACCCGCATCGATCTTTGGAAGCCGGAGCTCCTTGAATTGCTAGGTGCGGCCGGCTGCGTTTCGATCGAGGCCGGCCTCGAAAGCCTGACCGTGGAAGGCCGGGCCATGCTGGCAAAGCGTTGCCGGCTGGGCACCGAGGAACTGGCCGCGCTGCTGGTCAATGCACGACGTCACGTTCCGTTCGTCCAGGCCAATCTGATCGGCGTGGTCGAGGACGATCCCGCTCTGGTCGATCATTGGCGCAAGCACCTCATCGACCGCGGCGTGTGGGCCAACGAACCGGTGCCGCTCTATCCCTACCCCAGTTCGCCCAGCTATCGCGAGCTTTGGGGCGAGCCCGACGATCTCGCCTGGGAGCGCGCCCACGAGCATTATTTGGCCTCGTTCAGGACATTCAGCGATATCCAGGAGAAGCGTCCGCGTGCGCTGGCCGAGTTGGAGGCTACATGTTGCAGTCACTGATCCGGCGCTCGCGGCGAATCCTGATGACCGTCGATGCCGTCGGCGGCGTCTGGCGCTACGCCCTTGATCTGGCGCGGGAGTTGGCTCACGGCGGCGACAGCATCGTGCTCGCCGGGTTAGGCCCGGAACCGTCCGAGGAGCAGGCGAAGGAGGCAGAGGCTTTCGCGGCCTTGGCGTGGCTCAAGACACCGCCGGACTGGATGACCCGCAATGAGGGCGATCTGGAAAGATTGCCGCAGGAACTGCGAGCATTTGTTCGCGACTACGCGATCGACCTCGTCCATCTCAATGCGCCGACGCAGGCCGTGGGACTTGATGTGCCGTGCCCGGTCGTGGCGGTCTCGCATTCATGCGTTGTGACGTGGCTCCACGCCGTCAGGGGACAGGCTGTGGACGGCGAATGGGGCTGGCAGAAGGACCGCAACAGACGCGGTTTCGATTGGGCAAATGCGGTAATCGCGCCCAGCCGCAGCCATGCCGACATGCTCGAGGCCTGCTACGGGCCGATCGCTCGCCTGAGCGTTGTCAGCAACGGCACGCGGCCGGGTCCAAAGGCAGAGAGGCGCAAACCAGTGGTTCTCGCCGCCGCGCGCTGGTGGGACGAAGCAAAGAACGCAGCTACGCTGGACCGGGCAGCAGCGCTGACGAAATGGCCGGTCTTCGCAGCCGGGCCGATCGAAGGCGCCGGTGGCCAAAGCGCCAATTTCAGCAATGTCGTTCCTCTGGGCTCTGTCTGCCACAATGAGGTGCGGCGGTTGATGGCGCGGGCCGGCATCTTCGTATCGCCGTCCGTCTATGAACCCTTTGGCCTTGCCGCACTGGAGGCAGCGACGTCCGCAACACCCTTGGTGCTTGCCGACATCCCGACCTATCGCGAATTGTGGAATGGCGCGGCTATGTTCTACGACGTCCATGATCCACGCGATCTCGCCAGATGTGTCGATTGTCTATCTGACGACGCCCAATATAGGCGCCGTCTCGGCGAAGCCGCCGCACGCCGAGCGCGCAAGTTTTCACCGGCAAGGCAAGCGGCGGCCATGCACGACATCTATGATCGGGCCGCCCTGGCCGTTGCGGAACGCTGACGATGCGGTTCCTGTTCTATACCCATTCGGTCGTTTCCGACTGGAACCACGGCAACGCACATTTCCTGCGCGGCATCATGCGGGAGGTCGTTGCACGCGGGCACCAGGCGATCGCGCTGGAGCCTGCAGATGGCTGGAGCCGTTCGAACCTGCTGGTCGAGAAAGGAGCCTTCGCGGTCGAGCGCTTCAGAAAGGACTTTCCGGAGCTGATGCCGGTGACCTACGATGCCTCCTTCGATCATGAAGGCTGGGTTGCAGACGCCGACGTAGTGATCGTCCACGAATGGACTGACCCGGACCTTGTCGCGCGCATCGGCAGGGCAAAGGCGAACGGAGGCGGTTTCACGCTTCTGTTCCATGACACCCATCATCGCGCCGTCTCGGCGACGCAGGCGATCTCGGCTCTGCGGCTGGAGCATTATGACGGGGTGCTCGCCTTCGGCGAAGCGTTGCGGGAAAGCTATCTGCGCGCCGGCTGGGGCAAACGTGCTTTCACCTGGCATGAGGCGGCGGATGAGCGCCTGTTCAAGCCGCACCCGGAGATCGACCATACATCCGACGTGATCTGGATCGGCAACTGGGGTGACGATGAGCGCAGTGCCGAAATCAAGGAATTCCTGATCGATCCGGTGGAAGAACTTGGCCTGAGCGGCACTGTTCATGGCGTGCGCTATCCACGCGAAGCGCTCGCCGATCTTGCCGCCGCCGGGCTCGGTTACGAAGGCTGGATTGCCAATGCGGACGTGCCCAAGGCATTCGCGGCCCACCGCGTTACCGTCCACATCCCGCGGCGCCCCTATCGGGAGAGCCTACCCGGAATCCCGACGATCCGTATGTTCGAGGCGCTCGCCTGTGGCATCCCGCTCGTTTCGGCGCCTTGGACCGATGTCGAGCAACTCTTCCGGCCAGGCATCGACTTCCTTTTCGCGCGCGACGGATCCGAGATGGGTCGTCATCTTCGCAACGTGCTGGACGATACTGACCTGGCCGCCTCTCTGGTGAAATCCGGCCTCGAAACCATCGGGAGGCGACACACTTGCCGGCACCGGGCGGACGAATTGTTCGACGTGCTCGCCGAATGCGGCAACCTCCAAACCATCGATCCTATCGCCATAGAGGAGACAGTCGCATGAAAATTGCATTTTATGGGTCGAGCCTGCTGTCGTCCTATTGGAATGGCGCGGCGACCTATTACCGCGGATTGCTCAAGGCTCTTTCTCAGCTCGGCTACGAGATCACTTTCTATGAACCGGACGTCTACGACAGGCAGAAGAACCGCGATATCGAGGCGCCGGACTGGTGCAACGTCCTCATCTATGAGGCGACCCCGCATGCGCTGATGCAGGTGGCAGCAAGCGCCGGCGAAGCCGACATCGTCGTCAAGGCGAGCGGAGTAGGCTTCGAGGACGAGGCGTTGCTGCGCGCTGTGCTCGACCACGCCCGTGCCGATGCGCTGACAGTGTTCTGGGATGTTGACGCACCGGCCACTCTGGGCCAATTGCGCGACGAGCCGGACCACCCCCTGCACCGCGCGTTGCGCGAGATCGACCTTGTCCTCACCTATGGCGGCGGAGATCCGGTCGTCTGGGCCTATCGTGCGCTGGGGGCAGCCGAGTGCGTGCCGATCTACAATGCGCTCGATCCCGAAACGCATCATCCGGTCGCAAAGGATAAGCGTTTCGCTTGCGACCTCGCCTTTCTCGGCAACCGCCTGCCGGACCGCGAGGCACGCGTCGAAGCCTTCTTCCTCGATCCGGCCAGCCGTTCGGGCGATCAGCGTTTCCTGCTCGGCGGATCGGGTTGGGGTGACAAGCAGCTTCCGGCAAATGTCGCATGGCTCGGTCACGTCGGCACGCGGGACCACAATGCGTTCAATGTCACACCCAAGGCGGTGCTGAACATCAGCCGCGACAGCATGGCCGCCAACGGCTTTTCACCTGCCACGCGCGTCTTCGAGGCTGCGGGTGCCGGCGCATGTCTCATCACCGACGCCTGGCTCGGCGTCGAATTGTTCCTGGTCCCTGGCGAAGAGATCCTGGTGGCGCGCGACGGCGACGATGTCGCCGAAATCATGCGCACCCTCACACCCCAGCGGGCAAAGGCGATCGGCGCATCTGCGCTTCGGCGTGTTCTCGCGGAGCACACTTATGCGTTGCGGGCAGCCGTGGCCGACGCTGTCTTCAGGCGTCATTTCGAACGCCCCACCGTGGAGGCAGCGGAATGACCAAGCGGCTGGATATCGTCTTTCTTGGCCTGTCTTTGTCCTCTTCATGGGGAAACGGCCACGCCACCACTTTTCGCGGGTTGCTGAAGGGCCTGCACGAACTCGGCCATCGCGTCACCTTCCTCGAGCGCGACGTGCCGTGGTATGCAAACCATCGCGATCTGCGCGACCCGGATTTCTGCACGTTGCGCTACTACGAAACGACGAACGATCTTCGTCGGACGTATGCCCGCTGCCTGCAGCAGGCCGATGTCGTGGTGGTTGGGTCCTTCGTTCCGGAAGGGCGCGCCGTCATCGACATTGTCGCGTCCCTGTGCACGGGCCAGTTCTGCTTCTACGACATCGACACGCCGGTCACGCTGGCAAAGCTCGCCGCGAATGATTGCGACTACATCTGCCAACGACAGATTCCGTATTTCGACGTCTATTTCTCGTTCACCGGCGGGCCGACGCTCGCCCGTTTGGCGGCGGACTTCGGTGCACGGCGCGCCGAGCCGCTCTACTGTTCGGTCGACCCGGAGCGGCATCGCCGAACGGCCGATCCGATCTGCTGGGATCTTGGCTACCTCGGAACCTACAGCTCGGACCGGCAGGCGACGCTGGATGCTCTCCTGCTCGAACCGGCAAGACGCATGCCGGACCGTCGCTTCGTCGTGGCCGGCTCGCAATTCCCGTCCGAGACCGTCTGGCCGAGCAATGTCGATCGCATCGAGCACTTGCCGCCGGCGGATCACGCCGCTTTCTACAGCCGGCAGCGCTACACATTGAACGTCACACGCAGCTCCATGATAGCGGCTGGATGGTCTCCCAGCGTACGTCTCTTCGAGGCGGCCGCCTGTGGCACGGCGATCATCAGCGATCGCTGGACCGGTCTGGACAGCTTCTTTCCGACAGCCACGATCAATACGGCCGGCCAAGCCGAAGACGTGATCGATATCCTGTCCAGGCGATCCGACCGCGTCAGGCTCGCTATGGCCAAGCGAGCGCGCGAAACGATCCTGGCAGCACACACTGGCGCCGCGAGAGCCCGCGAATTCGTTTCGCTGCTGGCGCGGCCAAGATCGGCTCGTCCAACTCTCGATCTGGACATCGAAAGTGCAGCATGACCGGCAGACAGGAGAAAATAGAGATGCGGCAATCAAGAAGGACGCAACGAACCAAAACGGCGCTTGTCGCCGGCGGCGCGGGTTTCCTCGGTTCGCATCTTTGCGAAACACTGCTTCAGGCCGGGTACCGTGTGATCTGTGTCGACAATTTCCTTACCGGTCGGATGGAAAACATCATCTCGATCATGGACCGTCCTCGTTTCCGGTTGATCGAGCAGGATATTTGCCAGCCATTGGATCTTGCCGAGCCGGTGGACCGCATTTTCAACCTGGCGTGCGCCGCATCGCCGCCGCGCTACCAGGCCGATCCGGTTCACACCACTCGAACCTGCGTGATCGGAACGCTCAATCTGCTTGAGCTCGCCGCCCGAAATAATGCGCGCTTCCTTCAGGCATCGACAAGCGAAGTGTATGGGGATCCCGAACAGCACCCGCAAAGGGAAGACTATGTCGGTCACGTGAACTGCACCGGTCCTCGTGCCTGCTATGATGAAGGCAAGCGAACCGCCGAAACTTTGTGCTTCGATTATTTGAGAACCGAAATGGCCGACATCCGGGTCGCGCGCATCTTCAACACCTATGGTCCGAGGATGGATCCTGCCGACGGCCGGATTGTCTCGAACCTGGTGATGCAGGCCCTCGAGAAGAGACCACTGACGATATTCGGCGACGGGCTGCAGACCAGGTCGTTCTGCTACGTCTCCGATCTGGTTGACGGTCTGGTCTGCCTTATGGATGTCGATCCCAATCCGCGCCAACCGGTCAATTTGGGCAACCCCGGGGAATTCACCGTTCTTCAACTGGCCGGATTGGTGAGGGATATGACCCACAGCAACTCGGTCTTCAAATTCCTGCCACTGCCGCAAGACGACCCTCGCCGGCGGCAACCGGACATTTCCCGAGCAAAAACCCTTTTCGATTGGTCGCCAAAGGTGCCGCTCAGGCAAGGCCTCATGCAGACGATCAGCTATTTCATGGAGCTCGAAGCCAGCCGTAACGAGGATCGAATTTCCCCAATTGCGCCAAGCGTCAGGTCCACTTCAGGCCGACTGCAAAACCTGCCGGCCTGAAGTCAAGGAGAGCTGCGCCCTCGAGCATATCCTGGTCAGACCAACACGCGCTGTCACTTTTTCTCATTATGGGAACATCCAGCCGAGCTCGCCGTTGGGCGATGGTAGCGCATGGAGAACGGACCCGTGCAACGAAAACGATCCGCCAAGGACATCGAGCAAATGGCCGCAAAGGAAACGGCTGCCTTTCTGCGACGTGCCTCGATCACCTACCTTGAATGCTGTGTGAGCCTGATGATGACGCACCTTGAGCGCGAGGAAGTGGCCACCATCCTGGAAAAGGAAGCGGATATGCTGCGAAGCCTCGACTGAGGCCTGCGGCGCTCCAGGCGTCGATCCGCCCAGGCAGCCTCAAACAGTGCGCAGCTTTGATCCGCCATGATTTTTCCGGGGCGCAAGGAACATTCCCGGCAGCTGGCAGTTCGGCGCGAGGGAACTTACCTTCAACAGCGATGGCGGCAGTTTCGTGGGATCGAAAAAGGTACGGATTGGAATAGCCGGCGTCGGCAATTGCGCGTCTTCCCTTGTCCAGGGCCTCTCATATTATCGAGACGCCAGAGGTAATGAGCCGATACCGGGCCTGATGCATGCCGATCTCGGCGGCTATCACGTCGATGACATCGAGGTGGTCTGTGCTTTCGACGTCGCCAAGGGCAAAGTTGGGCGTGATGTGGCGGAAGCCATATACAATGCACCCAACAACACCTTCCGCTTTGCCGATGTTGCAGCAACCGGCGTTCGCGTCGAGCGCGGACCAACGCTCGATGGTATCGGCAAATATCTGCGCGATGAAATCGAGGAGGCAGAAGAGCCGGTCGCGAATGTCAGCGCGCTGCTGCGGGAAAGCGGCGCAGACGTATTGGTCTCATATCTGCCGGTCGGCTCGGAAGAAGCCACGCGTTTTTACGCCGAGTGCGCGCTCGAGGCCGGCTGCGCCTTCGTCAACTGCATACCGGTTTTTATCGCATCGCGGCCGGAATGGCGCCGGCGCTTCGAACAACGCGGTCTGCCGCTGGTCGGCGACGATATCAAAAGCCAGGTCGGCGCGACGATCGTGCACCGCCTGCTCGCCAATCTGTTCCGCGAGCGCGGCGTCCGCATCGACCGCACCTATCAGCTGAATTTCGGCGGCAACACCGATTTCCTCAACATGCTGGAACGCGAGCGGCTGGAATCAAAGAAAATCTCCAAGACACAATCCGTAACCAGCCAGCTCGACGTTCCGCTGGAGGCCGGCAACATCCATGTCGGCCCCAGCGACCATGTGCCTTGGCTTACCGATCGAAAATGGGCATACATCCGCGTCGAAGGCACGACGTTCGGCGGCGTGCCGCTGAATGCAGAACTCAAACTGGAAGTGTGGGATTCGCCCAACTCGGCCGGGGTCGTTATCGATGCTGTCCGCTGTGCCAAGCTGGCGCTCGACCGCGGCATCGCGGGGGCGCTGACCGGCCCTTGCAGCTATTTCATGAAGTCGCCGCCCGAGCAGTTCACCGATGCCGAGGCACGCCTGCGCACGCTGTCTTTCATCGCCGGTAGGGACGAGCCGATGCTCGATGCCGCGGAATGACGACGACATTCTTTTTGATCCGCCATGCGGCGCACGACAATGTCGGCGACTATCTTGCCGGACGCATGGCCGGAGTTTGCCTTGGCGAAACCGGCAGGGCACAAGCCTTGCGCCTGGCCAGCCACATGGCACCGGAGCCGCTGGCAGCCATCTGTTGCAGCCCGCGCGAACGAACACTGGAAACCGCAAAACCGATCGCAATCGCCTGCGGTCCCGATAAGATCACAATCTGCCAAGAGCTTGATGAGATCGACTTCGGCGCGTGGTCGGGAAAGACTTTCGAAGAGTTGAACCAGGACGCCGACTGGCGGGTGTGGAACAGTCGGCGTCAGCAGGCGAGGACGCCGGGCGGCGAGACCATGCTGGACGTGCAGCAACGTGTCACCTCCCTGATGCAGCAGCTTCGCAAACGCCACCAGAATCAATCCGTGGCACTGGTCAGCCATGCCGACGTGATCAAGGCCGCCGTCTGCAAGGTGCTCGGCTTGCCGCTGGGAGACTGTTTTCGCTTCGATATCGATCCCGCTTCGATCACCACGGTCGTATCCGGTGACTGGGGTGCCAAGCTGATCCGATTGAACGAAGCCGCCTGACGAGGACTGCCGGATGCGAATGGTCATTTTCGGTCTCACCGTCACCTCCTCGTGGGGAAACGGACACGCGACACTGTGGCGCGGCCTGATCCGGGCGCTGGGCGGGCTGGGCTGGTCCGTCACCTTCTTTGAACGCAACACCCCATACTATGCCGGGGCGCGCGACCTTGATCATCTCGATGGCGGCAATGTCGTTCTCTATCCGGACTGGGAGGACATTCGCCATGTCGCGGAACAGGCTATCGGGGAATCGGACGTCGTCATCGTCACGTCCTATTGCCCCGACGCCGTGGAGGCATCGCGCCTGGCGCAGCAGGCCTGTCGCGGGCTGAAAGTTTTCTACGATCTGGACACCCCGGTTACACTCGCCCGGATCGAACAAGGTCTACGACCGGCGTATTACGGGCCCGAAGGCCTTCGCGATTTCGACCTCGTCCTGAGTTATACGGGGGGAACCGCAATCGATGCGCTGAAAACCCTGCTGGGTGCGCGCCATGTCTTGCCTCTGTACGGTCATGTCGATCCCGAGCGACACCGGCCGGCAGAGCCCCGGGCTGAATTTGCCGGAGATCTATCCTATCTCGGAACTTATGCGGCTGATCGCCAGGCCGGCGTCGAAAAGCTGCTGGTCCGCACGGCAGCGCGCCTGCCGGACCACCGTTTCGTCATCGGCGGCGCCCAATATCCGCACGAATTTCCGTGGGGCGAAAACATCTTCTTTGTCAGGCATCTTCCGCCTGCGGACCATCCGGCCTTCTTCTGCTCATCGCGTCTGACGCTGAACGTGACCCGCGAGGCGATGGCCAAGAGGGGCTGGTGTCCTTCGGGCAGGCTGTTCGAGGCGGCAGCCTGCGGCGCGGCTATGGTGAGCGACAGCTGGCCCGGGCTGAGCCGTTTTTTCCAGCCCGGCAGCGAGATCATCCTGGCGGACACCACCGACGACGTGGTCGCGGCAGTCCGCTTGTCCGACAGCGAAGTTGACGCAATCCGGCGCCGTGCGCGCGAGCGGGTGTTGGACGAACACACCTCCGCGCAGCGCGCCAGGGAACTGGATCGCCTCATGTCCGATGCATTGCAGGGCTCGACGGCGAGTGAGCCGTTGAAGGAAGCAATCTGATGTTGGGCATCGTGCCCGCGGCCGGCCGCGGCAGCCGCATTCAACCACTCGGCTTCTCGAAGGAGCTCCTGCCGGTCGGCAGCCGTATCGACGGCCAGACCGAGCGTCCTTGCGCGGTGAGCGAATATCTGGTGCGTCGCATGGTGCGCAACGGCGTCGACAAAATCTGCTTCGTCATCGGATCGGGCAAATCGGACATCCTCGAATACTATGCCGCCGGCTACGGCGACGCCGCCGCATTGTTCGTCGTACAGCCGACCCCCGTCGGTCTTTGCGATGCGATCTTCCGCGCCGGCCCGCTGGTCGCGCCGGACGAGACGGTTCTGATCGGTCTGCCCGATACGATCTGGTTTCCGGAAGATGGCTTTTGCCAGCTGCCGGACGACCGGTTGTCGTTTCTACTCTTCCCGGTGGATCACCCGGAACTCTTCGATGCCGTCGTTCTCGACCAGGACGACCGAGTGAGGGAGATCCAGGTCAAGCAACAAGACGCCGCATCGAACTGGATTTGGGGCGCGTTCAAGATGCCGGGCCGCATACTTCACCAGCTTGCCGCGCTTTGGCGCGAGCGGGATCAAAGCGACGAATACGTCGGTACGCTCATCAATGCTTATCTGGCGGCCGGCGGTGAGGCTTACGGCGTCAAGGCAGGCACCGCCTATGTCGACGTCGGCACTTTCAACGGCTACCGCACGGCACTTCGGCTGCTTGAGAACAACGACCCTACGTTGGAGGACGCGAAAAACCTCATGTTCGTGCTGCCAGCGCAGTCGCAGATACCAAGCCATCCAGGCGAAGGAGGCTAGCCATGCTGCATTCTAACGCCGAAATCCGTCGCCGCATCGATGCCCTTGGCCCGTGGTTCCACAATATGGAACTGGCAGGCGTCGAAACCGCCCCCGACCATTTCCTCGGCAACTACCCGCTGATCAAATGGCGCAAGTTCGCCGACGCCATTCCTGCCGATCTGTCCGGCAAGGCCGTGCTCGACATAGGCTGCAACGCCGGCTTCTACTCGATCGAGATGAAACGACGCGGCGCCGGCCGCGTCCTCGGCATCGATTTCGATGAAGCCTATCTGGCGCAGGCGCGCTTCGCTGCCGAGATCGCGGACTGCGACATCGAATTCCAGCAACTGTCGGTCTACGATGTCGGCGCGCTGCGGGAGAAATTCGACATCGTCCTGTTCATGGGTGTGCTGTATCACCTGCGCCACCCCCTGCTCGCTCTCGATCTGATCCGGGAGCACGTCGCCGGCGACCTGATGATCTTCCAGTCCATGCAGCGCGGCAGCACCGAACTGCCCGCACTCGATGAGAATTATCCTTTCTGGACACACGATCTGTTCGACCGGCCGGAGTTTCCGAAGCTGCATTTCGTCGAGCATCGCTATGCCGACGACCCAACCAACTGGTGGATTCCCAATAGCGCCTGCACCGAAGCTATGCTGCGCAGCGCCGGCTTCGAGATCGTGCTGCACCCGGAGCAAGAGGTTTATTTCTGCCGCGCCACCGACGAACCGGCCGGCGGCGGCGCCGTCTACCCGTCGAAAGGACAACTTCATGATTGAAGCCGCGATGATCTGGAACGAGCCGAACAACAAGTCCCATTGGGATCCCGAACTCGACCCCGACTGGAGCCGCTTCGCCAATATGGCAATACTGGCCGCCGATGCGATCGCATCGGAAAACCCCGCCGTGACCAAGATCCTGGGCGGCATTTCACCGATCGACGCCGATTTCATGGCACTCATGAAGCAGTACGGCGCGCTGGATCATGTCGATGCCGTCGCCGTGCATGGCTTCCCCCTCGACTGGAACCTCTGGCAGATTCAGGAATGGCCCCAAAAGATCGGCGAGATTTCGACCGTCACCGATCTTCCTGTATGGGTCAGCGAAGTTGGTGTGTCGAGCTTCGGTGCCGAGGAGGTACAGCTATGGGGCCTGCGCCGGACCGCCGAACTGCTGCTCGGCAATGCCTCGCGCGTCCAATGGTACAGCCTCTACGATCTTCCGCGCGAATGGGGGGCAACGACGCGCCATCGCGAGGCGGAAGGCTCCTCCTACTATCGCCACTTCTACATGGGCCTGCTACGCGAAGACGGTACGCCCAAACCCGCGCTCGAGGAATTCCTGCGCTACGCGCCCGAAATGGGACTGGTGCAATGGTTCCACTTTGAAGATCCCCGGCTGGATGACGCCGTCGCCTGGATGAAACGGCTGGGCATCACCAATCTGCGCACTGGCCTTTCCTGGGCCGACAGTTTCAGGCCGAATGCCCTGGACTGGTACGACCGGCAGATGGAAGCACTGGCCGATTTCGACGTGACCATCACCTTCTGCTTCACTCCGGAGCATCGCGGAGTGATGCCACATCACACCAGTCCGCCGCTGATACCGGAGGAGTTTGCGGAGTTTTGCGCAACGATGACCCATCGCTACGCTCCCGCCATGGCTGCCTCGCCGATCAGAGCGGTGCGGGCTTCGGCGGCTTGATTGTGTTATGCAACACGCAGCTGACAGGTCCGGAACGCTTGCCGAATTCGCGGCCCTGCTGACAGGCGCTGCATCGCACGGCTCTGACGGTGCTGAAGTCATGATCGTTGTCGCGCATCCGGATGACGAGACCATCGGCATTGGCGGGCATCTTGCCGGATTGCGCGGATCTCGCATCGTTCATGTCACCGACGGCGCGCCGCGGGACCTTGACGACGCGCGAGCGTACGGCTTCGAGACTTGGCAGGACTACGCCGAGGCCCGCCATAGGGAGTTGGAGACGGCGGTGGCGGCAGCGGGTTTGCCGTCGACGGCCCTGATCAGCCTTGGTTACCCCGACAAGCAAGCCGCCGGAAACCTTAGCTCGCTGGCACGGGAACTGACCGGCCTTTTGGCCGGTAGCGATGTAAGCTTCGTCTGCACGCATCCTTATGAAGGCGGTCACCCCGATCATGACGCGACCGCCTTTGGCGTCCATGCGGCTTGCCATTTGCTGCGCCGCGACGGACGCCATGCGCCGGCGATCGTCGAAATGGCGTTCTATTGCGCCGGACCTGAGGGTGCGGTCCTCCAGGACTTCAACAGTCACTCCGGCAGTGACTGCATCGAACTGCACCTTACGGAAGCGGCTTTCGAACGGAAGCAGTGCATGCTGGCCTGCCACCGGACACAGCAACGGACGCTGGCGCCGTTTACGGCGCGCGTCGAACGTTTCCGGGTGGCGCCTGCTTACGATTTCCTGGCGCTGCCGAACAACGGCAAGCTTTATTACGAGGCGCTGCCGCTCGGCTTCGAGGCGGCGGTTTGGCTTCACGCCGCGGCCGCTGCGCATGAGGAGCTTGGGCTCGACCGGCCATGACCCTCACCGTCCTGAACGTCGCCTACCCTCTCGCGCCAGTCGGCCCGGATGCGGTTGGCGGTGCCGAGCAGGTGCTGTCGATGCTCGACCAGGCACTCGTGCGCGCCGGACACGATTCCATCGTGATCGGTTGCCAGGGCTCCAAAGCGGCGGGCGTCCTCATCGAGACACCTGCTGAACCAGGTGTGCTCGACGATGCGGCGAAAAAACGGGCACAGCGCTCCCACCGCGTCGCGATAGAAGTCGCACGCGCCCGTTGGCCGATCGACGTGGTTCATCTGCACGGCATCGATTTTGATGCCTATCTGCCTGACGATGGCCCGACACTTGTAAGCCTGCACCTGCCGCTCGACTGGTATCCGGCCGACGCTTTGCGCCCGGTCCGCGACGATCTATGGCTTCACGCCGTCTCGGTGGCCCAACAGAGGACCGCGCCGCCGGGCGCTAGGCTGGTTGCACCCATTCCAAACGGCGTCGATTTAGACGCGCTGAGCGGTCGGCAGTCCAAGCGCAACTTCGCCCTGGTGCTCAGCCGCATCTGTCCCGAAAAGGGCATCCATCTGGCGCTGGATGCGGCCAAACAGGCTGGTGTGCCGCTGGTCATCGGCGGCAAGGTCTACCCCTACCAAACCCACACGCTGTACTTCCGTGACGAAGTCCAGCCGCGCCTCGACAAGCGGCGCCGCTTCCTCGGTCCGCTCGGCTTCACGGCCAAACGGCGCTTTCTCAACGCCGCCCGCTGCCTGGTCATTCCCAGCCTTGCCGCAGAAACCAGCTCGCTTGTCGCGATGGAGGCCCTCGCCTGCGGCACGCCGGTTGTCGCCTTTCCAAACGGCGCGCTGCCGGACGTGGTCGAACACGGCAGGACGGGCTTTCTGGTGAACGACGTCGGCGAGATGGCGGAGGCCATCGTCGCAGCCTCCCGCCTGGATCCCGAGATATGCCGGGCCGAGGCGCGGCGGCGCTTTTCGCTCGCCCGGATGATTTCGTCTTACATGGACGCCTACCATGCGCTGGCAGGGCTTGGTGCCAGCCGCAGGGGCCTGGCGGCGGCGCAGTGAGCGGCTTTCATGCTTCGCTCCGAGATCATCGACGATCCAGCCGCCCTTGAGGCCCTGGCGCCGCGCTGGTGGGAGCTGTGGGCGCACAGCCGAACCGCGACGCCGTTCCAATGCCCCGCCTGGCTGGTGCCGTGGTGGCGCGCATTCGCGCCCGGAGATCTGGCGACGATCGCCGTCTGGCGTGGCGATGATCTGGTGGGGTTGGCGCCACTTTACCTGGAAGATACGCCTTCCGGTCTGCGACTGCTTCCGGTCGGGATTTCATTGAGCGACTATCTGGATGTCCTGTGTTTCCCCTGCATCGAAGCGGCTGTAGCCGCCGTGATCGCCGACCGGGTTCTTGCGATCAATTGGTCGCAATGGATTTTACCCGATCTACCGGCGGGTGCTGCGGGTCTCACTATTGCGCACCCTGCGTTGGAAGCGGGTCAACTTGCCGACCACGCCGCCTGTCCCGTGCTCTCGATTGCCGGGGACGACGCGCTGGCGGTCTGTGTTCCGGCGCGGCGAAGACGCCAGTTGCGCCGCGCACATAAAGCCGCATGCAGGCGCGGCTGCGTTTCCATTATGTCGGCGCAAGCCGATCCCAAAATATTCTTTGATCACCTGATCCGCCTTCACGGCGCGCGTTGGGCCGGGCATGGCGACGGCGTGCTGGCCGATCCGGCGGTAGAAGAATTCCATCGGCAGGCGCTTCCGCTGCTCGCCGCACAGGGCCTTGTCCGATGCTGGCTTGTTGCTATCGATGATGCGGTCGTCGGCGCCTACTACGGATTTCATCATCGCCACCGCGCCTACGCCTACCTTGGCGGTTTTGATCCGGCCTATGCCGAGGAAAGTCCCGGCGCAATCCTGATCGGTCACGCGATTGCCGAAGCGGCTCGTGAAGGGGCGCGGGAGTTCGACTTCCTGCGCGGCCAGGAAACCTACAAATATGGCTGGGGCGCCGTCGATCGATGGACAATGCGAAAGGTCTGGACGCGGAGCATCGCTCAATGAGCACGACTGGACGAAACCCATCGCCACAGGCGTCGGCAGCAAGACTGGTGCTCGATGAGTGTATGGCCGACGGCGCTAGCGTCGAAGCCATCATCGCCAGACTGGCGCTACGCTTCGAGACGGGGATCGATGCCGCAGAATTGGCCGATGTGGCGCTGGATATGCATTCAGCCGACGTTCGAAAACGAGACAGGCTGGAGCGGATCGCCGATCTGCTCCATCACAGACCTGACATCTTTGCCACGCTGCGCGAAACAGGTGCGGCCGTTCGCCACGAACGCGATGAATGGGAAACTGACGCCGCAGTCGTCAGGCGGCTGGCCGCCGGCTTTGATGCCGCGGCGACGATTTCCCTGGCGGCGAGCGTTCAGCTGTCTTCGTTGGGAGACGAGGAGAAACTCGCCGCCGCCACCGACGAGATCGTCGCATGGCTGGAAAGGCAAGGCTTCACCGGCACCGACCGTGACATTCTGGACATTGGTTGCGGCATCGGGCGTTTCGAAAGCGCGCTCTCCAGCGCGGCGCACCGGATCGTCGGCATCGACATATCATCAAAGATGATTTCGATCGCTCGTCGGCGATGTACCGGGTTGCACAATGTGGAACTGCGGCCGACCTCCGGTCTCGATCTTGCCGATTTCGGCAACGCAAGCTTCGATTGCGTGCTGGCTGTCGACAGCTTCCCCTACCTGATGCTGGCCGGCCTGGCGGAGCGGTATTTCAAGGAAATTGCGCGTGTTCTGAAAACGTCAGGCATGGCAGCACTTCTGAACTACTCCTATCGCGGATCGCCGGCCCTGGATCGTGCCGATGTTCACCGCCTCGCCGAAGCCCACGGGATGCAGGTCGTGGTTGACAGCGAGAAGCCGTTCCGGCTGTGGGACGGCAATGCCTTTCTTCTTGCTGCATCCGACGGAACATTACGGCCCAATAATCGTTCGGGCGTCAAATAGAAAAGGCACCTGTGAGTGCCCACAATCCGAAGGAGGACTAGATGGCATCCGGCGGCAAGAAAGACATCACCTCGGCCGTCAGGACAAAGGCTCCGGCGTCGGCGCGATGACCGATTTGGCCAAGGGCAAGGTCGAGGAAACGCGGTTTTGTCCAACAGAGGCTAAAAGCAGCACACCGAGTAACGCAGGCTCGAGGGCAATCGGATCAACTCCGATCAGTGTCACGCCGCAGATCGGCTCTCTCAAGAACGACTGCTGCAACCGCAGACGCCAATCATGACCAGCGGCCAGCTGAGGTCGCAAGAGTCGAATCGTCGAGCGCACCCCGGGAATATTGCCGGGGAGGAACGGAGGGAAGAGCATAGGCTTTCCCGACGCGGCTTCGAAACAATGCTGTGCAAGGCTCGGTGCTGACTGTAAGGACGGCGCGTAAGTCCTTGCAAACTCTGATTGCTGTCACCACACTGGTGAAGGGACCACTTCGTTAAGAGAACACGATGTCTCGCTCAAGCGACGATACAATCAGCCCGCAACTCCGGCTGGCAATAGACCGGAAGATTGCATCTCTGCTGACTGCCATCGAGCAGGAAAAGGTCCCCGACCGGTTGACCAACCTTGCGGTTCAATTGCAGAACGCGCTTGTCGAGAAGCGTCGGTGCAACGCAAAGAAAGAAGACTAGCTATCGACGCCTGTCGACTGCGAAGTTTCCCTGTGCTTCGGACAGATGATCGCGTCTTTCCACCAATGTCTGCAATGAACTTTCGCCGAGGTATTCCAGCACGCCGGCGCGCGCTCGGTTAAGGCGGCTTTTTACCGTTCCCACCGCGCAACCGCATATTTCGGCGGTTTCTTCGTAGCTGACACCAAGAACCCCGATCAGCATCAGGACCTCGCGCTGATGTTCCGGCAGCTTCTGGACCGCGCTATGGACTTCCTTGCTCTGAACGGACCACTCCTGCGTCGCTTCCGAAATCGGGATCAGAGAGGCACAATCGAGCAGGCCGGGTTTTTCCCTGTCGGCTGCCTTGATGTGGGTATAGTAGGTATTGCGCATGATGGTGAAGAGCCACGACTTCATACGCGTTCCCGGTTCGAACTTATCGATGTTGGCGAGTCCTTTGGTCAACGTCTCCTGGACCAGGTCATCGGCGTCGTCAGGAACACGGCAGAAGGTGCGGGCGAAGGCTCGCAAGGCAGGTATCAGGTCAACGATGGAAACTTCATCCGTTTCCTGGTTGGCCAAGGGGTAGCCCCTGGAGGACAATGGTCCAGCTCCCAGCAAGAAAAAAGTCGATGAACGCAGACCTAGCTAAATGCATGAAGGTTTGGATCGTTCCGGACATCGGAATAAGTCGCTCGAAAATCTCGGATGGGGCGAAATACGCGCAGGCCGTGCGTTTTGCGGCTGAGCTTCCTGTTGCGGCGAATCCCGCCCGCTTGATCGGAGCAGCCAAGGGAGATGTCCCGCCCTATTCATCGGTTCCACGTCGGAAGCCGAGTCGCTTCTGGGCAAGGCAGGTGCCGACGCGGATGAAGGACTGATAAGGCTGCAGTCAAAAGAAGCGGCTGAGGAATTTGTCCAGGCCTGCCGGAAATTGCGGCTGTGGGCGCGAGAGGCGGCCGTCAAGCTCTAACGCCGGTGCATGCTGGCCATCTGTTCGCATTATGCCCGGAGCCGCGGCAACAAAGTGGGCGGAAGCATCCCTTTCGCTCGGACGGGCTACTTATGACCGGCTCTTATTCTTAGCCTCCCCCTCTCGCTTCTTTTTCAGGACTTCGTCAGTCCCTACCAGCTTTTTCGACCCGCCGGGGATCGCTGTGGACACCACGGCAGGCGGGTCGCTTGCGGGGAAGGAATCCTCAAGGCCGGCCTGCAACTGGTCTTCCAAGGTTTCTGGCTTTTGCGACCGACCAGGTGTCCTTCGGGCTTCAGTTTCCTCCAGCGGCTGCTTCATATCAGGTGAAGAACTAACCTCTCGAACACAGGCATAAAGCTGTTCGATGGCAAATTCCTTCAGTGTTTCGAAGTTGGCTCTATTATCATCATCATGCATTGCCTCGATCTGATCGACCATGGTTTTCTCGAACCGGTCAAGGCTGTCGGCTCCGCAAGCCTGGCAAAGGCGCAATAATGCTTCTTTGAGCATTTTCGGGCCAAAGTAAGCCGACGCTTCGAGCTTGAGCCGTTGCAAATCCTCTGGAGTTGCCGCCTGAAGTTTTGACATATGCAGCCCTTTTCGCCTGATGAGCATATCAACGGCAATTATCGGCAGATGTTCCATTCATCCGGCACTGATGTGCCATCCGGGTTGTAGAAAGCACCGGTCAAGTGCCGTGCCAGCAAGTGAGAAAGGAACCTTTTCTGAAACACGCCGTTTGCCAGTAGGTCGTTGCATTAGCGACCAGTAAACAACGGAAGGGTCTTGTCATGAGCTACAAGATGATCTGTTTAGGCGCGATGGCGCTTTCTATGGTAAGCGGCGTTTCTCTTGCGGCAGGCACCGAAACAGGCACGTCTGCCTTGGATGACCCCGCAAAGATGGAGCCGTTCTACACGGACTCCAGCATGACGACTCTGCGGTCCGACGACGAGTTCACGGCAGCTTGGAAAGCGCTGACGGACGAGGACCGTATGGCGATGACAAAAATCTGCGATGAGGAGATGGCAAACGCCAACGCCGCCAACACTCACCCTGAATTCTGCAGCAATGTTAAAAAGCTCGGCGGCGAGTCGTCAAAGAACTGAACCATGGGAAGGCGGGCAACGCCCGCCTTTCGGTTAGCGACGGTGTGCTAGGCGCATATGCGCTCGCGTCCGGCGCGGGCCGGACGCAGCCTGCATCAAGATAACTGTCCCTAAGAAAGCTATCCACAACACGGGATCCATCATCCTGCTCTTTCACCTAATATCTGCGCACTGCCCCTGAACCCATTGGTATCCTTGAATTGTCAGCTAACTTGGCTTGGCAGTTGCAGGCGAATCCCCCTGCAACTGCCGGTCGGTCAGGCCGGTTCAAGAATCTCGGATGGCAAGCCCGATACCTGCATCTTCGGAGCGGATCCGCTGGCGATCCCCCTAGGGAATCACGCGGCCGCTTGAAGAGCACGTTGGTTGACACCACCCTCGCCTAGACCCGTCAGCGCTTCATCCGTCGCGACCTCTTCCTTGAGCGTCGCTTTGAGAAGGGCGGCAACATCGGCCTTTCCCATCTGTTCTGCCCAGGCGACAAGCGTGCCATACCGGGCGATCTCGTAATGCTCGACGGCTTGCGCCGCTGCGACCAGTCCGGCATCGAGCGCAGGAGCGCCTTCATAATCTTCGAGTATCTCAGAGCCTTCTTCAATGATGCCGTCGATCGCCGGACAGGTCTTGCCGCGTGCTGCTTTGCCGAATTTCTCGAACACCTCCTCGAGACGATCGACGTGAGCTTCCGTTTCCATACGGTGTTTTTCAAATGCAGCAGTCACTTTTTCCGACTCCGCACCTTTCGCCATTTTCGGCAGCGCCCTCAGTATCTTCTTTTCGGCGTAGTAGAGGTCTTTGAGTCCGTCGAGGAACAGGTCCTCAAGACCTTTGGTTGTCGCTTTCGCGGATTTCTTCGCAGTTGCCATGGTCGTCTCCCGCTGGGGTTGGAGCTAGCCTCCCTAACTATGAAGGCGTCCGATAACCCCGCCGGTCGGCAACAAGTTCCCTGACGATTCGAGCCGCTGGAAATTTTCCGACGCTTCGGGGTCGAATGGTCAGGTGCTGCAAAGGGTTACGCTGATGAGCGGATGCGCAAGCGATGGTCGATATCTCACGGGGTGGCCCGCTCCCGCGCCCCGGTCGGCCCGCACCGCGCTATCGGCTCAATCGATCCGCCTGATACGGCCCTTGTCGAGACGGAATACTCCATCCTGTCCGCCCTGCCTCTCAAAATCGGTAAGCAGATCGTCCCATGTACCCAGGAACTCGCCGCAGTCGTCGCAAAAGATCCGGTCGTCAGGACCGGCGTCAGCGGGAATCCTCAGCCTTATTGTCAGGCAATAAGGGCACTCCAACTGGTGGTTGAGATATTGTTTGGTCATGGACGATGACGAGAATGCACTGGAAATTTGGCCCCTGCAACCGCGCTCGCGCTGGTCTGACGAGCTCGGTCAGAAATGTACGGCGACAGGGGCATCACGGCGATTGTTGCGATCCGGGAATAACGAGCGCGCCTTCGTCAGGGGCCGAATATTCAAAGCCGATGAAAAACGCAGCAAGAATTAGCGCGCAGATAATTGCAATTGCTGCCAGTGCGGTTCTGGACAACGGCTTGCGCGGTTCGCGGTCTTGCAACACTGAATCAGTTCGCTCTCTGTTCGAAGACGACGGAGGGGGCGAGACAGTTTGAACCCATCATATGCCGTCTTTCGTCGGAGGCCAGCCAGACTGGGCCGTCGGGGGAATGTTGTCGGATGTCAACTCACCCCGCTTGAGTTTTCTAATGGCTTCGTCGGCTTCGATTTCATCCAGGCCGCATAGCGGCAAACCGTCGACTATGACGGCTTCCTCGCTCTCGCGGTCATAGACTTCCCACAAGCCCTCCGAATCCTGTCGTTTGTTGTAGATGGTTGGCATGGCTACTCCCTAAATGGTCTGAAGATGATCAGATGGATGCTGCTATTGGACACCGGCTACCCACTCCAACGCCTGGTTTTTTTCGCCCGCCGGGAACACCCGCGCCTCGATCTGCGGGAAAAGCGCGCCCGTCATCTCCGTAGCTGCCTTGATCCACTGTTTTTCGGACACCACCGCGGCACGCTGGAAGCGGTGGAATTCGCCAAGTTTGCTCAAGCCGTACTGCAGGTCGCGGCGCAAGGCGTCGCCCGTCATGTCCTCCAAATCCGTAAGGTCGGCCAGGATGCCGATCTCTTCATGTTCGCTCAGTTTCTCTTCGATGGCCGGGATGACTTTGTCGTAGTCCTCCGCGGTCACGGTACCGGCAACGCGAAATGCGGCGACATTGTCAGGAGCAGAAATAACCTCGATCACCTTTTCCTCCTTTCGAATTGGCTTCAGGAGATGTCCCGAACAACTCAAGCCGCCCACGGATGTTCCCTGGCATAAGCGTTTAAATTTGAGCACATGAGCCGGCGCAGATGGCACAGGGTTCTACAGCGACTATCGACAGTGTGGGCAAATCCGACAGTGCAGACGACACCAACCTAAGATGTTAATCGGCCGCTTTCTTTGGCGGCTCCCGGGTCACATGCGTGACGACGGTATAGCGCGTAATCGGACCCTCGTCAGGGTCTTCTCCTTGAAAGTGAACGTCCGCATTCACCGGTAGCCGGCTGCTATTGCCGAACCGCTTAACTGCGGACGCCCGGACGAGTTGGATGTCCGGGTCCTGCTTCATGATGGTTATTGCTGCAAGCTCGGCAGTACTGCTGCCGCCAATGCGCCAGCTGGCTTCGAGCACACCGGATCGCCAGATACCCGACGAATCGACGCCCTGGCCGATATCGTAGTTGCGCCGCGAGGCGAAAAATCCAGGATACTCAGCCATCGCCGCGTCATAGGCCCTCGCCTGCACCGTTGCCAAAGTCAGTGCGCGAGGAAGCTGAAGGCCTTCGAGAGCTTCCCACCCGCCGCGCACGACGATGAGATCGGATCCGCCATAAACAGATTGTCCCGCATTATCGATCGTCGTCCTTTGAGTGCCGTAGTAGGCGACCATGATTTCATCGATCTCCGTTCTGCCAACGCTCAGCGTGACGATGTCATGAAGGTCCGCTTCGAGCACCAGACCGCACTCGTCCAGGTCGGGGGAGCGGTATCGCTCGAGCTGCCTCTCGACGTCAGCGACGGAGCGAACAATGTGCTGGTCCTGACCCCGCGAGGCAAGCGGTGGCTTAAGTCGCGCCGGCCCGAGCCTCAGCAGACGCTGCGCTGCTCGCAGCGCATCGTGCCGCGAAAATACGGTGTAGCCAGGCAATACTGCTGCGCTGACCGTTCTGCCGAAGCCGGTTGACCATTCCTTCGGTCGCTTGGCCGAGCCATCGACCAGTTCATGGGTTATGGCCTTGGTCATTACGAAACGCCAAGGCACCACGCCGCCGAAGAGGTCTTGCGGCCCGTTGATACCCAGCCGTGCCGCATCAGTGGCAAGCAAGCTGTCGTCCGGCACGAAATACAAGCCCTCACCGTTGCCGCTGCTGTTGCCCAGACCCTGCTGGAAGGCAAATCCCTTGAGGCTCGCAATCGTGCGGGCAACGGCAGCCATAGCTTCCCGTTCGTGTGCGTAGAGAGGCTCGCAGCCCGGCGCGGAGAATGCGATCACGGTCCCTTTTGCCTCGCCCGGCTGACTGCCTCTATGCTCGGTCATGTTCGCTCGTTCTTGGGGTGCTACCAAATTATGGCCGCGGATTGCCGATTTTTCGGCCGGCGGTTCGCTCCGACCCAAGAGAACGCGCAAGATGGCAGAAACGTTCAGCCTGACTTGGCCGGCTCGCCGTCTTCTGCGTCCTTTCGAACGATATACGTCGGGAACCGGTACCCGGAGCGCGCGATTAGAGGGGTAGACGTGAGGTCCAGGTCGTGTCCGAAGGTGACCGCCTAGTGGCGAAATTCGAAAACAGTATCGGGTGGATTCGGTGACGTTGCTGGTTCAGCCGCGCCTGGTCAACGACCCCTTCTCTGATGCGGGGCTTCTTCTGGATTTCCGATTCGGCAACCGGGCGATGCTCTTCGACATTGGCGATCTGTCGCCACTTTCGCCACGCGAAATCCTGCGCGTCAGCCACGTATTCGTATCACATATGCACATGGACCACTTCGCCGGCTTCGATCGGCTGCTGCGGTTATTTCTATACAGGAATAAAACGGTGCATTTCTTCGGCCCGCCCGGGTTGACCGAGGCCGTGCAAGCCAAGCTCAACGCATACACATGGAATCTCCTCGACGAACAGTCCCACGACTTCATGATAGCCGCCTGCGACTGGACGCCGGCCGGATTTCGTCATTCCCGCCTCTTTCGGGCGCGATCGGGCTTCGCTCGGCAGGACACGGCATCAAACCCAGCCGAGGGAAATATCCTGCTCGACGATCCCGATTTCCGTATCGAAGCAGCAATGCTCGACCACGGCGTTCCATGCCTTGCATTCGCGTTTCAGGAAAAGATCCGGGTTAACGTGCAAAAACCGCAGCTGGAAGCATTGGGTTTGCCTGTCGGACCGTGGTTGAGCGAAGCCAAGCGTGCGGTCCGGCGCAGAGCTGATCCGGAAACGACGCTCGCCCCAACCGCGGATCGACATATCTCGGTCGGCGAGCTGCTCGGTGCCGGAGTCCTGAGAACCGGCCCCGGACAGAAGATCGTCTATGCGACCGATCTCGCATTCAACGAGGCAAATCTTGCGCGTGTCGTTGCGCTTGCGCACGGCGCTAACCAGCTGTTTATTGAAGCGGGCTTCCTCCAGGAAGATCGCGAGCTGGCCGCCGCGAAGCGCCATCTCACGGCAGCCGAAGCCGGCACGATCGCCAGGCTTGCCGGTGTTGAACATGCTGTGCCGATGCACTTTTCGCCCCGCTATCTCGGACACGAGGACAGACTGCATGCAGAATTCGCGGCACATCTCGGCGTCGGAAGCGCTTCTCACGTAAGCAAGAGCCGGGATGGCCGCGTTTTCGATCACTTGCGTTGAAGATCCCGGCGGGCGGTCCGTCGACGTCGGCTTGCAAGGATGGCGGAAAGGGTGACGGGGCGAAATTCCCAGCTGTCGACGCCTGTGTCGTACTGGCGCGTAACCGGGCTTAGTCTGCCATGGGAATGGCCATGCAGATTGATCGATTTCTTGCCGATCTGATTCCAGGTGCGAAAAGGATAGTGGCAAAGGATCAGCAACCTGCCGTCTGTCGTCAGCTCCTTATAATGCTGTGTGGTGGCCCAACCAGCGGCGCCGACGGTCGCCGCACCGTCGTTGTTGCCGATAATCAAATGCTTCCGGCCATGAAGCGACGACAGGAGCGATGAAACAAATCCGGCCGACCCCTTCGCAAAATCGCCGAGGTGCCAGATCTCGTCGTCCGGGCTGACGGTTTCGTTCCAGAGCGATATCAGCGTTCGATCGTGTTCTGCCAGCGAGCCGAACGGGCGACGATCGATACGCAGGATGCGGGGATCGCTGAAATGTGTGTCGGCCGTGAAATAGATCATGCTGTTCACAGCGTGTGCGACGATATTGACCAACAAGCTCGAGCCTCGGCATTCGGTCGTCGAGCCTGTCGAGCGGGATGACATAGCGCGCCATCGCGCTCTGGCCACCTCTGCTTGGCAGAGGTCGGCGGCTTCAATCAAGAACCTTCGTGGCGTCACCTTGCATTACGCCAAGCTGCGCGGAGTGGGTGAGATCGCAAGGAACCTAGGCCGTCAGCTCGTAGACATTTGAGCGTTGGCTGACGGGAGTCCGCTTTGGTTGAACTCCGCAAGTCGGTTAGGGTCGGAGCCACCTCCGGAACGGGCGAGAAGCAGAAACTCCGGAGAGGCGCCGCCCGAACGTCCGTGACGAGTGCGCCGAGTAACGCCCCTTGCGATGGCTATCTCGCCGTCGACCGGATAGGGTCTCGCTCTGAAGTGCGGGAGTAGCATTCATGGATTTTGGCGTTTTCGGCCATGGCCACCTGTCGATAGGCGACCTGTCGACCTACCATCCCCGCGGGGTCGAGATGCGCTTCTTCGTCATCGCCGAGGAAAACGGCGCCTTCACCTTCGTCGGTCCCAGGGGGGCGAGACCATGGTGCCGCAACTCGGAGCCGCCATCGTGCAGGACCTGAGCGACATATATCGGATCGCGGAAGCCGCATTCGCCTGCACCTACGAGGTGATCAGCAGTCCAGAGGCAATTGACATGCAACCACGCCGGCCGGCAACGGGTTCACCATCCCCTCGCCGATCTGAGCTCATAAGAGCCGGTCATCGGCGACATCCCTCCGTTGCTGGAATTTCCGGTGACAGACAGAGGCGTGGGTTTCCGACAGGGGTTCATCTCGTCGATCTGGCCAGGGAGTGAGACAATGATAGCGAGAACACTGGGCGCCGTGGTTATTGCGGTGTGCGCAACGGGCAGCGCCATGGGCGCGTCTACGCCGGCTCTCAAGCCGATCGACCCGGTCGCGCTTCAGGCAATGGTGGAAGGTGCGGCTAAGGAACTCCTGCTGCCGGGCGCCATGGTTCTTCTGCAGACTCCGCAGGGCAATTTTGTCTTCGGCTACGGAACGACCGAGCTAGGCGTCACGAACCCGCCGCGCGCCAACACCCATTTCCGGCCCGCATCGAACACCAAGACGATGACGGCCGCCGTGATCGTGCAACTGGCCCAGGAAGGGAAGCTGGGCTTCGACGATCTGATCTCGAAATACGTTCAGGGCGTCCCGAACGGTGACAAGATCACCATTCGCCAGCTCATTAAGATGCGGAGTGGCCTCTATAACTTCACCAACGCGCCGGAACTCGCCGAAAGCCTAGACCGTGATCCGGACAAGGTCTGGACGACGGAGGAGGTACTCGCCCTGGCCTTCGATCGGCCGACACATTTCGAACCGGGCGCCCAATTCGAATACAACAATACGAACTACTACTTGCTCGGCCTCGTCGCCGAGAAGATCGAAGGCCAGCCTTTGGCCAACATCTTCCAGGACCGCTTGTTCGGGCCGCTCGGCATGAAGAATACGGCGCTGCCGGTGAGCACGTCGAACACCATGCCCGAGCCCTATGCGCACGGCTACCTCTACGGCGGCACCTCATACGCTCTGGTCGATGCGCCCTATCCGGACGATCTCCAGGCGGCGGCCAGGGCGGGAACGCTCAAGCCGAACGATGACACGTGGCAGAACCCTTCGCCGTATTTTGCGGCCGGCGGCGTCGTCTCGACCGCGGACGACCTCGCGACCTGGATGCGCGCGCTCGTCGGCGGCAAGGTTCTCAACGCCGACTATCAGCGCCAGTGGCTGGACAGTCCCGAGCCAGAGGACCCAAGCAAGCCTGAAGGCCAGAAGTACGGATACGGCATCACCGTGATCACCTTCGGGCCGAACAAGATCTATTTCCATGGCGGCGAGATGCCCGGCTACAACTCCATCATGGGCCATGACCCAGTCAACGATGTCACGCTGATCGTATGGACCAGCCTGACGCTGTCGCCCGATGGCAAGGCAACCGCGAATACCGTGATGGTGAATATACTGGATCAGATCTATACGGTGTCACCGCTTCAAAAGGCGAAATAACGACCCTGGCGGAAGTTTGTCAGGGCTCCAGGCTTGTCTTGCCGGCGCGCACGGCGTCGACCACTTCGCGGATCGAGTCGAGGACGAGCTGCGGTTGATCCTTGTGGATCTCGTGACCGCTGTCGGTGTTGACCACGTGCTTCGAGCCGGGCACGAGTGCGGCAAGATTCGCCTGCGCCTCCTTCTGGGCCCGGTCGGTGACGTAGCCGATGTCGGGCGGCGTGTCGGGGGGCAAACTGCCGTCGGTAATGAACCCAGGGACGAGCGGTCCCCAGGGATGGTCGGCGCTTAACACGACCAGCGGCATGGGTTGGAGCGGGGGCGCAGCATAAAGTTCATCGAAACTGGGGTCCGCATCTGCCCTTTCGATGTCGGGATAGATTTTCAGAGTCTCCGTCAGATCGCCATCGAGAATGATCTTCTGGTGCGCCCACTCCTCTGGCGTCTCCGCTGCCCGAAGTCCCTCGGATAGCGCGTCGACGAGAACCATCCCGTCCACGTCGGCGGGATAGGTCATCGCATAGAGCCGGACGATGAGGCCGCCATAGGAGTGCCCGACGATCACGAACGGCGTCTCGATCGTTGCCACGGCAACCAGCGAATGGATGTCGGCGACCGAGTCGGCGACGGTGATCGGCATCGGCACCGGATCGCTGCGGCTGGGGCTACCGTCGGCGAGCGGTGTTCCCGGGCGGTCGTAGGCACAGACGCGCGTGAACTTGGCGACGTTCGCGAAGACGGGCGAATCCTTGGTCCAGTCGTCGGCGGCCGCCTTCCCGCCCGGCACGATGAAGACGGTCGGCGACCCCGTCCCGCGGCATTCGAGATACATCTCTCGGTCGCCGCCGATGTCGACCAAGCCGCTGAAATCGCCGCCCGCCGCGAGCGCCGGCAACGCCCCGGGCGCAAGGAAGACGGTCAGGAGCAGCGAGTGCTGAAGCGACATGGCGATCTCCCGGCGTGCGATTGCAAGAACACGGCAGTCCCAGCGATCCACGCCCGATGCGCTGGACCTCGAACTTAGAGCGTAAACCGCCGTTGCGCAAAAAAGGTGTATTCCAACCCGAACGCGGTCCAGATCCTGCGGATCGTCGACCGCGCGACACGACGCCGGCGAACCCGACGCTCAAGATAGGCCCGCTCATCCGCACTCAGCGCCGGCGGCGAAATCGGCCGTCCCGTCGCATTGGCCATCGTCTCGCTCCTTCTTCAGTGCGAGCACAACCTTATAGTGAAATGAACTTCAGTTCCAGATGACTAGCATGGACAGGCAGTGGCAAGTTCGGCAGCAATTAACATTTGAGGTGGCGAAAACGATCAGACACGGCTAGCATATCCTCGCTTTGGAGAGTGTCGTGCGTACGAGACGTTTCAGAAAGCCGATAGTCGTTCAACCCGGCCGGATCGATCGCGACAGGGTTGTTTTGTCTGTCTCCGACGCGGCTGAAGTGAAGTGCTGCTGAGGGACTGGCCGACGCCAACGTCCAAGACGCGACTCGCCGCAATTGAAGCCTGCCTTGCTGTTATCCGCGGCGAAAAGCCGCCAAGGGTCGCGCGCCAAGCGTTCATCGTCGCGGCCAAGGATGCGAGGATCCTGCTCGGCGAACAAATCTAAACCGGCGCCGTCAGGCAGAGCTCGTTCAGGCAACTCGATCTCTTCCTTGACCTGCTCTTGCAGATCGTCACGCGCGCGCTTCGCCTCGTCGCGAGGTGCGTCCGAACCCGATTGTTTCTGTCTGTCCAGTTCGTGCTCCACCGTATCGCGCGAACCTTCTGCCGGATCCTCTTGCGGACGGTTGTCCGGCTCGGCGGCTTGATCCTGTCGCTTGTCCTTTCTGCCCTGATGACCATCGGGACTGCGATCGTCGGCGCGCTCGTTATTGTCTCTATTTGAGAATATCCGATTTCCGCCAATCACTTCGTCTGGCATGTTGTCATACTCCGGCTCCCCGATTTTGGCTGCGCGAAACATTGCGACGGGCGTCTCGCCTTCGGCATATGTTTTCGCTGATGAGGCCTAACGGCGGATTTGCAGCCGGGTTCCATCGAAACCTGCGGCTGACTGACCGCCGCCAAGAACTGGAACCTCGCTAGCGGCTGCCGGTATCGGCTGAAGCAAGCAAGCACGTCCAAGTCTGCGATTAACATAGCGCCCGGCAAACACCGTTGCTGGGGGAACCTTCAATTCCCACCAGGGTTAAGGCCGGACAGGCAGCTTCGAGGGAGAAATGATCATGGTTGACGCCCAGCGGGAACTGGCCGAATTCGTCATCAGCAAAGCATTCAATCCGGTCATGCGAGCGAAACCGGATGGAAAATCTGAGGCCGATCGCAAGGCCCTGGAGCACGTGCAGCAGGCGACCAAGGCCGAGATCGAGCGCTATCGCAATTACGACTCCGCTCAGCAGGTCGTCATCAATTTCAAACGCGACCTGAATTCCGACGCCGCCAAGAAGGTGCACTCTCAGTTGCGGCGCTTGCATCTGCCGACGATCGAGGACATTCGGGATGACTTCGAAGACAAGGCCCGCAAGCTCGGGGTCAAAGCCTCGTCGTGAAGACCCGATCACTGGGTTCGTGACGATATCGGCCCAGATCGCCAGATGCCGAAGTCGAGTTGCTCAGACTATCGCTCGATCCCAACCGCCATAATGTTGGTCGCTGCGCGTGCCGCGCGGCAGGCTGAGCACGATCAGCGCCAGACCGATCGTAACGTCCGCCACGATCGCCTTGGTTTCACCGCCGGCGAGCACGAAGGGGGACACCGCGATCCATGCGCCAAGCACGACATTGAAGAAGCGCACCGGCCGGACAACCTCGGCCATGGCCGTGACTGCGACCATGATAATGAGACAACCGAGGACATGATCACTGAAGTAAAGCGGTGGCTGCGTGCCAATGATCAATGGCGTCGTCATCAGCAAGGCGCCGAGCAGCGTGCTCGCTACCAGCGTCCACGGGAAGTTGACGCCGCCAGTGACAAATTCCTTCAGCACCTCGAAAGCCGGGCGGTCGAGGTCGGCCCCAGGCGTCTGGTTCTCCGACAGCGCCGGTCCGCCCATCCAGAAGGTACGCCAGAACGGCTCGCCTGCCCTTGTGGCGCCCCAGAGATACTGGATCGTCGCCAGCACCTCATCGACGGAGTAAGGGATCAGCACCACAGTGACGGCGGCCTGCAGGATGCAGAGCGTGCACAGCGCACCAATCAACGGTGGCTGGATGATGATGAAGGACACGCTGACCACGCCAAGCGGAATAATTAGCAAGCCGAAGAGGAGCACCATCCACGGCATAGTGCGCCAGCGCCGGCGGTCGCCGATCGCGCCGGCGAGGATATCGAGGCAATAGGCGAAGGCGCCGAGCCCGGCATCGGCGATTGGAAAACCCTTCGAGACCCATGATGTCACCACCGCCTCGCTGCCGTTGCGCACCGGCGCACCGCCGGGGCCGAAGAACGGATCCCACAGCCCATCCGCGTGGCCCATCTGGAAGGCGGCGAGATAGCGCGAGACGAACAGGCCGACGAAGGCCAGCGCCACGATCGGAATCCGCTGCGTGAAGGTCGATGGCGAATAGGTCCAGCCCAGCGGAATGTCGTCGTCGGCCGCCAGCGCGCGACGGCTGATGCCGGGGGTTGGCGGGACCATCACCGCAAAGGCGACGATCAGCATGCCGACGAGCGTGTCGATGGCATAGGCGGCGGCGCTGGTCGTCCAAAACAGCAACGGCGCTAGCATCACCCAAACTCCGAGCGACGCCGTGATCCACTGCACCCAGCGCCAGCGTCGGGACATGCCCATCAACGCAAAGACCGTCACCAGCAGGCCGGAAACGATCTCGCTGACACCGAGACCGGCGTTGCGGAATTGTGGCTCCGCAATAGCGTGCCCCAGAGCGGGGGGTATTGCGGCTGCGACGGGATCGAACAGGCCAACTGTCATCGGCGATGTGACCAGCCACAGTCCGAGCGCAGCGTTGGTCATCGGCGCCCAGAGGGTCCTCGATCGATGCCGTTTTATCGCCGCTTCGACGTCTTCCTTGCTTCGTTCGAGCGGTCCCTTAAGTCGCCTTTCGGCCTGCTCGATCTCAGGATCCGAAGCCGCGACAACCGGCGGATCGAGCTTGTTGGCCGCATACCAGTCTGTGGGGTCCTGTTTCAGCCGGCGGATCATCTCCGGCAATGTGTCCAACAGATTGTGTCTAGGCGCCCAGCCCAGCAGAGTTTTGGCCCGCGAGATGTCGATCTCGTAATGATCGTCCGAGTTCTCGATCATCCACGGTTTGATGTCGGTGTCCTGATCGAGTACCTCCGTCTGCACCCACGCGCCCAGCTTCGTCAGCTGCTTCGGCAGCGCCAGCGTCCGCCAGTCCTCGCCATGGATAAGCCGGCCGATGCGCTTCTGCATCTCCTCGTATGACGGTGTGTCTTCTTCGCCGATCAGAAGCACGGTCTCGGCTGGAAGTTCGGCGCGCCGGTCGACGGTACGCACCACCGCATCGACGAGATCGTCCTTGTGCAGATAGGGCTGACCGGCGGTGATATCGCCGGCGAACAAATAGGCCGTCGGCAAGCGCTCGAAGATGCGAGCGATCTGCTGGGCAATAAAGGCCGCCCGGCAGTCTTCGTCATAGACGCCGGCGAGCCGCAGGATCACCGTCTTGATTTCGCCCCGCTCCCTCGAAATCAGCGCCTCGGTTTCGGCTTTCGATCTTGGGTAGGCCCAGGCCGGGTCGAGCGGCGAGTCCTCATTGATTTTCGTGCCCCTCCCCGGGCTTGGGGCATGGACGAGAAGCGTGCTGGAGAACACGAACTGCTCGGTCTCGATCGCCGTCAGCGCATGCAGGAGTCGGCGCGTGCCCTGCACGGTGACGGCGTCATATTTCGGATTGTCCTTGCCGGTCGTGTCGTAATAGGCCGCAAGGTGGATGACCGAGGCGATGCGACCGCCGCGCTCCCGCGCTGCCTCCACAGCCCTACTCACGCTCTCATCGGAGGTGAGATCGATCTCGATCGTCTCCATGCCGGCGGGGGGATGCTTCGGTTTTGCAACATCGAGGCCGATAACCCGGTAGCAGTCAATCAAACCTCGCGCAATCGCCTGCCCCAGGAAGCCGCTGCTGCCGGTGATAAGAACCGTCGGAAGGGGCGCGCCGTGATTTGCCATAAGTCAGGCCCGTTCGCGTTGGAAGAGAGGCCCGATGGCGTGGTGCGCTTCGGCCTTCCTCGGCTCGCTCAGCACCTTCGAACTGGATTCGTTTTCCTTGTCTGCATCGAGTTCTAGCCTGCCCAGGATCATTGCCTCGGCCCTTCCGGAGGCGCGAGATGCTCGAGGAACCATCGCGTGGCGTGTCTGACCACTTCGTCCATTGTCCCCGGCTCCTCGAAGAGGTGGCCGGCACCGTCGATAATGATCAACTGTTTCTCGCCTTTCAGCGCGGCAAGGGCACGCTCGTTCATCCCGATCACCGGCCCGTCCAGACTGCCGACCAGCAGCAGTGTCGGGGCACGCACGGCCGGCAACGCGTCCATCGCCAGATCGGGCCGGCCGCCGCGCGAGACGACAGCCGCGATACCTGCATCCGGGCGTGAGGCGGCCACCAGCGCGGCTGCGGCGCCAGTGCTTGCCCCGAAATAAAGTGGGACAAGCCTTCTGGTCCGTGCTTCCGCAGCCGCCCAATGCGTCGCCAGCGCGAGCCGCGATGCAAGCAGGTCAATGTCGAAGACGTTTCGCCTGTCGCGTTCCTCGATCGACGTCAAAAGGTCGACGAGAAGGGTCGCCAGTCCAGCCTGCCGAAGTGCTGCGGCCACGTGATTGTTGCGCGGACTGAGCCGTCCACTTCCGCTGCCATGAGCGAAAATGACGATGCCTTGCGCACCGTGCGGCACGCCGAGCAGCCCAATCAGCCCGTCGGGCTCGATCCTGACCTCTTCGACCTCTGTCATGGCGGTTGCCGGCATCTTCACGCTCCAAAAGGGAGGATCGCCTCACAGGCAGAGGAACTGCGCCTCGCGCCCACTCAGTGCGTTAAACACTGGCATGCCGGAAATGTTTCCGAGTCAGGCCAGAAAAATGTGGCTATCCCATCGGGAGCGACAGATCTGTTCCGCCCGCCTATTCAGAATTGTGGGCTCCCTCGGCGCAACGCTCTCCGCGGCCGAGGCTCAAGATTTGTTTCGCATCAATTGGTCTAGAGCCATTGTCGCCAAGCACGATGCAGCGTCCGATTGGCCACTCCGCTATGAAGCGAACTTGGTGCAGCGTCGCATCGCCGGGCTCGCGATTTTCAGCTAGCGCCTCTTATGGGTGGCTTGTCTGTGTCGTTCCATTCCGCCTCGCGTGCCCGCGCTTCTTCGAAGATCAGCTTGAACTCCCGCATCATCGCACTCTCAATGGCGAACGCACTGCTTGGCAGGGCGCCGGGGTCTTCCTGATTATTCTGAAATTGGAAACGGGCCTCTAGTTCGGCCCATATTCGCTCGGAACTCGCATCGCGGCCGGCAAGCAGCGCGACGACCAGCGCCAGAGTCTCTCGCTGAGCGTTCAGCCGCCCCTCGATCTCTTCATTCGGCAACTGGGACATGTGGATCGCTTCCAGTTTCAGGCGAAACGGCGAAATCGCGTCGTTGTTCCGGAGTCCAGCTCGTCGGCTCGCCCGGAGACGCGGCCTATTCTTCCCTGAATGCCCGTTGGATTTGGTTCGCCAAAGGTTTCACGAGATAGGACAGCATGGTGCGGCTGCCGGTCGAAAAGAACACCTCGACAGGCATTCCAGGCGCCAGGGCCAGGCCCTTGAGCCTGGTAAGCTCTGTGCGCGGTAAAACAACATGCACGGTGTAAAAGCCGGCGCCTGTTTTCTCATCGACATTGAGGTCGGCGGAAATCTTGCTGACCGCACCATTCAGTTCCGGCGTTGTCTGCTGATTGAATGCCGACAGCCGCAGCGTCGCGCTTTGCCCTGACGTCAATTGATCGATGTCTTGGGGTGCCACGCGCGCCTCGACGGTCAGCTCGTCTGTCACCGGGACAATCAGCATGATGAGCTCGCCCGGAGAAATAACGCCACCGACCGTGTGCACACCAAGCTGATGAACGACGCCGGTCTGCGGACTGCGTATATCGATCCGCTTGAGCTGATCTTCGGCCGAGACCTTGCGCTCGACGGATTCAGAGATCTTTGCCTGGACGTCACGCAGTTCGGTCGCCACCTCGCTGCGCAAATCCTGGTCGATCTGAATGATCTGCAAACGGATTTCGGATGTACGACCCTTCGATTGCGCTATGGCCGCGGTCAGTTGCCCGTGCTCACCTTTGAGCCGCACGGCATCGCGTTCAAGCGCAGTTATGCGATCGATTGAAACCAGCTTGCGTTGCCAAAGGCTGCGCATGCCTTCGAGCTCAAAGCCGATCAACTTGATTTCCTGGCTCTTGGCATCTCTTTGCTCGGTCAAGCCGGAAACTTCTTCGGCAAGCTGTGCAATACGCTCTTCCAACTGAGCCTTCTGACCAGCGCGTGCCTGTCGGCGAAATTCGAACAGAGATTGCTCGCCGGCCATCGCCCGACCAATCTCAGGGGCATCCTGCCGTGACACAAGCGAAGCTGGAAAGATGATGCTTCCTTTGCCGTCGCGCTCGGCCTCAAGGCGAGCCAGGCGCGCCTCGAATTCGTCCAGGCTCTTCGTGACGATCGCCAAATTGGCCCGGGTGATCGTCTCATCGAGGCGGATCAAAACCTGGCCCGCCTTCACGGCATCGCCTTCTCGGACGAAGATTTGACCGACAACGCCACCCGTCGGATGCTGCACCTTCTTAACGTTGGAATCGACGACCAGCTTTCCTGAAGCAATCACGGCCCCGGAAATCTCGGTGACGGCGGCCAGGCTTCCGGCCCCACCAATCAGAAGTATGCAAGCTGCGACCCCACCAAGCAGATAGCGCCGAATGGTCCGGTCAAGCGCGGATGCAGTGCGTTCTGCCATCAGGATGCAGGTTCTTCAGGGCCAGAGACGACCTTCAGAGGAACGCCTGCTGGGCGAGTTATCTTGTTCAATATCTCATTCTTCGGGCCAAAGGCCTGGATCCGGCCGTTCGCCATCACAAGAACCTGATCCAGGCTTGCCAGCGCGCTCGGCCGGTGTGCGACCACAATGGCAATACCGCCTCGCGCGCGCACGCCTTGGATCGCCACCGTCAGTGCAGCCTCACCCTCCGAATCGAGATTGGAATTGGGCTCGTCGAGGATGACGAGGAACGGATCGCCATAGAGCGCCCGTGCAAGTGCAACCCGCTGCCTCTGGCCGGCCGAAAGTGCCGACCCGGCCTCGCCGACCCGCGTCTCGTAGCCTTCCGGCAGATGGATGACGAGATCATGAACGCCAGCCGCGCGCGCAGCCGCAAGTATCTTGTCCGATGGCGCTTGCGGTTCGAAGCGCGCGATATTCTCGGCAATGGTGCCGTCGAACAATTGCACATCCTGAGGGAGATAGCCGATATGCTTGCCCAGCTCTTCCGGCGACCACTGGTCGAGCGTTGCGCCATCCAGCCTGACGGTGCCGCGAACTGGGAGCCATATGCCGGCAATCGCGCGCACGAGCGATGACTTGCCGGAAGCGCTCGGCCCCACAATGCCGAGGCCGACGCCCTTTTCCAATGCAAAGGTGGCGTCTTGCACGACCATACGACGCTCCCCCGGCGGCGTGACACTGATACTTTCGACCGAAAGAGCAGATTTCGGCGCAGGCAGCGAGACACTTGTCGCAGTTTCGGGAAGCAGGACCAAAAGCTGGGTCAAGCGGGCCCAGGCCTGGCGGGCGGTGACGAAACCCCTCCAGTGCGCGATAGCCAGTTCGATTGGTGCGAGTGCCCTGCTCATCATGATCGAACTGGCGATCATGATGCCGCCGGTCGCTTCCTGATGGATGACGAGATACGCGCCGATCGCCAGGATACCCGATTGCAGCATCATGCGCATGATTTTCGAGATCGTTCCGAGTGTCCCGGCAAGGTCGCTCGCTGTTGCATTGGTGTCGAGATAGTCAGCATTGATCCCTGACCAGCGCTCGGCAATGCGTGATCCAAAGCCCATGGCCTGCAGAACCTCGACATTGCGACGCGTCGCTTCGGCAAGTGTATTGCGCGCCGCCGCTTGACTGTTTGCCTTTCTGGCGGGCTCTCTCGTGCGAATTTCGGCAAGCAATGTCAGGCTGAAGAGAATGATCACGCCGGCCAGCGCCGTCATGCCGATCCAGAAATGGAACAGGAAGCAGATTGCGAGATAGATCGGCATCCATGGCAGGTCGAAAAGCGCGGTCGGACCGGCGCTCGACATAAACGAACGCACCTGATCAAGATCGCGCAACGATTGAAGGCCGTCGCCTGCGAGCTTGGTGCGCAACGGCAAACGCATGAGGGCGGCATAGACCTGGCCGCTCAGGCGCGCGTCCAACGCCATCCCGATGCGCACCAGCAAACGCGACCGGATGAGCTCAAGAGCGCCCTGAAAAACAAAAAGCGTGCCGGCAAACACGGCGAGCCCGACGAGCGTCGGCACGCTGCGGCCGGGTATGACGCGGTCATAGACCTGCAGCATGAAAAATGAGCCGGTCAGCGCCAGAACATTGACGACGCCGCTCATCAACGCAATTCCGGCCAACGCTCGCCGGAAGGAAGCCAGAACCGCCGCGAGGGTCGTTCGCGGCGGCTCGGATGGATGGGGGTGCGACATCGCCTTCACATCAGTCCCAGTTCACTCTCAGGCGGTCATGACCGCGCCCAAAATCAGGCCTGATGACGAACGTGTGCGTGCCGAGCCCACGCTTAGGTGTTATGCCTAGATAATCCAATCGTTCAACGCATAGGCATGGATGTAGTCGATCTGCATTTCCGCAGGCGTCGCAAGCCCGTCGGCGGGCGCTCCCGCTTGGCCACCAATCCCCATATTCACCAGCATATACATCGGGTCGTGCATGTCGGCAGGCGTTGCGGCACGAGCGACTTCGACATCGTCGAAATACCAGACGAGTTCGTCTTCTGTCCAAAGCACGCCGTATGTGTGGAACCCTTCGGTATCCGAGGCATAGGCCGTCGAGCCCACCTTTGTATGAGTTCCCGTCGCGTTCGAGTGGCCTGTCAACATGAGCTTGTTTGGATCCTTACCGAACATCTCGATGACGTCCAGTTCCGGTGGCCAGGAGCCGTCCGCCGGGAGAAGCCAGAAGGCCGGCCATGCACCTTGTGTTTCGGGCATATCGGCCCGAATCTCAAAATAGCCGTAGGTCTGCGCGAAGGATTCGTAGGTCGTCAGCAACCCTGACGTGTATTGGTAGTTATTTATATAGGGCCGGATCGCCTCAGGAGCCCGGGCGGCGGTAATCGTGAGAACACCGTCCTCAATGCTGAACGGATTGACGGACCGTGTCGGCGCGTAGTCGGTATCGATGTACCATTGAAGATCGTTGTTGCTGGTGAGCGTGCTGCCGTTCGCGGCCCCCCACCAGTAGTTCGAATCCCAGGTGCCGCTCGAGCCGTTCCACAGGTCCAGCGTGTCGAACTCGTCCGAAAAGGTGAGTTCCAGAGCCGACCTGTCCACGGCCAGCTTGAACTGGCTTGCGGTGAAATCGCCGATGGTCTTGTTGGCGAAGACGAGAAACTCGCTGTCGGACAGATTAAGTCGGACGTTGGCTCCCGACTGGACCATGTTGGCGCGAACCTCCTCGAAGGAGGTGAAGCCGTAGCTGCCGACGCGAACGGTATCCGTCGCGCCAAAGTCCAGGATCAGATCACTGCCGTTGCCGGGGGTCACGACGAAAATGTCCGCCCCGGATCCGCCCTTGAGAACGTCATCGCCCTGCAAGCCGTCGAGCGTCTGTTGACCGGAGCCACCGGTAACGATGTTGTTTAGCGCGTTTCCGAAAGCATAGCGTTTGTCGCCGGTGACCGTCAGGTTCTCGAAATTCGCTGGAAGCTCATAGCTCATCCAGGTCGAGATGGTGTCCACGCCCTCGCCGGAAAGCTCAACCGCCTTGTTTTTCGAGGCATACAGATAATAAATGTCATCGCCCTTGCCGCCACGCATTGTGACGGTGACGTTAGCGTCGCCATACATCGAGTCGTTGTATGTGCTGCCATACAGTGTTGGGCCGGAATTCGTCGCCGAGTACCACCTGACGGAGGATCCGCTGTAGGGAAGTGGAACGCCCTTGGCGTTCAATACCGTGGCCATCCAGGTCCTTTCTTCTTGTTTTGTCCCGATGTCAGCCTAACAGCTATCGAGGGCAAAAGGGAGCCACTACTTGTCAGTTTTCGCGTTCGGAGGGTTATCAAACGGTTAACGTGTGGGACCACTTGCCCGAGAGCCAGATGGACTGCTAGTAGACCTTGAAAACGCCCGCGTCGGCTCGTGCATCCACATCGGTGATTAGCATGTGCCCCGGCGATACCGTGATCGAGGTCGCGAGTTCGGCACGAGCAAGTGCATCCTGTGCGGTGACGCTGCTGGCCCAGAATACAGGGACCTCCCAATCCATGATTTTGACCGCATCGCCCCAGTCGGGAGCCATCAAGTCGGCAATTCCGATGACCGTGGGATCTCCGACATGGATGGGAGAGCCGTGGGCATGCGGGAAACGAGCGGTGAGGGCGCGAACCCTGTCGACATCGCAACGCCTTATCGGACGCATCGAGACGACCATTTCCCCACCAAACGGTCCGACGCGACAAGTCTTGATCCTGGTTCGGAACTTGGGTGAGGCCTTGCCGCAGCCGATGCGGCTCAGTTTCACGCCCTTTTCGGCAAGTGCGGCTTCGACGGTCAGCGAACTGCCGAGCGCGAAAGCGGCAAAATCATCCCGCCACAGGTCGATGATGTCCGTTCTCTGACGCGTCAGTTCCCCGAAGTGATAGATGTTGTACTGGGGGGCATCGGTGCGGATGTCGATATCGCCCAGCGCTGGGATCAATGGACTGCCGGCGCGATTCACGCCGACCAATGGACAGGATTTCGGGTTGCGGATGCAAAACTGGTGGAAATCGCCGGCAAAGCTGCGGGGCACAATCACGACATTGGCCTGAAGCTTGCCGCGGGCCAGCCCCCCTGTATGCCCCTCATAGGCGCCCATTCTGACAAGCCTGCGCAGCCTATCCACATCGACCAGTCGCAGGTCCTCGAAGATCGGTGAAGTGGTCAGGCGAGCCATTGCTTCCGAGTGCGTTTCAGAGACAAGTCGGGAGGGCGTAAGATCGTTGGCGGCTCGGCTGCTTGTCAAATCGTCAGAATCTTTCCTCAACGATAAATTGTATTTATTGGCCGGCCAACGATTGCTTCATTTAGGACCGACGATCGCTTCTATCTGTCGGCCTGCCTCGTGCAGGAAGCCAAGGTCTCGGTTCATGTAGAAGAGCAGGAAAGCGGCATAAAGGACAAAAACGAGGCTAAACACCAGCGTCTTCACGATCAGCGAAAGCGCAAAAACATTCAGGTGCGGTGAGGCGCGCGCCAAGAAGGCCAGCACAATGTCGGACAAGAGCATGCTGATGATGAGCGGAAAAACGAGGGTCAATGCCATCATCAGAATGCGGTTCAGCAGATCGAGAAAGATGCCGGCTGCATCCTTGCTGAACACGGGCAGAAGTTGGTCGATCGGCCACAGGCCATAGCTGTCGTAGAGGCTGGTCAAAGAAAGTTCGAGGCCGCCGGCAGCCAGGTAGATCGTGACCATGATGACGGCGAGCAAGGTGCCGGTGGCACTCGTCTCATGGGTCATCATCGGATCGATCAGCGTCCCCATGGTGGAGCCGCGCTGCAGGTCCAGGATATCGCCGGCGGCCTCGGCCGCCCAGAACGGAATGCCCATCGCCAGCCCGAGCGTTACCCCGACCACGACCTCCTTGAGCATGTAGGCGACGATCATCGTCGTCGCGATGTCGGTGTTGGTCAGTCTGTCGACGATCATCGGAAAGACCGGAACCGCCAGCGCCAGAGCAACGCCGTTGCGCAAAAGGCCCGATAGCGGCACACGCGAAAAGAGCGGCATCAGGAGCATGAATCCGGTCATGCGTGCGAGCGCGAAAGCTCCGGCCAAAAGATAGAACTGAAGCTCTTTGACCGACGCGAAGAATGGTTCGACCGACATCTGCGTGCCTCAACGCGTGACGACGGGGAATTCGTCCAGCGCCGTTGAGGCCTGCTCGGCGATCTGCTGGCCAAGCAGCGGGCCGAAGACGATGATGACCAGCAGGATCACGACGAGCTTAATCGTCTGCGGCAGGGACTGGTCCTGAATTTGCGTCAGCGCCTGGGCAAGCCCGACAAGGATGCCGACGGCCATCGCCGCGATGATCGCTGGGCTCGACGCGAACAGCACCGTCAGAAGCGCGCTTTGGACCTTCGCCAGGATGAAGTCATTGCTCATGCAAACCTCCTAGCGGCGTCAGACGTAACTCAGGATGAGGCCGTGCATCAGCCGCGACCAGCCATCTATGGCGACGAAAAGGAACAGTTTCAGCGGGATCGAAATGAGGACCGGCGAGACCATGATCATGCCGAGCGTCATCAGGATGTTTGCAACAACGATGTCGATGATAAGGAAGGGAAGATAAAGCAGAAAGCCGATTTCAAACGCGCGCGTAAGCTCGGACGCGACAAAGGCAGGGACTAGTATCGAAAGATCGTCGTCTTTCAGATTTTGACGTGCCTGTTCCGGCCACAGGCGGTTCGTTCCGTCAAGAAAGAACTGCCGCTCTTCCGGCTGCGTGAATTTGATGAGGTGCTGCTGCAATGGTTCCCTGACCAGTTGCGCCGCCCTGGCGAGGTCGTCCGTAGTCTGGAACTGAACCTGCCCTTCCTGAAGCCGGCCCGTCATCTCGCTCAGCAACGGCGTCGTGACATAGACCGTGAGCACGAGGGCTATGCCGTAGAGGACCAGATTGGGCGGCATCTGCTGGACGCCGAGCGCATTGCGGATGAGGAACAGCACGACCGAGATTTTCAGGAATCCGGTCATGGTGACGACTGCCAGCGGCAGCAAACCGACGAAGCCGACGGCAATCAGGATCCCAAGCAGGTTGGGCGAATTGTCAAGCATTGTCGAACATGCGGGCGATCCGCACGCCCAGGCTCTCCCCAATCCGCACGATCTCGCCATGGCCGACGCGTTTGCCATTGGCGATGATGTCGACCGTCTCCTTCGTCACATTGGCGAGCGGAACGATAGCACCGGGCGCAAGCTGCCTTACCTCGCCGAGAGGCATTGCCGTGCGGCCGAGCTCGAAGGCAAGCGCAACCGGCAGTTGGTCCAGAGTTGCCTCTTCCAATGTCTGGTCGGCGTGCGGCGGCGTGTTTTGGTTCATGGTCCACTCCCATTTCGATCCAGCGATTGCAGTCGGCGCAGCAAGCAGTCGCGGCCCGTTGGCTGTCAGCACCGCCGGGGCATAAAGCCGCTCGGCAATGACCAATGCCGCCTCTTCCTCTTCGTCATCGAAAAGCACTACATCGCCAGGTTGCAGACTTTGAAGCTCACCAAGGCTGATTGTAAGCGCGTTGCGCCAAAGGCAGACCGGCAACGGGAATTCGGCAGGAACCGGGGGCCTTGCTTTCCCGATCTCGTCGAGAAAGCGCCCGGCCTGGACGGCCAGATCGACGCTATCGGTGCGCAAGGCGCAACCTATGGTTTCGTCCTTGCCGCTCAGGGCGAAAGCGAAAGCGGTGTCGTTCAAACCGGTGTCTTTTTGTTCGATCGACGTGATAGAGATCGTCTCGCCCAGCTTGCTCTCGATCCATTCGAGATCTTCTTCGAATGCGGATTCCAACAGCAGTGCGGCGTGAGCGGGTGCCAGTCGTTTCACGTCGATTAGCTCGTCAGCCTTGGCAAGACCCCGTTCGACAACAGAAAGCGGCAGGCGCAATTTGCCCGCCGTGTCTCCAACCGTGAACGAAATCGTGCACAATGGCTGGTCCACAGGATTCGGTGCCGGCCAGACGGCAGCGATCGACATGGTTTTCCCGGCGATGGTGATCTGCGCGGGAGCACGACGGCGGTAGAAGGCGTTCAATGCCCCAACCTCCACGGCCGCAACAGATTCCAAAGTCAGCGGCTCGCCAACGCTCGAGCGTGCGCGTCTCACCGGCTCTGCGCGCGCTTTCTTTTTTGCCGACGCCAAGGCCTGAGGCATCACACTTCCATATTCACGATCACGGATTGAACTATCGCTCTGTAGGCAGGCGCAGCGGACTGCGCTCGTCTTCCTCGGAAAGCTCGGCCAGCGCCAGTCGACGACGCGCAGTGCGTTTGGTCAGATGCTGCAACAGCCCGTCCAGCTTCGTCACCGCCCTCATGCTGGCGCGATGATCGTTACGGGCTGCCGATAACTCGGCTTTGCTTCGCTGCTCGGTGACGCCGGCCATCTTCTCGTTTTCCCGGAGCTGCTCGGTTTGCCTGGCGGCGATCTCGAACTGTCCCTGAAGCCTGTAAAGGCTGGCGGCCTTCACCGGTTGTCCAACAAGCGAACCGAACGCCGCATCCTCGGCGTCGGCTGTGCGCTGGAGGTGTTCCCTGACCGCGGCGGCTGCCTCCCGAACCTCCCCGATGGCCCGCTGCGCAGCGGCGTATCTCCTTATGACCGCTTCGTTTGCGCGCCTTTCACCGCGGCTTCTGAGGTCGCGCAATCGCGCGATCATGTCACGATCTTTCATTGACGATCCCCCGCATGCGTTCGCGTGTCTGCTCGATTGTCTCGTGGGTGGCGGACGGCTGTCGCAGGAAGGCGTTGATGATGTCGATTTTCGCCACCGCCTCGTCCGCCACCGCATCGCTGCCCTTTTCGTATTCACCGACGCGCAGCAGCAATTCGACGTCGGCGTAGCGGGCGAGCAGCTCCCGTAAGCGGCCGGCGTCCAACCGATGCTCAGCCGGCACCACCGTGTCCATGAGGCGGCTGCGGCTGCGCAGCACGTCGATGGCCGGGAAATGATTGCGCTGCGCAAGCTCGTTCGACAGAAAAACGTGGCCATCGAGAAGCGCCTGGATTTCTTCGGCAACTGGATCCAGGGTGCCATCGCCCTCCATAAGAACGCTGTAGAGGCTTGTAATGGAGCCGACGCGGCCAGGTCCTGAGCGCTCGAGCAATCGGGGCAGAACAGCAAAAAGCGAAGACGGAAAACCGCGACGCGTCGGCGGCTCGCCTGAAGCGAGGCCAATCTCGCGCTGCGCTCGGGCAAAGCGCGTGATGTTGTCCATTGCCAGCAACACATGCTTGCCCTGGTCGCGAAAATATTCGGCAATGCTGGTTGCCACATAGGCGGCCTTGACGCGCTCGATCGCCGGCCGGTCGGACGTCGCGACGACGATGATTGCCCGCGCCAGCCCTTCCGGCCCGAGCTGATGCTCGATGAATTCGCGCACTTCACGTCCGCGTTCGCCGACAAGAGCAACCACGGCAACATCTGCGTCGGTGCCGCTGACGATATCCGAAAGCAGGATCGACTTGCCGACGCCAGGCTCGCCGAAGATACCGACGCGCTGCCCACGCGCGCAGGTGAGAAGCCCATCGAGGGCGCGGATTCCGAGCTGGATAGGCTCGGAAATCAAACTGCGCTCCAGCGGAGATGGCGGATAGGCATTGACCGGGTAGCTGCCGGTAATGCCATCCGGCGAAAGCGGCTTGCCATCCAATGGCTCGCCGAACGCGCTGATCACCCGACCCAGCAGGCCGGGCCCGACGGACACCGTTTGGGTTTTTCCGGTCGCAATAACCTCCGTAAGGCTTGAAAGGCCGGTGAGATCGCCGAGCGGAACGAGGATTGCCATGTCGTCCATGAGCCCGACGACTTCCGCCTTGGTCGCCGTGCCGGTCCTGGGATCGACGAGTTCGCAGATCTCGCCGATCCGAACCTCCTCCACCGTCGCGTGAATGACCGTGCCGGTCACTCGCCGTACACGCCCTTTCCTGGGTCGGCTGGCATCGTCACGCAGGCCGGAACGCAGGTTCGGAACGATCGATGCGAGACGGCTCTCGAGCTTGGTGGCGGGACTTGTCATGCCGGCGCCTCGGCCTTTGATGAAATCGCAGCGGCAAAGGCATTGAGCTGTGCGTCGATACTGGCGTCAATGACGGCAATATCGGTCGAGAGGATGCAGGCGTCCCTGGCGAGCGTATCATCCGTGTCGATCTCGACCGTCATGCCCAAGTCACTCTCGCGCAGGACCGCATACAGTTCGTCGCGAACCTTGTTAACGGAAGCAGGATGAAGTCGGACCTTCAGATATTTGGCACGGCGAATTTCAGCGACGGCCTGCGCGGCCGCCTTGGCGACCAACATGCTCACGTCGAATTCTCCCAGCACTCGCCTGACGACATCGAGGGCTAGATCGATGATTTCGGCTTCCAGCCCAGCAAGATAACGATCGACCTTGACCGCAGTCTCGCTCACCAAACGCGCGGCATCGGCGTCGCCCTGCGCCTTGCCGTCTTCATAGCCCTGCGCATATTCGGCCGCATAGGCTCGCCGCGCGGCGTCACGCAACTGCTGCGCATCACGCCTGGCCTCGTCGAGAAAGGCGTGCCCATCCTGCCAGGCGCGTGCCTCGGCAGCGCGCAGGATGCGGGCGACGGGGCGCCTCGGCACGGCAGTGGTCGCTTTGCCCGGTTCGACCATCTTGGCTAACCCATCGCCCGTCGAACAATCGCCGGACCAGCTTCGGCAAATGGTTCGGCTGTCGGCTGGTCAACAAGCGCATGCGGCATCAGCTTGAGGCGGACCCGCATGCTCGTTTCGCCCGGCATCGCCTGACACCAGGCGCCAAGGCAACGCAGGCCGTCGGCATGGACACGACTATGAATGTCTTCCAGGGGCTTCAACGGCTGCATTGGGCCGGTCAGATCGCGGTTGGCGACTGCGATAGCGCAGAGATCCGCGCCAAGTGCGGCCTGCAACGCGGCCGCCTCGCGTCCATCAATGACGGCGGCCAGACTGCTGGCCCAGTAGATCGCGCCCGAGCGAAGCGCAAGTTCCTCCAACTCCTCTCCCGACGACAAAGCAATAGCCCGGTCTATCTCGTCGGCTGGTTCGTCGGAGACGGCGCCGCTGAGACCGTAACGGTCGAGCAGAAGCTCCGACAATCGCTCCTGCAGGCGCTGCGACCGCAACATACGTTCGCAGGCAGCCTCGCCGATCGTGCCGTCAAAGCATTGCGCCAGCCGGGCTGCATCCGCATAGCCTGCGGGATCGGACATGAATGCCTGCCATTCCGGGCTGGCAGTTTGCGTCGAGCCGGTCTGGATCATGTCTTCTTCACCGGCATTGCCGAGGCGTCGAGCGCATAGACACCGGGTCGTCGATACCACTGGACGTAGGCCAGCCGGGCAGCCAGCGCGAGTATGGCCGCCGTCATGCCGTAAAACAGCCACATCGCGGCGACGACGCTGTCGGGGTGCAACCAGAGGCCGAGGAATGTTGTGAAACCTGGCTCGCCGGTTGCGTTCTCGGGAACTGCCGCGGTCACCGGAATGAGCGTGACGGATACATTGTCATAAGTCAGCCCGGCGATGCCTTTGGCCACCAGCATCTTGACCTGCGGGATCAGCTCGTTCATCGGAACGGATGCGCGATGCCGGATGAAAACGGAGGCGGACGACGGCACCAGCCGCTGTCTCAGCGGATCGTTTTCGGGCAGGACGAGATGAACGCGCGCGGAAAGCACGCCGTCGATGTCGGAAATCGTCTGCGACAGCTCCTGGCTCAGGCCATAAATCATCGTCGCACGCTCTTCGACCGGCGAGGATACAAGCCCGTCTCGCTTGAACACGTCGCCGAGCGTCTGGAATTCCTGTTTGGGCAACCCGCTTTCGTCGAGAATAGCCATGGCTTCGGCGAAACGGTCCTTCTGTACGGAAACCGTCATTTTGCCGTCCTTGCCGGCCTCACGTTGGGCCGGGATGCCATGACGCATCAGCGTGGCCACGATCTCGTTGGCCTGCCGCTGGTTGAGGTTGGAATACAGCTCAACCGAGCACGCCTGGAGCACAAGCATGCTCACCACGACGAGCGCGACGCGGCACCGGACGCCGCATCGATTCAATAGCGTTGACCGCCGCGGCAAGGATATCGTGTGCACGAACACTCCGTAGGCTTACTGTTGCTTGATCAGCGTGCTGGTGGACGACGTAACGGCCGTTACGCTGCTCGTGACCACTTCGAGATTGGCGGCTGCCCACATCACCGAAATGGATCGTTCGAGGAGTTGCTCGGCATTTTTTGCGCTGACGTTTTCGCCTTCCCTGCCTGACGGGGCCTTGGCTGGCAGGGCGGTCTTGCCGGCGCCATCGTGCATGGCGGCCGTTTCAGCATTCACGGGAGCATTTGCCTGGCCAAGCGCCTTCTGGACCTGCTGCATGGTTCCTTCCAGCGACTGAACCGCAGAACCGAACAATGCCGACGGATCCGTAAACGCCCCGCCCCCTGCCTTTTCCACCTCGGCCAGATAGTCGAAGAGTTTGTGTTCGGCGACTGGTTCGGTCCGTTCCAGTTTGGAGGATTGTCCGGCCATTGCCGGATTGGCTCCCGAAGATGCCTGCGCCACCTGCTGGCCTGCCCGTGTGGCGACATCACCGCGCTCAGGCATAGTAACCTTCGCGGCATCATGTTTTTCCTGATTGGCACCCACCATCCTGTTACCCGGCTGCGCTGCCGTGCCGGTGGTGATCTGCTGCTGCGAAGCTATGCTGGTGGTCAAGTTTGCCAGTGTAGCTTCCAGGGCTCCAATCGGCGCGATTTGCATGAACTTGCCCTCCTGCTTGCTTAGTTCGATTTGCCGGAGGGGACATTCTGCGCCTCCGCCTGCCTGCCGCGGAAAACGCGGACCGGAACGACTTTGCCAGCATCCTGCTTTGTGCTCGGCGCCGCAGGAACTCCCAGTGTTTTCCTGACAAGTTCAACATAGGACGGCGGCCCCGATACCGAGACAACATCGTCTTGCCCGGACACCTTTATCGGAAACTTCGGGTCGATGACTCCCAACCGCGAAAGCCGATCTTCCGCACTGGCAGCGGTATTGGCATCAAGCGGGATCATTTCCGTCCGGACTTCAGCTTCGGTCGCGACGTTCATGACGATGCCGTCGAAATGCCAGACCAACCCGTATCGATTGCAGATCTCTTGCAGAAACTCGCGGGCCGTTCCAACCGGCATGCCGGCGCTTAAACGCCCCTTTACGAGTTTGCTGACACGCATGGGCGCCCGCATGTTGCGGCCTAGCTCGACCAGCGCATCGGCCACCGACTGATCGACGGTGATGTATTTGTACGGGCCGGCAGGCCACCGCGGTTCGGCGGCGTTGGCCCGCGACGAGGCAAGACCGAACGCCAGGATCGTCGCAAGACCGCAGGCGGCGAAAGCAGCCCTGGCTCCTGAGCACCGATCCGCATGGCAGGTATCGCGTCCCGTCAACATCGGTCCTATCGCAAAGGGACGCACGAGCGATGGCCCGCGTCGCTTGTTTCATGGTTTACCCGCCGATTCACTCTATCGTGCACATTGCCGAATTGGAAGTCCAATTGGATTGCGCACGAGCATTTGGTGCCAAATGTTGCGAACCGCCAGCAAAGCGATATGGTGCGCGCTGGAATCAGGTGATCGCCGGCTGAACGCCTGGATGCAGAAGGGATCGTTCTTGGTGGCGGCAATCTTGATCCGGTATGCGAACTTGCCTGTTCCCGTCAAGGTTGCAGGACGCAACGTCCGGATCACCCGGCGCCTTATCCGGAGATTGTGTGCATGCGTTCTGATAGCTGCCACATCGATTGCCGCCATGGCGCCGGCGCAGGCCCAATCGAATAGCGGTTATGACCCACGAAGCTGGACTTACGATCCGGCAAGAAATGTGCTGGTCTCCCCTTCCGCTCCCGACCAGACTTTGGACGAAGAAATCCGGCCCGAGTGGTCAGCAATTCCTAGGGAGATCGTGCATTTCAGCGAGGCTCAACCGAAGGGATCGATCGTCATCAACACCACGGAGCGGCGGCTTTACTACATCCTGGGGGGCGGCAGGGCGCTACGATACGCGGTAGGCGTTGGAAAGGAGGGATTGGAGTGGTCCGGCCGCGACACGATTTCAAGTAAAAAGACCTGGCCAGATTGGCGGCCGCCGGCCGAAATGCGATCCAGAGAAGCGTCAAATGGCCGCTTCCTGCCAGTGCATGTCGAGGGAGGACCGAACAATCCATTGGGGGCGCGCGCATTGTATATCGGCAACACGCTTTATCGCGTCCACGGCACGAACCAGCCATGGACCGTCGGACAGGCCAACTCCTCCGGCTGCATTCGCATGACCAATGACGATGTCATTGATCTTTATGACCGCGTGACGATCGGTACCCAGATCATTGTACGGCGTTGATGGTTCGGCGCCGCCTCCCCGAAAGCCGCAAATGAGTGACCTGCCATCGTGATACCTTTCAATATCAAGCAGCTCGAAACCTTTCTCCTGGTGGCGACCTTCGGAAGCTTTCGAAAGGCGGCGGAACGCCTGAACACCACGCAGCCGGCGGTGTCCACCCGAATTGCCGGGTTGGAGGAAGCGCTTGGAACCAAGCTGTTCGAGCGGCAGAGTAGCACAGTCAGGCTGACCGCCGAGGGACAACGGCTGCTAATACCTGCTCAACGGGTTTTGCGCGTCGCGGAGCGGCTGCAACTGATGGCCAGCTCTCTTTCAGAGACATCAGAGACGACGAGGGTGCTGCGGCTTGGCGTTGCCGAAACAATCGTGCACACTTGGCTGCCGGATTTCCTCAAGGCACTGAAAGCAAACTTTCCGCTTGTCGATACCGATATCGTCGTCGATGCGACGACGACACTTCGCAACGAACTCATGTCACACCGGCTCGATCTTGCGGTGCTGATGGGCCCTGTCTTGGAGTACAGCATCGAGAATATCGAGATGCCGTCCTTTCCTCTTGTCTGGGTCTGCTCGCCGCAACTGGAATTGCCCAACCGACGCAAGGTGACGCTGAACGACCTGATGCAGTTTCCTATCATCAGCTATGCGCGCACCACGCGCCCCTATAGCGAACTCTACCGCAAGCTCACCGGCGAATTCGAAGAGACGCCGCGCATCTTTCCCGCCAATTTCGCTGGCCGCTTCCATCAAGATGACACTCAATGGAATCGGCATAGCCTCCCTGCCTGAGGGAGTCGTCCAAGACTATATTGCAAGCGGTAAACTACGCATCGTCGAATGCGAATGGCACCCGTCCGACCTGCAGTTTACTGCCTCCTACTCTTCCGAACCATCCAATCCGATAGCGGAGCGGGCGGCAAAGCTGGCCGCCTGCGTTGCGCATGCATATGCTGCGAGAACCGATAAGCTTAGGCCTGCGGTTTCTCAGCCGACCAAGGTGGCCGGCAGGTAGATGCGGTCGCCTGAGAAAATCAGATCCGGGCTCAGGATATGATCCATATTAAGCACCACCGTCTCCGCCACATCCGCAGAATGGGTCTTGGCGATCAGGCGAATGCTGTCGCCGTTCTGGACCTCGACCCACTGGTAGCCATCTTTCTCTAGAGTTGGATTCGTGCGGCCCTCAGGATTGCTGCTGCCGTCGGGATGAACCTCGACTTGGTCGCCAGAAACCCAGCCGCTATGCATGTCGCCGTCCGGCCCGAAACCTTCGACCGGTATCCAGGCCTCCCCTGACTGGTCTGTCGAAGGCGCGGCGGTCTGCTCGACGAAGCTCCCGGGTTGCAGAACCGTCACCACGGTCGACTCCCCGTCAGGCTGGGTCCGCAAGTTCAGGCCGTCATCGGCGACCACGACAAGTTGCGGGAAGTCTTCCGGCGGGATCTGCGGCGCGTCTGGCACATCCGAAGGATCATCGGGTTGCTGGGACGAGGCATCGCCATCCGGCTTTTTCGGATCGGGTGGAGGCGTCGGCTTCGCGCCCTCCCAAGGCTCCGCGAGCAGGGCGTCCAGCGAGGAGAGAAGCATTCCAACGCCGAAGGTGATGCCCAGAGTCCACCGATCCCATGCTGCCCATTTTTTGTCGGACTTTTCAGCCGCCGCGATATCAGCATCGGTTCGCGGCACTGAACGGCGATTCATCCGGTCCGTCCTGTAGGCGGATGCCCAGAATTCCGCGCAGCCGAACGTGAACATGGTGCCGGCGACTGTGGCGATCGGCGCCGGCCAGGACTGCACCGTATAGAAGGCGCAGCCAAGCACATAGCCGGGTCCAGCCAGATATTCGGCCAGGTTTCGGATCACCGGTCTGCCGGTGAACGACTGCAGCATCGACTTCGTGCCATAGACGATGTTGCCGAGCGTGAACGTGCTGTTGACGACAAGATCCTTACCCTGGATCATCCCGGTCGCGGCGCCTGGCGCTGCGGCAATGAATGTGGCTCCGCCGAGCGCGTTGAGGAACCGCCCGAACGGCTTGTGACTTGCGGTTGCGTTGGGGAGGAGCGCCTGCGCACCGAAAACGACGCCTCGCACGCCAAATGCCACCGCTCCGGCGGTGGCGGTCCAGGTTGGCGGCAGCGAGCTCCACAGCATGTAGGACGTGCCCGCCATGGTGCCGAAGGTGTCCAGCGCAGCCTGATATTCATTGATCCGCGAATAAACCAGCGCGCCTTCCACAAGCGTCCGCTGATCCGGCGTCATCGCCTTTTTATGGGTCGCCCGATAGGTCGTCAGCTGCAGCACCGAGAGCGCATTGGTCTGATCCACGCTCATCCACTCGAACTGCTCGAGCGTGAACTTGCGGAACTGGCCGGGGCTCATTTCCCCGAACTGTTTTGGTGTCACCGCTTCGATTTGCGGCTGGATCAGGGCTTCGGTGTGGTGGATCGTGAAGGCACCCCATTGATCCCGGGTCAGCACCGGAATCTGCTTCTCGGTCAGCCACGGCACCTGCTTGGGATCGAGCTTGGCCACGTCCACGGAATCGATCATGGTTTCGGGGACCGCCGGAACCAGGCGCTCGGTGAGGTTCTTCAGCAATCCGGCCTCGCCCAGATCCTTGAATTGCTGTGACGTGAACTTCGCGACCTGGCTGGGCTTGAACCATGGAACCTGGCGCGCTTCCAGCTTCGAAGTGTTAACGAGCGCGACCATGTCTCCTTTTATTGCCTGCAACTGTGGTTTCGTCAGGTGAGGCGTCAAACCGGTTTTGCCGAAATCCCGGAACTGCTGGTCGGTCACATTCCGGATGTGGCCCTCGGTCAGCCAAGGAATCTGCTTCCCATCGAGGCCAGCAATGTTGACCTGGCCTATCTTTGCTTTCGGGATACCGCGCAGTTGGCTCTTGGTCAGATAGGGCAGCAAGCCGGCCTGATCCATGTCGCGGAACTGCTGTTCCGTCAGCTTGGCCACCTGCTCGCGCTTAAGCCATGGAATCTGGGTCGGCTGGAAATCGCCCATGACGAGATCTGGCACCTGGTCAAGCGGGGTCGCTCTGACGCCATCTCGGGTGAGCGGTCCATTATTCGGAGCGGGTTGGCCCTTGTTTGCTGGTGCGGCAGCGCGCGGTTCACCCACGACATGCGACGCGTTGGATGCAACATCGCCTTCGTGGCCCGGTGCGACATTTGCTGCCTGATATGCCGCGTCCGCGAAATGTCCGTAGTAGTCTGCGTAGGTGCCGCCGTCCGCAATACTCGGCTCCATGCTCCTGTAGAGCGCCGCCATCTCGTGGACAGCCTGGGTGCGGTCGATCTCGCCGGCGGTAAAGCGGTCATAGATATCAGCCTGCGCCTGGTCGGCTCGCAGCGCAAGATTCGGCTTGCCGCCGTTGGCAGCAAGCTCATCGGCTACGATGTATTGAACCAGCGCCGCTTCGCCCTCCGACTTCAATCGGGCGTCTACGTTTGCGTCCCTGTGGGCTTGGCGGTTCGCGAAATCCTGGGGCAGCACGTCGATCGGGGCGTCGGTCACATGCGACAGTTCATGGCTAAGCGCATCGACGAATCCGGCGACGACCGCGTCATTGTCAGCGGCTGGCGTGCGGAACATATCGGCATCCACGGAAATCACGTCGAGCGATCGGTCCAACCCTGATCCGGTTGCAGTCAGATCCTGTTCCAGGCTCGGATCGAAAATCCGCAGATCGCGCCGCGCCGGATTGACGATGCGCACGCCTTTCGCGTGGGCATTTCGCAAGAGTTCCATCATCTCGGGCGACCGGCTGACCTGATCGGCAAGATCGGCCCTCATCGCGGTCATCTCGGGCATGCCAAGATCCTGCTGGATCATATCGTCCAGCATGCTCGATGCTTCCTGGCGGTTGGCCGCAATTTCAGCTTGTGTCAGCGGTTTTGCCGTCGGCGGTCCCCACGATCCTTCAGCCGCCGGGCCCTGTTCCCGTCGCGGCGCCGGACTCCTGGGCACAATCGGGCCGTCGCCCGCCGGGGCCGGCGCGCTGTCCGGGGGCGGCGAATTGTGCAGCACGTCCTGCTCGAGCAGTCGGTTGAGGTAATGCGCCTGCGTGGGCGTCAGCTCGCTGCGAGCCTGCTGGTCCAGCTGTTGCCGCAACGCTTTCCATGCTGGCCGGCTCATGCCGTCTGGCCGTCCGCCGGGGAGCTGGTCCGGATATGGCGCCACGCCCAGTTCCGGGAACACATCCAACACACGCTGACCAGCGAACCTCAAATCGCCGTGCGGCGATGCCGCAACCTCGGCGAGATAGGCATCGAGATGCTGCAGGACGTCCGGCGTCAGACGCCCCTCCGAGGTGTCCAGCGCCGAGAAGACCTTTTGCGCGCCTTCGGAGGATCCGGGATGGGCGCGGGCGGTACGGGCATGCGGGACAACATCCTTCCGTACCGAGCCGAGTTCCACAGTCGTTAGCGGCAATGGCCCATAGTTCACGGCGAGACCGGCGCCGTGGTCCGTGCGGTCCAGGCGGTTGAGCGGCCCGGCGCCCGTCTCGCGCGGAACGCCCTCGAAGGCGGGGCTGCCGCGCCAGGGTTCCGCGCCGCCTCCGAAGGGCCAAATGACGTTGTAGTTGCGGAAGAGGAGACGATCCTCGAAACCAGGCACCTTGCCTTCGGAGCTATAGTGGCTGGCGCCACCCCTCGCGGCCTCCTCCCAGAAAGAGGCTGCCCGTTTGCTGAGCGGGCCAGGCTCCCTGTGCGTATACCCCGGCCGGCCGCCTTCGCCGCCGAGATAGCGCAGCGTGCGATGGACGTAGGCCCCGCTCAGAGAGAAGCCAGCGATGGATATCGAAGCGCCAGCGGCTTTTTCGCTCTGGAACGTGTTCTTCGACAGCATCGGCGCCGACGCGACCCACTGGGCAGAGGGAGCCGCAGCCTCGTCATAAGCGAAATTCGGCCTGTATCCATTGACGAAAAGTTTCTGGCCCTTCGCATCGTTGGGATGGACCGGGAGCAGGAACCCGGTGCCGCCCTCCGGGATCGGGCCGTTGTTCTTCAGGCTGAGTTCGCCATAGACCTGCCGGCTGGGCAGCGGCACTTTGAGGCCGATGCCGAGCATCGATCCGCCGGCAGTGAGGGTGCGGCCGTCGGGGCCGAGGATCGCCCGGGCAGCCAGCAAGGCGCCGTTGGTCGCCACGTCGTTCAGCAAGGGGCCACCCGCGACATTGGCTTCGTGTTCCTGCAGGAACCAGGAAACAGTGGCGCGGTCGGACCGCCAGACCCCTTGTGCATCCGTGAAGAATCTCGGGGCGCGCCACGAACTCGCCTTGTCGGCATCGAGCAACCGCTCCAGCAGGACAGGCACCTCGCTGTTGATTTCGGTCCCGGCCTTGGGGTTGCTTGCGGGCAGCGCGTTCTCCAAGGCGTGCGCGAGCGACTGGACCGCGGGGTCCGCGGACTTCTGCTGGTTGGCAGCGTAACCGCGCATCTCTCGCCAAAGATACGGTGTCCAGGTGTCGTGGCCGGACAGAACCTTCGCATTGTAGCGGCCTTCCGGCGAAAGCTTGCCGGCGGGGTGGAACGAGGACTCCGGCTGAAGCTTCGGACCGTAGACCCACGTGCTGCCACTGTCGGCCTCCAGGACTTGCATGAGCGCATCCTGCTGCGCGGCGGTCACCGCCTTGCCGGGCCTGGTGGCGCGCCCCTTGAACAGCGGCGAGGCGGCATTTGCCGCGGCGGCAAGGTTCGGATCGGTGGAGCGTGACGCAGCCTTGAGGTAATCGCCGACTATGCCACGGCCGGCATCGGTCCAGCCGGCTTCTCGCGGCAGCGCCCCGGCGGTGAGGAACTGCTCGCCGCCGAGCAGCCTGGCGTCGGACGACAGGCCGAGTTGGTCGATCACTTCTCCCGGCAACAAATGCGGCAGCTTGCCCTGTGCGCTGAACACCTGGAGGGTCGTCAGGCCGTTCTTCGAAAGCTGGCCGGCCGGCTTGGAGCCGGTGAACGGGCTGTTCCGGTCGGCGTTGAGCATTTCGCCAAGCGCATGATGCTGAGCTTGGGTCATCTCCGTGCCGGACTGAGGCAGGCTCCTGCCGCCGAGCTGCACTCTGGTCATGGTCACCGCATCGCGGACGACAGGATCGCTGGAACGTTCGAGGGAATTGAGGTAGTCGCCGACGAGTTCCAGCTGCTCGGGCGTCCATGTCGGCGCGGGCGTCGCCGCATCGTCGGGAAGCGCCGGCAAGGTCGCGGCCAGGGTCTCGCCGAGCGCCGAGCGATGGCTGACTTCCGGATTGTCGGCAGGTTTGAACGTATGGACTTCCCGTGCCGGGGTGTTGACCCTGTTCTGGCCGTTCGGCGTGGTTATCGACCCGCGCTTGGCGCGTTCGACGGTCTGGCCGGAACTGAGGTAGCCGGCATCCGTCGCATGCTCGCCCAATGGGACGATGTCGCGGGTCATGCTCGCCTGCGGGCCGGCCACGATGACCTTGGCCGGCAGGTATTCGCCGCCAGCCTCGACATAGATATCCTGTCCGGCGGTGACGCCGTCCTGCGCAACCGGCCGGTGATAGATGCTGTCGACCAGCTCGCCGAGCTTCGGATAGTCATAGCGGGGTTCGGTATTCGCGTAACGCGTGCCGATGCGCCGCAGGCCGGCCTTGACGGCATTGAATGTCTGGCCGAAGCTGTACGGGTTTGACGAGAAACGATTGATGATCGGCGTGCCGTCGGGCCGAAACCGGCTGGGGTGCCCGGTGTCCGTCACGGCCGGTGGCTCGGTGCGGGCGTTCGGATCGGTTGTCCAACGACCGTCGGCGCCGAGATAAAGCACCGGGAAGGAAGGGTCGAGTTCGACAGCAGCCGGCTCCGGCGCGGCCGTGATCGCCTTGGGTTCGGGTATGGCGACAACCCTCTGCCCTTCCGGCAGGTTGAAATCGACAAGCATCTCGCCGGTATGGCGGTTGCCGACAGTGTAGCGCATCAACGGGCGGCTGCCTTCCGCCCCGCGTGTTTCCGTTTCGGACTGGAGCAGGAGCTCGTCCGGGGTGGCCAGCACGGCCGGGTCGGAAGGGCGTGCGCCGTCGAAATAGCCCGTCTGCTGCGGATCCTTGCCGCTGGTGTAGAGGTATTCCGCAGGATTGGGGCTTGGCATGCCGGTGAACGTCTTGGTCGCCGGGTCCCAGACGAGCCGGAGGCCGCTCTCGGCAGGGCGCGTCGTTCCGTCGCCGCGGACCGGCGGGACCACGATCGGATCGCCGTCGGCGGGGACGCGCACATTCTGCTCACGCGCTTCCTGGGCGCCTCGGTCGCTGGCATTCTCGGGATCGCTGCGCTCGCCCGGGGCGCTCGGCCCTTCATCGTGGACGTTGACAACCGTTCCCTCGACGACGGGGTGACTGGGATCGTGGAAGACCAGCTTGTCGGTCGGGCGATAGACGCCGTCGGGGCCGGCTTCGTGCACGACCATCGGCCGCGACGATTGTCCGTCGCCTGATGGATCACCCTTGCCTCCCGTGGGTGGCGGTGGGTTCGAACCGTCGGACTCGCCGGCCGGCAGCGCCCGTAGACCGGTTGGACCGTTAGCCCCTCCCGTGTCGTCAAAACCGTTCCGGGCACCGAAACCAGGCCCCTGCTGGCCGGACGTTTCGCCGACTACGTCGCCATCGATGATGATCTCATCTGGGTCCGGCATGACCTGTTCGCCGGTGGGCCTGTAGACACCGTCAGGGCCCATCTCGTAGACGGCCCGCGGTCGCGGCCCCGAATCCGGAAAAGTTCCGCTCCGAGTACCGCCCGTTCCAGGCATGTTGGACAACAGCGAGCGGCCGCCCAAGCCTGTGCCGACAGTGCCGACGCCTATGCCCATGACTGCGTTCGCGAGCTCGAGTAGGGACATCTCGCCGCCATGCGCCGCCAGATCTTCCACCGATTTGCCGAGCAACGGAAGGCCGGTAACCACAGCGCCGGCATCGAGGCTCCACGCAGCGTTGGTCAGCCTGTTGCCGCTTTGCATAAACTCTGTGACCTTACCAGCATAAGAGGCCTCCTCTACATTCACCTGGAATCGGCCGATGCCCCAACTGGCATCCTTCATGCGGGTCATCCCGAAGCCGCCCGCGAAAGCCTGGGACCTGGACAGGCTTGTCTTTGCCAAGCCGAATGTGCGCAGGGCACCCGCGCCCACCGGCAGGAACGCAGTTACGCCGGTGGCGATATTCCAACCCGACTGGCTGTCGAAGTCGCCGCCTTGAAGAAGATGCTCACCCTCCCTGACCAGAGCCTTGCCGCCAAGGATTGAACCGGACCCGATCGCGATGGGAATCGCCCATTGGCCGCCCGGCACGAACGAGACGATGGTGGAGACACCGGCGACGATGCCAAGACCAATGTCGGTAGCTTTGTCCCAGAAATCCACTTTGCGGGCGTCGGCCACTTCCAGTTCGTCGAGCGAAAAACCATCCTCGCCGAGCGACATGTCGCCGCCCTTGGCCATGACCAGATTGCCCTTCTCGCTGAAGAGGCGATTCTCGTGCTGGAATTCATCGAAGGTGCTGTAATATTTACCCGCCCTGTCGACATAGCCGATTTCGTCGCCGCCGCTCTTGATCGCGAACAAAGCCGTCGTCGATTCCTTCCCGTCGTCGAGGGAGAAGATCGGCACGATCTTGACCTCGACGTCGTCGCCGCCGCGGTCGGTGATTTCTTCGGTGACCTTTTGGACGTCTTCACTCGACGCGTCGAGCCCGAGGGTCTGACCAACGGCAGTGCTGAGTTGGTCCGGCGTATATGTCTCGTATTCGCCGGTGAAGCCGGCCTCGTAGAGGTTCTCGAACTGGACCTGATATCCAGCCAGCGCCTGGTCCTTGTGTTCTTCAAAATACTCGTACTTGAGTTTCGCCTCATGCTCGGCGGAACCGTATTCGAGAAGCTTGGGGTGGCTTGCGGAAAAAGCGTACCAGTCGCGCCCAGCCACCATCGCCGGCCGCACGTTTTCTTCCCAGTCCTCCAATTGGTTCTTTTCGGTCTCCGCTTGGCCTCGATCGATTTCCGCGGCCGCAACTTCGGGGTGCACCCACAGCTTCTGGCCGTCCATCTCGATCTGGACCCACTTGCCGCTGTCGCCGATTGCGCCCGGCCCCTGCTCTTCGTATGCCGCGGCAACCTCCGGCGCGACCCACAGGGCGCGGTCGTTCACCGTGATCTTCACCGCCGTCTCGCCCGGCTTGAGCGTGCCAGCGGGCGCCTCTACGGTTCCCGGCCCGTAGTCGGCGATCGCCTGGTCGCGTGCCGTCGTCGCGTCGACGAGCGCCGTTTTCGCATCTCTCAACCCGGCATCAAGCTGATCGACCTGCACGCCGACAACCTTCGACTTGGCCGCGTCCAGCGCCGATTGCGATCCCGTTCCGTTGGCTGTGCATACCGGCGCCGACGATATGTCTTGCGTCGAGGCCAGCATCTCCTGCCACTGCTTGTTGAGCGGATCGTTGCGGAAATCTTCCCTGATACCCTCGTCGTTGAGGTCATATGTCAGGGCAGATTTATGTACATTGGTGTCGTCCCCGTTCTCGTCGGTGAAAGTATAGTTCTCATAGACGGTAACGACATAGAGTTGACCGTTCTCCTCGACTATGTCCTGCGATTCTATCTTGCCGGTAAAGTCACCATGTCCATTGGTATACCCTTCCCAATCGAAATGGTGCGGGTTCCTTTCCTGCGCCTGCGCAAGCAGTTGCTGCTTGAGAGGCTCCATGGTTACGGCAAGATCCGCCGCCTCTGCCTGTGCAACCCCATACTCCTGATATGCCTCGGCCAGGGTCACCTGATTGGCCGCGGCCCCCTGGAGCGTTTGCAGACCTTCAAGTCGCTCTTCGATGGCCTTGTATTCTGGGCTTCCAGGCTTGGCATCGGTAAGCTTCAGCTCCAGCTCGGTCGAGCTGATCATTTGATCGATCGTGGCCTTGTTGCCGTTGGCGGTGTGTAGCGAAACGTTTGTAAAGAGCTCGGCGACCTCCGCGTGCGCGGCCTTTCCTTGTTGGTTGGTTTCCTCGGCACTGGGACCATCCGGGCTGCTGACAGCTGTCTGGTTGGGATCGCTGAGCGTCGGCAGGTCTACCTGTTTGTCGATCGCTTCGAGAAGTGACTGCTGGCCCTTCTCGTATTCGGCCCGGGCGGTGCTGGCGCTTTCAAGCGCGTTGTTGGCGAGGGTCAACCGGTTTTGCGCGTCTGCCAGCGTGCCCTTCGGCTCGGGCGGCTTCCACTCCAGTCCATAAGGCGCCAACGCCTCGTCGAGCGTCGACTCGGCACCCTCCATGGCGTTCTTGAATTCGGGGGCCAGCGCATAGACGTCGAGCTGTGCCGCGCTCTGCGCAGCCTTTGCTTCTGCCTCACCGAAGTTCGCAATCGCCACGTTCTCGGCTGCGATCGCCTTGGCCACCTCCGGGTCGAACCATTTCCAGCTCCCGTCGACCAGCAACGGCACCCACTTCCCGCCTGAAGGAGCCGTGGCTGATGGTGGGTTCCCGTAGGGACCAACCGACGTGCGACTACCGTCGAGAGTCGCGCCGGTTGCGTCTTGTCCCGGACCATATAGTGCCATTGCAGCGGCCACGGCCTGCTGCTTTTCAAGCGCCTCCGTGGTCAGCTCTGGCGTCGCTCCACCGAATATGCCGTCCAGCGTCGTCTTGAGTATCTGGTCTTCCTTAGCCTGTTCCGGGTCACTGCTGTTCGGATTGATGGAAAGCAGCAGCTCGGCCAGCGCCTGTTGTGCGGTGCCGGCCGCGATATTCGTGACGGCGCCGGTGGTATCGTTGGTCAGCGTAATCTTGCCGTCTGGCGACGTGGTCAGCGTGTAGCCGTTAAACGTCACATTAACGGTGGTCTTGGTTGCACCCTCGATCACCACGGTCTCTCCCGGATGAATAAGGTCGGGATCGCGCGGAGAGGTGAACAGTTCCGGATTGCTTGCGGCGAGATCCTCCAGCGTCACACCATGCGCCTCGGCGATGTCGCTCAGATTGTCACCGGGCTGGACCTCGTAATCGATCGCCTCGCCGTCGTTCAGCGTCTCGACGATGGTTTCGGTGCGTCGGCCGTCCTTGTCGAAGACAATCGTCGTTTCGGTGTTGTTCCTGGGGTCGACGATGGTGGTGGTCTGCTCGCCTGTCTCGGTGTTGCGCTCGGTGTGGCTGGTCCTGCCGTTGCCGTCGACCATGTCGGTCGTCTCGGTATTTCCCTCGATGGTCGTCACCGAGCGCGAACCATGTTGGTAGTCGTTGTTGTAGGTAACCGTCTTGCCGGTCTCCGGATCCGTGACGACGATCTGGAGCGTCTCGCCTTCGTCACCGCCCTGCTTCACCTCGAGGCCGGCGGCGTTCATTTCGGCGATCACCTGCTCCGGCGTGAGATTGCTCGCCTCGGCGATCTCGTCAATGCTTTTGCCGGCGGCAAGCTGTTCCTCGATCGCCGCCACGCCCGAGCCGTCCGCCGTCTGCGATTGCGCCAGGGTGGTCACCTCGCCGTCCGGAGCCGTAACCGTGGTTACCGGCAATGCGGGGCCGCCGGCGGGCGTCACCGTCTGCACGGTCGACCCATTCGGCAGGTTGCTGGTGACGGTGACGGCGCCGTCACCACTGGTTTCGGTGGTCGTGGTTTCACGGGTCTGGGGATTGGTCGTGCGTTCGGTGACGGCGCCGTCGCCGAGATCGTCCACCAGCGTGGTGGTGATCGCGCCGGTCTGCGCGTCGACACTGGTGGTTTCCTTGCGTCCGAGATCGTCACGGATCGGCGAGGAGGTCGCCTGGATATTGGGGCCGGTCTCTTGGGTGTAGTAGCCGCCGTGCTGATAATCCTGGTTTTCGGTGATCGTGCGGTCTCCGGCGGTGATCACCACCGTGCGGGTGTCGCCGTTGGCATGCTCGGTCGCTACCGCCGTCATGCCGCCGGCATTCAGGGCCGCCACCACATCCTCGGGAGCCACGCCCTGCTCGGCGGCGATGTTGTCGATGCTTTTGCCACCATCGATTGCCTTGAGAATGTCGTTCGCCCTGACTTCTGGCGCCCTGACTTCTGGCGTGTTGACCTCCTGCGCCTTGACGTCCGGCGTCTTGACTTCCAGCGCCTTGACTTCCGGCGGGACGACGCCGCCGCCGAGATCCTGCACGCTGAAAAGCGCCGGCGCGGCTGTGATGCCGCCATTGCCGGTGGCCACGGTGACCGCGGCAGGCAGCTCCGGTCCTGGCTGCGCCGGGGGAGTCGGCTGCGGCGCCGGAGCGGTCGGCTGCGCCGTCGTCAGTTCCGCATTGACCTGCGTCAGCCGCTGGCGGGCGCCCGCGGCTGCGTCGACCTCGCCCATCCTGTTGGCGAGCCGGATTTCATTTTGCAATTTCGTGGCTTCCGCCTGCAGCCGCGTGGTCTGCTCGGCATGGGCCTTTGGATCGACTCTGGGCGGCGGCGGCTTGACGGTGTTAATCGGGCGGATCATCAAACAACCTCCGGAGCCGGTCCAGTCCTGGTTCAGGCAGTCTGCCTGCCGTCAACGCCCCCGCGCCCGACAGTGGAAGCCGCGGCCGCTTACCGGGGTGGCTTCCAATAGATGCCGAAAGCAGCGAGTTGCTCTTCCGACTGTCTTACTCGTTCTGCAGCATTCACTTCAGACTGCACAGCCGTCAGTGCCGCCAGAATCTCGACGGCGGCGAACGCCGGCGCCATGCTGCGAAAGAACGACTGCGAATTTGCCGTAACGATGATGGTCTCCCGCGCGATCCGGGCCAGCGGCGACACGCTGCTATCGGTGATTGCCACCACGCCGACACCCTGCCTCGCCGACTGGCGCGCCACGTCGATCGTCGTGCGTTCATAAGGAGACATGCCCACAGCAAGGAGAACGTCGTCCCGTCCCGCACCCTGCAAGGCATCCAGACCATGTCCGCCCATCTCGCCGACAAGCGTCACCTTGCGGTCGCCGCCAGCCAGAAACGACATGATGTGAACGAAGTGGTTGGCAACCGGATAGAAGGAGCGCGAGCCGAGACCGAACAGATTGCGCGATCGTGCAAGAAGCTCGGCGGCGGCGACGAATTGTGAGGCACTGCCGTATTCACCCAGACTTGAAATCTGCGCCGCGAGAGTGTCGGCGACGACCCCTGCAATCGAATATCCAGGATCGCCGTCCTGTCCCATGCCCTGTCGCGCCGGCTCACCAGCGCCTGTCTCACGCAGCGCGCGCGCATAAAGGCTGCGCATATCCTCGTAGCCTTCAAGGCCAAGCCATCGCGCCAACCGCATCATCGTGCTGTGCGAAACGCCGGCCTGGTGCGCCTGCTCGCGCATCGACATCAGCGCGACATCCTTAGGATGATCCAGCACGAAACGCGCTGCGACCCGCAACTGCGGCGGCATATTCTCGAAGCGTTCGACCAACAGCTCCGCCAAAGGACCTTGTTCCATTCTAAAATACCCCATTCACCCCGATGTCAGGTTACTCCTCGAATGGCAGCAATGCAACAGTTGGAACTGAAATGGTTCATATATTCCAAGTGGACTTTCATTTTCGATTACGCTGCCTTAAGCTGCCTTCGCAACCTGCCGGATCGCTTCGACGTGATTCCGGAGTTTGTAACTTGAATGGTCCCTCAAGGAGACAATGATGGCTACCCCTCCCATTACGTCCGGCGCTGCCGGGTCGCCGGAACAGAACCTGGACAAGATGATCAAGCATCAGGAGCGCATGTTTAGCCTCGAGATCACAAAAGAGATCGCGAAGTCCCAACATGACATGCTGATGAGCACCGCGAGGACGCTCGGCCAGTCGGCTGAAAAGGCCTAAGGCGGGGATTCTCGAACCCTGCGCCGCCGCAAGCACCCGGCGGCGCACGTGCACGGCAAGAATGTTTCGACGCCCAAGAATGTTTCGACGCCGTTGTCAGGCTGCGTCTGAATTGTCATCGGCGGGAGATGAAGTGGCATGACCGCTAATTCTATCGGCAAATATTGGGATGCAGGGCCCGCGCGCCGGCTCCGATCGATTATCGCCCACGCCCCGGGATCCGGACATTCCATTGCGCTCAGCGTCACTCACGGATTTCACGCGGGCGCCCAACTCAGTCTGGTCGAGCCTCTGTATACTGTTGGCTCCAGCACGGAGTCCGACATTGTCCTCAGGGATGCCGGCATCGCGCCGGTCCACGCAAGGTTGCGGCGCAAGGTCACCCAGATTGAAATCGAAGCCGTCGGCGGCGACGTCACACTCGCCACGGGCGAGATCATCCATGAAGGCCAAGGCAGCCGCTGCAAGCTGCCGCTCACGATAAGTATCGGCGATGCCCATATCCGGCTGATCAACCCAGAACGCCCGCCGAATCGCTGGTCCGTGTCTGATCGCCCCCTCTTGGTTGCAGGCAGCGTTCTGTTTGCCGTGTTCGCTGTGTCCGTCGCTGCGAATGGGTTCTCTTTCGCCAAGCCCGACATTGGCAAAAATATATCCGCTCAAGACCGTGAACCGATCAGAGTGGCCTTTGCTGGCGAGGCCGGGCAAAGTGTCCTGAACGATTCATCGCCGACACAAGTACCCAGTGCCACTGAGGCGGAAAGCCAACTCAGGCTGCGCCTCGATCAATCGGGCATCAGCACATTGGCTGTTCAGCGATCACCTGGACGGCTCGTGGTCTCGGGTATGATCCCCAATGACAAGGATCGTGCCTGGACAGAAACGCAATCCTGGTTCGACCAGACGTTCGGCGCGCACATTCCCCTCGTCTCCAATGTTATGATCGGCAACGCCGAGCAGGCTCCGCGCCTGAGGCTGCAGGCGATCTGGTATGGCGAGCGGCCCTATGTCATCGCCGCCGACGGCGCACGCTATCATGAAGGTGCATTCACGAATGACGGCTGGACCATCAAGCACATTGGCGAGACGGAGCTTCTCCTGACCAAGGGCGGCGCCACGGTCGCGCTGAAATATCCGTGAACCGCCGGCTTGAAGGGCCGCGATTCGATACGGCAAGAATGGACACGGCCGGCCGCGAGGTGCGGCAGGCGGAAGGTGTGCGCGGTCAGGCGATTAACCGGCGGCGGATGAATGGCGTCGACAAAGCCGCAAGCCGTGCTCAGGGGACGACATCGGCCGCTGGTACGGAAAAGCCCCAAAACGCGGAATTCCAACCCTCTCGAGGCACGAATAGCGAATCGCTCGACGAGGCACTCATCAACTTCGTTATGCCGGGTATTCCCGAGCCAGCCATCCTGCGTCGCTCCGTACCTATTCTCCAGCATTTTGTAACGCATCTGGTTCCCGTTCTTGAGGGTGGCGAGCAACTCAAGACACTTGCCAGAACGCTGATGGAGGATGAAATCGAGCGTCATCGCGATCTGCTTGGCCGGATACAGGAAGGAATCTAAACCTGACTGATCCGCATGAAACAGTGCATCTGCTGCATATCCTGGGCTATCTCTACGGCTGTCACGGGCAGGCCAAGCGGGGCGCGGCATACCTGCTTATCGCGGCGCAGCTGTCGCCGGGAAATGCTGGCGTCCTGCGGACACTGGCGCATCTGCTCATACTCGATGGCGAAGCGGACAAGGCGCTTGCCACGATTGCCAGGCTGGAGACGTTGGAGGGAATGGACCACCCGACGCTAGCGCTGCTGAAGAGCCGCGCGTTGCTTGTGGCCGACCGCAAGGCCGAGGCGCACAATGCGTTGCGAAGCTTCCTATCGCGTCGAGCCGCCGAATGACGGTGTCGGAGCGACTTCTGCACTTCCTTGCCAAGCTGTCACGCCGCAGCGATCTGGTCATTGCCGTCCTGATGCTCGTGGCAGTGGTGATGATGCTCATCCCCTTGCCGACCTTTCTCGTCGACATTCTCATCACCGCCAATATCGCCGTCAGCGTGCTTATCCTGCTGGTTTCGTTTTACGTTTCTCATCCGCTCCAGTTCTCGTCGCTGCCATCGGTCATTCTTATCGCTACCTTGTTCCGGCTGGCGATCACGATCACGACCACGCGACTGATCCTGCTCCAGGCCGACGCAGGCGAGATCGTTTCCGCCTTCGGTACTTTCGTCGTCGGCGGCAGTATTGCGGTGGGTCTCGTCATCTTCCTGATCATCACCGTCGCGCAGTTCATCGTGGTTGCGCGGGGTGCGGAACGCGTTGCTGAAGTTGCCGCGCGCTTTACGCTCGATGCGCTGCCGGGCAAGCAGATGAGTATCGATGCGGAGCTGCGCAACGGAGACATCGATCAGGCGGAGGCACGCCATCTGCGCCAGCAGCTTGAGCGTGAGAGCCAGCTGTTCGGCGCGATGGACGGCGCCATGAAATTCGTCAAGGGCGACGTCATCGCCGGCATTGTCATCATTCTGGTCAACCTGATCGGTGGTTTCGCGATCGGAACGCTGCAGCACGATATGTCGCTGGGGGACGCCGCCGTGACCTACTCACTGCTCACCGTGGGTGACGGGCTGGTCGCGCAGATACCGGCACTGCTCGTCGCTGTGGCCGCCGGTACGATGGTGACGCGCGTCGGCAGCGCCGACGGCACGAGCGATCTAGGCAGGCAAATAACCAGCCAGCTGCTGCGGGACTCCCGCGCGCTCGCGCTCGCGGCAGTGATCATGGTCGGCCTTGCCGTAGTGCCGGGCTTTCCGTCCATTGTATTCCTGATCCTTGGCGCCTGCTTCGGCGCGGGCGCCTATGCAATCAATCGCCGCACCGCCCAGGAGTCGGAGCTCAAGGACATCGGCCAGGCAGGCATGGCCGAACAACCGGGAAATCCGGGGCTCTCATCAAACCCCATCGGAACACTGCCTTCTTCGTACCGCATCGTCGTACGCTTCGGAACCGAACTCGGGCGCTCGATCCCGGAACCCGAATTCGCCAGGCTCGCCGATGGCGTGCGCCGCGAACTCTTCGGCGATCTCGGTGTCGACGTTCCCGCTATCGGCCTGCAGGTCGACGAGATGATTTCAGCGAGAGGCATGCGCATCGATCTGGAGGGGGCACCCATCCTGGATGCCGAAATCCCCGCCGACCGCGTTCTTGTCGAAGCCGACCCAACGAATCTCGATCTGCTCGATGTGACTTATGAAAAAGGTTCTCCGATTGCCGGTCAGCGCAAATTCATGTGGGTCGATGATCGCCACATTTCGGCATTGAAGGAAGCCGGCTTCGTCTTCTCCACACCGGCGCAAACAGCGGCCAAATGGACCGGAAATGCACTTCGGCTCTATGCCGGCCATTTCGTCGGGATCCAGGAGACGCGCAGGCTGCTGTCGGACATGGAGCCGGATTACGCGGATCTAGTCAGACAGGCGCAGGAGATCGTGCCGCTGCAGAAGATCGCGGAGGTGCTTCGGCGACTCGTCGGTGAAAACGTGCCGATCCGCAACCTGCGCCTGATCCTCGAGGCGCTGATCGAATGGGGTCAACGCGAACAGGACGTCGTCATGCTTACGGAATGCATCCGCACGTCCTTGAAACGCCAGATCAGCTTCCGCTTCGCTGGCCGCAGCAACATCATCGCAGCCTATGTTCTGCAGCGCTCGGCCGAGGATATCCTGCGAAACGCGGTGCAAAGCACATCGACCGGCACGTTCCTGAACCTTTCGGATGACGCTGCACAGGCTTTGGTCACCGAAATCGAACGCGCCTTGTCGCAGCACGCCACCGATGTCTCACCGGTCGTCCTTGCGGCGATGGATGTACGCCGTCACATGCGAAGCCTGCTCACGCACAATGCCATTGAACTCCCGGTTCTGTCCTTCGGGGAAATCGCACAGGAATTCAACGTCCAGCCATTGGCCACGATAGCCGGGCGCTCGGGCATAGCGCGCAATGCCTCGCAGTCGCTGCCATCGGCTGCGGCGAAAGCCGGACAAGAGGCAGCCTCATGACGCCGGCCGGGCGAATTGGGACAGTTGGGGGAACTACATGCTCAAGAGGGGAACGGCATGACAATCAACGATACCGCAGCAGGCGTTCGATCCGCCAGTTTCGCCGGGCGGATGCGCTGGCTCGCTATCGCGACGGTTGGCGTCTTGCTGGCGTTTTTGTTCACACTTGCCGACGCGATGGCACAGGACATGTCGCCATTGCCGAGCAAGCCGACGGTCGACCTGCCGGTCGGGCAAGGACGCCTGCTGCGGTTCAATGAACCCGTCGAATCCGTCCTGATCGCGGACACCACGATCGCGGACCTTCAGGTCGTGTCGCCGGGAATGGTCTATGTCTTCGGCCTAAAGCCCGGCCTGACCAACCTCATTGCAATTACAGCCGATGAGCGGGTCGAGGCAACGGCCCAGTTCCGCGTCACCCCCGATGTCACCCCTGCCAACGAAGCGAAACACGCAATGCAGCCGAACTCGGCGACAAATCTCTCGATTTTCGGGACCCGCATTGTTGCGACCGGCGAGGCACGAGGCGTCGAAGAGGCAACGGATGTCGACAACATCGCCCGTACGTTCTCGCCGCCGGATCAGCCGCCGCTGAACGACATGACCGTTCAGGGGTCGCAGCAGGTCAACATCCGGGTTCGCTTCGCCGAAGTCTCACGCACTGAGTTGCAGTCGTATGGCGTCGATTGGTCTGTCGGGTACAGGAGCGGCGGCTTCGAATTCAACATGTTCCAGGACAATGGTGTGCCCTCCGGCACCGGGAATTTCGGTTTGAACATGGACCAGACGCATGGCATCAACTTCGACATTCTCATCGAAGCGCTGCAACGCAACGGCATCGTCAAGATACTGGCCGAACCGAACCTCACGGCGATGACCGGTCAGACCGCAAGCTTTCTTGCCGGCGGCGAAATTCCGGTTCCGATTCCGCAAGGAACTGACGTCGTTACCGTTCAATACAAGCCCTTCGGCGTTTCCCTCGGGTTCACCCCTACGCTGATCGGCCGCAATCGTATTGCGCTCCATGTCCAGCCGGAAGTCAGTTCCTTGTCGGAAGCAGGCTCAGTAAGCGCGAATGGCTTCGCCATGCCGAGTTTCGTCGTGCGCAGGGCCGACACCACGGTCGAAGTGGCGAGCGGCCAGACCTTTGCTATCGCCGGGCTTTTCCAGCAGCGGACCTCGCGTAATCTGGAAAAATTTCCGGTTCTCGGCGATGTGCCGGTCCTTGGCCCGCTTTTTCAGTCACAGCGTTTCCAGCGCGAAGAGACGGAACTGGTGATCCTGATCACGCCTTATCTGGTCGAGCCGGTGCGCGACAGTCTCGCCACGCCGCTCGATCGTCCGGCAGCCAAGCGGCACAGGAAGCGCGCCAATGACGCATCGGCGATGGGCCTGATCATCAAGTAGTGGGGAACCGAACATGACATTTCGCATCGCTTTGTGCTGTGTTCTTCCGGTGCTGCTTCTGGCCGGCTGCGCGAACAGCCCGCAACAGCCGCAGGACTATTCTCCCGGCTACAGCTTTGTTTCGACCGACACCGGCGGCTCTGAGAAGGGCGTCGGCGGTTCCGTCCTTGCTCCCAATGCATGTCTGAACGAACCGGCCGATGACGACCGTTCTGCCGCTGCGACCAATCTGACGATCGTCTCCGGCGTCGGCTCCCACCTGCCGTCCGGTTGCGCCAACGCCTACAACCTTCAACGCATGGCTGAAAGCCAGCGTGACCTCGTCGAGGGCCGGCGCATGGGGGCGGCGGCGGCCGCACCGACTGCAAATGCCGCCCGGCGCTACCTCAATGGCGAAGAGGCTCCCATCGGTGGGGCCAATAGCGAGGGCGGAGCCAATAGCGGGCCGCTGGCGCCGCAAACAACGCTCCCAGTCGAGTGAGCCGGATTCGGCCTGCGGTGCACCAATTTGTCCGGTCGTTTGCGCGTCGGGCTCGACCGAAATCGGCCTTGCGCTCGCCGGTCCGATGCGGCTAGCCGAGGATAGAGCCGAGCGCTTTCGCCCTGGCCTGTGTGCTGCCCTTCGAGCGGATGGTTCTGGCACGCGCAAGCAAGGTATTGACCTCCTTGGTCGCCAGGCCGATCGGCGGCGAGGCCCTGACCTGATCGGCCTGGCCAAGAAGTCCGTAGACCACCACGACGTTGCGCTTGTGATGCAACTGCGCATTGGGTGCGGCGGAGATCTTCTGGACCAGCGGCAGCGCTGTGGTGGAATTGCCTTCGAGCGCCGCGGCCAACGCCATGTTGCTCTCGACGTCGAGATCCCCCGGGGCAAGTTTCAACGCCTGAGCAAAAGTGGTCTGCGCCTCCGCCGTCTGACCGGCGAATGTCTGCGCCACGCCCAACCTGATATAGGCGCTGCTGGTATTGACCAGCGGCGCGGCCTGCGCGAGCGCGCGCATGCCAGCATCGATATCGCCCGTTTCCATCATCGCCGAGCCAAGCCCGAGCATTGCCCCTCCGTCATTGGGCGCTTTTTCGAGCGCGGCCTGATAGGCTCTAGCCGCCTCGGCGGGATAGCCGGCTCGCATATAGGCCTCGCCCGCCTTGACGAAGGCGCTCGGCTTGGCATCCGGCATTGCTGCCGCGCGCTGGTAGAGCGCGATTGCGGTGCCACTGTCTCCCTGCGCATCTATATCGTCCGCAAGCTTGATCAGACGCTCCGATTGGGACGACGGGCCTTGCGCCTTTGCCTGCTCGGCGTCGGTTTTGGTCGTCTGACAACCGGCCGCCGCCAGCATGGCGACGACGGGCAAGAACACGACATGCAGCCGCATATCCACCTCTCCGTATTCAAGCCCGCCGCACCTTACACACGGCCTTGGCCGACTGGAACCACAACAGTGCGATAAGATTGCAACATGGCCGAAGAAGCTGAGGAAAAGAAACTACCGGCGTCCGACAAGAAGCTTCGCGACGCTCGCCGGAAAGGCCAGGTTTCGCAAAGCCGCGACCTGGGCTCCGGCTTCACGCTTTTCGCAGCGCTTGGCTATCTCTATTTGGCCTGGCCAACGTTCGTCGAGCACCTTTCGGAACTCGTGCAGACCGTGACCGCCCCGGGCGATTCGTTCGTTGAAGTCAGCCTGCTGGCAATCCGCCATTCGTTGTCATTGCTGATGCTTGCGACTTTGCCGCTGGTCGGAATCGTTGTCGTTCTCGCCGTGGCCTTCGGCATGCTGGGGACGTTCGGGCCGGTCTTCTCGTTTGAGCCGCTCAAGCCGCAATTCGATCACATAAACCCAGCGAAGGGCCTTCAGAAGATCCTGTCGCTGCGCAACGTCATCGAGTTCACCAAAGGCCTGGCCAAGGTGGTGTTGCTGGCCAGCCTCTTCGCATTCATTTTGATCGCGTGGCTGCAGCCGCTCTTCGATGCTCCAGGATGCGCTCCGTCATGCCTGGAGCCGATCATCAAGGCGGTGCTGACACCACTTGGAATTGCCGCCGCCCTGGCCTTTGTCGTCATCGGCGTGATCGATGTTCCTATTCAGCGCTGGCTGTTCCTGCGCGACATGCGCATGACGACAACTGAATACAAGCGCGAACACAAGGACCTCGAAGGCGACCCCTTGATTCGGCATGAACAGCAGCGACAGCGGCGTGAGGCCGTGATGCAACCTGCGAAGCTGGGCGTAAAAAACGCCGTCATCGTCTTCGTGTCTGGTGACCGCGTAGTGGCGTTGCGTTACGCTAGGGGTGAAACGCCGGTGCCGACGGTCGTCGGCAAGGGCCAGGGCCGAGCGGCAGACGAGATGATGGCTCAAGCACGCCAGGCAGGTATTCCCGCGGTCGAGGATGCGGCCGTCGTCAGCCCACTCTTCGAAAATACGAACACCGGAGCTTACATCAGTCAGGAGATGTTCTCACCGGTCGTACGCCATCTTGTCCGGCTAGGGCTCACTTGAGGCATGCTCGAACCGACCTTGCCGCAATGCCTGAGCAGCGCGGCAAGGTCAGCAGCGATCTATTTGGCTGGACCCAACAAGATGTCGAGATCGACCGCGTCCGCCATCGCCTTGTATCCAGCGTCGTTGGGATGGAGGTTATCGCCGCAGTCGTAGTCGTCGCGCAGGTATCCCGGCTTGGCCGGGTCTTCCATCACCTTGTCGAAGTCGATCACGCCATCGAAGCCACCGCCGGTGCGGATCCATTCGTTCACAGCGACGCGTATCTTTTCCTTCTCTGGTGTGTAGTAACCCTCGGTAGGAAGCCCTTTGAAGGTGTCGGCGAAGGGGGTCAACGTCGCGCCCACAATGCGTACGCCATGGGCATGCGCGCGGTCGATGAGCTGTTTGTATCCGGTGATAATCTCTTCGGCGGTCGGTTCATTGTCGTCCGGCGTGATTGCATTTTCGCCGGGCCAGCCGATATCGTTGATGCCCATCATTACGACGACGGTCGAGACTTTGGGATGGCTCAGGATATCAGAATCGAAACGTGCCAGAGCATTAACACCCATACCGTCGGTCAACACCCGATTGCCTGAAAAGGCTTCGTTGACCACCGCGACCTTGCGGTTGGCCTCCTGTAATCGCCTGGCGATATGGTCTGGCCAGCGGTTATTGGCATCGGGGGTCGAGCAATTTCCATCCGTGATGGAATCCCCGAAAAACACGATCGCCTGGGATTCCGGTGCGGCGTCAACCCATATATCGCTCAGGAAAAGGCGCGATTTGAGCGTGCTGTCAGCCTTGAACGCCGGGTCGTTTGTGAAATTGCCCGGGCCGGAGATGTAGGCGGTTTGCACACCATCCCAATGCACCGACGACAGCGCCGTCTTCTTCGGCAGGAAGACGCTGACCGAGAGTTCGGAAAGCGCTTCTGCCGGGAGGGCGACGGGGTCGCTGAGGATCGGGGCTCCCGGCGGAATGACCACAGAACTCTTGCCGCCCCAGGTGATGGGCTTCAGGGTCGCCTGATCGACCTCGCCGTCCTTGCCTGCTATTCCCAAGCTGGCGGCGCCGATGGTCAGCGGCTTGGCGCCAAAGGCATTCGACAGCACGACCCGGACGCTATTGCCGCCAACACTGATGCGGGCAACCTGGCGGACGGTCTGGTTCTCCAGCACCTCCGGCACTCCGAAAGGCGCAGGAAGATCATCCGACCAGCGCGAAGCAGGTGTGGCAGCCCAAGTGGTGATCCAGGCTCCCGTTTCGGCGCCTTGTGCCGAAAAACCTGCGATCGCGGAACCGGCCGCCACAGCTGCACATATCAGGATAGTCTGACGTCGATGCCGTTTCCTCCCTGCTGCGGCAGAGAGCAGCGATGAAACCTTACCCGTAAAAACCAAAGGCCTGATGAGCCGCATTTTTATCTCCTCCTCGAGACATGCTGGTAATGCCGCCGCCGGCCTTATTATGACGGGCTGCCTAGGGAATGAAATTCAACTTCCGTGGCAATTTTGGACCAGCGTCAGGGGCAAGGATTGCGAGCGTTGAAACTGGTGCTGCCTTATGGTCAAAACTCGCGTGCTGAAACGTCCGCGGCGCCCTCGCCGGATTCACTGGCGGACATCGATCCTGGGCCCCAATGTCTGGGTCATGAGCCGCCGCACAACCTTGCCGTCTGCGACATCCAGGCAGACGGTATCGACCAGGTATCGATACGCCACGATGTCGCGAGGCTCCAACGCCTCAAAAGCGCGGTGCAGGAACGGCATGGAATAATGATGGTGGGGATAGAGGTTGTAATCAACTGGAATAGCCGAGTTCGCCAAGTTCGCGGCGCGATTGTGCTGTCCAAGAATAAACGGCGCCGGGCGGGCCGCATCGTAGTCAGGCGGCGTGATTGCCAGTTCGACTGGATAGGCGCACTCTTTGGTAAGCTTCATGACCTCATAGTTGGACGAGGCAACGTCCGACGACTTTGGCTGCACCTGCCTGATCCCGATCTGGCCCCAAGCTGAGGTCGGAACGTGGCCGGATTCACGACGATATTCCTGATAGCCGAAGTGACGGCCATAGAGCAGATAGGAGGCGTCGCGGAAAAAGCTCGGTGCGACCCGCACCCAGTCACCTTCTTTCGTTAGCGCCTCGAAATGTGCTTGCCGGATTTGCCTTGAATCGTACCAGCCGAGCCGCGCGTTATAAAAGACCGCGTGGCCGAATATGGTGACAACAATCCCGGTTACCACGGCAATTGTAGAAAACGAATTTTCCTTCATTCTCGTCAGAGCCGCGACGATCAGACTGTTCAAGATGATCCAGTGCAGAAAAAGAGCGCCGCTCAGAAGGAAGATCCCGACATGCATGATATCGAAGAACGCGGTCAGTCCGATGAGCCATCGCCGGCGCAAAAACGCAAGAAAGCATAGAAGCTGGGCAGCAAGGATAACGACATTCATCGGAATCTGGACCGCCCTGACTGCTTCATAAGCATGAGCGAGCAAGGATTCGGAAAAGCCCAACGGGGCCGCGCCCAACCCATACCCGGCCAGCATGATGGAACTGGTCGGGTTCTCCAGGATCCAGCTCAACGGCCCTCCGTCAAGCGTGACCTTGGCCATCCCGGACATGAAGTAGTTGCCAAAATGGGCGCCGATGCCGGCCAGCAGCAGTATGCCGGCAGCTTGGGCCGCGAAATCCCTGGTTCCGAGTTCGCCGGGGCTGGGCAGGTTCCTGGTGAAGAGCTTCAGCCGGCTCAAACTCTGCAGCAGGCCAAGGGCCAACAGGCCACAGGCCAGGAAGAGACCGACCTCAATCAAGGGCGCATAGTCGTTGCGGCCCAGTTCCGCTGCACCGGAAACTGCCCGTGTGACATCCTTGTGAAAGGCGAAATAGACCATCGGGAAAATGGCAAAGGACGGCCGCAGGATCGAAAAAACGGCCGCCGCTAGCGCGATCAGGCGAGAATAGATGAGTACATTGCCCAACGCGTCGGCGCGAGCTGCGTCGGCAATGCCGTGTTCGTCTCCAAGCCCGAAGCTGAAGAGGCCCAGCGTTATCGCCAGGCCGACGACGATAATTCGCGCAGCCCGCGCCTCGGCGGGATAGCGCACGAATGAAAAAAGGCAGCATAGTAGAGCCAACCCGAAGGCGCTGGCCGTGGCAAAGGCAGGATCGTGCCACGCCACGCGGGATGCCGCCTTTTGGTAGAGCAGGATCGGAACGAGCCCGCACAGGAACGGGAAAAAACGAAGTGCTGCAAGGACACAGCGCTCAACGGGTGAACGCTCGATGGCGACTGACGGCCGAGGCGGGGCGCTGCCCGCTCCGATGCTCATACCATGCTTCTCCCGTCTTCCGGAATTTTCGCCTGACCTATTCGGTTTTCGGGTGCTCACCTTTCCGGTGACGGGATGAGCCCTCCACGCGGCCGCACATTGCCGCCGGATATTGCTGCACTGCAACAGGACGCGTACTACAACCTAAACGCACAGGCAACGACGAAAGTTCAAGATGCCCTGGCTCAATGCGCGCGCGCAATTTGGGCCAATTGTCGATAAATGCCCGCGTTGAATTGCCGATCTGTCGCAATTTAAGTCCAATAACAGCAACAGCGATCGCCCCGCCGTCGTCACCCGTGCCCGGTGTCGAGCCAGGTATCGGAGGCTCAAAAAAATGTTGCCTAACTACCCAAAGTAGTGGCAAATATTATGTTGCAGTGCCTAAGAGTGCGATGCAACATTGAATTTGTCTCGCTGACCTGCAGGCAAGCCGATCGCATCGGCGTCAGGTGAGGGTCAGTGGCTGAAGAGGCCATGGACAATGGTACTCGACACCCGGGCCAAACAGGTCGCCGACAAGCACCATGGTATCGTGCACCATGGTATCGTCGTGATCGGCGCTGGCTTCGATTCAGCCTTTTTCCTGCACCCGTTCGTCAGACGGAGGAAAGCTCGCGTTCCCGTCCTCGAATGGGGGCGCCACGACACGGATGATCGGCAGCTCGAACGAGGCCCAGACAGCAATATCCGGGACGAGGACACCTACTCCGGCAGACCGTGGAATTACACGATCGGCCTGACAGGCGGAACCAACTGCAGGTTCGGGCAGACGCCGCCATTCCATACTAGAGCGGTTCGTCGTTTCACGGAAACGCTGAACCGCTCTATCTCTTTGTTTTTGCGCAATTCCGGACGGGAAACCGTTTCACACTTTTCCTGGAATTGCTCTGACGACTTCAGGCTGAAAGGCCTCTGCGGCATCGGTCTCGACTGGCCGATCAGCTGTGACGATCTCGAGCCTTTCTGCTGCGCGGCCTAGGCGGTGATGCCCGCGAGAAGCTTTGCCAGGTGGAGAAAACACTATGACGGTGTTCTATGATAGCAGCCGTCCAGACGCTTTCGCCGGCGGTGCCGATTCGGACGCAGTCACTTACGGCGCTTCGTCACGTGGAGTCATCGCCGATTTGGCTTCCGGTCATGCTTACAAGTTGCTGTCGATACTGCCGCTGGGCGATTCCATTACATATGGAGTGATCGCGAGCTCTTCCGATACCGAAAGCGGCGGATATCGGAAGTTTATGCTGGAACAGTTGGAGGCACTCAATGTGAAGATCGACTTCGTCGGTTCCTCGTCCAACGGCCCCGCCACCATGGGCGATCGGGATCACGAAGGTCACCGCAACTGGACGCTCAATCAACTGAACGGCATCGACAACGATGTTGTGGCAGCTACGAAACCCGACGCTGTACTGCTGATCGCCGGAACAAATGACAGCTCGACCGATAGCGTGCCAACGATGCTGCAGGATCTGCGCACCCTTTTGCTCAGCCTGACCTCCAGCGATCCCGCTTTAACCGTCTTCGTCGGATCCTTGCCTCCCGTTCGCGTCGGCCAACAGTCACAAGCGCGTGCAGACCGTGTCGATGCGTATAACGATGCAATGCCCGGTCTGATCTCTGAACTGGCCGCCCAAGGGCATAAGGTCATCTTTGTCGACATGCGTGATCTGACACCAGATGACATCACAGCACCGCCGCTTGACAGCGGACTGCATCCGACTGCCGATGGCTATGCGAAAATCGCCGCGCACTGGATAGATGCCCTGGAACAACACTTCGGTCTGGACGGGACCGGCATCGGCAGCGACCGCGATACCTTCACCAGCATTGAAAATCTTACAGGGTCTTCCTTTGCCGACCAACTCGGCGGAAACGAGGGAGCCAACGTGCTGGATGGGCTGGCGGGCGATGATTTGCTGGAGGGCCGCGCCGGCTCCGACCAACTCATCGGAGGGGTCGGCGCCGACACGCTTGTCGGCGGCACGGGTAATGACGTCTACTACGTCGACAACGCCGGTGACAAAATCATCGAGGCGATCAATGGCGGCATTGACGAGACGCATGCCTATACAAACTGGACCCTGGCCGACAACGTCGAAAACCTTTTCCTGAGGTCGGCTGCCAATCTGGCGGCAAAAGGCAACGGGCTCGCCAACGCCATGGTGGGCAACGGCGGAGCGAACACGCTCGAAGGCCTCGGCGGCGCAGATCGGCTGGACGGCCGGGGCGGGTCGGACCGGCTCGTAGGCGGCCTCGGCGCCGATATCCTCACCGGTGGAACGGGAAACGACAGCTTCATCTTTGCCGCCGGCCATGGCCACGACACCGTCACCGACTTCGACCTTTCCGGCGATGATCTCCTGGAGATTTCAGGATACCAAAACTACAGCGAACTCCGGCAGGTCGGGAGCGACACGCTGGTCGTCTTCTCCGATAGTGACACTGTTCTCCTGAAAAGCGTAACCAGCGCCTCCTTGAGCAGTTCGGATTTCGTCTGGATCGATCCACTCAACGAGCCGCCGCCGGGGTCAATCGTAGGGGACGACGGCAACAATACGCTTACCGGCGGCTCCGGTGCGGACGTCATTTATGGAATGGGCGGCAGCGACATCTTGAACGGAAAAGCGGGCGCCGACACGCATGTCGGCGGCGCGGGTGATGATGTCTACTATGTCGACAATTCCGGTGACAAAACCATCGAAGAGACCAATGGCGGCTTCGACGAGACGCACGCCTATATAAACTGGACCCTGGCCGACAACGTCGAAAACCTCTTCCTGAGGTCGGCTGCCAATCTGGCGGGAAAAGGCAACGGGCTCGCCAACACCATGGTGGGCAACGGCGCAGGGAACACGCTCGAAGGCCTCGGCGGCGCAGATCGGCTGGACGGCCGAGGCGGGTCGGACCGGCTCGTCGGTGGTCTTGGCACCGATATCCTCACCGGTGGAACGGGAAACGACAGCTTCGTCTTCGCCGCCGGCCATGGCCACGACACCATCACCGACTTCGACCTTTCCGGCGATGATCTCCTGGAGATTTCAGGATACCAAAACTACAGCGAACTCCGACAGGTCGGGAGCGATACGCTGGTCGTCTTCTCCGCCAGTGACATGCTTTCACTAAACGGTGTCCTCGTTGCAAGCATCTCGAACAGCGATTTTCTCTTCGTGTAGAGCGGCATCTCCCTACGCGATGTCAAAAGACAGCCGCTGACGTGCGGTCTCTTCGCGCAATTGCCCTTCGTCGTTGCCTCGACCTCTTTTGCTTTATTTGCCCGTGTCGGTCTCGATAACGACAAGGCGGTCGGTACCGGACTCCGCACCCCATACCTCGCCGGAGCGCCCGTTGAGCTGGCGAACGTTGGCGTTGTCGCGGTCGGACGGGAAGCTCGCGAAGGTCTGCGTTTCCGGGTCGAAGCGGACGATGGCGTTCGCGCTGAAATCGGTGAGCCAGACCTTGTCGCGTTCATCGACATAGACGGCATAGGCCTGGGGCTCGTCTCCGGGCAGCTTCCAGCTGCGCCAATCATTCGCTGCCGGATCGAAGACGCTAACCTGGCCGGCATTCCATTCGCTGACCCAGATGCGGCCTTTGGAATCCGACCAGACGCGGCGGGCGCCCTGATCCGCGGTCGGCGGGTCGATCGGGGAAGCCTCGCCGGTCGAAAGATCGATCCTGGCGATATGGTTGCCGGCGAGCGAGGCGTAGTAGACATCACCGGACGGCGTGGTCGTGATCCCGTAGGGGCCGCGACCGCGCGGCGCGTTCCAAATGTCGACCTTGCCGCTCGCCGGATCGAGCCTGCCGTAAATCCCCTCCTGCCCAGTGAACCAAAGCCTCCCGTGCTTGTCGAAGGAACCGGTATTGAGGTTCGCGTCGCCGTGCCCTTCGGGGAGCGGAAAAGCCTTCACCGCTTCCGTCTCGGGATCGACGCGCACGATAGCGTTGAGGCCGCCGTCGGTCACCCAGGCGGCGCCGTCGGGACCAACGATCACCCCGTGCGGCGCCGAGCCGTCGCCGAGGGTGATGTGCTTGACGGCGCCTGTATCAGGATCGAGCCGCCCAAGCGCGCCCTGTCCCTGGGCGGTGTACCATACGGTGCCACCCGGCGCCGGAGCGACATCGTGCGGGCCGGCGCCCTCCGGAACGGGATAATAGCGGACCGCTTCCGAGGCGGCACGCGCGGCCACCGAGCAGAGCAGCGCAGCGAACAGCGCCGACGCAATCGTACGAAACATGGCGAACTCCTCACATCGCGAGTTTCAGTTTGGCAGCGAGCGGTCCACGTATCCTTTTCGCGCCACTGCGGCGGCCGAGCCGCAGATGCCGAGCTCGCCGTGCCGCTTGCTGATCAAAGTCAGGAGTAGTGTAGCCCTGCCCTCGCCTAGGCCTGCAAGCCCAGAATCGTCGATAGGCGGTAGCATCGTGGGAAAAACGTGTGCATACGACGACGGATCGCGGCAAAAACCAGACCTGGCGTGCGGAAGGCGTCAGCTTTGCCCCAAAAGAGCACGCGCCAACTCTTGCCATTCCTCATCAAGCGTCAAGGTCGACGGCGCGGCGTCGCAGCGACGATACCAATATTCCGCATTCGATTGATCGCCTTCCTTGCGATGCAGGTAGGCATGCACGCGCATACCCGCCGTATCGTCGCGCGCCTGCGCGCGCTCGTGCGCCTTATCCCAATCGCCCTTCGCATCCCACCACAGCGCCTGCAGGGCAGGACTCAAGCCGGCGGGCGGCTGTGATTTCGCAATCGAATCCCTGAAGGCTTGCAGATCCATTTTCCACCGACGTGATGTACATGGGCGGCCGATAATAGTCCCGGATTCCCCAACAGCAAAGTCGCACCGCGAATAGCAAAGAGGCGACTTTGCTGTTGTGCGTGCCATCGTCCAATCTCGGACGCAGTAGACGCGGTCTGCACGGCAGTGAGCGGTGTCTCGTTACCTACGAAGGCGCACATGTCCGGTGCGGCGACCTACGACGCCACTAACTGATTCCACCGAGCGATCCGAGCACGACCGCCACCACTTCCGGTTCATTATCTTCCCGGAGAATGGCGTGGAGATGCCCGAGCACATGGGAAAGGCATTATTGAACGATCAAACGCGAGTAGCCAAGAGCAACGGACTCTAATGCGGTGCGATTGAGAATCGCCAGTGAGCCGCGGTAGTATCGGGTCAGATCCCGCCGCTCCCATTCTCTCAGGCAACGATTCACTTTCGCTCGAGACGCCGGGATCATTGCCGCGAGGTCGGTCTGCGAAATGTGGATGCTCAGAGCTCCATTCACGGTAGCCGTGCTGTGCGAGGTCTCAATCAATCGCAAGAGCGTGCTCGCCAATCGAACGGATAGTGCACTGGACGCACTGTGGATCACTCGCTCTTGCGCGTCGTGCGTTGCCTGGCATAAGTACGGGATCACCTTCAGTGCGAGATCTGGGTGCTTGTCGAAGACACTAGCCATGAAAGCTGCTTCGATTTGGAGCAAGTCGCTGTCCACGACTGATGCAGCGTTCATGTTACTGTGTCGCGCGAGGAACAATCTAGTCAAGTCGAAAGTGTCACCGGGACCGAGATCAGAAAAGATGAATTCTCGGCCATCTGAGAGAGGAACACTAAGTCGAACTTTTCCGTGAATTATGTAGTAAATGTAACGCGGTATGTCACCAAGGTGAGTTAAGACTTTATTCTTTGGAACCCTCCGTAGGATGGCTGCTTTCGCCATTTCACTAAGAGTATCTTGTCCAAATTGCCGAAATAAGCGTATGTTGTTCAGCTGTTTGACTCGAACCTCAGCGCCATTCTCTGACATGGCTCCCTCTCCCTGATAGGGTAAGCGCCCCAGCCCCCTAAAGCATTGCTCCTTGACCACCCGTTTGAACGAGTCCGACCTCCAGTCCGATCTCGCGCAAACGCTTTAAGGCAGAAGATATTAGCACATTAGGATACGATAAAATAGCGACTCGTCTGTGCCCGAGGTAACAGCGACATGTCTCTGAGGCATTTAAATCAAATCTAACCGACTGGCCGTTGGGATAACCCCCTCCTTATGGATGGCGTGTGCCATGACCCAGAGGAGAAGGGATGCAACAGGATTCGGGGGGTCGTCTCATGCGGCATGCACCAACCGAAGCGTCGCGTGCGCTCTGGAAGCGGAGCGTAGAGCCGCTACGGCTCCCCGTGGGAGCAGTTTGCGTGTTTCTCGCAACTGCTGATTTCCTCCTCGGACAGACAATACTCCTTGCGTCAATTGAGCTCTACCATAGGGCCTTCGGCGTGAGGCCGCCAGATATCTGGGATTCGATCTGCCTAAGTGTTACCGCCGGCCTATTGCTGGTCGCATTCATGACCGCCAGGGGCGCCTACACGGTTAGTGGCATCCTGGACGATCACTGCAAGATCAAAACACTCTTCAGCGGCTGGCTGTTTGTTTTCTTTTCAATTCTCTGGCTCGCCTTTCTCACGAAGACGACGTCGACGTTCTCGCGCGGCTCCTTGACGCTGGCGTTTGCGGTCGGATTCCCAACCCTGCTGCCTGGCCACGCGATTCTAGCGCGTGGGCTGAAACGGCTTCTGGCGGCTGAGAAACTCGTGTTGCGCACAGTTTATCTGTTTTACTCTGGCGTTCCTGGAAAGGAACAGGGGATAATCAACAAGCTTAGGCAACAGGGCATCGCGGTTTGTGGTGTTTCGAACATCGAGAACGATGATGGCACGATCGCAGCACGATCGGTGCATGCCGCCGTCGCAGCTGCACAGGCTGCGTTCCGTAATGGCTCGTATGGGGCAGTTTATCTCTTTTGCTCTTGGGACCAGCGGAAGTTGATCGACCGCATCCTGGAGGAAATGTCCCGCCTCCCGCTGCCGATCTATCTTTTCGCCGACGCCTACATAGATAGAATTCTGGCTGGAAGCCCGCTGCACACCGGCTGGCAGCGAGCCTTCGAAGTCCAGCGTATCCCGTTGAGGCCTGCCGAACGCCTGCTCAAGCGGTTGTTCGACATTGCTGTTGCATCCCTGCTACTGCTGTTCCTATCTCCGTTGATGGCGTTGGTCGCATGTGCCATAGCGCTCGAGAACGGTCGCCCTGTGCTGTTCCGGCAGGCGCGACGAGGTTTTGGTGGCAAGCCGTTCAATATTTACAAATTCCGATCGATGACGGTGCAGGAGAACGGTACACAAATTCGCCAGGCTCAGCGTAATGATGCGCGGGTTACCCGACTTGGCCGAATATTGCGCCGGTCAAACATCGACGAGCTGCCGCAATTATTCAACGTGCTTCGGGGAGAGATGTCCCTGGTTGGGCCCCGACCTCACGCCATCGCCCATGACGATACCTATAGTGTGATCATTGCGAGCTATGCTTATCGTCATCATGTAAAACCCGGTTTGACAGGCTGGGCTCAGATCAATGGCTTTCGAGGGGAAACGAAGGAACTCTGGAGGATGGAAAAACGCGTTGAGCACGACCTCTGGTATATAAAATCCTGGAGCATGCTTCTCGACATTAAGATAATTTGGAAAACAGCTCTACTGATCTTTTCGGATCGTAATGTCTACTGATGTATATTGCAGCTTCTCAGGGAAGCTAACTGATATATGTAGTCCATCCTCCGACCGATTGAACGGACAATCTTGATTCTGATGCTTCGGGCGATCCCGCCGCCTGCGAGTACATCGAGCCTCACAATCGGGTTCGCGCCGGTTCAGTCGCCGGACAGTGGCGGGTCTCGCAGGCTAAATTTAGCTCAATGCGAAAATCAACGCGACGCGGGGAGATGGTCGGAGCAACGCATGACGGAACCTCAGCAAAAAGCCGGGGCAGTCGGATCTTGCCATTCAACGGTTCAGGACGGACCACGGGCTCATTGCGGCGAACGGAAAGCAGGCTTGCTGGCGGCGCAGCCGCCCTCAACAAGAGAAATTGTGCACTCCTACGAGCTTCCGCTCGACGGCATCCGGCTCTTGATTTCCTCTAGAATGTTGGTTGCGCGTGCGATGCGGCTGTACCTGGCCAGAAAGTCTGCCTTCGCCTGCTGACCAATCTGATCCCGAAGCGCCTTGTTTTCGCGCAGGCGCTGAAGAGCTTTGACCCAGTCGGACGGGTTGTCTGGCGACACCAGAATGCTGTTGACGCTATCCCTCAAAACTTCTCGTATAACTGACAGGTCGGAGGACACTATGGGTTTGCCATGCGCCATATATTCGAAGAGCTTGAGCGGCGACATTCCCTCAGCGATATTTCGACCGCCGCCCTGGCCCTCTACATCTCTAAGATAGGGCGCGAGTACAACGTCCATTTCGGCCAAGTAGGCAGATGTCGCGGCGTGAGGAACGTAGCCGTGAAACACTATGTTCGGGCATTTGGCCAGCTTCGATGTCCAATACTCTATATCGCCTGGTGTTCCCCCGACGATGTGAAATGTCGCCCAGCCGCATCGAGGCGCAATAGCACTTATTATCTCCATGCCTTTTCCCTTATACAGATGTCCGACATAACCAACCTTGAACGTGCCGCTGAGGCTGCATGGCTCGACATTCGGCGGAACAGGATCCGCGCCATTGGGCGCGACGAGAAATTTTCCCGCATGTTGAGGAAAGAGGCGGATGCTGTCGTCCCGCAGACGTTGTGACGTGACGACCAGCATACGGAATGCCTCTAGGCCTATCAGTTTGGCAAGGCGCTGACGCTGACGTCTGCTCAAACTGCCAATCGGGTCGTGAAGCTCAAACACGGTCGTGAACCCGAAAAGTCCGGCAGAAACAAGCGCTACAGTAGCCGAGCGTGTAAAGACGACATGCGGCCGCAGCCAGACCGCAGCAAGAAGCGCCAACGCAGCAAAAAAAAGCTCCCGGCCGGGCACAGGCCAAAAGGGTACAGGGAGAACGCGGAATGGGAACTCGGTACCGAATCCGTATTCGCGCGCGATCTTCTCATAATGTTCCCGTGCATTCATGGAGGCGCGTGGAAGCGCTAGCAGGACCTCCGCTCCGGCAACCCGAAATGCATGGCACATCTTTGCGACTTGTACCGCATTGGCGGCCGGCGCCGGGACGTGCGCAGAATGTATATAGAGAAGCCGCATCCACAAAGCCTATGTTTCACGCGTCGCGGCTGGTCTGGTTCTTCGCCTCTGAGCCGCAAGTTCGGAGACCACGGGCTGGGCAGACGCACCAAAGTCGAACGACAAAAGCGCTCTCCGCCCCGGTGGCTCCATGGGTTGCGATAGTACCACTCTCCGGTTGCCTCACCAAAATCGAGCGTCGCCTTTTTTCGCGAACTGAGGGCAGACCCAGCGACAGCACACGCCGCCCTTCACGGACAGGTTCTGACCACAGCCGCCATCAAAGCCCCAGCCAGCCAGCAATAATGTTGCGCTGTATCTCAGAAGTTCCGGAATAGAGTTTGCTGCCGATGGCATCACGCACGGCACGTTCGACCTCGAATTCGCTCAAGAAACCATAGCCGCCGAAGACCTGGACGACATCGAGCGTGGTGCGAACTAGCGATTCGCTCACAAAGAGCTTCGAAACGGCGGCGTCGAGGGATACGGACTGGGAGCGCTCAAGGCCCCACGCCGCCTTGTAGACGAGCAGTCGGGCCGCCTCCACCTGCATCTTCATGTCGGCAATCTTATGGGCGACCGCCTGGTGCTTGGAGATGGCCTGGCCGGACTGACGTCGGGTGCGCGTATACGCCACTGCCTTTTCCAGAAGCCGCTCCATAGTGCCTATATGACTGGCGAATAGGCACGCCCGCTCCCAGTCCATGCTATGAGCGAACAGCCTGGAGCCGCCGCCCACTCCACCGAGAACGGCGTCCTTCGAAACAAATACGTCCTCGAAGACAAGCTCCCCGATCGGAGACGTCCGCAGTCCCATTTTTTCGAACTTTTGCGCGACCCGATAGCCGGGCAGCGCGCGGTCCACGAGGAAGCTCGTGATGCCGCCGAAATACCCCTTGGCGCGGTCAGTGACAGCAAAGACGACGGCAACATCTGCCACCGGCCCGTTGCTCACGAAGGTCTTCGTGCCGTTGATTAGAAAGCCGTCGCCATGAGGCTCCGCCCGGGTTTGCATTGCAAATGCATCGGAGCCCGACTCCGGTTCGCTCATCGCATTGGCTGCGATCAAAGTGCCATCACAGAGCCCCGGAAGATATCGATTCTTCTGCTGTTCAGTGCCGAACTTCCAAATCGGCACCACGCAGGCCAGAAGGTGGGCGCAGATCGAGAAGACCAAGCCGGAATCCTCGCAGCCGTAGCCAAGCGCATCGATTGCAATGGCCGTGGACAGGGAATCGAGACCGGGTCCCCCGTAGGCCTGGGGGACTGGCAGGCCGGTCAGGCCCATCTGCGCGCAAGCCCCCCACAACTCGCGCTGGAATACTTGGTCTCGGTCGCGCTGCCTGACATCTTTATTGAGCTTATCTTGCGCGAAGCGAAGGATCTGGCCACGCAGGATACGCTGCTCCTCGTTCAGCGCGAAATCCACTACTCCATCCTCATCAGATGCTGGTAGTCGATTTTATCTGTCGATGTCTTGGGAAGTAACTGCTGATGCGAGAACCAGTCCGGGGCCATGTAGGCCGGCAAGTTGTGGGCGCAGAACCGCTTCAGCTCGATGAGCGACAGCGCATGACCGTCGCGCGAGGCATAGAACACCTTAATGGAGACGCCCGACTCCTCCGAGCGAGCGATCGCCGCCACCTCGGAGATCGCTGGATGGCGATAGAGCGCCGTCTCGATCTCGCCGAGTTCGATCCGATATCCCCGTCTCTTCACCATCCGGTCGCGTCGACCGCGGAAGGTATAGACGCCGCCATCGCCTTCGATCACTACATCGCCGGTACGGTACCAGCGACCGCTTGAATCGACATGAAAAGCGGCGCTTGTTCGCTCAGGCATGTTCCAATAGCCCAGCATCACGGGAGCACCGCTGATTGCGAGCTCGCCTTCCTGGCCTCGCGGCACGTCGCGACCGTTCGCATCGATCACGCGTGCCTTAACATGCGAGCAGGCGCGCCCGATCGGAAACGGCGCCGAGCGGTCTTCGGCGATCGTCTGCGGGATTTCGTAGTAGGTACAGACGTTGGTCTCGGTTGGACCATAGAGATTCAGGTAGCGTGCGCGTGGGACCACAGCCTTTAGCCTGCGCAGATGCTTGACCGGAAAAACCTCGCCGGCAAATAGAATGAACCGAAGAGCGTGGTCGTCGCGAGCATCAAGTCTGCCGTGCTCGACCAGAAGCGTGAGTACGGAGGGCGTGGAATACCAGACGGTCAACCGCCGCTCGGCGATAACCGACGCCATCCGGGTCGGATTCTTGCCGAGCTCCTCACCGATGAGAAATACGGTGGCGCCGTGCTTCAGCGGTACGAAGATGTCGAGAATAGACAGGTCGAAGTGGAAAGGCGCATGGGAGGAGAAGCGGTCGTTCTCGTCAGGGGCGAGGATATCGGAACACCAGTCCACGTAGCTCGAGCCATTGCGATGCGTCAGCATCACACCCTTCGGCTGGCCGGTCGAGCCCGAAGTGTAAAGCACGTAAGCGAGGTTGTCCGGCCCCGGCCGCGCCGATTCGTCCACCGCCAAGCCGTCGGCCTCCACGCGAGCCAGGTACGTCGCGAGCGGCGAGGGACCGTCGGACCAGTCGAGCGGTAAGAGACAAGGTTCCGCAGCCAAGCGCGCCAACTCACAGCGCAAAGTTTCGGCTCGGGACGCCTCCACGAAAATCGCGCGCACGCCGCAGTCGTTAAATATGAACGCGTTACGCGCAGGCGGTGCCAGAGAGTCGACGGGCACATAGGCTGCGCCCACCTTTAAGATGCCGAACAGAACAGCGAGCGAGGCGATCGATTTTGGAAGGCAAATGCCGACGCGGTCCGCCGGCCGGACGCCGATCCGACGCAGATGGTCGCGGACTTGGTCCGACAGCGCGTCGAGCTCGCCGTAGGTGATCTGCCGCCCAGAGCTCGCCTCGACAGCGGCGCACCTCTGGGGATACCGCCTCGCGCTCTGTTCCAGATACTCGTGTAAGGCAGCGACCGTCATGGCGAGCTCTATGTGGACGCCTGCTTCGACTGGACGAAATTGGCAATTTGGGTGATGGAGTTCAGGTTCTCCGGCACGAGTTCGTCAGGGGCGATTTCGATACCGCAGGATTTTTCCAGGTAGGCAACGAGCTTAAGCGTCGCCAACGAATCGAGAATGCCGTCAGTTATCAGCTCCGTTGAATCCGTCAGATTCTCCGGCCTTTCACCGGGCAGAAATTCCTTCAATATGAAATCCTTGGCCATCGTCCTGATCTGGATCGCGTTCATTGTTCCTCCTCTTGTGGAGCAACCGCAAGGTTCAGGGGAACCAAATCCTGGTGTTGCTGCAGCACTTCGTAAAGCTTGTCGGCGACGAGCCGATGGCCGGCGGCGTTGGGGTGATCGTCCCAAGGTGCTACAAGAAGCGTCCGCCAGTCATACCCGTCATACACACCGGAAAGATCGAGAACGTTAAAGCCAGCTTCGGCAGCGAGGCGCTTCTCCAGCTCGGTACTGGTCCTCTCGTCTGGTCTGGGTAGATAAATCCAAAAGACCCCGACCCCTTCTCGCTTCGCAGCTTCCACGATTCGAGAATAGATCGCACGCAGAAGTCTGTCTCCGTAGGGCGTGAGCTTTCTTTGAAGTACCTCGGGGTCGGCACGGGGATCGATCCCGCTCTCGCGTACAATGTCGCGCACGAAGTCGTAGCGAAATGCGGAGCCATTCTGGATTGCTTTCCCGAGACGCTTTAGCGTTCGTGGAACAAGCGCGCTGTGCTCGAAGTAAAAGATGTACTTTGGTTTGAATGCGAGCACTCGATCCTCGATGATGGCCAGAATGTCCAGAGGAACATAACCCCCAACGGCAAAGTTCAGCACCTCGTAGTGTCGATACCCGCTGGCGGCTGCCTGCGCATTCAGCCGCCGCTCCAACAGGCCCTCGAAAGTCTCGTCATCCGCGACGCCCTCGCCGAAGACATGCGAAGAGCCGACGAATGCGATTCGCGGGGTGCCGGGAGCAGGAATCTTTTCGTAGTCCTGATCTCGCATGCCCCAGCGGTTGATGTGGACCCGCGCTCCCTTAAAGTCTGCTTGGGAGAGTGGTCGCAGATAGGTCGTGGGAAGCGCACCCGTGAACTCGCTCAGCGGCGTCTTGTCCAAATTGTTCCAACCGTCGTGTCGTCGTTGGCCATAGACAATCCAGAGTTCTGGGTTGAATGCGCCGACATTGACGAGGTTCTCGTAGTAGCCACGCTCCAGGTTCGCGTTGTCGCGGCTATTGAGGGTCGGCACTCTAATGTCGGCCATTGCGGTACTGACCGTCTCCCCGAGGCGATCGTGAACCACGGGAAGCGAGATGCAAACCGCGATCAACCCGCATAAACCGACCGACGCAACCGACCGTCGGAAACTGTACTGGCGGTCGGCGCCGCCGCGCGCGAGCGCAAGCGCAGGAATGCCAATGATGGCTGCAACCGCGACCAGTACGAGGGCGGGCGTCATTTTGTCAGGGGCTTGCACGCCCACAGTGTCGAAGACCGAGAACCATTGCGGGACCGAGCTCGCGCTCCAAAACGACCAAAGGAGCGAGATGACGACGAATACGCCAATGGTCCGGCTCGCAGTTTGCAGCGCACCGTTCCAGCTTAGTGCCCCGCCACGCAGGCGCCGCGTGCGACCGTGCCGCATTTCATAGTGGGCGTTGATCGTCACAAGCACGGCCAGGATCATCCAGAAGAGGAAGTCGTTCCAGGTGAATACCCAGGTGCCACGTAACCAGAACCACTGATAGTTGTGCAGCAGCCAAGTCGCGAGGAACGCGAGGAGGGTCGCGCTGACCAGCGCTACGCTCTCTCCCCAGCGTCGAAAACGAAAATACAACGGATAGTACACAATTTTCATTATGAAGTCCTTCCAGTATATATTTATTCGACGCCAGAAATCTGTGAAACTTGAGGAAAGAAAGTACAGATTGTGGGTTTCTGGAAGGTTGAATCCAAATAAATGCAAAATCCCTGTGATTATATGAAAAGTTCCTGAAACCTTCAGATAAAGTAAAAATGGCCATATAATAAATTGCAAAAGCTCAATCTGATTGCGTACGTCCGCAGCATCGATCACAAACCGCTGGTACACGATACGGTAGCATATCAAATGGATAGCGCCGCGAAACATCCACTGAACACCTGTTTGATAGATATAATGCCGGTCAGCATTGTAGTAGCTGCTACGGAAAGTTCTAAAATCTACGACCGGAAAGAGCGGGAAACACACGTTCGGCAACATGAAAAAATACGCGAGACGTTCCGAAACCGTCGCCATCCTCTGGTCACGCCGCATTTCGTACGCATAGACAATGAGACGGAACATGAACATTGAAGCGAGCACGGGCCAGACGGCGCGCGTCCACGGGATCGCAATCCAGTCCATTCGTGCGGCGGCGAGCCCGCAGCCGGCGCCAACCAGCGCCAGCACTCTCCATCCAAAAGCGATCGGTAGGTGGACAATTCCGATCAGTACGAGCCCAATGGCGACGATCCAGGCGGCATCGATGAGGCCCTCAAATCTCCAGTGGTGCCAGTTGGGCCCAAGGTTCGCGAAAACTGCGGCGATAGCCGCGAACGAGAGCAGCACAAAAAACGGCAGCCGGTAACGCCGTGGCAGGAAGTAGTGCACGCACCAGCCGACGAGGGCAACGAGCAGGACGCGGACAAGCGCAGTAGTCTCGAGCCTGAGGAGATAGACCAGCGCGATGAAGAGGGCCAGCTCGCCGGCTATGGCGAACCAAGCCAGGATGCTTCTCGACTCAGTCCCCGTAGGATCCGCCGACCAGGGAAGAGACAATGTCTTGATCCAATGCACGCTCGCGCGCCTCAACCAGCCGCCGGCGGACATCGACAAGAAGTAGCTTTGGGGCATGCGAAAGATCCGCAAGCTGCTGGTGAAGGGCCCTCTGCCATGGCTCCTGTCCCCCTGATAGGTTAAACTGCCCGGTCCCCTAAAGCGTTGCCTTGACTACTTCTTTCAACGGGTCCGATTTTCGCGCAAACGCGGTAAGGCAGACATATTGCACATAAGTATACCGCAAAATAATCACTCCGCTGTGCCCGGGGTAACAGCGGCAGTTCTCCGAGACGTTTAAATCCAACAAGTTAGATCTGATCGACTGGAAGCCGTTGGAATAACCCTCCTTACGGAGTGCATGTGCCAGGGCCAAGAAGGAAGGGGCACACTTAGGATTCGGGGTTCATCTCCATACGGCATGCACCCACCGAGGCGTGGCATGTCACTCCAATGCAGTAGCACCGATATCGGGACGCATGGACCAAAAGCGCGGCTGGGCGTGGGAACGCACCCAACGGATAAATTCAGCGCGATCGGTGCGGCGATATGAAAGTACAGGATGCGGAAAGTAAGATTGACTTGGGGCGTCGACTGCGCATCGCTCATGTCATCACCCGTCTCATCAATGGCGGTGCTGATGAGAATACTGTCCATTCCTGCAATTGGGCCGCGCAAGGGGGGCATAATGTTGTCCTGCTGCATGGCGAGACGGTCCAGCCGGAAATCATAGCTAAAGTGGACCCCCGGGTGGAACTCATTGGCGTCCCGGGTCTGACTCGGTCCATTTCGCCCGTCTCCGACATGAGGGCATTGTTGGCGCTCATCCGGAGATTCCGCGCGTTGAATGCCGACATCGTGCATACGCACACCAGCAAGGCAGGCATTCTCGGGCGTCTCGCAGCATGGGCGGCGGGAGTTCCAGCGATCGTTCATGGCGTGCATATCGTGCCTTTTATCAATGTCGGCGTCGCCGAGCGGTTTGCTTATCTCGCCTTGGAAAAGCTGGCAGCGCCAGTCACCAGTGCGTTCATCAGCGTGAGCGAGGGCATCCGTGACTTGTGCTTGAGCGCAGGAGTGGGACATCCAGACAACCATTATGTCGTCCGTTCCGGATTCGATCTCGATCGTTTTCGCAACGCCGGTCCGCCCGACGATTGGCGCGATTTGTTGCGCTTGACGCCGGGCGCGCCGCGCCCGCCTGTGCTCTTGATGATCGCGGCATTCGAGCCACGCAAGCGACACGCGGAATTTCTGGACGTTTTCAAGAAAGTCGCCGTCCGCTTACCCGACGCGGTGCTTGTGCTCGCGGGCGACGGGCCGCTTCACTCGATCGTCGAATCGCGCGCCAAGTGGCTTGGGCTCGAGCGCCAAGTGGTCTTTACCGGTTATCGGGACGACCCCGAGCGGCTGATCGCACTCGCGGATCTCTGCCTGCTCTGTTCCATGCGGGAGGGATTGCCCCGCGTGGTCATGCAATATCTCGCCGGCGGCAAGCCATGCGTCGCTTGCGATCTGCCAGGTCTTCGCGAAGTGCTCCGCCCTGGTATCAACGGTGTGATTACACCCGCGGACGATTTGGCAGCCATGGCCGACGCCATTGCCGCCGTCCTGGAGGATCGTGAAAGACTGGCTTGCCTTGCCCAAGGTGCCGCGGCGACGGATCTTTCGAACTGGGACGTCAAGCTGATGGGCAAGCGCATCGATGCCATTTACCGCGAGGCTCTTGACCAGCATCGGGCAAGCAGGGGAGTGTCAACAAGGCCTCCTGTCCGAAATGTGGCGCTTCCGCGATGAACGGGTGTGACCTATGCGTTTGACAGTGATCGGGCAGGTTGTCGGATTGGTTAGCGATGCATGCTTTACCGATTTCGGGTGCGTCGATCTGGACGATAAGTGGATCGATGCGCTGAAAGGTGGTGAGATGCCGTCATCTTCTCTTGCTCCAGGAACGCTATCCGGCGGATTGATATGATTGTAACAGAAATTGTCTCTGCTTATCCGATGAAGACCCCGCGAGCCGAAGCTCTTGCCAGCATACGTGTTCTGCTCGTGCTCCCAACCTATTTTCCTGAGTCATATGGCGGTGGCGAACAACAGGCGCGGCGATTTGCTCGGGCGCTGGTTGAAAGCGGCGTTTCCGCAACCATTTTGGCACCCAGACTGTCGCACTCGACCCCGAAACGGTCCGCCATCGACGGGGTGCCTATCCATCGCCTTCGTTTGCGCGCGGCTCCGTATTTGGGCGGGCGGCATATGCTGTCGTTCCTGTCGTGGTGTGTCCAGGTTGTGATCTGGATGCTGCGCCGTCGCGACGAATTCGATGTCGTATATATCATCCATGCCCGACTTCACGCTGTTCCGGCGGCATTGGCAGGAGCCCTCCTGCGCAAACCGGTTCTCGCAAAATTGGGCCGGGGCGGACGGTGTTTCGATCTCGACGTTGTGCGCGAAAAGAAAATCATCGGTCGCTGGGCGTCCGCCTTGATTAAACGTCACGTCACGGCCTTTATCGCCAATAGCCGCCAAATCGCTGGTGATCTGAGGAGACATGGCATCGGTGCGGATCGCATTCATATGATTCCGAATGGGATCGATCTGCCCCGCAAGCCGCGCCGCGAGCCGAGCGCCGATGGCAGCCGACGCTTTATCTGCCTTGGCCGTCTCGATCCGGAAAAATGCCTCGAGTACATGATCGATGCGTTCGCGGCACTTCCCGCCGACGCAAAGGCGCACCTCACCATCCTGGGCGATGGCCAGTGCCGCGCCACCCTCGAGGAGCAGGCGGCCCGGTTGGGCCTTTCCGGCAGGGTCACATTCGCCGGCGCGGTCGAAGACGTCCTTCCCTTTCTGCGGGAGGCTGATTTCTATCTTTCCACCTCGGTGTCGGAAGGCATGTCAAACGCACTGCTCGAGGCCATGAGCTGCGGCGTGGTCCCGATCATCACCGATGTCAGCGGTGCGTCCGACATTGTGGAGCATGAGCGCAGCGGCTTTTTGGCTCGCTCGCATGCGGAGTATTGCGGACTCCTTCTTCGCGCGCTCGGCCTATCGGAAGCCGAGCGCGATAAGATGGCGCGGCGCGCAGTACAAACGATCGCTGCGCGATTCAGCATGGAAAGCGTCGCAACACGGCAAATGCGTCTCTACGCCACGCTTATGCAGAAAGCCTTGCCATGCGCGCGCTGAAGCTTGCTTGCGGGACAATGTGGCGGAATCTCGGGGCATATACCGGCATTGCTCGCTTCGTTTTGCTCGAACCGTCAGGTAAAAAGATCACATGAGGCTCATCCTTCATATTGGCACGCATAAAACGGGAACTAAGGCGCTACAGCATTTCCTTTCCGCAAACAGGAAAGAGCTGACCGAATATGGCATTTACTACGCCTCGCCGGTCTACGAAGTTAATTTCAACAGCATTGTCAATGCACTTCTATTATATCGACAAGAGAAACTTCGATATTTCCTCCACGAGAATTTGAGGAAGGCAGAGCGAAACAGAGCTCACACAATCGTCGCAAGCTCGGAGCATCTTTATGCTATGGTGCGGTATCTGACGCGCTTCAACGCGGAGAAAACGAGCGCGGAGATCCTTGCAAAAGAGCGCAGTCTCGTCGAGCGCTTGCGCGCCGCAATCCCTGCCCATGTAGAATGCCACATACTATGCTACGTACGAAGGCCCGATCATTATCTTGAATCTCTGTACAATCAAAATGTAAAGCGGGACTCATTGGTTACCAGCGAAGTTGTCGACTTTCTCAACACAATTTATGACATGCTAGACTATCATCGCTACTTATCCATCTGGCGCGATGTCTTTGGAAGCAGCGCCTGCTCGGTACGCACTTACGAAGCGGCCTTGCCAAATTTAATCGATGATTTCATGAGACATGTTCTTGGCAACGAGGATATCTCGTCTTTCAAGCAGCCGCATCTTCGTGCCAATGAGCGGCTAAGCCGAGATGTCATGGAATATAAGCGTCTTAGAAATGAGCATGTTCTATCTTCAGAGCGCAAATTGGAGCGCAGGATCTTTGCATTGGTAGACAAGAGAATAACAAACCCCAACAACAATCACGAATATCTCTTACCCGATGAAAGGGCCGCTCTTCTTTCGAGGCTGGAGCCCTCGATGGAGCGGCTACGAACGGAATTCACTCTGCCGCCCTTTCCGCAGTTCAACCTCGAAGCGGCCAGGGCGTCCTGGCAGCCTTATCCGGGACTTTCGCTCGAAAAGAGGCGAGAGATCGAATTCCATTACAGCGCCGTTCAACGCCAGATCGGCTTCCGTCTGGAACGCCTTCTCATTCGGGCGGCATCGCTGACGCGCGGCAGCGGAATACGCAGATTGCTGCTGGGGGCAACAAGCCGGTTTCAGTGAACCAGTGCTGCCGTGACGTCGCGATGTTTATGCTGGGGGTGCCTGTCCGCCGGCAGAAAGACTTAAGTTGATGAAGTGACAATTGAAACGGTGATTGGGCGCCTATGGAATGAGTAATTGGAGGCTTGTCTATACGCATCCCGTGCCTATTCCGAGCTAGAGATTTTGCTGGATACTGCCGGACGTTCGGTGGATATGGGTGCGAGCCGGTCGATGGCGAGGTGACGCCACTTTATCTTGAGAAGAGATCGCTATACGGCCTTGATGGCAAGCTCACCCATGCCAACGATATCAATGCCAGCGCATAGCCGAGCATTTCCCGCATGCCGAGATCATTGTTTCTCTGCGCGATCCTTTTGTCCGCGTAGGATCGACAACGAGTGGAATTTCGGCCAAGGCAAGTTCACCGTGGCGCTCGAGGATGCATTGAAAGCGGAACTGGCTGGCAAGCAGTCCAGCCTCAGACTGATCTATCGCAACGAGTACGACATACATCTAATCGCAGTCGCGGAACGACGAGCCACTGAACCACGATCTGCGAGCAGACAAAGATCGGCCAGCGCCGTGACCAACTCGGGATCAGTCCGGATCCTCGCCTCCGGGACAGTGAGATTTTTGGCATGCACTTGGCAGACATTGTGGGCTGATCAAATCAAGGCCGCATTTCACCCGCATCGGCGTTTTGTCGCTACGTCGGCAGCCTCCATCGTGCTATACTGTTTTTGGTTTCCTCCATCCCGAGCGCGTCGCCGCGATCCTCAAGGCGCTCGATCTCGCGCACACGCCGCTGACGCAAGTGGGCGTCAAGAACACCAACGCCGAAGCGGGCCGCGGCGCCACCATCGTCGCCGCCGGAGATGTCCGTGTCTTCGAGCGCTTCATGAGCCGCTTGCCGGCGGTCGTGGGCCGCCTCTGCTATCTCAAATCCTATCTGCCGCGCGCCGCCGCCTGAGAGCATGCTGAATTTCATTCCGCCGCGCCTGAAGTCGCTAGTTCCCGGCTATCGCCGCCGGCACTATCGCCGCCACGCCGCGCTCATCGCCGCGATCGCGGCCGCGATGCCGCGCTTGAAGCTCGGCAGCGACGGCAACACCCTCTGGCTCGCGGCGCCCGACGAGAACTTGAAGCTCTATGGCTTCGCGACCGAGCCCAGGAACGCCGATCTTTACGATCTGCTGCGGCCGGCACTGCCGTCCGCGCTGCCGCGCACACATTTCCGCTTGGTCAAGGACCACGCGACGCGCTGGCTTTATCCGCACATGCGGCCGGATTTGCGCCCCGAAGGCAACGGCCTCGATCGGCTGCACGGATTCCACCGCCAGCACAAGGACAACCTGGCGCAAGTGCCGGATGCGGCGCAGCGCGAGCGGCTGATGCGCGCGTTTCGTCCCGGGCGCGGCGACGTCGTGATCGATTGTGGCCCGTTCCTCGGCTTCGGCGCCATCCGCATCGCGCGCGACGCGCCGGAGGGACGCATCTTCGCGGTCGAGGCGAGCCGCGAATGCCACACGCTGCTGAAGCGCAACATCGAAGTCAACGGCGCCGCGAATGTCGTGCCGCTGCATCGCGGCGTCTGGAACAAAGTCATGGAGCTCGATCTCGAAACGACGTTCGCGCAAGACAACAGCCTCGTGGCCGAGGTGCAGCCCGGCGAGCGCCGCGAGAAGGTGCAGACGCTCACCATCGACGGCCTCGTCGCCGAGCAGAAGCTCGACCGCCTCGACATGCTGAGCCCCACGCTCAACGGCGCCGAGGTCGAGTGGCTCGAGGCCGCGTCCGACACGCTGAAGCGGCTGCGCCCGCGCATTCGCGCCGCCGGCTGGTATCTCCGCGGAGGCCAGCGCATCGCCGATCTCATCCGCCCCGTGATCGAGCGCGCCGGCTACGACGTGTTCGTGGGTCCGCTCGGCAACGTCATGGCCTTGCCGCGCGAGCGGACATAGGCGGCACGCCAACTCCACTGTGATCGGCCTCTTCGGCCTATACCGGCGCGGCCGTGCTCAGTCAGACAGCGGCAAAGTCCGAAGTGGCGCTGGTTGCTCGTTCTAATTGCGAAGGTGAAAGGGAATCCTACCCCGAGCGGTCTTCCATGACGGATACTAACCGTCAGGTTTTCACCTGTATGGGGCGAGCGGCGAGGGTGTGGAAACAGCGCATCCTTGCGACGAAGCCCCGTCAAGGTCGGACACGCTATGCCGCGCGGGCCGGCTTGTTCGTCGGGCGCGGCGATGCGAGCACGGGTTCAACATATTCCTCGCGCGGCTTGCGCGTTCGGAACTTCTGCGCGAAATATTTGACCACCGGCACGGGATAGCGCTCGCCCAGCGCCACCCGACAGCTTCGCTTCAATATGTCCAGCGTCTTCTCGCACATATCGGCCGAGTACTCGATCTCACGCTTGGCCCAGGCCCAGGGGTTCATCTTCGGGTGGAAAGTGCGCTTCTCGAGGATCGCGTCCCAGTTCGTATAGACGTGCTTGGAGTCGTCGTAGAGGCGAAGGGCCAATTGATGCTTGGAGAATTCGACGGCCTCCACCTCGGTCTCGAAGGTCACCGCCAGGGCGACGCCATTGGACGGGTCGTTGTGCGGCGCGATGGAATACCCTCCCTTCTCGAGTGCCTCGCGGACCACCTCGTAGCGGCGCCGCATCTTCTCGATGCGCCCTGGTAGACGGTTCAGCTGTGCGTTCAGCATCGCGCCCTGCAACTCATTCGAGCGCAGGTTCATGCCAACAAAGACGCCGCCCGTGTCAGGCAGGCTCATGTTGCGGAACGCCACGCCGATGTCGTGGTAGTTGTAGGCTCTCGCATAGGCCTTCTCGTCGTTTAGCAGGACGGCCCCGCCCTCGCCGATCGTCATGTTTTTTTGCTGGTTGAAGCTGAATGCGCCCGCGTCGCCGATCGCGCCGCAGTACTTGTCGTGGTAGCGCACGCCGACCGCCTGGCAGGCGTCCTCGACTACGAACAGTTTGTGTCTCCGCGCAATGCCGAGGATGCGGTCCATGTCGCACGGACGGTTGATCATGTGCACAGGCAGAATCGCCCGCGTATGGGGTGTGATCTTCCGCTCGATGTCGTTGGGGTCCATCGTCAGCGTCTCGTCGATGTCCACGAATACCGGAACGGCTCCGACGTGCAACGGCGCCGCCGCGCTCGACATCCACGTGTAAGCGGGCACGAGCACCTCGTCCCCCGGGCCCACACCCAGCGCCGCCAGGGCACAAGTGAGGGCGGACGTGCCGCTGTTGATGGTCAAGACACGGCGCGCGCCGGTCATCTGGGCCAAGCGCTTCTCGAAACGGGCGCAGAACTGCCCCCGCCCGGTGTTCCTCCGCAGATCATGCCGTGCAATCGCGTGACCCGCAGCGAGCCATTCCCTGACCCCGAGCCTTTGCATGGCATCATCCAAATTGTTGCTATCAATTATCCGTACTCGAATGTAGAACAGCGGCGCGACGAATGCTAGAAGGAATGCTATGAAGCGGGAGTGATGCCATCGTATTGTTAATCGCGTCGCCACTTGCAACTGCACCCCGTCACGGCTTTCCTCGGGAGCATCGAACGCCTTGACGCACTCGCTCCTGACGCCGTCATTGAGACCGACATCGCCATCATCGGCGGCCGGGGGAGCTAATGGGCCTCGAGTCAAGCGATACAAGTGAAAGCAGAAATCTAACTCACAAGGCGACCCGCGGCCTTTCCTGGTCCGGCGGCATGTTGCTCGTTCGGACTCTTTTGAATGTGGGCGTTGCCGCCGTCCTTGCACGCCTGCTTTCGCCGCAAGAATATGGTGTTGTCGGCGCTGCCATGATCGTCGGTGCCGTAGGAAATTCGATCGCCAATCTTGGCATGTCGCAAGTGGTGATCCAGCGACGGGACATCGAAGAGCGGCATATCGGAACCGTCATTTCCTTGTCCATGCTAATCGCCACCATTCTCGGCTTGCTTCAATGGGTGTTTGCACCACAGATCGCCGATTTTCTCCATGTGCCGGAATTGGTCCTCGTTTCGCGCGTCCTTGCGGTGATGATGGTCGCGAACGCATTCAATCTGATCGCCGCGGCCATTTTGTCGCGGCACCTGAAATTCAAAATATCCTCCATAGCGAGTCTGATCGCTTGGATTGCTTCCCATCTCGGCCTAGCCATTCCGCTTGCCTATTTAGGACTCAGCTATTGGGCCTTGGTGGTCGCGTATATGGCCGAGGCATTGATCCTGGCCAGCATCTATTTCTTCATCGCCAGGCACTATCTCGTGAGGCCCAGTTTCGACATGCAGTCCTACCGCGATATCCGCAGACAGAGCCTGGGCTATTCGCTTGTTGGTATATCGGCCTTCACCGCCAGATATATCGACAATGTTATTGTCGCGCGCTTGATCGGTACCGCAGAGCTGGGCATTTACTCGCGAGCGTATTATCTGATCGCGATGCCAGCAACTCTGTTCGGCAATCTGAACAAGAGTGTGGTTTTCCCGCTCCTGTCGAAGGTTCATCACGATAAGGCGAGACTCCGCACGGCTCAGCTCAAGGGTTATGCTTTGACGGCGGCGCTTGCTCTACCGACTAGCGCATTTCTATGCTGTTTCGCAAAAGAGATTGTTCTGACAATCCTCGGCCAGAAATGGACGGATGCCGTCGCTCCCATTATCATATTCTCTGCAGTAATTTATTTCCGCATGGGTTACAGAGTGTGCGGAGCCGTGATGCTTGCGACAGGCCGCAGTTACCGAATGGCGTCCATGCAAATCATTTACATGGCCCTTGTCGCTTCATTCGCATTCTTCTCGGCGCCCTACGGCGTGAACGCGGTGGCCTTTGCAGTGTCCGGCGCCATTGCGACGAGTTTCATGATTTATGCGGCAATCAGTTGTCGGATGACCGGATTATCAGCTCTGGATTTCGCGCTCGTCCATTTGCCGCCTGTCGCATTCGCCGCTGCGGTGTTCGCCACCGGCTCGGCGGTCAAAATGCTGCTTGCCGGATCGCCCGACTATCTTGTGCTCGCGACCGGGCTTCTCGTTATAGGTACATTGTCCGTTGTCACTGTCTATCTGAGAGCGTCGCTCCTCTTCGGGAAATATGGCGCGGAAGTCCTGCAAAGCCTAACATCCAAGAAAACGAAATGAATTGGATTTGCATAGCCCCCACGGTACCTGCATTCCCACCGCATATCCGACGATGGGATGCGCAATCACATCATGAACGTACCGAGTTTGGAGACACCGTCGGCGGCCTTATTAATGAAATCCTGTTCAGTCCGGACGGAACCCGGCTCCTGACGACCGCCTGGGAGAAACCCTCCAGGCTCGACAATATGGGCGAATCTTTGGCGCATCATTTCGTCGGACTCATCGTCGTAATAGCTCCGGTATCCCTCACGCTTGGTCGGGTTTTCAACACGGCCAAAAACGCGCAGCAACTTTCGTATAATATTAATAGCGACGGACAGCGGATAGGAGCGCCCTGTGGGACGTGAGACCTTCTTGTGAATGCCGGTTGTTGCGTATGTCGGTTACAGAGCAAGGAAACGCCAGATGAAGCTTATCCTCCACATTGGCACAAATAAGACAGGAACCACTGCGCTACAGCAATTTCTGTCTATCAATCGGAAGAAACTGGGCAAACATGGCATATACTATGCAACGCCACCCGATACGCACAATATTAATAGTGTGGTTAGGGCGCCGAGGCGTTCGATGGATGGCGCACCGTCATGGGCGTTACTGCCTAGGTATCATTTGGTGGCAAGGCAAGATGAAATATTAGGAAAGTTTTTTGTTGATCATTTGGTCCATGCAGAACGCGAAGGAGCTCATACTCTCGTTGCAAGTTCTGAAGCGCTCTACTGCATGCCTATACATTTGCATAATCCAGGAGACAAGAACGTCTGCGTGGATACACTCGCGCAGATTGAATGTTTGCGCGCAGCAATTCCTAGCTCGGTAAATTGTCGAATCGTTTGTTATGTAAGGCGACCCGATCAGTATCTCGAATCTCTGTACACCCAATGTGTAAAGCAGGGAATGTTTACCGGAGAAATCGCCGAGTTTGTGAATATCGTCGACGATATGCTGGACTATCACCGATGCCTATCAATGTGGCAAAAGGTCTTTGGGGGTAGCAACACGGAGGCACGTGTTTTCGAGACTGCGTTACCGAACCTGATCCATGATTTTTTGCGATATGTCCTTCACTTGCAGGAGAGTTCCCTGTTTGCAAAGGCCAGTCCTCGTGTCAACGAGCGGTTGAGTCGAGATCTCATAGAGTCCATACGCCTGCTCAACAAAGACATTCCTTGCTCAAAGAGGACGTTTGACCAGAGAATCTATGCACTTGTGGATGAGAGAATTGCAGATCCGAGTAGTAATCACGAATATCTATCTCCCGACGAAAGGGCCGGACTCCTTTCCAGATTGGAGCCCAGCATGGAGCGGCTGCGAACGGAGTTTGCTTTGCCAGCCTTTCCGCAGTTTGACTATGAAGCCGCCAAGGCGGCTTGGCGGTCCTATCCGGGGCTCTCATTCGAAAGAATTCAGGAAATCGAATGCCATTATAAAGACGCCCAGGCGCATATGGGCTTCCGGCTGGAGCGCGTTTTCAAACGGATAGCGTCCATAGCGCGCAGGAAATTGCCATTTCTGTCATTCGTTCTTGATTTCGTGCGCGCTAGCGGGATGCATAGAATACTGCTAGTTGCAGTAAAGCGCTTCAAGTAGCGAAGCGTATGTTTATCGCTCACGACTCTCATGGCTGATGTTGCGATCTATGGCTCGGGGTTCGCGGGCTACACAATGACCGCGGCGGCGCTTGAGCAAGGCCAGCGTGTGATTGTGGTTGAGCGTGGCCCCCGCGCGAATCGCCAGCGCTCCGTTGATCTGGCTCGGATTCGTTCCCCATGGGAGCTGGTCCAATCGGGTGGGAGAGGCGGGGGCGAATTCGGGCCTGACGATCGCACGCCTCGCCTATTCTGCCTGGGCGGCACCTCTCTCCTGTGGGCTGGGAAATGGCGTCGTCTTGATGCGGTCGATTTTTGCCGGCGCAGTGCGTCTCGGGCCTGGCCGATAACGGTTCGGGATCTTGAGCCCTTCTATCGCGCTGCTGCTGATCGCTTTGGACTGGATATTGATGACCGCGCAGACATGGCGCCGGTTCGTACCATTGTTGAGGCCAGCGGCTTACGTCTCGTCCGCATTGCGCTGCCGCAGCCCGTGCTCAGACTCGATCAGGCATGGGCAAATCTAGAGACCCATCCGAACTTGCAAGTCTTCACGGATGTGGAACGCCTTGATTTCGAGCTGTCACAGGGTGAAGTGAAACGAGCCTTCGCCAAAGTCGGGAATGACGGCGAGTGTATAGAGATCTCGGCGTCCCGGCATGTGATCACGGCGGGCGGCATCGCCTCACCTTATCTTATTCACCGCTTGTCCGGGCGCAAGTCAGAGACGCCGAAACCATTTCTCGGCGGCTATATGGACCATCCGAAAGGGCCGATTGGCCGACTGATGCCAACGCGACATATCGACGATCTCGATTACATGCTGGTATCCCGTGATGACATACATGTCTTCGCTCTGCCTGAAGCTGAGCTGCTTGAGAGCGGTATCGGCAACCACTCGGTCTTTGTATGGGGCGAGACCCGCCGTGATCAATCGCTGCGCAGCCGTATATGTGGGCGTTGGTTGCAGCTGAACATCAATTGTGAGCAATTTCCGGATCCGGCCAACGGAATCTCGCTGGACGATCCACCAGAGGTGCGCTGGCGCATTTCGAGCGCGACGCGACGCGATATTGACGCCTTTCTCGACCGTATTCTGCCTCGGATCTCCGCCTTGTTCGGTCCCGTGAAGCGGGCAGATTGGGTAGCAATGACCGGCGCCAGCCACCCGGCCGGGTGCACTCCGCTTTCAGCGTCGCCGTTAGGCGCAGAGCTGCACGCCGATGGGCAGTTGCCTACGCTCGCGAACGCTTTCTGTGTGTCTTCTTCTGGCTTTCCGTTCGCCGGCTCGGCCAATCCTACTTTGACCGTTGTAGCGCTCGCCGAGCGTCTGGCTCAAACATGGTGTCCCGGGTGATGGATAGCGGACCCAAAGTTCTCGTCCTCGGCGCAGGGCGGCGCGTGCGCGATCATATTGCACCAGCGCTGTTCGGTCTTGGGCTGACGCGTTCTGACATTACAATTGTCCGTCGCAGAGCAGCCGCTGGCGAAGGGCTATTGGAGGGAATCCCGGTAAGGGACTGGCACGCACTCGCGCCGCGGTATGACCTTGTTCTCAATTGTGTCTGTCAGCACAACCTCGTCGAGACGCAGACGCGAGCGCTGAGGTCATTTCCCGGCGCAATGCATTTCTGCGATACGCCGGTCTTTTTCAAGTTTATCCAACTTCCTGCCACGCTAGGTCTTGCAAGGAATTCAAATCTGTATTCGCTGGAGGATTGGCCGTTTATGCCCAATTTACAGCCGATATTCAGGCTTTGTCGCAAGGCCGCGGACGACTACCATATGCGCTTCGAGCATGTTGGTATCCCCGCGCATTTTTTCTCTGTGGCACGCACGGTCGCGGCGATCGGCCGCCGCAGACGGATACGCTTTGTCATTCGCCGACGAAACATAACCACGGACATGGCTTTGGGCGGGCGGGCAAGCTGTGTCCTGATTAAGCCCGAAGAAGACATGTGCGCAAAAATATCATGCTGGGGCAATGGCCAACTCATTGAGGATTTCTTCGAACTCCGCTCAGCCACCGAGGCCGTGTTCCACCCGGAAGTGGTGTCCCGCGTTCTGGATGGCGTGCGACTCCGCTACTTTCTTGGCGCGCACTGCCTGCGCGAGGTTCTGATTCCGGCCGAAGTGGCCGCAGGATTCCACGGTAGGACCGATAGACGCGCGGCGCACGACCTCGACAAAATTGCAGGATTGATGGATGTGCTTGGGTCCGCCTTGGCAGGACAGCCAGCGGCTTATGCATATTCGGATTCCGTGCGCGACGCCGTCGCGGCGCGTCTCGAGGCAAGGGCGCGTTTTGCCTGCGCATTTCCTGCACCGTATCGAGGCGATCATCGTCCACCGATGTCATATCTTCAGCATGCCTCAGAGTAACGGTGAACCACGACTTCGAAGTCGTGAGCCGCGTGTGATCGTCCTCGATTTGCGGACACGAACCGTTCGACGTATCTTTGCCCGTCATCGAACCGCGCAAACTCAGAAATTGTCACCTCCATAATCGAACAATTCCGCAGTTGCGCGGGTGCCTGTCCAAATCCGCTGTCGTGCTGAATGATCGAGGCGGGCAACCGCTCGGGTGTTGACGTCTGGTGCGATGTGATCGGGTGCTTCATCCAACCTTATCCGCAGCTTTTCGCCAGTTGCGGCGTTTGTGTTCGTCGTCCGCTCCGTCCCAAATGATTTGACCTTAAACCGGATCCTTCCGTCCTCCGCTGCTGCTATGCCGAGCGCGTCGTAAAGGCTTTTAACAAAGGTATCCGGTGATTGGATCAAGTCCTCGAATCGAAGCGATAGTGCATCACGCTTCCTCGAGGCTTTGAACATCAGGCTAGTCACATCATTGTACCATTTGATTGCGCTCGCCTCGCTGAGACCGCTGCGTATCAGCCCTTCGCACATCGGCAATGGATGCCGCGTAAGCACAAGGTTCCGCGCTTCCATAAAGCCGCGCGCAATCGCGTCGTCGAATGCGATGTAGTAATCCATCACCTTCAAAACGACGTAGCGTGCTTGGGCCTTTTCGTTGCGCTCCCCGGAGCGGACAGTCTCGGCAGTCGCTGCGCGCATATGCCGCCAAAAGACGGGAACAGATGCCCAGTTGACGGCCCCGCCAATATGGCACGCAGCCTTGCGCAGCTTGTAGAAGCGTCCGAACACTCCCTCATGCCATTCGCGGTATGGCATCAATACATCCGGCGAGCTGCCGATGATATTCCAGACAATGTTTGACCCACCTCGGCCAAAGCAATTCAATAGAAGCGCATTGGGCGGAAGAGCTTTGCCCGGCCTGGTGGGAGGCGAAGCACCGATCCTGTCAGCGGTCTGCATCTGCTTTCTCCCGTTATCGCATCAGGCGCGACCCACTTCCCTGGCTGTCATTGAAAGGCTAAACTGAAAGCTATGATATGCTGCGGAGCTTGTGAGGAGAAGCGCGATAGTAACGGGTGTCCATGCGGAGTCTTATCCCGAAACCAACAATTGTTGGCACACGACAATGACCAACCGCCTTTCTCGCCGGGATCTGGCGCGGGCCGCATGCGCCGTCCTTGTGCTGGCGACCGCCGGTCGCCCAGGACGGGATGCTCGCGCCGCCGGTCCGGCGCAAGGCTCGCAGCCGAAACCTCACTCCTGACATCCTGGTCTGTTCCCGGAAATGATTGTGAAATCCGGTTGATGGTTCGCTGCATTCTCTGATGTGTTCTGTGATCAATGGCGTGACTTATCGGCTCGGCATGTACTTGCCGAGTTACAAAGGCGCGCTCTGATGTTCGGTTCCTTGGCGGTTGGGCCGGTTCCAACCGGAGACCTGAGCATCACGTGCTCCGGTCCTCGGACACGGGTGGGATCGTGTTCGGAAGCGGCCGCAATGATGAGAGCCAATACCGTCTAATGAGGTGTTAGCGGGTTGGCTGCACTGCCGCGCGTACCTTTTTGATCTGATCCCAAACCAACCGACGAGCAAGGATAGCGGTTTTGGTAGCGTGCCGGGACAGAACAGACATAATCAGCGGCCGCGGCAGCTTGGCAGCCTCATACAGACTGACCACTTCAAAGCGTTGCAGACCCCCTACCATCCTTTCGATTTCTACATCGGACATTCCATCAAGATGGATGCATGACGTGTAGACGCCGAGTCGCCACCCGTGCGGTCGCGCGAATAGCTGCGGAACCATTATAAGTTCACCCTCCGAATATGGCCAAAAACCGTAGCCATCGGTAACATAACGGAAGCCAGTGCGCTCCAAAGCTTTTAGAGTAGTGTTGTCGAATGTATGCCAAGGTGCCATGAACACGTCGGACCTTAGCCCTTCGGCAAGCAATATTTCGGCTCCCGCCGCAAGTCTTTCGGCCTGTATGTCAAGCGGATGACCTGCGAACTCGCTTCGATTTCTGATGCCAAGGTAGTTGGCGTGGCTGATGTCGGAGACGTGCCTGTACCCATGCTGTGCAACTATCCATCCCTCGGTGGAAAGCTGGCGTATCGTATCCCAGAATTCCTTCCTCGGGGCATCGTGGCAAAGCTGGGCGTCCATGCACTCCGGGATAACGCCAAGTGTGGCCGTGAAGCCGCGGCGCGACAATCCTTCGACGAAGCGCATGAAAGTTGCCCACTTCATTCTTGGGTGGATATCGTCCACCCTGATCACGAGTTTAGCCAAACGCTTTCCTCACCAGATCGGTTATTCGGCGAAAACACTCTTCGTAAACGTCTGAGGACCTGCCGTCCGGGTCCGCCACATCTCCGCTTTCTCCAGCGAGTTCACTCAGCAGAAATACCTTATGGCGCGGGACCCTCCTACGGACCTCGTTGACATGGCGACTTTCGAATACGACGACGTTCTCTGCTCCCGAGATCGCACGCTCCAGAACTGTCGTACGGTGACCCGCTGCGCTCGTGCCAAGAGTTCCTTCGATATACCTTTCGACTTCAATTGAAGCGCGCCGGTCGGACCTTGTCAGTAAACATCCCGATTTGGCCGGAATGCCCAATTGATTGGCAACATAGGCGGCCACAACGCTGCGATTCACATTGCCCTTGCAGATAAATACCACCCCTTTGGACACATCAATCGCATGGCGCTCCGTCCGATGCGGAAGGCGAAGGACGGCTTTTGAGTACAAGGGACCAACTGCAGTGACAAACTGATACATTCCCGGCAAAGGATCTGATAATCGCTCAACGTCGAATTGCTCTGCCCCAGAGAACACCATTCGGAAAGAAGCGAGCCAATGAAATAGTTTCTGGGGATTTCGAAGAACCCAGCCAATGTCCTTCTTTAGGTGCCTGGCGAAAACGTTTTCACGCGCCACCACAAGTTTACCGGTTCCCATACCCTGAAAGGCGTTCAAAACTAAGGTGGGATAATCCGCGCCGGCAAAGAGGGAGAGATTGAACGAACCCCAAGGACGACAATTTAACTCCATCAGGTAAAGTTCTCCATCGTGGCGCTTGCATTCAATCATCATCACGCCCGTCCACTCAAGGGCAGCGCTAAGGCCGCTAGCAACCTCTATAATAAGGTCTGTTACCTTCCCGGAGCGCCTGTAAGAGCTCCCGCCACCATAGCCCGGCTCGTGCAGCCGTTCCGTGACGGAGACACCGAGAAGCTGTCCCTGATATGAGGCGAAGTTTATCCCTGCGCCCGGGCCCGAGATGGGCTCCTGGATCAAAAGAGGCACAGGCGTGTCTCTGATCTTGCGCTCTAGCTCATTAGCTGTCTTGACGAAAGAGACCGATGTTCCGATCAGTCGATCGTCAACAATGTGAGACGAGAAGATTGGCTTGGCAAAGCAGGGGAATTCGATTCCAGAAATGTCGCCGTTAGGCGGAACCAGCGACGTTGGCGGGGCCTTCAACCAAGGCGCTACCAAGGAAATCGCGGCGAGCTTGTTCTTTGCCTTCTGAAGGGAGCTGAATGGAGGGCCTAGTATCGTAGTTTTTATATTGTCACGGGCATAGTATACAAGGTCAACAGCGCCATCTGTTATAGGAATAACATAGTCAATATCTCCAAGTGCCGCTGCAAGATTTAATGCTGATCGAGGCAAATCAATATTTGGATTTCCGATTGCAACCCGATTGCGACAATACCTTGATAAATCGGCTACTCTCTTGTTGTTTCCAAACTGCACGTGTGTAATATCGTGCCCGGCTCGACCCAAGGATCGACACACCGCAAGGCCGGCTCGATCGGTTGCGTCAACTAAGGCAATCTTCATAATCGTTAATAATCGGGAGTTGTTATTTGGGGGGTCTTGTCATAGGGCGCGCCAACGACTTTTTTTCAGTCCAATTCGAGGCTCGAGAGCGGGGCCAGTGTTACTTGCCTGTTAGCAGGTTGGACGTTCTGACTCATCGCCTCGGGCTCCGACACGCTCACCGCCTGCACGACTTGAGTTTTATGGCGATCCGAAAACATGCCTCGCAAATACAGCTTGATGGATGACCTCGGAGCTTCGAACAACTGGGCGAAGACAAAGGCGATGGCCATCACCACGGCAAAGGTTGCTAGGTAGATGCTGAAAGTTCCGGCGCTAATATATCCCGTAAAGGGGGTGTAACGCAAGCAGTGGCCGGTGGATCAAATACAGCTGACCTGCCCCTGAATTTTCATCCGGCTGCAATTAGAGCCTCGGCTTTACGCCTTATGGCGCGGGGTGAGCAACGGACGATCGGCGGGGCTGGTCGGGGTTGCGCAGCCGATCGTCCGTTGCGGTGAGATTGGCGGCTGTTCATCCTGCTCAGACGTGACGGCGAGCCATCGGGAATCAACCGCGTCTACCGGCTCTATCGCGAGGAAGGGCTGGCGGTGCGCAAGCGGCGGTCACGACGACGCGCCGTCGGCACGCGGGCACCGGTCCTGGTCGAGGCAAGGCCGAACGCGCGCTGGTCGCTGGATTTCGTCCACGACCAGTTCGCCTGCGGCCGCCGCTTCCGCGTGCTCAACATCGTCGACGACGTGACGCGCGAATGCCTGGCGGCGATGCCGGACACCTCGATCTCGGGACGTCGGGTGGCGCGCGAGCTGGCCGAACTGATCGCCCGCCGCGGCAAGCCGGGCATGATCGTCTCCGATCACGGCACCGAGTTCACCTCGAACGCCATCCTCGCCTGGTCGAAGGATCATCGGGTGGAATGGCACTACATCGCACCGGGCAAGCCTATGCAGAACGGCTTCTGCGAGAGCTTCAACGGCCGTATGCGCGACGAGCTCCTGAACGAAACCCTGTTCTTCGGCCTCGACCATTGCCCGAACGACGATCGCCGAATGGGCCGACGACTACAACCGGTCGCGCCCACATTCTGCGATCGGATACATCACGCCTGCGGCCTATGCCGCCAATCTCACCGCAACGGACGATCGGCTGCGCAACCCCGACCAGCTCCGCCGATCGTCCGTTGCTCACCCCGCGCCATACGGCGTAAAACCCGCCGAGGCTCTAATTGCAGCCGGATGAAAATTCAGGGGCAGGTCAAACGCCATGAAGTCGGGAAAACGAATTCTCGCTTGATGCAGCGAGGCGTTTGTATCGAGATTATCGCGCGCCTCATTGGCTCGACGGATGATATAATAGGTGGAGCGAATATATCAACGCTGTGCCGAGCGCCAACATAGTTAACTACGATCCGTGGAACCGGGCGCTGCTTGATTAAGAGAATGTGAAAAGGCGAAGATTGTAGTCCTGCGCGGGCTGGTGGCGGGGGTCGCAGGCCGTGGTGAATGTGGCCAGGACAATTGGCTAAAGCTTCCTTACGGCTTTTGAGCGAACGGGTCAGAAATTGTCGGCTCCATAGCCGAACAATTCCGCGGTTGCCTGTCCAAATCCGCTGCCGCTCTGAATGATCGAGGCGGGCAACCGCTCGGGTGTTGACATCTGGTGCGATGTGATCGGGTGCTTCATCCAACCTTATCCGCAGCTTTTCGCTTGACCCACCCCGGCCAAAGCAATTCAATAGAAGCGCATTGGGCGGAAGAGCTTTCTCCGGCCTGGTGGGAGGCAAGGCACCGATCCTATCAGCGTCAGCATCTCTTTCTCCATATCGGATGAGGCGTGCGACCTACTTTCCCTTGTTGTCGCTGAAGCCAACCGGAAACCCTATGATATGCTGCGGAGCTTGTGAGGAGAAGCGCGATAATGGATAACAGGTGTCCATGGTGGAGTCTTACCCCGAAACCAGCGACTATTGGCGCGACGTGAGATAAGTAAGGCACACGATAATGGCCAACCGCCTTTCTCGCCGGGACCTGGCGCGGGCCGCATGCGCCGCTCTTGTGCTGGCGGCCGCCGGTCGCCCAGGGCGGGATGCTCGCGCCGCCGGTCCGGCGCAAGGCTCGCAGCCGAAAGCTCACTCCTGGCATCCTGGTCTGTTCCCGGAAATGATTGTGAAATCCTGGTTTCAGGAGGATCTGGCCGAAGGCGAAGTCTCCTCATGGCAATCGGGCGGCGTGAAGCTGGTGGCTGCGGTGCAAGCCGAGCCCTCCCTGCGGCCGACAAAGCTTCCGAATAACGGCGGCGTTCTCTTCAAGAAGGGCACGAAACAGGCATTGACCTGGCCCGCCGATAACGATGCCCCGTATCTTCACCGCTGGTGGTTGGTGATCGCCCGGTGCAATTCGGCAGTCAACGCCGACGCGAAAGACGTTTCCGTTCTTTGCGTCAATGGGGCGGAGGGTGGCTCGGTGCATCGCCAGCCCCAGGTCTGTTTCAAGCCCTCGGCCGGCACATTCGTTTCGCGGCTCCATGACGGCAAGCTCAAGAGCGAGGAAGGGCAGTGCTCGACGGATTTTGGCGACTGGAATGTCATGGTCGGGTACCGCCGCGGATTCGTGATGCAGGCTGTGGTGAATGGGGTCAAGACGGCCGGCCAGACGGTTTATGCATTGACACCCAACCGGATGAAATCGCAGAGCTTCATGGGCGATGTGAACAATCCGATGAGGGCCGATGTCGCGATCGATTGCGTCATCATCGGGCAAAGCGAACTCAATGACTCCCAGATCGACAGCCTGATGGGATGGGGCATGTGGCGGATCGGCCGGCAATCCGCCCTGCCCGACGTTCATCCCTATCGCCAGAGCCCTCCTTCAGCTGTGGATGCGAACGACAAACCCGCTCGTTATGAATTCGATTCGGCCTCGTGGGCGTCCTGGGCAGCCATCGGCAAAGAGCGGCGATATGCTCATCGTGGTGAGGCGGCGCCGCCGATCCGCGCTTACACAACGGTTTTTTTTGACGACTTCGAATCCAACTCGGTTGTCGATGATTCCAAAGGCGAGCAAAGCAGCATCTGGTATGCGCCGACCCATCTGACGACCGTTGGTGTTGACGCCGTTACCCCGCCGATCTCGGCGTCGCCCTCCTCCTATGTGCACGACGCCACCAGCCACACGCTGGCGCTCCGGCTCTTGCATAAGGGCCGTTGGAGAACAGGTGCGTTCTCTTCCGTGAACAACAATGGCCAGGGGCGATGTTGGGGAAAGGGGATCTTTGAGATCCGCGCCAGACTGCCGAAGATACTCGCGCCCCGCCCGGGATTTTTTCCTGCTTTCTGGGCGTATGGGAAGGAGCAGCTATTCTGGCGGACGCGCAATCGTCTTGAGACGGACTTTTGGGAATATGACGGTCTCAACGGGGCCTATATCAACATCAGCCAGCACGTGCACAAACCCAGACTCGGCTATGCAGATCCACATATCACGCCACGTGGCGTGCACCGGAAAATCGCCGGCTATCAAGTCGATCCATCGAATGGTTTTCCCGCGACGATCGACATATACGATGGCGAATTTCATACTTGGTACGCGCAGATCGAGGATGATTACTCGTATTTCGTGATCGACGGCTATGAAGTAGCGCGCGTTCCGACGACACCGGAACTCGCAGCGAAAAAATACATCATGGTGGATTTCGCCTATGACGACAAAAAGGGTGGTGCTTCACCGGATCCATCCCAGACCTATGACATGGTCATCGACTATATAAAGGTCCGGCAGAAAGAAATGGATCTGGCCGAGGTCCCGCCGGGGTTCATGGCTTTGCCGGCTTTGTCGGGCCAGACCTCACCGGGCCAGGCGCTGACCGTCGTACCGAACGTTACTGCGTCGCAAATAGAGTATCTCTGGTATCGCGAGGGCGTTCCGATCGTGGGCGAAACCGGCACAAGCTATGAACTCAGCTCGCGGGATGTCGGGCATAAGATTCGCTGCCATGTTCGCGCGGTCTCTGTGCTCGACCAGCCAGAAGCCTGGACCCCGGAAAGCGAGACCGTCGGCTAGAACGCATCGACCACGCATCCCAGGATGCGTCATCACTTTCGTCGGACTGCTGATGAGCTCTGCCACCAGTAAGCCTCCCCGCAGCCGAGGAGGATGAGTTTTCCCAATAGGCGGAAACCTCTTCGATATGCGATGCCACAGCAGGCGGAACGATGAGGTCGTCGGCTGATGCATCCAATAAGTTCTGTTTCCGGGGAAGAGAACATGCTAAAGAAGATCGCGCCCAGCGAGAGAGCTGTGATGCGTTATCTTCTCACATTCGCGGCACTGAGCCTCTTCCTGCCAATCAGGCTCGAGACGGGTCTTGTATTGCTGCGTCCGTTCGAGCTGATCGCATTGCTGACGCTCTTGATTGGCCTGGCGACGGGGCGTTGGCGAAGATTGGCTTTTTCAGCCGGTTTTCTACTGCTCCTGCCCTTCTTGGGCTGGCACATGGTCTCGGCCTTCAGCGTGGACGCAGAGAATGGCCTGCGCGAGCTGTTGCAGATGTCCGCTGTGGGCGCCTTTGCGTTCGCCTTGGCACAGGAGGCCAGCCGGGTCGACACGCACAAGGCCGTCAACATCTTGCTTTTCGGCATGGTGCTGATCCTCGCCTATACGATCACCTGGCATGTCGCCCATGGCTACTTGGTCGGCTGGAAGCATCTGTTCGATCCGAAGCTCGCGTTCAGCTTCGTTCCAATTGCGCTCGCGGGGCTCCTCATCTTCTCCAATCGGGCCAAGCGGCGCACCCTTTGGCTTGCATGGGCAGGGATACTTCCCCTGCTCGTGCTATCTGGGGAACGCAAGGCGTTATTGATCTATCTCTTTCTGACTGCTGCGCTACTGATGCGCGGACGGCTCGCTGCGATTGTACCGGCGATCGCCGTCGGCTTCGTGGGTCTTTTCGTGCTGGCGACCACAGTGGAAAACTCATATGTCGGAAAGCAGTTGCAGACCATCCTCCATCCGCTGAGCATGGGGCAACACGAATATCTGGCCGCGACGGGGAAATATGCCCCTGGAGACACCCCGAGCAATGTCCAGCGCGCGTTTGCTTTCACTCTGTCCAGACAACTCATCTCCGAACATCCACTGGTGGGCGTGGGTACGAACCAATTCAAGAATATAATCGATACCGATTTCAGCGGGCTTCCTGGCGAGTTGCGGCTGGGAATACATGGCGAGTTTCAGCGCGTCCTCACCGAGAACGGCATCATTGGGCTCAGCCTCTATGTTCTCATATGGATTACTGCATGGTTTCGCTTAAGCCGTACTCTAAGCTGGGCGCTTTCTCACGGATTGATCGGAGCGGCCCAGGCACGGCTTCTGCCCCTCGTGCTCCTTGTTCCTTGCGCCTTTTACGTTGGAACAGAAGCCTCCGGCACACGAGCTTTCGTTACGCTGAGTCTTGTCTCGCTCCTGCCTGAATTGACGCGGCACGGGCTTTGCCTATCATTGCACAGGATGCGGAGGAGCCACCCCAGGAGCATGAGACATCCTCGATTTCTCGCGAGCCCCTTGCCAGGAAACACAAGATGAGTGTTTCGGTTATCATGACATGCCACAATGAAGAACGCTTCATCGTGCAGGCAGTGGAAAGCGTGATTAATCAGACCGCGTCGAGCCACATCAAAGAGATCATCATTGTCAATGATGGCTCGAAGGACGGCTCGTCGGAAGTGATTGCAACGCTGGGTCGCAGGGAGCCGCGCGTACATGTCCTGACGACGGCGGGTATCGGGCTTTCACCGGCGAGGAATCTTGCCATCAGACATGCTACTGGCGATCTTATTGCAATTCTCGACGGCGATGACTTCTGGGCCGAGGACAAGCTTGAGCGTCAATTAGCCGTCTTGGGCAATGGTTGCAAGGCAGGTCTTGTCTATGGTGATTTTGTCGATTTTTCCGCTCCGGATCTGTCCGATGCTCAACACGTCGCCGTGCGCCGCTATCGCGCGGACCAATGCGATACGCTGCCGACATATTTTCTGCTTGATGGGCCGATTGTTCCTTCCAGTATGGTTATGCGGCGGGAGATGGTCGAAGATATCGGGTTATTCAACGAGGCATTCAGGGCTGGAGAGGATACAGAGTTTTGTATGCGCGCAGCCGAGCGTTGGACATTTCAACATGTGGCCGAAGCACTCTTGTATAAACGGCGCCATGGCTCGAACATAACCCGCAGACTCGACGCGCTTCTGCCGATAGCCGAACGCCTCACGCGAGAATGGGTCATGCGACGGCCGGAGCTTACGCACCTCGCGCGTCGGCGCAACGCGCGTTTGTACGCAAAGGCGGGCAATGATTGCGTAGCTCAAGGCGAAAAGAAACGCGGAGCGCGCTTGCTCATTCGCGCGATGTGGCACGATCCATTGTCATGGCGGGTGTACGTTTACTTTTTTCTTTGCGCCCTGCCGAGGGGCATGGATCCGCAGGTGCGCCGTGCAGCCAAGCTATTGTTCTACCGCGCCTTGCGCAAAGACTTTGCTGACGGCTCTTAAAGATGCTGGCGGAATGGCGAGAGTTCGAGCATCTCATGCGGCAGCCCGGGAATCCTTCCGTACGGATTATTCTGTGCCGCGACGGCAGGACCATAACGGAGGCGAAATCAGAGCTCTCCGATGCGCGAACGACCGATTATCCGATTGTGCATGGTCAGCCCGCACTGATCGATTTCTCTTGCAGTCTCGTGCGTCCCGATGTGCTGACGGAAAGTGGCATTTCACCCATAAAGAGGCGACCAAACTGGCTGAGGATCACCAAGGGGTGGCTCTTCGGAACTGCGAATCTCAGCGCGCGCAACGTTGTCAGCTTTCGCGATCACGTTCTCTCCCATGGGATTGAGCGCCCCCTCGTGCTCATGATCGGCGCCGCAACCAAGGGAGCGGGGACCGATGGCCTTTATGAAACCGAAGCCGTTCGACAGATTGCATTCGACATCTACCCGTCCGCATACACGCATTTCATCGCGGACGCTCATCAGATTCCGCTTGCCAGCGGCTCGGTGGACGGCGTCTGCATTCAGGCGGTCCTCGAGCATGTGATTAACCCGGAACAGGTCGTTTCAGAGATATCTCGCGTGCTCAAGCCCGGCGGTCTCGTCTACGCCGAGACGCCGTTCATGCAGCAAGTGCATGAGGGCGCTTATGATTTCACGCGCTTCACTGAGCTCGGACATCGATGGCTGTTCCGGAATTTCGAAACGATCAGTCGTGGAGCGCTCGGTGGACCCGGTTTGTCGTTCTACTGGGCGGCGAAATATTTCCTGCGTGGCCTTACCCGGAGCCGGCTGCTTAGTGACGTCTTGAGTCTTCCCTTCGCGCTGGCCGCGCTCATGGACGGCATGATCGGAGAAGATCACAAGACCGATGGCAGCAATGGGGCCTATTTCCTGGGAAGGCTCACCGGAACCAGTATCCCGCTCAGCAGCATTATCGACGAATATCGGGGCGCTCAACGCTAGTACCGGGAACGGCGATCTCGCCCCCCGCGTTCAGCAGCTCTGTCCTCGGCCGTTCCATACGCCTGTGCGAGGCTGTCATCGCCAAGTCTGTCGCCCTTGGCCCGGCTGCCACAGACGGCGCCTTCGGCGCCTGGTTCAGACATCAGAAAATGGAAACCATCGACTTCAATGGCTTCTCTCGATAGAATGGTAAACTGTTCGCGATGTCCCCGAACACTTGTTCGCAATGTCTCCGGTCCAAACATGGGCCCTTGTGGGAGGCATTAAGGGGGTCGCCAAGTCTCTCTTAACGCGGGTAAGAACTTGAAAGGTCTCTAGGCCTCACCACTAGGCCCTCACCACAAGCGCAGGAGAATTCCACCCAAGATTGGGCAGTTAGTTGCGACAGTAAATACGAGGTGCAAGAGAATCGGAGCGCTTCACTATCACATGCGAATTCTTTACTTCATCAACGGATTCGATCCCGGTGGCGCCGAGCATGGGCTGCTCACCTTGCTGCAGGCAGGATTTTTCAGCGGCCACGAGCTGAAGATTCTCGCCTTTTGCCGTGGTCACGGGGCTCTTGCCGATGAAATCGCCGCAAAGATCGGAGAGCACAATCTTATCCTGACGTCGCAGAGTGAAGAGCCTACCTTGCGCACCTTTGTGGGCACGTTCTTTGTAATGTTGCGCCTCATCCGGGAGTGGCGGCCGGATATGGTTGCGTTGTCGCTCAAGCAGGCCAATCTCCTGGGACGGCTAGTTGCGATGTTTGCTCCTCGGCTGCACTGCGTTTCATTCGAACACACTACCCGCTACCGCTCCCGGCGCGCCGCAGGTATTTATGGCCCTGTGCTCAAGGCCCTGTCCTGGCGCGTTGACGAAATCTGGGCTGACTGCGAAAGTACGCTGCAGGAGACGCAAGGATACTTCCTGCCGCGCAGGCGCCGCTCGCATCTCGTGCCTTTGTTTTGCGCCGATGAGGCTTCCAGCCACAAGCGCGACTACGCGCTTCACACACCCTTGCGCCTTGCTGCTGCCGGACGGCTTATCGCGCTAAAGAACTTTGACCGCCTGATCGAGGCCATCCGAATGCTCCAAGACCGCGGCGTTTCTGCAAGCCTCGATCTTTACGGCGACGGGCCGGAACGGCAGGCGCTTTCGCGGAAGGCGGATGAACTCGGCATTGGAGATCGCGTGCATTTCCATGGCTATGTCGCGCGCTGGTCCGAGCTAGCCTGTGATCGTGACATGTTCATCAACCTGTCCGATACGGAAGGGTTCTGCATCGTCGTCGCCGAGGCGATGCTTGCCGGCCTTCCGGTTATCGCGACCGACGTCGGCGGTATCCGGGATTACGGCAGGCATGGAGAGAATATGCTGAAGCTTACTGCTTCCTCAGCGGAGATGGCGGTGACGCAAGCATTGGTGTTGGCGGGCGATGAAACGCTCTGCAGGAGGATTGGAATGCAGGCGCGACAGGATACGCTGCAGGCCTATTCGCAGGATGCTTTGCGTGCCCGCGCTACGGCGGTGTTGGGTGGCGGAATGTAAGGACCGGCAACGGACTGGCGACCAGGATAGCCGGGCCGACCGTGAATTCTGACTGCTCGGCATCCCACCTGTCCGACATGGTTCTCGACCTGGCCCTTCTCCCAATCCGATGCCAGCGTGCAGCCCACCGGCTGGAGGAAGCGACGATGTATCGCCGGTCCTTGCCGACGAACACCATCTCCTGCGTCTCGCGCGGATAGGCCCGGACGGAGTTGTTCGTCAAAGCCCTCCTTGGGCTATCTGCTCAAGACAAAACAATGCCTGCTCCACAACTAGGCCTGGTAATACCGATGATAACGTTCACTGTAAAATTCGGCGCTGCCGAACTTTTGGTACCGCTTGATTCTTTTGATATCGACCTTGTTGAGCAGCACGCCGATGCATTTATCCGCCAGGATCGGGTTGTTGTCGAGGATTTCGCGCACGAATGTACGAGCGGTCACACCCCATTCAACAACCAGAACAAGGCCGTCGAGGTGCTGGACAAAGGACCTCACGTCCGCGACTGGAGCCAACGGGGGCAAATCAACGACGACGTAATTGAACATAGGGCCAACCTTGAGCAGAAAGTCGCCCATTTTCTCGATAGGCTGCATGGTGTTTGCGAGCTTTTGTTGGCTCTCGTTCACGCCGGGCAGGAACCTCAATGGCAATGACTGATGGGCCAGCAAATCTCTCGGATTGAGTTCTCCAGCCAACAAGTTGGCCAGGCCTCGTTCCCAGCCGTTGGCTAACATAGGGGACAAGCCCGGATTGTGGATATCGGCATCGATCAACAACGTCTTACAACGCTGCATAGCAAGAACCATCGCTAAATTAGCAGCGACCAGAGACTTCCCTTCTCCCGGGAGGCAAGAAACGATGCCGAGCACCTTGGTGCTCTTCCTTGGTAACTCGACGTCAACAGCGACTTTCACAGTTCGCATCGCTTCAGCGAATTCCGAGCGCGGATGTTGCTCTACCCAGTTGAAAGCGCTGTTCCCCACCTCGATGAATGACGGCTCCCCGGCCGCACGATCGTGCTTGTTTCGGCGAATTGGCTTCCCGTCCAGCAAAGGGATCATTCCGAGCGTCTGAAGTCCGAGCTCATCGCGCACTTGAGCCGTCGTGCGGAAAAAGCGCTCCCGGTACTCCCGAATTCCGCCCACACCGGCGCCAACCATGCCGGCGAGCACGACGCAGACCGCCAACGTAAGACTGCTGTTCGGATAACTCGGTCTGCCGGGGGTTGGTGCCTCCGAGATAGTCCGCGCCTCCGTCAACGCCATCGAAAGGTTCTGCAGGCTCGCTTGGTACTGCTGCAGGACCTGTTCATATTGCGACTTGAGAGAGGACGCCTCAAGTTCGAGCTGGCGCAAGGTAACCAGCGTTTCCTTGGTCAGCGTATTGTCTGTTCGAAACCTGTGGATTGCGAGCTCGGCATCGACCGATCGCTTCCGCACCGTCTCGAGCTCTTCCGCCAGTGCGCCGCGAGCTCGGATAATCGACTCGTCTTTGGCTCCGACTTGGTCAGAAATATAGATTTCTGCATACTTACTGGCTATTTTTTGCGCCATTTCGGCGCTAGGCGACCGAAATTGGACTTCCAGAATGTAAGAAAGCCCTACACGAGCTACCGTTATATTCTCAGCCAGAATGCCAAATGCCTGCCATCGAGGATCGGGTCCTCGCGCGGCACTCGATTTCACCGGCGCTCCGCTTGCTTCGGAACTGCCGATGAATGGCCACCGAGCGACCGATCCTGTGAGACTGTCGAGCAATGAATATGGCGCCGACAAGAAAGAGCGATCGGTAGCAAGACCGAGGCTGTCAACGACCTTTAGCCCGATGCGGTCGGAAAGCAACAATTCGACCTGACTCAGCATCATCGGGTCAAGCTGTGCGGAGCTTCCGCTCTCTGTTAACTTCGTTACGATGGATGGCTGGTTCTTGTCGATCAGGATTCTGGCGGTCGACTCGTACAAGGGCACCTCAGCCCAAAGATACGCCAGCCCCAGCACAAGTCCTGCGAGCGCGCATGTGAGGACGAACCTCAACTGCCGTTGCGCTGCCGCCACGAGTGTTTCGAGATCAATCGTTCCCCACTGAGGATCGCCGAATGTGAAGGCAGAATCCGTGTGCTTTTCAACTTCGCGGAGCATAAGCCTTCAAACCCGTGGGATGAGACTGGCAGCGCAAACACCATACCACACCATCTGACTAAATGTCTGCAAATTCAGTATCGACGCCCGCGGAGCCCAAGGCACGCCGCTCAGGGCGGGCATCAGCCCGCTCTTCGCCAAACGCGCAACTCCTAACCTCGATGCAATAAACGAAACCTCACGCGGCCCATGCTCCGACTGCCGCAATTCCGCTGCATGTCGTAAGCTCCAATTGAAGGAAGAAATTGAGTCGTATTGCCAAATGGCAAAACATCTGAGCAAGAGATTCCGGGCTCAGGTTGAGCCTGTCCTGCGGGAAACAGGAATGGCTCGTCGATCACAGACGCGTGATAACGATCACCTCAAGGATCCTGCGCGTATCTGGCGCCTCGCGGAAAGCCTCTCCGCTGCCCGAATGAGACAGGTTGCAGTCACATTTTGTTTCGTGGTGTGGGGTGTCATCTTGCTGATCGTCCTACTCTAGCGGCCAGAGCCTATAAAGGAGAGAGTGGCCCGCCTCACTTACTAAGTGGCTCGGCAGTTGCTCCCTTTCGGACTCATCGTGCGATGTGTTACTTCGGAATCACCGATTCTTTGGTGACCGAGCGGCGCACCAGCAGCATGATAGCAACAAAGTACCCGATCTGTACCAAGATCCCACAAATTAGCGTTTGGACAAATGTGCTCCAGAGGGAGGCGGTGAGCAAATATGTACTGATGGCGAATACCAACAGTACTATGATAAGCCCACGTAAAAAAAGCAAAAAGGACATCGTCCCACTCGCAGCCGCTGGTGTGACGCGCTTCTTGGCTATCCAGGCCTCAGCGCGTTAACCATCATAACATATCGGAACGCGTCAGGGCGACCAATATATTAGCAGATGCGAATAAAGACGCCCCAACCTGTGCCAGGACGCTTGCTTCCAGGCGCGACCAACTCCCGTTCGGCAGCCAAGAGAGGTTTGCCACGCGGACCGGCCATGCCATGCGATGTGGATTTAGGCAGAGGCTGAGTCGAGTTGTGTGCGCCAAGTTGAACAAAAATGGGATGGCTTCGACGTTGGTGTGTCCGCCGCGCAGCTCCGGAGCGGCGGACATGGCGGCCGCGCCTCAGGCGGCCAATGCCGCTCAGGCCACCAGGAAGACGAACGCGACTGCCATCAGCAGGTAGCGCGCGACCGGCCGCTCGCTGGCCGGCGGAATCGCTTCCGACGCGATCGCGGTGGCCGCCGGAAGTTGTATTCTTCCAGCCGGATGATGATCAGAGTGGGCCGATCTCGGAATATCGTCTGCCTTGTTGCCGTTGTTCAGAACGTAAATTCGCCTCAAAGGAATGGCGTTGTGAGAAAGGTCTGCGTCGACGTCATGCTCAAGCATTGCGGGGTGATCGCGAATGTTGAATAGATCGGTGCGCTGGATGCGGGCAGGCAGCTGCGCTGCGCTCGCATGCATGTTTTTGTTGTTCGCATACGCGTATCTGTCGAATGGCCTTGCCCTAGCGGAGGAGCACAATGTCGGCGAGTACCGTCTGCAGACTGGCGACGTGATCGGCTTCGCTGTCATAGGCTATCCGGAGATGCAAAAGCGAGCTGTGATCGACCAAAGCGGTGTAATCGTGTTGCCGGTCCTGGGTCCCCTAAACGTTCTCGGGAACACAATAGAGGATGTTCGCAAGGAGGTAGTTGAGGTTTTAAAACCAAAATCCCTTCCGCAACGATCCGCCGACGGCACTGAGACTTGGACTGGGTTTTACCCGGATCAGATTGTAGTTGATATTGAGGAATACCGACCCGTCTTTATTGACGGGGACATTGCCTCTCCTGGGACTCAGGCCTTCAGACCAGGCATGACTGTCCGACAAGCTGTGGCGGCTGCCGGCGGCTACAAGCTCGGTCGCGGTGAGCTTCTAAACCCTGAAATGACAGCAGCGGACCTTGGCGGCCGCCTCCACATTCTGCGCATCAAGTACCAGGAAAGCGAAATCAAGGCTGCTCGCATAGAGGCGCAGCTGAGCGGCGCCAGAGCGATTGAGGTTCCGGACGCAGAACGTGACCCGAGCCTCGAACCTCGTCGCGACGAAGCTTTGCAGCAGGAGGGGAAGCATCTTGAAGCTGTCTATGCGGATCAGGAGAAGGAGCGCGCTTCGATTAAGTTGGCCGCAACCAAGGCGGCGGAACGAATGGGCTATCTGAAGGAGCAGCAGAAGGCGGATCAAGCGGGCGCAGCCGCAGATGCGGCGGAACTTGATCGCCTCAAGAAGCTCTTCGAAAAAGGTCTGGTCCAGATCACTAGCGTCAACGCTGCTCAACGCGCAGTGCTCTTGTCAGCGACCCGCGCTTTGCAAACCAGCGCTGAGATCGCTCGACTTGAACGCGACCAAGGGGATTTGCAGCGCAGTCTTGATAAGTTTATCGACCAGGGGCGAATCGACCTGTTGGCTGACTTGCAGACTGAACGCGCGGCGATGAACCAAATGCGCGCTGAGATGGATTCATTGACCAAACAAATCGCCTACGTGATGCAGATGCGCAGCGACCTTGTAGGCGAAGGGGACCGAATTACGATCGGTGTAACCCGCTCCACTGATGGACGGGCAGCGACGACCGAGGCGACTGAAGATACTCTGCTTGCTCCGGGTGACACCATCACAATTACGCTGAAGGTCCCACCAGGGGCGGCGGTCGCGAATTAAACAATTAAATATTGTATAGAGGCGGCGCGTAATTGCACGTGTCCTATGGAAATGTGGTCCGGGCAAGATCGTTCTGGTGGCCGCTCAGGGTCCGGGCAATGACGTGACTGCCACGTGCGCCGCCAAAGCCTGGGATCAAGCATCTAGCTTCAACAACTCCGGCTCGGTACGCCCGATCAGGGACGCGCTCACCTCTCCAGATAAATCTTTCCATAAAGAGGCCGAGACTCGGCGTTTCGCATCCGTTTCACTCGAACCTTAATCCAGCGAGGAACCAGCCCCCGGCAGCAGACGTCGACCGTATGAGGCAGACGTGAAATGGCCGTGCGCGGCTCCAGGACAAAGAGCTTCTTCGACAGGTACCAGGCTGCGGAAAGCCGCCCTTGAATCAAAGCTCTCACGGCAAGCCCATTGATCGTGTCAAGCAGATGGGCATTGAGATCGCTCCCAAATTGCGGATATTTCTCGCGAAACTCGGCTAGGACAATTTCATATGAACGAAACATCTGCATGACATCGCTCGACATGTTGCCGATCGTCCTCCGGTAACCCACAAGATGTTGGGGCACGACGCGAAACTCGTAATTCTCCGCTATTCTGAGGCACATTAGAAGATCTTCGCAGCCTTGTGCGTTCCTCGCCCTCAGGGAAGGATCAAACTGTCCCGCCCGCTCGAATGCGGAGCGACGTACAAGCATCGAACTTCCGTTACCGACAAAGTTGTTTCTGCACATGCGTTGCAGCACGCGACCATCGGCATCGGGCTGTTGGAATGAAAATATCCGACCCTCCTCGTCGATCTCCGCAAACCAGCAGTATGCCAGGCCAGCTGACGAGCCTCCTTCCTGCAGGACGCGCAGTTGCAGTGCGATTTTGGATGGAGCCCAAAGATCATCCGCGTCCACGAACGCTAGAAACTCCGCATCGGTGGCAGCGGCGCCGCTGTTGCGTGCGTGCGCAACACCCGCATTCGGCTGCCTGAGAAGGCGTATACGCCGATCTTGCTCGGCATAGGCGGCCACGATTGACGCGGACCGGTCCGTCGACCCATCATCCACTACGATAATGTCCAGCGCCTGGTGGCTCTGCTGGCAGATGCTGGTCAGCGTCGGGAGAATGGTTCTCTCGGCATTGAACATGGGCACCACGACGCCTACCACAGTGGCATTGTGCTGGCTCATTTGCCTTCGTCTTCTCTCACGACCTGGTAAAATGGCACATTAGGGCCGGTAGTTCCATCAGATTTCACTACTTTAGCTGATGCAACCACGACGGCCGAGCGGCAAGGCAGAGGCCTCCGGCGAGTTCCACTCAGCACTCCTGGAAGCGATAAAGTAGCGGCCTCCGGACTTTAGCTGGATATTTAGGAACTCCGACGTGTAGGTGAGTGAGGATCCTCCCGAACCGCCCGTCGCGGCATTCCGCTGCCGAAGCCATGCAGCAGTCGCAGCATCGGTGAAACAGGCGTCCACTACTACAACGACAACGCCCCGGTCGAGATCGCCGGCTGCCCACCCATGCACGCGATTCAGCCGTTCATCGTTCAATCAGCGCGATCCAGGACATACCGTTATGGCGACATGGCACCGGATCTCCAGGGCCGCCGCCGATATCTATCAAGATGCAACGCCAAAATTACCTCCGGTCGCCGTGGCCACCTGCAACTAGAAACGATGGCGGGCGTTGCTGTGACGAACAGGATATAAGCCTATCTGGCAGCAAGCCTGGTTGAAGAAAGCCCGACGGTCATGAAGCCAATGAACGAAGAGCATCTCGCAGTGCTACGCAGGCACATGGTCGAGATGATTGCAATCCATACCGACCTTGCAAGCGAAGAACTCGGCAAGGCGGCGCTCGATGAGCGCGTGATGGCTGCGATGCGGCGAGTGCCGCGGCATCTCTTCGTGCCAGCCGCGGTTGCGCCTTATGCCTACCAGGACATGCCGCTGCCGATCGGCTTCGATAAAACCGTCTCGCAGCCGTTCATCGTCGCTCTCATGACCGATCTCCTTGCTCCCCAACCGCACGAGGCGGTGCTCGAGATCGGCACCGGGCTGGGCTACCAAACCGCAATCCTCGCGCAACTCGCCGGGCACGTTTGGAGCGTTGAAATCATCGAGGAATTCGCAAGCCACGCCGAGACTCTCCTGCAGCGCCTCGGTCTATCCAATGTCAGCATTCGTGTCGGGGACGGGTCTCGCGGCTGGCCTGAGCACGCCCCATTCAACAAGATCCTGGTCACCGTGGCGGCCGAGCGGGTGCCGCCGGCCTTACTTGATCAGCTCAAGCCGGGGGGGCGCCTGGTTCTGCCTGTCGGACCTGAGGAAGTGCAGTTGCTGACGGTCATCGACAAGGATTCGGCAGGGCAACTGAAGACTCGCAAACTCATCCCGGTTCGGTTCAGCCGGCTCGAAACGGTCTAACGACGGGCGGACATCTGGCCCCACGGGGTCAGCAGCTTCGCTATGGCCAGAGATGACGCAGGCCGCGCGAGGATTGTTTTTAATCCGACTGTGCCCGCGACAGCGCCTCGCGTTTTCCGCCGCCCAAAACCAGTATGGGTTCTCGCGGTCTCACGGCTGCTTCGCGTCCGCTCGTTTGAGCATCGCAAATGCGCGATTGAGCCGTTGCACAGCCGTGGCGTTTGCCAGCAGTGCGTAAAGCGCGAACCCGCCCGTCAGAATCCAGGACGAAGCGGCGCCCATGGCGGTCGCGAATCCGTCGGCGACCAGCAGCGCGCAAATGAACACCAGGCGCTCCATCCGTTCGAAGAAATCGGGCCACGCGTGGTTTTCTATAGGGATTTCGATCGCCGTCCGCGCCTTGGCGTAGCTGGTGAGGATCCCGCCGGCGAATGCGATCATTGCGATCGCCCACAGATCAGCGACCCAGCCTATTGCCGCAAAAACGGCAAGTTCCTGATAACGGTCGGCCATGGCGTCGAAATAACCACCGGCCTTGGTGCTCATATGTCTGCGACGGGCAACCGCGCCGTCCAGCGCGTCGAAGGTGAAGGCAAACGCGAGGCAAAGGCCAAAGGCCAGGCTTGACTGGTGGTACAGATAGGCGGCGCATGACAGGGCGACGAGCACTAGCCCGCCTGATGTAACCTGGTTCGGGGTCATGCCGATCCCGACCAACGGAGAAGCGGCTTGCTCCCATAGCGGGTCGATACGACGTTTCATGAGACCGGCGATCATGATTACTCGGCTCCTCTGATGATGTCGTTGCGCGGAGCTTAACCGGCAAATTGCGGGTTCGTTCCAGCAATCGGGCCGAGACCGGCTCAGACGTCTTTCCCAAGTTCAACCCAGCAGCGTTTCTCTGGCGAATGCGGCCAATGGATTAAGGTAGCCAGAGGCTGCCAAGCTGGCGGCGAAACGGAAAATTTGGATTGCTGCGACAGCCCGAAATTGTTTTCGCAGTTTCTGCAATACCCGTTGTGTCCGCTATCGCAAATCGACTGGCGGTCTAGCGGTAGCAACCCGAAAGGTGGCGTTATAATCCATATTCGCAATTCGCGGGGAAGCCGTCCGAAACTCCATGCGTAAATTTCTGCCCAAGTTTGCTTACCTACTCGCGACCTCTGCCGGCGCAGGATTATCTCCGGTGTGGCCAGGCACGTTCGGCGCGGGCGTCGGAGTGGCTCTTGCCGCGGTCCTGATATCTGCATCGCCTTGGCTGATCGTGCTTGCCTACATGGCCGTATTCGCCGTGGGAGTATGGGCGTCGTCGCATGTCATCTCCCGTACCGGGACGGAGGATCCGCAGATCGTCGTCATTGACGAGACTTTCGGCACCGCCGCAACGCTTTCCATGCTGCCGCTCGACCCGGTCTGGTGGGCAGCAGGTTTCCTTGCTTTCCGGTTTTTCGACGTCGTCAAGCCCTGGCCCATCGGCGTCGTGCATGAGAAAGTAAGGGGTGGGGTCGGCATCATGCTGGACGACGCGGCTGCAGCCGTGGTCGCCGGCGCGTTGCTGCTTTTGCTGAACGATTTGATTCAACGTTTGCCGTAACCTGCCACAGTCGAGGGAAAACAGACCTCTCTCCACTAAAATCTGCCGCAGCAGCGCTAGACCGCAGCGTCGCGCGGCCGCGCCAAATCGTTCGTTCCCTCCGGATCCGGCGCTTGGCCATAGCTCATCTTCTTCATCTGCTCGATCACCCGCGCCATCTCCTCGTCGGAAAGGACCGGCGGCTCGCCAAGGGTAAGCGCCTGGACATACATGCGCGAGAGGGTTTCGACCTCGTTCGCCAGCCACAATGCCGCTTCCATGGTCTTGCCGAGCGAAATCTGGCCGTGCTGGCCGAGCAGGCAGGCGAGGCGACCCTTGAGTGCAACCAAGGCGTTGTCGGACAAGGCCTGCGTGCCAAAGGTCGCGTAGCCGGCGCAGCGGATGGTCGTACCGCCCGCCACTCCCGTCATATAGTGGAAGCTCGGGATTGTCTTGTGATGGCAGGCCAGCGTCGTGGCGTAGAGCGAATGACAATGCAGGACGACGTTGATCTCCTGCCGCTCCCTCAAAATGTCACGGTGGAAGCGCCACTCCGAGGAGGGCCGTCGGCCGACATAGGTGCCGTCAAAGTCCATCTCGACGATGTCTTCGGGCGTCATCGTTTCATAGGGCAGCGACGAGGGCGTGATCAGGAAACCGTCGCTGGAGCGCACCGACAGGTTGCCGGCATTGCCCTGGTTGATACCGCTGGAGTTCATCCGGCGGCAAACATCCACCATTTCGCGGCGCAGAGCGCTGTCATCAGTCATCGATCGTTCCTTTTGCTGGTCTTGCCCTGTTGCAAGTTGTTTCGCTTGATCAGTTCGCGCCACCGCTGTGCATAGGCTGCGAGCGCCTCATGATCGCCGGCAAAGGCGGCCGGCAGGCTGAGCGCGATCGGAGCCGGCGTGTCACGAGTTTCATGTTCGCCAAGTAGCGCCGCACCCGAAGCGGTGCCATAGGAGTCGAGATTGTAGACCGTTTCGGCGTCTGGCCGCAGCGCGGCAACCAGTGTGGCGTAGAGCGGGTCTCGCAGGAAGGTGCCATCCAATGCAACCAGCCCGTTTTCGTTCAGCGCATCGATACATTCCACCGTCAGCAGCGCGGCATAGAGCACCGCGAGCGCCTTGCGCTCTGCAAGGGTTTCTGCAGGCGGCCCTTCAAACCGGCCGCGCCCGGCGCTGCCTGGAAACAGGCCGTCATCGTCGCCGAACGACGGCAATGCGAAAGTGCCCCGCTCAATCAGCAAGCTGACCAGCGCAGCGTCGGCTGCATTTCCTTCTTGCCCCTGCCCTGCCACATGACTGAACTCACGTCCGCCCATGGTCAAAACGCCGCCGACCGGGCGTCCTGCCACGTCGCTGTTCAGCACCATTCCGCGATTTTCATCGAGTTGGCCGAGAGGTGTCGCCACGCACATTCCGACAATCCAGGTTCCGGTAGAGATCACGCAAGCGTCGCGCATGCCTGCCGCCTGATAGCGGTAGAGATTCAGGCTGCTGTCGTGGCCGCCGGTCAGGACGGACAGCTTGTCCGGTATGCCGTGCCGGCGCGCCAGACCCTGCCGGATTGGCCCCAACCTCTCCCAGGCCGGATGGAATGGTGGCATGAGGCGCTGCCATCCCTGCCCCGCCACAATGGGCGACCACTGCTTGCGCACATTGTTCCATAGATGTGATTGCGCCGAGAGGATCGTCGTTTCGGCCGATGGCACGCCTGACAGCCGCCAGGCCCAATATTGAGGCAAGCCCAGATACCAACGAGCCTGAGCGACGCGCTCCGGATCAACCTGCTGCATCCAGTACAGCTGGCGCGCCTGGTGGGCAGCCTTCAGCATGATCGAGCTGCCGCGATCGAAGAAATCCCCCGAAAGCGGCGCGTAGCCCTCGCGAATTGCCGGCGGCAGGTCCTGCTCGTAGTCAATCATCGGCAGGGCGCAAGTGTCGTCGGGATCTGCGTTCACCAGAACCCCTGCGGAGCCATGTCCGGTGCCGACCACCTTTTCCAGCGGATGGTGTCGGCACAAAGTGGCGAGCGAGCCGAACAGCCAGTCGCTGATGCCGTTGAGATCGTGCTGCCGCCAAGGCGGACCGGGCCGCACTTCGTTGTGGACAGAGAGGCTCTCCACAAGCACGCCGTCGAGCGTCATCGCGGAGAGCTTTATGTTGGTCTTGCCGACGTCGAAGACGGCGATCCTTGCGCCGTCCGCCTTCTGCCCGTCATCCATCGTGTCAGATCAGACCGTATTGGCGAGCCTTGTTGCGCAGGAACGGCAAGCCATTGCCCATCACTTCGGCCTCGTCCTTCGCAACCGGCCGCCAGACCGAGAGGCCGTAGGAGACTTCCGGCGGCATGTTGATGAAGCTTTCCATGGCAAGTCCGCCCTTGAAACCGATCGCCGCCAGCGTTGCGTAAATCTCGTCCCAGGGGCAGTTCCCGGTGCCTGGCGTGCCGCGATCGCTCTCAGACAAGTGGATGTACTTCAGGTGGTCGCGGGCGGCCAGAATGCCGTTGGCGGCCCCCTTCTCCTCGATGTTCATATGGTAGGTGTCGAGATGGACAAAGATGTTGTCGGCCCCGACCTTCTCGACCATCCAGACGGCCTGCGCGCCGGTATTGATCAAATGATTCTCGTAGCGGTTCACTGCCTCGATTCCGAGCTCTATGCCGCGCTTCTTGGCGTGCTTGGCGGCGACGGTCAGCACATGGGCGACGTTGTCGTATTCCTTTTCGGTGGGTGGCAGGCCGGTGCGTTCGCCGATGCCGCCGAAAATCACGCCGGAAAGCGCCAGCGCGCCCATCTCGGCGGTCTTGTCGATCGCCACTTCGAGATGTTCGATGGCGGCATCCGGCCGCACCGAGGCCCAGGCGCGCTCCGGCAAGCCAAGCGAGCAAACGGCAGGAAGATTGTGCTTTTCGAGCAAGGCGCGTGTGTGCGCGGCATCGACCGCCGGCGCGTTCAGAAGCGCGATCTCGATAAAGTCCATCCCGTATTTGACGGAAGCCGCGATCGCCTTCTCCGCGCCGGCCCGGTCCCAGTTCATCGTCCACATCGAGGTGTGGACCCCAAAACCATGCATCTAACTCATCCTCTGTTTGTGTTTAGGAATTTGAGGCGCCCGGCAAGCCAGCGCAGGATCATCACCGTGATCATCAGGATGCCCCAGACTGCCGTCGCAAGATGCTGGTTTGCGCCCATCAGATTGAGCCCCGAGGACAGAAGCTGGAGCACGACCAGCGCAACGAAGACCGGGATCACCCGACCGAAGCCTCCGAACGGATTGACCCCGCCAAGGAAGCAGGCGAGCACGGTGATCAGCAGGTAAGACTCGCCGTGACCGACACGCACCGAATTGAAGCGCGCCAGCATGATGATGCCGGCGACCGCGCACATCGCGCCGGACAATGTATAGACGAGAACCTGCACCTTGCGCGTATTGATACCAGAATAGCGCGTGGCCTCGATATTGGAGCCGATCATGTAGGTGTTGAAGCCTAGCTTCATGCGCGTCAGCAAGACGTGCCAGATCAGCACGCAAGCAATGAAGATGAGCAACGGCACCGGGATGCCAAAAATCGAACCGTAGCCGATCGGCGCGAGGAAGCCGGGAATGCCGGACACGTCGCCGCCGCGCGTCAGGAATTCGCCGAGACCGCGCAGGAAGATCATCATCGACAGCGAGACCAGGATCGGGTGAGCCTTGGTGTAGGCGATGACGAGCCCCATGATCAGCCCGCTCAGTGCTCCGACCGCGATGGCAAGGACCGAGCCAAGCACAAAGGCGCCGATGCCCGCGTCGACGCCTCCCTGGCTTTGCAGTACCCAAGCCAGCGTCAGGCCGGCCATGTTGGCCGTGAAGGTGATGGCCAGGTTCAGGCCGCCGGTCAGGATCGGCAGCAGCATGGCGAGTGTCAGGAGGCCGAGTTCCGGCAGCTGGAAGGCGACGGATCCAAACGTAGCGCGGGAAAGAAAGTTCGGCGCGGCAAAGCCGAACACGATCATGACAGCTACGAACGCGGCAAACGGACCTGCAAGTTCGGGGCCGAGCGCGTTGCGGACGCGTTCAATCAAAGCCGTCATGAAGGCACCCGTCGGCTTTTCAGGAACGGCAGCAGGCGTTCGATGCTGGTATTCGAAAGCGTGATTGCGGCGAGAATGATGGCGCCGACGATCATCTTGAACGCGAAAGGCGACACGCCCATCAAATTTAGTCCGTTCTGGGTAATCGAGACCAACAGAACGCCCAGAATGCAGCCGAGCACGCTGCCCTTGCCGCCGCCGAGCCGGGCACCGCCAAGGACTACGGCTGCCAGGACGTCGAGTTCGCGCCCATAAAGTGCATTCGGCACAACCTCCTGCGCGTAATGCGCTTGGACGAGACCGGCGATACCCGCCATCAGGCCAAGCCAGCCGAAGGCGATAAATTGCATGGCACCGATATTGATGCCGAAGCGGCGCGCGCCCTCCGGGTTGTCGCCAAATGCGTAGAGTTGGCGGCCAGTGGTGGTGCGCGTGATCAACGTCCAGGTAGCGAACACGCATATGGCCATAATGAGCACAGGCAGGGTGATCTCCGCCCAGGTCCCGTCAGCCATCTCTCGCTCGAACAGCACGACGCGGGTGGTGAGCCAGTCCGGCAGGTTGTAGATCGACACACCGCCTGTGAAAAACATCAGCAAGCCGAAGAAAATGTTGAAAGTCGAAATCGTGGCGACGATCGAGATGATCCTGAACCTGTGGATCAGGAAGGCGTTGATGCAGCCCAACGCGACGCCCAAGGCGCCAGCGATGATGAGGCCGACAATCCAGTTCCCGCCGCCGATCCAGCCGAGGACGGTCGCCGCCAGATATTGCACAACGGAGGCGGCGACCGCGAAGGAGATGTCAATGCCGCCGGCGATCAGCACGACCAGCAGGCCGACGGCGAAGATGATGTTGACCGAGCTGGTGTTCAGAAGGTCAAACGCGTTGCCGAGGGTGAAGAACCGGTCCGTCGCGAACGAAAGGAAGACGCAGATGACGGCGATAACCGCGAGCAAAGCCAGTTCCGTTGCGTGGGAGCGGACAAACCTACGCATAGACCGCCTCCTCGATCGCCTGGAGGGTCGTAGCGCCCGGCGTAAATTCGCCGACAATGCGCCCCTGAGCCATGTGCAGCACACGGTCCGCGTTGAAATAGACCTCAGGCACCTCGTCCGAGATCAGGATAATGGCCAGGCCGCTGTCCGCCAGCTTGGAAACGATGTCGAAAATGCCGGCGCGCGCGCCGACATCGACGCCGACCGTCGGTGCGTCGAGGATAAGCAGCTTCGGGTCGGTCGCCAGCCATTTTGCAATGGCGACACGTTGCTGATTTCCCCCTGACAGGGTCGAGATCGCGTCGTCCTGCTTTCCGATCCTGACCCCGAGATCCCTTATCCAGCGATTGACCAGAGATCGCTTGCGCTCGCTCGAAATGAAACCGCCCGAAAGGATCTTGTCCAGCGAGGCGATGACCATGTTGTCGGCGATTGCCTGGGGCTGAATGAGACCGAGCGACAGCCGGTCTTCCGAAAGATAGGCGACGCCGGCGGCGATCGCGTCACGGTTGGAACCGAAGCGAACGGGTTTGCCGTCCAGGACGACAGAGCCTGATTTCGGCTTGCGCATGCCAAACAATGTCAGCGCCAATTCGGTGCGCCCTGCCCCGAGCAACCCGGTGATGCCGAGCGTCTCGCCGCGCCGGACCGTCAACGACACGTCGTCGAATTCGCCGGGCCGCGACAGTCCCTTGACCTCAAGCATGACCGGGCTCCTGCTCAAATCCCGATGCAGGACGGAATAGTCGAAGGTCTTCCCCGTCATCAACTCGGTGATGCGCGACTGGGTCAGGCCCTTGGTTGGATAGACGCCAACCAGGGCGCCGTCGCGCAGCACGGTGACGCGGCTGGAGATTTCAAGAACCTCCGCCAGGCGATGACTGACGAACACAACGGCGACGCCCGACGCCGACAGATTGCGAACAATGTCCAGCAGATAGTCGGTTTCGGATTGGGTGAGCGATGCCGTCGGCTCGTCCATGAAGACGAGCTTCGCCTCGCCGACGAGGGCGCGCGCGATTGCTACGATCTGCCGTTGTGCGATGGGAAAGTGGTGGAGTGCCAGATCGACATCGAAGGTAACACCAAGACGTTGCAAGGCGTTGATCGCGACACGGCGCATCTCGGCATAGTTCACCAGCCGCGGCCAGCGGCCGATGACGGTCTGGAACGCGATATTCTCGGCGACGGTCATCTCGGGAAACAGGGCGAGGTCCTGCCAGATGACCTGAATTCCGCTGGCCTGCGCCGTAACCGGTGACATATGGGAGTAGCTCTGGCCATCATAGTCGATCACGGCGCCCGCCTCGGGCTTGTACACGCCCGTAATGACCTTGATCAGCGTGCTCTTGCCGGAGCCGTTCTCGCCGGCCAGGCAATGCACCTCGCCCGGCAGCACCTCAAAGCTGACATTCTTCAGCGCCTTCACGCCGCCGAACGTCATATTGACGTTGCGGAGCGACAGCAGCGGCCGTGATGCGGCGCCATCGAGTGCCTGATCAGCCATCGAGTTGAAACCTGGATCCAATCGCGTTTGCAATCCTGCAGCCGGGCCGGCGTCGAGCCGGCCCGGCTGCCATTAGCTTGAGCCTTACAGGCCCATTGCCGCGAGATCGTCGACAGTGTCCTTGTTGATGGGGACCAGCTGATCGACGATGATGTTACGGTTTTCGAAGTCCGGCTTGACTGTCCCTAGCCCTTCGATCGTATCGCCGTCCTTGATCTCGTTGCCCTTCATGAGATGGTCAGCCAGCGTAACGAAAACCTCGCCCGCCTGCTTCGGATTCCACATGAAGCCGCCGGAGATCGCGTCGCTTTTGATGAGCTTCCGGCCCTGGCCCGGCGAGAATGGTCCGAGCACGAAAATTTCGCCCACCTTCCGCCGCTCTTCGATTGCGCGGCCAGCGCCGATCGGGCCTTGGCTGCCGAAGGCGAGGAAACCCTTCAAGCCTGGATTGGCGGAAATCAGGTCAAGCGCAGTGCTGCGGCTCTTGTCCACATCCTCGGCGACGCCATAACGTTCGCCGACAAGCTTCATCTCCGGGTTGTTTTTCTTCAGATATTCGATTGCCGCATCGGCCCAGGCATTGTGCAGCGGCACCGTCAGCGAGCCGACGAACACTGCGTACTCACCCTTGCCGCCCATCTTCTCCGCCAGGAGCTTGGCATGAGCCTCGCCGAAGCCGGTCGCGGACGCGAGTTCGAAATCCCAGTCGGCGCCCTTCTGGCCGGGCGATTCATGCGTGATGACGATGATGCCGGCGTCCTTGGCCTTCTGCAGGACTGGTTCAAGCACTTTCGCATCATTCGGCACGACGCCGATGACCTTGACGCCCTGCGCGATCAGATCCTCGATGGCGCGAACTTGCAGTGCTGGATCAGCGCTGGTCGGGCCGACCATGAATGCGTCGATCCCGAGCTTCTGACCGCGCTCCTTGATACCCGCCTCCATTGCGTTGAACCACGGAATGCCGCCGATCTTGACGACGACGCCGACCTTGCCGGCCTGCTGTGCCATCGCAGCGAATGATCCGCCAATCATAAGGGTCGCGGCAAGCGCCGCGATCATGAGCTTTTTCATCTGTACTCCTCCCATAACGTTCCTAGTGGGAACACACTCGAGCCGTCGAACGACGGCGGCCGTTAGAAACCTCCCCGAAAGAGACGGTGCACTTCCCCATCGATCATCCACCGGTTTTCGCTTGCACAATCGATGGTGCAGAAACTATTGTGCATCGAGAAGCTCTCGTCAAGCGGGATGTTGCTCTAAATAGACGCGCCGGAGGCGCCAGATGGATCAGCGGGTCAAGAAGAAGGCGACGATCTATGACCTATCCGTGCTATCGGGCAGTTCGCCGTCGACCGTGAGTGCCGTGCTGAACGGCACTTGGCGCAAGCGCCGCATCAAGGAAAGTACGGCGCAAACAATTCTCGGCCTCGCCGAACTCCACCAATACACCACCAATCTGCAGGCGCGAGGCTTGCGACGCTCGCGATCGGGCCTGGTCGGCCTGATGCTGCCCGTCCACGACAATCGCTACTTCTCCTCTATGGCGCAGACGTTTGAGGGGCATGTGCGCAGCCGCGGTCAATGCCCGGTCGTGGTTAGCGCCAGCCGCGACCCGGAAGAGGAACGGCGGACCGCGGAGACGCTGATCTCCTATTCAATCGACCAGCTCTTCATCGTCGGCGCCACCGATCCGGACGGCGTGCACGAGGTCTGCGAACCGGCGGGGCTGAGGCATATCAACATCGACCTGCCGGGAGCGAAGGCGCATTCGGTGATCAGCGACAATTATGAGGGCGCACGGATGCTGACGAAAGCAATCATCCGCCGCTTCGGCAACGACGATCCCCTGCGGCCGGACGAGCTGTTTCTGTTTGGCGGCCGCAACGACCATGCCAGCCGCGAACGCATCGCCGCTTTCCATGCGACCAAGAAGGCACTGCTTGGCGCCGACCCTGAAGACGGTGTGCAGTCCTCCGGGTATTCGCCTGATATAACTTTGCGTGCCTTTGAGGCGTTTTACCAACGCCATGGCAAGCTGCCGCGCGCGCTGTTCATCAATTCGTCGATCAATATGGAAGGTCTGCTGCGCTTCATGGCGGGCCGGCCGGCGGAGATGTTTAGTGAGCTCGTCGTCGGTTGCTACGACTACGATCCGTTCGGCTCCTTCCTGCCCTTCCCGGTAATCATGGTGCGGCAGAATGTTGAGGCGATGATTACGAAGGCGTTCGAGCTGATCGATAACCCGACGACGACGCCACAGACCTTCCTGATTGCGCCGGAGTTGGTCCAGCCCAGGTCTGCGCTGAAAGGGCCGCTCGACACTTTGAAGGATATAGCGTGAGTGCGAAATGGCGCGATAGGGTGACCCTGGCACGCCCTTAGATTTCAATGGTTTATCATGCCGATCGGCATTGCATTGAGACCGATGCCGAACCGCCGCAGAACCTCTTCTCCGAAAGTGCCGCCGGCCGCCTTCTCCTGGCTGCTTCGCTCACAAGCGATCCCATATTGGAGCCACGGTCGCCATCTCCCGTGCAAACCTATCACGAAAGTGTCGCCGTCTTCACTGTGAGCCCAATACGGACACGTGGGCGCAGGCAAAAGACCAACAGCAGCGAGCATTAGAAGCGATACCGGATTCCAAGAGTGTTCGCATTGGAACCCTCTTTCATATCGCCAATTATACCATTGGCGCCGGATCTATGGTGGAGCTGGTAGACAAGTTCGACATTGGGAGCTTGCCTGACTCTGAACGAAAGCTCCGCACCGACGAAGCCGAGGAATGATGCATCGCCATCGTAGCGGATTTCGCGATCGCGCTCGATCTCGGTAGGGCCTGTAACGGCACTGAATCCAGCGGTCAGTGCGGGCGCAATCGCCAAATCACCTATGACAAGGCCTTGGTGGCGAAGTCGCCCTCCGACCCAAAGTTCGCCTGATGTATCATCGTCTTCGCCAAATCTTATCGCCGCGCCGGTGACGCCGCCAAGAACGAAACCAGCGCCTATATCGACGAGATCGCGACCGTATGCGGCCCCGATTATATAGTTGTCCGTGTAGTCGGCACCAAAAACGTTGATCGTATCCCCGAAGGCCCCGCTCGCAAACACGCCACCAAAGACAAAGACATCATTCTTCGTCGGCAGACCCTCTGTGAAAGGATCTTGGGTCGCAAAATAGATAAAGGGAGAATTGTCATCGGCGAGTCCAGAACTGACTGAAATGCTCAAGATCACCGCAGCCAGGGCCACTCGCAGTCCACGCATAGACAAGCTCCGAATCAATCCATTTCCATGGTTGGCAATTGCACAGGGAAAAACAAGGTACGAAATTGGTTTATCGTCAAAATACTGGATGCGGGTGGCTCGAACCATTCTTTAGGCCTTGCCGGGCGCGCGCAGGTGACCTTCGCCACAGGCCGTAACGGCGCAGTCTTCGGCCGCCGGCTAACAGTAATGGCATCAGCCTATACCAATTCACGTCCGTTGCAGCGTTCGACTGACCCGATCATCTGCTGGAGTTCCATCATTGATGGATAGGATTCCTGTGCGCCTTTTTTCCTGACGGCAATCGCCGAAGCCGCGACGCCCCAGCAAGCGGCGTCGTAGGCGGACTTGCCGTCGAGCAAGGCGACGGCCATTGCCGCGATAAACGCGTCGCCTGCACCCGTCTTGTCGATCACATCGACCGGCGGGGCGAGAATTTGCATTGCGTCGTGATCCAGTGCGAGAAAGCAGCCACCGTCTCTTAGCTTGACGCATGCAATCTCCACCCCGAGCGCATTCAGTTGGAGCGCCGCTCGGGCCGCATCGTCATTAGTGGCGATCGGCAGGCCAAGCAGATCCGAAGCCTCCTGCTGATTTGGCGTAATCGCGCAGAAGCGACAGAGTTGCGACCGATCGATTTGGTCGGCGAATGTCGGGTCGACCAGGACTCTGAACCCACGTTCTTGCGCCGTCGCGAAGGCGGCATTCAGGACTGGCAAGGGAATTTCAAAGTCAGCAACGAGTATCGATTGATCAGGAGAATTCCTGATCGCTGCCACGACGTTTTCAACGGCCGCGTCATTCCAGGACATGTTGGCATTGGACGCGGATAGAATGGCTTTCGTGCCGTCCTTCGGAACCGCCACGATGGCAACGCCAGTCGGAACGTCGCGGGCGACCCCGACGGACCCGAGGTCGAGTTCCGCCGCCTTCAGCGGACCGACTGCGATCTCCGCGAAATGGTCGTCGCCGACGCGCCCGATAAGCCTCGTCGGGATGCCGAGGCGATGGGTGAAATACGCAACGTTGGCGGCTTTGCCGCCGGCGCGTTGGGCGAACCCGCTGGCCCTGACGGTGCCGCCATCGCCAAGGGAGCCCTGGACGTCGAACTGCAGATCGGCATTGATGCTGCCCAGCGAGAGCACGATCGGGCACGGCAATGAAACCTCCTCACCATTTCGTGCGGAAGTGAGCGACTGACCAAGGAACTCGTGAACAGACTGAGGGTTCCGGGGTTGGGCCGGCGGAACGGGCTGGTGCTTATTGCGATGGCCAAGGAACCCGCCGCCGACCAGATCGTTTGCGATCTGACCCAGGCTAATCGGAACGGAGGCAGACATGCTCGACATGCCGCATGCTCGCAGCTGCGATGCGCGCATAGCCGGCCGGCACTCCGCTTGGGCCGAAGCATGCCAAGGCCGGAGCACCCGATACCTATCCGTTCGGGTTCTAGACCAGCGTTATGCTGCGCGACGTTGACTATGTCCTGCGAAAACTCGAGTGGATGCGCGGCGAAGGCATCTGGCCCAACGGCCTGCGCTATCTCTGGACCGATGCTTTTGGGGTCGTGCTCTATGTCTCGCTTTACAAGGAGCTCGGCGAGGAACGTTGGCTGGGTGAGGCTGAACGGCTGGTGGCGGAGGTCGAGCGTGTGCTCGGTCGGCAGCGCGGATTGAGGATCGGCGAAGCGGCAGATCGCGACGGACAGTATTTCCACTACCTGGCGATGTGGCTGTTCGCCCTGGCGCGGCTCGGCGATCTGAAACCGCGATACCGCGCGCGCGGCATTGAGCTGGCGCGCTACATTCATCCGGCCTTCGTGATCCCCGGCCGCGGCGTGATCTGGAAAATGCGGGAGGATTTGAGCGGTCCTTATCCCGGTTACGGTCTCGGCAGCATGGATGCCTACGATGGCTACGTCTCCTACCGGATGCTCGATGAAGACGCACTGGCGCCCGAGATCGCGCAGATGCGTGACCTGATGGAGCGCGACTGGCGCACCCTCGACATCGAACAGGATCTCGGCCTCGGCATGATGCTGTGGCTCGCCCACTTCTTTCCCGCCGAGCCATGGGCCAAAGCCCAGACGAAACGTTCGCTGCGGACTTTGGAAACAATGTGGGTCGACCCGCCGGGCTATTTCAGCCGCGCGCCGTGGCTGCCCGATACGAAGTTCGCCTTCACCAATTACGGCGTGTCGCTGGGCCTGCAGGCCGCCGGCGTCTGGCCCGAGCGTATCGGGAGGTTGAATACTTTCTTCGAGAATTGGCGCTCCGGCGACGAATACGATCGCGAGGCGATCACCTGGGTGATGGCTTGCGCCTCGCATCTTCCCGGTGCGTTTGTATCTTCCGGACGGCCAAACAACGAACGAAGACGGTAAATCCGGAACGTTTTCGCGCCGGCGCGGGTTCTCGATGGAGATGCATCGAAACGCATGGGACGCCGGTGAAATGGCCATTCTTTCGGGAAAACCGGGAAGCTGCTGGGTGGCGGCAGCCACCGCTACGAACTATTCTCCGCTCGAGGGCTCGATCCATGCCGATGCCGTTGTGGCGGGCGCCGGGATTGTCGGGCTCACGACGGCGCTTCGCCTTTGCGAGGCCGGTCGGTCCGTGATCGTCGTCGAAGGCCTGCGGACAGGCGGCCAGGTGACCGGCCGCTCGACGGCCAAGATCACGACGCAGCACTCGCTGATTTATCGCCATCTCATCGACACTTTCGGGCGGGACCTGGCGCAGACCTATGCCGATGCGAATTCCGCCGGCGCCGTCCAGATCCGGGAATGGGTTCGCAACTATGCCATTCCCTGCGATCTCGAGGCCAAGGACGCCTATACCTACACCTGCGATGCAAGCCGGCGCGCGGCGATCGTGGCCGAGGCAGAGGCCGCGCGCCAAGTTGGGCTGGACGCCGATGTTCTGGAGCGCGCGCCGCTGCCTTTCGAAACGGCCGCCGCTCTGCGTTTTTCCGACCAGGCGCAGTTCAATCCGGCGATGTATCTGGTTGGCCTGGCTCAAGCGGTGACCGCCGGTGGCGGACGGATTTTCGAAAACAGCCGCGCGATCTCGATCGGCGAGGCAAGCCGCTGGCGCGTCGTCACCGACAGCGGCACCGTTCACGCCGAGCATGTGGTCGTCGCCACCAACATGACGGTGAAGAGCCCCGTCGGAATGGCGAACCGCACCCAGCCGCGCTGCCACACTGCCATGGCGTTTCGGATCGAAGACCCTCTTGCTGTCGACGGCATGTTCATCGGCATCGACGATCCGACGCATTCCATCCGCACCGGCCGCGATGCCGAAAGCCCACTGCTGGTCGCGCTCGGCCCGAAGTTCGACACGGGCCAGGACGGCGACGTGGCGAGACGGTTCGTCGAGCTGGAACAATGGGCAAGAATGAATCTTCCAGTTGGGGACGTTGCGTGGCGCTGGTGTAACGAGGACTATGATACGGCCGATAGAGTTCCATATGCCGGCGAACCCGATCCGGACAAAGCCTCCGGTTTTCATATCGCCACGGGATTCAACGCCTGGGGCATCACCAATGGAACGGCCGCAGGCACGATGATCGCGGATTTGATCTGCGCTCGGTCCAGCCCATGGCAAAGGCTCTATGACCCGGCGCGGTCTTATCCCGAGGACTTTCATAAGAATGGCCGCAGCCAGTCGATTGTCTCAAGCCTCGACGACATCGTGCCCGGCATGGGCGGTGTGATCGTCAGGGGTGACGAAAAGATCGCTGCGTGGAGAGACACTGAAGGGGTACTCCACCCCGTTTCGGCGACATGCACCCACAAGGGCTGCACCGTGACCTGGAACAACGCGGACAACACTTGGGATTGTCCTTGCCATGGCTCGATTTTCGCCGCCGACGGTTCGGTCATCCATGGCCCGGCTCGAAAACCGCTTGCCCCGGCCGCGCTGTAAAAAAGGCAGCGCCTGACATGGCCCGACCGTTACCGTGCGTAGGTTCCGACCAGCTCCGTCTGCTCCAGCGCATGCTTCTGGGCTTCCTTCCAGACAGACTGCACGCCCGCCTGTGCCGGCACACTGAGGCTCGGCACGTCGAGCGCGGCGAGCCGGAAATGATAATGATGGACGCCATGTCCCACTGGCGGCTGCGGGCCGTCGTAATAGGCATTGCCGAAATCGTTGGTGCCTTGGCGAAGTGCCGACGGACCTGGCTTGCCATCCTGCGCCTCGGCGAGTTCGCTGGCATCGGGCGGGATATTGAACACCGCCCAGTGCCCGAAAATCCCGCTCGGCGCGTCGGGATCCTGCACGACAAGAACAAGGCTCTTGGCACCATCCGGAACACCGGACCACTTCAGCGGCGGCGAGACGTTCTGGCCGTCACGGGTATACCTTTCAGGGATTTTCCCGCCAGCCGGGAACGCGGGGCTGATAAGGGTAAGTGGCATTTCTATTTCCTCAAAGAAGCGTTACGGTCGAGACTGCCGTGCGCTGTTTCACGCCGCCTGCTGAGCTTCCGCGACGCGCCTGATTTCTGCTGGCAAGGATTCCCAAACCTTGGTCATCTGCCCCTCTCCCACATGGTGAGCGAGCACCTTGGACACGACCCTGAATGCATCCTTGGAATCGACCGGTCGGGTGAATTCCAGCTCCGCCTTGATCTTGGCCAGGAACTCGTCGAGCGATCGCAACTTCTCAGGGGTCTTGGAAGGCTGATATTGGTCGTAATAGGCGCCGCGCACGAGGATCGGCAGCTGCGAGCCGAGGTGGGCTGCAAGATCCGGCTGCATGCGGTCCCGCAGGGCGTGGAGAACCGCTCCAAGAACATGCCATGCGACCTGCCGATCCGGCCCCAGCTCGGTCATGATCTCGTCGAGCCAGATGTTTGTGGTCTGCAGCGTCTTGTCGAATACGTCGAGTCCGGTGGCGCTCATCGAAGCCTCCTTTTCAACAGTTTGAATGACTCATTCGACGAAACGGCCTTGGTCGGCTGTTGTTCCCGTTTCCCAAGCCTAAATGTCGTCTCTCGCGAAGCTGTGTGACCTATTCGGCCAAGCTTACGCTCAACGCGTTCCCGTCAAGATTTGGCCCGTCAAGATTTGGCCATGGCCACGGCAACGAAAAGAGATTGCCCTTGCCTGTTGATGCGGAACAGTATGGGCTTGTTCTGCTGGCGGGATTTCGTCCACTCCTCTTGTATATCCGATGGCTGTGTCACATCCCGGTTATTGGCTGACACGATCACATCGCCCGCGCGGAGGCCGTTTTGGTCGGCGAGGCTGTTCGGCGCCACTTCTTGCACGAACAACCCGGCGGTGCCGGGCTGAAGTCCAAGCTGTTGGCGCGCCTCATCCGGGATGGGACTGAGCGACAGTCCGAGCCGTTGGTCCGGCGCTTCCGGTCCCGGAACGGCACCGGTCTGTTCCTCCTCATCGTCACGCTGGCCGACGGTCAGAGCTATTTCCTGTTGGCTGCCCCCGCGGTTCCTTGTCAGCGTCGTCTTTGTCCCCGGCTTTCGGCTCGCAACCGCGAGCGTCAGATCGTGGACGTTCTGGATGTCCTTGCCGTTAAAACGCGTAATCACGTCTCCCGCCTGTATGCCTGCCTGCTCTGCCGGACTGCCGGGCTCGACCGAGGCCACGAGCGCTCCCTTGCTGCCGGCTATTCCAAGCGCCTCGGCAATCGACGGGGTGATCTCCTGGAGACGCACCCCGATGAAGCCGCGCTCGATCCTGCCGGTGCGGATCAACTGGTCGACGATGTTCCGGGCGGTGCGGGAAGGTACCGCAAAGCCAATGCCTATGCTGCCACCTGTGGGAGATACGATGGCCGTATTGACCCCGATCACTTCGCCGCGCGCATTGAACAGGGGACCGCCGGAATTGCCGCGATTGATTGAGGCGTCGGTCTGGAGAAAGTCGTCGTAGGGACCGGCATTGATGTCGCGCGAACGGGCCGAAAGCACGCCGACGGTGACGGTCCCACCGAGCCCGAACGGACTGCCGATCGCGATCGTCCATGCGCCGGGTTGTACTGCATCGGAGTCACCCCAGGCGGTCGTTGTCATGTTGGGCCGTGGGTCGATCTTCAGCACCGCGATGTCGGTTGCCGGATCCCGGCCGACGAGCCGCGCAGGCAAAGTCTGCTTGTCGGAGAATACGACATGGATTTCGCTTGCATCGGCAACGACATGGTTGTTGGTGACGATGTACCCATCGGGGCTGATCACAAAGCCGGAACCGAGAGCCTCTCGCACCTGTGGTTGCGCCGGTCCGAGGCCGGGCCTACCGAAAGGACTAAAAAAGTCATCCAGCGTCGCCTGGTCCTGGATAATCTGTTTGGTCGTTATTGCGACCACGGCCGGAATTTTCTCGCGCACGATCGCCGTGAAGTCGTTCGGAATTTCCTGGGCTGCGAGCGGAGCAAGGCCGCCCGCTGGGAATATCAGAATTGCGGCAATCAGGCCGGCGCAGAGTCTTTTGTTCAATACCGGAAACATTGGCCTGCGACTCCTCCAGCGTTCAGTGATCAAGCATGCGACGGCTCCAGCATGAGCCAGCGGTTCACCAGCGGATTACGACAACCTTGTCGTTCCCGTTGGCGAGTTCGACGGCTTCGGTGCCGTCCGGCTTGCGACTTTCGATCCGGGCACTTTCTACTGTTTCTATGCCGGCAATATTGGCCGCAAAGGCCTCGTCAATCTCGGCGGTACAGACCAGAGTATCCGGCGGCATATCCTTCACTTGGTCCATCAACTCACGAAGCTTCATGGCGAACCTCCTTGGCACAGGCCCGGATTCTTTCGGCCGCACACTCCAACCATATGCCTCCAGAAAAGTTCCCTGACGAGATTGCGGGAATGTCACGGGATGAACTTTGCGCAAGGTTTCTCGTGGAGCCCGAGAGAACGGTCTTTGAATGCCACGACCCGACCCCGGAAATTCATCGGAACTTCCAGCCCGCAATCCGGTTTGATGGGCAAGGCTTTGAAGCGGATTAAGTGAAAGATGATGGCCCCAGTGCTTGGTGAAATCCGCGCTCGAATGCCAGGATCGCCGCGTATCCCATTCACCCGATGCTCGTCCCGCTTCCAGACCTGCGCTGGACCGCGAAACAAGGAGGAACTCCATGGCGATGATAAAAGCAGTCCGTATTCATAGGTTTGGCGGGCCAGAGGTTCTGTCGCTGGATGAAGTCCCGATGCCACAGCCCCGTGACGACGAGGTCACGCTCAAGGTCTGCGCAGCAAGCGTCAATCCCGTCGACTACAGGACCCGCGAGGGTTCGGTGGGCGGGGATCTGCCCGTTACGCTCGGCCGCGATGTATCGGGCGTGGTGGAGCTGTGCGGCACGCGGGCGCATACGTTGAAGAAGGGCGATCCGATGTATGCCATGCTTGGCAACGACCGCGGTGGCAACGCCGAATACGTCGTGGTCAAGGCGACGGAAGCGGCGGCAAAACCGGAACGTCTAAGCCATGTGGAAGCCGCCGCCGTGCCGCTTGCGGGGACTACAGCATGGCAGGGCCTTTTCGACCATGGCGACCTCAAATCCGGGCAGCGGGTTCTCATCCATGGCGGCGCCGGCGGTGTCGGACATCTGGCGATTCAGTTTGCCAAGGCTGCGGGCGCATTTGTCGTGACGACCGTTGCTGCCGAAGATTTCGATTTCGTCCGCGAGCTTGGCGCCGACCAGGCCGTCGACTACAAGAACCAGCGCTTCGAGGATGAGGTCGAAGACATCGATATGGTTTTTGATCTGGTCGCGGGCGACACACAGGACCGCTCCTGGAGTGTACTGAAGCCCGGCGGGATACTTGTTTCCACCGTTTCTGAGCCCTCGGCCGAACAGGCACGCCTGCATCAGGCGCGTGGCGTTTCTTATCTGGCTGAGCCAAATGCGGCGCAGCTTGCGAGGATCAGCCGCCTCATTGACGCCGGCAAGGTAACTCCGTTCGTGCAGGCAACTTATCCTCTGGAGGAGGTCGCTAAGGCCGAGGAACGGCTGGAGAGAGAGCATACGCGCGGCAAGATCGTGCTTCAGGTGGCCGCCTGAGCCCGGATGCTCGAAGTTCTCCGGAATGTTCAAGTTCAAAGTGAACCAATTCTGCGGACAAGCCGTGCCGACGGGCAACTGACTGCGGACCGCCTTCAGCCATTACGAGCAGAAGAACGAAGCTGCTTGGCGCTGATTCATCCGTAAGTGCCGATTAATTCCGCCTCACCCAACATGTTTTCACGGGCAGCCTGCCACACGACCAGGGCATCGGGTTCCGGGCCGATGGGAAGATTGGCAATGCCAAGGGCCGCGAGCCTGAAGCGGTAGGTGTGTGGCTTACCGCCCGGATGCTGGTCGGGTCCATCGTAGTGAAGATTACCGAAATCATTGAAGCCATGAGGCAGGTCCTCGGTTCGCGCTTTGGAACTCCGCCCTTCGGCCAAATGACGCCGGTCTCCGCCGATGTCGTAGACGACCCAATGCCGGGACGCCTGTGACTGTGCATCCGTATCTTCCATGACGAGCACGTAGCTCTGAGTGCCCGGCGGCGGATCGCTCCATTCCAGAAACGGAGAGAGATTATCGCCGCGCCGGGCATGACGATCCGGAATCGGCTGGCCGTTCTGAAAGGCGGGACTGGTCAAAGTGAACGCCATCACTTTCTTCCTTGCTCGGCGAGACTCGTCGAAATAGAGGCGCTGGGCGCTCTGTTAGCGGCCTTCTTCCATCAGACGATCCCAACAACCACAACCGGCTATTGTTCCTCCGAGAGCGATGCACATGTGGTGGTATGGATCGTGTGAGCGCGGGCCGTGTTCACATGAAGTCGAGCTTCATCCTGGTCACCCTCTAGATGGGATCCGCTCGAATTTCGCCGACAATGAGCCCCGACCGGGCGAGCACGAGGTCTTCACCCGGCCGCTCTGAAAGCACGGCATCGGCTCCACGATCCACTGCGTTGCCGGCGATGCCACCAGCAGTTGGCGGCCAGCCGCTAACGAGAACGATCAAGACTCGTCGTCACCGTTCTGGGCTGGCCTCAATGCACAAGCCTTGCCCTCAGCCAAGCCAGAAGTCTGTTCCCGGTAATTGTCCGGCGGACTCTGGCGGCAGCCCATCGCGCTTGCATCGTAGCACCAACGTGGCAGTGACAGACGATGTTGTGCAACTGCCAGTCACTTAGCTCGAAGAAGCGCTTTGCCTCACCGTAAGTATCATCTTTCAGACCCATGGCGCGCAGCACCGGATCCTCATAGGCAACGGTAATCGGCGACCCAGCGCCACGCGCTACGGCACGAGCTTCAGGACTGAGATATTCGGTGCCTGAAAGCGCTCCGAGGCAACGCCGTGGATTTTGTTCGAGAAGCTTTGCCCAACGCTCGATCCGCTGCGACCGAGACATGGTCGGGTATGTCGCCGAGGGCTCAACTTTTGCAATTGTCTGCAGTTGGTCGAGTGTTTGGTGTTTCATGGTCGGCTCCTTTCAATAGGTCGAACAATAGGTCGAAGCGCCCACGCCCTAACAGAAGATTATTGCGCTGCGACGCGCCGACAAGGCCGGAATTGGCAATGTTAGGAGTTTGCTCCTCGCACGATTCCTATCAGGAACCTTCTCGGGGGCCTGCTTGTTTTGGCTAATGAAAGGAGAACGTCATGAGCACAAAACCACCACCCGTTCCGGCAGAGAATCAGAGCCCTAAGGGTCCCGGCGACAAGAAGTCGGTTCCTGTCGACCAAACGCAGCACAGCCATTCCGCCCCAAATCCCGACAAACAGGGCCAGCAGGGCAACACGAGGGTCAATACGACCCATCAAGGCTACCAGCAGGACCGTTAGGTGATTTCATGTCCACGTCGAAGAAGACCCGCGCCAGCATCCGCCATGGCGGTCCTGGCGCATCGCACGAAAATGCCAAGGAGCCGCGGGTGATAGAAAAGCCGCCAGCCGATTCCGATCTGCGCAGCCGCAGCAAGATCTCAGGCGGCGGAGGCGAACGCGACAGCCACCATACTCACGACCCGGAAAAGAAGGGCGGCGGCACCCGACCGGCACGCCAAGGAAGGTGAATGATTATTCACGTCTTCGTTGAAGCCTGCAGCGTGGCGCCTCGCATTTTCGCATGAAAACTCCGAGCCGCCGAACATCATCAGGCCGTCTGACTGTGAGCACCGCCTGGCGCAGTGGTCCGGACAGCGCTATGGTCCGGTGGGTCGATCCGCGCTTCGGCCGATCGCCACATGGTGCGCAGCTTTTCAGGTAAAGTGGCTTGGATTTTCGCGACCAGACCACGCGAGACATGCCGAGATAGCATGGCAAAGACAGAACGCACCGCATCATTGGCATCCATGAGCCGTGCATCGGACAAGCGATCCGTGACTTCGATGACAAACTCGTCCCAGTCCCAATCGCTCGGCTGCCTTGCCGGCTCGAACTGATCGTAATAGGCGCCACGCACCAGAACTGGCAGTTCGGCGCCGAGATGCGCCGCTAGTCCCAAAGGCAGCCGGTCACGCAGCATCTGCAGGACCGTCGACAGCACGGTCCAGCAGAGCTGCCTGTCTGGGCCGAGCTCCTCCACCAGGTCATTGAGCCAGACGTTGGTGGTCTGAAGCGTCTTGTCGAAGACGTCGAGGCCTGTCGCGCTCACTACACCGTCCTCCCGGTCACGTCCGCCGAGCACAGTTACTCGTGAACGGATCATGTCCGCATGAGTTCCCTCACAGCCTTGAAATTCCGCGACTACGGTCTCGCTGCAAGATGCGGAAATTTCACCGCCGCAGCAGTAGCTGCGGCCTTTTTTGGCTGACCGCCGCAACTTCGGGCCGCGTCACGCATTCTTGCTGTGATCGCCTGTCCCTCCAGGCGGTTTGAGGCTGAAAAAGCCTGTTGCCCGCTGGCTCCCGGCCGGCGGGCTTTCTCGTGAGCCTATCGGCTTTTCCCGCTAGACGAGCGACAACGATGCTACTTCCGGTGGAACAGGAAGCCCACTCTGGGAGTTCATACCGTCATCAACAGGCGCATGGACGTGCCCTTGTATGGCGCGGCAGCGCAAGAATGGGAGAGCCACCATGAGCCTCGGGACCATACTCATCATCATTTTGATCCTTATCTTGCTTGGCGGGTTCAGCGGTCTGGGTGGCGGGCCGTTCTACGGCACTGGCTATTATGGCGGTGGCGGCCTGGGTCTCGTGCTGCTGATCGTGATTATCCTGGTCCTTCTCGGACGCATTTAGGGCCCGCACGATTAGGCGGACAAACTTCAGCGTTGATCCGGTGTCGCTCTAATGGATGTCGCGGAAAAGCATGCCCCCGAGCCTGACCCAGGGCCTGACCCGAGGGTGCGCAGCGGTTTTGCGATAACGACATGCATGAAAACAACAAGCTAAAGCGCGTCGCGTGAGGTCGGTTGAGGTCGGTCGAACGCGACGCGCTTTAGGGCCTCGTCCGGGAATGTCGCCGCGGCTGCGGACAAGGGGCGCACGTGATTGTCCCGACGGAACCGAAATCGCTCAAGGGCATTATGTCCGCTGCAGAAATCCACGAGAATGGCGCCCACACGTGAACTTCGTTGAACAAGCCGATACCGGCCTCGGAGTTCCGGGGTATCCGACTGCCGATCTGATGCAGGCACTGCCCGTCGCCATCTACACCGTCGACGAACAGGGACGCATCACCTTCTTCAACGAAGCCGCAGCTGAGCTCTGGGGCCATCGTCCTGTTGTCGGTCGGGACCTATGGTGCGGCTCGTGGAAGCTTCGTCATCTGGACGGTCGGGATATGGCGCATGGCGAGTGTCCGATGGCCGTGGCGCTGCGCGAAGGACGGGATGTCTCCTGGGACCAAGCGATTGCGGAGCGGCCGGATGGCGAACTCGTCCCATTCAGGGCTCACCCACGCCTGCTTCGCGACGAAGCGGGCAATGTTGTCGGTGCCATCAACACGCTGCTCGACCTGCGCACGCAGACGCTGGGCGATGAAGCCCGCATGCGTCTTGCCGCCATTGTCGAGTCGTCGATGGACGCCATCGTCTCGAAGGACATGAATGGCATTATCACCAGCTGGAACGACGCTGCAGAACGCCTGTTCGGCTACACGCCTGCCGAGGCGATCGGCCGGCCGGTGACGATGCTCATTCCGCCCGATCGTCTCGACGAGGAAGTCTCGATCATCAGCCGCATCCGCGCCGGCGAACGCGTCCCCTCCTATGAGACGATGCGCCTGCGCAAGGATGGCACGCTCGTTTCCGTCTCGCTCACCGTCTCGCCGATCCGCGACGCCATCGGGAGGGTCGTCGGCGCCTCCAAGATCGCGCGCGACATCAGTTCCCTCAAGGAGAACGAACGGCGCATCCGTCTGCTCATGCGCGAGGTCAACCACAGGGTGAAGAACCAGTTCTCGGTCATCATCTCGATGATCCGCGAGACCAGCAAGCTGACGAGCACACCTGAGGCTTTTCTCGGGCAGGTTCGGGAGCGCATCACGGCGCTTTCGGAATCCCATGATCTCCTGGTCAATGCCGAGTGGCGCGGCGCCACGGTCGGCGAACTCATCCAGGCACAGCTCAAGGCCTTTGCAGCGCAGTCCCGCGTATCGATGACCGGGCCAATGCTGATTCTGCAGCCGAATGCCGTGCAGTATCTCGGCATAGCCTTTCACGAACTCGCCACCAATTCGGCAAAACATGGAGCGCTGTCCTGCAACGGCGGACGCGTCGAAATCGATTGGAATGTGATCCCTGCCGGCGACGGCGCCGACACCTTTCGACTGGTCTGGCGTGAGTTGGACGGGCCGATCCTGGACGCAGTCAGGGGGCGCGGTTTCGGAGCGGTCGTCCTCGAGCGAGTGGCGCCACAAGCTCTCAGCGGCAGCGGGCGGCTGCAGTTCCACGAGCAAGGCGTCACCTGGACGATCGAGGCGCCGCTGCATTTCGTCCGGGCGTCAATGCAGGATAACGCGGCCGATTGAAAGCGCCCGGGAAGCTGAACGCTTCCCTCCGACCGACTGTGCTGACGCTCAGCCGGACCTATTGCGTTCGGTCCGGCTGGCGAAGATAGAGTGAAACTGCCCTGTCCTCCACAACGTCGAGGTTGCCTCTCCCAGGCAAAGCATCGCGATGAACTGAGAGCCGATGGACATTAGCCAATTCGAAGACGGTCAGGCTGTCGAACTCCATGGCTGCCCCATAAAACTGGGCGGCTTGCAACACCAGGCATTCGATGTCTTCAAGCGCAACGTTTTCGGCGAGGTTTCGCAGCCGCACGGTCTCAGCCACCCCAGTGACATTGACTATCCCCTTGCACCGGGCGGCTGCCCACACTTGCCGATCGACGTCGTGACACAAACGAACCGAATAACCGTCTCTCATGGAGAACCCTCCTTTCAGGAGCGGTTTGTCCCTCGGGATCAGCATGCGCCAGATCGGCTCTAATAACAAGCTGAAATCCATAAAAATTCCAGTAAAATCAATCAGTTAGCATACCTCGCAGGATACGCAATCGACGCCTCACATTAACTCCAGGCCCTTCACGCCAACGGCTTGTTGACCAACCTTGACGCACACTCAGCCTTTCCCTAACTATTAGCTAAATACTAACTTTGAGCGGCTGGAGGCAGAAATGGCCGAACTGGAAAGACCCGAACGACTGCAGATCATGCTGACTGCTGATGAATTGGCTGCATTGGAAAACTGGCGCTTCGAAAGGCGCATGCCAAGCCGATCGGCGGCCGTAAGAGAGTTGCTGCGGCGCGGTCTCCATGCCGACGGATTTTTGATGGCGGCACAAGGTGCAAAGTCACAGGATTTTGGAATTCTGCCCAAATCCGGGATTGTTGATGGACCGTCTCGCGACTAAAGCGCGTCGCGTTCGACCGGCCTCATGCGACGCGCTTTAGGTTGTCGTTTTAGGCATGTTGTTATCGCAAAGCCGCTGCACACTTTTGCGCGACATGCATTGGCCGTCTCGCCAGTATATGGTCGGCTTCAAAGACGGCAAGCAGATGAAATGCTTGGCCGGCACAAACAGGCGTTACCCACGGTCGGTGGCGGCCTGGCCATCAATTACAGCTTCGAAAAGTCGGGGGACACCGGGGAATCAAGCGCTGCCAGAACAGGCTCTGGCGCCGCGCTACGGGCTGTTCAGGAATTCGATGATGGCGCGCCGCTCTTCGGCATTGTTGAAGCGCTGAACCATTCGTGTGCCGCCCACCATGGCAGTCGGATTCGCGAGGTAGGTTTCCAGCGTCTCGGACGTCCAGGTGATGCCGGAGTCGCGCAGGGCGGGCGAGTAGTTGAAGCCTTCGACGCTGGCAGCGGCGCGGCCGACGACGCCCTGCAGGTGAGGTCCAGCACCGTTCCGGGTGGTCGCGATCTGGTGGCAGGCCCCGCAGCGCTGCCGGAACAGGCGCTCTCCTGAACCGGGATCCGCCTCCTGGGCAACGGACAGATCCGTTGCCCAGGTTGCTGCAATCATCGTCAAGGCAGGTAGTACGAGATTCCTCATCCTTCCATGCCTTTCAGGTCGAGCTTCGAGAGGGGCAGGCTGCGGATACGCTGGCCCGTAAGCACCGAGGCGGCATTTACCACTGCCGGCGGCACGCCAGGCAGGCCAGGCTCGCCGATGCCGCCCATCGGCGCTCCGCTCTCGACGATGCGAACATGCACGCGCGGCATGCGGTCTGGCGGCAGGATGGGATAGCCGTCGAAATTGCGCGCCTGCGGCATGCCGTCGACATAGACGACTTCCTCCAGCAGCGCCGAGGACAGGCCAAGTGCGACCGCCGAGTTCACCTGCGCCTCGATGATGGCCGGATTGACGATGCTTCCGGGATCGATCGCCACCCAGACCTGGTGCACGACGACCTCGCCGTCGCGCAGCGAGACTTCGGCGATCGTCGCCACCTCGCTGCCGAAGGGCGAGGCCATCGCGACGCCGCGCGCGCGGCGGCTGCCGTCCTCTGCCGCGAAGGGACCGCGCTTCCAGCCCCCGGACAGATCGGCGACTGCCTGCAGAAGATTGCTGTGGCGCGGGCTGTCCGCGAGAAGCCGCAGCCGCAGTTCGTAGGGGTCCTGCTGACCTGCGTCGGCCATTTCATCGAAGAACGTCTCGTAGAAGAAGTCGTTTATCGAATGACCAACCGAGCGCCAGAAGCCGATGATCGCCGGGTCGTCGACGTGAACCTGGCCGACGCGCCGGTTCGGAATCGCATAGACTTTACCCGCGATGCCTTCGACGGCCGAGCTGTCAACCTTGTCCGGCTGGCGGCCGAACCAACGTCCTGTCGGACCTTCACCCACCGCAACGCCATCCAGAGCGACCGGCAAACCGTCACCGTCGAGGCCGGCGCGGAAACGGGCGACGCCCATTGGTCTCAACGTGTCGCGCAGGAATTCCTCCTCGCGGCTCCAGATGAGCTTGACGGGACGACCTGCGGCCTTCGCCAGCAGGATCGCCTGCGGGAACGGATTGGCCGTCTGATAGAGGAAATGCCGCCCGAAGAAGCCGCCGAGCATAGGTGAGTGGATGATCACCTTGCCCGGCTCGATGCCCGCGACCTTTGCAGCCTCGGCCTGGAACATCTCGGGCGCCTGGTTCGGGATCCAAAGCTCGAGAGTCCCGTCGGAATTCCAACGCGCGATCGCCGAGGGCGGCTCGAGCTGTCCGTGCACGAGGTAGGGAGCGTCATAGGTCGCCTCCACAATCCGCGCTGCGCCGGCAAGGGTGCCTGCGGCATCGCCTTCCTGCTCGAAAGCGACGCCGTCTCCGGGTGTCGACTTCAACATTGCCTTGTGGGTCTCGGAGGAGAAACCAGCCGGCATGGCGCGAGGGGTTGCAGCCGCAGGCTCCGTCCAGGTCACCTGCAGGGCTTCCACCGCGCGGCGCGCCCGCCACCAGCTGTCGGCGACGACCGCCACGGCGCCAGGCAAGCGGTGAATCGAGTGCACGCCGGGCATGGCCTGAACCTCGGCCTCGTTCGTCAAGGCGCCCGGCTCCCCGCCGAGACGCGGGCTGTGCTGGACGGCGGCGTGAAGCATGCCGTCCACCTTGAGGTCGATCGCATACTGCGCGCGTCCCGTGGACTTCTCGCGCCCGTCGAGCCGGCGAACGGGCTTGCCGATCCAGCGGAAATCGTCGCGGGATCGCAGCACGACATCCGTCGGCACCGAAAGATCGGCGGCCGCATCAGCGATTTCGCCGTAAGGGATCGCCCGCCCGGACGCTGCATGGACCACGCGGCCCGGTTCGGTGGATAGCTCCGCGATGGACAGCCCGAGCCGCGCAGCCGCTGCCTGCAGCAGCATCTGGCGTGCCGAGGCGCCGAGCTTGCGCATGGTCTCGTAGCTCGTGCGCACCGACATGCTGCCGCCGGTAAAGCGGCCGCCGCCGGTCAGGAGATAATCGGGGCCGGGAGGCGCTCCCTCGACCGTGAAGTTCACGGGGTCGACGTCCAGTTCCTCGCCGACGATCTGCGCCATGGCAGTGAAGATGCCTTGCCCGCCTTCGATGAAGGCGCTGCGGAACAGCACGGTGCTGTCGGGGCGGATTTCCAGGAAGGCGTTGACGCGCGTTCCAGGCGCCACGGTGGCAGCGGCCTGCGCCCGGGCACGTCCGACCGGCACCGTGACGGATAGGACGAGCGCTGCGGCGCCGCCAAGAAAGCCGCGGCGCGAGATATTGAGCGGGCCGTCGTCGCGGCCCGTGGACCGGTGGTTGCGAACAGGAGTCATGTCGTTCATGGTTTCCTCGTCACGCCTGCGCGGCCTGCCGGACGGCAGCCGAAATCGCGTTGTAGGTGCCGCAGCGGCAGAGGTTCACCATCGCGCCGGCGATATCCTCCTCGGTCGGCTGCGGCGTCTGCTTGAGCAGCGCCGTCGCAGCCATCACCTGGCCGGACTGGCAGTAGCCGCATTGCGGCACCTGGTTGGCGACCCAGGCCTCGACCACCTTGCTGCCCTCGGGATCCTGCTCGATCGCCTCGATCGTCGTGATCGCCGTTCCGACGACGCTGTCCACCGTCGTCACGCAGGATCGCGTGGCCTGTCCGTCGATCAGCACCGTGCATGCGCCGCACTGGGCGACGCCGCAGCCATACTTCGTGCCGGTCATGCCCAGCGTGTCACGTACCACCCAGAGCAGCGGCGTATCCGGTTCGACGTCGACCTGGAATGTCGAGCCGTTGATGGTCAGTTCCATGGCCTTCACCTCTTGGTTCGCGAAAAAGCCAACACGACTGGCTGTTGGCTTGTCGGACCTGCAGGGTAGCCGCCCCCGATCAAGAGCATTAGGGGCGTCAATTCGCTTGCATTGATCGATGGGAGACATAAATCTTCAGCGATCAGTTTGGGAAACGGTATGGCCAAGGAAGACTTCAACGACCTTTTGTGGTTCCTGGCCGTTGCCGAGGAAAAGAGCTTCACGCGCGCCGCAGCAAAGCTCGGCATCACGCAGTCCACCCTCAGCCACACGATCAAGCGGTTGGAAACGCGTATGGGCATTAGGCTGCTCACGCGCACGACCCGCAGCGTGGCGACGACCGAGGCCGGCGAGCGCCTACGGCAGTCGCTTGCACCGCGTGTTGCGGAAATCGAAGCGGAGATCGCCGCGCTGATGGAGTTTCGCGACAAGCCCGCCGGAACCATCCGGCTGACCCTTTCGGATCACGCGTTCGACAGCCTCGTCTGGCCGAAGCTCAGGCCGGTGCTAGCAGCCTATCCCGATATCAAGCTGGAACTCAGCATCGACAACGGGCTGCGCAACATCGTCGAGGATGGGTTCGACGCCGGGGTTCGATTGGGTGAAAGCGTCGAGAAGGACATGATTGCCGTCCGTATTGGCCCGGACTGGCGCATGGTCGCTGCGGCTTCGCCCGATTATTTCGACGCGCATCCCACGCCCCAGCATCCCCAGGAGTTGATCCAGCACAACTGCATGAACATGCGCCAGACACGTGGCGGCGGGCTCTATGCCTGGGAGTTCGAGAAGGACGGTCATGAGCTTCGCGTCCGGGTGGATGGGCAGCTCACCTTCAACGCCTCCTACGCCATGGTCGATGCGGCTTTGAAGGGGTACGGCATCGCCTTCGTGCCGGAGGACCTCGTCGAGCATCACATCGCATCTGGCAATCTCGTGCAGGTGCTCGATGAGTGGTGCCCGAAATTCCCGGGCTACTACGTCTATTACCCGAGCCGACGGCAGAACCTGCCGGCCTTCAAGGTCATCGTCGATGCCCTGCGCTATGGCGGGGCTTGAAAGCGCTGCGGCTTCCTCCAGCGGTCGCTCAACATGGCGGAAGCGTCATTTGATATGCCGGCCTGATCATCCGCCGACCTCGTGCCTTGCCGCCCTTAAGGGTTCGTACGCTTCTCGAAAATCTCCCGCGCGACCGTCGCTGCCGAAAATGCATTCGGCCAACCGGCATAGTATGCGAGATGGCTGATGACCTCCGAGGCCTCCTCGCGGGTCAGTCCACTATCCATGGCGCGGTTCAGGTGGAACGGCACCTGAGCGACCTGGCCGGCGGAAATCAGCGCGCTGACCGTGACCAGGCTGCGGTCACGCGGCGCAAGGTCCGGGCGCAGCCACAGATCGCGGAACAGCACCTCGGCCGTGTCCCGCACCAGGCCCGGAGAGGCCGGGCCGGTGGTCTGCTCGACGCTCGCGGCACGCCGGGCCTCCCTTGCCTCATCGAGCGGAAGCAGCGTCGGGGCGGCTGCCGGAAGCTGGTTGGCGCCGATGCCTCGCTCGGCATAGACGGGCCTGGCCGCATCGACGGCCGCCATGGCATTGCCCCAACCTGCGTAGAAGGCGAGATGCGTGATGATCTCGGAGAGTTCGGCGGGTTTGACCCCGTTGTCGAGCGCGCGGCGGATTTGCTCGGGCATGAGACCCATCTGGTTGCGCGTGATGACTGCCGCGACCGTAACGACACTTCGGTCGCGCGCGGACAGGCCCGGCCGCGCCCAGAGCCCCTTCTCGAGAGTTTCCTGTTCATACCGCTCGAGAGCAGGCGCTACGGACGAGACATCGTCATTGGCGCCTGAAGCTGCATTGCCGGCGACAGGTGCAACGGTCATGGCCAGCGCAAGAGCTGCAACGGATTTCATGATTTTCTCCTTACGTCTCGTTACGTCTCGGGTTCGGGATCAGCGGTACTGGTCGTCGGTGACGGGCTCGAGCCACTCGACGGCATCGCCGTCGCGCGCAGGCGTTATCGCGATGTGGCTCATGGAGCTTTCGGCGGCTGCGCCGTGCCAGTGCTTCACCCCGGGCGGGGTCGAGATGACGTCGCCGGGCTTGATGGCGATCTTGTCTCCGCCTTCTTCCTGGACCCAGCCCGCGCCCGCCGTAACGATCAGAGTCTGGCCTGCCGGATGCGTGTGCCAGTACGAGCGAGCGCCCGGTGTGAACTCGACCAGGCCGCCGCCGGCATTGCTGTGCTCGTTGGGCGCGAACAGCGGTGTGACCGTGACGGTGCCGGTGAACGTTTCCGCAGGACCCGGAACGGAAACCCGTGACCCGTTGGGCGAGACCTGCATTGTCTGAGCCTGGGCGGCAGCGGAAGTGAGCAGCACCAGCGTCATGGCAATCAAAGACAGGGCATTCGTCATCGTCTTTTCTCCATTTCATGAGACGTTCAAGGGCCAGCGCACGGCAAGTCCTTCGGTCTCTGCGTCGCGCCGGACCGGTTGCTATACAGGCGCGTTCACCGTCGCCCGTCGGCCGCTAGTCAGACCCGAAGCAGCATTTTGGCAGCCCGCCGCCCGTCCATGGCGCGGTAGGCATCCGCAACCTGGGCTAGCGGCAGTTCGAGATCGAAGACGCTGCTTGATCTTGCCCGTAACCACACGATCCATCCCCGCCTTACCAGGGCTGGTTTGCCGGCCCCACCGTGAACTCGCTGATGGTCGTGTCTTCGGGCTGGCCGATAGCGAAGGCCACGACATTGGCAATCCGGTCCGGCGAGATCCCGTATTTGTCATACGTGTTCTGCATCTGGTCGAGCGTTTGCCTCTGGCTGATAGTGTTCAGCAGCTCGGTGTTGATCGCGGCGGGATAGATCGTCGCAGTGCAAATGTTCGTCCCCTCCATGGCGGACTCCATGCGCAGGACCTCCATGAAGTCGCGGACGAACCATTTTGTCCTGCCATACACAGCACCGCCCGGATAGGCCTTGAGCCCCGCAACCGATGACGTCGCGATGACATGCCCGGACTTCTGTTCGATGAAGGCTGGCAGTACCGCCGCGATGCCGTTCAGAACACCCTTGATGTTCACGTCGACCATCTGGTGCCAGTCGTCGGTCTTCAGCGCGGAGAGCGGCGAGTTCGGCATGAGCCCGGCATTCAGGAAGATCACATCGATGTGGCCGAACGTATCCTTGGCAAGCTTTACGACCGCGTCGTTGTCGGACGGTTTGGTTACGTCCAACTCCCTGTAGACGGCCTGACCACCGGCCTTTCCGATCTCGTCGGCGATCTGCTTCAGTTTGTCCTCTCGCCGCGCGCCGAGCACGACCTTGGCACCCTTGCTCGCGAGCGACTTCGCCGTCGCTTCCCCGATGCCGGACGATGCGCCGGTGATAATCACGACCTTGTTCTTGATCGTGTCGGTCATCACTGGTCTCCCTGGTATTGTTCGTCGGTAACGTGCTCCATCCAGTCCACGACTTTGCCGTCCCGGACTTCCTGGATTGCGATGTGGGTAATTGCCACGTCGCCGAGCAATGCCGGCGACTGAGGGTGGGCGGCTTGATCATGGTAAAAACCTCAGGGTTGTGCGCCATGCGGCGAGGCCGAGCAGTGAGGAACCGCATAGCAGCGTCGCGCCGAACGCGAACGCGCCCCACCAACCGATCGTGTCGAAGAGCATTCCTCCGATCGCCGCGCCACCGGTGATGGCGAGCTGAATGGTGGCGACCTGGAGGCCGCCTCCCGCCTCCGCGTCGTCGGGCAGCGTACGGCTCAGCCAGGTCCCCCATCCCACGGGGGCGGCGGTGCCGAAGAAGCCCCAGGCGAGGAGAAGCAGCGAAACGGGGATGGGCATTGATCCGAGGGCAATCAGCGCGACGGCAAGTATCGACATCACGAGCGGGATGACGACCAAGATGCTGAACAATCGGGTTCGCAACAGCCGTCCGATGCACCACGTGCCTGCAACACCCGCCAGGCCCATGACGAGGAGCATGGCGGAGAGCGCGGAAATGCCGAGTCCAGTGACGCCCTCAAGGAAGGGGCGTAGGTAGGTGAAGAGTGCGAACTGGCCCATGAAGAGGAACAGGATCGAGGCCATGCCGAGCGCGACCGCGCGGCGGCCAAGCAGCGCCAGCACGTTGCCGGACACCTTCCTTCCGCGCGGGGGCAGCGACGGCAGGCTGATCCACTGCCAGACGAGCGCCAACAAGCCGAGAGGCACAACGAGGAAGAAGGCGCCCCGCCAGCCGACATGGGCCCCGAGGAAGCTTCCCAGCGGAGCGGCAATCGTAGCTGCGATCGCGTTCCCGGCGTTCAGCATGGCGAGACCCTTCGGGACGCGGTCGTCCGATACGAGGCGCATGACGATCGAGGTCGACATCGACCAGAAGCCACCGATCGCCACGCCAAGCAGCGCACGGCCGACCATCAGCAACGCGAAGTTCGGCGCAAAGGTCACCGCGAGACCGGAAACGATCAGGAGCACCGTGAAGCCGGTCAGGACGAGCTTGCGGTCGATCCGGCGCGTAAGGCTGGCCACGAAAAGACTGGTCAGGACCGCAAAGGCGCCCGAAATGGAAATGGCCTGGCCGGTCCGCCCTTCGGTGGTACCAAGATCAACCGCGATCGGCGTAAGCAGGCTCACCGGCATGAACTCCGACGCGATCAGGACGGAGACGCACAGCGCCATCGACAGCACCGCGCCCCACGCCGCGCGGTCATCCAAAATCCGGCTGTCGTAGGTGGTTTCCATGATAGGCGTCCTGACAAGCGCAGGCGGCTCGTTCACGCCGCCAGTTCACCGCTCGCCCTGGAAATAGCGTCCCTATGTCGATCGCATTAGTCCGATCAATCCACATGGACTTATCGATCCAGGCCATGAATGGCCGCTGGAAACCATCCCCCTCTTCTGTTTAGGTGAAAAACGGTCATGCGCGCCCGCAGAGGCATCTGCAAGGCGGCGGGTCTCCACTCAGCCTTGCCTACGACGCTTCGCCGCAAGAAATCGCATGCATGTCGGCTGCTTTGATGAGCCTGGCAGCCTGGTGCCACAATACAACTATAGGGTCAACGCAGCTATAGGGTCAACGCAGCGGCTTGGCTGGCGTGTGCTGCGGGATTGGCCGCCGCATCGTGGGACAAAGGAGCAATGGTGAGTCCCAGTACTGGTCTCGTCGAATGGAACTCGGCAGCGAATTGACGATTTAATCAGGGATTTCATCGGGAACGCAAGGGTTCACACGATGAGCGTGCTTTACCGCGCGGCAAAAATCGCTGAGCAAGCTCATGCCGGGCAGACGGACAAGACCGGGCGGCCCTATATCGAGCATTGCCGCCGGGTCGTTGACGCCGTCGAAACCCTCGACCAAAAGGCCGTTGCCTACCTTCACGACGTACTTGAGAAAAGCGACGTTTGGGACCGCGATCGGCTCGAGGCGGCTGGTTTTGGAACATCCATCGTGTCGGCAGTCGATGCCATGACACGCAGGCCGGACGAGGACGACCTCGCTTTCGTGCGCAGAGCAGCAGCCAACCCATTGGCGCTGCCGGTCAAGCGCGCAGATCTTACCGACAATCTATGGCAGGCACGGCAGATTGGCGCGTCGACATCGAAATATGAAGACGGCCTGCGGATCATCGACCAAGAATTCTCCGAATGACGAAAAGATTGCCGCCTGCGGCGTCATTGGCCGATGTGGAAACTTCAAGCGCCGTCTACTCGGGGATGTGAGGCGTGTGTCGCTTGTCCTCGGCAGGATCGGCATCGATCCGCGCTTTGTCGGGGTCGAAGGCGCCATGGCGCGCGATGGGTTTTGCCGGGGTGTCGGGCGTCTCGTAGGCCCACATGAAGTCGTCAGCCGCTCCGCCGACCGCGTGGACCCGCCAGTAACTCGCCGTGCCCTTCAGCGGGGAGTGCGTTGTGGTGTTCGTCTTCTCCAGGAGGTCGAAATAGATATCCTCGAAGGGGATATAGAAGACGGGATCGTGCCCATCTTCATGGACCACTTTTGCCCGCTCGGTTGAGGCAATAATCGCGTCGGAGAACCTGACCGTTACGGTTCCATTGAACGGGGTGATGGTAAGCGCGCCGGGACGGCTGGTGGAATTTGCGGCTAAGGGCTGCATTCGACTTCTCCGTGGCTGCCTATCTCCTGGAACGTCGTATCGCCCATCGGGGTTCCAGTTTGGCCGGTCGTTGGCGTTTGTCGCTGAAGCAGCAGTTACGGCGATGGGCGCAGTGAAGCGCGGCCGTTGTGTGGTTCGACTTCGCGTCAAAGACATACCGCAAGGTCCCAGCGACGAGTGCCTTCTCAGCCTTCCGGCTGCAGGTGAAAAACCTCCTGCGGGCATTCAGATTCGAGGGAACGTTACCGCCGAAGAGTTCGTTTCCTAGGTCAACAGCAACCGGTTAAAGGGAGATTGCCATGAAAGTCGGCAACTGCATGACGAGGAATGTCCAGATTGCGAACCCTGAACAGTCCATCCGCGAAGTAGCGCAGATCATGGGCAAGCTTGACGCCGGAGTGATGCCTGTGGGCGACCACGACCGGCTGGTCGGGATGATCACCGATCGTGATATCGCGATCCGCGGCGTAGCATTGGGTAAGGGACCTGACACGAAGGTGCGTGATGTCATGAGCCCGGAGGTCAAATATTGCTTCGATGACGAAGACGTCGAGCATGTGCTTGAAAACATGGGCGACCTGCAGGTACGTCGGCTTCCGGTTCTGAACCGCGACAAGCGGCTCGTCGGCATCGTCTCTCTTGGCGATCTCGCGACGAGTGGCGAAGTGGCAGAAGCGGGAGAGGCTTTAAGCGACATCTCGAAGCCGGGCGGCGAGCATTCGCAGACTGCTCACTGACTGACGCGCGACACGTCAGCGCCAGGTCAACCTATCTTGTTTCGCGGTGCGTCGGCCAACGCCGACGCGCCGCCGGGGCGTGTATTGCGATGTTCTTCGGCAAAGGTTCAGGAACAATCCATGGATAACGATCCGAATCCGAAGCACTGTGTCCGCCAGCGCCGAAAAAGCGCGACAGGGCGAAATGACCGTGCAGACTTGGACGCATCGGATCACGACGGCGCAAGACGTTCACCGGGATGTCATGTCGTGATAAACTCTTCTTGCGACGGGACCGCGCGACACCGAGGCGGGGTATCTCGCAGCCGGGTAGCCCTTGGTCACGATGAGCTTGAGCACCTGATGTTCTCGAACGATTGCAACCGTCCTGCCAAAGCCTCTTGCGAAGGTGGGGCCTCTCGGAGTGGATGGATTTGGGTTGGTCGCTGAACCTCGGGACGATCGCCGGCACCACGGTGCGCGTTCACTTTACCTTCCTGCTTCTACTCGTCTGGATTTGGCTGACGCACTATCAGATCGGCGGCACGCCAGCGGCCTGGGAAGGCGTAGCCTTCATCATTGCCGTCTTTGCCTGCGTGGTCCTGCATGAATTCGGCCACATCGTCGCCGCACGGTATTTCGACATCAGCACGCCGGATATTACGCTTTTCCCGATCGGCGGGGTCGCCAGGCTGGAACGCATGCCCGAAGAGCCGGGGCAGGAGTTCGTGATCGCGGTCGCGGGGCCGCTGGTCAATGTCGCGATCGCCGCGCTGATCTTCGCCTTGCTCGGCGGGTCGGCGGGTGTCGAACAGATGGCCGGGATCGAGGATCCGCGTATGAATTTTCTCGCCAGGCTTGCCGGGGTCAATGTCTTCCTGGTCCTTTTCAACATGATCCCGGCCTTCCCGATGGATGGCGGCCGCATCCTGCGCGCCGCCCTCGCCTCCCGCCTTTCCTGGTCGCGCGCGACCCAGATCGCCGCCACGATCGGGCAAGGATTGGCCTTCGTCTTCGGTTTCGTTGGGCTGTTCTACAACCCGCTGCTGATCTTCATCGGCATCTTCGTCTATCTCGCCGCGGCAGCAGAAGCGCAGAACGCACAGATCCGCGAGGTTGCCACAAGCGTCCTGGTCGGTGACGTGATGATCACCGAGTTCGCCCGGCTGGAACGGTCGGCGACGCTCGACGAGGCAATCGAGATGCTGCTCGCGACCACGCAGCACGACTTCCCTGTCACCGACTCGGCCGGCCGCCTTGAGGGATTGGTGACACGCAACGACATGATCCGGACATTGAAGGAAAAGGGGCCCGCTGAACCGGTCGTGAGCGCAATGCGGAACGATATCCCGAAAATACACTACCGCAAAAGTCTCGAGGAAAGCCTGCGGCTCATGCAGCAGGCAAATGTGCCAGCTATCGCCGTCGTGGACAATTCCGACCGGCTGGTCGGGCTCATGACACACGAAACCATAGGCGAGATGCTTATGGTCCGCTCGGCGGTTTCGGATGCCTTCCGATTTGGTCGTTTGCGTGGGAGCAAACCGCGACTCACACGGATCTGAGCAGGAGGATGTTCTTTCTACCGGCGGATCGGGTGAGTGTGCTCTAAAGCGCGTCGCGTTCGACCGACCTCACGCGACGCGCTTTAGGTTGTTGTCTTATTCATGTCGTTATCGCAAAACCGCTGCACACTTTTTCGCGACATGCATTAAATCGTAGGGGAGCGATAAGCAGAAATTGGCCGGAACGAGGTCGTTCCGGCCCATTTTCTGTGTCTCAAGCGCCGGGGACGTGAGGCAGAAGTTCAAGCGCACCGCGATAGATCATGTCGGCAGCCACGTAGAGGATGACCACCAGGCCGACATAGGCAATCCAACGGTGCTTCTGAAGCAGATTGGCGATGAGGTTTGCAGCGATGCCCATCAGCGCGACGGAGAGGACAAGGCCGAAGATCAGCACGTTTGGATGTTCGCGCGCAGCACCCGCTACCGCCAGAACATTGTCGAGCGACATCGAAACGTCGGCGATGATGATCTGCCAGGTCGCCTGCGCCAGGGTCTTGCGTGGAGCTTTGCCGGCTACGATGCCGTCGTAGTCGACATCACTTTCCGAAAGCGCTTCGATCGCCTGTGTTTCCTGCGCATGGTTTTGCCGGAGTTCGCGCCACATCTTCCAGCACACCCACAACAGCAATATACCGCCAGCCAACAACAGGCCAACGATCTGCAGGAGCTGGGTTGTCGCGGCCGCAAAGCCGATGCGCAGAACGGCCGCTGCGATGATACCAACGACGATTGCATTTCTGCGCTGCTCTTTGGGTAGTCCGGCCGCGGCAAGGCCGATAACGATGGCGTTGTCACCGGCCAGCACCAGGTCGATCATGATGACCTGCAAGAGAGCGGTCATTGCTTCGGGACTAAAAAATTCTGTCATACGGCACCCTTGCGTTCAGCTAGGGGTGACGCGGCTTGCGAGCATAACCGTAGAGCAACGCGTACACCGCGTATGACAAGTGAAATGCTGCTACAGCTGAAGAAATCTCAAAGCCAGGCCACCCGGATTGAATTCCAGTCCGACATCACAGTCCTGGTGGACTGCCAGAGGGGCCCGGCCTGGTAGCACCTAGCTATTGCCGTAAGCGCAAAAACTCAAGGCTTAATTGTGATTCGGCACATGCGGCATCGAGCTCGGCAGTTTCGTTACGCCAAGTCGATTGAGCACGCGGCCATTGAACGGACAGGCAGCCGCAAGTACACTGATACCGTGGGCCTCGGTCCATTTCTGTAATACCCGATCTGCGGCCGGCGATGGCGATGAGGAAATCCGTCTTGGCTGTTCATCGACGACCGATCGGCCAATATCTGTTCCCAATCGGCTCCTTGGGCCTGGCCGCGCTAATTCATTTCGGCGCCGCGTCGATGCAGTCTTCGCTGCTTTCGATCAAGATCCTGGCGTTGATCGTGGTCGCTATCTTCATCTTCGCGACCGTGTTCGTGGTTTTGCATCATGCCGAAGCCGTCGCAAGGCGGCTCGGTGAACCTTATGGCACGCTGCTGTTGACATTTTCGGTGACGGCCATCGAAGCATCGGTCATCGTTTCGATGATGCTGCATGGCGAGAACAACCCGACGCTGGCACGCGAGTCCGTGTTTTCGACGGTCATGATCGTGTGCACTGGTGTGGTCGGGGTCTGCCTCACCCTGGGTGGGCTGAAGCATCGATATCAGGACATCAAACGACAGGGCACCAGCGCCTCCCTTGCCGTCATTATGGCGCTGACGGTTCTTACGCTGGTCCTTCCAAACTACACTCTTGCAACAAGCCCCGGTGCGTTCTCCGCATCGCAACTCGCATTCGTGAGCGTCCTTTCAGTTCTCCTCTATGGCTCGTTCGTCTTTGCCCAGATGGTGCGCCAACGGGGCGATTTTATCGAGGATCTGACGTCCAGCGCCGAACATGAGGAGCATGTATCTGAGGGTGGGAAAGTGACCACCAACGTGCTCCTTTTATTTATCGGACTGGCAGGGATCGTTCTTCTGACCGAGCAGGTGGCCGGCAGCATCGAGGATGGGCTCGCGCTTCTTCATGTTACCCAGGCGGACGCAATCGTGGGCTTCTTCGTCGCTGCGCTGGTGCTTATGCCGGAGGCGGTATCGGCAGTTCGGGCAGCGCTCAATAACGAACTTCAGCGAGGGCTGAATGTCGCCCTCGGCTCGGCCTGCGCCACAATCGGCCTGACAATCCCGGCAATCGGTGCGGCGAGCCTGCTCACAGGACGAAGCCTGACTCTTGGTCTGGGCCCAGGGGATACCGTGCTTCTCATCCTCGCGCTTGCCATCAGCATCGTGAGCTTTGGGACGGGCCGAACAACGATGCTGACGGGGCTCGTTCATCTCGTCGTGTTTGTCGCCTATCTGTTCCTTATCTTCGTGCCCTAGGATACGGGCCGTGTCGTGTCTATTTGCGCGCAGACGGCTGGCCGGCAGCTACTGGACCTTTGAGCGCAGGCGATCCGTCACGAACTCCATCAACACCACGATGACGAAGATCACGAGAATGATGGTCGAGGCATTCCTGTATTGGAAAAGGTCGAACGCGACCTTCAGCTCCTGGCCGATGCCACCGGCTCCGACAAGGCCGAGAACAACGGACGAGCGCACGGCCTTCTCAAGCGCAAACAGCGTGGTGTTTATCAAGGAAGGCATGGCGTCAGGCAGAACTGCCCCGCAGAGGACGGAGAACCGACTGGCGCCGATCGCCAACAGCGCTTCCTGAGGTCTTTTGTCGGCATCCTCCATCGCTTCGGCGAAGAACCGCCCGCAAAAACCGATCGTATCGACGACGATGGTCATGGTTCCAGCAACCGCCCCGAGACCAACGGCTGACACGAAAAGAAGCGCCCAGACCAAATCTGGAACGGTCCTAAACAACGAGACCAGCATCCTGGAGATATGCCGGAACGGGCCGAGCGGGGTTATGTCCCTGGCCGAGAGCCAGGCGAATGGCAAGCTCAGGACGACACCGATTGCTGTTCCCACGAGCGCGATCTGAAAGGTTTCGATCATGCGCCAGAAGACCCGCAGGAGGAAACCTGGCTCGATATTTGGGGGTATCATGCGACCGACGAGATTGGCCATGCGGGGCACTCCCCCTGCCAATTGTTCGGGCGAAGGTGCAACCTGCCCGGCAGAAACGATCACGAGAGCGGCCAAAGCGACGGCAAAGCTGAAAGTGAGAGGCGAGATCGACGGAAGCCGGCTCGGCGAAACGCGGTCATGCATCGAAGACGTCTTTCAGATCGGCGCGGGTCACCTGCGCCGTTGGCCGGTCGAAGAAGACCTTGCCCGCCTTGAGCGCTATCATGCGATCGGAATAGTCGAGAGCATGTTCCATGTCGTGCGTGGTGTAGACCAGGGTGATTGCGTGTTCTTGGGTGAGCTCGGAAAAAACGCGCATCACATCGTGTCCAGCCGCCGGATCGAGACTTGCCGCCGGTTCGTCTGCTATCAAAAGCTGCGGACGCCGGACCAGCGCCCGGGCGATCGCCACCCGCTGCGCCTGCCCTCCAGAAAGCGCGTCGGCGCGGGCGCCTGCCTTGCCGAGAAGCCGCACGTCGGCAAGTGCCTGCATTGCCTCCTCGCGCCAATGCTGCTTTGCGATGGAATGATGCCAGCCGCGCCAGCCGCCGGGCAGCCCGAGCTTCCCCTGCAATACGTTTGTAAGAACGGATTGGCGGCTAGAGCACGTCCTGTTTAATCCGGTTCATATCCTGCGGCTTTGAAGTAGTTGGC
>SAQL01000123.1 GCA_004020645.1 Mesorhizobium sp. | reverse complement strand
ATTACGTAGATAGACAGAAGAGGGCCTAGCTGGCTTGACCCAGAGAAGAATGTTGAGTTGAGGAAAAGGAAGCCTACCGAGCGTTATTCCTTGAGTCTCGGCACGTATTAGCTTTGACATATATATAAATGCCTGGAAAAAAGCCTGAAATCGCTGTCTATTACCTGGGAATTGATCAAAAACATACGAAAAAAGCCGCCGAGCCGAGACGTTTCCGTCAAGAGCTTGAAGGAGAAAAAGACTATGAGAGGTCGACAAAAAGATTGGCGCTTACTTCGTTGATGAAGTGCAGTACCCCACTTTGATCGCTAAGAAGGTATGTAGCCAAGTCCCTTTCTCAATGGGAATAAGTCCCCGTGTTCTTAAACTTTAGCGGCTTTTAATCTGGTATATGAGATGGAAGAAGACAAGACTCAGTTCCTTTTCTCTTTTTGCCTCACCTCAGTCTTTAGACTTACTTATCCTTCAGTCGTCGATAGCGACAGAGCACAGAGCACTATACTATAGAGACTGGTCAGTCCACTACCCTATGCCGCTTTCTTGCTTGTCGGACGTTGGCGACCACTCCTATGATCTTGCCCTTATCAAGCATCCCGGAACGACAATTCACATCCGAGGAACTTATAGTGCTAGATGGGACTTTTTATCTTTCTTGCCTGGGATCACGAATACCTCATCCCTTCGTTCCTCTCCAGCTTTCACTATTCTATTATAGGGCGAGTGACTTCGTTCCTTTTTTACTTACTTGAATTAATTAAATTGTTCTTTCGTGGAAGCCCGGGTGGAGCTAGACTTGATTTCCGTGTGTGATTTCCCCATTTTGGCCAGGGAACACGAACTAAAGGCCTCAATCCACCCCCTTCCCCTTAGGCGGGAAGGTCGTAGGACGAGGGGAATAGATCTTCATGCACTGGCTTTCCATTAGCGAGAAAGAGCCCTTATTACTTCTTAAAAAAGGGGAGTACCAAACCACTAAGAATAAAGTAGGAGCGGCCGTAGTTCAATAGATCATCGAATCAGGAGATGCTCTAACTTTCCAAATGAATGGGAGCAGTCCTACACTGGGAGACCCGGCCTATTCTTACTAACTAAACAAAGGAAGTCAAAATTCCAAGAAGAGTCCGTTTCCTGTGTTATGAATAAGAAGTCCTATCGTTACGTTCCGTCTTCTTTACAAAGAGAGGATATTTTTTGAAAGAGTCAACGGAGCAATGGTTTATTCTTTTTTGAATCCCCGTTACTTTATTAATTAATAATAAAGAATGATTACCACAACAGCATGGGCTTGTTGAATGGCAATGGAAAGGATTTGGCTCATCCAAATCAGATGATCCTGAATCAAATACTCTTAATAGTGGTTCGCTTAAAAGATCTTTACTAAAAAC
>SAQL01000122.1 GCA_004020645.1 Mesorhizobium sp. | reverse complement strand
TCTTCTCTGGTTGCCGCCCTCGATGCAAGAGCCTTCCAACCTGATGTGCCCGGTGATCGAGTGCGTTCTTCTCTCAGGCCTTTTCCTTGCGGCCTTTCAAGAAGCCGCGGGCCGGTATGGTGATCTGCGGATCGGGTCCAAATCTTCTGCAAGAGCTTTCAAGCTCGGGAACGACGGCTGGTTTTCCTGATCCAGATCTTTTCGATCATTGTGCCCATTCAGGTCATCGACTTCCTACACCTTCTTCACCGGCGCATTTTGTGTGGTGATGCATATCCGTCATGCAGCTACAACTCGCGCCGGATTTCGATAATCCTCTTTCTTTGTCATCATCGCCCAGATTGCCCGCGCCATCTTGTTCGCAAGCGCGATCGCCACCAGCATGAGCGGCTTGCGACGCAGCATCCGTGCCAGCCATGATCCCTCGACGATGGATTTGCGGGCCAGCACTGTCAGGCGTGACATGGCACCGATGATCAACAAAGACCGGATATCGGTCTGGCCAGCCTTCGATACCCGTCCAAGTCGCTCCTTGCCGCCGGAGGTGTATTGACGTGGCACGAGCCCAAGCCAGGCCGCAAAGTCTCGCCCGCGTTTGAAGCTCTCCATCGGCGGAGCAAAGCCGCTGATCGCCAACGCAGTCTGGGGCCCGACACCAGGCATTGTCTGGAGTCGCCGCGCTGTATCGGTCGCCAGGGAAAGGGCTTTGGCCTTTGCCGTTTTGACGTCGATCCGGGCCGTCTTTTCAGCAATCTGTTCGAGCAGATCAAAGCATTCCTCGCGCACCAGGGCTGGCAGGTCACTGTTCGGCTCGTCCAGGATACTTTCAATCCGCTTGATATGGGCGATCCCTTTCGGAATGATGTGGCCATATTCGTACAGCACCGAACGCAAAGCATTCACAAGCTCGGTGCGCTGATGGAGGAGGCGCTCCCGAGCTCGGAACAACACAGCGCATGCCTGCTGTTCTTCCGACTTCGGCTGTACAAAACGCATCTCCGGGCGCTGTGCTGCAACGACGATTGCTTCAGCATCGGCAGCATCGTTTTTCTGCCGTTTGACAAAGGGCCGCACATATTGAGGTGCGATCAGTTTCACCTCGTGGCCAAATTTGACCATTTCTCGGGCCCAGTAGCTCGCGCTGCCGCATGCTTCCATCACAACCACGGCAGGCGGCTGGGCTGCCATGAACTGCCGGAACCGTGACCGCGTCAGCTTCTTACGGAAACTTAGATGCCCCGTCATTGTCGCGCCGTGAAGCTGGAAAACGTTCTTTGCCAGGTCCACCCCGATCATAGTATCCTTCATTTGCCGTCCTCTCCTTCTCGTGGCGTTGAACATCACGACCTTGGCACATTGCGATGCCGTCTGGGGAGGGCGGCAACCATCCCATCTTCTGC
>SAQL01000121.1 GCA_004020645.1 Mesorhizobium sp. | reverse complement strand
TGGAGTGCACCCCTATTGTGAGACAGAGAAATTGCGAGACAATTCCCTGCTCGTGAGTTCAAATGCGGCATTTTCCGACGGTGTCGACAAGGTCTTTTCGTATTCCTCCGGGGTGAGATAGTCGAGTGCTGAATGCAGCCGTTGCCGATTGTAGACATCTTCAATGAAGCTCGCGATACGACGCCGCGCATCTGGTGCATCGCGATAGGCCAATCCTGCGACTTCTTCCTGCTTCAAAGTTTTCATGAAGCTTTCCGCGCGTGCGTTATCATAAGGGTTCCCCACCCGGCTCATGCTCGGCTGGATCCCATGCCCATGGAGGATATCAGAATAGGTGGTGCAAGCGTATTGAACGCCCCTGTCGGAATGATGGATCAAACTGCCGGGAACCGGAACACGTGCGGAGATCGCCATTTTTAGGGCATCGACAGCAAGGCTGGCCCGCAAGTGGAGTTCGAGCGCCCATCCGATGACCTTGCGACTGAATGCATCGAGCACAACCGCCAGATAGGCGAACTGCTCGGCAAGGTGCAAATACGTGATGTCGGCGACCCAAAGCTGGTTGACGCCTGTCAGTTCCATGCCGCGGGCAAGGTTCGGCACCACCCGCCAGCTGTGCCGGGAATCTGTAGTGCGCGGCAAGAATGGCCGAGTGCGCAAGCATAAGAGATTATCCTCCCCCATTACCCGCAACACACGTTTGTGGTTTACCTGCCAACCCTCGCGGCCAAGAAGGGCGCCGATCCGGCGATAGCCATAGTGCCGGTTGGCCAAGGCCAGCCTTTGAATGACATCTCGCAGACCAGTTTCTTCCAGCCGCGGCGCCGATTGCCGCCAGTGCCGGTAGTATCCAGCCCTGCTGACGCCGGCGAGACGGCACATCTGTTCAATTCCTGGAGAGCCTTGCGGCACATGGGCTGTCATTTTTTGAATGACCTCGAAGACGCTGCACCGCCAGGTGCGTCTTTCTGCTGTTGATTGCCCCTGACATGCCGCAAGGCTTCTTGAAAAAAATCAAGTTCAACCTGTTGCTGCCCAATCTTGCGTTCAAGTTCGACAATGCGGCGGCGGGCTTTCGCCAATGCATCGGCACGACGCCGTTCAGCCGACAGTGCAAAACCTGCCGCCAAGGCTTGCCGATCTGGCGGTGCCTCGGGAGGCCGCTTCTTTGGGCGCCCCGGGCAGGCTCGGCATTAGATTGCCACACGTCCGCAGCTGCTCACGCCAGGCATATAAGCGTTGGCGGTGAATACCCAGTTCATCAGCTAATCGGCTGACGTTCTCCCCGTTTTGCATCCGCAAGAGCATGGAGAGCTTCTCTTGTTCGCTAAATCTCGGCTTTCTTCCAACCATTTCCAGTTCCTGCAATCCAGAAACTGTCCCCTATTTATTTGTCTCAGTCGAGGGGTGCACTCCAC
>SAQL01000120.1 GCA_004020645.1 Mesorhizobium sp. | reverse complement strand
CTAGTACTACAGTTGCGGATATCCGCGCCGCTTATAGTGACAGATGGTGGCCGCAGCTTGATGTCGTCTTCGCCATAGCGACCAGGCGATGATGAAGGGCTTTTGTGTCGGTGGGAAGATGAGGACCCGGGCGAGGAGATAGCGGATTTCGGGGACGCTCGGGACGAGTGCAGCCATCCGGATCAGGCGGCGATTGGCTTCTTTGGACTCGTTTCGTTCGGTTTGCTCCATGCGCCGCGGCGAAGATCAGCCGATAGCTTGGAGAGGAACGCCAAGGCTGCCATGCACAGGCTCATGTGGCGATGCCATCCGTGCCAGGACCGCGCCTCGCAATGATCAAGGCCGAGATCATCCTTGGCACGCTCAAAGCACTCCTCGACGGCCCAGCGCAGGCCGGCCACTGCCGCCAACTCGGCCAAGGAGGAACCGGGCGGGGCGAAGACCAGGTAGTAGGCCTTTTCTCCGGATGTCGATCGCTTGCGGCGGACGAGAAGCCAATGTTCGAAGCCGCCTTTCGACGTCCAAGGGCGGCGGATGCGTGCCCAGTCATAGAGCCGAGGCCCTTTGGCGCCTTCCCCCGCCGCATGACAGACCCAGTCCTCGGGCGCGAGTTCGCCAGCCAGTTCCTCGGGCGAGGTTCCCTCAAACTGACGATCCCCTCCACGGCGCATGAAGTGAGCGCCTCGAACCGCCAAGACATAGGGCTGCTCGCGAGCTTCCAGCATCCGGCGAAGGCCACTGTCCGCCCCGTAGACAGCATCGCCCAGAACGTAAGCGCACGGGACGCCGGCATCGAGCGCCGCCTCGACCATGGCGCGCGCCATCTTCGGCTTGGTCGCAAACTCGACCGCCTCCGGGATCGACGCCTTGGCACATCGCGCCCGATCCTTTGTCCAACTCTCCGGCAGGTAAAGCCGACGATCGACCAGCGCCTGGCCGTAGCGGCTCGCGTAAGCCAAGAATACGCCAATCTGGCAGTTCTCGATCCGCCCCGCCGTTCCCGAGTACTGACGCGCCACACCGGCGGAACGATCGCCCTTCTTCACAAAGCCCGTCTCGTCGACAATCAGGACGCCATCCTCATCGCCCAACGCCTCCACCACATAATCGCGAACCTCGTCTCGGAGCCGATCAGCATCCCAGTGGCTGCGCCCCAACAGCGACTGCATCCGATAGGGCCGCCCCGCTCCGGACTGCTCAGCCATCAGCCAGCCCGTCTTGCGCTCAATGCCGGAAAGAAGGCCGTCAAGGAAATCTGCGCCCGTCTCTCGCAGCTCACGACGAGGAAGCACCCGCCCAACCCGCGCCTTCAGCGCCGAGAGCTCCTGCTCCCAAGCCAACAACGACCCTGACCACGAAGCGACAGACATGCTTCCCTCCATAACCTCCCGAAGGGAATCACAAAATCAACTGATCCGCAACTGTAGTACTAGA
>SAQL01000119.1 GCA_004020645.1 Mesorhizobium sp. | reverse complement strand
CTTTCCCCCTCGAGAAAGAGAAGAAAGGGTTTTTTATCTTCTTTCATGTGAACGGCCCTATCTTGTATCGAAAGGTTTTTCGTGCTATACACCACGTTGAGAAAGACCAGCCTCCTATGTACCGTACCATTTTTTACCCCTCCCCTGAAAGGGGGGTCCTCCTTATGATGCTACGGACGGCTGTCCGAAGTGCAAGGGGTAAACTCGGACGAGGATAGGATAGGATTGCGCGCGCCGGGCCCTCCCTTCGGGTGTCATATTTTGGCCGAGTTTACCGTACCTCCGGCCCTTATGTTACGCGACCGTAATCTTTTTTTATGTTCCACCGCTGTTACGCCAGAAATAAAAGGTTCCACACGAGCTCCCGTTCTGCGGCGTGGTGGCAGGACCGATAGGAGATTGGCTCCGGGTGTAGATAGGGTAAAATCCGCAGGAGTCATGCAAATACATAGGCCCCTTCCCCTCTCTTTTAGATGGATGGGGTGGTTTGGTTTATAACGTCTTTTCCTATCTACGGTCCCTCGGAGCGAGGGGTTAGGCAGGTAGTATGGGCCCTCTGACTTCCAGCTATGTGTTGTGCGGCTCCCGCGAAGCGAATGAAGGGAAGCTCGAAGAGCTTACGCTTACTCTCAGCCTCTTTGATTGGTAGGCGGGCGGGCTAAGCCCCCTACTTAAGATTCCATTCATAAGGGTCATTTTCTGTTGGCGTGACGCTTTGGTTAGGCCGACTACTAGACTACTAGAGGTGACTTCTAGCTTCTATAGGGGCCTTTCCACTTTGGTGTTGTTTTAGTTTGTATTGGTACTGAATGAACATATCAAACAAAGGCGAGCAGTATAAGCCCTTCTCCGGCCTGGGAAAAGCAGCGAACTCTAGAAGCTAGGGCGTTGTTCACCTTTGGACACGAACACTATTCCGTTCTCAGCGTAAACCCGCCTTAGAGATTGAACGGCAATAAGATAAGTCGACGTTCAATCTAAGACAGCGCTGATAGCTTGTAGTGAACAGCCCCCTTCTTTACCAACCGAAAGCAGCCTTTGGTACTTAACTTAAGTAGTTCAGGTTTGGAACCCTTGCAACTATGATAGAAAGCCGTTTGCTTTTTGCCAAACCCTTCGCCTTTCTTTTGTTTTGAATCAAAGTAGGTCGCGACTGTTGTATTTATGTTTAGTAGGTCGGGGGAAGCTACCGCTTATACGACAGCTCTGCTTCCTCGTCTTGCTTCTGGCAAAGCTTCTACTTTGCTTGCTTCTCTCGCGCTTGCTTGCGCGAAGGCTTATTAAGTCCTTTTAGCTAGGTCCAAAAGCTTCCGTCAAAGCGAAAGATCTGATCCAACTGAAATCCCGCATATCCGCTGCGCTCAATATGCGGCTACGGCTAGGCGATCATATCGTGCCAAAAAACCATTTTTTATGTATAGAGAGATCCCCTAGATATACAGATAGAATAGATG
>SAQL01000118.1 GCA_004020645.1 Mesorhizobium sp. | reverse complement strand
CGAAATGCTCATGCCTTGGAACTTTAGGCCTGACGTTATCGGCTGACCGCTTACGGTCAATGAGCTGGCGGAGATATTGGAGAACAGCATTCCACCGACCCTGATGTATGGCTGTGAACTCTAACGGGACGGCTCGGCGTGATTGGTGCCGATCCTGCTCGGCTCACCAGGCACTTCACCGAATGCGTACATTCGCTCCGCAGGGCAAAGACCTCCTCATTCGGACACGCGAGGTCCTCGCCGGAGGCGTACGAGCGAATGCTCATTTTTCCATAATCATTGCATATATCAGTGCTAGGAAGGTCCGAATTGGAAACGAAAACAATGGAGCGAGGCTTATGATGTTGAGCTGTAGCCGAGGCAAATCGCCTGCACAGCTTTTCCGCTATCTATCGGCCAAGTGGCCTGCGGCGTTCAATCCGAAAGCGCCCAGGCCGCTCAAGATCGGCATCCATCATGACATTCGGGTGCTCGACGGCGAACTGTCCGATGATGAATTGAGGAGAGCCCTGCTGGCGTATACCAAGATGGCCAAATACTTGGCGAGACTGGATGCCGGCGCCGCACGGGTCAATCTCGATGGCAAGCCGGCCGGCGTGGTCTCGGATGCGGACGCCGCGACCGCCAAGGCTTTGCTTTGCTCCCGCAAGGACAAACAAAAAAGCAAGCAAACACCGGAGCCAAGGGTAGGGCCTCGAGCGCCACCCAAACCAAAACCGAAGCGAACCGCCGTGTACAAGGCGAAGAATACGGCCGACAGCCCGACCGGCATAGTCGTTGAGACGAAGCGTCGCCGGTCATTCCGAAAACCGATGACTTGATCGCCGCTGAGCGATGGGTCGTGCCGACCGGGACAGCCCTCAGGGTCGGAGCACATGGCGCCCTGCGCCAATCCGAATTGCCGCGATCGCAATGGAGTTGCCGCATTCGCGCTGGCGAAACGGAGTGGTCGGTCAACCCTTCTTCGGGATGAACGAAGGCCGGAGGCTATTCCGATGGTCGTTCTGGCTACCGCTGCGACCGTGATATTTCGGGATGGCAGTTAGGTCGATGCCGGCCCAGATTGACTGTGGCCGCTTCACGAGCCCACGCTTCTGTTTGATCTCGACGGCAAGGGGCCGCTGCTGCCTCATGCTCTCGGCGACTTGGGGAGGTGCGAACATTATCTAGGCCGATTGCACGTTTTCGCCACCGCTCCCTCATACTCATGAAAGGGTTCGAATCGTTGATTGTCTTCGAAGCCCCGACGCCAGCGGCTCTCCGCCGTATCCGTGCCCGCGCTCGCTTCTAGTCCAGCTTTCACGACCAGCGCTACTACGGCCATACGGTCGGTGTACGCGCCGAACATTTCCGGCCGGATCCGACTTCAAGGAAAAGGGCGGCATCGCTGCCGCCCTCGAGATTGTTGAGGTGCGTGGACCTTAGAAATCCATGCCGCCCATACCACCCATGCCGCCGCCAGCCATGCCGCCAGGCATGCCGCCGCCAGCCGACTCCTTCTTCGGAGCCTCCGCGATCATGGCTTCGG
>SAQL01000117.1 GCA_004020645.1 Mesorhizobium sp. | reverse complement strand
TCGATATGGGTGATATCGTCGTTCATGGATGACCTCCTTTTTTCATGCTTCGCTGCGTGCGAGGAAACGGTCGCGGGCGAGCCGCAGGCGCGCTCCCCAGCCGAGTAGCGGCTGCGGCGGCAAGCGCTTCGGCCGGCTGCGCTGTTCGATCAGCGGTATCCATTCGCTGTCCTGACGGGCGGCGAGGTTGGCAACTTCACGCCCCAGGAGATTGGCAAGGGCAAGCCCGTTGGCATTGTAGCATCCGGCAACGAACAGTCCGTCGGCTACCTTGCCGAACACATGATGCCCATTCGTACTCAGGCAGGCGATGCCCGACCAGGAATGGGTGAAAACTTGTGGGCTTAGTGCCGGAAACCGCTTCGTGAGGGCGCGGGCATGATCAGCCTTTCGGCGGACAAGCGCTGTGGGATCGAGTGACATGCGCCGCGGTACCTCGCAGGTGTTCCGGACGAGGATGCGCCGGTCGCGTGTCAGCCGGATCGTCGCTCCCATGGCATCGGCCGACAGAAGGCCATACGGCTTGGGCGCACCGATCGCTGCGTATTCGTCGTCCGTTAGGGGGCGGCTCATGCTCGCCGTAAGCTGCAGAGCGAAGCTGCGGTCCTGGCGAATACCGACTTCGGGCATAAATCCATTGACTGCCATGATGATGTTGCGCGCGACGACCTCGCCGGAAGGCGTCTTCAGTCGATACCCGCCATTGCTGGATTGCCATGCGATGACAGGCGTGTTCTCGTAAGCCTTGATCGACGGCGGCAAATTGTCGGAAAAGCCGCGCGCGAGCTTGGCGGGCTGCAGCATGACGCTCGTCTTCGTCCATACGGCAGTCGTGTAGAAGCCGGTGCCGATGTGATCGCGAAGCCTTGTCCCGGTCAGGACCTCGTTCGCGACGCCGAGTTCGCCCAGAAGGCGCGTAAATTTCTCAAGTCTGTCGAGGTAGCGCGGGTCGCGGGCGCCATAGAGTTTTCCGCACGGATCCCAGTCGCAATCGATGCCGTACCCGTTGACGAGGGATTTGACTTCAGCGATGGCGGCGAGGGCGAGCTTGTATTTCTGCCGAAAGACATCGATGTCGGACGCCGTGCCGGTCCCTTCGTTGAGCGCCGCATCGACCAGGAAGCCGGAGTTTCGCGCGCTTGCACCTTCTCCGACGCGGTTGGCCTCCAGGAGGATAATGCGCTCGCCGGGTTTAAGCGTCGCGAGTTGCCGCGTCGCGGCCATGCCCGTGTAGCCGCCGCCCACCACCACCCAATCCGCTTTTTGCGTGCCGTTCAACGTCGGACGCGTCGACCGCTCGGGCAACTGGCTTAGCCATCCGCAGGTCGAATCGTTGCCGGGTAGCCGCTTTACTCTCGGCATGTTACTAAAATCTCCGTATGTCGCCGCAGCCGGCATGTTTTCACCTGCGGCGCGGCTCGATATCCGGATCGTTGCGCGCGGGGGGGGACGCCGCGCAAATAGATAAATCGCATGGGTGTCATTGCGCGAGCCTATGGCGCCCGCGCGCAACGCTGTTCGGCGTCGACCGGCGCTTCTGAGGGCCGCAGGGATTGGTAAGAAACAGCTCGCAGTACTGTCCGCATTCAGCA
>SAQL01000116.1 GCA_004020645.1 Mesorhizobium sp. | reverse complement strand
GTCCCGCGGCAGCCTTCTTTCTTTCGCCGATGTCACCGGTGAGATAAAGAGGCCGCTTATGTATGCTTCTTCCTGTCCAGCAAGATGTCTTCTGTCGAGAAGGTTATATCTGCACTCTGGACTTTCTTCATTGGTGCTTCCATGTACTCATCTTCGATGCTTTGAACTTCCACCCTGTTGACATGTAGGGCATACTTTTCTTTGCTTCCTTCCTACTACAAAGCTGCTTTCTTTATAGGCTAAAGCCTCCTATCTACGGTAGCTGACGCAGCAAGACCCGAGGAATCGGATACGGAGTCTCTTTCGCTGGGGCAAAGCAAAGAGGGAGGACTTTCGGAAGAAGGCGTCGTCCGCTGATGATCTTGAGGTTGGGAGGCAGGTCAGGGGGAGAACTAATGCTTGTGGATAGCCCGCGAATACTCCTTACTTAGGCTTTCCCCCCGGAAGAGCTGATGCTACTTACTAAGAGACTTCCGTTAGTGAGGAAAGAACTATAGGCTTTAGCCCAAAGACAGAGTCAGGGATTTCTTAACAATCTAGTCCCTCCTGAAATAAGACAACGCAGGGGGTGGAGTGAGCCTAGAGTAGAATAAGACTCCCTCTTAGACTCTCAACTCATACCAGGGCAGGCAGGGAAAGACTGAGACTACCGATACCGAGCCGGGGTTGGATCACAGGATAGATACCCTATGGTTGGTCTCTATGCCTGCTTCACTTCGTAGCATTAAGGGGACAGTGCTATGAGGGAAATCGACTAGGAACGCGATGTCTTCCCATAAAATTCAGAGTGTCGACTGCCTTCTTGTATCGGGTGAAGAGAAGAAAATCATTTTTTTCTTGGTTTGTATATATATAATAAAATTAAGATTAAGCAAGCGGCCCTTTCGTGACTCAAACTGCCGGTACGCTTTCCGGCTCGCAACGACTCAAACGGGCGGGGGCTATCTATTTGCTTGCAAAGCGGGCTGTTCGCCTTTCGGATTCGGAAAGGGCTCGCCTATTTGATTCAAAAGGCGCTACTAAACTACTCTAGTACAGCTAGTTTTAGTAGTACAACAGAATGCCGTTCACCCCGCCCTTCTTCTTCAAGAGCTCCCTATTCTCTAGCAGCCCCTTCTTTCACAGCTCCTTCTCAAGCACTTGCCATTGTCTGGAAATTAGCCTTGCCCCATTCTTCGATTATTGGCGCATCAATTCCTTGCCTTTGCTCTCATTGCTGCTTGAAGTCCAGTCTTTTAAGTGAAATCCCAAAAATGGAAAGTCAGTAGTAATTGTCGGGATGGAAAGCTACTCTTCAACCACTTATTTAAGCGCTATGCACCTAAGCTCAGTCTTTCTGGCAGCTATCTTGCTAAACCTAGATTCTTGCAGTTCCTTTTTCTTCTCTCTTTATGCTCGAAATCGTAC
>SAQL01000011.1 GCA_004020645.1 Mesorhizobium sp. | reverse complement strand
AGTGTCGCTCACGCGGCTCTCTTGAATTTCGCAGAGGGCAGATCTAGAAGCGAACCGCTTCGTCGCCAGCGGCGCACCGCCCTCGTTGGTGAGGCGTATATGGGAAGCATCGGTTTCGTGTCAAGCACCTTTTGGTGAAAGAACCTGCTAATTCCATTGCCGGCTTGGCATCGTGCTGCGATCCCCGGGTTTCAGCCAGATCGAGCCATGTTGACTGCAGGGATGGGGTTACGACAGCAATGCTCGTTTTCGGTCAATCCACAGCCTGATGCCCTGGCGGAAGAGGAGGGATTCGAACCCTCGATGCGGGTGTCCCCGCATAACGGCTTAGCAAGCCGCAGCCTTCAGCCGCTCGGCCACTCTTCCACTTTGTCAGCTCCACTCTTCCGTTTGCCAGCCGTTGATCAGCTGTCGATAATTTGGAGGCGCCAGCCGGACTCGAACCGGCATACACGGAGTTGCAGTCCGCTGGATAGCCGTTCTCCCACGGCGCCTTGACGCTTCACTTCTAAGGGACGCCACGTCTTGCATTGCCCACGTCTTGCATTGCCCACGTCTTGCATTGCTTTGACGGATATTGCTTCCACCCGGCGGGCTGCCCGCCGCGTGCTCTACCGAATGAGCCATACCGACTGATCTGGTGCGGCCGGCCGGAATTGAACCGGCACGCCACGGGAGGCGCCGCATTTTGAGTGCGGTGCGTCTACCATTTCCGCCACGGCCGCAACTGGTGCCCAGGGATGTAGCGAACCAACCACCGACACGAAGCTTCAATGATTGGTGGAGGGAGTAGGATTCGAACCTACGAACTCAAAGAGGGCAGTTTTACAGACTGCTGCCATTAACCGCTCGGCCATCCCTCCGAAACATCCGGAGTCAGAACCTTGGCTCCGGCTACAGCGAACCTTGATCTCCGAACTGAAATCAGACGTCCTGCCTTTGGACGAGCCTCGAAAAACTGGCAAAACCGGCGGACAGGGCAGGATTCGAACCTGCGAGACGGTTTGCGCCGTCTACCCACTTTCCAGGCGGGCGCCTTCGGCCGCTCGGCCACCTGTCCGCTGGCGGAGGGGGAGGGATTTGAACCCCCGAGGCCCTTGCAGGCCTACCCGCTTTCGAGGCGGGCGCATTCAACCGGGCTCTGCCACCCCTCCATATTCGATTTGGTGCAGCCCGATTTGGTGCGGCCCCAATTTGGTGCGGACGGCGAGATTCGAACTCGCAACGGGAATGCCCGCCGGGTTTAAGCCGGCTGCGTCTACCGATTCCGCCACGTCCGCGAGTGCTTTTCCAGCTTCGCGCCGCGTTCGCAAAGATCGCGAACCGGGATGGTCGGAGTGGCAGGATTCGAACCTGCGGCCCCCTCGTCCCAAACGAGGTGCGCTACCAGGCTGCGCTACACTCCGGCTCTCCGAGCCCGTAGGCCGAGCCGTACGCGTCTGCCGGTTCTCGCCACGAGGTGCTTGAGACCAGATCCCCTGTAAGCCGGGTTCTGTCGAGGGCTGCCATTCCTCTTGGACGCCTGTCGCCAGGCACCTCCTTGCCCGCCACCAAGGCCCTCCCCGACACAGGTCACAGGGCACTTCTTGCGGTTGCTTCCCCCACCCTGTCGCCCGTTTCACCCGTCCCGACTGGGACGGCTCGTCTCTGTTGCCGTGGCTCGCCTCGCGGCGGGCAGGCATTACCTGCTGGGGTGTGTCGGCAAAGCCCGGACTTTCCTCGCTCTACGACATCAGTCGCTTAATGCGCGGCAGCCCGGAGATCTGATCTCTTCTGGTGGAACGGCTGGATCGCCACGATCCGAAGGTTCTCACCATGAAAATTCGAGCCGCACAGGACCAGGAGCTAACCTCATGCGGCGGAACCGTCTCCGGTCCTGCGACATTATATGGGAACAAAACGGGAAACTTCAAGGATCACGCCTCGTAGTGTGCTCCCTCGCCACTTGCATAATGGCGCCTCGTTGCCGCAGCAGGAGTAAAGCAGATGATGGAAGAAAAAGTACGCGAAGCGATCGTCACAGAGCTTGAACGACAAGCGGAAGCCAATCCTTCGAAGCTGCGGATTTCCGTGCGCGATGAGGAACTCGTCGCGGACGGAAAGATCGATCTCGACGGGCTCGCCATGGCGATCGTCGGCGCCGTAGCAGGGGCGCCGTAGCGCGGCAATCGCTACTGCCGCGACCGATCCGGATGCTGGCGGCGCGGGCAAGCGGGTGGAACCATTCGGCCCGGCTGTTAGTTCCATCAACGAAGAACGGACCGAGCGTCGCAGCGCGACAGGCCTGAGGTCCTTAATAAGTCCTTCAGACCAGTATCGGTCGACGACCGCAGAGCGCTGGTGCCGTTCTGGGCGCAAACAGGGAGATTCACCATGAAAGTCGCTGAGATAATGACCCCCAACGTCCATCTCGCCAGTCCTGACGAGTCACTGCAGAAAATCGCGAAACGAATGGCGGTTGACGATGTCGGATTCCTGCCCGTCGGAGAAAACGACCGACTCGTCGGAACGATCACCGACCGAGACATCGTCGTGCGTGCGGTCGCCGAAGGCAAGGACGGCAACGCGACGGTCCGCGACGTGATGACCAAGGATGTCAAATACTGCTTCGAGGACGAAGATATCGAGCACGTCGTCCAGAACATGGGTGATATCCAGGTCAGGCGGTTGCCCGTCCTCAATCGCGACAAGCGCCTGGTGGGCGTGGTCTCGCTCGCGGATGCGGCGCTGAAGGAAGATCCGGCAACCGTCGGTATCGCGATGTCCGGCGTAGTCGTACCCGGCGGCGAACACGCGACGTAAGCGCTCTGCCCGACGAGATCGGACTGAGTTCAGCGGCCCGCATTAGCGCTGTCGCGTCTCAAAGCGACGGCTCGATTGGGCCCTAAATCAGACCTTCCTGTCATATTGCCCGGGAGCGTCGATGACGCTCCCGGCTGCACCAGTATCTTGCACGTTTCCCGCTTGCGCTCTTGGGCGTGGCTCAGAGCTACGGTTGGGCGATGTCAGTTCGGTGCCACCGCGGCGTCGCCCAGCACCACACCCTTGGCAGCCTGTTCGATGACGTCGGCTACAGCCTCTGGCTGGGTAAGGAACACCACATGGCTGCCTTTGACCTCGGTCGTGACCGCTCCGATACGATCGGCGGTGCTCCGAAGCAGTTCGGGCGCAATAGCGCCGTCCTCAGTCGCGACAACATACCAGCTTGGCTTCGTCTTCCACGCCGCCGTCGTCACCTTGGCCTCAAGCGCTTTCATAGCGATCGGCACCTGGGAGTCGCGCAGGAATGCGGCGTCGGCATTGTCGGTGTCCCCGGCAAAGCCGGCCTTAAACGTCTCAGTCTTCAGGAACGCGAAGCCATCGGGCTGCACGTCAGGCTGAAAGTTCGGCGGCGGAGGAACCTCGGCATATTGGTCCAGCGTGGATTGACCGACCTCCGGCGCGAAGGCGGCGACATAGACGAGGCCCGCAACATTCGCAGCGTTGCCGGCTTCTGTAATTACCGTGCCGCCGTAGGAATGACCGACGAGAATGACTGGCCCGTCCTGCCGGGCGAGCACGCGACGCGTTGCGGCTACATCGTCTTCGAACGACGTGAGCGGGTTCTGGACGATCGAGACCTTCCGCGGCTCGACTTGAAGAGGATTGAAAGCAAAGCGAGCCACATCTGAAGCCGGCCGATCCAGTTTGACTCAAGCGTAGCCGCTATCAACGTTACGCCGATTTAATGTGCAAGCGACCGGGAGAATTGCCATAAAGCTTTGATATCGACGAGTCATCCTGCGTGTCGGAGTGTGCCGTCGCGTCTACTTCACCTTGGGAACCGTAGGCGGTATATTTGCCAACCGGAGCGCCGATGGCCACCTGGAAACAGATCGTTTTTGCACTTGTGATCCTGGTCGCGGCTGCGGCCGCCTGGGTTCGCTTTTTTCCAGGCGCGCCGGATGTGCTGGCGCGCTGGGGCATCGACTGGGCTTATGCCGCAACGCCACCAACGGGCGCCGTTGATAACGCCGGGCAAGCAGGCAGCCGCAACGCCGCCGGCCAGCGGGTAACTATCGTCGCACTGCCGGCGGCCGCCGCCATCATCAACGATCGACTGCAGGCGATCGGCACCGGCCGCGCCAACGCCTCGGTGACGGTTAATCCCTACAGTTCCGGCCGCCTCGTCGAATTCCTGGTCGAGTCCGGCGCCCATGTCGAAAAGGGGCAGGTGATCGCCACCCTCGATTCCGACACCGAGGTGATCGCACAGGACCGCGCCAAGGTTGCCTTGCAGGACGCGCAGGCCAAGCTCGTCCGGGTCGAATCGCTGCGGGCTTCCAACGCTGCGACAGCGGTCGCCGTTGCCGATGCCGAAGTGGTGCTTGCCAATGCCAAGCTGGCGCTTCGCGATGCGGAACTGGCCTTGCAGCGCCGCTCGATCGTCGCACCGATCGCCGGTGTCGTCGGCATCCTGCCGATTGCCGCCGGCAACTATGTGACCAGCCAGTCGGCGGTCGCCACCCTCGACGATCGCTCCAGCATACTGGTCGAATTCTGGGTGCCGGAGCGCTTCGCCGCCGCCGTCAAGATCGGCGCGCAATTGTCGGCGACGCCGATTGCCAATCCCAACAAAGCCTACACCGGCACGGTTGCCGCCATCGACAACCATATCGATGAAGCCAGCCGTACCCTCCTGGTCAAGGCAAAGATCGCCAACCCGGCCGATTCGCTGCGTGCCGGTATGTCCTTCCAGATCTCCATGAAATTCCCCGGCGACAGCTATCCGGCGGTCAGTCCGCTGGCGATCCAGTGGGGTTCGGACGGTGCCTATATCTGGGCCATCGTGGACGGCAAGGCCAAGCGGTTGGCCGTGCGCATCATCCAGCGCAACACCGAGACCGTGCTGATCGACGCCCCGATCGTCAGCGGCGACATGGTGGTGACCGAAGGCACCCAGAGCGTCAGTGAAGGCGGCGAGGTCCGCATCGCCGGCGAAGAACAGCGCGCCGCGGACGCCGACGGCTGATGACCGCAACCAACAACGCCGCCGGCGACACGGGCTTTACCGCACTGTTCATCCGCAGGCCGGTGATGGCCTTGGTCTTGAACACGCTGATCGCGGTCGCCGGCCTTGCCGCATTCTACGGTGTCGAGGTCCGCGAACTGCCGGATGTCGATCGCGCCGTCGTCACCGTTAACACGACCTTTGAAGGCGCTGCGGCCGAGACCGTCGACCGCGAATTGACCGACGTGATTGAGGGCGCGGTCGCCCGCGTCTCCGGTGTGAAGTCGATCTCGTCCACCTCGTCTTTCGGCACGAGCCGCGTCACCATCGAATTCAACGACGGCGTCGACCTCGACGTCGCCGCCTCCGATGTGCGCGATGGCGTTGGCCGTGTCGTCGACCAGATGCCGGACACGGCGGATGCGCCGCGCATCGTCAAGGCCGACGCCAATTCCGACCCGGTGATGCGGCTGGCCGTCACCTCTGATACCATGTCGGTGCAGGACATGACGGTGCTGGTCCAGGACCAGATCGAGGACGAGCTTGCCGCCGTGCCCGGCGTTGCCGACGTCCAGGTCTATGGCGACCGCGACAAGATCTTCCGCATCGATGTCGACCAGAACAAACTTGCCAGCCTGGGCTTCACCGTCGCCGACCTGAGGACAGCGCTGGCTTCGGTCGCTTTCGATTCGCCGGCCGGTTCGATCACCACGACCAACCAGGACCTGATCGTGCGTCCGACGGCGGACGTGACCACGCCGGAGGAGTTCGAAAACATCATCATCGGTGGCACGACCCGCATCCGCGACGTCGCCACCGTCACGCTCGGCCCCGACATCGGCCAGACCACATTGCGTTCGAACGGCAAGACCGGCATCGGTCTCGGCATCATCCGCCAGGCGGAATCGAACACGCTGGATATTTCGACCGGCGTCAGGGCAGCCGTCGCCGCGCTGCAGGCGGATCTGCCCCAGGGCATGTCGATCAAGGTCACCAGCGACGATGCGGTCTTCGTCAACGGCGCGGTGCATGAGGTCGAGATCGCACTCGGCCTGTCCGTCTCCATCGTGCTGATCGTCATCTACGCATTTCTCCTCGACTGGCGCGCGACGCTCATTCCGGGGCTTGCGATGCCGGTCGCCATGATCGGGACGATCGCCGCCATCTATCTCGCCGGCTTCTCGGTCAACATATTGACGCTGCTCGCACTGGTGCTGGCGACGGGCCTGGTCGTCGATGACGCCATTGTCGTTCTGGAAAACATCGTGCGACGACGCAACGAAGGCATGGGGCCACGCGCCGCGGCCGTGCTTGGCGCCCAGGAAGTGTTCTTCGCCGTCGTCGCCACGACGCTGACGCTGGTCGCCGTGTTCGTGCCGATCTCCTTCCTGCCCGGCCAGACCGGCGGCCTATTTCGCGAGTTCGGCTTCGTTCTCGCCATATCGGTGCTTCTGTCCGCCGTCGTGGCGCTGACCCTTTGTCCGATGCTTGCCTCGCGCATGCTGTCGGTCGCGCCGCTTCACCACGGAGGCGGCAGCGGCATCGGCGCCCGCATCGGCGGCGCGCTGAACACGCTCTACCGGCGCTGCCTGCGCACCTGCCTCGATGCGCCGTGGATCGTGCTCCTGGTCGCGCTGCTGTTTGCAGCCACCGCCTTCACGCTGTTCGGCACGATCCGCCAGGAACTGACGCCGACGGAGGACCGTGCCGTCGTGCTCATGCGCGTCGACGCGCCGCAAGGCGTCAGCCTCGACTACACGACGCAGCAGATGCAGAAGATCGAAAAACTGATCCAGCCGCTGCGCGATTCCGGCGAAATCCGCAATACGTTCGAGAGCGCCGGCCGGAACGGCGCCTACAATGCCGGTTTCATGGTGATGACGCTGGCGCCATGGGACGAGCGCGACCGCAGCCAGCAGCAGATCATGGCCGACATCAGCCGGCTCACCCGGCAGGTGCCGAGCGTGCGCGTCTTTCCGATACAGCCCAACAGCCTCGGTATTCGCGGCGCCGGCAACGGCCTGCAGTTCGCGCTGGTCGGCAACAACCGCGCGGCGCTCGGCGACGCTGCGGTGAAGATCATCGCGGAAATGCAGAAGGACCCCGGCTTCCAGTCGCCCCGGCTCTCCGTCGACCCGACGCAGCCCCAGCTTTCCGTCGCCATCGACCGCGAGCGCGCTTCCGACCTCGGCATCGACATCACCGGGCTTGCCGATACCTTCCAGGCCATGCTCGACGGCAATGATGTCGTCGACGTCTATATCGCCGACCGCAGCTACGGGGTGAAGCTCGTCTCGACGACCAGCCCGATCAACGATCCGACCGATTTGGAGAACATCTTCCTGAAGACGGCCGACGGCCGCTTCGTGCCGATGTCGACCATCGCCACGTTGACCGAGCGCGCCGTGCCGCCCTCGCTGACCCGCGAGCAGCAGCAGCCGTCGGTGGCGATCACCTCCAACCTCAGCGGCGATTTCGCACTCGGCCAGGCGCTGACCCGCGCCGAAGCAATCGCCACGCCGCTTCTGCCGCCGGGCAGCCGCATCGTGCCGTTGGCCGAGGCGGCGACGCTGGGTGAGACCAACAGCGCGATGATCACCATCTTCGGCTTCTCGCTGGTCATCATCCTTTTGGTGCTCGCCGCCCAGTTCGAGAGCTTCGTCAGCGCCGTCATCATCATGGCGACGGTGCCGCTCGGCCTCGCCTGCGCGATCTTTGCCCTTTTGCTCAGCGGCACCAGCCTCAACGCCTACAGCCAGATCGGCCTGGTGCTGCTGGTCGGCGTGATGGCCAAGAACGGCATCCTGATCGTCGAGTTCGCCAATCAGTTGCGCGATCGCGGGCTCGGCGTGCGCGAGGCGATCGAGCAGGCCTCCACCATCCGGCTGCGACCAGTGATGATGACGATGATCTGCACCGTGCTCGGCGGCGTGCCGCTGGTGCTGGCGAGCGGCGCCGGCGCCGAGGCGCGCATCGCGCTCGGCTGGGTGATCGTCGGCGGCCTGGGTCTGGCCACCGTCTCGACGCTGTTCCTGACGCCGGTCGCCTATCTCCTGCTCGGCCGCTTCGTCACGCCCAAGGTGGAAGAGGCATCGCGGCTGAAGCGCGAGCTCGAGGAAGCCGCCTATACCAATGTCGACCCGGCGGAGTAGCTCTGCTCGCAAGAGGATGCCGGCAGGCAAGTGAGGGGCAGGAGCGAACCTGCGAATGATGGGTGCTGCCTCATCTCATCCAGCCCTCAGCGCCTTCGCTGATGCTCTGAACGCGCTGGCCTTGGGATCGACCTTCACGCTTGAGAATGTTTGATCGACGACCTGGAGCATTTGCAACCAAACGCCTTCGTTTGGCGTCCGACAAAATGCGCCAAACAAAGACCTGGAGCGCGGTTTTGCTCTACCAAAACGCAAGGCGCTCAGGGCGCGAGGTCCATGACGGCTGTCCTGGTCTGCATGTTAACGGGCAGGGAGACGTGCTCGTGCGTGATGAACCAACTGTCACCGGAGCGCTGAAAGCTGTTGCTTACGCGTACCCAGTAGTCAACGTCCTGGCCCGTCTTCAGTGTGCCACTTGCTCGGATGAGCATCCATGCAGCCGCGACGTTATCGCCGGCTATTACTTTCAGATCGCCAAGTTCCTGGCCAATAGGGCCCGTCCAGCGGCCGAACCAATCCGAAAACCGCTCCCGAAGGGCGGATGAGCCTGCGTACTGGAGCGGTGGTACGAGGTCGAAATAGACAATGTCTGGAGAATAGAGGGACATGACCCAATCGATGTCCTTGTCGCCCATGGCGGCTGATCGACTGTCCAACAAGGCCCTGATCTGTGTTTCAGCAGATGTCATTGTTACCTCCGTTCTCGCATTTCTCCCGCTCGTCAGCTGTGAAGGCTGAGATGACAAACGTCATATCGATAATGCGCGACAGCTCGTGTCCGGCATGGGAACCCCCAACAACAAGCTGGCGTCGAGCTAATATGGAACGCCGATCCTCGACGACCAGCAACTGCTCAACGCATCCCCGGAGATCATTCCAGCCTTTGATAGCGTGCTGGCGTGGCGTGACTGGCAGGCCGAAGGCGTCGAGATCGAACCGATCTTCGGGTCACCTTCTCCCCATGGCCAACGGCAGAAGGGAACGCCGCACCGTGGCCCCCATCGCCTCCAGGGCGTTGTCGCCCGCGGTCCTTAGTGTACCCATCAGTAGTAGCGGCTCCGGCACTTTACCCCCGGCAAGGATGATCGTAATTCGAATATCCTTGTCAGCGTTAAGTCGTCCCCTTGAACCACGAGGCAAGGACGCACGGAGAAGTTGCAATGAGCTATCTGGACGAGCTGTTTTCGGTGGCCGGCAAGACCGCGCTGGTGACCGGGGCTGCGACCGGCATCGGCCGCATGGCTGCAACCGCTTTGGTCAGGGCCGGCGCAACCGTGATGATCGCCTCGCGCAAGGGCGAGGATTGCATCAGGGTTTCCGGCGAACTGAACCGCCTCGGCGGCTCCGGCCGGGCCGAAGGCTTTGCCGGCGATGTCTCCAGCGAAGCCGGCATCGCAGCGCTGGTCGATAAGGTCAAGGCGCGGACCGAGCGGCTGAACATCCTGGTCAACAATGCCGGCGTTTCCTGGGGCGCGCCGCTGGAAAGCTTCCCCTACCATGCCTGGGCCAAGGTGTTCGGCGTCAACGTCACCGCCGTCTTCCATCTGACGCGCGAGCTTCTGCCGCTGCTCGACGCCGCCGCCAGCGATGCCGATCCGGCCCGGGTGATCAATCTGGGTTCGGTGATGGGCACGCAGCCGCTGGCCGACGACGCCTACTCCTACTCTGCCTCGAAGGCTGCTGTTCACCATCTGACGCGCACCTTGGCGATCGAGTTCGCCGCCCGCCGCATCACCGTCAATGCCTTCGCCCCCGGGCCCTTCCAGAGCCGGATGACCGCCTTCGCCACGGCGACCGAGGACCAGGCCAAGCATGTCGGCGGCCACGTTCCGATCGGCCGCATCGGCGCGCCGGATGACATTGCCGGCGCAACGCTCTATTTGTGCAGCCGTGCCGGCAGCTATATCACCGGCGCCATCCTGCCGATCGATGGCGGGCAATCGGTGCAGCATGGGCTGACACTGTTCAAAGAATGAAGCCGCTCGCGCTCCGGACGGTTGAAATGGAGGACATCAGCGTGGAACCGATCAGTCTCGATGTGCTTCTGGCAAGCGTCGGCAAGGAGGTCGGCGTGTCGCCGTGGCGGATCGTCTCGCAGCGCATGATCGACCAGTTCGCCGATGCCACCGACGACCACCAGTTCATCCATTGCGATCCGGAGCGCGCCAAGCGCGAGACGCCGTTCGGCGGCACCATCGCGCATGGCTTCCTGTCGCTTTCGCTTTTATCGGCAATGACCTTCGAGACCATGCCGCCGCTCGAAAACAGCAAGATGGGCGTCAATCATGGCTTCGATTCGCTGCGCTTCCTGGCGCCGGTGAAGACCGGCGCGCGCATCCGCACCCGATTCGTGCTGGCCGACGTCAAGGTCAGGCCATCGGGCTGGGTGCAGACGGCGCATGACGTGACGATCGAGATCGAAGGCTCGAAAAAGCCGGCGCTGACTGCGCGCTGGCTGACGCTGACATTGATCGAACGCCAGCCAGAAGCGGCTTGAACGGCTCAGCGAGCCTCGGCAGAGATGATCTTGATGTGCCGGCCGACCTGCAGGGCGATGTAGACGACCGGTGCGCAACCGATCGGGAACACGATCTCGTTGAGTCCGGTTGTGATCGCCCGCGGCAATTCAAGGGCAACGCCGTTCGCCGCGGCCGTCTCAATCGTCAGCGCCGTGATTCCGCCGCCGAACGCCGCACGATCGTATCGGCCCCAGAAAGAAAATTTCTTGCAGAGCCGCTAGCTAACCTCTGGTTGTAACAGTCCGATGTTGCGTCGTTTTTACCCGGTAACAGTTGTGATCGGTGTTGGGCGAAAATGGCTCAGAAACAGCATCGCCAATCGGAGCGCTGCGAAGCCGATTTTGGCAACGCCTTGTCCGATTCCGTACAGCGTATATAAATTAGCCAGCCACTAACAGCGACTAACAGAAGGCACACGAAAATTGCCGCTCAGCGTCCAGACACGCCGCGAGAAACAAAAGGCCGAACTGCGCTCCGAACTTGTCGATGCGGCGCACAAGCTCGTGCAGGAGGAAGGCTATGAAGGCCTCACCATCCGCAAGCTGGCCAAGCGCGTCGGCTATGCACCGATGTCGGTCTATTCCTATTTCGCCGACAAGCAGGACATTCTGTTCGCGCTGGCCGAGGATGCGTTCGAGACTCTGGCCAAGCGTATCGAGGATCACCCGGCCGACGATCCGATCGAGGCCCTGCAGGTGGTGATGACCGAATACGCGGCCTTCGGCCTTGGCAACCCCAACGAATATCGCACGATATTCATGACCGAAAAGGTCAAGCCCCCAGAAGGCAGGACCTTCGCCGAAATGCAAGAGGGCAACCCGTTGATGAAAGTGCTGATCAATAGGGTCGAGGCCTGCGTTGCCGCCGGCAGGCTGAAGGGCGACCCGCGCGCCATTGCCACCATGCTATGGGCGGTCGGTCACGGCACAATCTCGCTGCTGATTACCTTTCCCTTCTATCCGTTCGGCGACCAGCAGGCTTTCGTCAAGCGGATGTGCGACTTCACGCTTGCCGCGCTGGTCACCCAGGACGTGCCGCCGCTGACCGAGACGCCGGTCAACTGCTGAAGGGTTCCTTCGGTTTCGGATAGCTGACGATCTTGTAAGCCACGGGTGAACGGCGCCGCGTGCGCAACTCGGCGCGCGCTGGCGCGACGCGATTCCCAGCATTCACATAAATTTTTCGTACATGTGCGACTTCTTGCTTGAACCCTCTGATTGCCGGTTGTATATGTACGCTGTATCGTACATGTACGGAAAATCAGCGGTTGAACCGGAGACAAACGATGAGAAAGCCGATCTTCGTCCTCGTGGCCGTCCTGGCATTCTCGGGCGCGGCCTTCGCCGGCGAGCGCCAGCCCGGCAAGCAAGCTGCGGCCTGCGCCGACACCAACATCGAGCTCGATTGCGGCGCGACCGGATCGGTCGAAAAGTCAGGTTCGGCCACTCGCAATGGCTCGACTGAAAACAAGGGCCCGCGGCTCGGTATCGACATCGATCCATGGATCGTGCCCAGCACGTTCTGAGGTTCGAAAATAAAAGGGCGGTAGGAAATCCTGACCGCCCGTTTTCATGGCCATTTCAGCCCGGCTCCGCTGTAGCGGAAGTTATTTCCTGCGCTTCTTCATTCCGGCCACGATCTTGGCCTTGCCGGGTCTTGCGGGAGCACCGGAAATGGAGGTCCCGGTGATCGACACCGGATCGCTGGCCGGAAACGTGTCCTCAAGCCCTTCCTCGAGTTCCTCTTCAATGTTTGGTTCTTGGTGCTGCTCGTGTTCGAACGAGCGCACGGCCGGCGTCTTCTGGACCGGTGGATTCGGCGCCGATTTCGACGGCATCGACATTCTCCCTCGACTTGCTCCGGCAACAGCCGAGCGCAGCGAGTATTCCTAAGCCGCTGCGTCGCCTGCCGCCTCCGACAGGAAAGTAAAGACATAATCGGAAAAGGAACGCCAGCATTCAACGCGGAACGCGTCGGTCGCGGTGCGCAGCAGCACGATTTCGACCTTGCCCAGAATGGTGCGCGACGCCGCGCCGACCGGAAAGGCGTCGAGCGACAGATCCTGCGGACAGCCTGAATTGATCGTCGCCGCCGCTGCCGGGCCGGTGACCGATATGGCGACGTTGCGATGCGAGATGCCGACCGCCGAATGCAGCACTGTCATCTCGAAGCAGTCGGCGAGCGGGTCTCTTCCCACCTCATCGATGACCAGCCATTCGTCTGGCCCAAGCCACAACGCTGTGCGCCCGGCCTTTGCCGCCGAGGTTTTGGGCTTTCGCGGCAGGGTCACGCCGAGCGCCTTCGAAAGCGCCGCGACCGAGGCGTACGGCGCGCGCAGCGAAATGCGCTCCGCCGGCGGCAACACAGCAAGTGCGACGCCGGTTGCGGAAAGCTCCTGACCGGCGAGCGCCGGGCGGCGTTCGACCGACGGCGCAGCGGCGGCAGATTTCTTGGCGGCAGCCTTAGCCATTGAGGCGCTCCCCCTTCTCGTCGAAGAACACCATGCCGGTGACCTCCACCTCGATCGTCCCGTTGGGCATCGGCACGTAAAGCGTCTCACCCATCCGGTCGCGGCCGCCGGCAACCAGGGCCAGCGCGATCGAGCGACCGCAATTTTCCGACCAGTAGCTCGAGGTGACATGGCCGATCATGGTCATCGGGATCGCCTGCTTCGGATCGCCGACGATCTGCGCGCCTTCTTCCAGCACCACCTTAGGGTCTTTGGTCTTCAGGCCGACCAGGTGCTTGCGGCCCTTGGCGACAAGATCCGGCCGCGCCATGCCGCGAATGCCGACGAAATCGGTCTTCTTCTTGCCGACGGCCCAGTCGAGCCCGGCGTCGTTTGGCGTCACCGTGCCGTCGGTGTCCTGGCCGACGATGATGTAGCCCTTTTCGGCGCGCAGTACGTGCATTGTCTCGGTGCCGTAGGCGCAGGCGCCATGCTTCTGGCCCTCGGCCCACAGCGCGTCCCAGACGGCCTGGCCGTAGTCGGCCGGCACGTTGACCTCGAAGCCGCGCTCGCCGGTGAACGACATCCGGAACAGCCTTGTCGGCACGCCGCAGATCCTGCCTTCGCGCACCGACATATGCGGCAGCGCCCCGTCCGACATGTCGATGCCTTCGACCAGTGGCGCGATGATGTCTCGCGACTTCGGTCCCTGCACGGCAATCACCGCCCACTGCTCGGTGGTCGAGGTCAGCCAGACATTCAGATGCGGGAACTCGGTCTGGAGGTAATCCTCCATATGGTTCATGACGCGCGGCGCACCGCCCGTCGTCGTCGTTACATGGAAGCGGTCGGCCGCAAGCCTGCCAACGACACCGTCGTCATAGATGAAACCGTCCTCGCGCAGCATGATGCCATAGCGGCAGCGGCCGGGCTCCAGTTTCTCCCACGGGTTGGTGTAGAGCAGTTCCATGAACTTCGCCGCATCCGGCCCGACCACCTCGATCTTGCCCAGCGTCGAGGCGTCGAACAGGCCGGCCGTCTTGCGCACCGTGACACACTCACGATCGACGGCGGCGTGCATGTCCTCGCCTGCCTTCGGAAAATACCAGGCGCGCTTCCATTGGCCGACATCCTCGAACACCGCGCCTTGAGCCTCGGCCCAGGGATGGATTGCCGTCTTGCGGGTCGGGTCGAAGAGTTTTCCGCGCGCATGGCCAACGATCGAGCCGAAGGTCACCGGCGTGTAGGGCGCCCGGAACGTCGTCAGGCCGACCTGCGGGATCGGCTTGCCCAGCGTCTCGGCGGCGATAGCCAGACCGTGCATGTTCGAGGTCTTGCCCTGGTCGGTCGCCATGCCGTTGGTGGTGAAGCGCTTGACGTGCTCAATCGAGCGCATGCCTTCATGCACCGCCTGGCGGATGTCCTTGGCGGTGACGTCGTTCTGGAAATCGACGAAGGCCTTGACTGTCGTATCCGGCCCGGCGCCGGGCGCCGCACCCAGCATGCCGCGCGACCAGCTCTCGCTGGCGTCGACCTTCGGCTTGGTTCCCTTGACGGTGTTGGCGCCCGCATCCTTCGCCGCTTTGGCGCCCGCCGCATAGGCCTCGTCGATCGTCGCCGACAGCCCGTCCGTGCCGTTGCAGGCGCCGACCGACACGCAATCTTGCGCATAGGCGCCGGGCACGAAGCGCTTGGTCTCGTCGTTGAAGGCAACCTTGCCGCGCGATTGCGAGAACAGATGCACCGACGGAGTCCAGCCGGCCGACATCAGGATGGCGTCGACCGGGATGGTGCGTTCGCCGCCGCCATTCTTCGGCTGCACGGTCATCGATGAGACGCGCAATTTGCCGCCGGCGCGGATCACCGCGCGGCCGAAATTGACCTCGATGCCGAGCGCCCTCGCCTCGTCGATCACCGACCCGGTCGGGTTGTCGCGCAGGTCGACTATCGCCGCCACGCCGACACCGGCCTTCTTCAGGTCGATTGCCGCCGCATAAGCGGAATCATTGGCCGTATAGATGCCGACATTCCTGCCGACCGCGACGCCATAATGGTTGAGATAGGTGCGCGCCGCTGACGCCAGCATGATGCCGGGCCGGTCGTTGTCGGCAAACACCATGTGCCGCTCGATGGCGCCGGTCGCCAGCACCACGCGTTTGGCGCGAACCTGCCACAGCCGCTCGCGCGGCAGGTCGCGGCCGGGGTTCTGCAGATGATCGCTGACGCGCTCGACCAGCCCGACGAAATTCTGCGCGTAATAGCCGAAGGCCGTGGTGCGGGACAGCACGCGGACATTGTCCATGGCATTGAGCGTCGCGATCGCCGCCTGCGCCCAGGCAAAACCGTCCTGGCCGTCGATCCTGGCGCCGCTCTCGAAATGCAGGCTGCCGCCGAAATCCGCCTGCTCGTCGGCAAGGATCACGCGCACGCCGGTTTCGGCCGCGGCAAGTGCGGCGGCGATGCCGGCAGCGCCTCCGCCCAGCACCAGCACGTCGCAATGGGCAAAGCGCGCCGAATAATGGTCGGGATCCGGCTGGTCGGGAGCGACGCCGAGGCCGGCGGCGGCACGGATCTTGGGCTCGTAAAAGTTTTTCCAGGCGGACTTCGGCCACATGAAGGTCTTGTAGTAGAAGCCCGCCGAAAGCAGCGGGGAGGCGATGTCGCCGAGCGCGCTGACATCGAAGGAAAGCGACGGCCAGCGGTTCTGTGACTGTGCCGTCAGCCCGTCATAGAGCTCCTGCACGGTGGCGCGGACATTGGGTGTCTTCCTGGCGGAGTCGCGCTTGATCTCAACCAGCGCGTTGGGCTCTTCCGCCCCGGCAGACAGAAAGCCGCGCGGACGGTGGTATTTGAACGAACGGCCGACCAGATGCACGCCGTTGGCAAGCAGCGCCGAGGCCAGCGTATCGCCCTCGACACCGGCATAGGACTGGCCGTCGAAGCTGAAGCGGGTCGTCTCTGCCTGCTTGAGGCGCCCGGCGCCGGGAATGCGGAACGCTGCGATCATTTGGCGGCTCCCGGCAGATTCGCCGGCTTGGGTTCGCCGGCCTTGTAGGTCATCAGGAACCTGTCGCTGACGGTGTCGCGCACAGCATTGAAGAACCGCGCGCAGCCATGCATGTGCCGCCAGCGCTCATAGATGATGCCTTTGGGATTCGAGCGGATGAAGAAGAACTTTTCGAAGTCGTCATCGCTTGTCGCGGCCATATCTGCCGAACGTGCAATATGCGCCTCGCCGGCGTTGCGGAATTCGAGTTCCGGACGCTCTTCCTCGCAATAGGGGCAGCGGATGAGAAGCATGGTTGTTCCTACAATTCGCCGTGGCCGACGCGGGCGCCGGCCGGTTGATCGCAAAGCCGCTGACCCAGCGTCACGAAGGGAGCCATGATCAGTGTGCCACCGCTGCCGCTGCCGCCTCGTCGATGAGGCGGCCGGTGCGGAAGCGCTCGATGGTGAAGGGCGCGTTGATCGGGTGGGGATCGTCCCTGGCGATGGTGTGGGCAAAAACGTGGCCCGAGCCCGGCGTTGCCTTGAAGCCACCGGTGCCCCAGCCGCAATTGACATAGAGCCCGGGCACCGGCGTCTTGGCCAGGATCGGCGATCGATCGGGCGTCACGTCGACGATGCCGCCCCACGAGCGCAGCATCTTCATGCGGGTGAACATCGGGAACATCTCGCAGATGGCGTCGAGCGTGTGCTGGAGAATGTGCAGGCCGCCGGTCTGCGAATAAGAGACATACTGGTCGGTGCCGGCGCCGATGACCAGTTCGCCCTTGTCGGACTGCGAGATATAGGCGTGCACCGTGTTCGACATCACCACGCAGGGGAAGACCGGCTTGACCGGCTCCGACACCAGCGCCTGCAGCGGATAGCTTTCCAGCGGCATGCGCACGCCGGCCATGTTCATGATGACCGACGAATGGCCGGCGGCAACGACGCCGACCTTCCTGGCGCCGATGAAGCCGCGCGTCGTCTCGACGCCGGTGATCGCGCCATTCGGCGCCCGCTTGACGCCGGTGACTTCGCAATTCTGGATGATGTGGACGCCGCGCGCCGAGGCGCCGCGCGCATAGCCCCAGGCTACCGCATCGTGGCGGGCGGTGCCGCCGCGACGCTGCAGGGTCGCCCCCATCACCGGATAGCGGGCATCGCGCGAAATGTTGAGCGGCGGACAAAAATCCTTGGCGGCTTCCGGCGTCAGCCATTCATTGTCGATGCCGTTCAGCCGGTTGGCATGGACGTGGCGCTTCAGCACCTGGATGTCGTGGACATTGTGGGCCAGCATCATGACGCCGCGCGGCGAGTACATGACGTTGTAGTTGAGCTCCTGGCTAAGCCCGTCCCACAGTTTCAGCGCGTGATCGTAGATGCCGGCGCTCTCGTCATAGAGATAGTTGGAGCGGATGATGGTGGTGTTGCGGCCGGTGTTGCCGCCGCCGAGCCAGCCTTTTTCCAGCACCGCGACATTGGTGATGCCGTGCACCGTGGCGAGATAATAGGCGGTGGCCAGGCCATGGCCGCCGGCGCCAACGATGATGACGTCGTACTCCTTCTTCGGCTCTGGCGAGGACCACTGTTCCTCCCAGCCCTTGTGGCCGCGCATGGCCTCGCGGGCGATGGCGAATACCGAGTATTTCTTCAACGTTCCAGCCTCGCAGATAGCGGCCGGACATCCAATCGAGCCCCGGCGCGCGAGGTGTATCACTAGCGAAACCGCGCTGCCAGCCTTGCGCTGTTTGCGACGGCGCTTGCCGTTTTGCGCCACGGGCAAAAAGACCTGTCGAAGCAACGAACCGAACGACGCCTCCGGACGCCTTCGCACGTATCGGGTGGCTCGCGCCGCCTCGATCTGCGACCAAGCATCCGATTGCCGGCAAAGCTGGCGCGAAAAAAAGGATGCAGAAAATGCTCGCACTCGCCAATAAGGTCGCCATCATCACCGGCGCCAGTTCCGGCATCGGCCGCGCCACCGCAAAACTCTTTGCTGAGGAAGGCGCCAAGGTAGTCGTCGCTGCCCGTCGCCGGGCAGAGCTGGACGCGCTCGTTGCCGAAATCGAGGACGCCGACGGCACGGCCATTGCGCTTGCCGGCGACGTTCGCGACGAGGCCTATGCGAAAGCCCTTGTCGAGCTGGCGGTCGAGAAATTCGGCGGGCTCGATATCGCCTTCAACAACGCCGGCTCGGTCGGCAAGATGGGTCCGATTTCGGAGTTGTCGCTGGAGGGCTGGCAAGAGGCGCTCGACACCAACCTGACCAGCGCCTTTCTCGGCGCGAAATACCAGGTGCCGGCGATGGTCGATCGCGGCGGCGGATCGCTGATCTTCACCTCTACCTTCGTCGGCCATACCGTCGGCATGCCCGGCATGACCAGCTATGCCGCAAGCAAGGCCGGGCTGATCGGATTGACGCAGGTGCTTGCCGCCGAATATGGCGCCAAAGGCGTGCGGGTCAACGCACTTTTACCGGGCGGCACCGACACACCTTCGGCAACGTTCAAGACACCTGAATCGCGAGCTTTCGTCGAAAACCTGCATGCCTTGAAGCGCGTTGCCGAGCCTGAAGAGATCGCCCGCTCGGCGCTCTACCTGGCTTCCGACGCATCGAGCTTCACCACCGGAACCGCGCTGTTTGCCGATGGCGGCGTCTCGATTAATCGGACGTGAGGCGTTTCCCGCATGGGCGAGCAAGCCGCAATGTCGCAAAAGCGGTCTTGCTTTCCAGCGCGATTTGGCGATTTCTTCGGACACTTCTGTTCGAAGACGGGCCTAAAACATGCTGCTGATCAGGACCTACATCGCTGCTAGCGCAATCGAGGGCGTCGGCGTGTTCGCCGCCGAGCCGATCAGGAAGGGAGCGTCGATCTGGCAGCTCGATCCGGATTTCGACCGGCTGATCCCGATGAAAAAATATGAGGCCGCGCCGCCCCATCTCAGGGAATTGCTCGACAGATATGCCTATCCAAGCCCGGACCGGCCTGGATTCATGGTCTATGAAGTCGACAATGGCCGCTTCATGAACCACGCCGAAAGGCCGAACACGGATTTTTCGCAGTATGGCGGGGCAATCGCGATCCGCGACATAGCCGCGGGCGAGGAAATAACCTGCGATTACGGCGAGTTCTTCGAGGATTTCGAGCGGCTTCATCTGGCCACGGCATAGAGGGAGAGCCTGTCGCCAATTGCTCTGTTGCGAATCAAACGGCACGGAGCGGTGATCAGCTCCGTGCCACGTATCCAACCCCAGCTTAGTTCCGGTGAGAATGCGGCTCGTCGGTGTGGCGGCCGTCGTACTGCAGGTCCAGCTCGCGAATCGCCTCCTGGCCTTTCGTCGGATCGACAAGCCTGAGAAGCGCGTCGATCTTGGCCTCCATCCGGTCGGTACTCTCCTTCGATTGCGGCGAACCGACGAAGAGCAGGAACGCCAGGCCACCGACCTGCCAGAGCAGCTGCAGGAATTCCGACTGCCAGTTCTCGAGCGTGTCGCGGCTCATCTCGATCAGATAGCCGCCGAACTCGGGCGGTTGGCCAAGCGCGCTTTGCTCATCCAAATAGGCGAACCAGCCGAAAACCCAGTGGCCGATAAGCGAGATGATGAAGAAGCCGAGCGTGATCCAGGCATAGCTGTAAGCCCGCCAGACCGAAGGTCGCTTCACGTTGCTCGCCGGCCTGCTGTCGTCACCGCTTGGCATTGTCGCTATCCGATGCCGAGCGAGCCAGGAACTGCCCCGTAGTCGCGGGCAGCTTGTTTTTCAGCCACTCGGCCATCGCCTCCTCTTCACGCAGATTTTGTTCGCAGGCCCGGACGATCTCCGTTTCGCCGAGGGACTCGGCGGTTGCGATGAGGATCGTGTAGGAGGCGATCTCCATGTGCTCGAAGGTGTAGCTCGCGAGTGAGCCTTTCATCACCTCGTCGCCGGCGAAGACGCCGCTTAGGGATTGCGCCATCGCCAGCAGCTTGCCGCCGGCGTCCTTCAGCGCGGATGTATCTTCGCCCAGTCTTTCCAGGCAGGTTCCGAGGCGCGCGGCGTGTCCCTTCGTCTCATCGAGGTGCAGCCTGATGCGCTCGCTGAGCTCGGGATAACTCTCCAGCCGATTGAGCTGGCCGTTCAGCATGGTTTCGGCCTGCTCCTCCATCGCATGCGCATCCTTGAGCCATTGGACGAGCCATTCACGGGTGCCTGACATCGGTTTTCCCCTGTGCTTGTTTCGCCGCAACAACCATTGGGGAACGAGGTTGGTTCCTTCGTTGATAGAGCCGGGCGGAGCGTTTTGCCGGATTGGGGCAGCCAGAATTTATCGGTGGCGGAGAAAACGCCAACGATCGCTCATCGGCGCGGAGAGCCCGCCCGAGCAGGCGAATATACTACCAGAGGTCGTAATTCCTTGCTTTGTGACGGCAGCTATGCTATTGATTTGGGGATGGTGTGATTTGCGCCGACGACCCGCCGCCGAGGCGGGTTTTTCGTTTCGGCAGTGGACAGAGCGGCATGATTCTGCTATCAGCCGCCACAATTCGTGGTGTAGACCGCCGCGGAGGCAAGCGACTATGGCCACTTGCCTGTTGTTAACAAACCCGAAAGACAGGATTGCCCGTGCAGGTACTCGTTCGCGACAACAATGTTGATCAGGCGCTTCGCGCGCTCAAGAAAAAGATGCAGCGCGAAGGCATCTTCCGCGAAATGAAGATGCGCGGACATTATGAGAAGCCTTCCGAGAAGCGAGCCCGCGAAAAGGCGGAAGCCGTTCGCCGCGCCCGCAAGCTGGCCCGCAAGCGCGCCCAGCGCGAAGGCCTGCTGCCGATGACGCCGCGCCCGGTGGCGGCTGGTGCTGCTGGTGCAGGTGCTCCGCGTCCGCCGCGGTTCTGACGCCAATTTTTCGTCCTTTTCGAAGGATACCCAGGGTGGCGCGATGCGTAATCGCCGCCACCTTTTTGTTGAATTCGACCAGTTCGGAGAGGGCCGGTTCGGAGAGGGAACAGACCTGACGGCGCGGCGGGCAGTGAGGACAGAGCAGACATGAATGCAACAAGCGTAGAGCGCAGAACCGCAATGCGCGGCTTCGCCCTGACGGCAGCCCTGCTTTCCGGCTTGGCGCTTGCCGGCTGCCAGACAGCCCCGACCGGCGAATTCACCAACATCGACAAGGCACAAGGGTCGGCCGAAAACATCTCCTCACTGTCGGCCGTTATCCAGCGCAGTCCCCAGGATCCGGAAGGCTACAATGTGCGCGGTTCGGCCTATGGCCGCGGCGGCCAGTATCAGGCGGCGCTCAAGGATTTCAACACCGCCATCCAGCTCAATCCGAATTTCTACCAGGCCTATTCGAACCGCGCTCTCATCCAGCGCTTCCTCGGCGACCAGGCGGCCGCGCTTGCCGACTACAACCGCTCGATCCAGATCAATCCCGACTATGACGCCGCCTATATCGGCCGCGGCAACCTCTACCGCAAAGCCGGCCGCGTCCAGGAAGCGTTCAACGATTTCCAGAAGGCGATCCAGCTCGACACGACAGATGCGCGCGCCTATCACAATCGCGGCCTGATCTATCAGAGCCAGGGCCAGCACGCTTTCGCCATCGAGGATTTCTCGACCGCCATCTCGCTGGCGCCGGACGCCGCCGAACCCTACAATGGCCGCGGCCTCTCCTACCTCGCCATGAACGACGAGGACAATGCCTTCGCCGACATCAACATGGCGATCAAGCTCGACGGCAAGAATGCCGAGGCTTGGTCCAACCAGGCGCTGATCTACGAGCGGCGCGGCGACAAGGCCAAGGCGGCAAAATCCTACCGCGAGGCAGTGCGCCTCAACCCCACCTACCAGCCGGCCAAGGACGGCCTGGCGCGCACCAGCACCGGCTGACCGACGGCGGCGTTTCGGCCTGATATGGCAGGCGTGCCGTTTGGCATGCCTTCGAAACCTTCAATGACTGTGCATTGACGCCCGCCTTGATCGCGCCAAGTTTTCGGCGGAACGCTCGGGATGCTTAGCCGTTGTTCAAGGCAATTCGCGAAAAGGACCCCTCCCATGATCAAGACACTCGCCTGTGCCGCCGCCCTCGCCGCCACAGTGCTCGCTGCCCCTGCCAGCGCGGGCAGGCTGGAGCTCGGCGTGCTCCACTGCACCATCGACGGCGGCACCGGCTACATCGTCACATCCAACAAAGGCGTGGCCTGCACCTTTCGCCCCCATCATGGCGGTCCCCCCGAAGCCTATACCGGGGTCATCTCCAAGCTCGGCTTCGACGTCGGCAGGACGCACCAGGGCGAATTGATATGGGCGGTTCTGGCGGCCACCCGCGATCGTGATTCCGGCGATCTTGCCGGCAGCTATTATGGCGTCAACGCCGAGGCCAGCCTGGTGACCGGCGGCGGCGCCAACCTTCTGGTCGGCGGACTGAACAGCGCCTTCTCGCTGCAGCCTCTCAACGTACAGGCGCAGACCGGTGTCAACCTGGCAGTCGCCGTCACCTCACTGGAGCTGATCCACTCGTTCAAATAAGCGCCATGGCGTGGCTCTGCGGCGCGGAACCGGATTGGATTGTTCCGCGCCGCATGATTTTGTGGGGACCTTTGCGGTTCGAAATTGACCGGTTAACGCGCAGTGCCGCCAAACTCGCTCGATTTTGTGGGGACGCAGAGGATCCAACTATCCGTGCCGATTATTCTGCGCGCAGCGCTTCGATCGGCTGTAGCCTTGCGGCCTTGCGGGCGGGATAGTAGCCGAAGAAGACGCCTACCGCCGCAGCAAAGCCGACAGCCAGCAGGACGGCACTGAGGTCGATGATCACCGGCCATTGGGCGATAGAGCCAACGGCGATTGCCGCAGCAATGCCAATAGCGGCACCTAGAATACCGCCCAGCAAGGCAAGCGTTGCTGCCTCAACGAGAAACTGGGCGAGGATATCTCGCCGTCGTGCGCCGACCGCAAGCCGCAGTCCGATCTCGCGGACCCGCTCCGTCACCGTCACCAGCATGATGTTCATGATGCCGATCCCGCCCACCACCAGCGAAATTGAGGCCACCGCCGAAAGCAGCAGCGACACCACGCGCGTGGTCGAACCCTCGACATTCGCAGATTCGGCGAGGTTGCTCACCATAAAGCTGTCTTCCTGACCCGTCCGCAACCGATGGCGCTGCCACAACAGGTCGCGGATAGCTGCCATCGTGTCCTCGGCCGACGCCCAATCGGCGAACTTGACCGTGATGCTGTGTACGAAGGTCGGATTGGCGCGGCTCGTGCCTATGAACTGACGTCGCACCGTCTTTAGCGGCACAAGTGCCACATCGTCCTGATCATCGCCCCATACGCTCTGACCCTTCCGCTCCAGCAGTCCAATCACCGTGAACGGCACGTCGCGGATGCGAATCGCGGCGCCTACCGGATCGGCTTTTCCGAACAATTTCTCCCGCATCGTCGTTCCGAGGAGCACCACATTGGCGACGCGCTTGTTGTCCTCCGGGGTAATCTCCTGCCCGGCGATAACGCGCCATTCGCGCGCCGAGAAGTATTCCGGCGTCACGCCGCGGACCACGCCTTGCCAATTGCTGGAACCGATCGTGAACTGCTCGCGGGCGTGGAGGAGTGGCGCCGCCAGCACGACGCCAGAGATTTCCATTCCGATCGCCGCCGCGTCCTCTTCGCTCAGCCGTGGCGCGCCACCGGCCCCAAGCCGGACGCTGCCCATCTTCGCACTGCCCGGACTGATGCTGATGAGGTTGGCGCCAAGGCTGCGGATCTGGGTTGCGATGCGTTCGCGCGCACCAACCCCGATCGCGATCATCACCACGACAGCGGCCACGCCGATGATGATGCCCAACATGGTGAGCGCGCTGCGCAGATGATGGGAGCGTAATGATCGCAAGGCCGTTCTTGTGCTACCGGACATTGTTATAAGCCAGCGATAGATGGCGAGCGTTACCCAGAGATCGGGTCCGTTGCACGACAGGGGTGTCGGACACGACGCGACCGTCTCGAAAGGCGACAATGCGATCGGCATGGGCAGCTATCTCCGCCTCATGGGTGACCAGCACAATAGTCAGGCCCTCTCCATTGAGGCGGCGGAGAATTGCCATGATCTCCAGCCCGGTCTGGCTGTCGAGCGCACCAGTGGGTTCATCGGCGAGCAGAAGCAAAGGCTGCGTCACCAGAGCACGGGCAATGGCAACGCGCTGCTGTTGTCCGCCCGAGAGTTCGGCAGGCGTATGTCTGGCCCGATCAGCGAGCCCTACCCTGGCCAGCATCGCCAGGGCTGCGCGCCGCCGCTCTCCAGCCCACATGCGGCGATAGACAAGCGGCAGTTCCACATTTTCTAGTGCGCTGGCCCGCGGCAGCAGATTGAACGACTGAAACACGAAACCGATGTTGCGATTGCGGATCGCAGCGAGCTCATCGTGATGGAGTCCGCCGACGTAAACCCCGTTCAGCCGATAGCGGCCTTCGCTGGGCCTGTCGAGACAGCCCAGAATGTTCATGAAGGTAGACTTGCCTGACCCAGAAGGTCCGATCACCGCGACGAATTCGCCTCGTTGAATCGTCATGCTCACCCCTTCGAGCGCCCACACCGGCCCTCCGCCAACACGGTAGCAATGGCGCAGCCGGTCGACTTCGATCAGGGCCATGGATGCCTCACCGCAACCGGAACTTGACCAGGACGGGAGACGTGTCATCGTCCCGACGCGGAGCAGTGGCAAGCCCTGTAAGGACCTGCTGCCCCTCGGTCAGGTCGCCTGCCAGCACCTCTGTTGTACGACCGTCGGTGATTCCAAGCCGGAGCGAAACAAGCTTCGGCTCGTGGTCTGGCCCAACTACAAAGACCTCGCCCGGGCTTCCTGCCTCTACGCCCGCTTCGGCAATGGCCGGCGCGGTTGAACGCGCCTCGTCCCCGGTATCATTCGGCGGCCGGAAACGCAGGGCAGCATTCGGCACTTTTAAGACACCCTGTCGCTTGGCCACTACCACGCTCAGATTGGCGGTCATGCCGGGCAACAGCAGCTCATCGGAATTTTCGGTACCGACCACCACTATGTATGTGACGACATTTTGGACGACCTGCGGTGCCTTGCGTATCTGCTTCACCGTGCCGGTGAAAATTCGGTCGGGATAGGCATCGGCGGTGAAAGTAACCGGCTGCCCAAGCGCAAAACGGCTAATATCGGCTTCCACCACCGAAGCCTCCACCTGCATCTCAGTCAGGTCCTGAGCTATGGTGAACAGGATCGGCGTCTGCAGGCTAGCCGCCAGGGTCTGACCGCCACTGACGGCGCGATTGACCACTGTGCCGGTGACCGGCGCGCGTACATAGGTGCGGTCAAGATCGATTTGAGCCTGCTGAAGCACCGCTTCCTTCTGCTTCACCTGGGCAAGCGTATTGGCGAGCTCCGCTTCGGCCATGTTGAGTGTCGCCTTGGCGGCTCGAACGGCTGCCGATTGCGACAGTTCCTCCGCCTGGGCGGCAGTCGCCTGCGCCTTGGCAGAGTTATGCGCAGTGTTGTCCCGCTCCCATTCACCCACCGCGATAATCTTCTGCTTAGCCAGCGAGCGTTTGCGGTTCACTTCCTGCGCCGCACCATCGAGCGCGATTTCGGCCCGTCTAGTCTGTGCCGCGGCAGAATCATATCTGGCCGCGGCGGTCTCCATCTCTGCCCTGGCCCGCTCGATTTGCGCTCGCTGTACGGAAACCTGCGTTTGAGCCATCTCCCGTTCGGCAAGGCTTTGCGCCACTCTTGCTTCGTAAATCTCCGGCTCAACCCGGGCGATGACCTGGCCCTTGGTGACCTTGGAGTTGAAGTCGACGTAGAGTTCCTTCACCCGGCCCGAGAGTTGAGAACCGACTTCCACCATAACCAGTGCGTTCAGTGTGCCAGCCGCCTGCACCGTTGTGACAATATCGCCACGCTCCACGCTCTCGGTTCGGTACAATGGAGCATCAGGCTTGCCCGAGGAGGGCTTCACCAGCATCGAGAGTTGATTGAAAGCCGAAGAAATCTGGGCGGAAGCCAACGATGGCGACGGCGCCACCGAAGAACTCCCCGGCGTCGCCACCGCGCCTATAAATATGGTCGCAAACAGAAAGCTGCGCATCATTGCTCGGCCTCACTCGGGAGCCGGGAGAGAAATCTCTCGGCGCCCTTATCTCGCTCAGAGGACCTGTTCTATAGTATCGGGCTACAAAGACTTCGCGTCGAAAACAGCGCCAAGTGTTCCGGCTACTGCTTTTTGCACTGACCCTCGTTGCCCTCGCAGGCCGTTTCGGTCTTGTTGCCGATATTGCCCTTGCCTTCAGCCGTGTCCTGCGTTGCCGTGCCGAACGCATTGCCATTCACATCCTTCGTGGTCTCATTGCATTGGCAGTCCGGAACCGACCCCGTCTTCTCGCAAGTAGCCACGCCAGCGGCGCCGCAGAAGTCTGTGCACTGCTGCGCCGACACGCCAGGACAGTTGTTCTGCGCTAGCGCTCCGCCTGTTCCAAGCAACAGTGTCCCACCCATGAAAGCCGCAGCCGCGGCCAGCTTTAAAACACTATGTCCAACGATCATGTTCTCCTCCGAATTTGCCAGAGCTAGAGTGTGCTGCGCAGGCCATCTCTGGCACTGGTCGGCAGCATGAGGGCGCAGAGAGAGCCCTCGATCCGGCTCGATCGATTATCCTGTGGGAGATGGGAAGTTATGAGGCCGCCAGCAGCGGGTTATGCCGCCGGGCCTCCCAAGACTCTTCCGGGTGAAGGTCCCTCTGCGGCGCGTAGAACCGCCGCGATACTTGGCCTGTGCAAATCGACAGCGCTCATTGTCGTGCTCCAGTACGACCGTAAGCAGGATTATATTCGCTATCGCTAATATATTACCACATATCGGCGGAAGCTGGCAACAAGTATCTACGAAATACGCCGGTTGACGTGTCGCTAAATCGAGTGGGTAGAGCGGCGTCGACATGGCCATCGGCGTCAGCCAGTTCCACTTGCGCAGCGCAGCGGGTTGATAATGCACAATCACCCTAGCTTCCCGTTTTCGTCGCATCTCAGCGCACCCGAAAAAACCGCTTGAGCTCAACTGCGGTTGAGGTTCTACAACCCGTCCCCGAAGCGCCGCGTGCCCGTTGGAGACGAAGAGCGCTCCACCATTTTTTGAATCGGCGTATAAGAAAGTTTGGGAGGGCGGGGTGATCGAAACCAGCGCAAACAGGGTCGATTGGCGCGCGCTGTGGGCGAGCGGCGATCTGGCGCGCTTCTGCTTCATCAGCCTCGGCATCCTGCTGCACGCCACCAACGAAACCATGGTGGCGACGGTGATGCCGGCCATGGTCGGCGAACTCGCCGGCGTTCAGCTGGTCGGCTGGTCGCTAGCGATCTACGAGCTCGGCGCGATCGTCGCCGGCGCCGCCGCCGGACGGCTGGTGAGCTATGTCGCGCTGCGCACCAACATGGTGGTCGCCGCCCTGCTCTATGCCGCCGGTGCCCTGGTCTGCGCCATCGCGCCCTCCATGCCGCTGTTCCTGACCGGGCGCCTGATCGAGGGTTTTGGCGGCGGCGCGCTGGTGTCGCTGGCCTTCGTCTCGGTCGAGCGGCTGTTTTCACGCGCCATCTGGCCGCAGCTTTTCGGCGTCATGTCGGCGATCTGGGGCGTCGCCGCTTTCAGCGGACCGGTGCTCGGTGCGTTGATGACCGAGTTGCTCTCCTGGCGCTGGGCTTTCGGCATCTTCACGGTCGGCGGCACGGCCATGGCGCTGGCGAGCTTCATCGTGCTCGACACGCCTGAGGCAACCAGGCCGCAGGCGATCACTGGAACGGCTCCGCCCTTCCCCTTTGCCGCGCTCGGCTGCCTGGCCGTCAGCGTCGTCTTGATCGCCACGGCCGGTGTCGACATTGCCCTGCTGCGCTCGTCCCTGCTGCTTACGCTCGGCCTGATCGGGCTTGCACTGTTCATCCGCATCGACGCGCTGCAGCCGGGCTCGCGGCTGTTCCCGTCGCGGCTGTTCTCATGGCGCTCGCCGGTCGGCGCAGGCATGACCATGGTCGCTGCCTTTTCGGTGGCGACCTGTTCCTTCGCCGTCTACGGGCCGCTGCTTCTGACCAGCCTGCACGGCATTCCGATGCTGACCACCGGCTATATCATCGCCGCCGAATCGATCGCCTGGTCGATCCTGTCGATCCTGGTCGCCAATGCGCCGCCGGAACGAGAGAGGCTGATCATCACCGGCGGCGCACTGATGATCGCGGCCGGCATCGCCGGTTTCGCCTACGCCGTGCCGGCAGGTTCGATTCCGCTGATCCTGTTTTGCGCTTTGCTGCAAGGCGGCGGCTTCGGCATTGCCTGGCCCTTCGTTACACGCGTGATCGTGGCATCGGCCAGGGACGGCGAACAAACGATCGCCTCCGCCGCCGTGCCGACGATGCAGCGCATCGGCTATGCGGTCGGTGCCGCGTTGACCGGCATCGTCGCCAACGCCAGCGGTTTTTCCGAAGGCCTCAACCGTGAGGCGGCGGCGAACGTCGCCACCTGGCTGTTCCTCGCCTTCGTGCCGCTCGGGATTCTGGGATGCCTTGCTGCCCTGAGGATCTCGGGGCCGGCAGCCCCACGGCCGGCGGAGCTGCCAATCTCCCCCCTTGTAGGGGAGATTGACTAGACGACAACCGTCTTCAGCCGCTTGGCGATCAGTGCTGCAAGCCGCGTCGCCACCTCGTCCTTGCTCATCTCGGGCCATTCGTCGACACCGGACTTCGAGACGATCCGCACCTTGTTGCGGTCGCCGCCCATCACCCCGCCTTCGTGCGACACGTCGTTGGCGACGATGAAATCGGCGCCCTTCTTCGCAAGCTTGGCCTCGGCGTTCCTGACGAGATCCTGCGTCTCGGCGGCGAAGCCGACGACCAGGCCGGGCCGCTTCCGGTGATGACCGACACCGGCAAGAATGTCGGGGTTTTCGACCATGCGCAGTGCCGGCGGCCCCTCACCCGCCACTTTCTTGATCTTCTCGCCGGCCGAAGTCTCGCTGCGCCAGTCGGCAACCGCAGCGACGAACACTGCCGCGTCTGCCGGCAGAAGCCGTTCGACAGCGTCCTTCATCTCGTTTGCGGTTTCGACATGCTGCGTGGTGACACCAGCGGGATCGGCAATGCCGACCGGACCGGAGACGAGGCGCACGTCGGCGCCCAGCCTTGCCAGCGCCGCCGCGATGGCATGGCCCTGCTTGCCGGACGAACGGTTGGCGATGTAGCGCACCGGGTCGATCGGCTCATGCGTCGGCCCAGAGGTGACGATGATCTTTCTGCCTGCCAGCGGCTTCGGACTGATATCGAGCAGCGCCCCGATCGCGGCAACGATTTCCAGCGGCTCGGCCATACGGCCTTCGCCCGCCTCATTGCTCTCGGCCATCTCACCCTTTGCCGGGCCGACGAATGCGACGCCATCTTTCTGCAACGTCGCGCGGTTGCGCCGGGTCGCCGGATGCGACCACATTTTCGGGTTCATGGCGGGCGCCATCAAAACCGGCTTGTCTGTAGCGATAAGCACGGTCGAGGCGAGGTCGTTGGCATGGCCGTTGGCAAGCTTCGCCATCAGGTCGGCGGTGGCCGGCGCCACGACGACAAGGTCGGCTTCGCGCGACAGGCGGATGTGGCCGACATCGTGCTCGTCATTGCGGTCAAACAAATCGGTGAAGACGTGGTCGGCCGACAGCGCTCCAACCGACAGCGTGGTGACGAATTCCTGCGCCGCAGCGGTCATCACCACGCGCACGGCGGCATCGCGCTCACGCAGCCGGCGGATCAGGTCGAGTGCCTTGTAGGCGGCGATGCCGCCGCCAACGATCAGCAGGATTCGCTTGCCGGAGAGGGTGCCTCGCGGGATCTGGCTGGACACGGCGGCAACTGGCGTTGCCGGACCGTGCGAGCCTGTCAATTCGCGCAGGGTTTTCTCGATCTGGTCGATGCGGCCGACCGGACCGAGCTGCCCTTCGACCGCCGCCCGGATCATAACCCGCGCTTGTTCTTCCATCGACCGGTCATTCTCTGCCGCCAGCCGGCGCAGCAGGTCCTTGACCTCGTCATCAAGGTTGCGAATGGTGATGCTGGCCATATGATTGCATTTTTGCAGAGAATGTTGAATGCAATGATAGCAATGCAATCAATTGAGAGCAAGCCGGCTAGAAAATCCGCCACGCGATATAGACCAGCGTCAGCGCGATCACCCACAGCGCCAGCCGGCCGGATCTGCTATAGCGCGCCTCGGCCTTGCCGATCGCATGCGCCGTTCTTTCGTCGAAACGCAGCCCGTGTTCGGCCATCAGATCGATCTCGCGCGACAGCCGCTCGGTGCGGGCGGCGAGGTCCGGCGCCTGGCGGGCCAGTGCCAGCAGTGCGTTTGTGCCGTCGCGTGCGTCGGCCAGCAGAGCACGCGGGCCGAGATTGCCTGATATCCAGCCTCCGACCACCGGTTCGGACGTCTTCCACATGTTGAAGGCCGGGTCGAGGGTGCGGGCGACGCCTTCGACCACCACCATGGTCTTCTGCAGCAGCACCAGTTCGGAGCGCGTCGCCATGTCGAAGAGGTCCGTCACCTCGAACAGAAGCGCCAAGAGCTTGGCCATCGAGATGGTCTCGGCCGGCTGGCCGTGGATCGGCTCGCCGATCGCCCGGATCGCCTGGGCGAACGCAGCGACATTATGCCGGCGCGGCACGTAGCCGGCCTCGAAATGCACTTCGGCGACGCGCAGATAGTCACGGGTGATGAAGCCGTAGAGGATTTCGGCGAGAAAACGGCGCTCCTTCTTGCCGAGCCGGCCGGCTATGCCGAGATCGACAGCGACGATGGTGCCATTGGGCTCGACGAACAGGTTTCCGGGATGCATGTCGGCATGGAAGAAACCATCACGCAGCGTATGGCGCAGGAACGACTGGACCAGATTGGCGGCGATCGCCTTCAGATCGTGGCCGGCGGCAGCGAGGCCGGCAATGTCGTTCAGCTTGATACCGTCGACCCATTCCATGGTCAGCACGTCACGGCCGGTGCGTTCCCAATCGACTGTCGGCACGCGAAAGCCGGGATCATCCTTGGTGTTCTCTCCGAGCTCCGAAAGCGCTGCCGCCTCGAGCCTCAGATCCATTTCGATCTTGGTGGTCTGCGCCAGCGTCTCGGTCACTTCGACCGGCCGCAGCCGGCGCGACGACGGGATGTATTTTTCCTGGAGACGAGCAGCGAGAAAATAGCTTTCGAGATCGCGAAAGAAGCGGCGCCGCACGCCCGGCCGGATGACCTTCACCGCCACCCGCGAACCGACGCCGTTCTCCAGGGTTTCCGCGATATGGACCTGAGCGATCGAAGCCGCGGCAACGGCCTCGCCGAAACTGGCGTAGAGCTCGCCGACCTTGCGCCCGAGCGAAGCTTCTATCGCCGCAATGGCATCGGCCTGCGGAAAGGTCTGCATCTTGTCCTGCAGCATGGCGAGATCGAGCGCTATGTCGTTGCCCACGACATCGGGCCGGGTCGCCAGGAACTGGCCGAGCTTGACATAGGATGGGCCGAGCCGGACGACGGCCTTGGCCAGCCGGTCGCCACGCTCATAGGCAAGCGCGCGGCGGCGGGTGAACAGCCGCGCCATCCGCCAGCCGAGTTTCGGCAGACCGAAGAGCTCGTCGCCCGGCAGCGCCGCGACGACGCCTTCGCGGACCAGCACCCAGCCGGCCCGCACGAGCCTGAAACCAGCGCCGACACTGCTCATGACTGCGCCAGCCTCAAAGCTTCCAGCCCGAATGAAGCGCAGCTATGCCGCCGGAATAGTTGCGAAAGGAAGCGCGGTCGAAGCCGGCGCGGGAAATCATCGCCGCAAAATTCTGCTGATTGGGAAATTTGCGGATCGATTCGACCAAGTAGGAATAGGGCTCGCCGTCGCCGATCACCGCCTTGCCGATCCTGGGGATGGCATTGAACGACCACGCTTCATAGACCTTGTCGAGCAGCGGCATGTCGACCTCGGAAAATTCGAGGCAGAGGAAGCGCCCGCCGGGCTTCAGCACGCGATAGGCTTCCGCAAGCGCCACATCGATGCGCGGCACGTTGCGAATGCCGAAAGCGATCGTATAAGCATCGAAGGTGGCCTCAGTGAAAGGCAGCTCCTCGGCATTGGCTTCGACGAAATCGGTATTTGCCGTCAGGCCCTTTTTTTCGGCCCGGTCGCGGCCGACGGTGAGCATCGAGCCGTTGATGTCGAGAACCGTGGCATGGGCGTTCCTGCCGCTCGCCTCGACGATGCGGAAGGCGATGTCGCCGGTGCCGCCGGCAACGTCGAGAACGCTCCAGCCCGGTCGTTTCGGTGGATTGAGCCATGTGACCATGGCGTCCTTCCACAGCCGGTGCAGCCCGGCCGACATCAGGTCGTTCATCAGATCGTAGCGGTTCGCGACCTTGTGGAAAACGTCATTGACCAGGGACTGCTTCTCGCCTGCCCCTACACGCTTGAAACCATAGGAGGTTTCCATGCCGCCAACGGCCGTGGTTCTCTCAACCGACATTATTTTTGATCCGCCATAAAACCGGCGGGACCATAGCCGATCGATGGTGCCGACGCTATTGTTTAAGGCGCGGTGTTCGGCCGCGCTTCCCGGTCGTGGAATCATGCTTATGGGTGCGCGACCTGGACTGACCTGACGGGATGACTGCATGCCTTTGAAAGCGGAACTGCACTGCCATATCGAAGGGGCAGCGGCGCCCGAACTCGTCGTCCGCCAGGCACAGAAATACGGCAAGGACACCTCGCCCTACATTCAGGACGGCTCTTTCGTCTGGCACGATTTCACCTCCTTCCTCGCCGCCTATGACTTCTCCTCCGACCTGTTCCGCACGGAAGAGGACTATGCGCGGCTGGCCGATCATTACCTGACCAGCCTCGCCCGCGACGGCGCCATCTATTCCGAGATCTTCACCTCGCCGGACCACGCCGGGAAGGCCGGCCTGTCGCCCAAGGCCTATACGGACGCGCTCGGCGAAGGCATGGCGCGCGCCAAGGCCAAGACCGGCATCGAGGGCCGCATGATCGTCACCGGCGTGCGCAACGCCGGCGTCGAATCGATCGAGCGGGCGGCGCGCTTCGCGGCCCGCTGCGGGCATCCGCTGGTCACCGGCTTCGGCGTCGCCGGCGACGAGCGGATGGGCGATCTGGAGGATTATGTCAGGGCCTTCGAAATCGCGCGCGAGGCCGGCCTCGGCATCACCGTCCATGCCGGCGAACTGATGGGCTGGGAGAGCGTCGAGGCCGCACTCGACCACATCCGCCCCGCCCGCATCGGCCATGGCGTGCGCGCCATCGAAAACCCCGACCTTGTCCGTCGCATCGCGGACGAAGGCGTCGTGCTCGAATGCTGTCCCAGTTCCAACATCGCGCTGAAGGTCTTCGACAGTTTCGCCGATCACCCTTTTCCGGCACTGCAGGCGGCTGGCTGCAAGGTGACGCTAAATTCCGATGATCCGCCCTATTTCTGGACGTCGCTGAAGCGCGAATACGACCTTGCCGCCGAGCATTTTTCGATGAACGACAAGGCGCTCGCCGCCGTCACCAGAACCGCCATCGAGGCCGCCTTCGTCGACAGGAAGACCAAGGCAATGCTGCTGGGCCGGCTCGACGTCAAGGGCAGGTGAATGGTGAATGGTGAATGGTTCACCCGGCGCTTCGGTCCGTCAACCGCGAGTTTTTCCGCTCAACCAAGGACTCGCAAACCCATTCACTATTCACTATTCACCATTCACTAACTGCGCAGCTAGGAGAACACCATGCAGGGCGTCACCGTCGTCGACCACCCGCTTGTCCAGCACAAGCTGACCATCATGCGCAAGAAGGAAACCTCGACGGCCGGCTTCCGGCGGCTGCTGCGCGAGATCTCGCTGCTGCTCGGCTACGAGGTCACCCGCAACCTCGAACTGACGACGACGACGATCGAAACGCCGATCGAGACGATGGAGGCGCCGACGCTGGAGGGCAAGAAGCTGGTCTTCGCCTCAGTGCTGCGCGCCGGCAACGGCTTGCTCGAAGGCCTGCTCGACCTGGTGCCGGCGGCGCGCGTCGCCCATATCGGCCTTTACCGCGACCACGAAACGCTGGAAGCCGTCGAGTATTTCTTCAAGGCGCCGAGCGATCTCGCCGACCGGCTGGTGATCGTCGTCGACCCGATGCTGGCGACCGCCAACTCCGCGATCGCGGCGATCGACAAGCTGAAAGGGCGCGGCGCCACCAACATCCGCTTCCTCTGTCTGCTGGCGGCGCCAGAGGGCCTCGAGCGCTTCACCAAGGCGCATCCCGATGTCCCGGTCTTCACCGCTTCCATCGACCGCCAGCTTAACGAGAAGGGCTACATCATGCCCGGTCTCGGCGACGCCGGCGATCGTCTGTACGGGACCAAATGACTGTGCCACTCGTTTACCGATCGTTTACGCAAACGGCCGCTTTCCGCATCTGTTAAAGCCGCAAACACCATGTCGCGATAAGCATGGGCCTTCACGAAGGCCGGTCCATGCTGCGCAATCTTCTCATCCTTGGCGTGCTCGCCGTAGCATCGGCGTCGTTCCCGATGCTCTACCAGTCGAATCCGCAGATGTTCGAAGGCCTCCTGAAATCGGCGGTCGAGACCAGCCCGGCGGTCGAAACGGACCTGAACCTGGCTGTGGTTCCCGACAGACCGGCGACGCCGCAGCCGCTCGGCCGCAAGGTCGTGATCACGGCGGACTCGCGCGGCCATTTCACGTCGGCGTTCAAGCTCAACGGTCGAACAGTCGACGGCATGATCGACACCGGCGCGACGCTGGTTGCCATCAACGGTTCGACGGCGCGCAGGATCGGCATTTCGCTGAACGCGTCGGACTTCAAACACCAGGTCAACACCGCCAACGGCGCGATCAAGGCTGCCCTGGTGACCGTCGATCGGCTGCAGATTGGCAAGATCACGCTCGACGGCGTCCAGGCGGTAGTGCTCGACGACAAGGCGCTGCGCACCAATTTGATCGGCCTGAGTTTTCTCCAGCGGCTTGAAAAATACCAGGTCGAGAACGGCGCGCTGCTGCTCGTCCAGTGAACCATGAAAAGTGGAAACCGGTTTTCGGAAAGATTATGGTCCAATAAAAAAAAATCAGCCGCGCGGCAGGATCCGCCGGATGACGGCTTTTTCCGCGGGCGGCTTCGAAGCGCCGATCGAATAGGCCGAACGCACGGCGGCCTCGGCCACCTCGGCATCGGAGGCATTGCGGGCATGGACCAGCGCCAGCGCCTCGCCGGCCCGCACCTCAGCGCCGACAGGCAGCAGCCGGGTGATGCCGACCGCATGGTCGATCCTGTCGTCCGGCCGTATGCGCCCGCCGCCAAGCCCGACCACGGCAAGCCCGATGTCGCGGGTGGCGATGCCGGTGACAAAACCGTTTTCGGTCGCCTTGACCGCGAACTCCGTCGCCGCCTTCGGCAGGTATTTTTCCGGGTTCTCGACGAAATCGGCCGGACCGCCGAGCGCCGCCACCATGCGCGCGAAAACGGCGGCGGCGCCGCCGCCGGCAAGCGTCTCGGCGGCGCGCCGCATGCCGTCCTGGTTGGATGACACCAGCCCGGCCGACTGCAGCATGTCTGCGGCCAGTGCCAACGTCACATCCTCCAGGCGCCGGTCGCGGAAGCGGCCGGTGAGGAAATCGACGGCATTGCGCACCTCGACCGCGTTGCCAGCTGCAGACGCCAGCGGCTCGTTCATGCCGGTGACCAGTGCTGAGGTCTTCAGGCCGGCGCCATTGGCGACTTCGACCAGGCTGTTCGCCAGTGTCGTTGCGTCGCGCGACTTTTCCATGAAGGCACCGTTGCCGACCTTTACGTCGAGCACCAGCGACTGCAGGCCGGCGGCCAGCTTCTTCGACAGGATCGAGGCGGTGATCAGCGGCACCGATTCGACGGTTCCCGTCACGTCGCGGATCGCATAGAGCCGGCGGTCGGCGGGCGCGAGATCGGCGGTCTGGCCGATGATGGCGCAGCCGGCTTCGAGCACTGCCTTGCGAAAGCCCGCCACATCCGGCTGGCTGATATAGCCGGGGATTGCATCCATCTTGTCCAGCGTGCCGCCGGTATGGCCGAGGCCGCGGCCGGAAATCATCGGCACATAAGCGCCGCAGGCGGCGACGATCGGCGCCACCAACAGCGAGACATTGTCGCCGACGCCGCCTGTCGAATGCTTGTCGGTGACCGGGCCCGGCAGGTCCGACCAATCGAGCACGTCGCCGGAATCGCGCATGGCCAGCGTCAGCGCCACCGCCTCGTCGCGGCTCATGCCGTTGAAGAACACCGCCATGGCGAACGCCCCCACCTGCCCGTCCGAGACGGTGCCGGTGGTCACGCCTTCGATGAAGCTGGCAATCTCCTGTGTCGACAGTTTGTTGCCGTCGCGCTTGCTGCGAATGATTTCCTGGGGAAGCATCAGGCCGGGACCTTACGCTCCGGCAACCCGTCCTGGAACATACGCTGGAGGATCGTAGCCAGCCGCGCGCCGCCGACCGGCGCCATGTCCTTGGTCTCCTGGTGCGAAAGCTCCGCCCCGGTCATTCCTGCGGCAAGGTTGGTGATGACCGAGCAGGCGGCGACGCGCAGGCCCAGGAAACGGGCGAGAACGACCTCCGGCACGGTCGACATGCCGACGGCGTTGGCGCCCATGACGCGCGCCATGCGGATCTCGGCGGGGGTCTCGAAGCACGGCCCAGAAAACCACATATAGACGCCCTTGTGCAGCGCGGTAGCCGTCGCCTTCGCGGCCGTCTCGATCGCCGAGCGAAGGCCGGCATCATAGGCTTCGGTCAGGCCGACGAAGCGCCGATCGCTCGGCTCGCCGATCAGCGGGTTGGAGCCCGAGAAATTGATGTGGTCGGTGATCAGCATCACTGAGCCCGGCCCCATGTCCGGATCGATCGAGCCGGCGGCATTGGTGAGGATCAGTTGCGAGATACCGAGACCGGCGAGCACCTCCAGCGCCGGCCGCATCGCAGCCGCGTTGCCGTGCTCGTAGTAGTGAGCGCGGCCGGACAGCATCAGCACTGGCGCGCCGGCAAAACGTCCCGCCACCACCTCGCCGGCATGGCCGGTGACGCCGCTTCTGGGAAAGCCCGGCAATTCGGCATAGGAAATGCGGACAGCGTCCTCGACCTGGTCGACAAGCCCGCCAAGACCCGAACCCAGCACCAGCGCGGTGGCGGGCGCCAGCCCGTCCAGCCTTTCGACGAGACGATCAAGCGCTTCCTTCATTTCAACCAGCTCTTCATTTCACCAGCTCTTCATTTCAACATGTCGCCCTGGAAGCCGTAGGGCAGCATCTCGCCCAGGGTCACGGTCTCGACCACGCCGCCATTGTCGCAGAGATAGAGTTTGGTTTCCGGCCGGCAGAATTCGGCCAGCCGCTGCCGGCAGCCGCCGCAGGGCGAGCATTTCGGCATGCGCTCGGCGATCACCGCGACCTCCGTTATCCTGCCGCCGCCGCCCATGATGTAGTGGCCGAGCGCGGTGGTTTCGGCGCACCAGCCTTCCGGATAGGACGCGACCTCGACGTTGGCGCCGGCAAAGACGCGGCCGTCCTCGGTGCGCAGTGCCGCCCCGACCGGGAATTTCGAATAGGGCGCATAGGCCTTGGCCATGGCGGCCTTGGCCGCTTCGAACAGATCATGCGACACTGTTTTTCCCTCGCATGATCCTGTCCGAAAACCGGCTTCCACTTTTCGGGATCATGCTCATGTTTTTCCCTCGCATGATCTTGTCCGAAAACCGGCTTCCACTTTTCGCTGACGCGGACCTGCGGTTCGGGATCATGCTCAGCGTTCCTTGACATAGGGCACGCCGCCGGCGCGCGGCGGGATCGCCTTGCCGATGAAGCCGGCGAGCAGGATGACGGTGAGGATATAGGGCAGCGCCTGCATGAGCTGCACCGGCACTTTGCCGATCAGCGGCAGCGGCGTGCCCTGCAGCCGGATCGACAGCGCGTCGAGGAAGCCGAACAACAGGCAGGCGAACATGGCGCTGACCGGCTTCCATTTGGCGAAGATCAGCGCGGCCAGCGCGATATAACCCTTGCCGGCGGTCATGTCCTTCACGAACCCACCATTCTGCACCATCGACAGATAGGCGCCGGCAATGCCAGTGAGCACGCCGGTGCAGATCAGCGCCCGGTAGCGCAGCCAGGCGACCGAGATGCCGGCGGTGTCGACCGCGGCCGGGTTCTCACCGACCGCGCGCATGCGCAAGCCGAAGCGGGTACGGAACAGCACCCACCAGGTGAACGGCACGGCGAGAAACGCGACATAGACCAGCACGGAATGGCCGGAGATGAGTTCCGAATATATCGGGCCGAGGATCGGCACGCTCCTGAGCGCATCCGCACCGGGCCAGATGATCGCCCCGAACCGCTCGTCCGAGGCCAGAGCCGGCGTGCGTCCACCTTGCTGGAACCAGGCCTGGCCGAGCATGATCGTCGATCCGGCGGCGATGAAATTGATCGCCACGCCGGAGACGATCTGGTTGCCGCGATGGGTGATCGAGGCAAAGCCGTGGACCAGCGCGAAAGCGACCGAAATGAGAATGGCCATGCCGAGGCCGATATAGGCGGAATGGAAGACGGAGGCTGCGGCGGCACCGGCGAAGGCGCCGACCAGCATCTTGCCCTCGAGCCCGATGTCGAAAATGCCGGCCCGCTCCGAATAGAGGCCGGCGAGGCAGGCGAGCAGCAAGGGCACCGACAGGCGGATGGTCGAGTCCAGAACCTGGACGATGGCGTTGAACATATCCATCTCAGGCGCCCTTCCCCTTGACCGCTTCCATGCCGACCGTCCTCGGGCTAAGCGAGGCGAACAGCGCCTGGACATAAGGCCGGAACATGTGCTCGAGCGCGCCGGCGAACAGGATGACCAGGCCCTGGATGATGACGATTATGTCGCGGCTGATCGCCGGCATCTCGAAGGCAAGCTCGGCGCCGCCCTGGTAGAGCATGCCAAACAGGATCGCCGCCAGCACGATGCCGACGGGGTGCAGGCGCCCCATCAGCGCCACGGCGATGCCGACGAAACCCGCGCCCGAAACGAATTCGAGCGCGACATTGTGCTGATCGCCCATCGTCGGGTTGAGCGCCATCATGCCGGCGAGCGCGCCCGAAATCATCATGGCCACGATGATGATGCGGGTCTCCGAAATGCCGGCATAGCGCGCCGCTTTCGGGCTGTGGCCGTAGGTGCGCATCTCATAGCCGAGCCTGGTGCGCCAGATCAACACCCAGACCAGAAAGGCCACGACTAGCGCCAGCAGGAAGGTGATGTTGAATGGCGCCGAGCGAATCTTGGCGCCGAACAATTCGATGACCCAGTTGAGCTTCGGCAGTTGCGCGCCGTCGAGGAAGGTGCGCGTCTGCGGCGCCATCGAATTGGCGGGCTTCAGCATGCCGACCAGCATGTAGACCATGACACTGGCGGCGATGAAGTTGAACATGATGGTGGTGATGACGATATGCGAACCGCGCTTGGCCTGCAGATAGGCCGGGATCAGCGCCCACAGCGCCCCCATCGCCGCAGCGGCGATGATCGCCAGCGGGAAGGTGAGCCACCATGGCAGCACGCTGTCAAAGGCTAGGCAGACGATGCCGATGCCGAGACCGGCGATATAGCCCTGGCCCTCGCCGCCGATGTTGAACAGGCCGCAATGCGCCGCAACCGCAAACGAAAGCCCGCTGAAGATGAAGGTGGTGGCGTAGAATAGCGTAAACGCAATGCCTTGCCCACGGCCGAAGGCGCCCTCGACCAGGACGGCGGCCGCACGGAACGGATTTTCTCCAACCAAAAGCACGACAAAGCCGGCGACGACGAAGGCAACGGCGAGATTGATCACCGGGATCAGCCCGTAATCCGCCCAGGCCGGCAGCTTGGCGTAGGGAGTGCTCATTCCGCCGCCTCCTGGTGCTCGACACCGGCCATCAGCAGGCCCAGCTCGCCTTCGGTCGCCTCCGGGCCGCGCTCGCCGACGACGCGGCCGGCGAACATCACCAGGATGCGGTCGGAGAGCGAGCGGATCTCGTCCAGCTCGACCGACACCACCAGCACCGCCTTGCCCTGGTCGCGCATGGCGATGAGGCGCTTATGGATGAATTCGATGGCGCCGACATCGACGCCGCGCGTCGGCTGACCGACGATCAGCACACCCGGATCCTGTTCCATTTCCCGCGCCAGCACGATCTTCTGCTGGTTGCCGCCGGAGAAATTCGCGGTCTTGAGGCGGCAGTCCGCCGGGCGGATGTCGTATTTGGCGATCTTGTCCCTGGCGTCGTCGCGGATGGCATCGATGTTGAGGAACGGCCCCCGGAGGTAGCGGGGATCGTCGTGATAGCCGAGGATCGAATTCTCGTTCTCCTCGAAGGCCAGCACCAGCCCGACATGATGACGGTCTTCCGGCACATGGGCGAGGCCGCGGTCGCGCAGCTCGCCGGGATCGGCGGCCCCGGTCAGATCGATCGGCTTGCCGTCGAGCATGACGGAGCCCGAGACGGCGCGCCTGATGCCGGAAATCGCCTCGAGCATTTCGGATTGCCCGTTGCCGGCGACGCCGGCGATGCCGACGATCTCGCCGGCGCGCACATCGAAGGAGATGTCGTCGACCATGGTGACGCCGCGCGAATCCTTCACCGTCAGGTTCTGGACCGCGAGTTTGACGCCGCCGGCTTCCGCCTCGCCCTTCTCGACCCTGAGCAGCACGCGCCGCCCGACCATCAGCTCGGCCAATTCCTCGACCGTGGTCTTCCTGGTTTCGCGTGTCGCCACCATCGTGCCCTGGCGCATGACCGAGACCGTGTCGGTGATCGCCATGATCTCGCGCAGCTTGTGGGTGATCAGCACGATCGTTTTGCCCTGCTCCTTCAGCTGCTTGAGGATGCGGAACAGATGGTTGGCCTCAGCCGGGGTGAGCACGCCTGTCGGCTCGTCGAGGATCAGGATCTCGGCGCCGCGATACAGCGCCTTGAGGATTTCGACACGCTGCTGCAGGCCGACCGGCAACTCCTCGATGATCGCATCGGGATCGACCTCCAGCCCGTATTCGCGCTCGAGCCGTTCCAGTTCGGACCGCGCCTTGGCGATGCTCTTCTTTAGCAGCGCATCGCTTTCGGCGCCGAGAATGACGTTTTCCAGCACCGTGAAATTGTCGACCAGCATGAAATGCTGGTGCACCATGCCGATGCCGAGCGCGATGGCGTCGTTTGGCGACTTGATCGACGCCGACTGGCCGCCGACGCGGATCTCGCCGCTGTCGGCCTGGTAGAAACCATAGAGGATCGACATCAGCGTCGACTTGCCAGCGCCGTTCTCGCCGACGATGCCATGGATGGTGCCGCGCACGATCTCCAGATTGATGTCGCGGTTGGCGCGAACGGCGCCAAAACTCTTGTCAATGCCGATCAACTCGATTGCGGCTTGCGCCATGCAGCCTGTCCCACTTTTATTTTTTTATCGCTTGGTCAAAAAGCCTAGCATGACACCCCGTCTGTGCCAATTGGCCGGAGCAGCATTCACTCTCGACAAATCCCCGCGCGCTTGTCAATTTCGAACGTGCCGCAGCCTTCACATTCGCTATTGCACCGGCCCGAAAACCGGAGTCGATTTTCGGAAAGCACGATGCGAAGATCGTAAGTGTTAGAGGGTAGTTTGGGCGTCCGATTGGACGCATGTCGCTCTGATGTAGCGAAATCCCGAAATTCGCATCTCTTGAGAGTTGCACAGTAACAACCCGAGGTTTTTCAGATGACCATGCCCGCCGACCGGCTGACGACGCTGGAAATCCGCGCCGCCGAGCAGGAAAAGACCATCGAGGAACTGTCGGACCAGATCGCCGAGCAGTGGAAGGTGATCGAGCGCATGCAGCGCAAGCTCGATGCGCTGACTGACCGCTTCCTCGCGCTGGAGGAGCAGGCTGCACCCGACGTACCGGTGACCAAGCCGCCGCATTGGTGAGCCTACTGAGGATGAGCAACGGCTAGCGGCTGAGCCTGCGCGACATCAGCAGCATTGTCCCGCCATCCTGCTCGAACGTTTCGACCGCATTCCAGGCGAGCGCGGCGTAGAAATCGCGCGCTTCCCAAGTATAGAGATAGAGTTCGCTGACGCCGGCGGACGCTGCATGCGCTTCGATCGCCCTGACCAGTGCCCCGCCGATCCCTCGCCGCTGATGCTCGGGAGCGACAGCCAGCCCGGCAAGCCATGGCGTCAGGTCATGCGCAGGCTCGAGTTCATGGCGGACCAGCAAGCAAGTCCCGACCGGGATACCACCAGTCCGGGCAATCAGCGAAGTCTCGAAGCCATCGCCGGCCAACAACCTTCGCAGCCCCGCCGTGTCCTCCTTCAGCGTTCTTCCGGTGCCCTCAAAAAACGCAGCGAGCCGCAGTCGCGCAACCATCTCGACGTCGCCCTCGTGCATTGGTTCGATTGTCGGCTGCATCGCTGTCCTGAATGGCTGATATTGTTTGGAGGAAAAACTGCTGCCCCAAAACAAAACCGCCGGGACCATGCCCCGGCGGTTCGCAATCAGTGTCGGGTCGATCAATACGGGCAGGAATTATCCGACATGTAGTCGTGCACCTTGATGGTACCGGCGATGATGTCGGCCTTGGCCTTTTCGACCGCCGCCTTCATCGCGTCGTCGACAAGCGCCTTGTTGTTGTCGTCCATGGCGTAGTCGACACCGCCTTCCTTGAGGCCGAGATCGTTGATGCCGCCGGTGAACTTGTCGTTCTTGGCGTCCATGAAGGTGTTGTAGACGGCAACGTCGACGCGCTTGACCATGGAGGTCAGCACCTTGCCGGGCTGCAGGCCGTTCTGGTTGGAATCGACGCCGATGCCGAGCTTGCCGGCGTCGGCCGCTGCCTGCAGCACGCCGACACCGGTGCCGCCTGCCGCTGCGTAGATCACGTCGGCGCCCTGGTCGATCTGCGTCTTGGCGATCTCGCCGCCCTTGGCCGGATCGTTCCAGGCTGCCGGCGTGTCGCCGGTCATGTTCTGGATGACATCGGTCGCGCCGGCCGCCTTGGCGCCGCCGACATAGCCGCAGCCGAATCTGCGGATCAGCGGAATGTCCATGCCGCCGATGAAACCGACCTTTTTGGTCTTCGAGGCCATCGCCGCCATCACGCCGACGAGGTAGGAGCCTTCCTGCTCCTTGTAGACGACGGAGCGGACATTGGGCTTGTCGACGACCATGTCGATGATGGCGAACTTGGTCTCTGGAAACTCGACGGCGATCTTCTCCAACGCATCTGCCCAGGAGAAGCCCGCCATGGCGATCGGATTGCGGCCGTCCTCGGCGAAACGGCGCAGTGCCTGCTCGCGCTGGGTGGCGTTTGAGACCTCGAATTCCACATAGGCGATGCCGGTTTCGGCCTTGAACTTTTCGGCGCCGTTGTAGGACGCTTCGTTGAACGACTTGTCGAACTTGCCGCCGAGATCGTAGAGAAGTGCTGGCTGAATGTCCGCGGCGAAGGTCGGAAGAACCATCGCAGTTGCGGCCAGGAGGCCGAGAACGATACGTTTCATGTGATCCACACCCTGTCGGTTATTTTTCCATTATGCACCGCCTGCCTGCCCGGTTCTCCGGCAGGCATGCGACATCAGACAGGAGTGTCTTCCTCCCGCTTCGGGCCAATCTGGCACGGCCCGAAACAAAATTCACGCGGAATTTTGACCCTTTGGAAAAGCGTGGCGCCGCATCCCGGCGCCACCGATCATCGTCTCGCCAAAGGCCTCAGGCGGAGACGGCAGCCGGGATGGCGCAGGCGACGCCGGTGCCCTGCAGATTGCAATAACCGTAGGGATTCTTCGCCAGATATTGCTGGTGGTCTTCCTCGGCGAAATAGAATTCCGGCGCCGGCGCAATCTCGGTGGTGATCTTGCCGCGACCGGCGCCGCGCAGCGAGGCCTCGTAGGCGTCGCGCGAGGCGATCGCCGCCTGGTATTGCGCATCGCCGAACGTGTAGATCGCCGAGCGGTAGGTGGTGCCGACATCGTTGCCCTGGCGCATGCCTTGCGTCGGGTCGTGGCTTTCCCAGAACAGCTTCAGAAGCTGTGCATAGGGCACGATCTTCGGGTCGAAAACGACGAGCACGACTTCGGCATGGCCGGTCAGGCCGGTGCAGGTTTCCTGGTAAGTCGGGTTGGGGGTGACGCCGCCGGCATAGCCGACGGCCGTGACCCAGACACCTTCAAGCTGCCAGAACAGGCGTTCGGCGCCCCAGAAGCAGCCCAGCCCGAACATCGCCGTCTCCAGCCCCTCGGGATACGGCCCCTTGAGCGGCCGCTTCGAGACAAAATGGTTGGATGCCGTCGGGATAGGCTTGGCGCGGCCCGGCAACGCCTCGGCAGGCTTCGGCAGATTGAGTTTCTTGTTCAGCATGTCGCTGAGAAACATGTGCGGTCTCCCTTTCTCTTTGTTTGGGGCTTTCTCTTTGTTTGGGGACGCCAGAAGGTCATCAACAGCAAATCATCAAGTCTAGGCGAACCGCCCGGTCGGCCGCTCCCGCCTGTAGCCGATCAAGTAGAGAATGAAGGCAACCGCCGCAAACACGGCGAAACCGGGCTGGTTGAGCACCCAGGCGATGGCGCCGTCCCACAGCAGCGGACCAAGCTTGTCGCGGACGAAGCTTTCGAAGGCGCTTCGCGTATCCGGCGAGACGGCGAGCCAGCTCGTGTTGAGCGGGGTCATGACCAGCGCGGAGGCCGCCACCGAGCGCGTCGCGTCGATCACCGCCATGATGACGGAAACCGAAAGCGCAACCAGTGCCGCCAGACGGAAGACGAAGCGGAACATCCAGACCTTACCTCCCCGGAAGCTTATCAGATGTCTGTATCGGCCTGATAAATAGGATCTGTGCGCTTTATCCGCAATCGCGACACGCGAAGTTGAACCTACGCCGCCAGTTTGCGCCGCTGACGCGCCGGTCGGCAAAGACGCCGCCGCCGATCGCGGCGATCGGCTACCAGGGCAGTGCTGGTGGCATGGACAGGGCATCCCTGTCCGACAAAGCGAATAGAGTGCCGTTATGTCTTGGCATTCGGCACCGGATCGACTAGATGAGCCCCGCACCTGTTGCTTTGACGGCTCAGGTGCGGGGGAAAAGGTGTCCGCTGGTTGACGGCGCCCACGGTGCGGAGTTCCGGACCGCAATCCCCAAGGGAGACGCATCTCCCCAACCCGCGCGGTGAAACCGGCCGCGGCGAAAATGCTAAGACGGAGAGGTGGCCGAGTGGTTGAAGGCGCACGCCTGGAAAGTGTGTTTACGGGAAACCGTAACGCGGGTTCGAATCCCGCTCTCTCCGCCAGTTTAAGTGTTACCAATTGAAATGGCTCATTTTTTAATCGCGATCGTCAGAACCCTCACTACCCTACATTTGCAATCGGATATGATTGGACCGCGATGGATAACCGGACGATCAGTAGGACAGTGTATCGAAGTCATCTAAAGGGCCAGGCATGGCTAAATAAGTAAGATTGAATCAATGCGCGGCTACAGGCAGACATCACTGTGCCGGCACGGATCGTACCTTTTCCCAGCATTCTGCTTGGCAAGTTACTTTACTTTGTTACGCCATCAGGCGACACGCGCCGGTAATGGCGCAATCACACCGCGCCAGCGTACCTCTCGTGCTCTCATGAACCACCGCCGCTGGCGATCTTTGGCCGAAATGCCTGACAAACCTGGTTAGCAGCCCTTTGACGGGAAAAACCGCTCATAGGGTCATTATAGCGTCAGTTTTCGGCATCGCCGAAGGAATGTCGGCGAAAAGGTGACTGTCGGCTTCTTCCCCACACTGCCGACTGAGTAGAAATGTACCTCAATTCCCTGAGCTTCCAGCGCGGTTGCCATCTGCGGCCGGAGCAATGGCCGGTCCGGAATTAGGAGAACTGGCTTAAGGTCGACAGGCAGCCTTATCAATGATGGGTAGAGGGCTAATTGGCCCACCGCTTCATAGATGTCATGGGCGGACACCCCGGTCTTGATCTCGATGAGAGCCTTCGCCCTCTCGATCATTGCGTCGACCGAATATCCGTAGTTTGTAGGCTTTGTTAGCGAATTCCCGACAAGTCTCTTCAGCTCGGCCCAAACATGTCCCTGCATGTCCTCGACTTCCTTGGTTCCGCCGGGGATCGTCACCTTCTTGGTCCGCCCCTGTTCGTCCAGCCCAAACCGATATGTCTCAGATTCGATGAATTTGGATGTCCCACTGCCGGCTTTGGACCGTGCTCTTGAGCAGGCATTCACGAAGGCCGCAGTTTCTGTCGGAATGCCGCCCACAGACGAAATATCTGAAACAACATACCATTGGCGGGACGAAAGCTGCCCTCGCACTCTCAAAGGGACAGGCTCTAATCCACTAAGTTCTCCAAAGTCTTCTCGAACTTCGCGCGAGATCGGATTTTCCTTCAGCCAGCCTTGCCGCAGAAGCAATGATCGCCCTTTTTCATCATGGCCCATTACGGTCAGCTTGCCCTTGTCCTGCTGCTGAACGTCAGGCCGAACGATCTTCACAACCCACGTACCGAGGGATGAAGCAAGGCCGAGCATTATCTGGTCTCTAATTGGCCCTAATCCACCGTTTCGGCTGTTTGAGAAAATGATTCCGGTGCCGTCTATCACTCGCCCATTGGGATTCTCGGCACTACCATGTACCAGACTGTCGACCCATTGGCGGAACAGGCGATCGGTCTCGTGTTGATCGGTCAGCAGTTCAATCATAGACCTAGATCTCGCGTATTTAGAGCAGGCGGTCATCGGCTGCCAAATCACAAATCGCTTAATTGCCGCCCGCAACGATCTGCACGTCCCCTCAGGCTTGGCTTGTTGTATTAAAAAAAGAACTGCCGCGCTATGAACCTATCGCGGAGGAACGCTTACGCGCAAGCCGAAACGGGCCGCGGGTTATAGTCCATGAGCCATTGCAGCGGGAATTTACGATTTACGGTGACAGGGCACTTTTGCCCATGTCTGCTCGGCTGTCGCTGTGTGTAAATTGAACTCATGGCTCCAATTGCATTGCGGCGCAGCCGATGTCGTCATCTGCGCGGCCGATGAGCAGCGAAGCACTTCTGGACCGGATTGCCGAGCAAACCGGAAAGCATCGAGAACGCGGCAGGCGAGGGATAGAAATAGTGCACTATCACCGTAATTGAACGGCGTAGCGACTAGTGGTCCCCGACCAAGTTCGCGGCCACCTGCGTTTCTCCCGCAAGCAGTGTGCTGACCCTCGATACGACGTGGTCGAGCATTGTCTGCCAGGCAACGTCAATTCGAGTTGTGCTGACCTTTTCTTCTCTCACAGTTAATTAAATTTGTCAATATTTGGCGGCTCAACGGCTCACGCGTGACTGCTGGATGCAGAACATTACCAAGTGTAATTTCATCTATACAGCGCGTTCTGCGAGGCTTGGACTCTCATTCTGAGAGGTGGTGGCACTCTGTTTTCCGGTCGCGTATCGCCAAGCGAGATAGACGAGCACTGCCAACATTTAGTATAGCTTTTTTAAGCACCTTTTCAGCAATCTCGACTGACCACTCGTGATCTTAAACTCGCGGTAAGGCCAATTTCATATCCCGGTTTCTGCAAAGGGCAGTAATAATTGGGGTGTTGGATATGAGAGCTATTAATCTATTGGCTGTTGGGTCAGTATTCGCTATCGCAGGGTGTCAGACGGCTACCTACACGCAGTACATGCCGGGACCGCCGTTGGAATATGCGCAAGCCAAGTGCAATATGCTCGCACCCAGCGTCCATCAAGGATACATCGCAATGGGGTCGCCGAGTTATGTTGCCGGCGCGGCGCTTGGCAACGCGATAGATAATGCCATTGCCGAACAGCGATTCATCAAAAACTGCATGACGTTGCAGGGTTGGCGACAGGATGCCCCCGGTGCAAAGAAGTCTTCAACGTCGCTGGCATCAACGCAACCGCCGCACCAACGGACAGCAAAAAGGCGGCCAACCGCGCAAGAGCTTGGCATTCCGGGGCAAGTCGTGGCCGGACCGTGACCTACACGGCTGCTAACACCAAACGTGTCGCGCCAGCGCCTCCGTGGATCGCCGCGATAACGCCTAATGCCAAGCCGATTTATGAGGAGTCCGACAATGCTTAAGTTTTTCGCTGGTCTTGTGGTTGGTTTCTTGGCTGGCCTCTGCGCCTTGCCTGTCATCATGCTGATAGGGATGAATGGCCTCGCCGATCGAGCCGAGGCCGCATTCAGCCGGCCGGCTTTGGTCGAGCCGGCCGGCGATGCAAGACAAACCTATCGCGATTGCGTCAAAGGCTATTTTGCCGAACGTGGCAACGCCGTGGAAGCGATTACATCCTGTGAATGGGAGTTGGTCGCGTGGAAGGCCTCGCCTTCCTTTGCGGCCGATTGGCGCGGTCTGGTCGAGACCGATTCCGATATTCGCGCCATTGTGGAGGGCTATCACCTCGCCATGGCGGGACAGTAGCTACACGGCTGATCGTCCCTCCACCCATTAGATGGAGGACGGCCGCACCCTGTTTAGTAGCGCCGAAGGCCAACGCTATTCGCGATAGGCAACGCTGCCATTTGGAAAAGACGGCGTCACACCCTAGCGAAATGCGAGGTTGCGAGCCACCTCTTGCTCTGGTTTTGGCTCTGGTTCTGGCCCTGGCAAAACAGCTAAGTGATTGAAATTATTATACCACGATGGAGCGCTGGCGCTCGCTCTCTCCGCCATTGGTCTATTTTTGCCAAGTTTACCTGTAGATTCAGCTACTTAGCAAAATCGACCACAGCGACTTAGACCAACGACTTAGACCAATCTGGCACAAGCCGCGGACGCTTGCCGTCAACGCATTTCACAGTCCGCAACCCGGTGACGTCGCTTTCCGTGACGTCGATGCCGACCACATCAACGAGAACATCCCCTCAGCGCTGATCGTTCGGCGCGAGGCTCCCGCCTAATCCTCCAAGAGCGATGACGACCTCCCACTCTAGCGGGGTCGGGCGATGCTAGTGGCTCGTGATCTCCAGCCAGAGTACGAAGAGACAAATCGCGATGAACACCACCCCGGAAGTCACCTTCAGCCGCCCATACAGCCCCAGCCTTTCATAGTATCTGGTGTATCGCTCCGTTGTGCCGGGCAAATCGAAGATATCAATTCTCGTATCTTCCCCACGTTCCTTGTCGGTCATTTTCCCTCTGGCGGTCGAGTACCGGTGATCAAGCCACAGTATCGCCCATTGCCTCTATCCGAGCAATGCCAAGACATCTGACCTTGCCCATGCGCCTATAGTGCGATCTCGCTCCACATCGGCACCTCGCCTATGGTGACCCTCACAGGCTCGCTAGGGTCGACCCGCGCTGAGGGGTCATTCCGCTTCCGAAATGAAGGCCGCCGTCATGAACCGGCGAGGCGCTGCGTCGTTCTTGCGCGGCGGTCAGGACTTCCTATCGCCGTTTGGATTTGGTGCCGGAGCCTCGCGCACGTCTCGTGGCGGCGGGTCCACATGTTCAGGCTCCGGCGATGCTTCCTTATCGGGACGACGGACAGGTGTCTTCTTCGGGGCGGGCTTCGGTGGCGGGTCTTTGATTTTGTTTGGCATATCCAGTTAACCGGATCGCCAAGCTCTGGTTCCGGTGTGCCCATCAAAAGGCCCCGCCACCGTGAGGCAGCGGGTCTTTGTCGGGCAGCCGAGCATGTCTCTCAGTTCGCCTTCTCGCGGATCGCCTGGAAAACATAGGAACGGAATTTCGCGCCCAACTCTGGCGAGAGGCGGAATGAACGCCCCCCGCTGGCGTCCTCGGTCTTTGAACACCAAGGAATTATGACAGTGCACTTTTCGCCATGTTTGTTCGGCTGTCGTTGTGTGTAGATTGAACGCATGGCTCGACTTGCATTGCGGCACCGCCGATGTCGGCATCTGCGCGGCCGATAGGCAGCGAAGCACTCTGCACTGGATTGCCGAGCAAACCGGAAAGGCATCGGGAACGCAGCAGACGAGGAAAAGAAATAGTGCACTGTTACCGTAATTCACCCAGCGTGGTGGGCCCCACAAGCCGCACCCACCCCGCCTTCGGACAAACCGCCCCGGGGGTCAACCGGCACGGACAAGGATGCCTGCTTCGCTCACTCATCAGCAGCGGTGTGGCTTCTAGCCGCAAGCAATTGCTTGAAGCAGTTACCGACACCACATGGTGTTCCATAGCCAGCCAAGCGAGATAAACTCGCCCGACGCAGTCGCTGTCCTCCACAGTGGAAAATCAGACTATTGGATCATGGCGATGACGTACGGCCAACCTTCAGGAACCAGAAAGACATCATGCCGGAAAATACCAGACTAACTACGAGCGACGTCCCCCTCATTAAGCTAGGCCCCTATCAATGCCGCTTCCCGGTTCGCGAAGATCGGTCAGTACCCGGCGGTCACCGCTTTTGTGCTGGGCCAACTTCGCCTGACCGCGTGTACTGCGATCACCACCACAGCATCGTGACCGCCGTCGAGCCCCGTCAAGGCCGTTCGGGTTTCCACCTCGCTCAACGACGCGCCGCGTAAGTAGAGACCGGGCGGCTGCACCGCGAACCGATCTCAAGGGCTCGATGTGATGCTCTCCCACGTACGTTCGGGCACCACATCGTCGGGCCGAGCAGTCCAAGAGAGCCGCAGACCCATCCGCTTTCCATTGAATTCGCTGGAGCCATCGTCCACGGAATTACGGTGACAGTGCACTTTTTTCCATGTCTGCTCGGCCGTCGCTGTGTGTAAATTGAACGCATGGCTCGACTTGCAATGCGGTGCCGCCGATGTCGGCACCTGCGCGTCCGATGGGCAGCGAAGCACTTCTGGACTGGATTGCCGAACACCGGAAAAGCCGCGAAATGGGGATACGCGGCAGGCGGGGAAAAGAAAATGGCAATGTCACCGTAATTTATGAGGGATAAAGAAGTATATCGTTAAGAGAGTCGGATATGGCATCGATTATTCCAAGCGATTTTGCTTCCGAATAGCCGAGAAAACCCATCTCGTCATCGGGCGCTTGCATTATATAGAGCAGCAGCTTCGGGTCTATATTCATCTCTGCGAGATGGCGGGAAAGTGCAGCTGCACTTTCTTTGAAAACTGTAAGGTAGAGCAGAACCTCTTCGCGGGTATAGCTTAGCTTTTGCTCGACCGCCGGACGAATCTGATGGAGGCCAATATTGGATAGTAAACGCGAAAACCGCACTTTGCCGCCCAAAAGCATGAAGCCGCAAGCCGAGTTGCATGAAGATGGGTCCAGCGCCCCGTCTGTCGCGAAGGTGACAGACGGCCGCGCCACGGCGGTCATGGCGCCATTTATCCTTAGCTGCCGCGAGACGGAAAAGGCTGGGTTGACCAGGCCGCCGGGAGAATCGAGAAGCAGGATTAATTGCGGTCCAGCGCCCGTTCTCGCCTTTGCCCGTGACCACTCGCTGGTCTTCTCCAGCCTGTCGAGCGCCTCTTGGAAACGTTCGATCGTCGTGTCGGCAACCTCGCCGCTGGCAAAGACCACAACACACGCACTGCAGGGGGGGTGATCGAAGACTTTGAAAGTCATCGGCTTATCGTTTGCGTATTTCAGGTCTTCGGCCGCAGCCAGCAGAACCCCCATGGCCAGGATCGTGATTGCAATAACCGTGGACATGCAACGGCGATAGAATGAGCTCAAGATCGTCCCCCTTGATGTGGCGGCAGCGTATCTCACCATTTCGGAGAAAGAAACGTCGGGAAGTGCCGTCTGCGCCGACCGAGGCGATGAAGGCGAACTGTCCACGGTTACTCTCCGACAGATCAGCAGCAGAGAGAAACGCGCGAACCCGCTTTGCTAAAGGCCCTGCAGGAAAGCACATTGGCGTAACCGTTTTTGAGCCGCGATGCGAACCAGGCGCCTGGCGATTACCGCCCGCCGACCCTGCTATTCGCCAGCGGCGATGTGCCGGATATGGAGTAAGTTCAGCCGGGGATTCCATCTCGCGATGGTCGATGGGACGTGCTTTACTCCGAAGATGAGCCTGCTGACACGATTCCTCGTCTTTGCCGCCGGCGCGGCGTGTTTACCTTCGGCGTCCTATGCGGAGCCGCGCAACGGTCCGCGCCTTGAAGAGCCGGCGTGTCAGCCCTTGAGTAGAGCTAATGAAGCGCTCGCCAAGATACCCACCTTTCAGACGACTTGGGACGCCGTGATCAAGCGCGATACACGCGTGGTGGTCATGCATAGAGACTCGGTCTACGCAAATGGCATCCTATACGAGCGAACGGCGCCATACGCGCCTTGGCGCGTTGAGGCGTATCAACTCGTGAATCCCCGGCATTCGGGTTGTCACCAGCTGCGCGAAGAGGTGCTGGATGGTGTCAACACCGTGGTCATCTCGTATTGGAGGCACAACCCCGACGTCGATCCGCGGTGGTATCGCTGCACGATCTGGCTTGAAATTCCAGAATACAGGAATCGAAAGCTGGACTGCTCGACCGTCTATTTCTCCGAGGAGGCAGAGCTAAAAATACGTTGGTTTTATAAGACCGACATCAAGCTGCCGGCGCCGCCACCGAAGTGAGTGCCTCTCCCCGTTGCGCCCGCAAGTTCCCATCGTGCCGCATCATGGAATCGAGTTGACCTCGCGATGGCGTGATTAGATACATACCGAGTCGACACAATTGATGTAGGCGCCGAAAGACGCACAGTTTGTAGCGGGACGGTCCACGTGCTAGTTCGGGCTAGATAGGATGTCGGCGGGAAACAACGCAGGGCCACTTTTTAGTATTCCCCCGGAAATTTTGTGGCGAAGCACGCGGCAGGTCTCCTTGCCGTACAGGTGCATCACACGGCCGATCCATCCCCGGCTTGCCCCCTGTGTCGCTGGCTCTTAATCCCCTCGGTAATGCCGCGTGCCAAAGGCGATCATCGACCATCGAGCGACTAAGCCGGTGTCCAGACGACGCTACTCCTCGTCACCGAAACCAAGCAGCGAGGCATGGCGTATGTGGCTGTGATCGCCGCGAAGATGCTTGATGCGCAGCTTTACACCAGGCCCGACCCACTGCGTTGCAGGCCGTTTCTTCATGCCCTCTGGCGGCGGCCCGGCGTGCTCCCGAACCCGCTTCAACAGCCGCTCCTTCATGTCGCGGCCCAAGGTGATGAAGGCGGAACCGACATATTTCCCGGTTCCTGGCTGCCCCAAAAGGGCGAAGGCCGCCCTGCCAGGCTCGCGCTCGACGCCCAGCAGTTCGAATTCGTCGACCGTGAAGCTCTTGGTCTTCAGCCAGTTCGAGGTCGGGCCGCTGCGATATTTGCTGTCGGGGCGCTTCGAGACAATTCCCTCAAGCTCGACCTGCTCGACGAGATAGAAGACAGACTTCGCGTCACCAGGCATGGCCTCGCTGAACTGGATCCGGCTGTTCGGCTTGATGATGCCGCAGAGAATTTCGCGGCGCGCCTTGCAGCCTATGTCGCGCAGATCACGGCTGTTCAGGTGCATGATGTCGAATGCGACGAGATACATGCCATAGGGATTGTTGTGGACGGCGTTCTGGAGCGCGTTGAAGTCGGGCATTCCGGCCTTGTCGGTGACGATCGCCTCGCCATCGATGATGGCGTTCTCGACCTCGAGCTCCCCCGCGGCTTCCACAATGCCCAGATATTTACGCGTCCAGTCCTTGCCGGTTTTGGTGAAGACGCGAATATCCTCGGGGCTGTTGATGACGATCTGGGCGCGGTAGCCATCCAGCTTGATCTCATGAATCCAATTGTCACCCTCGGGCGGCTTGGCCACCAGTTGGGGCTCCATCGGAAGTATGAACTCTAGCCGGCCGGTGCCGGCTCCTGCCCGCCTACCCATGGAACCTAGTCTAGGTCACCGGCGTATATTAGCCAGAGTTAACATAACGAAATTCAAAAAGGACGTGCGATATGGCAGACGACAAAACCAAACGCGACTTCCGTGACCGTAGCAAGATATCGGCGGACGATGACTATGAGGTGAACTTTTTCGCTCTGCAGAACAACATCACGCCGAAGCAGGTGCGCGAGCTGATCCGCAAGCACGGCAACGATCGGGCAACCCTGACCGATGCAGCGAAGGCGTTGCCGGCACAATGATGACCAAACTCTCAGAGGCGCGAGCCTTTTGGTGGCTCAGCACATCCCGATGCCGTCTAGCGTGGAACCGCAGGTATTCCTGAGACCGAGCGCACCGTTTCGGCGGAGAAAACCACGAAGCCAAAGATCACCACGCTGACAGCGACGATTACTGATCCCGTGGCGAGGATCGGCTCCAGGGCCGGATTTCCATGCAGCATCACGTAGAGAGCCGGTAACATCACGACCAGGCCAAGATTGTAGACGCCATAATGGACCATCGCGATCCTGCGGGCGGCTTTTGTCGGGTTCAGGGCGTAGTACCCCCCGAATATTGCACTTGTAACCCATCCCAGGAGATTGATGTGTGCGTGAGCCGGATAAGCACCGTGATTGCCTGAAATTGCCATCTGCAGGCCGGCTGCGATTCCCAAAATAAGAAAGACGATCGCTGTCTTGAAAAAGAGTTCCGAGATTTTCGGCGTGTCTTGCCCTCCCAAGCCGTTGCTGGCGGCCCGGCAGCCTATGGGGGTGACCGGCCAGCCACCGGGCCTAACCGGCTTGCGCCGGCTGACGAAAACATGCGCTCACGCTAATGTAATTGCAACATCGAGATGGTCGCCATACTGGCGAAAGACGCTAGCCATGACGCCGTAGGTGATCGACAAGGGCGCGCAGCTTCGGCGCGACGTTGCGACGGCTCGAATAATAGAGGTAGAAGCCGGCAAAGCGCGGGCAATAGTCCCCGAGAACTGGCACCAGTTCGCCCCGATCGATCCACGGGCGAAAGCTCTCCTCCATGCCGAAGGTGATGCCGGCGCCGGCGATGGCCAGCTTTATCATCAACGCCATGTCGTTAGTCGTGATCTCCGGAGCAACGGCGACGCTGAACTCCTTGCCGTTCTCGGCGAATTCCCAGCGATAGGGCGCAACCTTCGGCGCGCGGCGCCAGCCAATGCAGCGATGGCCGGCGAGTTCCCTCGGATGCGAAGGCGCCCCGAACCGATCGCGATAGGCCGGCGCGCAGACGGCCAGCTGCCGCTCGTCACCGGCGACAGGCACCGCGATCATGTCCTGCTCGATCACCTCGCCGAGCCTGACGCCGGCATCGTATCCCTCGGCGACGATATCGAATTCCTCGTCCGTCACCGTGATGTCGATCTGAACCTCCGGATGGGCTTCGGCAAAGGTCGCCAGGAATGGCCCTGAAAGAAATCGCTCGGCGATCGACGAGACGGCGAGCCGCAACTGCCCGCGCGGACGCCTGCGCAGGTCCCCGGTGGTCTCCATGGCGGCGCGCATGTCGGCAATGGCGGGCGCTATCTCGGCGTAGAGGCGTTCGCCAGCCTCGGTCAGGCTGACGCTTCGCGTCGTGCGCTGGACAAGCGCGATACCGAGCGTCTCTTCCAGGCGCTTCATCGTCTGGCTCACCGCTGAGCGGGTGACGCCCATGCGGTCCGCAGCCGCGCGAAAGCTCCGCTCCTCGGCGACGAGGGCGAACACCGCAAGCGCATTGAGATCCGGCTGCATTGGTTAGCTGTTCTTTCCATGCTGCGAACAAATGGGCGTCTTATCGCAACAGTGGAACAGATCCATCTTGGTGGCAACCGCCTGCATGGCGGTTCGCAAGATCAACCAGACGGAGACGAAACATGTCCCTCAACAAAGTTGTGCTCATTACCGGGGCTTCGAGCGGCATTGGCGCCGCCATCGGCCGGGAGCTCGGTGCTGCCGGAGCAAAGGTCATGCTCGGTGCGCGCCGCACCGATCGGCTGGACACACTCGCAGAAGAGATCAGGGCAAACGGCGGGGAGGCAATGACACGCCGCCTGGACGTGACCGACCGCGCCGATGTCGCCGCCCTTGCCGAAGCGGCGCGCCGGGCCTGGGGACGCGTCGACGTGATCGTCAATAATGCCGGCGTCATGCCGTTGTCGCTGATGGCCTCGATGAAAGTCGATGAATGGGACCGAATGGTCGACGTCAACATCAAGGGCGTGCTCTACGGCATTGCCGCGGTGCTGCCGGAGATGACGGCCCGAGGCTCCGGCCACGTTGTCAACATCGCCTCCATCGGCGCGCTTTCGGTATCGCCGACAGCCGCTGTCTATTGCGCAACCAAACACGCGGTCCGCGCGATCTCCGATGGCTTGCGGCAGGAGCACGACAACATCCGCGTCACCTGCATCCATCCCGGCGTGGTCGAGAGCGAACTCGCCGACACGATCACTGATCCGGTGGCGGCGGCAGCGATGAAGACCTATCGCGCCATTGCGCTGCAGCCCGACGCGATTGGCCGTGCCGTTCGCTTCGCCCTCGAACAGCCGGACGATGTCGACGTGAACGAGATCGTCATCCGGCCGACAGCCAGCAAGTAGGGAGGCAACAATGGATTTTCGTTTTCACAGATCGTACATCGCGATTGCCGTCGCGTCGCTGCTCGGCGCGGTCCCTCAAACCGCCAAATCGCAGACGCTGGAAGAGCGGTTGCAACGCGGCGATGCCGTCGTCAGGAGCCTGAACAATGGCGCTCCGCAGCCTGCGCTGGAACGGATGAGACAGGAGTTTCCGTTTCTGGCCGGAGCAACCCAGGGCTATGCGCTCGGCGACGTCTGGTCCCGTCCGGGCCTCGACAACCGCACACGCCAACTCGCCGCCGTCGCGGTATTCGCAGCCATGGGCGAGACTGCCTTCATGAGGATTCATGCCGGTTATGCGCTCAATATCGGCGTGTCCGAGGAAGAGCTGAAGGAAGTCATCTACACGGTGACGGTTCCGGCCGGATTCCCCCACGCGATCGCAGCATCGCAAGCGCTCTCCGAGCTGTTCACTGAGCGTCGCGCCGCTCCCGGCAAACAACCCTGAGGAGCTGTCCATGAAACAGATTTCGATGCTTGCCGCTGCCGTGCTTGTTGCCGGCGCCGCCGTTTTACCCCTGCAGAAAGGTCTCGCCCAGATGAATGTCGAGCAAAATACGGTTACCCAACCTTCGGCAAGCCATCCCTATGTCGGGATGTGGGTCACGGCCGATGACTATATCCGCCACAACTTGCTCCCAAACGGTCGCTATGACGAAGCGCGCGGAAACCGTGAGAGCGCGTACCAGGGACGCTATGAGATCGGAGGAAATCACATCGACTATTGGGACGACACCGGCTTTACCGCTGACGGAACGTTCATTGACGGCGTGCTGCATCACGCAGGCATGATCTTGTATCGCAAGAAGTAGCGACGTTCGTCGAATCTCGACAAAAACGTTACCGCTGCACCACGGCTTGCAGTGCTGATCGACGCAGACAATGATGCGGACCCGGCGGCCGAAGCCATCCGGGCCGAGCGAGAGACCTCCCGGTTCCCGTGCAAGGAGCGTCCGTACATGCCAGGGGTCTGTGACCGCGCGGAGCCGGTCCCATACTCGCAATGGCGCGTGCGACCGTCTCGCCTTCCGCCCGACAGACGGCGTCGGCGCTCCGATTGTACCTTTCGCGGCTCAATGGCTGGCCTATACGTTCCCCTGCCGACGCTTCGTCCCCAGCCTCGCGACCGACTACGCACGGCTCGGGGCCGATGCGGGTTGCTAATCCTTCATCGCAGTGGACTTCCACCACCTACTCCTTGCCGGTCTCCCGGCGCACCTGTCACCGTACTGCTCGCGCCTGGAGTGCAGATAACGCCTGCCTCCTTCCCGCCGCATTTCGCACACGCGCTGCTGCAACTCACGTACGGCGACTCCTCGACGGTCAGGAAGTCGGCAAGAGTCACGCGCGCAAAGAGGAACCAGGATCACCGCCACAACCGAACGGTTGCATTTGCCTCCATGTGTTGCGCCGCGGTTACAGTTCAACCATAAGCTTTTGTGGTAGTCCCGTTCTGGTCACTTCCTTTCAACACAGGCATCGGTCAATGAAGAAAATCGTGTTTGCCACTACGTTACTTGTCAGCAGTGCGGCCTTGGCCCTGCTTGCGATTCCGGCCTTCGCGGCCGACGCAGTTGTTTACGAGCCCGCGCCGGCTACGGCTGTTGCCTACGACTGGAGCGGTTTTTATATCGGTGTTCAGGGCGGCTATCTCTGGGGGCAGGCAGATCACAGCTACTCCAACGGTGCGCCAAGTGACGATTCCGATCCCGATGGCTTCATTGGTGGCGTCCATGTCGGGTACAATTGGCAATCCGGTTCTTTTGTCTACGGCGTCGAGGGCGATTTCGAAGGCGGTAGCGTGGATGGCAGCTTCGAAAACCCAACCGGAGCGACATCTGTTGGAACCAGCGAATTGAACTGGCAGGGCTCAATCCGCGCAAGGCTCGGCTACGCATACGACAAGGCGCTTCTCTATGTTACCGGCGGCTGGGCGATTGGCGATTTCGACTTCGGTGGCGGCCCCTTCCCGCTTCCTGTCAGCGGGGACTATTCGGATACGCTCAACGGCTGGACAATCGGTGCCGGCGGCGAATGGGCCTTCAACGAACATTGGACCGCGCGACTGGCGTATCGTTATACAGACTTCGGAGAAGCCTCAGGCAACTTGGCTCCGGGATTCCCGGATGTCGATATGCCGGTTGACGTAACGACCCACGCGGTGAGGGTCGGCGTCAGCTACAAGTTCTAATCCTTCGGGGACGCAAGGAAAACCCCGGCCTAGCGGCCGGGGTTTTCGTTTGGGCTCGAATAGCTATCACCGCCTCAACATCCGCACCGCCACAACTTGCTTCCAAACGGTCGCTATGACGAAACGCGCGGAAACCGTGCGAGCGCCTACCAGGGGCGCTATGAGATCCGAGGCAATCACATCGACTATTGGGACGACACCGGCTTTACCGCTGACGGAACGTTCATTGACGGCGTGCTGCATCACGCAGGCATGATCTTGTATCGCAAGAAGTAGTGACGTTCGTCGAGTCTCGACAAAAACGTTACCGCTGCACCATATGTCATTTGGTGCGAAGCCAAAAATAGGGGCTCACCTTGCCTACTGAACCGCGCTCTCCACGGCTTGCAGTGCTGATCGACGCAGACAATGCCTCGGCCAAGATTGCCGACGGGTTGTTCGAGGAAATCGCGAAGATCGGCGAGGCGAGCGTTCGTCGCATCTACGGCGATTTCTCCAGCACCCGCTCGAAGGCATGGGCCGATGTGCTGTCGAAGCATGCGATCATCCCGCAGCAGCAATTCGCCCAGACCCCCGGCAAGAACGCGTCCGACATCACGCTCGTCATCGACGCGATGGACCTTCTCCACAGCGGGCGGTTCGAAGGCTTCTGCCTGGTGTCGTCCGACAGCGATTTCACCCGGCTTGCCGCTCGCATCAGGGAACACGGGATCGACGTTTATGGGTTTGGCGAGCAGAAGACACCTGAGAGTTTCCGGCAGGCATGCCGCCGGTTCGTATACACCGAGAACCTGCTTGCGACCGCACCAGCCAACGCTCACGATGCGGCACCGACGAAATCTTTGCAGCCGCCCAGCGCGGCGACGCCGATCATCACCAAGATCATTTCACAGATGGGAACCGAGGACGGCTGGGTGCCGCTCGGCATCGTAGGCAATCAGCTCGCCAATCTGGCATCGGACTTCGATCCGAGAACCTTCGGCTTTCGCAAGCTGAGCGATCTCGTGCGGAAGACCAATGCCTTTGAGATCGATCATCCCGAGGGCGGAGCGATGCGTATACGGGTCAAGCCGGCTGCGAGGAGCCGAGAGAAATCGAAGTCGGCAGCGTCGCGCTGAGCCCTGCAAAATGGCAACTGTCCCCGGTCCGGTTGGCCTCTGGTCGGACCACTATTTCGCTGGCGGAAACCGCCATTCGGCGTATCATTCTTTTGGGGGAGAGTTCAAGGCGGAGGAGGCCAATGAACATCGTTTCGAGAGTGCCTGTCGCTGACTTGACGGCCCAGGAACTTGTTTCATCTGCGCTTTCAAAATTTCGCGCCGGCGACACCATATCGACCAGGGCCGCAATTGACGCCATCCGCCGGGCAGCACCCGGTTTTGAGGACAGCGACGACCATCTGGTCGAGCTTGTCGTGATGACCGCAATTGGTAGGACCATGGGGGTCGTGTTCGACCATCGGTCCCGCTAATGCATGGCGCCCTGCGCCCAATTAGCTTGCGCTGTTGGAACTAATGCATGTCGCGTTTGATCGGCCTCATGCGACGCGCTTTAGGTTGCTGTTTTATGCATGTCGTTGCAAAACCGCTGCACACTTTGCGCGACATGCATTAGCCCGGCGACGTAAGCCACTCAGTAACCATGAATTGTGATCGGGATGGATCACGCCGTTCGTCATCGGAACGAATAGTCCCGCTGCGCCGTTGCTGTCCTTGGAGTCAAGGAGTGGCGGTAATGCGTGATGAACAATTCGATGTTCCGGTGACGATCGAGAGCGAACGGATCGGCCGCCTCCTCTCTGTGACGAGGACGGTCCAGGCGGCCTCGCTTCTGGTCGACAAATGGCCTGACGAAAAGCGCGGGCCCAAATATCGCGCGGCTTTGAAAGCCATGATGGACGCGATGGAGCAGCGGCGGGCGGTTGGCAGTGCGCGGCGGGCATTCACGGCCGCCGCCAAGGAAGCCCATGTGTTTGTTCGCGAAGGCCGGCATTGAAGCGCGTCACGTCTGAAGAGATCGATGCGACACTCTTTAAGTTCTTGTTTTATGCATGTCGTTGTCCCAAGACCGCTGCGCACTTTTGGGCGACATGCATTGCTGTTGTTTATGCATGTCGTTGTCCCAAAACCGCTGCGCACTTTGGGCGACATGCATTAAGGAACCTCACGAAATCTCCGTCGTTATTCTCTAGGTCGAAACGAGGAGAACTGCCATGCCCGACGACAAGACCAAGACCGACAACCGCGATCGCTCACAAGTTGCCGGCGACGAAGACTATGAGGTGAGGCATCTCGCCGAGGAAGCCGGCATTACTCCCGAACAGGCACGCACCTTGATCAAGCGCCATGGCACCGATCGCAAGGTGCTGCACAAAATCGCCGAGAGCATAAAGGCGTCGTGATGGCTGACAAGCGGACCACAATGGCGGATCGGAAGAAACGCGAACCGGACGACAAGGAAGCCCTGCGCCTGGCCGAGACCACCGACGTTTCGCCCAACCAGGCGAAGGATCTGATGCGCAAGCACGGCAAGGACCGCGCCAAGGTCGAGAAGGAAGCGAAGAACTTCAAGGCAGAAGGCTGAGCCGCCGATTTGGCGGAGTGTCCGCCCTCGCCGTATCCCCGCATTACCGTCGCACGCGCCCTGCCATCCGTGCTTCGCTTATCTGGCCTCGCGGGCCGGCAATTCTGAGCGGCTTATCAATTTTCTAACAAATTCGGCCTATTCCCGTTCTAACCATGGGAGCTGGGCTTTTGGCGCAAACAGAGAAAATCGCTGCGCGACGCGCCGTCGCGCTGTCGGTTGTCGTGCCGTGCTACAATGAAATCGGCGGGGTCGCCGAACTTTACCGGCGCGTCACAGCCGTTTGCCGTGAACAAGCGGGGCATTCCTACGAGATCGTGCTGGTCATCGACGGAGCCACCGACGGCACCCGCGAGGCCATTTTCGAACTCGCCAAACAGGACAGCCACGTCGTCGGCATAGACCTCGCCCGAAATTACGGCCACCAGATTGCGCTCAGCGCCGGCCTGGAGTTTTGCCGCGGCCAGCGCATTCTCATTCTCGACGCCGACCTCCAGGACCCGCCGGAATTGCTCAAAGCCATGATGGCAAAGATGGATGAGGGGTTCGACGTCGTCTATGGCCAGCGGCTGAAGCGCCAGGGCGAAGGCTGGTTCAAGCGCGCAACCGCCGCATTGTTCTACCGTCTGCTGCGCAAGATGGTCGACGTCGACATGGCGCTCGATTCCGGGGACTTTCGCCTGATGAGCCGCCGCGCGCTCGATCATCTCAATGCGATGCCCGAGCGTTACCGCTTCATTCGCGGCATGGTGAGCTGGATCGGCCTCAAGCAGGTGGCTTTTGCCTATGAGCGGCACCAGCGCTTCGCAGGCACCACGCATTACCCGTTGAAGAAGATGGTGCTTCTGGCAATGGATGCGATGACGAGCTTCTCCATCGTGCCCCTGCGGTTCGCCTCGCATCTCGGCTTGATCTTCGGCTTTCTCGGGCTTGCTGCGCTCGGCTACACGCTCTTCTCATGGTTTGCCGGCAGCGTGTTGCCCGGCTGGACCAGCCTGGCCGCCATCGTCCTGATCCTCGGCAGCGTCCAGCTTCTGGTCCTTGGGATCTTCGGGGAATATCTCGGGCGCATGTATATGGAGACCAAGCGGCGGCCGCTCTACCTCATAAACGAGATCGCTGCCCATGATCCTGCCGCCGGGAAGCTGCCCGTCCATCGTCTTCAGGAAATGGCCCATGAACTGACGAAGGGAGCCGCGCGTGCTTCAGGCCGAGTTTGACCAGTTCGCGCTGGAGTATCAGCAGCAGCATGCCGCAAGTATCCGGCTGAGCGGCGAAACCCCGGATTTCTTCGCGCAGTACAAGATCGACGATGTCGCGGCAAGGCTCGCCCGCTCAGGCGTGAAGCCGCGGCGGATACTCGACTTCGGCGCGGGTGTCGGCAATTCGCTGGGGCCTATGCGCGCCGCATTTCCCGACAGCGAAATCACCTTGCTCGACCCCTCCTCGCAGTCGCTCGACATCGCCCGAAAGCGCTTTCCCGGCCAGGCCGATTTCAGGCACTTCGACGGCGAAACGATCCCTTACGACGACGCAAGTTTCGATCTCGCCTTCGCCGCCTGCGTGTTCCATCACATCCCCGAAAACCTCCATATCGGCCTGATCAAGGAGATCGAGAGAGTGCTGACCGGTGGTGGCAGCTTCTTTTTGTTCGAGCACAATCCCTGGAATCCGCTGACGACGCACGCGGTGCGAAACTGTGCTTTCGACGAGAACGCAATTCTGATCGACAGCCGCGATGTGCGCAAGCGAATGGCTGCGGCCGGCTTCTCCAAATCCGATGTCGTCTACCGGATCTTTTTCCCACGCGTGCTCGCAAGATTGCGACCCTTGGAGCGCTTCCTGACCAGGATGCCTATGGGAGCCCAATATTTCGTGCATGCGGTCAAGCCTGTCGTTTGAGCGGACCTGCCCTCGGATGAGCGACAAGCTGAAACCGCCAATCGATCTGCCGCAGAGCGGCCTGGAGCTATGATATGAACGGGATTCAGGCGACCGTAGCGACCGTTGCGACCGTTTCGACCGCGTCGTCGGTCAACGACGCGCAGCGGGCCAGGGTGATGTTCTGCCTGCTCGTCGCGCCTATCGTGGCCTTCGCGCTTTCCGCCCACACCCAAGCCATCCTGCAGGACCCCGACTGTTGGTGGCAGGTCAAGGTGGGGCTCGATCTGCTGGCAAATCGTACGTTCCCGATTGTCGACAGCTATTCTCATACCTTCGCCGGACACCCGTGGATCGCCAAGGAATGGCTTGGACAGGTTCTCCTTGCGCTCGCCTACACGGCAAGTGGCTGGAACGGCGTGGCGGTGCTGATCATCTCAACCATCGCCCTGACAGGCGCGCTGCTGTCATGGTATCTCAGCACCTGGTTGAGACCGACGGCGGCAGTGGGACTGGCCTTGTTCGCGGCGGCCTTGATCTCCCCGATCTACACCGCGCGTCCGCACATCTTCACCTTGCCCATCATCGTGATCTGGACCGCAATGCTTTTTCGCGCAGCGCGCAATGAGCAGGGACCGCCTCTGTGGCTGCTTGCCCTGCTTGTCCTGTGGGCCAATCTCCACGCGACCTTTACCATCGGCTTCGTCATCGCGGCTTTCGCCGGCCTCGATCTTCTTGTGCGAAGCCGCCTGTCCAACCCCGTACTCCTTGGCAAATGGGTTGCCTTCGGACTGCTTTGCCCGGTGGTCAGCTTGATCAATCCCTATGGTATCAAGGCCATCCTTGCCACTCTCACCGTAGCCTATGGCAATGAAGCGGTTCCCTTGATTATCGAGTGGAAACCGTTCGACGCCTCGGATCAACGGTTCCAGGAAGTGGGTATCCTACTGTTCGTTTTCGCGCTGCTTGTGTCGAGACTTCGCATCGGCTGGGCAAAGGCGCTGTTCATCGTCTTTGCCTTGCATATCTATCTCACCCATCTGCGCTTCATGTACCTGTTCTTTCTGCTGGTCCCGATCGTACTTGCGGCCGAGATTGCGGAGCAATATCCCGCGCTTTCCCTGGCGAAATGGATGTCTGACAGGCGCGACGGGCTGGAACGGTTTTTCGCAGAGCGATTTTACCGGATCTGCGGCGTGGCAGGCGTTTTGCTGCTGGCGGCAACCGCAATACTCACGAGTGCCTATCCGGTCGAGCCGGGCCAGAAGACTTCGGCCAAGGATGCGCTCGCGTTCGTCGAAAGCCATCATCTGTCAGGCAATGTCCTGAATTCCTACAACTTCGGCGGTAGCTTGATTTTCCATGGAATCAAGACATTCATCGACGGCCGGACAGATCAGCTCTTTCTCAACGGCTTTATGAAGACAGATGCCGAGACAGGACGCAGCGACGGAAAGCCTGTCCTCGAAGCGCAGCTCGAGAAGCATGCGATAGACTGGGCCTTGCTGACGCCGGACGACAGCCGCATTCCATTCTTCGATGAATTGGGCTGGAAGCGGGCGTATGCGGACGACTACGCCGTGATCTATACGCGCGATCGCTGATTTTCGGCAGCTTCGCACCGGCGCGCGACTTGTCTTTAAAACGCCGTGCGCTGAGACCGTGACGGCAAAATCCCTATAGGATTTTTATTTCTTTCCTCTTTGCCCCGGCTCGAACCTTTATGGGGTTTTGATCCATATCCCGGCGGGAAGGACTTATCTCGGTCGCCATTGCCGCCGCGACCGAGTGTCTTCACATGACTTCAACCCTGCCGGCTGCAGGCAAGGCAGTGCAAAACGAAAATAAGGAGCAAGTCCGATGGACATCATCGTTCTCGGAATAGGGTTTTTATTTTTCGCCCTGTTCTTCGCCTTCATCAAAGCCTGCGACAGTCTTTAGGCGGAAGGATCACAACATGCTTGTCGATTACATCCTTGGTGGCGCTGTGACCTTGTTCCTTCTCGCCTACCTGACATACGCCCTCGTTCGCCCAGAACGTTTCTAACGGCAACTGGCGAAGGCACGGAAAGCTATTTCAATGACTTTCAACGGATGGATACAGATCCTCGTCTATTGCGGGATCGTCGTTTTGCTCGTGAAGCCGCTCGGCGGCTACATGTATCGCGTTTTCAGCGGCGACCGCACATTCCTCTCGCCGATTTTGCACCCTGTCGAGCGGAGTCTTTATCGCATCTCGGGAACCAGCGAGCGTGAGGAGCAGCACTGGACCACCTATGCGGCGGCCCTGCTGTTCTTCAACCTGGCCGGCTTCCTGGTGCTTTATTTCCTGCAGCGGCTGCAAGGCAGCCTGCCCTACAATCCGGCCGGGATAACCGCCGTCGAACCCGGTCTCGCCTTCAACACCGCCGCCAGCTTCATGACCAACACCAACTGGCAGAACTACGGCGGCGAAAGCACGATGTCCTATCTCGTGCAGATGGCCGGCCTCACCGTGCAGAACTTCCTGTCCGCGGCGACCGGCATCGCCATCGCAATCGCGCTGATCCGCGGCTTCACCAAGGCCTCCGGCAAATCGATCGGCAATTTCTGGGTCGATATGACCCGGTGCACCCTTTACCTGCTGTTGCCGCTCTGCATCGTGCTGACGCTGGTCTATGTCTACCTCGGCATACCGCAGACGCTCAGCGCCTATATCGACGCCACAACATTGGAGGGCGCGCGGCAGACGATCGCGGTCGGGCCGGCAGCCTCGCAGATCGCCATCAAGATGCTCGGCACCAATGGCGGCGGCTTCTTCAACGCAAATGCCGCGCATCCTTTCGAAAATCCCGATGCGATCTCGAACCTGATCCAGATGGTTTCGATCTTCGCCATCGGTGCGGCGCTGACCAACGTCTTCGGCCGCATGAACGGCAACCAGCGCCAGGGTTGGGCGATCTTGACCTCGATGGCCGTCCTGTTCATCGCCGGCGTCGCCGTCTGCTACTGGGCGGAAGCATCAGGCAATCCGCTGGTTCATGCGCTGGGCATCGACGGCGGCAACATGGAAGGCAAGGAAACGCGCTTCGGCATCGCCTTGTCGGCGCTGTTTGCGGTCATCACCACAGCCGCGTCCTGCGGCGCCGTCAACGCGATGCATGACAGCTTCACCGCGCTCGGCGGCATGATCCCGATCATCAACATGCAGCTCGGCGAGGTCATTGTCGGCGGTGTCGGCGCCGGTCTCTACGGCATCCTGATGTACATCGTGATCGCCGTCTTCGTCGCCGGACTGATGGTCGGACGCACGCCCGAATATCTCGGCAAGAAGATCGAGGCCAAGGAGATCAAGATGGCGATGCTCGCCATTCTCTGCCTGCCGCTGGCGATGCTGATCTTCACCGCCATCGCGCTGGTGCTGCCGACAGGCGTCGCTTCAATAGCCAATGCCGGCCCGCACGGCTTCTCCGAGGTTCTCTATGCCTACACCTCGGCTGCCGCCAACAACGGCTCGGCCTTTGGCGGCCTGACCGGCAACACGCCCTGGTACAACATCACGCTCGGCATCGGCATGCTGATGGGCCGCTTCCTGGTCATCATCCCGGCTCTGGCGATCGCCGGTTCGCTGGTCGCCAAGAAGACGGCGCCCGCCTCCGCCGGCACCTTCCCGACCGACGGACCGCTGTTCGTCGGGCTTCTGGTCGGCGTCATTCTGATCGTCGGTGGCCTCACCTTCTTCCCGGCGCTGGCGGTCGGACCGATCGTCGAGCACCTGGCTGGGATCCACGGGCAGACATTTCTGAAACCGCCCCACCTTGGATCAGTGTCATGTCCTGGTTCGAAACCATCCGCGGCAAGATTCGACATCGAGCCGATCAGAAGGGAGCAACCCCGCCTCCTTTCCCGACCATGTCCACGTTCTTCGCCATTGCGGCAATCATGATCGTGATCTGGCTGCTGGCCTCCGGGCTTCCGCATCTTCTTTCGGCATACGATCGATCGGTCAACAACATCGATACTGGAGCCACTAAATGAGCCAGTCCAAGTCCGCTGTTATCATGGATGCCCGCATCCTGCTGCCCGCCATCGACGGGGCCTTCAGGAAACTGAACCCGCGCACCTTGATGCGCAATCCGGTGATGTTCGTCGTCGCTGTCGTCTCGGCCCTCACGTCAGTCCTGTTCGCCAAGGATCTTGTCACGGGTGGCGGCGATCTCGGCTTTTCGCTGCAGATCATCATCTGGCTTTGGTTCACCGTGCTTTTCGCCAACTTCGCCGAAGCGGTCGCCGAAGGCCGAGGCAAGGCGCAGGCCGATTCACTGCGCAAGGCGCGCACCGAGGCCGAGGCCAAGCTGTTGAGCGGCGACGACCGCACCCAGTTCAGGCTGGTACCCGGCACCAGCCTGAAAGTCGGCGACGTGGTGCTCGTCGAGGCCGGCGACATCATTCCATCGGACGGCGAGGTGATCGAAGGCGTCGCTTCGGTCAACGAGGCGGCGATCACCGGTGAATCGGCTCCGGTGATCCGTGAATCCGGCGGCGACCGTTCGGCGGTGACCGGCGGCACGCAGGTTTTGTCCGACTGGATCCGCGTGCGCATCACCGCGGCCTCCGGCCATACGTTCCTCGACCGCATGATCTCGCTGGTCGAAGGCGCCGAGCGCCAGAAGACGCCCAACGAGATCGCGCTTAACATCCTGCTCGTCGGCATGACGCTGATCTTCGTGCTGGCGACGGCGACGATCCCGAGTTTCGCCTCCTATTCGGGCGGCTACATCTCGGTGACCGTCCTGGTCGCCCTGTTCGTCACCTTGATCCCGACGACGATCGGGGCGCTGCTTTCGGCCATCGGCATCGCCGGCATGGATCGCCTGGTACGGTTCAACGTGCTGGCGATGTCGGGCCGCGCCGTCGAGGCGGCTGGCGACGTCGACACGCTGCTGCTCGACAAGACCGGCACGATCACACTGGGCAATCGCCAGGCGACGGCATTCCGCCCGGTCAAGGGCGTCACCGAACAAGAGCTGGCCGACGCTGCACAGTTGGCCTCGCTTGCCGATGAAACCCCGGAAGGCCGCTCGATCGTCGTGCTGGCGAAGGAGAAATTCGCCATCCGTGCCCGCGACATGGCAACATTGCATGCCGCTTTCGTGCCCTTCACCGCGCAAACCCGCATGAGCGGCGTCGACATCGATGGCTCTTCGGTTCGCAAGGGCGCGGTCGATTCGGTGCTCGCCCACGTCAACCAGTCGACCGTCGCCGCGCATGGTACGCGGCCCAGCAGCGACTCCGTCCGCGATCTGCAGGCGATCGCCGACGACGTCGCCAAATCCGGCGGCACGCCGCTGGCGGTCGAGCGCGACAGACGCCTGCTCGGCGTCGTCCATCTCAAGGACATCGTCAAAGGCGGGATCAGGGAACGCTTCGCTGAACTGCGCAAAATGGGGATCCGCACCGTGATGATCACCGGCGACAACCCGATGACGGCGGCGGCGATCGCGGCAGAGGCCGGCGTCGACGATTTCCTTGCCCAGGCGACGCCCGAGGACAAGCTGAAGCTCATCCGCGACGAACAGGCCAAGGGCAAGCTCGTCGCCATGTGCGGCGACGGTACCAATGATGCGCCCGCCCTTGCGCAGGCCGATGTCGGCGTTGCCATGAACACCGGCACGGTCGCCGCACGCGAAGCCGGCAATATGGTCGACCTCGACAGCGATCCGACCAAGCTGATCGAGATCGTGGAAATCGGCAAGGCGCTGCTGATGACGCGCGGCTCGCTGACGACCTTCTCCATAGCCAACGACGTGGCCAAGTATTTTGCCATCATCCCGGCCATATTCGCCGTCTTCTACATCGCGCCGGGGCAGACATCAGGTCCGCTGCAGGCGCTCAACATCATGCATCTGGCAACGCCGCAGAGCGCCATTCTCTCGGCCATCATCTTCAACGCACTGATCATCATCGCGCTGATCCCGCTGTCGCTGAGAGGCGTCAAATATCGCGCGATCGGCGCGGGCGCGCTGCTCAGCCGCAACCTTCTTGTTTACGGCCTCGGCGGCATCATCGTCCCCTTCGTCGGCATCAAGGCGATCGACATGGCCGTCACCGCCCTGGGCCTCGCATAAGGAAGTTGGGCCTCGCATAAGGAATTAAGTCCATGCTCAAGCAAATCAGACCCGCGATCACCATGATCGTTTTCTTCACCATCCTTACCGGCCTGGTCTATCCGATCGGCATGACCGGCATCGCCCAAGGCTTATTCCCGCGCCAGGCCAATGGCAGCCTGATCGAGAAGGACGGCAAGACCGTCGGCTCCGAACTGATCGGCCAGGCTTTTGCCAGCGAGCGCTATTTCCATGGCCGCCCGTCGGCTGCCGGCGACGGCTACAATGCCGCCGCTTCGAGCGGTTCGAATCTCGGCCCGACCAACCCCAAGCTGATCGACCGGATCAAAGGCGATGCCGACAGGCTGAAAGCGGAAAATCCGGACCCGGTGCCGATGGATCTGGTCACGACTTCAGGCAGCGGCCTCGATCCGCATATCAGCCCCGAAGCCGCCTATTTCCAGGTTGCCAGGGTGGCCAAGGCCAGGGGCGTTGACGATGCCAGGGTTAAAGCCCTTGTCGACAGCCATGTCGAGGAGCGCGAACTCGGCTTCATGGGAGAGCCGGTAGTCAATGTGCTGGCGCTCAACCTGGCGCTGGACGAGGCCACCAAGCAATGAATCGGGATCGACACCATCCCCGGCGCCATTCATGATCGATTGTGATGCCGGACGACAGAAGCAACGAAACCAGACCCTCACCCGACGCGCTGCTTGACCGTGCGGAGCGGGAGGCGCGCGGTCGTCTGCGGATTTTTCTGGGTGCAGCACCCGGTGTCGGCAAGACCTATGAAATGCTGATGTCGGGCCGTGCAAGATTGGCCGACGGAGTGGACGTGGTGATCGGCGTCGTCGAGACGCACGGCCGCAAGGAAACCCAAGTGCTGGTCGACGGCTATGAGGTGATCCCCCGTCGTCGGGTCGACTACAAGGGGCGCATGCTCGAGGAAATGGACCTCGATGCCATCCTTGCCCGGCGTCCGGCGCTGGTCCTCGTCGACGAGCTTGCCCATACCAACGCGCCGGGCAGCCGCCATCCCAAGCGCTATCTCGACGTTCAGGAAATCCTGACGCACGGCATCGACGTCTACACGACGCTCAACATCCAGCATGTCGAAAGCCTGAACGATGTCGTGGCGCAGATCACGCGCGTCAGGGTGCGCGAGACGGTTCCAGACTCCATCATCGATCAGGCCGACGACATCGAGATCATCGATCTCACGCCCGACGACCTGATCAAGCGGCTCGAGGAAGGCAAGGTCTATATCCCCAGCACCGCCCGGCGCGCGATCGAGAATTATTTCTCGCCGGGCAATCTGACGGCGCTCAGGGAACTGGCGCTCCGCCGCACCGCCCAGCGCGTCGACGAGCAGTTGCTGATCCACATGCAGGCCCATGCCATACCCGGGCCCTGGGCGGCGGGGGAAAGGGTTCTCGTCTGCGTCGATGCGCGTCCGGGCGGGGCGGCCCGTGTCCGCTATGCGCGGAGATTGGCCGACCGGCTCCGCGCCCCCTGGACGGCGCTTCATGTCGATACCCCTCGTCCAGCCGGGATGTCCGAGGAGGACAAGGATCGGCTAGCGACTCTGCTGCGCCTTGCCGAGCAGCTCGGCGCCGAGGTAACGACCATTCCAGGTCAGAACGTCGCGCAGGACATCGTTCGCCATGCGACCGCGAACAACTTCACCCATATCGTGATCGGCAGGCCGACCCGATCGCGCTGGCGGGAATTGATCGAAGGCTCGCTCACTTATGATCTCATCCGCAATGCCGGCGACATCAGCGTCCATGTCATTTCGGGAAACGAACGCAACGCCGAGGCGACGTCGAGGACCGTCAAGGCGGCGGACGAGCAGTGGCAATTCGAGATCTGGCCCTATCTCAAGGCCACGGCCTATGTTGTTGGCTCGCTCGCCTTCGCCGTCCTTCTCCACCAGTTTCTCGACGTCCGCAATCTGGCGATCATCTTTCTCATCGGGGTTCTGACTTCGGCGGTGACCGGCGGTCTCTGGCCGGCTTTGTATGCCTGTCTCATCAGCGCCATTGCCTTCAACTTTTTCTTCCTGGAACCACGTTACACGCTGACGATCCAGGATCCGGAGAGCATCGTTGCGTTGGCTGTCTTCCTGGTTGTTGCGGTCATTGCCAGCAATCTGACAGTGCGCGTGCAGCGACAGGCGGTCGCTGCCCGCTCGCGGGCACGCGCCACGGAAGATATCTACCTCTTCTCGAAGAAGCTCGCCGGCGCTGGCACGCTTGACGACGTGCTCTGGGCGACTGCCTTCCAGATTGCCTCGATGCTGAAGCTGCGCGTGGTTCTGCTGCTGCCGGAAAACGGCTCGATCACCGTCAAGGCCGGCTACCCACCCGATGACACGCTGGCCGAGGCCGACATCGCGGCCGCCCGTTGGGCCTGGGAGCACGATCGCCCCGCGGGCCGCGGCGCCGACACGCTGCCCGGAGCAAGACGCCTGTATCTACCGTTGCGGACGGGGCGCACTGCTGTCGGCGTCGTCGGCCTCGACAACGACAAGCAGGGTCCGCTGCTGACGCCCGAGCAGCAGCGCCTGCTCGACGCCCTAACCGATCAGGCGGCGGTGGCCATCGAGCGCATCCAGCTTGTCGCCGACGTCGAACGGGCCAAGCTCGAGGCCGAGGCGGACCGCCTGCGCTCGGCGCTGCTGACCTCGATTTCCCATGACCTGAAAACTCCGCTTGCCGCCATAATGGGCGCCGCCGGCACCTTGCGGGAATTTGCGCCGGCGCTTCCCGAAGCGGATCGGGCGGAGCTGCTGTCGACCGTGCTCGACGAATCGGAACGGCTGAACCGCTTCATCGCCAATCTGCTCGACATGACCAAGATCGAATCCGGTGCGATGGAGCCGAACTACGCATTCCACTATGTCGGCGACATTGTCGGCACCGCCTTGCATCGAGCCAGGAAAATCATCGGCGAACACAAGACCGAAATGGACATTCCCACAGATCTGCCGATGCTGAGGCTCGACCCCGTCCTGTTCGAGCAAGCGCTGTTCAACCTCCTCGACAACGCCGCTAAATACGCGCCGCCAGGTTCGACGATCCGCCTGCAGGGCTGGGCCGACAATGGTTCCGTCATCCTGCAGATCATGGATGAGGGACCGGGCATTCCGCCAGCGGATCTGGAGCGCATTTTCGACACGTTCCACCGGGTGCGCAAGGGCGACCAGGTCCGTGCCGGCACCGGGCTCGGGCTCTCGATCTGCCGCGGCTTCATCGAGGCGATGGGCGGGACGATTTCGGCGGCCAACAGGACCGACCGTTCGGGTGCGGTTTTCACCATCAGGATGCCGGTGCCGGCGGGCCAACGTGTGGACTATCCCGACATGGATGACTTGCCATGACGAACCTGGACGTCAGGATATTGGTCGTCGACGACGAACCGCCGATCCGCAAGCTGCTTCGCGTCGGCCTTGGCAGCCAGGGCTATGCGATCAGTGAGGCGCCGAACGCCAAGACGGCCATCGAACTGATGGAGACGGACAAGCCGGACCTGATCCTGCTCGATCTCGGCCTGCCCGGCATGGGCGGCCACGAATTGCTGCGCAAATGGCGGGACGACGGCCTGGATATCCCCGTGGTCATCCTTTCCAGCCGCACCGACGAGGCCGGCATCGTCTCGGCGCTTGAACTCGGCGCCGACGACTATGTCACCAAGCCGTTCGGCATGAACGAGCTTGTCGCGCGCATCCGCGTGGCGCTCCGCCACAAGTTCCAGCAGCAAGGCGAGAAGCCGGTCTTCCACACCGGCGATCTCACGGTCGATCTGGTGAAGCGCATCGTCATGATCGAGGGCAGGGAGATAAAGCTCTCGCCGAAGGAGTACGACATCCTGCGCATCCTCGTGCAGCACGCCGGCAAGGTTCTCACCCACCAGTTTCTTTTGAAGCAGGTCTGGGGCGATTCGACCGACGTGCAGTATCTCAGGGTCTATGTGCGGCAGCTCAGGCAGAAGATCGAGAAAACGCCCGACCAGCCGCGTTACATCACCACCGAAACCGGCGTCGGATACCGCCTGCGCGAAGTGGACTGAAGCGAGGGGCGGGGCGACGCTCAATCGGCCGAGAGCTCTGCGGCGCGCCGCTGAACCCGGTCAATAAGATTGGGAAACCTGATCGGCTGCCTGTGTCGACCGCAACCGCATTGATTCTCAAAATGGTGGCGGCCTTGAGCAGCGGCGTGATTTTCGCGTTGATGCCACAGGCACCCGGCAACCGACGACTTAACAAGCGCTGAACTGCAGGATGCCCTCCAATTTCTTGTCGTCGATCTCGACATCTATCCCTTGCCCGGCGCGCATGGGGTCTGGGCATTGAGTTCGGCAGCTCAACCCGCCAATTCCGCTTCGGCCAGGCTTTAACCATGGCATCACCAGACAAACGCCCTATATGATTGGAGGCTAAGTTTCGCGCGGGAATGGATAGATGTCGCCGCTTCGCCTATCGATGATCTTGATGTCGGCAACCCTGGCAACAGCGATGCTGTCGGGCGCTGCTGTCTCCGCGCAGAATGTCACTCCCGCCAACCGCAACGCGCTGGTCCTCCAAGGCGAATTGCAGATGCTGGAGAACAGGCTGCGGCGGCAGCAATATCAGCAGCAGCAACAGCAGTTCCGTGCCCAGGATCGCGAGGTCGCGCCGCAACGGCCAGATGTGCCGCAGATGAAGCCTACTTGCCAGTTGCGGCGGTCGGGCAGCCGCTTCATCAGCATCTGCCGCTGATGAGCCGGCGTTTTCATTTATTTAGCCGATATATGCTTGAACGCCGCTCTACTTAAAGTAGCATCGAAGGCGGTCTTGATTTTCGCAACGTGCCTTTGCGCTTGGGCACTGCCCTGATTGGATCGTCGGGCCTGATTGGATCGTCGGGAATGGCAGCCACCAAGAAGAAGGTCGTACGCAAGGCGAGGAAGGGCGAGCGGGTCCGTCAGGTCGCGGCGATTCCCTTTCGGCTGAGCGAGCGTGGCGACGTCGAGGTGATGCTGGTCACCTCGATATCGACAAGACGCTTTATCGTGCCCAAGGGCTGGCCGATGAAGGGCAAGAGCGGGCGCAAGGCAGCCACCATCGAAGCGCAGGAGGAAGCCGGCGTCCTCGGCAAGACGCTGAAGCAGCCGGCCGGCATCTATTCCTACTGGAAACGGCTGACGAACCGCTTCGTCCGCGTCGACGTCACCGTCTACCTGCTGGCGGTGACGGAGGAACTGGCCAACTGGCAGGAGGCCAAAAGGCGGCAGCGGGCATGGCTGGCGCCGGAAGACGCAGCCGTGCTTATCGATGAGCCCGATCTTTCAACGCTGCTGAAGAACCTGAAAATTCCCCAACCAGCGCCCGCTGGCGAACTTGAACCAAGGCCTCATTTGGAGTCACCATCTCCCTGAGGGAAAGGCCGCACCGGCGTGCCGGTATAGGCCCACAACCATTCGCGCGGCAGTGGTCCCTTGTTGCGGTCGCTCTGTTGCGACTGTTCCCACGCATGCGCCAATATGCCGACCGAGCGCGAGAGCACGAAAAGGCCGCGTGTCAGCGGCGGCGGAAAGCCCAACTCGCCATAGATGACGGCGGTGGCGCCGTCGATGTTGAGCGGGATCTTCTTGCCCTTGCGCCGCGCTACCTCGGCCTCAACAGCCTCCGCGATGTCGGCGAAACGTCCGCTGACGACGCCGCGCGCGGCAAAATCGCGGGTCAGCTCGATGAGGCGCGGCGCCCGCGGATCGACCGGGTGGAAGCGATGGCCGAGCCCCGGCACATAGGATTTCTCTTCGGCGAAGAAGCGATCGAGGCGCGACGCGACGGCATCGGCAAGCGTTACGCCTGCGTCGAGTGCCGCGGCGATGTCGCCATAGAAGGCAAGCGCCTGTTCACCGGCGCCGCCATGCACGTCGCCAAGCACATTGATGGCCGAGGCCATGGCACTGTTGATGCCGACGCCGCAGGTAGCCGCCATGCGGGCAATGGCGATCGATGGCGCCTGCGGCCCGTGGTCGACCGCGGCCCCCAGCGCAATGCCGAGCAGCGCCGCCTGCTCCTCACCAGGCAGTTCGCCGCGCAACATCAGCCAGATCGTCGCCGGAAAGCTGACGCGGCCGATCAGGTCCTGGATTTCATAGCCGCGCAGCCGGATCACGCCAGGGCGCATTTCGATGATATCGGTCTGCCACCATTCCTCGCCGCGCTCGCGGCCGGTTTTTTTCCCAACGTTGCTCATGCTCTCGCGTCGCTCATGCCTGCGCTCTTTTCTTGACGCGCGGCGGCAGACTGGCAAACACCTCGTCCATATGCTCGCCCAGCGCCGGCGGCGGCTTGGTCGGCAACGGTGCCGCACCATCGACCATGAACCCGCCGCGCACGACGGTCAGCGGCCGGTCCATCTTCGAGATGCCATCGAAACGGGTGGTCATGTCGCGCTCTATCACTTGCTGCTCGGCCAGCACCTGCGGGATCGTCAGCACCCTGCCTGCCGGCACGCCTGCGCGATTGAGTGTTTCCTCCCAGGCTGCGGCCGAGCTGCTCGCCAGGGCGTCCTCGATCAGCGTCTTCAAGGCGATGCGGTTGCGCTTGCGCGTCTCGCGCTCGGCAAAGCGCGGGTCCGACGCCAGCTCGGGCAGCCCGACCAGCCGGCAGAGCGTGACGAACTGCTCCTGCTTGTTGGCGGCGATGTTGAGCAAGCCGTCGCCAGTGCGAAATGTTCCGGAAGGTGCCGCCGTCATGTTCTCGTTGCCCATCGGCTGCGGCTCGACGTCAGCCGTCAGATAGTTGGAGACCGGCCAGCCCAGCGCGGAGAGCGTGCATTCGAGCATCGACACGTCGAGGAAGGCGCCCTCGCCTGTCGTCTTCTGCTTCACAAGTGCCGCGGCGATCGCGAACGCCCCGACCAGTCCGCCCAGCGTGTCGGCGACCGGATAACCGACCCGCAGCGGCGCGGTCTCCGGCGTGCCGGTGATGCTCATGATGCCTGAAAGGCCCTGGATGATCTGGTCGTAGGCAGGATTGTCGCGCATCGGCCCGGTCTGGCCGAAGCCCGAAATCGCGCAATAGACAAGGCTGGGGCGGACTTCTTTCAGCCTCGCATAGCCAAGTCCCAGCCGGTCCATGACGCCGGGGCGGAAATTCTCGACCAGCGCGTCGGCGGAGGCGACCAGATCGAGAAAGCGTTCGCGATCGGCCTCCTTCTTGAGATCGAGCACCACCGATCGTTTGCCGGCGTTCTGCGCCAGGAACGAAGCGCCCATGCCGGTGCTGTTGAGTTCCGGCGAGCCGCCGAGCTGGCGCGCCAGGTCGCCGCCTTGCGGCGCCTCGACCTTGATCACATCGGCCCCGAGCAGCGCCAGCTGATAGGCGCAGTAGGGGCCAGCCAGAACATTGGTCAGGTCGAGGACGCGGATACCGGTCAGCAAGTCGGTCATCATGTTACAGACAGGTCAGGCATCGCCCGGCACATGCTCCGGTCCGCGCATGCGTCTGCGTTCGACGTAAGCGTAGATATGCGGCCCAATCAGCCCGATGAACGCCAGCGTCAGCAGCGTCAGCGACAGCGGATGCTTGTAGAACACCGACCAGTCGCCGTTCGAGATGGTCATCGCGCGGCGGAACTGCGTTTCGGCGAGCGGCCAGAGGATCATACCGATGATGACCGGCGCCGTCGGGAAATCGAAGCGCCGCATCAGGAATCCGGCCCCGCCGAGCAGATAGAGGATGACGAGGTCGGTCGGTGACTGCGAAATGCCGTAGGTGCCGACCGTAGCGAACACCAGGATACCGGCATAGAGCTGCGGCGCCGGGATTTTCAGCAGCCGCACCCACAACCCGATCAGCGGCAGGTTGAGGATGACGAGGATGATATTGGCGATGAACAGGCTGGCGATCAGCCCCCAGACCAGATTGGCCTGCGTCATGAACAGCATCGGCCCGGGATTGATGCCATAGCTCTGGAAGGCCGACAGCATGATCGCGGCCGTCGCCGAAGTCGGCAGGCCGAGCGTCAGCATCGGCACCAGCACGCCGGCGGCCGATGCATTGTTGGCGGCTTCCGGCCCGGCAACGCCTTCGATGGCGCCGACCGCGCCGAACTCCTCCTTGTGTTTGGAGAGCTTCTTCTCGATCGCATAGGACAGGAAGGTCGGGATCTCGGCGCCGCCGGCCGGCAGGGCGCCGATCGGGAAGCCGAGCAGGGCGCCGCGCAGCCAAGCCTTCCACGAGCGTGCCCATTCGGCCGCCGTCATGTAGAGTGAGCCCTTCAGCGGCACGATCTCGTCCTTGCCGGCATAGCGGCGCGAGGCCATGTAGAACGTCTCGCCGACCGCAAAGAGGCCGACGGCGACGACGATCACGTCGACGCCGTCGAGCAATTGGCTCATGCCGAAGGTGAAGCGCGGCTGCCCGGTCTGCAGGTCGACGCCGATCATGCCGATGACGAAGCCGATGAACAGGCTGGTCAGGCCACGCACCGAGGACGAGCCGAGCACCGCCGAAACCGTGATGAAGGCCAGCACCATCAGCGAAAAATATTCGGCCGGGCCGAAAGACAGCGCGAATTTGACCACGACCGGGGCCAAGAAAGCGACACCCAGCGTGCCGAGTGTGCCGGCGACGAAGGAGCCGATCGCCGAAGTGGCAAGTGCCGCGCCGCCGCGACCGGAACGGGCCATCCTGTTGCCTTCCAGCGCAGTGACGATGGTTGCACTTTCGCCCGGCGTGTTGAGCAGGATCGATGTCGTCGAACCGCCATACATGGCGCCGTAATAGATGCCGGCAAACAGGATGAAGGACGCTTCCGGCGCCACCTGATAGGTGATCGGCAAAAGCAGGGCGATGGTCAGCGCCGGTCCGAGGCCGGGCAGCACGCCGATCGCGGTCCCCAGTGTCGTGCCGAGCAGGCACCACATGAGATTGACCGGCGTAAAGGCGACCGAAAATCCGTGCGCGAGATGGCTGAGCGTTTCCATGGCTTCAGCCTCTCAACACACGGATAATCGAATCGAGACCGGTGTTCAGCTGATTCTCGATGAAGCCGGCGCCGATATTGACGCCGAGCGCCCTGGCGAAGCCGAAATAGGCGGCAAGCGCAAGGATCAGGCCGAGCAGCACGTCACGCAGCGGATGTCTGCTGCCAAACCCGTAGCAGATGAGAACGAACATGATCACCGAGGCTGCGGTGAAGCCAAGCGGCTGGATCAGAACAAGGTTCGCGACCAGTCCGACGGCGACGATGCCCATCGCCTTCCAGTCGGTCGGCGTTTCCTTTTCTTCTTCCGGCTGCCAGCCGCCCCGCAGGGCGGCGACGATCAGCAGGAGGGAAAGGATCGTCATGCCGATCATGGTGATGTAGGGGAAGACGGTCGGGCCGACCTTGGAGTAGAGCGGCGACACCGGAATCGACAGCGTCTGCCAGGCTACTGCGCCGGCGCAGGCGAAAAGCCCGATGCCGATCAGCAATTCGGGCACGGCAAGGCGCGGCGGCGCCGCCTGCTGGTCGCTGGTGCTCATGATCGTCCTCCCTGGATAGGCCGGTCTCCCACAGCCGACCTCACCGCAGTTTCACTCGCGCTGGATCGTATGTCCATGCGGCTGGCGACATCGGAAAGGGGCAGTGCAGACCGCCCCTCTCCGAGGACATCAGGCAAGGCCGAGGTCCTTGAGTATGGCTGCGATCCGGGCCGTGTCTTCGGCGAGAAATTTCGCATAATCGTCGCCGGTGAGCAGGATTTGCGTCCAGTTGCGATTCTTGCATTCGGTGGCCCAGGCATCGCTTTTAGCCATGGTCTCGACCAGCGTGATCATCGCCGCCTTGTCAGCGTCGGAAACGCCCGGCGGTGCGAAGACGCCGCGCCAGTTGAACAATTCGACATCGATGCCGGCTTCCTTCAGCGTCGGTGCATCGATGCCTTCTTGACGCTTGTCCGCGGAAATGGCGAGCAGCCGAAGCGCGCCTGCCTTGACCTGTTCGGAGAACTCGCCATAGCCGGAGATGCCGGCCGCGACCTGGTTGCCGAGAAGCGCCGACAGTGCCTCGCCGCCGCCGGCGAACGGCACGTAAGAGAGGTTGGCTGCCGGAACACCGGCCGTCTTCGCGATAAGGCCGAACAATATGTGGTCCGAGCCGCCGGCCGAACCGCCAGCCACCGGAACCTTGGTCGGATCGGCCTTGAGGGCGGCGACGAAATCCGCTGCGGTCTTGAACGGCGAGGCCGCCGGCACGACAAGCGCCTCGAATTCGCCGGTGAGGCGGGCGATCGGCGTGACTTCGGTGAGATTGTTGGCCGATTTGTTGGCGATAATGGCGCCAACCATGACCATGCCGGCAACCATCAGCGAATTGCCCTTGCCGTTCCACTGGCTGATGAATTGCGGCAGGCCGACCGTGCCGCCGGCGCCGCCGACATTGGTGATCTGTGAACCGGAGATCAGCTTCTCACTGCGCAGCACCTGGTCCATCGCGCGCGCCGTCTGATCCCAGCCGCCGCCGGGCGCTGCCGGCACGAAGATCTGGATCTGCGGCGCATCCTGCGCAAAAGCGGGCGAGAGATGCAACGCCGCGAAACCGGCGGCGCCGGCAGCGGCGGTGCTCATTAAAAATCTGCGTCTGTTCAGCATGGGATTCCTCCAATCACGACACCTCCTCTGGTGCCTGCCAGCAACGTAGCCTGAATTCAGACCCGCTCGACAAAAATTCATGCAGTCTTTGCTTCGTTCTGTCAACCGGAATGGCATTCTACTGGACAGAACTATCTGGATGCGGCACAATTGTTCCGATCGGCCCTTCTGTCCAACTGGGAACGGAACGACGTGGTCAAGCAGATAACCGTAACACAATCCAAGCCTGCGTCGACCAACGGTGTTGCCGCGCTCGACCGCGCGATCGTCATCCTCGATGCTTTCGCTACCGCCGACCGGTCGCTCAGCCTGGCTGAAATCGCGGCGCGGACCGGCCTGTACAAGAGCACGATCCTGAGGCTGGCGAACTCATTGTTGCGCGGGCAGTTGCTGGAGCGTCTCGACGACGGCCGCTACCGTGTCGGCCCTGCCACCTTCCGGCTGGGTGCCCTATATCAGCGTTCGGTCGTAGCGATCGACATCCTGCTGCCGATCATGCGTGATCTGGCCGAGCGAAGCTGGGAAAGCGTCGCTTTCTATGTCCGTTCGGGCGACGTGCGCACCTGTCTCTACCGCGTCGAGTCCAAGCATCCCATCCGCTATACCATACGGGAAGGCGACGTGCTGCCGTTGCTGGCCGGTTCGGGCGGCCGCGTGCTTGCAGCGTTTTCCGGTCAGCAGGGCGAGCCTTACGAAACGATCCGCAAGTCCTATCATTGTTTGTCGGTCGGCGATCGCGACCCCGAGACGGCGGGCGTCTCGGCACCGGTGTTCGGGCCGGGGCCCACATTGCTCGGTGCGTTGACGCTGTCCGGCCCGAGCACGCGCGTCGACGCGGCCTTTCTCCAGCGCATGAAAAATCCGCTGATCGAGGCGGCCGCGCGCGCCACCCGCGCTTTCGGCGAAGACGCCTCGATGCTCGAACAGGCGGCCCGCAAAGCCGGCGCCGAAGCGGAGGGCCTGGTGCTGAGGCGAAGGGCATAGAATGCCTCGGTTCGGCCTGACCAGAACCACAGGGTGACAGGCAGCACCCCTAGGGCTGCCGTTCCAGCAGGATCGTCGCTTCGTCGTGATAAGTGGTCCGCAACACTTCCCTGTAGCCGCATTTTGCCGCGACGTTCAGAGAAGCGGTGTTTTCCGGATCGATGATGCAGACGGTCCTTGCGCGCCCGAATGCCGCGTCGCCCCAGGCGAGAACCCGTCCGACGACTTCGCTGGCGAAGCCTTGGCCATGGGCGCTCGGGACCAGTGCCCAACCGGCTTCCGGAACGCCTTCGATCGACGGCACGATATTGCGCTTCAAATCGTGAAAGCCGGCTTCGCCGATGAAGCGGCCGGTCGCCTTGTCCTCGATCGCCCAAAAGCCATAGCCCAGCAGCGACCACAGGCCGGCATGACGCAGGAAGCGCATCCAGCTTTCCTCCCGCGTGCGCGGTTTGCCGCCGATGAAGCGTGTGACGGCCGGATCGGCCCACATGGCGACATAGGCGTCGAAATCATCGAGCTGGTGTGGCCGCAACACGGTGCGCGGCGTTTCAATGACGGGAGCGACAAGCGCCTGTGGATTGATCATGTGTCGTGCCTCGGTTGCGTTAGTTTGCCTGTGTCTAGTAGCCTTCCCTTGGATTTGACCGGGGTGCTCGGCGGTTTTGGGGGACGCCGATATGCGACAGAGATCCAAATCGCCTGCACCAGAGCCAAAGCCTGTGCAGATCATCTTCCAGCCCAATGTGAATCCTGCCAAGCGGTGCTACTTTTCACCAGCAGCTGATTCAGCGTCCGCTGTGCCGTCCGACGGAGGGAAAGGGCATGGATACTACCGATCTTCTGCTTGCCATCTTTCATCATCTGCTGGTGTTTTCACTGGCAGGCATCATCGGGGCCGAATTTGTCCTGATCCGCGGCGATCTGCCCGCCGCGACGCTCCGGCGGCTTGTCGGCATCGATCGCCATTACGGCATCCTCGCCATGCTGATCATCCTCGTCGGCATCGGCCGCGTCATCTACGGCCTGAAGGGCTGGGAGTTCTACGTCTACAACTGGGTGTTCTGGGCAAAGATGGCGGCCTTCGTCATCGTCGGCCTGTTGTCGATCATTCCGACGGTCCGCTTTGTTTCCTGGAACAGGCAGGCCTCGGCCAGCCCCAGCTTCCAGGTACCTGCGGCACAACTTGCATCCGTTCGAACTTATATCCGCGCCGAAGCGTTGGTCTTCCTGCTGATCCCGGTCTTCGCCGCGGCGATGGCGCGCGGCTACGGCTACTGAATTTCGCCTACGGGTTCGAGCGGCGCAATTTCGACCAGCGGCGCCGGAACATCATTCGTCTTCTCCTCGGCCTTGCAGATGTCGGCAATGACACAGACCGGACAATCCGGTTTGCGCGCCTTGCAGACGTAGCGGCCATGCAGGATCAGCCAATGATGCGCGTGGCGCATATATTCGTTCGGAATGATCCTCAACAGCCCCTGCTCGACCTGTTCCGGCGTCTTGCCGGGCGCCAGTCCCAGCCGGTTGCCGATGCGGTAGATATGCGTGTCGACCGCCATCGTGTGCTGGCCGAAAGCCATGTTGAGCACGACATTGGCGGTCTTGCGCCCGACGCCCGGCAGCTTGACCAATTGATCGCGGTCGTCAGGCACTTCGCCGCCATGGTCGCGGATCAGCGCTTCCGACAATGCGATGACGTTCTTGGCCTTGTTGCGCCAAAGCCCGACGGTGCGGATATAGTCGCCGACCTTGGCCTCGCCGAGAGCCAGCATCTTTTGCGGGGTATCGGCGACCTTGAACAGCGCCCGCGTTGCCTTGTTGACGCCGACATCGGTCGCCTGTGCCGAAAGCACCACCGCCACCAGCAGCGTGAAGGCGTTGATGTGTTCGAGCTCGCCCTTCGGCTCGGGCCGCTGAACGGAAAAGCGTCGGAAAATCTCGTGCACTTCCGCCGGGCTGTAGCGCGAATGGGACCGCATGGCGTTCGAGCCGTCGCGTCGGCCGGGGGGCGGTTCATTTTCGGGTGTAGAGGAATTTTTGGGCTTGGGGCTCGTCATACCCTTCTATAATATCCCGTCATGAGCGACACAAACGCCTCATTTCAGGCCGACGAGCCATTCTTCCAGGCACTGCTGATACCGCATCGGTCGCTGGGCAAAACCGGCTTTGCCATCCTGATGGGCGCTCTGCTGTTCGGCTCGTTGGTGACCGGAGCGTTTTTCCTGTCGCGCGGCGCCTGGCCGGTGTTCGGCTTCCTCGGTTTCGACGTGATTGCCGTCTACATCGCCTTTCGCGCCAATTATCGTGCCGCCCGCGCCCGCGAGGAAGTGTCGGTCTCGCGCACCAGCCTCGACATCCGCAAGACCGCACCGTCAGGCAAATCGGAAGCGCATCGCTTCAATCCGTTCTGGGCGCGTTTTTCGGTCGCCCGCCACGCCGAGATCGGCATCACCAGGATGGCGGTGGAAGCACAAGGCCAGAATGTGCCGATCGGCGGCTTCCTCAATCCCGACGACCGAGAGAGCTTTGCGTCAGCCTTTTCGCGTGCCTTGGCGACCGCAAAGGCGCGCTAAATGTGAGCGAACCGCCTTGTCCGCAAAATGACCTTTCAGCAGCGATTGAGGCAACCGGCTCTCCAGTGCCTTGCCATAAATGGTAATCAGCAGCGTCTCCTTCTCCTTGGTCAGATGCACCTTCTCGCCAGCCATCGTCGGCTCCTTCCTCGAAGCCATATCTATCTGGGTGCACATGACGAGAAGGCAAGTTTCGGGTGGTGATCGCAGCCGCGAAGGACGATATTCACGGTCAAGGAGATAGTCCGATGAACGCACAGACAGCTATTCTGAAGAAAGACATCACACCCGAAGGCGGTGACTACGAAGTTGTTCGGCGCGCGATCGAGAAGATCAGCCTTGACTACCGTGACCAGCCGTCGCTCGAAATACTGGCCGAGGAAGTCGGCGAGACGCCGACCGGGCTGCAGAAGCTCTTCACACGCTGGGCCGGCCTGTCGCCCAAGGCCTTCCTCCAGGCGGTCACGCTCGATCATGCGCGCAAACTGCTCGATTCCGGCATGCCGCTGCTCGAGGCTTCTTTCGAGGTCGGCATGTCAGGCCCCGGCCGGCTGCACGACCTTTTCGTCACCCATGAGGCGATGTCGCCGGGCGACTACAAGACCCGCGGCGCCGGGCTGACGATCCGCTACGGCTATCACATCTCGCCCTTCGGCATCGCCCTGATCATGGTCACCGACCGCGGCCTTGCCGGCCTCGCCTTCAGCGATGCCGGCGGCGAGCGTGCGGCCTTTGCCGACATGTCCGGCCGCTGGCCGAACGCAAACTATGTCGAGGACATGGCCGCGACGGCGCCCTATGCCGCGCGCATCTTCGATCCGGCGCTGTGGCGCGCCGACCAGCCGCTGCGCGTCGTCATGATCGGCACCGACTTCCAGGTCCGCGTCTGGGAGGCCCTGCTGCGCATCCCGATGGGCAAGGCCTGCACCTATTCCTCGATCGCCGCCGGCATCGGTGCACCGAGCGCCAGCCGGGCGGTGGGTGCTGCGGTCGGCGCCAATCCGATGTCCTTCGTGGTGCCGTGTCACCGGGCGCTCGGCAAGTCCGGCGCGCTCACCGGTTACCACTGGGGCCTGACCCGCAAACGCGCCATCCTTGGCTGGGAAGCGGGACAAGTCGGATCTTGATGAAACGCCCATAGATTCGGGCCAGACCGCGCGGGTTCATCTCGCGCGGTCTGGCAAGCGGCGGCCTTACGGAGTAGCTTCCCGCGCAATTAGAGCGACGTGCGTCCATTCGGACGCACAAAGTACGCTCTAACACTTTAATTCTACGCATCGTGCTTTCTGAAAATCGATTCCGATTTTCGGAAAGCACGATGCGTCAGCAGGGAGGCACCACTTGATCATCGTTATCGGCTCGATCAACCTTGACCTCATCGCCAATGTCGACCGCTTGCCCGCACCGGGCGAGACGGTTCGGGGCTCTGGCTTTACCACCGCACCCGGCGGCAAGGGCGCCAACCAGGCCCTGGCCGCCGCGCGCGCCGGTGCCAAGGTGCGCATGGTCGGCGCGGTCGGCAAGGACAATTTCGCCACTGAAGCGCTGGCGCTGCTGCGGGACGGCAAGATCGACCTGTCCGGTGTCGGCGAAACCTTCGCCTCGACCGGCACGGCATTGATCATGGTCGCCGACGACGGCGAGAACGTCATTGCCGTGGTGCCGGGCGCCAATGATTCGGTCGTGACAGGCGACCTTTCCAAAGCCTTCCTGAAAAACGGCGATGTCGTGCTCCTGCAGCAAGAGATCCCACTGCAGACTGTCGATGCAGCACTGGACGCGGCCCGGGCGGCAGGCGCGGTCAGTGTGCTCAACACGGCACCATTCCGTGGCGAGGCGGCCGCCTTCCTCGGCAAGGCCGACTATGTCGTCGCCAACGAGACCGAATTCGACCTCTATGGTGAGGCGCTGTCGCTGAGCGGCCGTGATCGCCCGGCGCGGATGCGCGATTACGCCGGGAAGACCGGCCGCACAATTGTCGTCACACTCGGCGGCGACGGCGTTCTGGCTGCCACGCCAGCCGATCTTCTGATGGTTCCGGCGCTGAAGATCACGCCGGTCGACACGGTCGGCGCCGGCGACACGTTTTGCGGCTATTTCGCCGCCGGGCTGTCGTCGGGCCTGCCGCTCGATCAGGCGCTCGCCCGTGCTGCAGCCGCTGGTTCGCTCGCTTGCCTGAAGCCCGGCGCCCAGCCGGCGATCCCGCTGGCGAAGGACGTCGACGCGGCGCTCCAAAATCCGCCAGCTGGGTGAGAGCCATGCGCCCGGCCACGAAACATGCCGTGCCGCCTGCCGGCGATATATGCCGCCTGTCCGCCGTGGACCTTGCCGACGCGATCAGGCTCCGGCAGCTGTCCGTGCGCGAGGTGGTGGCGGCATTCCTCGACCGGATCGAAGCGGTGAACCCGCTGGTCAACGCCATCGTCTCACTACGCGACCGTGCCGACATCCTGCAGGAGGCCGACAAAGCGGACGCGCATCTGGCGCGTGCAGGGCATGCCGGCCCCCTGTTCGGCCTGCCGATCGCCATCAAGGATCTCGCGCAGACCAAGGGCCTCAGAACCAGCTTCGGCTCGCCGATCTTCGCCGATTTCGTGCCGCAAGAGGATGATTTCTTCGTCGAGCGCATCCGCAAGGCCAGCGCCATCATCATCGGCAAAACCAACGTTCCCGAATTCGGCCTTGGCTCCAACACCTACAACACCGTGTTCGGCCCGACGCTCAATGCTTTCGACCCGGCCTTGACCGCCGGCGGTTCGAGCGGCGGCGCGGCGGTCGCGCTGGCGCTCGACATGGTTCCTGTCGCCGACGGCAGCGACTTTGGCGGCTCGCTGCGCAACCCGGCCGCCTACAACAATGTCTATGGATTCCGTCCCTCGCAGGGACTTGTGCCGGCCGGCCCGGATCTTGACGTGTTTCATGCGCAGATGGGCGTCGATGGTCCGATGGGCCGCAGCGTCCGCGACATGGCGCTGCTGCTCGACGAGCAGGCCGGCTACGACCCTCGCGCGCCGCTCTCGCATCACAAGCAGGGCTGCTTCCTACAGGGACTGCAAACGGCAACCGCCGGCGGCCGCATCGCCTGGTTCGGCGATCTCGGCGGCCATCTGCCGCTCGAACCCGGCATCCCTAGTCTTTGCGAGGCCGCGCTCGGCCGATTCGCCGATGTATCCTTTCAGACCGAAGCGCTGGTGCCGGATTTCGACTTCGAAGCGCTGTGGCAGGCCTTTGTGACGCTGCGCCAGGCGAGCAGCGGTTGCGCGCTCAAGGCGCATTACGACGATCCCTTGAAACGCAGTCTTCTGAAGCCGGAGGCCGTGTGGGAGGTGGAACAGGCGCTGCAGCTCACGGCGCCGCACATCCACGCCGCCACGGTGAGGCGCTCGTCCTGGCACAAGACCCTGCTGTCGCTCTTTGACCGCTTCGACCTCGTCGCACTGCCGACTGCGCAGGTCTTCCCCTTCGAGGTTTCCACCCACTGGCCGACGCAAGTGGCCGGGCGTCCCATGGACAGCTATCACCGCTGGATGCAGGTTTCAGCGTTCGCCACGCTTGGCGGCTGCCCGGCGGTCAACGTACCGGCGGGCTTCGATGCCAGAGGCAGGCCGATGGGCATGCAACTGATCGGGCGGCCGCGCGGCGACATGGCCGTGTTGAGAGCAGCGGCAGCCTACGAGACGACGCTGCCGTGGCAGACCGGAGCTTAAATCCAGGTCAAGGCCGCCAGCAACTATCCTGCCGGCTTGCACCGGCGTTACTGTCATGCATTGATCGCGGTCGGCCGCGTCGCAAGCCGCATATTGTCGAGGAAAACCATGTCGCTGGAACTCTACGCTACCTATGTCGTTGCCTGTATCGTCATTGTCCTGGTGCCTGGACCGACCGTCACGCTGATCATCGCCAACAGCATCCGCCATGGCTCCCGCGCCGGCCTCGCCAATGTCGCCGGCACGCAGGCAGGGCTGGCCATCATGATCGCCATCGTCGGCATCGGATTGACCTCGCTGATCGCGGGAATGGGCCATTGGTTCGAATGGGTCAGGCTGATCGGCGCTGCCTATCTGATCTGGATGGGTGTGCAGATGTTCCGCTCCAAGGGCAAGCTGAACGCCGACGGATCGGCGAAGACACCGCGCGGCGGCTTCTTCCTGCAAGGCCTGCTGGTGGCGATCAGCAATCCCAAGACGCTGGTGTTCTTCGGCGCCTTCTTTCCGCAGTTCATCGCCCCTGAAGGCAACTACGCGTTGCAGATCGTCGTCATGGGTCTCACCGCTCTGATCTTCGCCGCCGTGTCGGATTCGACCTTCGCGCTCGCCGCCGGCCGCGTCGGACGCCTGCTCTCGGCCGGCCGCATCAAGCTCATGTCCAGAATCAGCGGCAGTTTCCTGATCGGCGGCGGTCTGTGGCTGGCGTTTTCAAAGGCGAAGTGAGGGCACCTTTCCTTCCCCCCTTGTGGGCCCACAAGGGGGGAAGGAAGAAGCCCTAAAGCCGCCCCAGCCTTTCCAGCAGCAATGCGAAAAACGCATCATGGTCGATGTCGCGCATCACCATGGCGTTGTTCGGTCGCTTGGTCACGCCCCACCAGTCGATCACGGTCATGCCCATAGTGAGCTCCGAGGCGGTTTCCACGGTGACGTTGCAGTTGCGGCCCCTGAATAGCTCCGGCCTCAACAGATAGGCGATGACGCAAGGGTCGTGCAGCGGACCGCCATCGGTACCGTATTTCTCCTCGTCGAAGCGCTCGAAGAATTCCAGCATCTCCGTCGTAGCCGTGCCGACCCTGGTGCCGAGCTTTCGGAAGGCCTGGGTCCGCTTGGCGGTGGTCAGCGCCTTGTGGGTGACGTCGAGCGGCATCATGACGATCGGGATTCCGGATTTGAACACGACGTCGGCGGCATGCGGGTCGACATAGATGTTGAATTCGGCGGTCGGCGTGACGTTGCCGCCTTCGAAGAAGCCGCCGCCCATCAGCACGATTTCCTTGATGCGCGGCGCGATCTTCGGCTCGCGGATAAGCGCCAGCGCAACGTTGGTGAGCGGTCCGAGCGCGCAGAGCGTGATCGTGCCGCTCTCTTCCTTCATCAGTGTCTCGACGATGAAATCCACCGCATACTGGTCCTGCAGCTTCATTGTCGGTTCGGGCAATTGCGGTCCGTTGAGACCGGTCTCGCCATGCACCTCCTCGGCGGTAACCAGTTCGCGCGCCAGCGGCCGGATGGCGCCGGCATAGACCTTGATGTCAGACCTGCCGGCCAGTTCGCAGATCTTGCGTGCATTCTTTTCAGTGAGCCTCAGCGGCACGTTGCCGGCGACGGCGGTCATGCCGACGATCTCCAGCTCGGCGCTGCCAAGCGCCAGCAATATGGCGACGGCATCATCCTGGCCGGGATCCGTGTCGATGATGATCTTGCGGGATAGGGGCATTTCAATTCCTTGTTTGGGGAGTCTTTTTGGGCGGGGCTTTTGACGGCTTGAACTTGACCGCGGGGCGGACCATATCAAGACCATCGGGAAAAATGCCATCTGGGTTTTTCCACTTTATGTCGCTCTTGAGAGGACAATGTAACATGAGCCGAATGACGCCTTTTTCCAGCCCGCTTCTCCTGGGTTTCGACGCCATGGAAAAGACCCTGGAGCGTCTGGCGAAGTCGGGTGACAGCTACCCTCCCTATAACATCGAGCGCCTAAGCGGTGCCGACGGCAAGGCCGAAAGGCTGCGTATCACACTCGCTGTTGCCGGGTTCGCCGAGAACGATCTCGATGTGACCACGGAGGAGAACCAGTTGGTCGTGCGCGGCCGTCAGAACGACGATACCGAGCGCGAATTTCTTCATCGCGGCATTGCCGCGCGCCAGTTCCAGCGCTGTTTCGTGCTGGCCGACGGCATGCGGGTGATCACCGCGGAGCTGAGGAACGGGCTTTTGTCGATCGATCTCGACCGGCCCGAGTCCGAACGGCTGGTACGGAAAATAAACATATCGGTGAAAGACTGATCTTTACCGATGGCTCTCATGCGAGGCGGCCTAGAGCGGCGTCCTCGCGACAAGGAGGCTTAAATGACCAGAACTGACGAAAATCTTATCATGACCAGCGGCGAATTCGCCCATCTCGGCGAAGGCTCGGTCGCCTATCTCAGGAAAGTGTCGAGTGACGATCTGCGCGGCCGTTTCCCGGGCCTCAGCGAAATCGCGCCCGGCCTGGAACTGTGGGCCCTGTTTGCCGCCAATGGCCAGCCGATCCTGCTTTCGGACGCTCGCGACCGGGCGCTGGCTGGCGCCCTGGAAAACGACCTGATCCCCGTCGCCATCCATTAACAATAGGCGCAGCGATCTGGTTTGAAACGGACAGGGCCGCTCGCGGCGGCCCTTCAACAGATTCAATCAAAAAACTCAGGCCGCGTGCGAGGCTTGCGTGTCCGACAAAAGCGCGTGGATCGCTGCGGCGTCGCGGGTGCCCCTGATTTTGGCCACCGTGTCGGCGTCGCGCAGCACCCGCGCGATGCGCGACAGCGCCTTGAGGTGGTCGGCGCCGGCACCTTCGGGCGCCAAAAGCAGGAACACCAGATCGACCGGCTGGTCGTCCAGCGCCTCGAAATCGACCGGCGTCTCCAGCCGGGCGAAAACCCCGGCGATCCGCTTGACCCCGGCCAGCTTGCCATGCGGAATGGCAATGCCGTTGCCGACACCGGTCGAGCCCAGCCGTTCACGCTGCAGGATGGTGTCGAACACCTCCCGTTCCGGAATGCCGGAAATCGCCGCCGCCCGTTCAGACAGCATTTGCAGCAGTTGCTTCTTGGAGTTCGCCTTCAACGCCGGCAAGATTGCCGGAACGTTGATAAGATCGCTCAGATCCATACTTGAAATCCCTTGTTCGCCTGCCGTCGCAGCCCTCACTCTCGCGTGCGGCTGGTTCCTTATCCCAGTGCGGCCTTGGCCGTCATCCCTGCGCGACCTTGGTCGTAGACGGGTCGATCCAGCCGATATTTCCGTCCGGCCGGCGATAGACGATATTGAGATGCTCGTTTCCGGCGTTGCGGAAGACGAGAACCGGGCTGTCCTTGGCGTCGAGCTCGATCACGGCTGACGCCACCGACATGGTCCGCAGCGTCATGGTTGATTCGGCGACGATGGCTGGCGCGAAATTCTCCGGTATTTCCTCGTCGTCATCGGCAAGCGGCGCCATCACCGTATAGGCGATGTCGGTGAGTTCGCCATTGGCATTGCCTGAATTATGTGACTTCAGCCGACGCTTGTAGCGCCGAAGGCGGGTTTCGAGGCGGTCCGCCGCGGCCTCGAAAGCGAGCGTCGGGTCCTGGGCTTCACCGGTCGCCTGCAGCGAAGCGCCGGAATCCAGCCGGATCATGCAATCGGCCGTGTAGCGCGACCCCGATTTGACGACTACAATTTGCCCTGAAAAGCCCCGATCGAAATATTTCCCGATCACTTCTCCGACACGATCGTTAATGCGCGTACGGAACGCATCGCCGATGTCCATGTGTTTTCCTGATATGCGCAGTGTCATCTGAAAACTGACCTTCCTTGCTCAGGCTTCAAACTGTCCCGAGTTTATACCCGTGGTCTGTGCGCACAAGCTTTGCGGCGTCACTTGCGCCGATTTTAAATCCGAACTTTCCGGTTGATCACAAGCCGCCGTCTTGACCGTCCCGTGGCCAACGTCGTGACGGACCATCCGCATGCGGGCAGTAGCCCGTCCCATGCGGGCGGGCTTCTAGCCACTTCATTGCGGCTTGTCAATGAAGTGCGAAAGCTGTGGGAAGTGCGAAAGCTGTGGAAATTCCGTCGGAGATCAACGTCCGGCGCTGGCCAAAGCGCGTTTTTCACGCCGCCGCTGCACCGACGAGGGAATATTCATGCCCTCCCGATACTTGGCGACCGTGCGCCTGGCGATATCGACGCCGCTTTCCCGCAACATATCCACAATCGCGTCGTCGGAAAGCACGTCGGCAGGTTTCTCCTCATCGATCAACTGCTTGATGCGGTCGCGCACCGCTTCCGACGAATGTGCGTCACCGCCACCCGACGAAGCGATCGAGGCGGTGAAGAAATAGCGCAGTTCGAACACGCCGCGCGGCGTCAGCATGTATTTGTTGGCGGTGACCCGGCTGACGGTCGATTCGTGCATGCCGATGGCGTCGGCTACCGTGCGCAGGTTGAGCGGCTTCAGGTGACGCACGCCATGGACGAGGAAGGCGTCCTGCTGGCGCACGATTTCTGAGGCAACCTTAAGGATGGTCTTCGCTCGCTGGTCGAGGCTGCGCGTCAGCCAATTGGCGTTCTGCAGGCATTCCGCCAGGAAATCCTTTTCCGTCTGGTTTTTCGCATGCGGTGAAACCTGGGCGAAATAGACATGGTCGACCAGCACGCGCGGCAGCGTTTCGGGATTGAGTTCGATCAACCAGCTGCCGTCATTGGCCGCCCGCACTTCGACGTCGGCGACGATCGCGTCGCTGGCGCCGCCCGAAAACGCCATCCCCGGGCGCGGATCGAGCGCACGTATCTCAGCCAACATGTCGAGCAGATCCTCTTCGTCGACCCCACAAATCCGTTTCAGGGTCTGGAAATCGCGCCGCGCCAGGAGTTCGAGATTGGCGATCAAAGCCTTCATCGCCGGGTCGAGCCGGTCGCGGACGGCAAGCTGCAGCGACAGGCATTCGGCGAGGTCGCGGGCAAAGATGCCGGCGGGCTCGAATGTCTGGCAGACTGCGAGCGCATTCGCCACCGCCGCTCTGTCGGTGCCGAGACGAGCGGCAATCTCAGCCATGTCGGCGCGCATGTAGCCGGCCTCATCGAGGCCATCCGCCAGTTCGCTGGCGATCAGGCGGGCTGCCGGGTCGGCGAAGGCAAGCGCGACCTGCTCGCCGACATGCTCGCGCAGCGTGATGGCGGCGGCTGCCATGTCTCCGACGTCGAAGCCGTCCGACGAGGACGCGGAACCGTTGCCGGAGGCCGATTTCCATTGGGCCGTCAGGTCGGGACCGAGCCGCTCGCTGGTGCCGGGGTCGTCGGGAAACAGGTTTTCCAGCGAAGTATCGAGCTTTTCCGAGATCGCCTCGGCGCTCCACGCCGTTTCCTTCTCGAACCAGTCGCCGTCGGTGGCCGTTTCCGGCGCGGCATCGATCTTCTGCGCCTGGTCGCTGACGGCATCGTCCTGCGGCTCGGCGCGATCGAGCAGAGGATTGCGTTCGATCTCGTCGTCGATGAAGCGTTCCAGCTCGACGTGGGTGAACTGCAGCAGCCGAATCGACTGCATGAGTTGCGGCGTCATCACCAGCGACTGGGATTGTCGTAGCTGTAGTTTTGCCGCCAACGCCATGGTTCGGTTTGAAACGCCCTGTCTACGCACCCGGACTGCCGGAACGAGTTGGGCATAGAAACTGGCCCGGCTTTTGCTTGTCAAGGCGACGGCGATCAAAACTCGCCTGTCGGTGTGTTATTTGGACGAGAAATCGGAGAAAAAGGCTCGTCTCGCGCCAAAAATCGCGCTTGGAGGGGAATTTTCCCGCTTAGAGTGTAAATCCCTCACCGAGATAAAGCCGCCGCACATCCGGGTTTGCGACCACTTCATCGGCCCGGCCATGGGTCAGCACCTGGCCGGCATGGATGATATAGGCGCGGTCGATCAGGCCAAGCGTCTCGCGGACATTATGATCGGTGATGAGCACGCCGATGCCCCGCGCCGTCAGATGGCGCACGAGTTGCTGGATATCGGCGACGGCGATCGGATCGATGCCGGCGAAAGGTTCGTCGAGCAGCATGTATGCGGGGCGGGTCGCCAGTGCGCGCGCGATTTCAAGGCGGCGCCGCTCGCCGCCGGAAAGCGACAGCGACGGGGCCTTGCGCAGATGGCTGATGTGAAACTCCTCAAGCAGTTCGTCGAGACTGCGTTCGCGCTCCTTGCGGCTCTTTTCGACCACTTCGAGCACGGCACGGATGTTTTGCTCGACGCTCAAGCCGCGAAAGATCGACGCTTCCTGCGGAAGGTAGCCGATGCCGAGGCGGGCGCGGCGGTACATCGGCATCGAGGTGACATCGAAGCCGTCGATTTCGATTGTGCCTTCATCGACCGGCACAAGGCCGGTGACCATGTAGAAGCAGGTCGTCTTGCCGGCGCCGTTGGGACCGAGCAGCCCGACCGCCTCACCGGCGCGCACGCCGATCGTCACGCCGCTGACGACTTTGCGGCCCTTGTAGCTCTTGGTCAGGCCCTTGGCGATCAAGGTTCCCTTGAACTTTACCTGGTCGACGCTGACCGTGGCCGGTGCCGCAAGTTTGCTGGCGGCGCGTCTTGGAAGACGCGCCATCAGCGATGCTACGTCGACCATCAGGGGTTCGCCGCTCCCGACTTCGCCGGCGGCGTGATCGACATCATGACGCGGCCCCCGCAGGCGTCGACCTGGGCCAGGCCGCTCTTCATCTGCACGGTGAGCTTGCAGCCGACCAGTACATTGTCACCTTGCGAAAGCACGACCTTGCTGCCTGAAAGCACCAGCACTTCCGTCTTCATGTCGAAGGTGCCGCTGTCGCCGGTGGCGACCTGGTCGTCCGATTTGATGTAGACCTTGTTGGCGACCTCCAGACGGTCGATGTTGGCCGAGCCGGTCATCGCGGCACCTGCGGCCTGCGCTTCCTTAGCGTCAGCGTCGGCGTCCTTGACGTAATAGACCGTCATCTTGCCGGCCTTGAGCAAAGTCGGCCCCTGGACGACGCTTACATTGCCTGTGAACACGGCGACGTTATCCGCCTGGCGGACCTCGAGCTTATCGCTTTCGATCTGGATGGGCTTGTCGCCGGACAGTTTGAGGCCCGACAACTGGCTGGTGGCCTTGGACTGCGCCAGAGCCGGCGTCGACCCCAAGCTCAGCCCCAAAGCCAGCCCAAGGGCCGGCAGCGCCGAAGCTGCGGCCCCGAGCCGTGTCGAACTACTGAACCGCATTGGATTCTCCGCTCATTGCCTCTGCCGCTTTCAAGCTGGCGGGATCGATGTTGACACGCACTCTGTTCTCGAAAACCACGATCTTGCCGTTGTCCTGGATCGACATCGAATCTGCGGTGATCCGCGACCCGCCGCGGCTGACGTCGACCGGGTCGTTCGTCTTCATAGTCCCTTTGCCCATATCGAGAAAGACCGATTTGAACTTTGCCGCCAAGCCATCGGTGGTGGTTATAGTGACATCGCTGGTCAGGCTCATCGTGTTGCCGTCACGATTGTAGGTGCCGTGCGAGGCATTGATGGCCGCCACATTGTCAGTCGATATCGGCAGCTTGGCGTCGATGCCCTCCAGATTGATGATGCCTTGCTTGGTCACGTCCTGTATGGCGCGGAAGGCCGTCATGGAATAGGGCAGTTTCTGCTTGGTGAACCCGTTGAGCTTGGGGTTGGCCATCACCAGCTTGCCATTGGCGAAGGCGCTGCCGTCGGCCTGGACCTGAATTGAGCCAGGCGCCGCGAGATAGGAATAGACCGGGAAGGCGACCGCGATCGCGGCAGCGGCCAGCGGCACCGCCAGCTTCAAGATCCGCACGCGGCGCGAATGGCGCTGGGCAATGCCGAAGGCGTCGACCCGCGCCGGGCCTACGTCCGGGGGAGCCAACTCCATCTCGGTGTTGGTCGGTTCGATCGGTCGCGCTAACATAACTGCTTTCTTTTAAACCCCTGCCGCCAAGCACCCCTATAGGTGGGATGCCGGCGCCCTCAAGCAAGCACAAGCGGAGGAAAACCGCAAAAGTGTGACGGTTGCTGTTGTACAAACGAAAATGAAACCGGCACGACTTGCATCTCATAACAGATACAGGCGCACAGCGTTAGGGGCCTGTGGATTGGTCTTGATGTCTCTTGAAACGCCGGCTCGCGAACGTCGAAACCCTGTCTTTGGCGCAAGCTCGTCAGGAATCGGTAGCCGGGCGCGGATGGTTGCTTTAAAAGCATCTGCTTCCATTGACTATGAGGCTGACCATGGCACTGAGAGCCGACGACCTGATCGACCGCCGCCGCTTGCGCCGCAAGCTGACATTCTGGCGCGTTGCAGCGCTTGTTGTCGCGGCAGTCGGGCTGATTGCCTTTTCGAGTTGGATTTACGGTGACGACTTCACTGGCACGGCGGTCGACCATATCGCCAAGGTCAAGATCGAGGGCACCATTACCGAAGACGAAGACCTGATCAAACAACTGGATACCATCCGTCAATCCTCGAGGGTGAAAGCTGTGATCCTGTCGATCGATTCACCGGGCGGCACCACCGTCGGGGGTGAATCGATCTACGATGCAGTGCGCAAGCTGGCCGCCGAGAAGCCGGTTGTGGCCGAGGTCGGCACGCTGGCCGCATCGGCGGGCTACATGATCGCCACGGCGGCGGATCATATCGTCGCGCGCAAATCGTCGATCGTCGGCTCGATAGGCGTGCTGATCCAGTATCCGGACGTCACCGGCCTTATGGACAAGCTCGGCATCAAGCTCGAGGAAGTGAAATCCTCGCCGTTGAAAGCCTCGCCATCGCCTTTCAAGCCGACCAATGACGACGAGCGCACCATGGTCCGCAAGCTGATCCTGGACAGCTACGACTGGTTCGTCGGCGTCGTCGCCGAACGACGCAACATGACCAAGCCGGAGGCGCTGGCCCTGGCCGACGGATCGATCTTCACCGGCCGGCAGGCTGTTGCCAACAAATTGATCGACGCGGTCGGCGGCGAGACCGAAGCGATCGACTGGCTCGCGACAAAGGGCGTCGACGCCAAGCTCAAGGTGGTGGAGTGGAAGGACGCGGAAAGCGGCGGCTTCCTGTTCTCGAAAGCGATGGCGCGAACCATCGGCAGTGCGCTCGGCCTGCCCGACTATGGCGGCGAGATCATTCACGAACTTGGTGCCGACCGCTTGTTTCTTGACGGTCTCGTTTCCGTCTGGCACCCTTGAGACGAGTGAAAAAAGCAAATAAAATCATCCTCATAATTTTGACCGCAGTGTTTTCACGGGGAGCCTTCTCATGATCAAATCCGAACTTGTGCAGATCATCGCCACACGCAACCCGCACCTTTTTCTGCGCGACGTCGAAAACATCGTCGGCGCGATTTTCGACGAGATCACCGACGCGCTTGCCGAAGGCAACCGGGTCGAGTTGCGCGGTTTCGGTGCTTTCTCGGTGAAAAACCGCCCCGCCCGCACCGGCCGCAACCCGCGCACCGGCGAATCCGTCGAGGTCGAGGAGAAATGGGTGCCGTTCTTCAAGACCGGCAAGGAATTGCGTGAAAGGCTGAACGGCGGCAAATAGGCGCCGCGCGGGCTCATGCGCATGCCGGCCTTTTCAGTAGGGCGCGGGCCCGCGGTCGAGCCCGTCTTCGACAGGAAATTCCATGTTCAATCGCTTCATGCTCGTCGTGGTCTTCGTGCCGCTGGCCGTCATCCTGATTGCGCTGGCGGTCGCCAACCGCGATCCGGTTGCCTTCACCCTGGATCCGTTCAACCCCGGCAATCCGGCGCTGACGGTGACGCTGCCGCTTTTCATCTTCCTGTTCCTGGCTCTCGCCATCGGCATGGTCATCGGCAGCCTGGCGACCTGGATCAAGCAGGGCCGCTATCGCAGGCTGGCGCGCCAGCGCGGCGTCGAGGCCGAGAACCTGCGCCAGGCGGTCAGCCGTGCGCCGGCTGCGCCACAAGGCCCGGCCTTGCCGAAGCCGACCAACTGAGCCAACACAGCGCCGCGCGTCCTTTGGGACGCACAAACGACGCCGTACCATTTTGATTACGCATGATCTTTTCCGAAAATCGGTTCCGATTTCCGCCGTTATGCGTTAGGCGTATTTCTCTCCACGGAGTTTCCCATGCTGACCATTTCGGCGGCCGAGGTCGATCATGCGCTGACCTTTCCCGGCCTGGTCGAGACGCTGCGCGCGGCCTTTCGCGATGGTGCAATACAACCGGTCAGGCATCACCATACGCTCGAACGGCCCGACGGCGCGGCCTCGACGCTGCTCCTGATGCCGGCCTGGACCGACTTCAATGCGGCCGGCACGTCGGCAGGCGGCCATATCGGCGTCAAGATCGTCACGGTGTCGCCCGACAACAACACCGTAGGCAAACCCGCGGTGATGGGGCTTTACCTCCTGCTCGACGGCGCGACCGGCGAGCCTGAAGCCATGATCGACGGCCAGCGGTTGACGCAGTGGCGCACGGCCTGCGCCTCGGCGCTGGCCGCCTCCTATCTGGCCCGCGAGGACGCTGCGCGGCTGCTGGTGGTCGGCGCCGGCGCGCTGTCGCCGTTCCTCGCCAGGGCGCATTCAGCGGTGCGGCCGATCACCGCCATCCGCATCTGGAACCGCACGCCGGCCAATGCAGAAAAGGTTGCGGCGGAATTGCGCGCCGAGGGCTTTGCGGCCACCGCCGCGAGCGATCTCGACGCCGAACTCGGCCAGGCCGACATCGTTTCGTCGGCGACGATCACGACCACGCCGCTGATCAAGGGCGCGCTGTTGAAGCCGGGAACCCATGTCGATCTGGTCGGCGGTTTCACGCCGGCCATGCGTGAAAGCGACGACGATGCGATTGCGCGTGCCCGCGTCTATGTCGACACCCGGGCCGGCGCCACCAAGGAAGCGGGCGACATCGTCCAGCCGCTGGCCTCGGGCGTGCTGGAGGCGCAAGCCATCGTCGCCGACCTGAATGAATTGGCACGCGGCCAAAAGAAGGGCCGGCAGAGCCCCGATGAGATCACGCTTTTCAAATCGGTCGGCGCAGCCCTCGAAGACCTCGCCGCCGGCATTGCGGTGTACAAGGCGCTGAAGAGTAGGGCAGTAGGGCAGTAGGGCAGCCGTACCAATCGAGCGGCTTCGTGCAAGTCATACTTTCCCTATCCGCTTACTCCCCTACTCCCCTACTCCCCTACTCCCCTACTGCCCTACTCCCTTCCGCTGGGGAACGTGTCCGGCGTCACGCCGTTGTTCGGGCGTTATGGAGATACGCGGGTTCCTGTTGTTCTGGTCCATCTTGGCCGCAGTCGTCGCGGCGCTCAGCCTTGGACCGTCCTTTGCCCATGCCCTGGAATCGGCTCCTCGGCTGACGAAGTGGTCGCCTTCGCTCTGGCGCGAGACGACTGTCTTCAACGCCCAGTTCCAGCTGTTTGCCGTCATTGGCGCGCCACTCGACGTGGCCGCGATCGGCTGCCCGGGACTTCTCGCATGGATGCTGCGCACTGACCGTCCGGCGTTCTGGTACGCGTTGACCGCTGCCGTGCTCTATGCGGTGTCTCTTGCAATGTGGTTTGCTCTCGTCAAGCCGGCGAACGATATTCTGGCCAACTGGGTGCCTGGACCGATTCCGGAAAATTTCGAAGCGATCCGACTGCGCTGGGAAACCGGCCATATGATCGTCGCCGCCTTCAAGGCAGTCGGTTTCGTATCGCTGGTTGCCGCCCTGCTTTGGATCAGGCGCGGCTGACCGTTTCGGAAATGTCCAGCGACCGCGTTTGTTGCACCGGTGAATGTGCTGTGGCAGAAGCGGGCCAAGTCGCCCCGGAGATGCTCTTCTTGAAACCTTTTCGCGACAAACGCCGCGACAGCCGCTCGCATCAGCTCGCAAAGGGCGGGGCGGAACAGGCGCAGCGCGGGACCGGCACAGCATCGGGCAACCGCACCGAGCCGAAAGCCACGCCGCGCGTCCTTTCCCGCCGCGACGGCGCCCTGCCCGCCGAACACCTGCCGCTGATCCTCGAAGTGGCGCCCAACGCCGATTATGCGCTGCTCGACAGCGGCGCCGGTCAAAAGCTCGAGCAGTACGGGCCCTATCGCATCGTCCGGCCCGAAGGCCAGGCGATCTGGCAAAAAGCGTTGCCAGCCAAAGACTGGGACCGCGCCGACGCCATTTTCACCGGCGACACCGACGAGGAAGGCATCGGCCGCTGGCGCTTCCCCAAGACGCCGCTCGGCGAGACCTGGCCGATGAAGCATGACGGAATCGACTATCTCGGCCGCTTCACCTCGTTTCGCCATGTCGGCGTCTTCCCCGAGCAGGCCTCGCACTGGGACCACATGGCCGGGGTGATCGCGGCGGCGAAGCGACCGGTCAAGGTGCTGAATCTGTTCGGCTATACCGGCCTTGCCTCGCTGGTGGCGGCGCGCGCCGGCGCCGAGGTCACCCATGTCGATGCATCCAAGAAGGCGATCGGCTGGGCCAGGGAGAACCAGGAGATGGCGGGGCTGTCGCAAAAGCCGATCCGCTGGATTATCGACGACGCCATGAAATTCGCCGAGCGCGAAGAGCGCCGCGGCAGCCGCTACGACATCATCCTGTTCGATCCGCCCGCCTATGGCCGTGGCCCCAAGGGCGAGGTCTGGCAGTTGTTCGAGGACCTGCCTGATCTGACCGACCTCTGCCGCTCGATCCTGACGCCGAAGCCGCTTGCTGTCGTGCTGACCGCCTATTCGATCCGCGCCTCCTTCTTCGCCATCCATGCCTTGATGCGCGACACATTTGCCGGCATGGGCGGCACGGTCGAATCCGGCGAACTGATCATCCGCGAAAAATCCGCCGGCCGGGCGCTGTCTACGTCGCTGTTCTCACGCTGGGTGGCCTGAATGAGCGAGCGGCACGCCGGCGCGCCGGGGCAGGTGAAGGAAGTGACCAGCCTCGCCAATCCGTTGATCAAGGACATCAAGGCGCTCTCCCTGAAGAAATTCCGCGACCAGCAGAACGCTTTCATGGCCGAGGGGCTGAAGCTGGTCATCGACGCGCTCGACCTCGGCTGGTCGATCCGGACGCTGGTCTTCGCCAAGGCCGGACGCGGCAACGCTGCAGTCGAAAAGGTCGCGGCGCGCACGGTTGCCGCCGGCGGCACGGTGCTCGAAGTTTCGGAAAAAGTGCTCGTCGCCATCACCCGCCGCGATAACCCGCAAATGGTGGTCGGCGTCTTTTCGCAGAAATTCCTGCCGCTGAAGGACATCCGCGCTCGAGACGGCGACGTCTGGGTGGCGCTCGACCGCGTGCGCGACCCCGGCAATCTCGGCACCGTCATCCGCACCGTCGATGCCGTTGGCGCCAAGGGCATCATCCTGGTCGGCGAGACCACCGATCCTTTTTCCGTCGAGACCGTGCGCGCCACGATGGGCTCGATCTTCGCGGTGCCGGTCGCCAAGGCGACGCCGGAAACCTTCCTTGCGTGGCGAAAAGGCTTTCCTGGCCTCGTTGCCGGCACACATCTGAAGGGTGCGGTCGATTACCGCTCGGTCGACTTTTCCAAAGGCCCGGTGCTGCTGATGATGGGCAACGAACAGCAGGGCCTGCCCGAAAGCATGGCCGAAAGCTGTGACAGATTGCTGCGGATTCCGCAGGCCGGCCGGGCCGATTCGCTCAATCTCGCGGTGGCCACCGGCATCATGCTGTTCGAGATCCGGCGCGGCGCGCTGAAACTTGCCCCGGAGGACGCCAAACCGTGACATCCCAAATGGTCAAATCCCCAACGGCAAAATCATGGTTCCCCTACGCCCTGCTGGTCGCCGCCGCGATTGCGCTCGACCAGTGGGTGAAATACCTGGTCGAGACCGGCCTCGCCTTCCAGGAGAAGGTCGATCTTGTGCCGTTCCTGGCGCTGTATCGCACCTACAATACCGGCATCGCCTTCTCGATGTTTTCGTCCTTCGGCGACACCGGCCTGGTGGTCATCGCCGCTTTCGTCGTCGCTTTCGTGCTCTATCTCGCAGCCCGCACCCCGCCCGGCCACGTGCTTACCCGCATCGGCTTTGCGCTGATCGTCGGCGGCGCGCTCGGCAATCTGTTCGACCGCATTACCTATGGTCACGTGATCGACTACATCCTGTTCCACACCCCGGTATGGTCCTTTGCCATCTTCAACCTCGCCGACGCCTTCATCGCGGTCGGCGCGGTGGTGGTCGTGTTCGACGAACTCATCGGTTGGCGGCGCGAGGCCAAGCCCTCAAGCGATTGACCTGGCCTTCTGCCGCCATACAGTGGCCATTCGAGAAGCCCGAGGAGAAGAAGAAGACATGCCCGAAACCTTCAAAGCCATCCTCGTTTCGCGCGATGCCGAGAAGAAACAGTCGGTCGCGGTGACCGACCTCACCGAGGCCGACCTGATGGAAGGCGATGTCACCGTCGCCGTCGAGGCGACGACGGTGAACTACAAGGACGGCCTCGCCATATCAGGCAAGGCGCCGGTGATCCGCCGCTGGCCACTGGTGCCGGGCATTGACTTCGCCGGCACCGTCGTCTCGTCTTCCCATCCCGAGTGGCGCAAGGGGGACAAGGTCATATTGAACGGCTGGGGCGTCGGCGAGACGCATTTTGGCGCCTATGCCAAGCGTGCCCGTGTCAACGGCGACTGGCTGGTGCCGCTGCCTCAGGGCATGAGCCCGCATGATGCCATGGCGATCGGCACCGCCGGCTACACCGCCATGCTTTGCGTCATCGCGCTGGAACGGCACGGCATCGTGCCCGATCGCGGCCCGGTGGTGGTGACGGGCGCGGCCGGCGGGGTCGGCTCGGTCGCGGTCTCGATCCTGTCCAGCCTCGGCTATCATGTCATCGCCTCGACCGGCCGCAGCGCTGAAAGCCCCTATCTGGTCGACCTCGGTGCTGCGGAAGTGATTTCGCGCGACGAGCTTGCCCAGCCGGCAAAGCCGCTCGCCAAGGAACGCTGGGCCGGCGGCGTCGACGCGGTCGGCAGTCACACGCTGGCCAACGTCCTTTCGATGACCTCCTATGGCGGCGCCGTCGCTGCCTGCGGCCTGGCAGGCGGCATGGATCTGCCGGCGAGCGTCGCCCCGTTCATCCTGCGCGGCGTTTGTCTGCTCGGCATCGATTCGGTGATGGCGCCAAAAGCGGTCCGCCTGGAGGCGTGGCGCCGCATCGGCACGGACCTCGATCTCCAGAAGCTCGCCAGCCTATCCACGACCATTGGCTTTGACGGCATCATCGACGCCGCGCACGACATCGTCGAGGGCAAGATCCGTGGCCGCGTGGTGGTGGATATGTGAGTTCTGTCGTCTGCCGTTTAGCCAAAAAACGCGCAACCGATAAAATTCGAACGAACGGCCGCAATTTTCCATAATCTCTGTCTGGCAAGGGTTTCCGCATGGTCACGGAATCCGGCATCAGAGAAACGGAGGGCGCCGAAAGCGTCGACGAGATCGGCCCGGAAGCGCCAAGACGGCAGCATATCGCAGCGCCGCCACTGGCACCCGAACTGCCCGCCGCCAATCGCGAAGGCCTGCCGTTCCTGACGCTCGTCGCCATAGTCGTACTGGCAGGTCTGTCGCATCTGACCGGAGCGCCGATCTTCATCACTTTCGGCCTTTTGGCGACCGGCATGGCCGGTCTCGCCGTGCATCTGCGTGCCAGGCGCAAGGAGCGTCGTACGGTTGCCCTCCTTGGCGAGACCGCAGCTCGCAACCGCGCCGAGGTCGAGACCCTGGCCGACCGCATGTGGGAGATGCAGGAGAGCGAGGAACGCTTTCGCGGGCTGATCGACGCGCTTGGCGATCTCGTCGTCCACCGCGACCGTGACGGCCACATCGTCTATGCCAACAAGGTCTTCGCCGATCTTGTCGGAGCCGATCAGCGCGACCTTGCCGGCAGGACCCTTGCCGAACTCGGCATCGACGTCGGCATCGTTCCCGATGCCGCTTTTTCCGACCACGAATGCCTGAGCTCCACCGACGTCGCCATTCGCACGCCGGCTGGCCCGCGCTGGTTCTCATGGATCGAACTGTCCGTGCGCGACAACGAGAACGGCGGCGCCTCGCATCGCGCCATCGCCCGCGACATCACCGCCCGCAAGCACGCCGAATCGTCGCTGATCACCGCCCGTGAGCGAGCCGAATATGCAAGCCAGGCCAAATCGCGCTTCCTCGCCACCGTCAGCCACGAGATCCGCACGCCGATGAACGGCATCATGGGCATGGCCAGGCTGCTGGCGGACACCAATCTCTCGCCCGAACAACGGACCTATGTCGGCGCCGTCTCGACCTCGGCCAGCGCACTGCTGGCGCTGATCGAGGATCTGCTCGACTATTCCAAGATTGAGGCCGGCCGCTTCGATCCCGAACCGCAGCCAATGTCGGTGCGCGAGATCGCCGACAACATAGTCGAACTTTTGGCTGCGCGCGCCTTCGCCAAGAATATCGGCCTTGGCTGCCATGTCGAACCCGACGTGCCGCAGAGGATATCAGCCGATCCGGGAAGGGTCAGGCAGGTGCTGCTCAACCTGATCGGCAACGCGATCAAGTTCACCGACAACGGCGGCGTCTTGGTGAGCATCGCTCGTACCCGCACCGAAACCACCGACCGCATATGCTTCACCGTCGCCGACACCGGTCCCGGCCTGCACGAGGACGACATGGAGCGCATCTTCGAGGAATTCGAACAGGCTGATGGCACGTCGACCCGCGCGCATGGCGGCGCCGGGCTCGGTCTTGCCATCTCCAGGCGCCTGGTGATCGCCATGGGCGGCACGATTTCGGTATCGAGCCGGCTCGGCCACGGCTCCGAGTTCGTCTTCGAAATCCCTGCAATATCGGCCACCGAGCCGCCGCAGACCCGCCTGAATGCGCTGTCAGGACGGCGCGCGGTGATCCTGTCGAAGAACGCCATCGAGGCCGACGCCATCGCCCGCACCATCCGTGCCAATGGCGGCATGGTCGATCTGGCCGCGACCGCTGCCCAGGCAGGGTCCTTCGCAGAAGGCTGCGACGTGCTTCTGGTCGATGCGGCCATGGAGGAGGGCGACGGCAGGTTGCTCAAACGCCTTCGCCAGATCGGCTTTGCCGATTGCGAGGCGATCACGCTGATCGCGCCTACCGACCGCGGCATGCTGAGCCAGTTCCGCGCCAGCGGCTACGCCACTTTCCTGGCAAGGCCAGTGCGCGGCGAGACGTTGCTGCGCGTGCTTTTGACCAGCAGCGTGTCCGCCCTCACCCAGCCACAGCCGGAAAAGCCCGGCGCACCATCCGTCCGTGCCATTGGCGGCCGCAGGCAGGGGCTGTCCGTGCTGATCGCCGAGGATAACGACATCAACGCCATGCTTGCCCGTGCCACTCTGCTGAAGGCCGGGCATCGCGTGAAAGTGGTCGGCAACGGCAAGGCCGCCGTCGAGGCCGTCACTGGGACCGGTCACAAGCACCGCTTCGACGTGGTGCTGATGGACCTGCACATGCCTGTCATGGACGGGCTGGACGCCATCGCCGCCATCCGCCGGCACGAGGAGGAAACCGCCGTGCCGCCGGTTCCAATCATGGTGCTTTCGGCGGACAGCCAGGAAACGACGCGCCACGCCGTGCTTGCCCATGGCGCCAGCGGCTTCGTCACCAAGCCGCTCGACCCCGACGCGCTTGTCCATGCGATCGAGGGCCAGGCGGCCGCCTGATCCGCCGGCTGTTCTTCCTGGCTTCCCTGCGTAACATAGCCGGTTGAAGGATTACCCAGCCGACGAAGTATTGCCCGTAGCACCGTATCACGGTACTGTCACAATCCTGTTGCACCTACACCGTATCCCCGTGCCAAGAGGGATGGCTCGAAGGAGAATCACTCGTGCATACAGTTATGCCGGAACGTGACGCTCGGCCGAACGCCAGTGGTGCTTTGCTCACCGGGCGGAACGTCGATGCCGTCATAAAAGGCGAAGCGCTCGGCCGAATCGGCAACCTCGAAGTGCGGCTCGCCCGCAACGAGGCCGAGATCGCCGCCGCGCAGGAAGTGCGCTACCGGGTGTTCTATGACGAGCTTGGTGCCAGGAAGAACCTGTTCCAGGTGCAGGACCGCCGCGACGCCGACCATTTCGATCCGCTTTGTGATCATTTGCTCGTCTTCGACACTTCGCTGTCCGGTCCCGAGCATCGCCGCATTGTCGGTACCTACCGCCTGCTGCGGCAGGAAATCGCGGCAGCGGCCGGCGGCTTCTATTCCGAGGGCGAATTCGAACTGACCAATCTTATCGCCCGCCACCCCGGCCAGCGTTTCCTCGAGCTCGGCCGCTCCTGCGTCTTGCCGGAATACCGCTCGAAGCGCACCATCGAGGCGCTCTGGCAAGGTATTTGGGCCTATATCAACCATTACGGGATCGGCGTGATGACCGGTTGCGCTTCGTTCCACGGCACCGTGCCGGCGGCGCACGCCGAAGCGCTGACCTATCTCGCCCATCACTGCCGGACGAATTCGGCCTGGGACGTGCGTGCGGTCGCCGGGCGCTACTGTTCCATGGATTTGATGCCGATCGAGGCGGTCAATGCCAAGGCCGCGATCGCGGCGATGCCGCCGCTGGTCAAGGGTTATCTGCGCGTCGGCGCGCGCATCGGCGACGGCTGCGTCATCGACCGCGAATTCTCGACGGTCGACGTGTTCGTGGTAATGCCGGTCCAGGAGATCGGCGCCCGCTACGTCAATTATTATGGCGGGGAAGCCCAGCGTTTCGCCGCCTGAGTAGTGAATGGTGAAATGGTGAATAGTGAGTGAGAGTTAGCTTTGCAGAGCCAGGTGGCTTCGTACCCTATTCACTATTCACTATTCACTATTCACTCGTTTACGCATCCTTCTCGGCTTGCTCATTCACCGGCCCTGGCTCGACCGGCGCTTGACCAGCTACATGCTTGGGACCGCCCTTGGCAACGCCGACCATGGCTGGCCGCAACACCCGCTCGCCGATCGAATAGCCTGGCTGCACGACCTGGACCACGGTGTTGGCCGGCACCTCCGGACTGGGCACCTCGAACATCGCCTGGTGGAAATTCGGGTCGAATTTCTCGCCTTCCGGCTCGAGCTTCTTTACCCCGTGCCGCTCCAGCGCCGATAGCATGGCGCGCTCGGTGAGCTCGACGCCCTCGATCAGCGCCTTGAAGCCGGCATCGCCCGACGCCTTGGCCTCAGCCGGAATCGCATCCAGCGCGCGGCGCAGATTGTCCGACACCGACAGCATGTCACGGGCGAAATTTGCAACGGCATAGGCACGCGCGTCGTGCACATCGCGGGCGGTACGGCGGCGCAGATTCTCCATCTCAGCCGCGACGCGGAGCGCGCGGTCCTTCAACTCGTCGTTTTCCTTCAGCAGCCGCACAAGCGCCTCGTAGTCGCCGTCGACGCTGCCTTCCGTATGTTCGGTGGCAGCCCCGGCCGTCTCGGCTTCATCGGGCGCGCGTTCGTCTTTTGCCTGGTCGCTCATCGCCGTTTCCCGTCATTTCGAATGGTGTGGATTTGTGCCCGATATCGAGGTTTGGCGGCCAAAAATCAAGGGGCAAGCGATACTGGGGCGGCCGCTCGCGCTTCGACGACGCATCATGAAGACCTTTCGATATTAATTCAAATTTTACTGTAACCGGCGGCTTTGCTTGCCAAGATGCTGCGATGGGGGAACCATTCGTCTGCTGGAAGAGTTTCGAAGCCGACACAGGATTTTGAGATGGCGACCCGCAACGATGGCGACCGTAAGAATGGCGCCCGCAACAATGACGAAAGACGTGAAAGGCTCGCGGCCGGCATCAGGCGCCAGTTCGGCACCGAGGCAACGATGCACTTTCTGCGCGCGTTACCGGCGTTCCGGACGGAGAACGACATTCCCGATCGTTTCAAGGAATTGCTCGACCGCCTGGACGGCATCGAAAGCAGCGTAGCCGCCGGTGGCAGCCGGCGATAGACAACACACTTGCCTGTCGCTGCGTGCCATTGGCATACCTTTTGCAGCACTTTGCGCGTCGCGCGACAATTACGCGCAGTAACTTGGCGTGATGGCTGCCTTGCGGCAACGGGATGGGCCGTCTATGCATCCTGATGAACATGATTTCCCCCGAAGCTGTAGCGAACAGCAAACGTGCCTGGTTGAAAATCCTGGCGCGTTACAAGAAACCTGACAGGCGGCGCAGCGCCGTCGAACTTGCCATCACCCTCATCCCCTTTGCCACGCTGTGGGCGCTGTCCTCGGCTGCCTATGCCCATGGTCATTGGTGGGGTCTGATCCTCATCCTTCCGGCCGCCGGCTTTCTGGTGCGGATCTTCATGATCCAGCACGATTGCGGCCACGGTTCCTTCTTCGCCAACCGCACCGCCGACGACTGGATCGGCCGCGGGCTGGGCATCCTGACCTTGACGCCCTACGATTGCTGGCGGCGTGCCCACGCTACCCATCACGCCAGCGCCGGCAACCTCGATGAGCGCGGCACGGGCGACATCAGGACGCTGACTGTCGCCGAATATCGGCAAATGTCCTGGCGGGGCCGCCTTGCCTATCGTCTCTATCGCCATCCGCTCGTCATGTTCGGCCTCGGCCCCATTTGGCTTTTCATCTTTGAGCAGAGACTGCCGGTCGGCATGATGCGAGGCGGCGTCACGCCCTGGGTGTCGTCAATGGCCACCAATGTGGCCATCGCGGTCGCCGCCGCCGCCCTCGTCTGGTTCGTCGGCCTCGAAGCGTTCCTGGTTGTCCATTTGCCCATCGTCGTTCTGGCCGGTTCCGCCGGCATCTGGCTGTTCTATGTCCAGCACCAGTTCGAAGAGACCGAGTGGGCAAAGGACTCCGAATGGGAGTTCCAGCATGCGGCCCTGCACGGCTCGTCCTATTATGACCTGCCGCCGGTACTGAACTGGTTCACCGGCAATATCGGCGTACATCACGTGCACCACCTCTCCGCCAAGGTGCCGTGCTATCGCCTGCAGGAGGTCCTGAGGGACTATCCGGAACTGCGCGAAATCGGCCGCGTCACACTTCTCGACAGCCTGCGCTGCGTCAAGCTGGCGCTGTGGGATGAGAGCCGCAGCAAGCTGGTGTCGTTTCGCGAAGCGCGGATGACCGCGTAAAGCGCGTCCCCCAAAAAGGACGCGCGGCGCTGTAAAGCCGCCGCACTACGGGTGCGGCGGCTTTACAGGATCTAGCTCAAGCCGCCTTGCGTTCGTCGCGCATCAGGATCTCGCCGTGGCGGATCTCGGTGCCGAGCACTTTCAGGCATTCGCGCATGAAGGCGGCGAGGCCCGGCCAGCCTTTGGCCGAGACCAGATTGCCGTCGACATGGGCGCCGCTCGGCGCGACGTCGATGTAGGTGCCGCCGGCGAGCGTGACTTCCGGCTCGCAATACTGCAGCGCCGCGACCTCCCTGCCACGCAGCACGCCGTCGACCGCCATCAGGATCTGCGCGCCATGGCAGATGGTGAAGATCGGCTTGCCGCTCTCGTGGAAATGCCGCACCAGCGCCTGCACGCGCTTGTCGATGCGGATATATTCCGGGCCGCGCCCGCCTGCCGCATAGACGGCGTCGTATTCGGCCGGATTCACCTCGGCAAAGGTCTTGTTGAGGATATAGTCGTGGCCGAGCTTTTCCGTATAGGTCTGGTGGCCCTCGAAGTCGTGAAGCGACGTCTTCAGGATATCGCCTGCCTTCTTGTCGGGACACACGACATGGACCGTGTGGCCGACCGCATGCATGGCCTGTTCAAAGACGAAAATCTCGTATTCCTCGCTGAACTCGCCAACGAGCATCAATATCTTCTTACCAGCCATTCCCGGTTCCTCCCTTGGTGGCGATATTTATTTCGGATGGCAAAATAATAGGCCCTATCTTAAGGTGCGGACGCCGAAAATAAAAGATTGAATCCGTAAAGTGGTCCGACCAGATGCGACCTGCTCCGTGGGGAAGATCAGCCGGCGCGCACCCGCCGCCAAGAATATTTGGGGCCTTTGGCCTCCGGCTTCACGGTCGGCTGGTAGGAGAGCGGCAGACCGCCGGTGCGCCCTTCCTCGAGCCGTTTCAGCAACACTGGATTTGAGACTTCGAACTCGTCGAAGCCGAGGCGCAGCATATGCGGAAGCTGGTCGACCAGAACCTGTCCCGTGGCGCGGACCGCGCCCTCGAAACGGTAGCGGCTGCGCAGCAGTTCGCCCTTGGAGAAGGACCGGCCATCACTGAAAGCCGGGAAGGCCAGCGCCACCAGCGATATCTGGTCGAGCAGGTCCGCGATCTTTTCGAGCTGATCGCCGGGCTGAAGCAGCACGCCGAGGCGCTCCTTCGCCGACCGGCGCACCGCCGGATCGAGGTCGAGAAACGCCTGCAGCGGCAGGATGAAGCGGCCATTGCCGGACAGTGCGTCGGCACTCTCGGCATGGCTCCACTCGTCCTCGCTAAAACCTGTCGGGGTCCAGAGGCGGGTGGCGTTTTCCGCTATCGATTCACTCATCGAGAAATTCCCAAGTCCACAAAATTCTAAAGTTCAACGCTCGAGGTGTGTTGAGATTCAGGTCAGGCCGAGCCGAGAATGGTGGCTTCCGAGAACCGGAGCGGAGCGTACTTTGGGTACGTGAGCACCGGAAGCGCAGGAAGCCGCCATTCGCAGGCCGGCCTCACCTGAACATCGATATACCCTAAAGCGATGCGTCGGTCAGCGACTTTTCCAGCCCCGACAAATGGATGCCGCACTCGGTCTTGGCGTGCCCTGCCCAGCGGCCGCTGCGCGCGTCATCGCCCGGCTGCACCGGCTGCGTGCACGGGAAGCAACCTATCGACAGATAGCCATAGGCGACCAGCGGATTCTCACGCAGCGCATGCGCGCGCATATAGTTGGCCTGGTCGGCGGTCGTCCAATGCGCCAGCGGATTGATGCGGATGCGCGAGCCGACCGCCTCGAACACCGGAAGGGACGCCCGCGTCGTCGCCTGAAAACGCTTGCGCCCGGTGAACCAGGCGCGGAACGGCTCGACGCCGCGCGCCAATGGCTCAACCTTGCGAACACCGCAGCAGGCGTCGGTGTCGGTCTCGTTCAGATTGCCGGTCGGATCGATCCGTTCGAGTGCCGCTTCTTCGGGCGTGATCACCCTTATGTCGGTCAGCCCGAAATCGGCAACCAGCGCGTCGCGATAGCCGAGCGTCTCCTCGAAGTGCTTGCCGGTGTCGAGGAAGATCACCGGCAGCGTCCGGTCGATCTTGGCGATCATGTGCAGCAGCACTGCCGAATCCGCTCCGAACGACGAAACCGCGGCGATTTCACCGTGAAAGAATTCCTGGGCCGAGCGCTCGATGATCTCCAGCGGCTTCAGATGACCATAGAGCGCATCGAGCCCCGCCGCCTCGGCGGCGATACCGGCCTCGACGTCGACGATACGATCAAGCGGCCTTGGCTTCGCCAGCATAGAGCGCCTCCTTGAACGGCGCGGGACCGACACGGCGGTAGGCGTCGATGAATTTTTCGTTTCTGTCCAGTCGAAGCCCGAGATAGGTTTCGACGATCTGTTCGATGGCGTCGGTGATCTCTGCCGAGCTGAAGCCGCGGCCGATGATCTCGCCGACCGAGGTGTTCTCGTCGGCCGAGCCGCCGAGCGTGACCTGATAGAGTTCGGCGCCCTTCTTTTCGACGCCGAGGATGCCGATATGGCCGACATGGTGATGGCCGCAGGCGTTGATGCAGCCGGAAATCTTCAGCTTCAATTCGCCGATCTCGCGCTGCCGCTCGAGCGAAGCGAAACGAAGCGAGATTTCCTGCGCCACCGGAATGGAACGCGCCGTGGCCAGCGCGCAATAATCGAGGCCAGGGCACGAGATGATGTCTGATATCAGGTTGGAATTGGCCGTCGCCAGTCCGATGTCGACCAGCGCGTCATAGACCGCCTTGAGGTCGGCGCGCGCGACATGCGGCAGGATCAGATTCTGCTCATGGCTGACGCGTAGCTCATCGAAGGCATATTTTTCGGCAAGGTCGGCGACCGCTTCCATCTGGCTGTCGGAGGCGTCGCCCGGCGCTTCGCCGATGCCCTTGAGCGAGATGGTCACGGCGGCATAATCGGGATGACGGTGGGTGACCACGTTCTGGTCGAGCCATTCCGAAAAGCTCTTGGAATCGAGGCGGGCAAGCTTGACCGCCTCGTCGCCTTCCGGCCGGTCGGTCAAAGCCGGCGGCGCGAAATAAGCATCAATGGCGCGGATATCGGCTTCCGGCAGCTTCAGATCCGCATCCTTCAGCTCCTGCCATTCGGCTTCGACCTGGCGGGTGATCTCCTCGACACCGGTCTCGTGGACGAGGATCTTGACGCGCGCCTTGTATTTGTTGTCGCGGCGGCCGTAGAGGTTGTAAACGCGCAGGATCGCCGTGCAGTAGGACAGAAGGTCCGCCTCGGGCAGGAAGTCGCGGATCTTCTTGGCTATCATCGGTGTACGGCCCTGACCGCCGCCGACATAGACGGCAAAACCGAGTTCGCCGGCCGCGTTCTTCTTCAAATGCAGGCCGATGTCATGCGTCTGGATGGCGGCGCGGTCGCGCTCGGCGCCGGTCACCGCGATCTTGAATTTTCTCGGCAGGAACGAGAACTCCGGATGCACCGACGACCATTGGCGCAGGATTTCCGCATAGGGGCGCGGATCGGCAACTTCGTCGGCGGCGGCACCGGCAAAGTGGTCGGCAGTGACGTTGCGGATGCAGTTGCCGCTGGTCTGGATGGCGTGCATTTCGACACTCGCCAGATCGGCCAGGATCGCCGGAATGTCCGACAGCGCCGGCCAGTTGAACTGGATGTTCTGGCGCGTCGTGAAGTGGCCGTAGCCCTTGTCGTATTTGCGTGCGATGTGGCCGAGCATGCGCAACTGCTTGCTGTTCAGCGTGCCGTAAGGCACCGCGATCCGCAGCATGTAGGCGTGCAACTGCAGGTAGACGCCGTTCATCAGCCTCAGCGGCCGGAACTGATCCTCGGTGATCTCGCCGGCAAGCCGCCGCGTGACCTGATCGCTGAACTCGGCGACGCGGGCCTGGACGAAATCGTGATCGAACTCATCGTAACGGTACATGTCTGGTCTTTCCGGGCGCGTCCGCCCGTTTCATCAAATTTGTCGTTTACGCCGCCCGGGCGGCTACCGGGCGGGCCTGCTTGCCCAGATCGCTGCGATTGGTCGGGCCGGCGGCGCGGATCTTTTCACGCAGCCGTACCGGTTCGACCACACCATTGGCGACGGTCACATCGATCAGATTGATGTCGACAACTTCGTTGTTGGCGTAAGCCGTGGCGCCGATTGCCTCCAGCCGGTCTTCAGCCGCCTTGTCATGGGCGACGTCGGCATGGTCGATGATCTCGGCCCAGCCGCCATTGGCGTACCAGACGGCTTCGCCGTCGGTCAGGCGGTTTGCGGTCAGAACTTTCATCCTTCAGCTCCTTCGGCGGCTGTTTGGGCCGCGCCTTCATGCCTGTGTGCCGCGAGCGGCTCGGAACGTTCAAAGTTGGCGCCGGCAACCGCATCGCCGATGATCGTCATGACCGGGCCGGTAAGGTCGGCGCGGACCTCCAGCGACGGGAGGTCGGCGAGCGTGCCGTGGAACCGGCGGCGGTTGGCAAGGCTGGCATTCTCGACCACGGCGACCGCCGTATCCGGCGACAGGCCGGCCTCGATCAGCCGGCCGGCAACTTCGGCCGCGACCGAGCGGCCCATATAGACAGCGACCGTGGCGCCGGAAATGGCGAGCTTGGCCCAGTCGGGCAGCGAATTTCCCTTGAGGTCGTGGCCGGTGGTGAACACCATCGATGACGACACGCCGCGCAGCGTCAGCGGCAGCTCGAAATCGGCGGCGGCGGCGAAGGCCGCGGTGACGCCCGGAACCACCTCATAGGCGATGCCGGCATCGCGCAGCGCTGCCATTTCCTCGCCCGCCCGCCCGAACACCAGCGGATCACCGGATTTCAGCCGCACGACGCGCTTGCCGTCGCGGCCGAGTTCGATCAACAGCGCGTTGATTTCGGCCTGGCTCTTGGTATGGCAGCCCTTGCGTTTGCCCACCGGCAGACGCTCGGCGTCGCGACGGCCCATGGCGACGATCGCCTCCGGCACCAGCGCATCATGGACGATGACATCGGCTTCCATCAGCAGGCGGTGGGCGCGCAGCGTCAGCAGGTCTTCGGCGCCTGGACCCGCGCCAACCAGGGCAATGTGACCCGATGCCGGCGCGTTCGAAAGCAGCAGGTCGACGGCGGCGTCATGCGCCTGCGAAAGCTGGCCGGCGTCCACCGCGCGAGCCGGTGCGCCGCCGAAAAAGTCGCTCCAGAAGCGCCGGCGGGCATTGCCTTTCGGCAGCAATCTCTCAGCGGTGCCGCGCAACGAGGCAGCAAGCGAAGCAAGCGGCCCGAGCGACGGCGACAGCATGCGGTCGATGCGGCTGCGCAGCATCTGGGCAAGCACCGGGCCCGCCCCTTCAGTGCCGATGGCAATGGCGACCGGCGCGCGGTTGACCAGCGCCGGGGTGAAGAAATCGCACAGCTCCGGCCGATCGACGGCATTGACCGGAATGCCCAGCCGGCGCGCATCTTCGGCAACGCGCCGGTCGAGCGCCTCATTGCCGCTGGCGGCAAACACCATCACCGCGCCTTCGAGATGCGCGGCATCATAGGCGGTAGCAATGTGGATGGCGCCATTCGCGGCGATAAAGGCCAGCAACTCGGCCTCGGCGGCATCGCTGACGATGCGCAGCGCGGCGCTCGACTGGCCGATCAGCCGCGCCTTGGCCAGAGCCTCCTCGCCGCCGCCGACGATGGCCACGGCTTCGCCCTCGACCCGCATGAAGACGGGAAAGGCGTTAAGCTTCGGGGTGGCCTGCGGCATGGCGAGTGGAATCCTGAACACGCTGTCGGTTTTACGCGCGGGCGCGAAAAAGCAGAAGGAACGCACTCGCGCATCGCCTCGTGCGAAGCAATCGCTTTTTCGCAAGCACCAAAGGCAGGAGAAAAAAATTCCACACCCACGAGTGGAGCGTATCCAAGCCGCTGTTGCGAGCCTTGATCTGCGGCCGTTCTAGCGACAAGCGAGGCATATTACAAAACACTTTTTTCTGAATTCCACCAATCTAGTAGACTAAAGCTGCGATACGCTGAACACCGGAACATTCCTGCCTCGGCGCGCGTTTGCCCCTGCGAAATCCGAGCCTGGCTGTTCAGCTGCCGCAATGGCTCAAGAGACGGGCCTAAAAACCATGAAAAACAGGAAAAAGGAGCGCTCCGTGAACAACCTCAAGTTGAAACGCGGACTGTGGATCGTGGTGGCCGACGGCGAGAAGGCGCTGTTCCTCGAGAACCGTGGCGACACCCAATATCCCGACCTTCAGGTCGTGCAGGAGATGGAACAGGCAAATCCGGCGACGCGAGAGCAAGGTTCGGACCGCCCCGGCCGCTACAGCGACGGCCCTTCCGTACACCGCAGCGCAGTCGAGGACACTGACTGGCACCGTCTCGGTAAGGAGCGTTTTGCCGACGAAATTGCCGAGCGGCTTTACAAGCTCGCGCATCGCGGCGCCTTCAAGGAGATGGTGCTGATCGCACCGCCGCAGGTGCTGGGCGACATGCGCCGAAAACTGCACAAGGAAGTCGCCGAGAAAATCACAGTGGAAATTCCGAAGACGCTGACCAACCACACCATCGTCGATATCGAAAACCTGCTGCAGGCGGCCTGATCGCGGGCATCAGGCGCGCTAGCCGTTTCTTTTTTGCAGCAACCGTTGCCAGCCCCGAGCAACTCGCCTTCTGTCATCCCTGTCGTCGATTTCATGGCATTTGCGGGTTGCCTCGCGGCCATCCGAGCCGCCATATTGCAAAGGCGGCTGCTTTTTTGGCTGCGCATATCCGACATCGTGATTTTTGAAAGGCGCTCCATAGACCATGCCGCATGACACGCCCCTTATCGCCACCATCGTCGCAGGTTTGGGGCTGGCTTTCGTCTTCGGCGCGCTTGCCAATCGCTTCCGTATCCCGCCGCTGGTTGGCTACCTCATCGCCGGCGTGCTGGTCGGGCCGAACACGCCGGGCTTCGTCGCCGATGGCGGCCTCGCGAACGAACTCGCCGAAATCGGCGTGATCCTGTTGATGTTCGGCGTCGGCCTGCATTTCTCGTTGAAGGATTTGTTGTCGGTCCGCGCCATCGCCGTGCCCGGCGCCATCGTGCAGATCGGCTTCGCGACAGCGCTCGGCGCCGTCCTTGCCTGGATGCTCGGCTGGTCGATGGGCGCGGGGCTGGTGTTCGGGCTGGCGCTATCCGTCGCCTCGACCGTGGTGCTGTTGCGTGCCTTGCAGGAACGGCGGCTGATCGAGACCGAGCGTGGCCGCATCGCAGTCGGCTGGCTGATCGTCGAGGATTTGGCCATGGTGCTGGCGCTGGTATTGCTGCCGGCGCTGGCCGGTGTGCTGGGCGGTCAGGAGCAGGTGGAGATCCACAGCGGCGGCCTGCTGTTGCTGCCGGCGAGCTACGGCGTTTGGGGTATTGTCGGCATGACGCTGGCCAAGGTCGCGGCCTTTGTCGTCGTCATGCTGGTGGTCGGCCGCCGTGTCATCCCCTGGATCCTGCACTACGTCGCCCATACCGGATCGCGTGAATTGTTCCGGCTGGCGGTGCTGGCCATCGCGCTCGGGGTGGCCTTCGGCGCGGCCAAGCTATTCGGCGTCTCGCTGGCGCTGGGCGCTTTTTTCGCCGGCATGATCATGAGCGAATCCGAACTCAGCCATCGGGCGGCCGAGGAATCGCTGCCGCTGCGCGACGCCTTTTCCGTGCTGTTCTTCGTTTCGGTCGGCATGCTGTTCGACCCGTTCAGCCTGGTCAGCAATGGCTGGCCGGTCCTGGCGACACTGGCCATCATCGTCATCGGCAAATCATTGGCCGCCTTCGTCATTGTCGTTGCCTTCCGCTATCCGATCGCGACCGCGTTGATGATTTCGGCAAGCCTTGCCCAGATCGGCGAATTCTCATTCATTCTGGCCGAGCTCGGCGTCGGGCTGAAGCTGCTGCCCGAACAAGGACGCGACCTGATCCTCGCCGGTGCTATCCTGTCGATCGTCCTCAACCCGCTGATGTTCCTTGCCGTCGACTGGATGAAACCCTGGCTGGAAAGGCGCGCCGGCAAGATGGCGCCGCTCGATGAGGCAAAGCCGATCGGCCCCGCCACGGAGCCAGGCCAACTGGCTTCGGTCGCGGCACCGGTGAAAGAGGACGGCCCGCCGCCCAGCACAGCGCTTACCGGCCACTCCATCCTGGTCGGCTATGGCCGTGTCGGCAGCCTCGTCGGCGCGTCATTGAAGAAGGCCGCCCTGCCCTTCCTCGTCATCGAGGATGCCGACAAGACGCTGGCGAAGCTCAAGGACGACGGCATCGAAACCGTATCCGGCAATGCGGCGAATAGCGAGGTGTTCGCCGCAGCCAATCCCGAGGGCGCGAAGCGACTGATCCTCGCCATCCCCAACGCCTTCGAGGCGGGTCAGATCGTGCTGCGCGCCCGCGCCGCCAACCCGAAGATCAACGTCATTGCCCGCGCCCATTCCGATGCCGAGGTCGAGCATCTCAAGGGGCTCGGAGCCGACACCGTCATCATGGGCGAGCGCGAGATCGCGCGGGGGATTGTGGAAGAGGTGATGGACGGCAAGGCAGAGGGGGCCGAAGAGCCGAAAGCACCGATTACTTAGCCCTCGGTCGCCGTCGTTCGCTCACACGTGCTGGCCGCCATTGATGTGGATTTCCGAACCCGTCACATAGGACGCCTGCTGAGAGCACAGGAAGAAGATGATGTCGGCGACTTCGGCCGTGGTTCCCAGCCGCCGCAGCGGAATCGTCTCGACGATCTTTTCCGTGCCCGGCGACAGGATTGCCGTGTCGATCTCGCCGGGTGCGATGGCGTTGACGCGAATGCCGTGCGGGCCGAAATCATGCGCCATTTCGCGCGTCAGCGAGCCGAGCGCGGCCTTCGACGTCGCATAGGCGGTGCCGGCGAAGGGATGCACCCGGGTGCCGGCGATCGAGGTGACGTTGACGATCGAACCTTTGGCCGACGCCAATTCCCTAAACAATCCCCGCGCCAGCATGATCGGTGCGAAGAAATTGACCTGGAACACGTCGCGCCAGACATGCATCGGCGTGTCGATCGAATTCATGCGGCTGTTGCCGTCCTTGAGCTTCGGCGAGATGCCGGCATTGTTGACCAGCGCATGAAGCTGGCGGCCATGCGCCTCCAGCCGATGGCGGATTTCCGAGATCGCGATGCCGACATCCTCCTGGTCGGCCAGATCGACCTTGATGTGGTCTTCCGGACCGGCCGGCCACGGGCAGTCCTCGGCAAAGGCCTGGCGCGAGCAGGTGATGACGCGCCAGCCTTCGCGCGAAAAGCGCTTGACCGTGGCATGGCCGATGCCGCGGCTGGCGCCGGTCAGCACGATGGTCTTTCTGGTGTCGGTCTCAGCCATTCGCGATCTCTCTAATGCATGTCGCGCAAAAGTGCGCAGCGGTTTTGCGATAACGACATGCATAAAACAACAACCTAAAGCGCATCGCATGAGGCCGGTCAAACGCGACGCGCTTTAGGGCGACGTGCGTCCCTTTGGACGCAAAGTACGCTCCAGCACTTTTAACCGGAGATGTAGCGGAACACGGCAGCGATGACGAGGGGGTCAGCCGCCGGTGAGGATGTCGAGGATCGAGGTCTGCCGCTTCTTGACCGGGCCGCCGACATCGCCGGGCGGCACCGGGCGCTTGATCGATGCGGTGGTGCTGTCACCGCCCGGCATGCCGAAGCCGCCGCCATCGACCGTTTCGGCTGGACGCACAGCGCGAGGCGATGACGCTTTTTGGGCGGACGGCGCGGATTGGCTGACCGAAGCGGACGGCACCGGCGCCGGTTGCGGCGTGTTGGACGGTATTTCGTCCTGCACGATCATATCCGCAGGCGTCGACCTCCATGTTCCAGGCAGCGGCCGCACCGGCACGCCTTCATGCGCGGCGACCATGAATTCGTGCCAGGCCTGCGCCGGCAGCGCGCCGCCGGTGACCTTCTTCATCGGACCGCCATCGTCATTGCCGAACCAGACGCCGGTGGTGAGATTGGCGGTATAGCCGATGAACCAGGCGTCGCGCGAATTCTGGCTGGTGCCGGTCTTGCCGGCGGCCGGCCAGGCAAAGGCCGCCTTCCTGGCAGTGCCGATTTCAACAGTGCCGGTCATCATCGAGTTCATCATGCCGACGATCTCGGGCTTGATGACGCGCGGGGCGCCGCCGCCATTGTTGTCGTAGAGCACCTTGCCGCCGGCTGTCGTCACGCGGCGGATGAAATGGACATCCGGCCGGTAGCCGCCATTGGCGAAGGGGACATAGGCCGACGTCAGTTCCAGCGGCGTCACTTCAGAGGTGCCGAGCGCGATCGAGGTGTTGGCCGTGAGGTCGGACTGGACGCCCATGCGGTGCGCCGCCTCGACGACCGCGTCAGGCCCGACTTCCATTGTCAACTGGGCGGCCACCGAGTTGAGCGATTTCGCCAGCGCCGTCGCCAGTGTCACCTTGCCGAAATACTTGCCGCCGTAATTGGTGGGCGTCCATTTGCCAATTTTGATCGGCGCGTCATTGCGCACGCTGTCGGGTGTGCGGCCGGCTTCCAGCGCCGCCATGTAAACAAAGGGCTTGAACGCCGAGCCCGGCTGGCGGCGCGCCTCCGAGGCGCGGTCGAACTGGCTGGTCGAATAATCATAGCCGCCGACCATGGCGCGTACCGCGCCGGAATTGTCTATCGACACCAGCACGCCCTGGCTGGCATTGAGCTTTTTGCCGCTCCCGTCGATCAGCCGACGGATCGATTGTTCGGCGAGCTTCTGCAGCGTGAGGTCGACGGTGGTGTCGACGATGATGTCGCCGCGCACGTCGCCGATCAGGTCGGGCAGTTCTTCCACGATAGTGTCGGCGACATAGTTTTCCGAGCCCGTCCAGTAGGATGCCACCCGCGACGCCGGCGCGGTCATCGCCGTGGTCAGTTCCTTGGCGCTGATCTTGCCTTCGTCGCGCATGGCGGCGAGAACGAGCTGCGCGCGCTGCTCGGCCGCCTTCGGGTCACGCGCCGGAGACAGTCGCGACGGCGCCTTCAACAGGCCAGCGAGGAGTGCGGCTTCGGGCAATGTGACATCACGCGCGCCCTTGCCGAAATAGCGGCGGGAGGCCGCTTCGACACCATAGGCGCCGGAGCCGAAATAGACCCGGTTGAGATACATTTCGAGGATCTGGTCCTTGGTGTGCTTGTGCTCGAGCCACAGCGCCAAAAGCACTTCCTGCACCTTGCGTTCCAGCGTGCGATCGGGTGTCAGGAACAGGTTTTTCGCCAATTGCTGGGTCAGCGTCGAGCCGCCCTGCGAAAAACGCCCGCCGACAATGTTGGCCACCATGGCTCTGGACAGACCGATCGGATCGATGCCCAAATGCGAATAGAAGCGGCGATCTTCGATGGCGATGACGGCCTCGGGAATATAGGTCGACATTTCATGCAGGCCGATGGCTTCGCCGCCGCTCATGCCGCGATTGGCAAGCAGCTTTCCGTCGACGGAGACGATCCTGATATTGGGTGCGCGGTCGGGAATGGCCCAGGTGGTGGCCGCCGGCATTTTCGCACCGTAATAGACAATGATGCCGGCGGTGGCGATGCCGCCCCATATGGCCAGAACGAAGCACCAGTAGGCCAACCGGCCGAGCACGCCGAACAGGCCGCGCCGGCTTTTGCCGCGTCCTCGACGCGACGACTTTGTCCTGGCCGATTGGCGCTTTGCAGAGGTCTTGCGGTTGCTCGGCACGACGCGATCCTCCTCGCTCACCGAAAAACCGGCCGAGGATTTCGCCCGTGGCGGTCCCTCGAAGCTCGGTTCGATGCGGCTGTCTCTGCGGTTCGCCATGCGCTGTGCTGTCTGTCCCGATGCCTATCGCATCGGCCCGAAAATCGGAATCGATTTTCGGAAAGCACGATGCGAAGCTTCAAAGTCTTAGAGCGTACGCTGTGCGTCTGAACGGACGCACGTCGCTCCATGGCGTTCGGGGTGAAGAGTAGATGCGGCGATTTAAGGGCGGGTTAAATGGTTCAAAGTTAATTCAATGCGTTACGGCACGTCACCGCTCCGTTCCTTGCTCCTGGCGGTCGGCAACAATGGCATCTATCGCGAGACGGCGGAGCGTTCTCGCATTTCGGCATCAACTGCCCAGCCGCAGTCGTTCGGCGCGGACCGCCTATAGCAAGGGTGCCGCAATCTATGCTCGTCATTAGAGCGCGATCGGTAAAGTGCGTTCGATCGCGCTCTAAACCATTGAATCTACGCATGACCTTGTCACCAACGTCACGCGCACTAGGGGATCATGCGTTAGCCAATTGCAGCACGAACGGAAAGCGCTGCCCAGGATGATTGCATCGTCTCGCCCACATGGCAGTAGCAGACAATTTCGTGGAGCTCATTGTCGGTCAATTCGAAGAAACGCTTTGCTTCGCCATAAGTATCGTCTTTCAGCCCCTCATCGCGCAGGACCGAATCCTCGAAGGCAACCGATATTGGCGAGCCTTCGGCACGCATAATTTCGCGCTCGGGTGACGAACGATATTCGGTCCCGATAAGTGCGGTGAGGAGTCGGTTGGGCTGCCGTTCAAGAAGTTTTGACCAACGTTCGAGACGCTGGGTTCGGTCCATTGCAGGAGGTGTTGGGTCTCTGTGTACCTTTGCCACCGTATGCAGTTGGTCCAGTGTTTGGTGCCTCATGGCAACCTCCTAATAGTAGGTGGGTTGGCCCCAAACTCCCTCTACCAAGATCATACCGCGAATGTGTCGATACGTCACTGTCATTCCATATCCGGCCTGGCTTCTCTCCGGGCGCATCGAAGGATGGAGCGGCCCTGCCTTATCGTCAATTTTCGGCCTGATGGGGTAGGTCGTCGGCGCCTTGCCGCGCCAACCCAACGCCGCTCAGTTCTGCTGGATCGAAATACCTTTGTCGTCGATCTTGAGTTCCACGCCCTTCGGCCTGGTTTGCTCGCGATAGACATAGACGCCGAGCGCGATGACCACGACGACGAGCGCGCCGATGACGAGATAGAGCATGTTCTGTTTCATGGCGCGCCCTTGATGTGCTTCGAGGATCAGCCCTGCTTCACCAGCTTGATCAGCACGAGCAGGATGACCGCGCCGATCGTGGCGTGGACGATGGAGGCAAATATGCCACCGCCTATGGCGAACCCCAGCGTTGGGAAGAGCCAGCCGGCGATGAAGGCACCGACAATGCCGACGGCGATATTGCCGACAAGGCCGAGGCCGAACCCCTTGACCATCAGGCCGGCGAGCCAACCGGCGATGGCGCCGATGATGATGAAGACAAGCAGGCTCTCAGTACCCATTGCATATCCCTCCTGAGCGAGCGGCCGCGGAGCAGCAAGCTCCGAATCGACCTCCGATTGCAACAGGTCCAAACTATTGGAAAGGAGCCGGCGCCGCCAGCGGCGTCATACGTCGTCGTCATCCCCGGATGCAGGCCGCCAGCTGATCGGTTCGATTTTCCTTTGCGTATGGCCGTCCGTATAGGCCCACCAGCCGGTGTCGTTCTCGTCCCAGTCACCGCCGGCCGCTTTCAGCCGGTCGAGCGATCGGTACTGCGCGATGGATTCGTTCATCACGCCGTCGCTGTCTTTCCAGTAGACGGTGACCTTGGAGCCATCCTTGGGCGCTGTTTCGATTGGTTTTCTGGCAGCCATTTCATCCCTCCATGGACCGACAGAACGTCGCGGCGAACACCTGGTTCCACCTTAGCTGTGGGCGAAGATGTCTGCCTCATCCCAGCCCATCAGGTCGAGTTTCGCACGCGTCGGCAGGAAGCGGAAGCAGGCCTCGGCCTCCTTGCTCCGGTTGTCGCGCGCCAGCCGCGCTGTCAGAACATCGCGCAGCTGGTGCAGATAGAGGACGTCTGAGGCGGCGTATTCGAGTTGTTCGGGCGACAGCGTCTCCGCCGCCCAGTCCGACGATTGCTGCGCCTTCGACAGGCTGACGCCGAGAAGCTCAAAGCAGATGTCCTTCAGCCCGTGCCGGTCGGTATAGGTTCGGGTAAGCCGCGAGGCGATCTTGGTGCAGAACACCGGCTCCGGCATGACGCCGAAGGCGTTGTAGAGCACGGCGAGATCGAAACGGCCGAAATGGAAGAGCTTGGTTATGCTGCGGTTCTTGAGCAGACTGACGAGGTTTGGCGCCTTCTTCTGGCCGGGCGCGATCTGGATGACGTCGGCGGAACCGTCGCCCGGCGAGATCTGCACAACGCAAAGCCGGTCGCGATGCGGATTGAGTCCCAGCGTCTCCGTGTCGATGGCGACCGCCCCGACGTCGTAGTGCAAGAGCCCCGGTAGGTCGTTCTTATGGAAGCGTATCTCGCTCATCGTCTTCTCCGGTCGCGGCTGGACGCACGTCGCTCTAATGCATGTCGCGCAAAAGTGTGCAGCGGTTTTGCGATAATGACATGCATAAAACAACAACCTAAAGCGCATCGCATGAGGCCGGTCGAACGCGACGCGCTTTAGCCCGTCCTTGCCGCGATCCGATGAAAAATCAACAGAAAGTTGAATTCTTGCCCTGTCAGCGTGTCAGCGCGTCGAGAATGCGCGCCCAGGAGCGTTGTCCCTTGTGGAAGGAACTCATCTCGTATTTCTCGTTCGGCGAATGGATGCGGTCATCGTCGAGCCCGAAACCGACCAGCAAGGATTCGATGCCGAGATAGGTCTGGAAATCGCCGACCACCGGGATCGAGCCGCCGCTTCCCGTCGTCACCGCCGGCTTCGGCCATTCGTCCGACAGCGCGTCCTTGGCCTTGGCGAGAAACGGCGAGTCGTAGGAAAGCTGGATCGCCGGCGAGCCGCCATGCGGGTGGAAATCGACTGAGCAGTCGGCCGGGATGCGCTCCCTGACGAAGGCCTGGAAAGCGGCTCGGATCTTCTGGGGATTCTGCTTGTGCACGAGGCGGAAGGATACTTTTGCCGAGGCTTCCGCCGCGATCACCGTCTTGAACCCCTTGCCGGTATAGCCGCCGGTAATGCCGTTGAACTCGGCCGTCGGCCGCGCCCAGGTGAGTTCGAGCACCGAGCGGTCCTTTTCGCCGGACGGGATCGACAGGCCGACAGGTCCAAGGAACGTCTCGGCGGTCTCGCCGAGCGCCTCCCATGACTTCAGGATCTGCGAAGGCGTCTCCTCGACGCCGTCATAGAAACCCGGAATGGTGACATGGCCGTTCTGGTCGTGGATGTCGGCCAGTATCCTGGCCAGGATGCGGATTGGATTGGCGGCTGCACCGCCATAGAGACCGGAATGCAAGTCGCGGTCGGCGGCCTTCACCGTGATCTCCTCGCCGACCAGCCCGCGCAGCGCGACGCAGATGGACGGCGTATCGCGGTCCCACATGCCGGTGTCGCAAACGAGCGCAAAGTCGGCCTTGAGTTCGGCCGCATTTGCCTCGAGGAACGGCTTCAGCGATGGCGAGCCGGACTCCTCCTCGCCTTCGAACAGGATTGTGATGCGGCACGGCAGCCCGCCATGCACTTGCTTCCAGGCGCGGCAAGCCTCGACGAAGGTCATCAGCTGCCCCTTGTCGTCGGCCGAACCACGTCCCGTGATCACCTGATGGCCGGGCTCGATCTCCTTCACCGAAGGCGCGAACGGATTGCTTTCCCAAAGCTCGATCGGGTCGACCGGTTGCACGTCGTAATGGCCATAGAACAGGACATGCGGTGCGCCCGCCGGCCCGTCATGGTGCGCCACCACCATCGGATGGCCTGGCGTGTCGCGCACGCTGGCGTCGAAGCCGATCAGTCTGAGCTCCGACACCAGCCATTCCGCCGCCTTGCGGCAGTCTGCAGCATAGGTCGGGTCGGTCGAGATCGATTTGATCCTGAGCAGGCCGAACAGGCGCTCCAGACTCTCGTTGAGGTTGTTATCGAGGCGGTCGAGGACGGGAGAAATTCTGGACATTTTTATCAGGCCTTTCGATTCTGAGCGGCAACCCTAAAGCTGCGGCGCAGAAACGAAAAGCCGGCGGTCGTTGGACCACGGGCTTCAAAGAGCAAAAAAATGCCGCCGTGGTGGAGGGGAACCACGGCGGCCTTTACTCGAAACGATGCGGCAGCCCGGAGAGGGGGGATAGGCTGCCGCAAGTGTCCGGGATAGGCGGGGGACGGGCCTTGCTCCGGACCTCGGCGAAAAATGCCGATGGCGTTTATCTGTGTCTCCGAACGTGGCGATTCAAGGGCACGAAGATTACACTTTCGTAACATACCCGTGATCGGATCGACTTGTCAGGGATGTTGCCGGAACCGGTGGTTGAGGCCGCCTTTGGCATGGACCACGACGCCGCGCCGCGCTATCCCTTCGTCCCATGAAAAAAGGCGATCATCTCTTCCTTGTCGACGGCTCCGGCTATATCTTCCGTGCCTATCACGCGCTACCGCCGCTGACCCGCAAATCCGACGGGCTGCCGACCAGTGCCGTGCTCGGCTTCTGCAACATGGTGTGGAAGCTGACGCAGGACGCCCGCAACACCGATGTCGGCATCGTGCCGACGCATTTCGCCGTCATCTTCGACTATTCGTCGAAAACCTTCCGCAACGACCTCTACCCCGAATACAAGGCCAACCGCTCGGCACCGCCGGAAGATCTGATCCCGCAGTTCGGCCTGATCCGCCAGGCGACCAGGGCCTTCAACCTGCCCTGCCTCGAGACAGAAGGCTATGAGGCCGACGACCTGATCGCCACCTATTGCCGGCTTGCCTGCGAAGCCGGTGGCGACACCACCATCATTTCCTCCGACAAGGATCTGATGCAACTGGTCGGCCCTTCGGTCGCCATGTACGACCCGATGAAGGACCGCCAGATCGGCGTTCCCGAGGTGATCGAGAAATGGGGCGTGCCGCCGGAAAAAATGATCGACCTGCAGGCGCTGACCGGCGATTCGGTCGACAATGTGCCGGGCGTGCCCGGCATCGGGCCGAAGACCGCGGCGCAATTGCTGGAACAGTTCGGCGATCTCGATACGCTGCTCGCCCGCGCCGCCGAGATCAAGCAGGACAAACGGCGCGAATCGATCATTGCCAACGCCGACAAGGCGCGCATTTCGCGTGAACTGGTGACGCTGAAGAACGACGTGCCGGGGATCAGCGGACTCGACGATTTCGTATTGCATCCGCCCGACGGACCAAAGCTGATCGGCTTTCTCAAGACGATGGAATTCTCCTCGCTGACCCGCCGCGTGGCGGAAGCGACCGGAACGGAAGCGGCTGATGTCAAGGCCGTTCCCGTCATTATCGAGCGCGCCGACACCGCGCATGGTCCCGATGTCGGGTTTGGCGTGCCGGCAGCCGCCGAAAGAGCGGCAGGCACAGTGACAGACGAAGCCGGGGAAGCGGTGCCGGCCACCGTCAAGGTGGAACCCAAGGAAGGCGACACCCCTTCGCTGCTCTCGGCGCTTCGCTTCGAGGACGCCACCGCCAGCAAGATCGACACCAGCGCCTACGTCTCCATCCGCGACACAGCAGTGCTGAAGGCATGGGTGGCCGAGGCGATGGAGACCGGCATCGTCGCCTTCGACACCGAGACCACGTCAGCCGATCCGATGCAGGCCGAGCTGATCGGCCTGTCCATGGCCACCGCGCCCGGTCGCGCCGCCTATGTGCCGCTCGCTCATAAAAGCGGCAACGGCGACCTGCTCGGGGGCGGAGTGGTCGAAAACCAGATCCCGATCCGTGAGGCGCTTGGCATTCTGAAGCCGTTGCTGGAGGACAAGTCGGTTCTCAAGATCGTGCAGGAGCTGAAATACGACCTCATCGTCATGAACCGCCACGGCATCGATGTCGCCCCCTTCGACGACACCATGCTGATTTCCTACGCGCTCGATGCAGGCACGTCCGGCGGCCACAGCATGGCGGCTCTGTCGGAAAAGTGGCTCGGCCACTCGACCATTACTCTCAAGGAGCTGGCCGGCTCTGGAAGAAGCTTCGTCGGCTTCGACCAGGTCGATATCGACAAGGCAACGGCTTATGCCGCGGAGCACGCCGATGTGACGCTCAGGCTCTGGCGGGTGCTGAAGCCACGGCTTGCCGCCAAGGGCCTGGTCTCGGTCTACGAGCGGCTGGAACGGCCGCTGGTGCCGGTTCTGGCAAGGATGGAGCAGCGCGGCATCTCCGTCGACCGGCAGATCCTGTCGCGGCTCTCCGGCGAACTGGCACAGGGCGCCGCGCGGCTGGAGGATGAAATCTACCAGCTCGTCGGCGAGCGCATCAATATCGGCTCGCCAAAACAGCTCGGCGACATCTTGTTCGGCAGGATGGGCCTGCCCGGCGGCTCCAAGACCAAGACGGGCCAATGGTCGACCTCGGCGCAGCTCCTGGAAGACCTCGCCGCCGAAGGCCACGAACTGCCGCGCAAGATCGTCGACTGGCGCCAGCTGACCAAATTGAAATCGACCTATACCGATGCACTGCCCGGTTTCGTCCATCCCGATACGAAGCGCGTCCACACCTCCTATGCCCTTGCCGCGACGACGACAGGCCGGCTGTCGTCCTCCGATCCCAACCTGCAGAACATCCCGGTACGCACCATCGAGGGGCGGAAGATCAGGACGGCCTTCATCGCCGACAAGGGCAACAAGCTGGTTTCCGCCGACTACAGCCAGATCGAGCTGCGCGTGCTCGCCCATGTCGCCGAAATCCCGCAGCTCAAGCAGGCGTTTGCCGACGGCGCCGACATCCACGCCATCACTGCGTCGGAGATGTTCAGCGTGCCGGTCGAAGGCATGCCCGCGGAGATACGCCGGCGCGCCAAGGCGATCAATTTTGGCATCATCTACGGCATTTCCGCCTTTGGCCTGGCCAATCAACTGTCGATCCCGCGCGAAGAGGCCGGCGCCTACATCAAGAAATATTTCGAACGCTTCCCGGGCATCCGCGACTATATCGACGCGACCAAGGCCTATGCCCGCGAATACGGCTATGTCGAAACGATCTTCGGCCGCCGCATCCACTATCCGGAGATACGGTCGTCGAACCCTTCAGTCCGTGCCTTCAACGAGCGCGCCTCGATCAATGCCCGGCTGCAGGGCACCGCCGCCGACATCATCCGCCGCGCCATGATACGCATGGACGATGCGCTGGAAAAAGCGAAGCTTTCCGCCCGCATGCTGCTGCAAGTGCATGACGAACTGGTCTTCGAGACGGCCGAAGCGGAGGTCGAGGCGACGATCCCCGTCGTGCGCCATGTGATGGAGAACGCCGCGATGCCAGCGGTGTCGATGTCGGTGCCGCTGCACGTCGACGCCCGCGCCGCCGACAATTGGGAAGAGGCGCATTAGGGCCTCATGCGGATGTCCGCGGCCGACCAGTTGCGATCTGTAGCGATCCTTGGCGCCCCCCTCTGTCCTGCCCCTCTTTGCCAAAACTTGGCATCTCCCCCACGAGGGGGGAGATTGGCAGCTTTGGCGCACCGCTCGCTCTTGCGACAGTGGCGGTTCGCGAAGGCGGTGGTGACGGCCGATCTCCCCCCAAGTGGGGGAGATGCCAAGTTTTGGCCAAGAGGGCAGGACAGAGGGGGCGCTTCCCTCCGCCATCCACCGCTAAGTCGCGGCATAACAGACCTTTAAGCCGCCTCGGCCAGGCACTTCGCACACGTGCCGCGGAACTCGATCACCGCCTTCTTGGCGGCGAAGCCGGTCGAGCGCACCCACTCGTCGAGCCGGTGTCCGACATCATGGTCGGAAAATTCGGTCACCTGTCCGCATGTGTCGCAGATGGCAAAGGCGGTCATCGAATGGCTGTGGTCGTGCGGCTCGGCGCAGGCGACAAAGGAATTGAGGCTTTCGAGCCTGTGCACGAAGCCGGACTTCACCAGCGTGTCGAGCGCGCGATAGACTTGCAGCGGTGCTCGAAAACCCCGATCGCGAAGCTGGTCGAGCAATGTATAGGCGCTGAGCGGCCCGCTGGCGGCCTCGAGTTTCTCAAGCACGCACAGCTGGTTTTTCGTCAGCACATCCCTTGCCGCCATGATACTGTTTCCAACCCGTATTGCGCCGGTTGCACGTCATTTCCGCATGCAGGCGGCTCCAGTCCTATCCAGATAGCGACGAACGGGCCTTTTTGCTACTGTTTCTGTGCCGGCATGGCCCAGAAGCCGGCCAACTCCGGGCAGGCCCAAATTTCGAAGCGGACATTGGCGGCCGAGTAAAAAACGGCGGGAGCAGTTCCCCCCGTACCTGTTCGGCTATGCGCTGCCAATCACTTCCGTGGCGGACCCTTGCGCTCGGCGGAGGCGGCCCACAGATTGATGTCGGCCTCGCGTGCGTAGGTGTCAATTTCCGCGAGCTCGGCATCGCTGAAATCGAGCGCCTTCAGCGCGCCGACGCAATCCTCGACCTGTTCCGGCCGGCTGGCGCCGATCAGCGCCGAGGTCACCTGGCCCTTGCGCAGCACCCAGGCCAGCGCCATCTGCGCCAGCGTCTGCCCGCGTCGGCCAGCGATGGCGTTCAGCGCCTTGATGTTGGTGATGGTCTTGTCGTTGATGAAGGCCGGCCGCAGCGACTTGCCCTGGCTGGCGCGGCTGCCGTCAGGGATGCCGCCGAGATATTTGTCGGTCAGCATGCCTTGCGCCAGCGGCGTGAACACGATCGAGCCGACGCCGAGCCCCTCCAGCGTGTCGAGCAGACCATCGTCCTCGACCCAGCGGTTGAGCATCGAATAGCTCGGCTGATGGATGACGCAAGGCGTGCCGAGCTGCTTCAATATGTCGGCGGCCTCGCGCGTGCGCTGCGAATTGTAGGAGGAGATGCCGGCATAAAGCGCCTTGCCCGAGCGCACCGCGTGATCGAGCGCGCCCATCGTTTCTTCCAGCGGCGTTTCTGGATCGAAACGGTGCGAATAGAAGATGTCGACATAGTCGAGCCCCATCCGCTTCAGGCTCTGGTCGAGGCTGGCCAGCACATATTTACGCCCGCCCCATTCGCCATAGGGTCCGGCCCACATCTCATAACCGGCCTTGGTCGAGATGATCAGCTCGTCACGAAAAGAGGATAAATCCGTCCGCAGGATTTCGCCGAAAGCCGTCTCTGCCGAACCGGGCGGCGGGCCGTAATTGTTGGCCAGGTCGAAATGCGTGATTCCGAGATCGAAGGCCTTGCGCGCGATCGCCTGCTTGGCCCGGTGCGGTGTGTCGTCACCGAAATTGTGCCAGAGCCCGAGCGAGATCGCCGGCAATTTCAGGCCGGATCGCCCGCAGCGATTATAGACCATGTTCTCATAGCGGTTTTCGGCGGGCACATAGGGCATGGGAGATCCTCAAATGATAAGCGAGCCCGGCAGCTGCAACCGCGAAAAAAGGGTGAGTCGGCTCTGCCCTCACCCTTAGCTTCTCCCGGTTTCTATGGGGAGAGGGTTCGACGTATCACAATCACTGAAGCGCTTGGAGGCTGCTTGGAAAGTCGCTCCGGCGAGGCATATGGTGGTGGTTTCGAGAACCGGAGCGGAGCGGACATTTGGGTCCGTGAGCACCGGAAGCGCAGAAAACGCCATCAGATGGCCGCCGGAGTAGAGTTTCCAACAGCCTCTTGCGCCTATTTCTTCTTCGCCAAGTGCCCTTTCTTCTTCGCCAACAGCCCTTCCGCGTCCTTGACGCCCAGTGCCGCAGGCCGTTCGCAGGTGGTCTGCATGGCAACGAACTTTCCGCTCGCGCCCGACCGCAACATGCCGGTCATCACATCGACGGCATGCAGCGCCAGTTCCATCGAGCAGCGATGCGGCCGGCCTTCCGCAATCGCCAGCGCCATGTCGGCGAGACCGGCGGTGCGGTAGTTGGCCATCATGCCGTGCGAATGCATCTGGTTGGCCACGCCGAACGGATGCTTCCACTTTGGCAGCTTCTTGACCGGCTTGGCGGCATTGGTGAAGCGAACGTCGCCGCCGAAGAAATTCGGATCCGGCAAGAACACCGTGCCCAACTCGCCGTAAAGTTCCATCGGCGCATGGCCATGGCTCCACACGTCCCAACTGGTATTGAGCGTCACCACGGCGCCATTCTCGAACTCCATCACGCCGTGGATCGTCGTCGGCGTGGCGACCAGGACTTTTTCGCCGGCGCGAGGCTTGGACGAGATCGTGCGTTCTGTCGACGGGATCGAAGCGAAGGCCGCCACCTGCTTCACTGGTCCGATCAACTGGATCAGGTTGGTGATGTAATAGGGCCCGATATCGAGCACCGGACCCGCCCCAGGCTGGAAGAAGAAGTCCGGATTGGGGTGCCAATGCTCCATCCCATGGCTCATCACGTGGCATGTGCCGCTGGTGATCTTGCCGAGCTTGCCTGTGTCGATCAGGTTGCGGACAAGCTGGTGCGCGCCACCGAGGAAAGTGTCCGGCGCCGAGCCGATGCGCAGACCGTCTTTCTCCGCCAGCTTCTTCAGGTCGAGCCCTTCCTTGACCGACAGCACGAACGGCTTTTCCGAATAGACATGCTTGCCGGCATCGAGGATCTGTTTCGACACCTCATAGTGCACCGCCGGAACGGTGAGATTGACGATGATGTCGATATCGCCGGCCTTGAGCAGCCCTTCGACTGTCTCGGCGCGCAGCTTGAACTCCTTCGCCCGCGCCTTGGCCGCATCCATGTCGATATCCGCGCAGGCGCGCATCTCGATGCCACGAAACAGCGGCGCCAGTGAAAAATATGCCTTCGAGATGTTGCCGCAGCCAATGACGCCGACCCCAAGTTTTTTTGCCATGCTGGTTTGCTCCTAATAGGTCTTGGCGGCTGCGATCGAGCGGCGGGCGAAGCGCTCGATGTCGTTGGGATTGTCCTGTTCCATGACGTAGTATTTGGCGGCGCTCTTGGCGCGCAACGCCTGGATCAGACCGGCCCAGTCGATCGTGCCGTGGCCGACATCCGACCAGCCGTCCTCGTCGAGGCCCTCGCCGGGCTTGGCGATGTCCTTGACATGGACGGCGGCGATGCGTTTGCCATGCTTCTCGATCCAGGGCAGCGGATCGCCGCCGCCGCGCACCACCCAGGCGACGTCCATCTCCCAGCCGATGTCGGGCGCAGTCGCCAGGATGTGGTCCTGCGGCACCGAGCCGTCGGCAAGCTGCTTGAACTCGAAATCATGGTTGTGCCAGGCAAAGCCGTAGCCGGCTTTGTCAGCCGTCTCGCCGACCTTGGCCAGGCGTGCGCCGAAGCTGCGCCAGCCGGCGGCGTCGGTCGGCCTGCTCTCGGCGACCAGATAGGGGCAGATGAGCAGCGTGATGCCGAGCGCGTCGGCGATTTTGCGCACGCCGTCGAAATCGTTCTCGAGCGCATCGATCGAGAAATGGCCGGTCGGCATGGCGAGCCCGTTCTTGTCGAGTTCGGCACGAAACGCCGTGGGGTCGTCATAGACGCCGCCGAATCCCTCGACCTGCGCGTAGCCGAGTTCACCCAGCATCTTGAGCACCCCTGCCCAGGGCTGGAAGTTGCGCGCGCTGTAAAGTTGGAATGACCAATTCATCGTCTCTGTCCGTTCTCTGGGGATGGGAGGTGCTTGAGGGTGAAATTCCCGGGGTGTTACAGGCGGGTGTTACAGGCGGTTGCCGGTTGCAGCGTCGAACAGCAAAGCGCGCATCGGGTCAAAACCGATGCTGACGCTGTCGGCGTTGTTTGGCGTGCGCTCGGATGTCACCCGCACGGTGAAATTCTGATTTCCGAGCTTCAGCCAAACCAGCGTATCTGAACCCATGGGTTCAACGACCACGACATTTGCCGTGGCTGTGAACGGCCATCCGGAGCCGCTGTTGAACGCGACATGCTCGGGCCGGATGCCGAACACCGCCGCTCCCGGCACTGGCTCCTTTTCGAAAGCGTAGGTGGCAAGCGGGATCCGCACATCCTCGACGGCGAAGTGCCAGTCGCCATCATTTTTCTCCAGCCGGCCGTCGAGGAAATTCATCGCCGGCGAGCCGAGGAAGCCGGCGACGAAACGGTTGACCGGGCGGTTGTAGATCTTCTGCGGTGCGTCGAGCTGCTGGATCACGCCGCCCTTCATCACCGCGATGCGGTCGGCCAGCGTCATCGCCTCGATCTGGTCGTGAGTGACATAGATCATGGTGTTCTGCAGCTTGCTGTGCAGCAGTTTGATTTCGACACGCAGCTCTGCGCGCAGCTTGGCGTCGAGATTGGAGAGCGGCTCATCGAACAGGAAGACGTCGACGTCGCGCACCAGCGCCCGCCCGATCGCCACACGCTGGCGCTGTCCGCCCGAAAGCGCCGACGGCTTGCGTTGCAGCAGCGGCTCGATCTGCAGGATCTCGGCGGCCCTTGCGATGCGCTTGGCGATCTCGTCCCTGGGAATGCCGGCAACGCGCAGCCCAAAAGACAGGTTCTTCTCCACCGTCATCTGCGGGTAGAGCGCATAGGACTGGAACACCATGCCGATGCCACGGTCCTTGGGCTCCTCCCAGGTGACGTTCTTGCCCTTGATGAAGATGCGGCCGTCCGAAACGTCGAGCAGGCCGGCGATGCAGTTGAGCAAGGTCGACTTGCCGCAGCCGGACGGCCCTAGCAGCACGATGAACTCGCCCTCGGCGACATCGATGTTGAGCGTTTCCAGCACCGAAATTGCGCCGAAATTCAGCGACAGGTCCTGGATCGAAACGCTGGGATTTTCGAGTCTTGTCATCATCATCCTTTCACCGCGCCGGCGGCGATGCCACGCACGAAAAGCTTGCCGGAAACGAAATAGACGACGAGCGGTACCAGGCCGGTCAGGATGGTGGCGGCCATGTTGACGTTGTATTCCTTCACGCCTTGCACCGAGTTGACGATGTTGTTGAGCTGCACCGTCATCGGATAGGTGTCGGGGCGGGTGTAGACGACGCCGAACAGGAAGTCGTTCCAGATGCCGGTCACCTGCAGAATGATGGCGACGACGAAGATCGGCAGCGACATCGGCAGCATGATGCGGAAATAGATGCCCCAGAAGCCGGCGCCGTCGACGCGCGCCGCCCGGAACAGTTCCTCCGGCATGGAAGTGAAATAGTTGCGGAACAACAGCGTCAGGATCGGCATGCCGAAAATGGAATGGACGATCACCAGGCCGCTCAGGCTGCCATAGAGGCCGATCTCGCGCAGGATGATGACGATCGGATAGATCATCACCTGATAGGGGATGAAGGCGCCGACGATCAGGATGACAAAGAAAGTATCGGCGCCCTTGAAGCGCCAGTTGGCAAGCGCGTAGCCGTTCACCGATGCGATGGCGATCGACAGGACGACCGACGGAACGGTGATGCGCACCGAATTCCAGAAGCCGCGAGAGAGCCCGTCGCAGTTGAGGCCGGTGCAGGCGCTGGACCAAGCCTTCACCCAAGGCTCAAAGGTGATCTCGAGCGGCGGTGAAAAAATGTTGCCGAGGCGTATTTCCGGCATGCCCTTGAGCGACGTAACCACCATCACGTAGAGCGGCAGCAGATAATACAGCGCCACCACGATGAGCGTGCCGTAGAGGAAGATGTTGCGACGCGAGAACACATGCCGCGGCTTCGGCCCTCGCGGCCCGGATGCCTCAAGCCCGAGAGAGCCCGTACCGGCAGGCAGGGGAACGGCAAGGTCAGCCACGCTTCTTGCCTCCGAATTCGAGATAGGCCCAGGGAACGATGACGACCACCACCGACAGCAGCATCATGGTCGAGGCGGCAAAACCCTGGCCGAGGTTCTGGGCGAAAAACATGTAGTCATAGACATATTTGGCCGGCACTTCGGAGGCGATGCCGGGACCGCCGCTGGTCTGCGCGACAACCAGGTCATAGACCTTGACGATGCCGGCAGCGATGATGACCAGCGCGGTGATGAAGACCGGCCGCATCATCGGGATGATGATGAACAGATAGGTTTTTAGGGTGGGAATCCCATCCACCCGCGCCGCCTTCCAGATATCCTCGTCTATGCCGCGCAGGCCCGCCAGCATCAGGCACATGATCAGCCCGGTGCCTTGCCAGAGCGCGGCGATCAGGATGCCGTAGATGACGATGTCGGAATTGTAGAGCGGATCGAAGCTGAAGCTTTCCCAGCCGAGGCCGCGCACCACCCCCTGGATTCCGAACTCCGGGTTGAGCAGCCACTGCCAGACAAGACCGGTGACGATGAAGGACAGCGCGAACGGGTAGAGGAAGATGGTGCGGAACGTGTCCTCGAAGCGGATCTTCTGGTCGAGCAGCGCCGCCAGTATGAAGCCGATGACCAGAGAGAACACCAGCGACAGCACGCCGTAGACCAAGAGGTTCTCGATCGAGACCAGCCAGCGCGGCGTCGACCACAGCCGATAATACTGGTCGAGCCCGACGAAGTTCAGCCGCGGCAGCAGTTTTGAATTGGTGAAGGAATAGAGCACCGTCCACGCGCTGCCGCCGACGAAGATCACCAGTGCGGTGAGGACCATCGGAATAGAGGCGACCTTGGCGTTAAGGTTGCGGAAGAGTTGGTTGGGGCGTTCGCTCTTGCTCATCTGCACAGCCGGGCTGGATCGGGTAAGGCCAAAGGGTCAGGGCCAAGGGTCAAGGCCGAAGGGTCAGGGCTTTGACCCTGAGCTCCCGGCCCCGCGGCGGGCCGGGAGCGAACGGTTCGTCGATCGTCAGTCCGCTGAGGCGACGATGTCGGCGAAGCGCTTTTGCGCCTCTTCCACGGTCATGTCCGGCTTGGCGAAGAACTCGGAGAAAAGGTCCTCCTTCTGCTTTTGGGTGTCCTGCGACAGCAACTGGTCCGTCCACGGCATGACGCTGCCCTTGGCCAGGATGTCGAGCCCTTTCTTCATGCAGTCGTTCGCCGCCTTGAGGTCGATATCGCCGCGCACCGGCAGCGAGCCCTTCTTGAGGTTGAAGGCGACCTGCGTCTTGGGATCGAGCAGCGTTTCGGCCAGCGCTTCCTGCGCCTTGGACTTTTCAGCGTCCTGCAGCAGCGGGAAGTAGAAGGCGTCGCCGCCGGTGGCGATGACCTCATTCAGGCCAAGGCCGGGGAGACACGTATAGTCCTTGCCGGCAGTCTGCCCGGCAACCTGGAACTCGCCCTGCGCCCAGTCGCCCATGATCTGGCCGCCGGCCTTGCCGGAGATGACGAGATTGGTGGCCTGGTTCCAGTCCTGCACATTGGTGTTCTTCGCCATCCTGCGGGCATCGTCGGCGGCCTTGAACACCTTGGCGACTTCGGGCCCGGCGGCGAATTCGGCATCCTTGTCGCGATAGACCTTCAAGAAAGCGTCCGTGCCGCCGACCGCCGTCAGCAGCACGTCGAAGGCGCCCGAGGATTGCCAGGGCTGCCCGCCGAGCGCCATCGGTATGATGCCTGCCTTCTCCAGCGCAGGGGCGGCTGCAACATATTCATTCCAATTCTTCGGCACCGGCACACCGGCCTTTTCGAAGGCCGCGTTCGACAGCCACAGCCACTGCCAGGAGTGGATGTTGACCGGCACGCAATAGATCTTGCCGTCGAGGGTGCAGCCATCGAGCAGGCTCTTCGGCTGTACGATTTCCGCCCACTTGTCCCTGGTGGCGAGTTCGGTCAAATCGCGCATCAGACCGGCCTGCACCAATTCTTCCGCTTGCCTTCCGTGGTTGAACTGGGTGGCGCCCATAGGGTCGCCGCCAGTGATGCGGCTGATCATGATCGGCCGCGCGGTGCCGCCGGAGCCGGCAATGGCGCCGTCGACCCAATGATTGCCTGTCGCGTCGAACGCCTTGGCGAATTCGCCGACCGCCGCCGCCTCGCCGCCCGAAGTCCACCAATGGGTGACTTCCAGATCCGTCGCTGCCGCCGGGCCGGCGAATGGCAGCGCCACCGCCAACGCAGCGGTCATGATTTGGTATCGCATTTCGGCTCCTCCCAGAATCTGAAACGTTACAGATTTTCGATACGGCAATTGTTGGAGGCGCGCAACCCCCGAACAGGAGCAGTTCGGCATTTTTTCGAGCCGCGAACAAACCCGCCGTGCGATGTCCGTCCGCTGCGCCGCAGCAAGACTGGCTGCATGGCAAAAAATGATGCCACAATGCGTGAAATTCGGCAAAACCTTGCTCCGCGGGCAAAACCTTGCCAACGCAAACCGATTTTGCGTCGAACGGAGCGCCGCTCATCCAGGCCAGCTTTTACTGGCCGTTGCGCGATGGCAAGTGACAATCTGTAACGTTTCAGTATATAGGGTGTGTTCATCGGGCGGGCGACCCGCCGATTGCCGACCTGCACGGCAACTGCTATGCGCCTGACGGGCGGGATGAATGGACAGAGATCAGACGGAAAAGGACGACGAGGCCTCGGGCCGGCCGACTTTGAAGACGCTTGCCTTCATGACCGGGCTGGGCGTCACCACCGTGTCGCGGGCGTTGAAGAACGCGCCCGAGATCGGCGCCGAGACCCGGCGACGCGTCCAGCTCGTCGCCAAGCAGATCGGTTACCGCCCCAACCGTGCCGGTGTGCGCCTGCGGACCGGCAAGACCAACGTCATAAGCCTCGTGCTCAACACCGAGCGCGAGATCATGAGCTTTGTCTCCGACATCATCTACGGCGTCTCGGAAGTCATTGCCGACACACCCTATCACCTGATCGTCACGCCCTATTCACGCTCGCAGGATCCCCTGGACCCGATACGTTATCTCGTGGAGACCGGCTCCGCCGACGGCGTCATCATTTCGCGCACCCAGCCGAACGACCCCAGAGCCCGTTACATGCTGGAGCGTGGCATCCCCTTTGCCACGCATGGCCGCACCGATATGGGGCTGATCCACCCCTATCATGATTTCGACAATTACGCGTTCGCGACCGAGGCTGTGCGCCACCTGGCCGGCATCGGCCGCCGCAGGCTGGCTCTGCTGGCGCCTCCCGTCGAACTGACCTACCACAGTCATACGCTGAACGGCTTCACCGATGCGCTGAGCGAGGTCGGCGCCAGCGAGATCCCGTTCAACACCGTTTCGGTCGACCATTCGATCGAGCAGATCAGGATGAGGACCGCGCAGATGATGCGCCGCGACGTCAGGCCGGACGGTTTCGTCAGCAGCGCCGCTGCCGCGACACTCGCCATTGTCGCCGGCATCGAGGACGCCGGCCTCAAGCTCGGCCGGGACGTCGACGTTGTGTCCAAGCAATCGTCCGACCTGCTGCACCTGTTCCGCAGGGAATTGCTGGTGGTCAACGAGAACTTCCGGCTGGCCGGCGCCGAGCTCGCCCGCTCGGTGCTGGGCTGGATCGGCGGCGCAACACCTGGCTCCTTGCAGAGCCTGAGCAAGCCGACCGGGGTTCTGGCCTACCGCCCTCCCGACTGATCTTTTGTGTTCAAGCACCGGATTTTTCCCAAAATCAGAAGTCACAGATGCATGCCTGGCGGCCGCTCTCGACCTGCTCCGGTTCTCTGGATTGCATCGTTCCGTCAACATATGTTGACACTGGTCGCCTTCGTCAACTAATGTTGACGCATGATCGATGTCCGCCAACTGCCCACACCTGACGAGCCGGAGGAAGCATTGGCTGCAGTCGTGGCGCTTCGGCGAGCGGCTGACCTCTTGGAGCGTAGAGCGGTCAGGGCGGCGCTGAAGCAAGGTTGGTCCTGGGCGAAGATTGCTCAGGCCCTCGGCATCTCCAAGCAGGCAGCCCATAAGCGGCTTTCCGACATCAACGCCCAGGACAATCCGCCATAGGAGACGATCATGCTCAGCGGCATCAAAACCCGTCTATCGAACGTCCGCACCATCAAGACACTGTGCGAAAGTGCGGAAAACTACGCTCTACAGGACCAGCAGCGACAGGCTGGAGCCGAACATTTCCTGCTGGCGGCCATCGATCTTCCCGACAATACCGCCCGTCTCGCATTCCGCGAAGTTGGGGCGGACGCCGCTGGCTCCCGCGACGCGGTCGGCGCCCAATATCGGGAAGCCCTGCGCTCCGTTGGGGTGAACGCCGGGGAACACATATCCGGGGGTTTGATCCCAGAACCGCTTCAGGCAGCCGCAGGCCTTTATGAGGCAGCCCCGTCGGGAGCTGAGGTGATGAAGGAATTGGCGGCTAACCGAAACGATCACCGTCCACTGCTAGGGGCGCATGTCGTGGCTATAGTCGCCGCGATGGAGCAGGGCGTGGCGGCTCGTGCGTTGCGCTGCATGGGAGTCGATCCCGCTGGGCTGAAGGCGGCGGCGAACAAGTTCTCGCGCACCAGCAATCGGCACACCGGACCGATGGGCGCCTGACGGCCAACTCTAAAGCAATTGCAGGAAAAGTGCGTAGCGGTCTTCCAATCAGCTTCCCAATGCTAGCCTTACGGCTGAGATCTGAAGCGGTTCATCTCGGCCTCTAATCACATGAAATCCGAGGTTCTCCGCGACGAGATGTGGAGGTAGAACACGGATACCGGCGAGAATATCTGCGGAGACCAGAATAGGTTGACCGAGAGCCTTGGATAGCGACTCCAGACGTCCAGTGGTATTCACGACATCGCCGAAATACGCAATCTTGTGTCGCTCAAGGCCAATCTCAGCCGTAACCACCGACCCGCAATGCAGGACGGCGCGAAACTCCGGCACTTGCCCGAAACGCGCCTGCCACGCCGCCGCCTGATCCCTTATGGCCGCCGCGAAGTCGAAGACGCAACGAAGACACGCGGCGTCCCGCATGCCGCGATCCATGGGCCAGGTGACCAGCGCCATATCGCCGATGTAGTCGTCAATAGAGCCCTGGGAGCGACGAACGGGAGACGCAAGTGCGTTGAATATCTGTCCGAGATAGGCCTGGGTCTCCAAATCGCCATATCGCTCCGCGAAGTGCGTGGATCCGCTGACATCGAGAAACAGAAAGATGCGCTCCTCCTCGATGGGCCGGTGATAGCGCCCAAGAAGCAGGCTGGTGAACAGGCTCGGCCCGATAAGGTCGCGCAGTCGGAACACGAATGCGACGAGCGTGGAGACACCCAGTGAATACAGAAGACCGGACTCCGACATCACCATGGCTTCCCGCGCGGTGCTCATATAGCCGAGGAGATGGTGAAGCGCAGTGCCGGCGGCGGCGTTGCCGATCAAAATCATCAAAACATAGGTTGCGATCGTAGTCACGACGAAGACCGGCGTTGCCGCTTGCCGGATGATATCGCGCCATCGGCGCAAGATAACGCCGCGCTCATACAACAGAATAGGAGTTCCGATGAACACGCCCCTGACTGCGGAGTGCAGAGCCTCGACGTCGAACATCAGCGCATAGGCCAAGCCCGCTACTGCCCCCACAATCGGTGCGAGGAGCCACTGCAAAGGGCGACGAAAGCGGTCCCGGCCACGCCCAGAGTTCATTTCGTATCCTGCTCGATGAGATCGGGACTGCCCCGGCCTGTTGCTCGGCGCGGTTGTGATTTCATCAGTTTCGCCCTGGGCCCCTTCGATCATGTATCGCGGTACGGCGATTTGCTCAAGCTAGGCTCGCCACCTCCAGTATGGCGTCTGCAAATGCCTTCGGTGCTTCCTGAGGAAGATTATGCCCGATGCCGCCGGATATGAGGCGGTGCTCGTACTTGCCCGAAAACTTCTTGGCATAGGCACTGGGGTCGGGATGCGGAGCGCCGTTGGCGTCACCCTCAAGGGTGATCGTCGGCACGCCGATCACCGGCGCCTTTGCAAGCCGCTGCTCCAGAATGTCATATTGCGGTTCGCCTTCTGCGAGGCCGAGCCGCCAGCGGTAATTGTGGATGACGACCGCCACATGATCCGGATTGTCGAAGGCCCTGGCGCTGCGCTCGAACGTGGCATCGTCGAAATTCCACTGCGGCGAGGCAATCTGCCAGATCAGCTTGGCAAAATCCCACCGGTACTTTTCGTAGCCGGCCTGGCCGCGTTCGGTGGCGAAGTAATACTGGTACCACCACTGCAGCTCGGCCTTTGGCGGCAGAGGCATCTTGTTGGCCTCCTGGCTGCCGATCAGGTAGCCGCTGACCGAAACAAGGGCCTTGCAGCGTTCCGGCCACAGTGCCGCGACGATGTTGGCCGTGCGTGCGCCCCAGTCGCAACCGCCGACAATCGCCTTATCGATCTGCAGTGCACCCATCAGCGCGATGACGTCAACGGCGACCACAGCCTGCTGGCCATTTCGCGGGGTTTCGCTGGAGAGAAACTGCGTCGTGCCGTAGCCGCGCAGATAGGGGACAATGACGCGAAAGCCCCTCGACGCCAAAATGGGTGCAACGTCGACATAGGTGTGGATATCGTACGGCCATCCATGCAGGAGGATGACGACCGACCCTTTGCTAGGACCGACTTCGGCATATCCAATGTCGAGTACGCCAGCTTTAACCTGCTTCAACGGACCGAACGACGCGTTCGCTTCTAGTTCGATTGTGTTGGCGTCCGGCTTCGTAATGCTGGACTGCGCATTTGCCGAGCCCGTCATGGCAAGCTGAGCGGCCGCGACGGTGGTGACGGCCACGCCCAAAAATTGACGTCGATGGAGGTCGATCTGTTCGGTCATAGTGGTTTGTACCCGTTGATAAGGCATGGTGCCTGGTGGAAGATTATCTTCGGTCGACTGTCACATCGGACACGTCGACTGTGATAGGTGCGAATGCTTGGTTTGCGACCCCCTCGGCGTCATGGAGGAGCACACGCCGCCGTGTCGGGAATACGAACCCGTCAAAGGTTTTGTGGTCATAAGCGTAGTGTGCGACCGGCGGGTTTCCCGTCACGTCGGGCGAATAGTCCATGCGCCGCTGCATGAACGCATCGTCGTAATAAAAGACCTGATCGGCGTTATGGTTGGCGATGGTCTTAGGGAACGTGACGGCCAGCCGTCGCCACGTTTGCGCGCCCTCTCTCCAAGGGGCGATTTCTCGTGCTACGACACCGGGTAGTGTGAAGACGAACGGCGCCGTGAGGTAGTTCCATACGGCGGCGCTCGTGAAGTACGCCACTTGGATCGCATCCCAAGGTGTGCTGCCATCCAGAAAGGGCAGCGGAAATGAGCCACGTGGATTGAAACGTTCCTCGATGATGCGGCCGTCGCGCGTAGCGATAGCGACCCGCTCGGGAGCGACATCCAGCACCGACATACGGTCTGGTGCTGTGAAAGGCGAAAAAACGATGTGCTCGCGATGTGGATCGAGCGTGACGGTCTGCTTGGAGTAGATGTCCGGCCAGCCCCTTGCAGCCCAAAATACGCCCCCAAGCGACATTTGCGCAGTGATGCTTGTAACGTTGCCCCAGTTCTGCAAACCGCCATGCGCCTCGAGAACCGCCGTCAAAAGCTTGTCCATTTGATTCTCCTCTGGCGCGTTACCAGGGTGTCCCACTGAGTTTTCGCTTGGTTACGCGGCCACGGCGATGCCGTACCGCGCCGGCGAGGCGTTGAGCGAAAGATTTGGGATGAGTTTCTGCCGCGCCGCTTCATAGGCGTGCCAGTCGGCGACGTCGGGAAGCGAGGGAATAGTCACCAACTCGCCCTGGTCGAGGCCGGCAAGGGCCGCGTCGACGAGGTCATCGGACTGCATGATCGCCTTGCTCGGCAGATCGTCGAGTGAACCTCCTGATACGTCCCAGAAATTGGTGGCGATGGCGCCGGGCAGAACCGCCTGTATGCGCAGCTTCTTGTCCGCAAGCTCCTTGTGGAGCGACAGGCTGAAAGCGAGCACAAAGGCTTTCGTCGCGCCATAGACACCGTTGAGGATTTCCGGCGCGATGGCGACCGCTGACGAGATGTTGATGATTGTGCCGCCGCCTCGCGCCACAAAGGCCGGAGCCGCTGCATAAGTCAGGCGGGTCAACGCCGTGATGTTGAGCCCGATCATCGCTTGCATCTTGTCGATGTCGGATTCCAAGAGCGGCGCGACAGCGCCGATGCCAGCGTTATTGACCAACATCGTGATGGCGGGATCGGCGCCGAGCAAGGTCTCGATCCGGCCCAGATCCGCCTTGTCGTTGAGGTCAGCGGCAACGGTGCTGACGTTGCAATTCGTTGAGCCGGCGATGCGCTTGGCCACTTCGTCCAGCCTCTCCTGGCTGCGCGCCACGAGAATGAGGTCATAGCCGCGGCGTGCCAGCCGGTCGGCGTAGATCGCTCCAATCCCGGCCGAGGCGCCGGTCACCATCGCGATGCCCAATTTGGAATACGTCATGATTGCTCTCCCATTCGCTTGCGCTGGCAACTGCGCGTGAAACCATCAGCCGCAACCTGGCTTGGATCGCCGGCTAAGTTGGCGGCGGGACGGTGACCCGTCCCGCTCACCCGATTTTCGGTTGCTGCTTAAAGCGGCAGCGGCATGCCCGCCTGCTCCGCCACCATGTACTTGGCGTACCAGTCCGGCCAATTCTCATCGCGTTGGCCGCCGTTGCGCTTCTCGTGCTCGCCATGGGCCTCCGACGCGCGCCGCATGGCGGCAGCAAGGTCCGCTACGGAAGCGTAGTTGGTGATGTTGGAGTCGATCCGGCCAGGGAGCCGGGTGGTGACCTCCTGCAGCAGCCACTCGTTGCCGTCCGGATCCTTGAAGGTCGCGTAAGAGGAATAGCTCTGCCGTTCCGGATGCCTGCCGCTGACCGCTGGCTTGCCCGGACCGGCGCGGTGGAACACTTCGCTCACCTCGACGCCGTGGCCGACGAGTTCGGCGCGCGCCGCTTCGATGTCCGACACGACGAGGAAAAGCCCGCTCGCGGAGCCGGGCGCGGCCGGCGTGATGCCGGTGCCGAAATGGATCGAGGCCGGCGAGCCCGGAGGCGTGAACTGCATTGCCCGGAACGTGTCGCCGACGACGAAGTCGCCGTCGAGCCTCCAACCCAGGCCTTCGTAAAACTGCTTGGAGCGTGCTGCGTCCGAAACTGGGATAACCACGGCCTCGAGCTTCATGTCGAGCGTCCGCGTTCCGGGAGTTTCGATCGGTTTTTCGCTATGCGTCAGAGTGGTGCTGCTCATGTCGATCTCCTTAGGTTTAACCTGTTAAGCGTTGAACGCGTCCGGGCTGGGGCCCGGCACGCGCCTCAGAAATCTTGTCGGAGCGGTCGGAACGCCGCACGCAACTCGGCGGAAAACAGTTCGGGCTGCTCCCAGGCGGCGAAATGACCGCCCTTGTCGACCTCATGAAAGTAAATCAGGTTTGGATAGGCGCGCCGGGCCCACGTCTCCGGGGCCAGATAAGTTTCATTCGGAAAGACCGTGATGGCCACCGGCAGCGCGATCTCGAGGGTCCGCTCCACGGCCGCAAAAACAACGCTGCGTCCACCGTACTCCCAGTACAGCCGCCCTGCTGAGGTCGCGCTGTTGCTCAGCCAGTACTGAGTAATGTCGTCCAGCACCTCATCCGGGGACTTTTCGGGATCGCTGTTGTCGTATGTCCAGCGTGAGAAGCCCGGATGTCCGAGCATCCACGCCGCGAGGCCTGTGGGAGAGTCATTGATGGCGTAGCCGATCGTCTGCGGCCGGGTGCCCATCATCGTGGCGTAGGATCTGTTCCCCATCTTGGCACCAGCGCTGAGCGCGTCAAACGCTGCGCGTTCCTTATCCGTGAGTCCCGTTGGCGCTGGCCCGCCGACGGCGAGCACCGCGGCAATCTCGGGCGGCACCACCGCCGGCAAGTTAATATGAATGCCGAGCAGACCTGTTGGCGCCTGGCGCGCCATCGCGCTGGAGACGGGGGAGCCCCAGTCGCCACCCTGTGCGACGTAGCGGGTGTAACCCAGGCGTTTCATCAGCTCCGCCCAGGTTTGCGCGATGCGATCCGGTCCCCAACCCGTCTCTGTCGGTTTGCCGGAGAAGCCATATCCCGGCATCGAAGGCAGGACGAGATCGAACGCGTCCTCCGCTCGTCCGCCATGAGCTGTGGGATCCGTCAGCGGGCCCACGGTCTTGAGCAGTTCGAACACCGACCCGGGCCAGCCATGCGTCATGATCAGCGGCAAAGCATTGGGATGCTTCGAGCGGACGTGAATGAAGTGAATGTCCACGCCGTCGATCGTTGTCATGAATTGAGGCAGGGTGTTGAGCTTGGCCTCGGCCTTTCGCCAGTCGTAGCCGGCGCCCCAATACTTGACGAGCGGCTTCAGCTTCGCCAACTGTATGCCCTGCGACTGGTCATCGACCGTCTCGCGATCCGGCCACCGTGTTTCGGCGATGCGCCGACGAAGGTCTTCGAGCGCCGCTTGCGGGATGCTGACGGTGAAGGGCCGGATCGAGCGATCTTCGGCCGCACTGGCGTTGGCCAAGGCGGAAAAGATGCAAAGCCCGAATGCCAGCACGGTCGCCAACTTGTGGAGCTTCATGGCTGAATCTCCTTGCCCGGCGAGTGGAACGTCACCGTTTGCTTGGTGAAGACGTTACCTTCGGCGTCCACCACCTCGACTAGGACCTTGTGCTGACCGCGCGGCATGCCCACCAGGATGATGGTGTCGCTCTGACCGTAATCCGCCCACGCCCAGGGCAGGTCGTCGACGGTGAGGTGCAGATGCCCGACGCGCGGAGACACGTTGCGCGCGGCCGGCCCACCAACAGGCAGGATGCGCAGGTTCTCCACCCGGTACGGGATGAACACCACGCCCCCGGCCAACGGACCCGGAAGCGGCGGCTCCACGATCAGTTTTGGCGCGGGCTCGTTGTCGATGGGCACGACCGTGCTCTGGGCGAACGCACCCGTAGCGAACACGGTGCAAGCCGCGAGTGCGGTGAGCGTCTGGATGAGAAGTTTCATTGCATTCTCTCCTTTTGGAGATGCGCTGGGGGTTAATCGCCAGGCGGAGGGTGACGCGCACGTCCGGCGCGCCATTCCCGCTCAACACTTCACGCCGTCCGCAACGTCTTGAACGATGCGCGCACGTCGTCGGTGAAGTACTTCGGCTGTTCCCATGCCGCGAAGTGGCAGCCCTTGGGCGGGTGGCCGTAATGCAGGAGTTTCGGGAACGCGCGCTCGGTCCAACTCTTCGGCGCGGTGTAGATCTCGCTGGGGTTCGCGCTCACGCCGACGGGAATGGTGATGCCTTTGGCGTCGAAGAAGCCCGCCTTCGCCGTTTGCCGGTGTTCCCAATAGAGCCGGGCCGACGAGATGGCCGTGTTGGTCAACCAATAGAGCGTGATGTTGTCGAGGATGTCGTCGCGGGTAAGGCCCTCCGGCTCCCCATCGAAGGAGCGGGCTATCAGTGCATAACTGTCCGCATCGTGATCGAGAATCCATGACGCCAGGCCGGCCGGTGAATCGACGAGCCCGTAAAGCGTCTGCGGACGAAGCGCCATCTCGTTGGCATAGCCCAGGCCGAACTTGTAGAAGAAGGCGACCTGCTCGTAGGCGCGCTTTTCGTCGGGCCCGAGATCGGCGGGAGGCGGACTGCCGGCGGCAAGCGCCTTCACAATTTCGGGCGGAATGGTCGCTGGCATATTGGTGTGGATGGCGATCAGCTCGGGAGGCGCCATCAGAGCCATCTGTTCGGTGATGAGAGCCCCCCAGTCGCCGCCCTGTGCAACAAACCGGTTATAGCCCAGGCGCTTCATCAGCACGGTCCACGCTTTCGCGATGCGCACCGGATCCCAACCGGGTTGGGTCGGTTTGGCGGAAAAGCCGTAGCCCGGCATCGACGGGATCACCACGTCGAACGCGTCGGCCGCGGTTCCGTCATGCGCCGTGGGGTTCGTGAGCGGATCGATGACCTTCAGCAGCTCGATGACCGAACCGGGCCAGCCGTGCGTGATGATGACCGGCAGCGCACCCTGATGGCTTGATTTCACGTGGATGAAGTGGATGTCCAGCCCGTCGATCTCGGTGACGAAATGCGGCAGCGACTTCAGCTGCGCCTCGCACTTGCTCCAATCATATTCCGTTCCCCAGTACTGGATGAGCTTCTGCATCGTCGCGAGTTGCACGCCTTGTGTGTCGCCTGCCGCCAACGTCGCCGAAGTCCGCCGAGAAGCTGCTTCGGACACCAACTCGTGATCGGGCCAGCGCGTGGCGGCGATGCGACGGCGTAGCTCGTCGATCTCCTCCTGCGGGAAGCTGACGGTGAAGGGGCGGATTGAACTGGCTTCGGCCGCGGCCGCCGGCTGAGACGAGGTGAAGTTGAACGCGGCAGCACCTGCCGAAGTGGCAAGCAATGCGGTGGCCGATGTGGCAAGAAAGTCGCGCCGATTTGGCGCCGGTGATGCCGTGGACATGATCAGTCTCCTTCGTTGCGCGATGCCATTAGAGTGGTTGAACACTTTAGTTGTGCTCTCACTCCAGTGCGCGCTCCATCGGACGTAGGTTGGTCGTGACCGCATTTTCGTTTATGGCGGTCATACCTTAGGTTTATTGGCCCCGACGGGCCCGAGCGTCCCTCGGTTGAACGGGTGCGCTTCGACTATTGGACTTTAGGGTCTGCTGAGCCTGATCGCGCCCAGCGATCAGCGACGCGCTAGTCGCTCTCACCGGCATTGTTTTTCAATGCAACGTCGAGGCAGCGAGACAGCGTGTCGCCGTCTAAAGGCTTGCTCAAAAAGCAGACGGCGCCTCGAACCAACGCTTGAGCGTGCACCTTTTCATCGGGAAAGGCCGTGATGAAAATGATGGGCGTGTTATGTCCACGCGTGCGCAAGATATCGTGCAACTCGATTCCGCTCATCTCCGGCATCTGGATGTCTGAAATCAGACACGAGGTTTGAGCCAGTTGTTCCGAATGCAAGAACGCACGTGCGGATGGGAAAACGTGGGCGACAAACCCAAGCGACCGTACAAGACTCGCAGTTCCGCTTCGGATGGATTCGTCATCGTCGACGATTGAAATAACGGGGGTGTCTGGCAAGCGATTGGCCCATCTATGCGCACCGACAATGGTACGAGTCGGCTGTGTTCGAAAAGTCATACATAGATATGAGGCTACGAGGACATTTCCCGGCCGATACCGAGTGCTTCGGCCATTTTGACCAGGTCCGCGAGCGATTTCGCACGCATCTTCTTCATCGCGTGGCCGCGATGAATCTTAACCGTAATCTCGCTGAGGCCGATGTGAGCGGCGATCTGTTTGTTCATTAAGCCGGTAGCGACGAGCGCCATCACCTCCTGTTCGCGCGACGTCAGGCTGTCGAACAGGCCCTTTAAGTCGAGCCGTGCGCGATCGGCATCCAGCCTGGCCCGGTCGCGGGTGATCGCGGCGGTGACGGCATCCAACATATCCTGGTCGCGAAACGGCTTGGTGATGAAGTCGACGGCGCCGGCTTTCATAGCCCGTACGGACATGGGGATATCGCCGTGTGCAGTGATGAAGATGATGGGAATATGGACATCGGCCTTAGTCAACTCGGCATGAAGCTCGAAGCCGCTCAACCCCGGTAGCCGAACATCGAGAACCAGGCAGCTCGGGATCGGAGGCAGCTTGCTTTGCATGAGTTCGTTCGCCGAATGGAATAGTTCGGCGCGCAAACCGACCGAGCGGAATAACAGGCCGAGCGAGTCGCGGATTCCGACGTCGTCATCGATCACATAGACAGCAGGCTCGACCTCTGTCGTCGGCTGCAAATTGTTCGGTGCGACTTTGATCACAGACGGATCCTTGTCATGCGGAGACAGATCGAGTTGCGCTAAAATGAAATATGGCACCCCGGGGCGTGTTCGGGGCCGCCCACAACCGCCCATCGTGGGCTTCGACGATCGATCTGCAGATCGACAGGCCCATCCCCATGCCGTCGGGCTTTGTCGTGAAGAGCGGGTTGAATATTCGATTCACGTCTTGCGGACCAATTCCTGTTCCAGTGTCCGCAACCGAAACCGTTACGTGGCCATCGTCATGCAACTTGGATTTCACGGACAGTACCCGCGCCCCGCCGACCGCGGCCATGGAATCGATGGCGTTCGTGATCAGGTTTACAAGCAACTGCTGTAGCTGGATTCGATCGCCTGTTACGCGCGGCAGGCGTTCATCCAGCTCGGCTTCGACCATTATCCGGTGTTTCGCCAGACCCTCTCGCACCAGGGTGAGTGTTTCCCCGATAAGACTGTTGAGGTCGAGCGGAGCTCGCTTGCGATCTTCTTTCTTGAAGATCGTTCTAATTCCGTCGATCACCGCTGCCGCGCGATGACCACCGGCGATAATCTGCTTGAATGCCTCCTTTGCTTCCTCCAGATCGGGCATCGAGCGACCGAGAAAGCGCAGGCCGGCATCGGCGCTCGTTATCATGCCAGATAGAGGTTGTTTGACTTCATGCGCAACCGTGGCTGCGACTGCGTCGCCGGTTACTAGTCGCGCCTCGCGCTCGTGACGCTGGCCACGGACCGCTCCGAGAAGCCGCGTATAAAGGGTAGTTATCTCGTGAAGCAGAACCATAAGGACGAGTCCGCTGGACAGAACTCCGAAGATGCGGACGGTATACCAGCCAAGGCTGAAGCGAGCCGGATCAGGGTAATAGCTTAAAGGCATCTCTATCGTGAATAAGAGCATCACGACCATCAACCAAAGATCGAGCATTGAGTGTCGCCGGATCCAGAGCACGACCATCGCGGTGATACTTAGCAATGCGACGGGCGCGCCCACATAGGGCCACACCGGGCTAAGGCGAGTTGAATCGAGGGTCACGGGCGGCAATAACGCTTCGCCCGCTATGAAAAAATATGACGCCAACAAGACCACAGCTGCGGTCAGGGCGACACTGAGGCTAATCTCCGCACGCGCGGTACCCTGCCAGAATCGTTTGCTGGGGTTCGAGCCCTTTGAGAGGGCATAGCCTATGACGAACAGGGGAAAGCCAGCGTGCTGGAAAAAGTAGATCCATGACGTACTCTGCATGCCGCCCACCAAGCCGCCCTCTGGCGTGAACAGACCTGGAAATGCCAGGACAAACGGGATCAGCATGAGCGCTGTAAAGAGATATCCGCTTGCAATCAGGAGCGTGGCACGTGAGCGCAGGATGGAAAACTGAGTGTACAGGAGGATTGCGGTGATCGAATCGTTGACGAACATCGCTGTCGCGTAGGCCGGCACGAAGGCGTCGACCCGGCTCAGATGGATGCCCGAGAGCGGACCAACAGTGATCAACACGTAGACGGCCAACAGGCCAAGCACAAAAACAAGAGCGAGCTGCTTTTGCGCCCGACTTGGCGGCAAGCTCGAGAGGACGAAAAAATCGTCCTCTGGGACTGTCACGGCTGTCCTCTCCATAAAATACTCATCGCAGCGGCTGCAGCGCGCGGCACGAAAGTCATGACGCTCGAATATGATAAAGCTCTTTTGCCTGAACTCATCGTCATTCTACCACCCGGGTTGCCAAGTAACAACGAACCAGGAAGGCGCGTCAGCGGAGATCGCACTTTACTGCCAACGACCCGATCTCGAAGGTGGATCTTCCCCGATCGGCGATTGGGCCGTGCCCATCAAAACCGAGCAGCGGCGGGTTGGGCTGCCCTGCTGCTTGTTCGGCTTTGTGCCCCGATCGACTCGAGTCCGTAGGCTCGCGCGCACAAAGATTCGTCAGCGCGTGCCAATGACCGCGATGGGTCCGGCTCCGGCTGCTCGGTGTTGGGCTGGATCGGCGGCGCAACACCTGGCTCCTTGCAGAGCCTGAGCATGCCGACCGAGGTACTTGCCTATCACCGTCCCGACTAGAGCGGATACGTTCAAATTGAACTGGGCATCCCGCTCCATCTCTTTGTCTTAGCCGCATTTCTGCGGAGCCAAGTGATTCCACTTGGCTGCAAAATGCGCACTGCTGACTGGCAACCTTGGGGCCGGAAGCGGTTCGTCCGGTTTGGGGATGAAATTTGATCGAACCCCCGCATATTCCTCTTACCTTTTGCCGCAGGGTTAGCTGACTGAGCATCAACCCTATCGCTACGCGATCATAAGATGACGGCTCGCGATCGTGAATAGGCTCTCCGCACATTGCTCTGGTAGTCGTACTTGTCCGGAAGAAAGCGGCCCGCCATCAAGATTATTGCCGCTGGGGAATCGGTCTGAACGCAGCGCCCAGTCTTTAGAAGTAGTTGCTGGCGGGCACCAGACAGTCATCAAGCGGACGCTGGATGGGGGTCTCATCCATTGGGTCCATACCCATGAATACCATCTCCTGCCTTCAGTCGCCTCACACGGGATCAAGGTATGGGACATTGTAGTTCGCCATTCCTGATCGTCCGCCAGCGATCGTTTGGAACCGATGGGCGCTGATGTTCTGGTCCGGGAGCCTGCGCAACGCGGGGATCGCGATCTTCGTAACCTGTGCGATCGCTTGTACGTTTCGGGTGTTCCAAACTCGCCTATACCGGGGTCGCGCGTTCGTGCACACTCAAAAAACACTTGTCGGCAAAGTCTACACCTCTTTCGCGATAACCACTACAACCATGAATTCTTGACCGGGAACCCCTGTCATGAGACCTCCTGCATTGGGGGACGATTCGTTGATCTATTCTTCACATACGATAACGGAAGATGCTGACGATCACCGGTGGGTGGTCGTCAAGGAACGCTGTGATCTGAATGATGACGAAGACGCGCTCATCGCTCATGCGGTAGAGGTGATCCGGCAAGCCTATGGCGAGGACGAGATCCGCAGGATGGCCGAGGAGGTCGCGCTCACCGTGCCCGAGCCCGCCGAAAGCACAGTCGATACATTTGATCTTTCCGTCGTCATGAGCGCATTCAGGAAGTCGATCCCCAATCCCAACAATGAGGGACGAAAGCCTGCGCAGCTCACCAACTACCGCTCCGAAACGGCAGAGCTCATCGCGCGCGCCGCGCTGGCGAAGGTGTATGGCTTCGACATTCCACCGGCCTTACACGCGACCAAGGGAAACCGCAGCCAGCCGATCCTGGGCTTCGACGGTTGGACAATCGCGAGAACGAGCCCTGACGGGCTTTCCCTTGTCCTTATCCAAGTTAAGGTACCGAGGATCTCAAGCGACCGCCCGGGGAGGCGGCAAAGCTGGTTCTCGAATGCGGCAAGGCCGTGACGGACAAGGCGAAACTGAATGACTTTCTTATCGCTTGTACCGTACGGTGCAGCGGTACGGAGTATGCCGCGCTTCTTCTTGGAATGGTGCATGAACTCGAGTCCAGCGGACAGATCGCCAGCACTATCCTTTCGCCGGTCATCATCCGGGGTCACATCGAGGCAGATATCGAGGATCTGCGATCACTGCGGGATGCGAGAATTTCCTATCTGCATGCCAAAGCCCGTGGCATGACTCTCTCGTTGGGGGCAGAGCTGACCGCTTTCGGTCGCGTGGCGATGGCTAAGGCTCGTGCGCATGGCTGATGTGACAACGATATTCGATGGAGATTATCTGGATCGGCTCGTGTCGCAGTTCGATGACGAGCTTTTCCAGGCCTCCTTCAATGTCACTGACAGACCGGACACCGAGCAGCTTCTCCAGCTCAAGCTAGGCTCCATGTTGGGTTATGAAGAATGGGTGACACGACTCACACCCGAAGGTCTTACATCAGAAGGCGGCGACGATGGAAAAGCGGCGAACCGGGTGTTCGACCGATGGTTGGCCTACGTCGTTACCGCCTACCCGCACAAGCCGATCGAATTGCGCGATCTGTTTCTAATGTCGACATCAGCCCTTTGGGCACGACGCCCGACGGAACTTCGTCACGTCCTGCGCCTGGCACCGATCTCCGCCGTAGTCGATGCCGATACGTCAGGCGATCACGGTTGGCCGAGCCGGGTCAGGGAGACGGTTTCCCGTGCACTGATGCTTGTTGCCCGGCAGGTAGGCAGGAACGATGTCGAGCGAGCCAGACGCCGCGTGGACGAACTCCGAGAGCTGCAACGTTCTGTTGAGGGCGACTGGTTGAGCGACGCGGAGCGACCGGAGCAGTCGGCTCTCGAATTATTGGCACTCTATCATTGTGCGCAGGCCACCATCGTTATCGCTGACTATGTTCTGGATGGCGCGTTCATCGACGGCAGGGGCAGATCGGTAAACGTAGGCACGGAACTGCGCACATTGCTCCGCAAATCCGGCGAGTACGCCGACATGAGTTCGGAACCGGGCCTGATGACTTGGACCAAGTCGGTCGGGCTGATGATCGAGAAGTTGCGCTCGGATTCCATTTGGGCGAACGGTTTCAACATCAATCAGAAAACCGACCAGTTCGTCCGTTCTTTCAGTAGGCGTGATGGCGCTATCCTCAGCATGTTGCCGTCTCAGCAGGACGCGCTCTCGCGCAATCTGTTAGACGCGCAGCGTGAAGCCCTCGTATTGCAGATGCCGACGAGTTCGGGAAAGACTCTGATGGCAGAGTTGGCAATCCTGCAAACACTTTCCAGCTATGGTAACGCCAAGGTCGTCTACCTGACCCCGACCCGCGCTTTGGCCACGCAGATCAAGCGCACGCTCAATTCGGATTTCGGCGAACTTGATATCGACGTCACTGCAGCGGGCAGTGCTTTCGAGGACGATCCTTTCGAACTGGCGCTGCTGCAGGCAGCAAGCGGCGTGGTCGTCTCGACACCGGAAAAGATGGATCTGCTGCTCAGGGCGCATGCGGATTGGTTCGAAGGAGTTCGTCTCGTGGTTGTGGACGAAGCCCATCTTCTCAAGGACGGCGAACGCGGCGCCCGCCTCGAACTGCTTTTGGCCAACCTTCGTCGCGAGCATACCCACGTCAGACTGCTCCTCCTCACGCCCTTCGTGCAGAACGCCGAGGAAGTCGCGAACTGGTTGAGCGAAGACCGCGGCGGCGAAGTGGATGTGAGTTGGCGCCCGGCCCGCCTGATCGTCGGTCTGGCAACCGTGAAGGGCAAATACTCGACGAAACGATGGGAGATCCAATGGAAGGAGCCACACCGGCAGTCGGCTTTGACCGATACGGTGATGCCGTTCATCGATGCGGAACGGGATGCGTTGCGTGACAGCAACTCGGCGCGAACCAAGACGATATGTCTGGCCAAGCGCCGAGGTCGATTGGGCCATCCCTGGCGATGTTCCCGTCGTCACGTGTGGAGGCCGAGCAAGCGGCCTTGCGCATGGCCACCGACAAGACCGAGATCGATCTGGCGCGTGCGCCTCCCGAACTCAGGGTAGCCCTAGCCCTAGCAGTCGACGAGTACGGAGAGGACAGCGATCTTGCCCAGTGTTTGCGGAAGGGTGTTTCTTTCCACCATTCCGCTTTGAGCGGAGAGCTGCGATATCTCGTCGAGCGTCTCGCCGCCATGGGAACACTAGATTTTATCGCTGCTACGACGACGCTCGCTCAAGGCATGAATTTTCCGGTCGCGAGCGTGGTCATCCACTCGGTGAGTAAACCCGGTGCGGGGCCGCTCAGCCCGGCGGAGTTCTGGAACATCGCCGGCCGGGCCGGTCGTGTCGGCTTGTCCGAAAAAGGCGTCGTGGTATTCGCGAACTCGGGACACCGCGAACACTGGGAGCTTTATTCACGATATCTCTCCGACAAAATGGTTTCGGCCATGGCCGAGGCAGTCGGAAACTTGCGCGATAGCGACAGCATCAAGTGGACGTACCGCGTCAACGAGGGCCTAAGACCCTTCATCCAATATATCGGCCACTCCGTGGCCCGTCAGGGGGCCGCTGCAACGGCGAGCGATCTTGAACGTTTGGTCACGGCCAGCTTTGCCGGGAAATCCCAGGACGTCCAGGTCGCATTGCTGCGTTTAGCGCGGCGCTACCTGGGCGAGGTGGCCGACAAGCCGCGCAACTACATGAAGGTCGCCGATCAAACCGGCTTGGCTTCATTCAGCTTCGACGAGCTCTATGCGAGCATTGCCGGAGATAGCGTCCTCGCGACCGCTGACGCCGCCGAACTTGGCCGGCCAGACGGTATGAAACACCTAATAGACGCCCTCGCCAAGTTGCCCGAGCTTTCGCTTGCTTTAGAAAAAGGGCACGGCATGATCGATACCATGGCAGTCGCAAGAGTCGTGAACCAATGGATCAACGGCGCCAGCGTCAAGGAAATCTCAGCGTCATTCCCCGGCGGCAGCGAGGCCGAAAAAGTGAGGGAAGCAGGCAAGTACGTTTTCGGTAAAGTGTCGCAAACCGTGTCTTGGGGGGCACATGCATTTCTTCGCGGGCGTGCGATGCTATCCGGAAACGACCATTCGCTTACCCAAGAACACCGCATGCTGCCCGCGTATATCCAATACGGCGTGAACAATCCCGCCTCGGTGCTCGCCTCCATCCTTGGCGTTCCGCGGCAGATCGCCCCGAGGATCGCCGCACTTTATGACGAGCGCAACGGCCAGCTCCTCCCTGAAGACGGCGTCAAGTTCAAAAACTTTTTGCACAAAGGACCCGTCGAGCTCTGGCGCGATGCCATTTCGGGCACGCGGTTGGCGGAGCGGGTCTCGGCAGCCGACCTACGTAACGTCTGGCGGGACGCCCAAGGTCTCGAGCATCAAGCGGTACCGGCGGCCGACCGCGATTGAACGGAGGTAAGATGCCAAGAGGTCATCCGGTCGTATTGGCCAACGGTAGCGAATGGCCCAACAAGCGGTCGGCCGAAAATCATTTCCGATCGATGCGAGATCGGTGGCCACGCAATGTCGTTATCGATGCTGCAGATGATCATGACGATCTCTGCGCTCTCCTCGAGCGATATGATGAGACCATCACCACCGGCCCTTCGAAAATCGGCTGTGGAGTCGACCATTTCGTGACAAGGGAAAACTTTGTACACGGCGGCATCTCCATCGGTTTCTGGGTGATAAGAACCGATAGAAGCGAGACCGATTTCAGTTTCATCGATGCGGTTGCCGGCCTTCCGCGTAACACCGACGCACAATTCGTGGAAGCATGTCGGGAGAGCGTCTTTCCCGAGCTGACAGCGGCAAAGGAGGCCTTTTTCCGAACTCATGGCGATGTCACGGGACAGGTCCCATGCGCGGTGACAGGCCATCTGATTAGCTTCGCTGCCGCCCGAGTCGACCACGCGCCCAAGACTTTGCGGGACTTGGCGTGGGAATTTAGGCTGAGGGAAGGATGGGGCAGCGCAATTCCCGATGGCATAATCTCAAGGCCCCTCGACGCACAATTGGAGACAACCTTCGTCGATATGAATGCGATGGTCCGATTCACCGCGTTTCACAGGACCCACGCGACGCTTCGGATGGTGTCGAAGTCCGTGCTTCGTTCACGTCTTCTAGCTACACGTGCCGCGCTGGTGCGCCTTCCAGTCGTAATGAGCTGAACCTCATACGCTGCTTGGCCGGATTGAGCGACTTAAGTAATTGGCACGGCAGCTGCGCTCGCCATAAGCCGACCCAATGCGGCGGCGCTACCGATGACTACCCTTGTTCGCCATTTACCGACGTCTGCTCTCGGGCGACAGCCCGATGGGTCTCAACGGCCGAGATCAGGCGCGTGGCCGACTATCCGGAGCCGCCCCTCGTTGGGTAACAGCAGTAGGCGCAATAAATCCGAGCATCGGCCCCGCTTCTTACTGGGATACCTGAACGAGCCCAAGGCAAAGCCTATAGCTTCTGGAAGCGGTAACCGCCGCGAGGGCGCTAGCTCCGTTCTTAATCAGTTTTTTTGTCTAGCGCTCGGCTGACCGGAACTTCGCCTGGCTCGCGACTAGTATTTCCGGCACCGACTTCCTTGGGGGCGTGGCCAATGTAGCTCTTGAGGTGAATGCCAAGGTCTGCGTTCCCGCGCCAATAACCGTCAATCCAGCGGTCAGGCCCGAGGGATGTCTTCAGGTGCTTTCGAACATAATGCAGTTGGTGTTCGCGGTGCTCGGGTTTAGTGCCAGTAGCCCCAGCGCCGTGAACACCGGGCCTGATGTGACATTGATGCCATTTCAGCTGCGGTGCCTCGATGCCGTGCTCCGCCGCAAGACGCATTACCCTTTTGTCGGTATCGCGTGCGCGTAAATCTGTTAGGCCCGATTGGTTGATAATGCATAGAAACTTCTCAACCAGAACCAGGCCAACGAAAATACCCTCGAGCTTATTCTCTGACGGTATCGAGTCATCGCCGAAAGTTATCTCGTCTGAGCCAGGCAAAAAGGCAGCTTGCCAAGCAACAGCGATCCTCCCATCGTCTTGCTCAGCTATGCTATTCACAGACACTCTGCCATCAGCTTCTCGCTCTTGGCATGCGAAAGCGATGCGCCTCCCCCTGATCGTCGTTTCTATGAAGGTGCGAGGCGCAGGGAGGCGCGCATTCGCGCTAAACCCGCTGTCTGACGAGTCCGCCCTGCGCATTTCGAGAGCCATCGACGTCAGTGCCGAACACTCCAGGAATTGTGACGCAGCCAATGCGCGCTGGGTCGGTTCATCGCCCATCCTGAATATTTTTGCTGCCAATGGCGTCAATTCGGCCCCCTCCGCTGTATGTTCAGATCGCTTCAGACACTGCGTGTGATTTCGACCTGAATGTTGATGTTGCGAAGATCGAACTGGTTGGCAAGTGTGGCTGCTTTCGGGAAACGACCGTGACGACGTAAACGACCGAAATTGAGGCGCTAACCCGCCGCCCCACTCCCCCAGGGCCCATGGAACGCGCCCGGCCCGTCGATGCGTTCGAAGCCGTGCGCGCCGAAGAAATCGCGTTGCGCCTGGATCAGGTTCGAGGTGCCGCGGCCCTGGCGATAGCTGTCGAAATAAGCCAGCGCCGACGACAGCGCCGGCACCGGCGAGCCAGCCTCCGACGCCCTTGCCACGATGCGCCGCAGCGATGGATGCGCTTCCTGCATCATAGCGATGAAGGCCGGTGCCATCAAAAGATTGGTGGCCGCCCCGCCGGTGCCGAAGGCTTCCGCCATCGTGTCCAGCAATTGCGAGCGGATGATGCAGCCTGCCCGCCAGATCTTGGCGATGGTCGGCATCGGCAGGTTCCAGTTGAATTCCTTCGACGCGCCGCTCATCACCGCGAAGCCTTGCGCATAGGCAGCGATCTTGCCGGCGAACAGCGCCAGTTCGAGATCATCGAGAAGCGCGTCCTTGTCTCCGGAAATGCTGGTCACGCCGCCATTGCCATAGGCCTTTTCGGCGGCCAGGCGCTCGTCCTTGATCGACGACAGCACGCGCGCCGCCACCGCGGCCTCGATTGCAGTGGCCGGAATGCCGAGCTGCTGCGCCTCGATGACCGACCATTTGCCGGTGCCCTTCTGGCCGGCGCGGTCAAGGATGATATCGACCACCGGCTCGCCTGTCTTCGGATCGTCGGCGGCCAGCACCTTAGCGGTGATCTCGATCAGATAGGAGTTGAGCCGGCCCTTGTTCCAGCCGGCAAACACCTGTGCGATCTGCTTCGGCCCCATGCCTAAGCCGTCGCGCAAAATGCCGTAGATCTCGGCGATCATCTGCATGTCGGCATATTCGATGCCGTTGTGGATGGTCTTGACGAAATGCCCCGCGCCATCGCTGCCAAGCCATGCCGCACAGGGCTCATCCCTGAACTTGGCCGAAATGGCGGTCAGCACCTTTTCGACGCGTTTCCAGGACTGTTCGGTGCCGCCGACCATGATCGACGGTCCATGGCGCGCGCCCTCCTCGCCACCGGACACCCCCATGCCGATGAAGGTGAGACCCGAATCGGAAAGCTCGGAGAAGCGCCGCATCGTGTCGCGGAAATTGGCGTTGCCGGCATCGATGACGATGTCGTTGGCCGACAACACGCCGCGCAGCGCCGCGATCTGCTCGTCGACCGGCTTGCCGGCCAGCACCATGATGATGATCGGCCGCGGCGGCCGGATGGCGGCGGCGAGTTCCTCCAGGCTGTAGCAGGGCACGACCATATCTCTGAGCGCGCCGGCATTCTCGACAAAGGCGTCGGTGCGCGCCGCGGTGCGGTTGAAAACGGCTATACGGTGGCCCTTCTCGGCGATATTGAGCGCCAGGTTGGAGCCCATCGTGCCAAGCCCGATCAGGCCGATTTCGGCTTTTTCCATCGTTTCTTCCCTACTTTCGGATCTTTTGTTGAGGCGGCGATTTGTGGCGACGCCCATTGTTGTCGGGATGCCATTCTTTGCCGCGATGTTTGACGAGCCTTCAGCGCGGCGTCAACCGCCTGGCCGAAATGTCTTGCGCAGACTGCCGGCTGGTCCTCATCGCCTGATATCGATCGGCGCCTCGATCTTCACGATCTCGAAATCCGAGACGAGGATATCGAGCCGCGCCGCCCATCGGCCGGGAACCGGAATGACGAGACCGTCGATGCGCCAGGTGCCGTCGTCGCGCTTTGTCGCCGCGCGCTTGATTGGCTCGATGCCGGAGTCGGGTTTTGACAGCACCAACGTCACCTGGTTTGCGTCGAGCGGGCCGAAATCCCCGGTCATAATGACGATCGAGGCGGCAACCGGCCCAACATGGCCGGGAGTGATGCTGAGGTCGGCCATCGCCTTCGGCGTGTGGATATGCACCGAAGCCGGCTGCGCCGCAGCGATCGCCAGGGCGCGTGGCGGCGGCGTGAAGCGCCAGCCGGCGGCAACGCCGAAAATCGCCAGAACGATCAGCATTTCAATGCCGATCGAGCGGAACAGCCTCCTCTGTGCTTCCGTCTCTCCCGCTTCGGCTGGGCCGGTCAGCTTCCAGCGGTTGGTCGCGGCCACCGTGAACAGAAAGAACAGCAGCGCCAGCTTGACCAGCAGCAGCCGGCCATAGGCGGTTTCGAGCAAAGCTGCGGGCGCCTGCACCTGGACGACAGCCAGCATGATGCCGGTCGTCGCGAGCACGGCCACAACGGGCAGGATCGCTTGGGAAAACCGGCGCAGGAAAGGTGCGGCCTCGACCGGTTTCCGCCTCATGGCAAGTCCGAGCGGCGCCAGCGCCCCGGCCCAGAGGGCGATGCCGGAGCCGTGCAGAAACACCATCGGCCTTGTCAGCCATTGCGGTTCGGCGGCACTTGCATGCCCGCTGGCGGCGAGGGCGGCACCGACACCGGCCAAGCCGGCAAGGGCAAACAGCTTTGCACCGCCGCGCGGCCCGACCAGCGACAGCAGGCCAAGCCCGAGCGCCACCAGCGCGACCAGCACCGTCCAGCCGAAGCTGGTGCCGAGCCCGGCCTGCCAGACGCCCGGCTGCGCCAGCCGGGCGAACGGTACGCCGAGCGCGTCCAGTCCCTGGAAGCCGAGCGACAACGGCGCCGCGACAAGGCCGCACAGGATTGCGGCGATGACGAAGCGCTGGCCGGAACGCCCGCCTTGGGCCAGCCATGCGATGGCAAAGGCGCCGCCGACGCCGAGAAAGAGGCCGACATAGAGAAAGACTTTGCCGATCCAGATCGCCGACCTCAGACCCCGGTCGACAGCTTCGGAGACGGCCGGCGCAGCACTCGGCGCGCCGATGGAAAACAGCACCGAGCCGCCGACCGGATGGCCGTCGGCGGAAATCACCCGCCAGCTCAGCACATGTGTGCCGGATCCAAGCGCCTGCGGATTGTCGATCTCGACCGTCTGGCCGTTGAGCCGAAAGGACGTCAGCGGAATCGCCGTCCCATCAGGCCGTACCAGGGTCAGCACCAGCGGCGACACCGGCTCGCTGAAGGTCAGCGACAACTGCGCGGGGCTCTGCTCCAGCACGGTGCCGTCGGTCGGCTCGGTTGTGACCAGCGCCGCGTGGGCGAAGGCCTGACTTGGCGCGGCAATGGCGGCAAATAGAACGATCGCACCCAGCAGGCAGATCGCAGGTCGGCCGGTAGTGCAGACCGTTCGCAGCAGGGATGCAGCACTCATGTCACGGCCACAAAACAGCGACGCGCTCTTTCTAACAAAGCGCGCCGCCAAATAATCATTGCTTCGGCGAAAGCTTGAGACCGGGCGCCGGATATTCCAGCGCGTCCTCATCCTGGCCGGCCGCTGGTATCTCGATCCAGCGTTCGGCGGCGCTGTCGCATTCCTGCACCACCGGGAAGTAGAGCGTTTGACCGGCCGGCAGGTCCGCCGCCAGTGTCCCGCGGAAGACGAATTCGTCGTAGAACTCGTCCGGCAGGCTGCCGCCGCTCCAGTTGACTTCCTTGACGCCGCTGGACACCTCTTGACCATGGAGCTGGTAGGATTTCTCGTATCTTCCGTTCTTGACCTGCAGCGTCCAGCCGGCCTTCGGCATCGGCTTCACTGAAATCACTCCCTCCGGGATCTGCACGCGCACGGCGGTCGTCGCCTTGCCTTCGCAGCCATGCGGCACGCGCAGGACGGCCTTGTAGGTCGAACCGACCGCCGCCTCCCGCGCTTCCAGCGTAATGTGGGCAAAGGCAGCACTTGTCCCCAGGACGAAAAACGCGCCGGCCGACAGAAGATAACTGTTCATGATGGTTCCTCGAGTTTGAATTGTGCGGATCTGGCCGGATCAATTGGCATGATCGTGCATGCCGCCCGTTTCGCCCATGCCCTCGACGGCGAACTCGACGGTCACCGTGCCGGCTTTCTCGAAGGTCAGCGTGGCGGGAAACGTCTCGCCTTGCTTGGGCTGCTGCTTCAACCCGACGAACATCAGATGATAGCCGCCGGGAGCCAGCGCGACCTTGCCGCCGGCCGGGATTTCGAGGCCGCCGCTGACCGGCCGCATGGTCATGACGCCGTCCTTGACGCCCATCTCATGCAGTTCGGCCTTGGCCGAAATTTCAGAGGAGATCGACAGCAGCCGGTCCGGCGAACTGCCGGTGTTGGTGATGGTGAAGTAGCCGCCGGCCACTTTGGCGCCAGGCGGCGTGGCGCGCGACCAGGGATGCACGATCTTGAGGTCGCCAGCCCTAAACTCATGCGCGAAAACGGCCTGGGCGCTGACGAACAGCAGGGCGAGGAGGAACACGGTGATGCCGAGTCGCTCCTCGAAGCTGTGCAGGAAGGACCTGTTGCGGCCGAACCGCGCGCGGAAAAAGTGAGACATGATAGCTCCAGAACTGAGAAATCGCGCCGTCGGCCGGTCGCGAACAGTTTCGATGTTGAACGAATTCGCCCGCGAAAAATTCCGCAAGGCGAAGTGGGACGGATCAGGCCGTCACCGGCGGCGCGCGCGGATTCGATGGAGAGCGGTCGCGGGTGAAATCGAGGTGCTGGAACGCCGGCAGCACAAAGGCGACGGTTTCGACGGAAAAGTTGCCGGCCACCGTGGCGGCAGCGGGTGGCGGCGCATAGGCAGCCGCGGCCACACCGCAGCCAAGCATGCAGCAAGCCGGCATGTGCTGCTGCGGATCGCCGCCTGGAAGCTGGGCCGCGCCCTCCTGGGTGCAGATGAGATTGCCGAAAGCGTCGAGTTGCGAAGCATTCGGGCTTAAGCCGAAGGCGAATGCGCCAAGCGCCGACTGAAGCACGAGCAAGCAGGCCACGGCGAACGCGGCCGGCATGCTCCATCGTCTCCGCCGGATATTCAAAGACCGCCTCTTCACGCAGCAACGGCCAGATGTCTAGCACGGGCTCAGCAGGTGGAAAATCGCCAAATCACTGCTGCGGCAACGCGGCTCGATCGGGGCGCTGCTGGCCTTCCGGAATCGACGTCAGCAGCGTGTGCCGCGCCGACTTCAGATGCTTGCGGCAGGCGGCGTCGACCTTATCGGGATCCCGCGATTTGAGCGCTGCGATATAGGCCAGATGCTCCGCGACCGCCACTTCGTTGCGCTCGCGCTCCTGCGCCTTGTTCCACTGGTAGTGGTAGTGGAAGATCATAGCGATGACGTCGTAGAAATCGACGATGAAGCGATTGTGCGAGGCGCGGTGGATCAGCCGGTGAAAGCGCTCGTCGAGCTCCGAGAATTCGTTGAAGCGCGTGGCGATCTCGCGCGCCAGCAGGCGGTGCTCGTCTTCCAGGAGGTCGAGGTCGGCCCAGACCGGGCTATCTTCCGGCAGCGCGGCGAAGGCGGCAGCCGAGCGCAATTCGAACATCTCGCGGATTTCAGTCAATTCCAACGCAAAAGCGCGGGTAAAACCTTTCAGCACCCAATGGCTGTTGCGGCGTTTCTCGATCAGCCCGAAGCGGGAGAAGCGGATCAGGAACTCGCGCACGCTGGTGGTGCCGACGCCGATCTCGCGCGCCAGCTCGAGCTCGTTGATCTGCATGCCGGGCTCGGCGCCGCCGGCAAGCAGCCGCCGCATGAAGGAGCGCTCGATGATCTGCGACAGCGTGTCGGTCTCTTCCTCGGGGAAAAAGTCGTCCGGCCGCGGCACGCGCAAGACCGTCTTGCTGCGCTTGTTCCAGGTGATCAGCCCCGTCTCTTCCATGCGCGCAAGGATGGTGCGGATCGTCGTGCGGCTGACGCCGAGCAGCACGCCCAGCTCGGGCTCAGACGGCAGGCTTTTCGTTTCATCGAGCAGCCGCAGACCGCGATTGTAGGCGTCCTTATAGACGTTATTGCTCTTCGACATCCCTGCCCCATTGCGCGCCGGCGCTTGTGGCGGCCGGCTTGAAGCGCGATATTGATAAACGTTCCTAGCGCAGGCCCCCAAAAAGCGGAATTGCTCTTCAGAAGTCAGCCTGGTTTCAGTGCCCGGTCCTCTGCACATCCATAAGAACCCGCGGCGTCGTCACGAAAAAACAATTGACGCAAAACTGTTTTTTCACGATAAAAGACATTAGCTTTTAACAGGCGCGTGTCAATCCGCTAGCGCATCCCAGGAACACCCAGGAAACTGCCCGTGAACGCCGCAAACAGCATTCTTCTGTCTCCCGCCGACAATGTCGCGGTCGCCAACGGCCGCATCGAGATCGGCGCGGTGCTGCCGGGCGGCGCCATCGCCACGGCGCTGATCGAACCTGGCCACAAGGTGGCGATCAAGCCGATCGCCGCCGGCGAGGCCGTGGTCAAATACGCCCAGGCGATCGGCCGCGCCACCCAGGACATTGCGCCCGGCGAGCATGTCCATTCGCACAATCTGGTATTCGAGTCCGGGCGTTTGCCGGTGGTGCCGCCGAGCGAAGCCGTGCACGCGACCGAGGCCGACCGCGCCCGCACCTTCATGGGCTACCGTCGCTCCGACGGCCGTTCCGGCACGCGCAATTTCATCGGCATTCTCGCCAGCGTCAATTGCTCGGCCACCGTTTGCCACGCCATCGCCGACGAGGCGAACCGCACGCTGCTGCCCAGATATCCGGGCATTGACGGCTTCGTTCCCATCGTCCACGGCCAGGGCTGCGGCATGAGCGCAACCGGCGACGGCATGATGGTGCTGCACCGCACGCTGGCCGGCTATGCCCGCCATCCGAATTTCGGCGGCGTGCTGATGGTCGGTCTCGGCTGCGAGGTCAACCAGCTCACCCTCTATGGCCAGAAAGGCGTCGCCGCGGGAAAACGCCATTTCAACATCCAGGAAGCCGGCGGCTCGCGCAAATCGGTCGAGAAGGCAATGGGCGTGCTGGCCGAGATCGCCGAGGAGGTCGGCAAGCTCGAGCGTGAGCCGATCCCGGTCAGCGAGATCGTCGTCGGCCTGCAATGCGGCGGCTCCGACGGCATGTCCGGCATCACCGCCAATCCGGCGCTGGGCGCCGCCGTCGACATCCTGGCCGGCGTCGGCGGCATCGGCATCCTCTCCGAGACGACGGAAATCTACGGCGCCGAGCATCTGCTCGCCTATCGCGCGGCGACCCCGGAGATCGCCGCCAAGCTCGACGGCTATGTAAAATGGTGGGAAGACCATGTCGCCAAGCACGGCGCTTCCATCGACAACAATCCGTCGCCCGGCAACAAGCGCGGCGGCCTGACCACCATTTTGGAGAAGTCGCTTGGCGCGGTCGCCAAGGGCGGCCAGACGCCGCTCAACGGTGTCTTCGGCTATGCCGAGAAGGTCAGCGGGCACGGCCTGGTGTTCATGGATACGCCCGGCTACGACCCGGTCTCCGCCACCGGCCAGGTCGCGGGCGGCGCCAACGTCATCGTCTTCACCACCGGCCGCGGTTCCTGCTTCGGCTGCCGGCCGACACCATCGATCAAGGTCGCCAGCAACTCGACGATGTACCACATCATGGAAGAGGACATGGACGTAAATTGCGGCGTCATCGCCTCGGGCGAAAAGACCATCGCCGGCATGGGCCGCGAGATTTTCGAACTGATCGTCGAGACGGCTTCCGGCCGCAAGACCAAGAGCGAGGAGTTCGGCTACGGCGACAATGAATTCGTGCCGTGGCATCTCGGGGCGACCCTCTAGACCAGCCAATAACTGACTCAAGCGGCGGGCCAGGCAATGGCCGGTGGGAGGCTTTGCATGAAGAAACGCCGTGTCGGCAGCACCGCGCTGGAAATAACCGAGGTCAGCTTCGGTGGCGCGGCAATCGGCGGCCTCTACCGGGCTTGCCCGCGCGAGGCAGCGATGCAGACGCTGCAGGTCGCCTGGGATGCCGGCTTGCGCTATTTTGATACCGCCCCCTTCTACGGCTTCGGTCTCTCGGAACGCCGCTTCGGCGATTTCCTGCGTGACAAGCCGCGGGACTCCTACGTGCTGTCGACCAAGGTCGGGCGCCTGTTGCGGCCGGTGCCGGAAGACCAGATTCCGGACCATTCCTATGTCGATCCGCTGCCATTTGCGCTCGACTACGACTATTCCTACGACGGCATCATGCGCTCGGTCGAGTTCAGCTATGCGCGGCTTGGCCTCAATCGAATCGACATCCTGTTCGTTCACGACATCGGCGTCTATACGCATGGCGTCGAGAAGACGAAGCTGCATTTCCGCCAGTTTATGGATGGCGGGCTGAAGGCGCTGGAAGAGCTGAAGTCGTCCAGGGTCATTTCCGCCTACGGCCTTGGCGTCAACGAGGTGCAGATCTGTCTCGATGTGCTGCGCCAGGCGCCGCTCGACTGCATCCTGCTCGCCAGCCGCTATTCGCTGCTCGACCGCACCGCCGAAGCCGAATTGCTGCCGCTTTGCCGGCAACTGCAAACCTCGCTGATCATCGGTGGCGTCTTCAATTCCGGCATCCTGGCAACCGGCCCGGTGCCGGGTGCGCATTTCGATTACCTGCCGGCTACCCAGAACATTCTTGACCGCGTCGGCGCCATGGAAAAAATCGCCGCCGAGGCCGGCTACCCGCTTGCCGCGGCGGCGTTCCAGTTCCCGCTGCACGAGCCGGTGGTGGCTTCTGTGCTGACGGGCACCGCCAAGCCCATGAACCTGACGCGTAACCTTGAACTGCTCGGCGTCAAGGTGCCGGAAACCGACTTCGCCAAGTATGATCCTTACACGGTCGTTCAGCAGCTCGGCTGAGCACTTCCAAACTGTCAGGCTGGAGGCATTTGAAGGCAATCAGGACCGGCAGGACGCTTTCTTCCGGTCTAGCCCTACCGAGAGCGATACGAAACACCGCTTGCGTCGACCCCACCGATAGACTATCAAAATGCGGCAAATGTTTTTTATTGATAAAGTTCTGTTTGGGCAACGCCTATCCGAATGGAACTTCATAACATTCACCGGGCGACTTAGGGAGGAAACCTAATGAAATTCGTGACCAGCATTCTCAACCGCCGCGCCTTCGTGGCGCTCGCCGCCGCCTCGATGCTTGCCGGCGTGATGCATTCGGCGCCGGCTTCGGCCGCGGACGTAACCATTCCAATCATCGTCAAGGACACCACCTCTTTCTACTGGCAGATCGTCCTGGCCGGCGCCCGCAAGGCCGGCAAGGACCTCGGCGTCAACGTGCCGGAACTCGGCGCCCAGGCCGAGACCGACGTCAACGGCCAGATCTCGATCCTTGAAAACGCCGTCGCCGGCAGCCCGGCCGCCGTTGTCATCGCGCCGACCGAAGCCAAGGCGCTCGGCAAGCCGATCGACGAGGCTGCCACCAACGTCAAAATCATCGGCATCGACTCCGGCGCCGACTCCAAGGCCTTCACCTCGTTCCTGACCACCGACAATATCCAGGGCGGCCGCGTCGCCGCTGACGGCCTTGCGGCAGCCATCGGCGAAGCCAATGGCGGCAAGATCGAGGGCGACGTCGCCCTGATCACCGCACTTCCGGGTGCCGGTTCGCTCGAACAGCGCGCCCAGGGCTTCAAGGAGCAGCTTGCCGCCAAATATCCCGGCCTCAAGCTCGTCGCCGACAAATATGCCGACGGCCAGGCCACCACCGGCCTCAACATCGCGACCGACCTGATCACCGCCAATCCGAACCTCAAGGGCATCTTCGCCTCCAACCTGATCATGGCGCAGGGCGTCGGTCAGGCGATCGCCGAGAACAGCCTGGCCGGCAAGGTCGGGTTGGTCGGCTTCGACAGCGACGAGAAGCTGATCAAGTTCCTCAACGACGGCGTCATTTCGGCTCTCGTCGTCCAGGATCCGTACCGGATGGGCTACGACGGCATCAAGACGGCGCTCGCCGCCTCGAAAGGCGAGAAGGTCGAGGCCAATGTCGACACCGGCGCCAACCTCGTCACCAAGGCCAACATGAAGGATCCGAAGATCGACGCGCTGCTCAATCCGAAGCTCGACTGAGCATCGGCGCAGGTGCATTGTTTCCGGGGCCTCGTTGCCCCGGAAACACTCCAGCCAAGTGCCAATCGTGAGGCCGATCCGGGAGGCCAATCTGGGAGGATTGTCATGACGTCGACGGCGCAGGAACTGCATCCGGCCCCAACGCTGGAACCGGGCAGGACGATCCTCGAACTCAAGGGACTGGAAAAGCAGTATCCCGGCACGCATGCGCTGAAGCGGATCAACCTCGCCTTCAAGGCCAGCGAAATCCACGCCATCGTCGGCGAGAACGGCGCCGGCAAATCCACCCTGATCAAGCTTCTGACCGGCGTCATGCCGCGCACCTCCGGCGACGTCATCTGGGAGGGCAAGCCGGCAGCGCTGGCGACGCCGCATGAGGCGATGGCGCTCGGCATCAATGCCGTGCATCAGGAGGTCGTCCTGTGCCGCCATCTCACTGTCGCGGCCAACATGTTCCTCGGCGAGGAGGATTCCCGCTTCGGCATCCTGCAGCAGCGGGCCATGGTCAGGGAGGCGCAGAAGATCATCGATGATCTCGGCTTCGACCTGCCGGCACATGTCGTGCTGGGTGACCTGACCATCGGCCAGCAGCAGTTGATCGCCGCCGCCCGCGCCACCGTGCGCGGCACAAAATTCCTGATCTTCGACGAGCCGACCGCCTACCTCACCCGCAAAGAGGCCGACCAGCTGTTCACTCTGATCCGCCGGCTGAAGGGCGAAGGCGTCACCATCATCTACATCAGCCACCGCATGGAAGAGGTGTTCGAGCTCGCCGACCGCGTTTCGGTGCTGCGCGACGGCACGCTGGTCGGCACCAGGAACATCGCCGAGACCAACGACGCCGAGCTGGTCAAGATGATGATCAACCGCTCGATCGAGCAAGTCTACCACAAGGAGCATTTTACCCCGGGCGCGACGCTCCTCGAAGCCCGAAATCTCTCCGGCAAGGGTTTTGAAAATGTCTCGATGACGGTCCGTGCCGGTGAGATCGTCGGGCTCTACGGCCTGATCGGCGCCGGGCGCAGCGAGTTCGTCACCACGCTTTACGGCCGTCATCGCAAGTCGGCCGGCCAGATCCTCTGGGAGGGCAAGGAGGTTCAGGTCAACTCCGAGCATGACGCTATCAGGCTCGGCATGGCGCTGGCGCCGGAAAGCCGCCGCGACCAGGGCCTCTGCCTCAACCTGCCGGTCGGCCTCAATCTCAATCTGCCGATCTACAAGCGCATCTCCAATAATCTGCTGATCTCCAGCGCACAGGAGAAGGCCGAGGCGGATCGCCAGATCGCCAATCTCAGGATCAAGACGCCGACGCGCAACGCCCTCGCCTCCAGCCTGTCCGGCGGCAACCAGCAGAAGATCGTCATCGGCAAGTGGCTGGCGCACGGCGCCAAGCTGTTCATCTTCGACGAGCCGACAGTCGGCGTCGATGTCGGCACCAAGGCCGAGATCTACCGCCTGTTCAGCGCGCTTTTGTCCAACGGCGCCGGCATCATCCTGATCTCGTCCTATCTGCCAGAGGTCTATGAACTGGCCGACACGCTGCATGTGTTCCGGCGCGGCAAACTGGTGGCCACGCATGGTTTCCACACTGCCGACCATGAGGAGATCCTCACCCAGGCGCTGGCCGAGAAACAAGAAAAACCGGGAGGACAGATATGAGCACCGAGGCGATTGCTGCCGCAAAACCGAAGCGCAACTACAATGCCCTGTTCGGGCTGACGCTGCTGGCGCTGCTGGTGCTGTTGTGGGTCATCCTGTCGGTGGCGACGCCGAGCTTCGCCTCCGCCAACAACATCTCGAACCTGCTGCGGCAAGGTTCGATGATCGCCATCCTGGCGGTCGGCCAGACCTTCGTTATCATCACCGGAGGTATCGACCTATCCGTCGGCGCTGTGGTTGGCTTTGCCACCGTCATCGTGGCGATGCTGATCAATGCCGGCGTGCCGATTTTCCTCGCCATCCTGATCACCTTGCTGGTCGGCGTCGCCATCGGCCTGTTCCACGGTTTTGGCATCGTCAAGATGGGCCTGCCGCCCTTCATCATCACGCTGGCGACGCTGACCTCGCTGCGTGGCATCGGCCTTTTGATGACCAACGGCAACTCGATCTCGATCAACAACGACGCCTTCCAGCTGTTTTCGCGCAGTTCGTTCCTCGGCGTCCCCAATCTGTTCTGGATGGTGATCCTGGTCGGCATCCCGGCGTATGTTTTCCTGCATCATAGCCGCTGGGGCCGATATTTGTTCTCGGTCGGCTCCAACGCCGAGGCATCGCGTCTGTCCGGCGTCAACGTCCAGCGCACCATCTACATGGCCTATACGCTGTCGGGCCTCTGCGCGGCTTTTGTCGGCGTGCTGCTTGCCTCACGCATCGGCATCGGCAATCCGACACAGGCCGAGGGCTGGGAGTTGCAGGCGATCGCCTCGTCGGTCATCGGCGGCACCTCGCTATTCGGCGCCGTCGGCTCGGTGCACGGACCGCTGCTCGGCGCCTTCATCCTCGCCACCATCAACAACGGCGCCAATCTCTTGAACGTCAACGCCTTCTGGCAGCGCATCATTACCGGGGTGCTGATCATCGTCATCGTCTATTTCGACGGCCTGCGCCGCCGCGGCAAGTAGACCATCTTAACAACCGCCGGCCCGGCGATCGGGTCGGCGGTGCCATGAACCGACTGGATCAAAGCATGAAAGCCGTCATCTGCCGTTCGCCCGGCGATCTTGTTGTGGAAGACCGCCCGGCGCCAGGCACACCACCGCCGGGCTGGGCGCTGGTCGCGGTCAGTCATGTCGGCATCTGCGGCACCGACTATCACATTTTTGAGGGCAAGCATCCGTTCCTCGCTTACCCCCGCATCATGGGTCACGAGGTCTCCGGCACCGTGATCGAGGCCGGTGAAGGTGTCGAGCTGGCCGTCGGCGAGCCGGTGATCATCAACCCCTATCTCGCTTGCGGCAAATGCATCGCCTGCCGGCAGGGAAAGCCGAATTGCTGCGTGAAAATCGAGGTGCTCGGCGTCCACCGCGACGGCGCCATGTGCGAGCGGATCCTGGTGCCGGCGCAAAATCTCTATCCGGCCAACGGCCTGTCGCTGGCCGACGCCGCCGCCGTCGAATTCCTGGCGATCGGGGCGCACGCCGTGCGGCGCTCGCCAACAAATCCCGGCGCGCGCACGCTGGTCATCGGCGCCGGGCCGATCGGCCTCGGCACGGCGCTGTTTGCCCGTATCGCCGGCCTCGACGTGACGCTGCTCGACATGAGTGCTGAAAGGCTGGGTTTTGCCGCAAGCGAACTCGGCTTCGCCATCCTCGACGGTTCGCGACAGCCTGCGACCGATCTGGTGCGCGAGGCGACCAACGGCGAAGGTTTTGACGTGATTTTCGATGCCACCGGCAACACCCAGTCCGTCCAGTCGGCCTTCGCCCATGTCGCGCATGGCGGGACGCTGGTCCTGGTCAGCGTCGTCAAGGACGACATCGTCTTTTCCGATCCCGAATTCCACAAGCGCGAGATGACGCTGATTGGCAGCCGCAACGCGCTGCGCGCCGACTTCGATCATGTCGCCGCCTCGATCCGCGATGGTGCTGTGCCGCTGGAAAAGCTCGTCACCCATCGCACGACGCTGGGCGACACGCCGCGCGACCTCGCCCGCTGGGCGCATGAGAAATCCGGCCTGATCAAGGCCGTCATCCAGGTCGGATAAGATGTCGGTCTGGCACGAAAAATTCGGCGGGCGATATTGCAGGATTGGCAGAGCGCATGCCTTGGCGATTAGCCGAAACATCCATCACTTCGTCATCCTATGGCGGAGCAAAGGAGCGAAGCGACGCGGCGAAGACCATAGGATCCATGCCGTTACATACGAGCGTTGCAGCAGTACAGAACGACCTCTGTCTTGCGCCGTCTTTACTCTTCGCGCGAGGTCACGGCATGGATCCTTGGGTCTTCGCGACGGAGCTGCGCTCCTGCTTCGCCCAAGGATGACGACGTTGAAGGCTAATCGTTCACCGACAGCCTCAGCTCCACGCGCTCCGCTGAAAAGCGCGACTCCGAAAACTGGATCGGCTGGCCGTCCGGCGTGACGTTGACGGCGACCGTGACCAGCACGATGGCGCCGGGCTGCAGATCGAGATCGGCAAGGTCGGCGGCGTCCGCGTGGCGGGCCGACAACACCGTCGATTGCCTGAGATAGTCACCGATGCCGAAACGCTGGAATGACGCGGTCACCGATCCGGTTTCGGCCATGGCGGCATCGATGCCGGCGAAGCGTCCTGCATCAAACCAGCCGGTGGCACGCGAGACCGGTTGCCCATCGGCTTCGCCGCGCGTTTCGAGGCGGATGACGCTGGAACCCTTGGCGAGCCCCAGCCCTTCGGCGACGCGCCGGCTGGCCGGCTCGACCGCCGATTCGAGCAGCACGCTGCGGCGCTCCAACGCCTGGCCTTGCAAGCCCTCCGAAAACCGGGTGCGGGCGCCGATCGGATAGGACAGGCGCTTGCGCGACAGCACAAAGGTGCCGCGCCCCTGTTCGGCCCTGAGCACGCCATCCTGCACCAGTGCGGCGATGGCGCTACGAACCGTATGGCGGTTGACGCCATAGCGCTCGGCCAGTGCAACTTCCGGTGGCAGCGCAGCATTCTCGGGAAAGTCGCCGACGGCGATCGAATGCAGGATCTGGTCGGCGATCTGCCGCCACAGCGAGACGCCGCTGCGCCGCTCCAAGCTGCTGGCGATCTGCTGACCGATCATCTCTTTGCCCCGAGCTTTTTCGCCCTGTCATCCATCCGTCATGGACACGCTTTAGAGAATAGGTATAATTTGTATAATTGTCTACATCATTATACAAATTGGAACGAGAAGGAACGGCGGCCATGCGAGAACAGGAAGCGCGCGATCAGCAGCTTGAGCGCAAGGCCGTCATGGCGACGCTGGCGCAATCGACCGGCGACGATATCGTCCTCCTCTGGAACGAAGCCGGCCTGCCTTCGGAAGCTGAACTCCTGCGGGGACCCGAAACCGGCCTGGTCACCGTGCGTGGCCGCATCGGCGGCGGCGGCGCGCCGTTCAACGTCGGCGAGGCGACGGTCACCCGCGCCACCGTCCGGCTCGCATCCGGACAGGTCGGCCACTGCTACGCGCTGGGCCGTGACAAGCAGAAAGCAAAACTGGCGGCGATCGCCGACGCGCTCTGGCAGGATCCCACCCGCCGTAACGAGGTCGAGACCAAACTCATTGCGCCGCTGCAGTCCGCACTGGCCAGCGCACGAGAACGGCGGCGCGCCGAGACGGCGGCAACCAAGGTCGATTTCTTCACGGTACGCGGAGAAGACTGATGGATATCGCAACCCAAGCGATCGAGGGCGGCTTTGCCGATCCGGTGTTCGACGCCCAGGCGGTGTTCCGCGCCGTGATGGACGCGATGGCGCGGCCGGGCACCCTACAGCCCCTGCCGGTCTTTGCCCGCCCGCCGGCGCCGCTGTCGGCCACCGCGGGCGCCATCGCGCTGGCGCTGTGCGACAACGACACGCCGCTCTGGCTCGATCTCGTTTTGCAGACTCCAGCGACGGTGAGATCCTGGCTCGGTTTCCACACCGGCGCGCCGCTGGCCAACACGCCGGCCGATGCACATTTCGCGCTGATTGCAACGCCGGCCGAAATGATGGCGCTCGACGGCTTTTCACAAGGCACCCAGGACTATCCCGACCGCTCCACGACGCTGATCCTGCAGGTCGGCGATCTCGTTTCAGGCGCCCCTCTGTTGCTCGAAGGTCCTGGCATCGAAACAACCGCGACAATCGCGCCGGCGCAGATGCCGCGCCACTTCGTCGAACAATGGAAGCAGAACAATCAGCGTTTTCCCCGTGGTGTAGACATTGTCCTCGCCACCCCTGACGGCGTTGCCTGCCTGCCGCGCACGACGCGCATCAAGACGATGGAGGCGTGATATGTATGTCGCAGTAAAAGGCGGTGAAGCGGCCATTGCCAACGCCCACGCCCTGCTCGCCGACCGCCGCCGCGGCGATCGCTCGGTGCCGGCGCTTCGCCTCGACCAGATCGTCGAGCAACTGGCGCTCGGCGTCGACCGGGTGATGAGCGAAGGTTCGCTCTACGACCGTGAATTGGCGGCGCTGGCCATCGTTCAGGCCCGCGGCGACATGATCGAGGCGATCTTCCTGGTTCGCGCCTATCGCACCACGCTGCCACGCTTCGGCTACACCAGGGCGATCGACACCGGCGCGATGCTGGTCGAGCGGCGCGTGTCGGCGACCTACAAGGATCTTCCCGGCGGCCAGTTGCTCGGCCCGACCTTCGACTACACCCACCGGCTGCTCGATCCCGAGCTTGCCGCCGGCGGCGATGTCGCCGAGCCGCTGCAGCGCGCCAGCGAGGCGGAAGCCATGCCGCGCGTCTCCGCCATCCTCGCCTGCGAAGGCCTGATCGAGCCTGATGGCGACATGCCGCAGGACCATGTCCCCGGCGACATCACCCGCGAGCCGCTGGAATTCCCGATGGCGCGCGACATCCGCCTGCAGGCGCTGTCACGCGGCGACGAGGGTTTTTTGCTGGCGCTCGGCTACTCCACCCAGCGCGGCTATGCCCGCAACCATCCGTTCGTCGGCGAGGTTCGCATCGGCGAGGTCGAGCTGGAACTCGACGTGCCGGAGCTGCCATTCGCCGTACCGCTCGGTTCTGCGCGTGTCACCGAGTGCCAGATGGTCAACCAGTTCAAGGGCTCGGCCAAGGCGCCGCCGCAGTTCACCCGCGGCTACGGCCTCGTCTTCGGTCAGAGCGAGCGCAAGGCGATGGCCATGGCGCTATGCGACCGCGCTCTTCGTGCAACCGAATTCGGCGAAGATGTCGTCGCCGCAGCCCAGGACGAAGAATTCGTCATCTCGCATTCCGACAATGTCCAGGCGACCGGCTTCGTCGAGCATCTGAAGCTGCCGCACTATGTCGACTTCCAGGCAGAGCTCGACCTCGTGCGCCGCATGCGCGCCGAGCACGACGCCCGCGAAAACGCCGGCAAAGCCGTAGAAAAAAGGGAGGCAGCGGAATGACAGCCCAACCGACCGACATCGCCACCTACAACTTCGCCTATCTCGACGAGCAGACCAAGCGGATGATCCGCCGCGCGATCCTCAAGGGCATTGCCATTCCCGGCTATCAGGTGCCGTTCGCCTCGCGCGAAATGCCGATGCCCTATGGCTGGGGCACCGGCGGCGTCCAGGTCACCGCTTCGATCATCGGCCCCGACGATGTGCTGAAGGTCATCGACCAGGGCGCCGACGACACCACCAATGCGGTGTCAATCCGTGCCTTCTTCAAGAAGGTCGCCAATGTCGCCGTAACGACGGAAACGGCGAAGGCGACCATCATCCAGACCCGCCACCGCATCCCCGAGCACCCGCTGACAGCAGGCCAGGTGCTGGTCTATCAGGTGCCGATTCCCGAGCCGCTGCGCTTCCTCGAGCCGCGCGAGACGGAAACGCGCAAGATGCATGCGCTGGAGGAATACGGCCTCATGCATGTGAAGCTCTACGAGGACATCGCCAGGCATGGCCGCATCGCCACTACTTATGCTTACCCGGTCAAGATCGAGGGCCGCTATGTGATGGATCCCTCGCCGACGCCGAAGTTCGATAACCCAAAGATGCACCGTTCGCCGGCTCTGCAACTGTTCGGCGCCGGCCGCGAGAAGCGCATCTATGCGCTGCCGCCCTTTACCGACGTAGTCAGCCTCGACTTCGAGGACCATCCCTTCGAGGTGCAGACCTTCGACCAGCCCTGCGCGCTGTGCGCGGCCGAGAACGTTTATCTCGACGAGGTCATCCTCGACGACCATGGTGGCCACATGTTCGTCTGCTCCGATACCGACCATTGCGAGAAACGGCGAGAACAAGGCCATCGCGGCCACCTTGCGCCCGAAACCCCTCCTGCCCTGGAAAAAACGGAGCCGACGCAATGAGCGACGAGCCGCTGCTGCGCGTTTCCGCGCTGTCCAAGTTCTACGGTTCGCGCATTGGTTGCGAGAGTGTCAGCTTCGACCTGTGGCCGGGCGAGGTGCTGGCGGTGGTCGGCGAATCCGGTTCCGGCAAGACGACGCTGCTCAACTGCCTGTCGACCAGGCTGCTGCCGAGCTCCGGCACCGCCAGCTACCGAATGCGCGACGGCCAGTTCCGCGAGCTCTACCGCATGAGCGAGGCCGAGCGCCGCTTCCTGATGCGCACCGACTGGGGTTTTGTCCACCAGAACCCGGCCGACGGGCTGCGCATGACGGTGTCGGCCGGCGCCAATGTCGGCGAGCGGCTGATGGCGGTCGGCGACCGCCACTATGGGAAAATCCGCGCCACCGCCGTCGACTGGCTGTCGCGCGTGGAGATCGACGATGACCGCATCGACGACGAACCGCGCGCCTTTTCCGGCGGCATGCGCCAGCGCCTGCAGATCGCCCGCAACCTCGTCACCGGGCCGCGGCTGGTGTTCATGGACGAGCCGACCGGCGGCCTCGACGTTTCGGTGCAGGCGCGCCTGCTCGACCTGTTGCGCGGCCTGGTCACCGATCTCGGCCTCGCTGCCATCGTCGTCACCCACGATCTTGCGGTGGCGCGTCTGCTGTCGCAACGCATGATGGTGATGAAGGACGGCCGCGTCGTCGAAAGCGGCCTCACCGACCGCGTGCTCGACGATCCGCGCGCGCCCTACACCCAGCTCCTTGTCTCTTCGATATTGCAGGTGTGAAGATGATCGTTCCGGCGTACCAACCTCTCCCGCAAACGAATGGCGATTGGAGCACCCTCTGATGGCAACCCCGCTCGTCGTCTCCGATGTCGCCAAGAGCTTCACCATGCATCTGCGCGACGGCATCAAACTGCCTGTCGTCGCCGGCGTGTCGTTCTCGATCAGGAGCGGCGAATGTGCCGTGCTCGGCGGCCCCTCCGGCGCCGGCAAGAGCTCGATCCTGAAGATGCTCTACGGCAACTATGCCGTCGATGAAGGCCAGATCATCGTCCAGCACGAGGACGGGCTCATCGATCTCGCGACGGCCAGCCCGCGCACCGTGCTTGCCGTGCGCCGGCTCACCATCGGCTATGTCAGCCAGTTCCTGCGCACCGTGCCGCGCGTCTCGGCGCTGGATGTCGTCGCCGAACCGCTGGTCGAGCGCGGCGAGGACCGTGACGTTGCGCGCAGCAAGGGAGGCGCCTTGCTGGCGCAGCTCAATCTGCCGGAAAAACTCTGGGCACTGCCGCCGGCGACCTTTTCCGGCGGCGAGCAGCAGCGCGTCAACATCGCGCGCGGCTTCATCACCGAGCACCCGATCCTGCTGCTCGACGAGCCGACGGCTTCACTCGACGCCAGGAACCGCGACGTGGTGATCGCGCTGATCGCGGCCAAGAAGGCGGCCGGCGTCGCCCTGCTTGGCATCTTCCACGACCACGACGTGCGCGAGGCGGTGGCCGATCGCGTCATCGACGTGACCGCTTTTGCCGCCGGGAAAATCGCCGCATGACCAGGAAACTGTCGGAAACGCCGCTGGTCCACGAAACGGCGGAAGTCGAGAACTCGACGCTCGGCCGCTGGACCGAGATCGCCGACCGCTGCCGGGTTTCGGAAAGTACACTCGGCGACTATTCCTACATGATGCAGGACTGCGGCGTCTGGTGCGCGACGATCGGCAAATTCGCCAACATCGCCGCCAGCGTGCGCATCAACGCGACCAATCACCCGACCTGGCGGCCGACGCTGCACCATTTCACCTATCGCGCTTCGGACTATTGGGACGACGCCGAGCACGAGAGCGAATTCTTCGCCCAGCGCCGCGCCAAGCGCGTCACCATCGGCCACGACACCTGGCTGGGCCATGGCTCGACCGTCCTGCCCGGCGTCACCGTTGGCGACGGCGCAGCGGTCGGCGCCGGTGCCGTGGTGTCGAAGGATGTTGCTCCCTACACCATCGTCGGCGGCGTGCCGGCGAAACCGATCCGCGAACGCTTCGACCGCCGCACGGCGGAACGTTATCAGGCACTTGCCTGGTGGGATTGGGACCATGCCCGCCTGCGCGCCGCGCTCGACGATTTTCGCGCGGTTTCGGCGGAAGCATTTCTGGAAAAATACGACGGTTAGTGAATGGTGAATAGTGAATAGCGGCTGGGAAGCCGTTCTATTCACTATTCACTATTCACTATTCACTATTCACTATTCACTATTCACTATTCACCATTCACCATTCACTATCCACTATCCACTATCCACCATTCACCAACTTGATCGAGCTGCGGCCGCCGGCTCGCCCCTCAGGCTGTGGGCGGTAACAAAACTGACATCAATCCGACACCGCAGGTTCATGCGGCTGCGCTAGCGAAGGTTAACAGACCTTCAAAACGCGACTGGACTGGAACTTGCCTATGTTAGCAACCTCAGCCACGCTCGAAATCCGCGGCGTCACCCGCCGGTTTGGCAGGAACACCGCCGTCAGCAACGTCGACATCTCGATCCCGCACGGTCAGATGGTCGGCATCATCGGCCGCTCGGGCGCCGGCAAGTCGACACTTTTGCGCATGATCAACCGCCTCATCGATCCGAGCCAAGGGTCGATTTTCTTTGACGGCGCCGAAGTCTCCAGCCTGCGCGGTTCGCTGCTCAGGCGCTGGCAGCGCGATTGCGCCATGATCTTTCAGCAATTCAACCTGGTGCCGCGGCTCGACGTGCTGACCAATGTGCTGCTCGGCCGGCTCAATCACCGCTCGACCATTGTCAATCTGCTCGGTGTCTTCTCCCGTGAGGAACGGGCCGAGGCGATCGCGGCGCTCGAGCGTCTCGACATCGCCCGCACGGCGCTGCAGCCGGCCGGCACGTTATCAGGCGGCCAGCAGCAGCGGGTTGCGATTGCCCGCGCCATGATGCAGCAGCCGAAAGTGATCCTTGCCGACGAGCCGATCGCCTCGCTCGACCCGCTCAACGCCAAGGTGGTGATGGATTCGCTGCAGGACATCAATCTGCGCGAGGGCCTCACCGTCGTCACCAATCTGCACACGCTGGATACCGCGCGCACCTATTGCAACCGCATCATCGGCATGGCCGCCGGCAAGGTGGTATTCGACGGCCCGCCCGAAGAGCTAAACCGGGAGGCCGTGCGCATGGTCTATGGCGCCGACAGCAATGGCGGCGAAATCTCCGAGGCCATCACCTCGACCAGCGTCACCATCAAGCAAAAAATCGCCGCATCCGCCGGACCGCTCGAGCCGGCTTTTCCCGGCAATTAGCTCCAGGATCCCGGCGAGTGGATATCGGTATACGAGTATACGAAAGCAGACGACGAAAGAGCGCCTGGACCGCCAGTCATAAAAAAGGCGCCGTCAAAATTCGAACGCTGCCGGCGCGACGCCGGAACCAACAGGAGAGACGCGAAATGTTTAGAAAGATAGTTTTCGGTGCCGTTTCCATCCTCGCCATGGCGATGGGCGCGGTCCAGGCACAGGACCTGAAGGAATTCCGCGTCGGCATTCTGGGCGGCGAGAACGAGGCGGACCGTCTGCGCAACTACCAGTGCTTCGCCGACCACATCAAGGAAGTCCTCGGCGTCGAGAAAGTTTCCTTGTTCCCGGCCGCCGACTACGACGGCGTCATCCAGGGCCTGCTCGGCGGCACGCTCGACTTTGCCGAGCTCGGCGCTTCCGCTTACGCCAAAGTCTATCTCGAAAACAAGGACGCGGTTCAACCGGTCCTGACCACGATCCAGACCGACGGTTCGACCGGCTACCGTGCGGTCATGGTCGCGCGTGCTGATTCCGGCATCAAGACGCTCGCCGACATGAAGGGCAAGAAACTCGGTTTCGCCGATCCCGATTCGACCTCCGGTTACCTGATCCCGGTGACTTCACTGCCCAAGGACATCGGCATGGATGTGAAGAGCTACTTCGCGTCGACCGGTTTCGGCGGCGGCCACGAACAGCTTGTCCTTGAAGTCCTGAAAGGTACGTTCGATGCCGGCACCACCTGGGCTTCGGGCGTCGGCGACTTCAACGACGGCTACAGCTCGGGCAATCTGCGCAAGATGGTCGACAAGGGCGTCCTCAAGATGGACGATCTCGTCGAATTGTGGCAGTCACCGCTGATCCCGAACGGCCCGCTGGTATTGCGTACGTCGATCGACGCTGACACCAGGCAGAAGATCACCGATTTCCTGACCAAGCTTCCGGAAACCGATCCGGCCTGTTTCTCGGCGATACAAGGCGGCGATTACAAGGGCTATTCACCGGTCACCCCAGAGTTCTATCAGCCGATCATCGACGCCCGTAAGGCGAAGATCGGCTCGTAAGCAAACTGCCACGACGCCGCCGGGGCCATGCGCCGCCGGCGGCGTTGCCGCATCAGGGGCCGGGGATCTATCGATGAGTGCGACCGACGTTTACCGCGCTCCTGCGCTTTCACCGGAGGGAGCCACCGTCGAGCGGCACTGGCGCGACCTCGCGGCTCGCCGGCGCCTTTACACGATCGGAGGCCTGGGCTTCCTGTTTCTTGCGCTCTCTGGCTCGCTCTGGTTCGCCAACGAGACCAACGCGGGAAAGTTCTTCGACCGCCTTCCCTACATCGCCGACTTTTTTGGCGAGTTGAAGCCGCGCGACTGGTTCGACCCGGTGCGCGCGCTGTTCGACCTGCCATCCCCTTACGACGATGGCAGCCTTAAGTTCGACTACCCAGAAGGCCGGGTCTACCTGACCCAAAGCATTTACATTCCGGAGTATTTCCACCGGATGATCGAGACGCTGAACATCGCCCTGTTTTCGACGCTCGTAGGCTCTACATTCGGTTTCCTGCTCTGCTTCCTCGCTGCGAGCAATATCACGGCCAACCGCTGGCTCCGTTTCGCCACGCGTCGCTTCCTTGAAATCGTCCGCGCCTTTCCGGAAATCGTCATTGCCGGCTTCTTTCTGGCGATCTTCTCGCTAGGACCTGTTCCGGCGATCATTGCGGTCAGCATCCATACCATCGGCGCGCTCGGAAAAATGTTCTTCGAAGTGGTCGAGAATGCCGACATGAAGCCTGAAGAAGGCTTGCGCGCCGTTGGCGCCAACTGGGTCGAAAGGGTGTGGTACGGCATCGTGCCCCAGGTCCTGCCCAACTTCATGAGCTATTTCCTGCTCCGCTTCGAGATCAATGTGCGCGCTTCGACCATTCTCGGCGCAGTCGGCGCCGGCGGCATCGGCGAAACCCTGCGCCTTTCGATCGGCCGCGGCCATGAGGCCAAGACCATCGCCATCGTCTTTCTGCTGTTCTGCACGATTGTCGCCGTCGATCAGTTTTCGGCGTGGCTGAGACACCGTCTCGTCGGCAGACAGGCGTTCGCATACGGCGGAGAGTAACGCGATGAACGCCGCCGCCATCAACGACATCGCCACTCGCCATCCGGACGCCTTCCGACGCTCCCTGTGGACGCGCTACGCCACCCCGCTCGGTGTCCTTCTGTGCATTCTCTACACCTTCTACTGCGCGTGGTTCTTCTCGGTCGGCGCCGTCCTCGAAAAGGCGAACTGGAACCTTGCCGGCGCGTATCTCGCCGACTGGGTGTCCTACGAAATCCGGCCCGACATAGAGTTCAAGGATAACCATCTGACGATCGACTACTCCCGCTTCTCCAAACTGGGATCCAATCCAGATCCCGACTGGGTAACCAAGCAGATGGCCGTGATCGAGCGACGGGTCGACGCAGCGCCGGCACCGGCAATCGCGACCAACAAATCGTCGCAGGATTCGTTCATGGCGCCTGGCGCGCCGACCGCCGAGAATCCGGCCGCCCCGTCGGGCCAATCCGCTCCGGCTGCACCTGAAACGGTGCGCGAAAATGCCGTTGTGGCGGCGACCGTCACCCTTGGCAATGGCCGGATCGCCGTCACGCCAAACCTCGTCACCGTAACGCGCGGCACCGAAAGCGTCGTCTTCGACATCGCCAAGGACAGTTCTGTAACGCCGCGCACGCCGCTGCCCGACTGGATCGAGCAACGCAGGCCAGGCTCGACAGCCTATGTCTCGTTCGGATTTCTCGGCCGCGCTGAAGTGCAAAATGATGAAGTGGTCGCCTGGAGACGTTTCTTCGGCTGGGCCAATTTCGTGTTCGACACGAATTCGCCATTCTGGGGAAAGCCGTTCGGCGAGGTCGCTTCACTGATCGTTTCCGGGGAACGCATCGACCCGTCGCGGTCAAACGCAGCGCTCGCCTGGGATAACGTCCTCAACAACGCCGAGTGGCAGCACGGTGACGTCTGGCTGAAACTTTTGCAAACCATCGTCATGGCTTTTGTCGGCACGGTGCTGGCCTCGATCGTCGCCTTTCCGCTCGCCTTCCTGGCTGCGCGCAACGTCACGCCGAGCCGGATAGCCAACCAGCTAACAAAGCGCTTTTTCGATTTCCAGCGCTCGGTCGACATGCTGATCTGGGCGCTGTTCTTCACGCGCGGCTTCGGTCCGGGGCCGCTGGCCGGCATGTCGGCGATCTTCTTCACCGACACCGGAACCCTAGGCAAACTCTATTCCGAGGCGCTGGAAAACATCGACGACAAGCAGCGCGAGGGCATCCGCTCGGTTGGCGCCACGCCGGCAATGGTGCAGCGCTACGGCGTGCTGCCCCAGGTTCTGCCGGTATTCCTCAGCCAATCCCTCTATTTCTGGGAATCGAACACCCGGTCAGCGACGATCATAGGTGCTGTCGGCGCCGGCGGCATCGGTCTGAAATTGTGGGAGGCCATGCGCACCAACACCAATTGGGCCAATGTTTTCTACATGGTTCTGCTGATCCTGCTTGTCGTTTTCATCTTCGACAACATCTCCAGCTATCTGCGCCGCAAACTGATGGGGAGTGTCGGCAACGATGAGCGGCGCGTTTCCGTCCGTCCGCCGGCAGCTCAGATCGCCTGAGAGAAGGGCCTGGCAGCATCTAGCGCGGCAGCCTTTTTCCAACCGCTCTTGATGTGCTTGTAGCCGTCGCGATAGACGGCTTCCGGGCTTTCCGAAAAATCGCGCCACACCTTGGTGGCCGCCGCCAAATCTTTGAGCGAGCGGCCGAAGGCCTCGATCGTCAGCCAGTCGTCATAGCCGCTCTTGCGGATCGCCGAGAACGTCTCATGCCACGGAATGTGGCCGCGCCCAGGCACGCCGCGATCATTCTCCGAAATATGGATATGGACGACATTTTTGCGGTTGCGCGTATAGGCGCCGATCGCGTCGGCCTCCTCGATATTGGCATGGAAGGTGTCGTACATCGCCTTGATGTGCGGCCGGTCGATTGCGTCGACATGCTTCGACAGATCGTCCATCGTGTTGAGCAGGTAGCATTCGAAGCGGTTGAGCGCCTCCAGCCCGATGGTGACGTTCTTGTTGCCGGCATAGTCACCGATGGCGCGTTGCGAGCCGACTGAGCGCTTTTTCTCGGCCGCCGTCGGCCCGCTGCCGGAAAACGCGCCGAGCGTCGAATGCAGCGGGCCGCTCAACGTTTTGGCGCCGAGCGCTTGTGTGCAGTCGATCGCCCATCTCATATAGTCGATGCCGGCCTTGCGCGTTGAGCCATCGGCCGAGATCAAATTCATCGCCGGATCGCCCATCGCCGAAACCGCGGTGCGCTCCAGTCCGATGCGGTCGAGCAGCGCGCCGAGCTTTTTGTAATCGTCCGGCGTGCCGGCAAAGATTGGTATCTCGACGCCATCGAAGCCGGTCGCCTTGATATCCCTCAGCAGTGGCTCGTGTCTCTTCGACACGGCCGTCGTCCACAAGAACATGCACATGCCGATTTTCATCGACGTCCCCTCCCCATCATTGGCCATCGCACAAGGGGTGTTGAGATTCAGGTCAGGCCGAGCCGGAGTCGAAGACGGGCGCGAAGCGACCAAACTAGGTAGTTTCCGAGAACCGGAGCGGAGCGTACTTAAGTACGTGAGCACCGGAAGCGCAGGAAACTGCCGTTTGCAGGCCGGCATTACCTGAAGATCAGCACCCCGATCAAAGCTTCGTCCAGGCTCCATTCTTCTTCGACGACTTCACGCAGGCTTCGATGAAGGCCATGCCTTCAACACCGTCGTAGATGGTCGGGAAGATGACATCCTTAGCCGGCTTGCCGCCTTTGCGGCGCGCTGCGCGGATGGCGCGGGCCGCCTCCTGGTAGATGTTGGCGAAGCCTTCGAGATAGCCTTCCGGATGGCCTGACGGAACGCGGCTGACACGCCCGGCGACGGGCAGCGCGCCGGCGCCATTTCGGGTGATCAACTGCTTCGGCTGGCCGAACGGCGTGTACCAGAGATAGTTCGGGTCGGCCTGCACCCATTCAAGCCCGCCCTTCGAGCCGTATATCCGCAGCTTCAGCCCGTTCTCGTGGCCGGGCGCCACCTGGCTTGCCCACAACATGCCCTTGGCAGGGTGCGACTTGCCGACCGGCTTGAAGCGCAGCATGACGTTGACATTGTCATCGAGCTGCCGCCCCGGCACGAAGGCGTCGAGGTCGGCGGAAAGCGTATCGAGCTCGAGCCCGCAGACGAAGCGCGCCAGATTGTAGGCATGCGTGCCGATGTCGCCCAGCGCCCCGCCGGCGCCGGCCTGTTTGGGATCCGAGCGCCACGCCGCCTGCTTCTGGCCGGTGGCGGCAAGATCCTCGGTCAGCCAGTCCTGCGGATATTCCGACTGCACGATGCGAATGTCGCCGAGCTGCCCCTTGGCCACCATCTCGCGCGCCTGCCGCACCATCGGATAGGCGGTATAGTTGTGGGTGAGGACGAAGACCTTGCCGGTCTTTTCAACCAGCGCCGCCAGCTTCTTTGCTTCCGCCAACGTCGTCGCCAGCGGCTTGTCGCAAATGACGTGGATGCCGGCTTCGAGAAACGCCTTGGCCGCCGGCACGTGCACATTGTTGGGCGTGACGATGGCCACCGCCTCGATGCCGTCCGGCCGCTTCGCCTCGGCCTTGGCCATCTCGGCGAAGGAGCCGTAGCTGCGCGCCGGATCGAGCCCGAGCTCCTCGGCCGATGCCTTGGCACGCGCCGGGTCGGATGACAGGGCACCGGCGACCAGCACGAACTCATTGTCCATGCGCGCCGCGATCCGGTGCACCGCACCGATGAAGGCGCCTTGCCCGCCGCCGACCATACCGTAGCGGATCGGGCCGCCTCCCGTTTCCGACTTCGATGCGCCGACCATGATTTTCTCCCTCGTCTGAAATACCCCTCCCCCTTGAGGGGAGGGTGGCCCGAAGGGCCGGGAGGGGTCGGTCCATGCCGAGCTCTACGCCCAGCGACCCCACCCCGATCCGCTGCGCGGATCGACCCTCCCCTCGAGGGGGAGGGAAAGCGGTGCTAGATTCCCATCATGGCGCGCAGCACCTTTTTATCGGTCGCGCCGCCGGCGAAATCGTCGAATGCCCTTTCTGTCACCCTGATGATGTGATGCTGGATGAAGGGAGCGCCTTCGGCCGCACCGTCCTCCGGATGCTTCAGGCAGCACTCCCATTCCAGCACCGCCCATGAATCGTAATCGTATTGGGCAAGCTTGGAGAAGATTCCGCCGAAATCCACCTGCCCGTCGCCGAGCGAGCGGAAACGCCCGGCCCGGTTTGTCCAGCTCTGATAACCGGAATAGACGCCTTGCCGGCCGGTCGGATTGAACTCGGCATCCTTGGCGTGGAAGGCCTTGATCCGCTCGTGATAGATGTCGATGAATTCGAGATAATCGAGCTGCTGCAGCAGGAAATGCGACGGGTCGTAATTGATGTTGCAGCGCTTGTGGCCGCCCACCGCGTCGAGGAACATCTCGAAGGTCGCACCGTCGAAGACGTCCTCGCCCGGATGGATCTCGTAGCCAACATCGACGCCATTGTCCTCATAGACGTCGAGGATCGGTTTCCAGCGTTTTCCCAGTTCGGAAAACGCTTCCTCGATCAATCCCGCCGGCCGTTGCGGCCACGGATAAAGGTAGGGGAACGCCAACGCTCCGCAAAACGACACTGACGCCTTGAGCCCGAGGTTCTTCGAGGCCTTGGCGCCGAACTTCATCTGTTCGACCGCCCATTGCTGCCTGGCCTTCGGATTGTTGTGCACCGCAGGCGGCGCGAAGCCGTCGAACTGCGCGTCATAGGCCGGATGCACCGCCACCAACTGCCCCTGCAGGTGCGTCGACAACTCCGTGATCTCGACGCCGGCATCGGTGCAGATGCCCTTCACCTCGTCGCAATAGGCCTGGGAAGACGCCGCTTTCTCGAGGTCGAACAGCCGGCTGTCCCAGGTCGGTATCTGCACGCCCTTGTAGCCCAGCCCGGCCGCCCATTTGGTGATCGACGGCAGCGAATTGAACGGTGCGGCATCGCCCGCGAACTGCGCCAGAAACAGCCCCGGCCCCTTCATTGTCGACGGCATCGGCATCCTCCCTAATTATCCACGACCAAGCATAGCGCCGATTGAAACCAGGGCCAGCCTCTTTGGTCTTTTCTCGACAGCCGCTCTTACGCGCCGCCATTCTGGTATTACCAAATATGGTCATTTGGTCAAGCGGCGCCACTCGCAACCAGAGCGGCGAAAGTTGCCGGACAGCAGGCAAATACGCTATTTTAATCAACGAAATGATCAGAGATCGAGGCTGACTTGTGGGATTTCTTGCCGTCCGGATGAAATTGCTGTAGACCCTCTTTCAGGCCCAATTGGTCGAACCAGTTACGACAAATGCTGGGAGCGCCTTGGGGAGGAAATCATGCAGCGCACTCTGGTGGAGTGCATCGCAGGCGAATTGTCACAGGCGAATTCTGGGAAGGACAGACCATGCATCTTTCAACGCACAACTGGATGCGGGCGGAACCGTTGGAGACGACGCTCAAACGCATCAAGAAATTCGGCTATGAGTCGATCGAGATTTCCGGCGAGCCCGAGCAATACAAGATCAATGAGACACGTGCGCTCCTGAAGGAGCACGGCATCCGCTGCTGGGGGGCGGTGACGCTCATGCTGGGCGAGCGCAATCTCGCCGCCAAGGACCAAGGCCAGCGCGAGCGCTCGGTGCAGTATGTCAAGGATGTGCTGACGATGGTGAGCGAACTCGACGGCGAGATCATCACGCTCGTTCCCGCCACCGTCGGCAAAGTGGTGCCGGACGGCACCGAGGAAGAAGAATGGAAATGGGTGGTCGACGCCACCAGGGAATGCTTCACCCATGCCAAGAAGGTCGGCGTCAAGATCGCGGTCGAGCCGCTCAACCGCTTCGAGACCTATCTGTTCAACCGCGGCGCCCAGGCACTGGCGCTGGCCGATGCGGTCAGCCCCGAATGCGGTGTCTGCCTCGACGCCTACCACATCCATATGGAAGAGTTTAACGTCTATGACGCCATCCGGCAGGTCGGCAAGCGCCTGTTCGATTTCCACGTCGCCGACAACAACCGCTTTGCCGCCGGTCTCGGGCAGATCGACTGGCCGAAGATCGTCGGCACGCTGAAGGAGGTCGGTTACGACGGCGCGCTGACCAATGAATTCGTCGCCCCCGTCGACCGCACGCCGGCTGCTCCCTATCCCGACATGGTCGAACGCAATCCGGTCGACATCTCGCCGGAGCAGCTCAAGTTCATTCAGGACCACGGTTCCAGCGTGCTCACGGAGAAGTTCTACACCGACCAGATGCGCATCACCGCCGAAACGCTGCTGCCGCTGATCAAGTAGTTGATCTCTGGAAACGAGCCTTTCCGCCCTAACGGCGGCAAGGCAGAGGATGAACATGCGCATCAAGACGGTCCAAGCCTGGTGGGTCCGCATACCGATCGAAGCGGCGCGGCAGCACCGCAGCGACTTCGGTCAGGTGACGACGTTCGACGCCGCCATTCTGCGCGTCGAGACCGACGATGGGCTGGTCGGCTGGGGCGAAGGCAAGAATGCCGCCGGCAGCACCGGCAGCTATGGCGCCCTCGTCCACATGCTGAACCATGAGGTCGGCCCGCAGCTGATCGGCTGCGATCCGGCCGACATCGGGGTGATCTGGGAGATGCTCTACAATGGCGTGCGCCACAACAGTGCCGCGCAAAACGGCCACGCCATGCCGCAACTGGCGCGGCGCGGCATCAGCGTCGCCGCGATCAGTGCCGTCGATATCGCGTTGTGGGATATTCTGGGCAAGTCGCTGGGGGTTCCGGTCTGGCGGCTGCTTGGCGGCCGCAAGCTCGACCGCATGCCGGCTTATGCTTCCGGCGGCTGGGCGTCCACCGAAGCGATCGGCGATCAGTTGAAATCCTATATCGCCAAGGGCGGCTTCAAGGCGCTGAAGATGCGGATCGGCGCGATGGACGGCACCCCGCACAACTCCGCCGCCCGCGTCCGCGCCGCAAGACAGGCGCTCGGCCCCGAAGTCGACCTTATGGTCGATGCGCATGGCACCTATACGGTGGCGGAAGCCAAGCGCTTCATCCATCTCGCCGGCGATCTCGATCTGGCCTGGTTCGAGGAGCCGGTCATCGCCGACGACAAGCCTGGGATGGCCGAAGTGCGGGCGTCCGGCTCCATCCCGATCGCAACCGGCGAAAGCGAAGCGACGCGCTATGCCTTCCGCGACCTCGCCACGCTCAAGGCGGCCGACATCTTCCAGCCGGACCCCGCCTTCTGCGGCGGCATCAGCGAGGCGATGAAAATCGGTACCATCGCCAGCGCCTTCAATCTGCGCTTTGCGCCGCATCTGTGGGCCGGCGCGCCTTGCTTCTTTGCCGGGCTGCATGTCTGCGCTGCTTCGCCGGCTAGCTTTACCGTCGAATATTCGCTTGGCGCCAATCCGATGATCCACGATCTGATCGAGGAGACTGTCGAAGCAAAGGACGGTATGATAGCGATCCCCGAGAAGCCCGGACTGGGATTCACCCTTTCGGAAAGGTTCCTGGAGGCGCACGCGCTACGCGGCTGATCATGAAAGAAAAGAACCTTCTCGCGGAACTCGCTGCCTATCTGTTCTCCCACTCCGACAAGGCGACGGGCCGAACGCCGTCGGAGCGTGAACTGGCGGAGCATTTCGGCGTCAGCCGCGGCCAGATTCGCGAGGCGCTGGCCATCCTCGAAGCCATGCGCATCGTCGAGCGCCGGGCCAAGTCCGGCATCTACATCGACACCAAGCAGGCCAGCGTCGAAGCGATGGCACTGTTTGCGCGGGCCGGCCTGCCGCTCGATCCGATCCAGATCTACGAGACGGTCGAGTTGCGCAAGATCCACGAGATCAAGGCCGCCGAGCTTGCCTGCTCGCGCGCCACCGAGGAAAATTTCGAGCGGCTGCGCGAAATCCTGAAGGCTTCGGAAGAGCGCATTGCCGCGGGCGAGGGTCTCGCCAAGGAGGACCGCGAATTTCACCTTGAGATCGTGCGGGCAACCAAGAACAGCGTTTTTCACAATATATGCAGCGTCTATTACATGATGGGCGAGCAACGCCTGCCGATCTATTTCAACGATCCCGCACGCAGCGTGCGCTCGCATGCCGAGCACATCCAGATCTACGAGGCGCTGCTGCGCCGCGACGGCAACCTCGCCCAGGCGCTGATGAGCGCCCATCTGCAAGGTGCGGAAAGCTACTGGAAAGGCCTGATCGAGGGTGGTGGGGCAGAACCTCACAGTCCAGCGCTCGAACAGGTCTGACATGCCCAAAATCCTGACCACACACACGCTTCACCCGCGCGCCTCCGCCATGCTGACTGGCGCCGGTGAACTCGTCGTCGCCTCCGCCCTCGATGCGGACACACTGGCGACTGAGGCGAGGAATGCCGATATCATCATCGTTCGCGCGCCGCTGCCGTCAGCGCTTTTCGAAGGTGCTACGAAGCTCCGGGCCGCAATCCGCCACGGCGCCGGGCTCGACATGGTCCCCATGGAAGCGGCCACTGCAGCCGGCGTCCTGGTCGCAAACGTGCCGGCGGTCAATGCACGGTCGGTCGCCGAATACGTGATGTTTGCAGCCCTGGCGCTGCTTCGGCGTTTCCGCATGGTGGACCGCGACTTGCGGGCGAAGGGCTGGCTGGCCGGTCGCGACCACACCATTCTCGCCAGCGAGCTCGCCGGCAAGACGATGGGCATTGTCGGGTTCGGCGCCATCGGACAGGCAGTCGGCCACATCGCTGCGCATGGTTTCGGCCTGAACGTGGTGGCGACGACGCGCAGCATGAGGCCGGCGCCGGACAGGGTCGGCTTTCTGTCGATCGACGCACTGGTCGAGCAGAGCGACATCATCGTTCTGTGCTGCCCGCTGACACCGGAGACGCGCGGCCTGATCAACCGCGAGCGCATCGGCCGGATGAAGCCGCATGCGCTGCTGATCAATATTTCGCGCGGGCCGGTGATCGACGACGACGCGCTGATCGAAGCGCTGCAAAAGGACCGGATCGGCGGTGCCGCGCTCGATGTCTTTGCGACGCAGCCGCTGCCGCCCAATCACCCCTATTTCAGCTTCGACAATGTCATCGTCACGCCGCACATGGCAGGTATCACCGAGCAGTCTATGATGCGCATGGGCGTTGGTTCGGCTGATGAAACCTTGCTGGTCCTGGCCAACAAATTGCCAGTCAATCTGCGCAATCCCGAAGTGGTCGAGCACTACCGGCGACGGTTTCCGGCCGACGCCTGACGGCGCCTCAACGGCCAAGCAGTGCCTCGACTTCCGCCGCGATGCGCAGCAGACGGTGGTCGTCGCCATGGCGCGCCACCAGCATCAGCCCGGCCGGGCGCGCCATTCCCGGCATCGGCAGCGAGATCGCGCAGAGGTCGAACTGGTTGGCGACCTGCGTGTTGCGCAACAGAAGGCCTTCCGTACGCTCACATAGAGCTTCGTCGCTGGTCATCGACACGATGGTCGGCGCGGTGACCGGTGTGGTCGGCAGGGCCAGCACATCGACAGACGCCAGCCGCTCGTCCATGGCGGCGACAAGCGCCGTGCGGCGGCGGATCGCCCTTATGTAGGCCGTGGCGGGAACGGCCGCGGCGCGCGACAACGGGTCGCTCACCCGCGGATCGACCGGCGTCGTCGAACCTGTCGCCAGCCAATCTGCATGGACCTCGGCACCTTCCATTGCCGCGATCGAGGCCCGCCTGGTAACCGCGCGCAAATCGGCGAGGAGGTCATTGATGGACATGTCCATCAGACGCGCGCCTGTCTGCTCGATCCTGGCAAGGCTGCGATCGAACGCCGCTGCGACCTCTCCCTCCGTATCGTCGAACAGCACTCCGCGCGCGATGCCGATGCGCAGGCCGCCCAGCGGAAGCGGCAACAGTGTCATCGGTTCTTCGCCCGCCATCACCGCATCGGCCGCCGCACATTCGGCGACCGTGCGGGCCAGCGGACCGATCGAGTCCAGCGTGGCCGACAGCGGAAACGCACCCGCGAGCGGCACGCGTCGCGCCGTCGGCTTAAAGCCGACGGCACCGTTCAGCGATGCCGGAATGCGCACCGAACCGCCGGTGTCGGAACCGATCGAGGTCTCGCTCGTGCCCTCGCCGACCGAAACGCCGGCGCCTGAGGACGAGCCGCCGGGAATGCGACTGGGATCGCTCGCATTACCGGGCGTGCCGTAATGCGGATTGACGCCGATCGCGGTGAAGGCGAATTCGGTCATGTTGGTCTTGCCGAAGATCACGGCGCCCGCCTGCCGCAACCGCCGCACGATGACGGCATCCCGCAGCGCCGGCGCCGCGGTGCTGAACAACAACGAACCGGCTGTGGTCGGCTCACCGGCAACGTCGAACAGGTCCTTGATCGACAGAATTGTTCCGTCGAGCGGCCCGAGCGTCACGCCGACCTTGCGCCGTCCGTCGGCTGCATCGGCTGCTGCGCGTGCGGCTTCCGGATAGAGTTTTACGAATACGCTTTCATTGTCGGCGCGGACGGCGAGACGCGAAAGGACGGCTTCGAGGCGGTCGCGGACGGATTGCATGGCACAGTCTACTTTTTTATTGTCGCCCGAATAGCCCAGCACACTGACGTCGATAGCTCTAGCGATAGCCAGTCGCATCTGCTGGCTTGCCGGCATTCTCAACTTCCGGAACGTAGCGCCACGCGTCGGGCCGCGAGCCGTCGAGATCGGTAAAGCCGTAGACCTGCGCCAGCCCGCCACTCGACAGCGACTGTCCGTTCCAGCGCGAACGGTCCGGGTCCGCCGCAAGCGCCGCCACTGCGCGACCGATAAAGCGAGGGGTCTCGGAAATAACGAAATGCGGCACTTTTGCTGTCGCATCACGCCAGTTGTCCTCGGTCACCCCGAAAGCTTCCAACATCATTTCCGAACGCAGCCAGCCGGGTGTCAGCGAAATCGAGGTGGCGCCGTGCGGGGCAAGGTCCTGGGCATGGGCCCAGGCCATGCGGGTCACCGACACTTTGGCAAGGTCATAGAACGGGGAAAGCCGATAGTGGTCTGCATTATACTCGGCTGTGCCGTCGGTGACTTCGACAAGCAGGCCCCCCGGGCGCTCAATCAGAAGCGGCAGCGCGTAATGCGCGGTGATCAGATGCGTGTCGATGCCCAGCCGCAGCATGCGCAAACCATTCGTGAGATCATGCTCCCAGACCGGCTTGTTCCATTCGAACAGTTTCTCCCCGCCCCAGATGTCGTTGACCAGCACATCGAGGCGGCCCTGCTCGGCACGTATCCGGTCGACCAGCTTGCGCACGTCTTCGGCAACCAGATGGTCGACTTGCACAGCGATGCCATGGCCGCCTTGCGCTGAAACAAGCTCCGCCGTTTCCTCGATGGTTTCCGGGCGGGCGTATTCGGACTCATGCGTGCGCGTCGTCCGCCCGGTGACGTAGACCGTCGCGCCCGCGGCACCCAGTTCGACCGCAATGCCTCTCCCCGCACCGCGCGTTGCGCCAGCGACCAAAGCGACTTTTCCCTCAAGCGTCATCGAACTCCCCAGATTCTCATCATCCAACCTCTGACCAACCAACGCTGGCCTTCTTCTATGCCACGATATATAAATGATCATTCGGTTATAAACGGGTGTCAAGATGCCTCGGCGAAAAACGCAATCCGACGAGCACGTGCTGGAAGCGGCGCACCGGCTGATCCACAAGCATGGCCCGGAGGCCCTCACATTTGAACGCCTGTCCAAAACTTGCGGCCTTTCCGGCTCGACCCTGGTGCAGCGTTTCAAGAACAAGGCCACACTCAGGCAAAGAACCTTGCTGCAGGCATGGGACAGGCTGGACGAGAAGACGACAAGGCTTGCAGACGCGATACAGAGAACCCCTGCTGGCGCGATCGAGTTGCTGGTGACGCTGTCGCGTGACTATGGCGGCATCGAATCCTATGCCGAGGGCCTGCTCGTCCTGCGCGAAGATCTGCGCGATCCGGTGCTTCGCGCGCGCGGGGCGTCGTGGAAGACCTCCCTGTGCAGCATCCTCGACTCTTGCTTTGCTTCGGTCGCCAACACGCCGTTGGACATCGGCCTGCTGATGGCATCGCACTGGCAAGGTTCGCTGCTTTGGTGGAGTTTCGACCCGAAAGTCGAAGTTGCATCCTACGTCGAAGACAGTCTGGGCCGTTTCGTCGCCGCAATCGCCACGGCCCGAAAACCATAACCGATTTTCGGGCCATTTCTTGGAGGCAAGAGGCGTCCTACGTTGGACGCACGTGCGGAATGGCTTAGGTTGCGCTCCTCGGGCCGAGCAGGAACGCCGCCAAAGCCGCCAGCAACGTCGCTATCCCGCAATAGGCGAAAGCGCTGGCAACGCCGGCATTGTCGACCAGCAGGCCGCCGAAAACGGCGCCCAGCGCGATGGCCACCTGGAACGTGGCGACCATCAGTCCGCCGGCGCTTTCTGCCTGGTCGGGAGCGGCTCGCACCAGCCAGGTTTGCAGCCCGACCGGCACCGCGCCGAAGGCAAAGCCCCAGGCGGCAACCGCTATCGCCGCAACGACTGGCGAGGCTCCGAAAGTAAGCAGCAAGGCGGCTGCCACAGCAATCAGCAGAGGCGCCAGGCCGACGGCGGTCTTGAGGCTGCGTTCGGCCATGAACCCGCCGGCAAAATTGCCGAAGAAGCCACCGATGCCGTAGGCGAGCAGCACCAGAGAGATCGTCTCGATGTCCAGCGCGGGCACCTTCTCAAGAAACGGACGGACATAGGTGAAGCCGGCAAAATGTCCCGAGGCGACCAGCACGACCACCAGAAGCGCAACCCTGATCATCGGCCGCTTTATCACCTCCAGCAAGGTCCGAAAGCTTGCTACGCCCGCCGGCGGCAGCTTCGGAAGGGTGGCGATCTGCACGAGCAGCGCCAGGGCGCCGACGACAGCTGCGATCATGAAGGCCGTTCGCCATCCCCAGATGTCGCCGACATAGGCACCGACCGGGGCCGCACAGACCGTCGCCACCGAAACGCCGGTGAGAATGATCGACATGGCGCGCGGCATCAGCCGCATCGGGACAAGCCGCATCGCCATGGCCGCCGACATCGACCAGAAGCCGCCGAGGCTGATCCCGAGCACGATGCGGGCGATCAGAAGAACGGGAAGCGAGGACGCAAACGCCGCCAAGAGGTTCGACAGGATCAGGAGCACGGTTAGTCCCCACATGACGAGCCTGCGGTCCAGCCGTTTGGTGATGATGGCCATGGTCGGAGCGGCTATCGCGCCGACAACCGCGGTTGCCGTCACCGCTTGGCCGGCAGTGCCTTCGGTCACACCGAGATCCTGTGCCAGCGGCGTCAGCAGACTGGCAGGCAGGAATTCTGCAGTCACCAGCCCAAACACACCGAGTGCAAGGGATACGACCGCCCCCCACGCCGGCTCGGCTCGTTCGTCGGTCTCCGCGGGATCGAGAACGGCGTCCATGACGCCTGTCGCGGGTTCGGTCATGATGGGATCTCCGATCTGGTTGCAGCGCAACATTTGGCTGCAGTGCAACATAGGGAGTGACCGCCTGGAGTTTCCATGCTAGAAACACCATCATGCTTGACCATTCGTCCAAAGTTCCGGTCACCGGCGATCCGCTGACAGACATATTGCGCGGGTTGCGGCTCGACGGCGTCGAATACGGCCGCTGTGAAATGCAGGAGCCTTGGGGCCTCCAGTTCCCGGCCCAGACGGCGGCGCGGTTTCATTTCATCGGCCGCAAGGGATGCTGGCTGCTGCAGCCCTCCGGCGAATGGGTGGAGCTCAAGGCGGGCGACGCGGTGCTGCTGCCGCGCGGTGCGGCACACGTCCTGGCGAGCGAGCCGGGCACTGAGGCTTCGCCGATCCAGGGCTACGAGGTCGCCGAGGTCTGCAAGGGCGTTTACTGCATGTCCAATGAAGGTTGCCGGCCGGGGACCCTGCTGTTTTTCGGCAGCATGTATTTCAATCTCGACGGCTTGCACCCATTGCTCGGCATGATGCCGGACGTGATGCGCGCGCACGAGTTGGAAGCCTATGAACCTGGCATCCCGCATCTGCTGGAGGCCATGGCGCGCGAAGTGACGATGGAGCGCGTCGGATCCGGAGGCATCCTGGCACGGCTTGCCGACGTGCTGGCCGCCACCGTCATCCGCTCCTGGGTCGAGCGCGGCTGCGGCGACTCGTCGGGATGGATTGCGGCGGTGAGAGATCGCGAGATCGGCCACGTGCTGGCCGCGATCCATCTCGAACCGGACCGCGACTGGACGGTGGAAGCGCTGGCCAGGATGATGGGCGCCTCGCGATCGGGTTTCGCCGAGCGCTTCGCAACGATCGTCGGCGAAACCCCGGCAAAATATGTCACCCAGGTGAGAATGCACCAGGCACGGCAATGGCTGGTCCGCGACCGGTTGAAGATTTCCGTCGTCGCCGCACGCCTGGGCTATGAATCCGACGCGTCGTTCAGTCGGGCATTCAAACGCGTCATCGGATCGGCTCCCAGCCATTTTCGCGCTGAGGAACAGGCTGAGACCCGTCAAGCCGGCTAAGTCTGGCCAGAGACTTCAAGCCGCTTAGCATCTCCACTCAACAGACGCGCTTTAGCCGGCGTGGCGGAGGCTTATTCCGCTACCTTTGTCGAACAGCACCACCTTGTCCGGATCCCAGGCAAAACGCACCGGCTGCTCGATTTCGACATCGGTTCTGGCCGGCACCGTGGCCCGCAGCATGGCGTCGCCGACCCGCAGGGTCAGGATCTTTTCGACGCCATGGTTCTCGACATCGTGGACGCGCGCTTCCACCGGCGCTCCGCTCTCGAGATAGACATCCTCGGGACGAATACCGAAGACGAGCGGGCGACCGTCGGTCGCAGCGCTCGTCTTGGCCCCCCCCGCAAAAGGCAGTTCGAAATTCAGCGGTGCCATCACCGCGCGACCGTTGACGAGCTTGCCGTCGATGAGATTCATCGGCGGCGAGCCGACGAAGCTCGCCACATAGGTGTCGCGCGGATTGTTATAGATCTCATACGGCGTGCCGGTCTGGACGATGCGGCCATGGTTGAGCACGCCAACCTTGTCGCCCATCGACATCGCTTCGATCTGATCGTGCGTGACGAACAGGAAGGTCTGACCAAGGTTCATTTGGATGTTCTTCAGCTCGGTACGCAGCGCCTCGCGCAGCTTGGCATCGAGCGCCGACAGCGGCTCATCCATCAGGAATACGCGGGGCTTTCTGACGATGGCGCGACCAATCGAGACGCGCTGCATCTCGCCGCCAGAGAGGCGATCCGTCTTGCGGTCGAGCAGGTGCTCGATACGCAAGGTCCTGGCAACGCGATCGACGCGCGTCTTGATCTCGTCGGGCTCGATGCGGCGGATTTTTGGCTTCAGCGGAAATTCGAGGTTTTCGCGCACCGTGTAGCGCGGATAAAGCGAGTATTGCTGCAGAACCAGTGCCACGTCGCGCTCGGCCGCACCCCAGTCAGCGACATCAGCGCCGTCGATGAAAATCTGACCCTCGTCCGGCTTTTCCAGGCCGGCGATCATGCGCAGCGTCGTCGTCTTGCCGGCGCCGGTCTCGCCGAGCAGCACGAAGAACTCGCCGTCGGCAATGTCGAGATTGAGCCCGGTCAATGCGGTGTGATTGCCGAATGTCTTCGAGATATTCTTGAGCTGGATATGGGCCATCAGAGTCTCACCCCCAGCGAATTGCCGCTTGTCGTGTCGAAGAAGTGCGCCTGCGCCGGGTCGAGCTTGGCGAAGACCTGGACCCCCGGCTTGCCGACGAAACCGGAACGGGTGCGGGCGCGCAACATCTGTGCCCCGACCTTGAGGTCGACGATGTCGTAGGAGCCAAGCGGTTCAATGATGTGCGCCTCGACCGGCAGGTAGCCGTACGCCGGCTCGCGCGAGACCATGACTCCTTCGGGGCGGATGCCGAGTGCAAGCCGGTCCTGCCCGACGTTCGCGGCGTCGAGCTGGCCGACCAGTTCGGCCGGGAAAAGGAACCCTTCCGCGGCCCCGTCGACGGTGACCCTGGCGCCGGAGCCGTTCATAGTCACCGCCGCGTTGGCGACGTTCATCACAGGCGAGCCAACGAATTGCGCGACGAACAGATTGGCCGGGCGCGTATACACTTCCGATGGGCTGCCTACCTGTTGCAGAACGCCCTCATGCATGATGACGATGCGGTCGGCAAGACTCATCGCCTCGATCTGGTCATGGGTGACGTAGATGGTGGTCGAGCCCTGCTTGATGTGCAGCCGCTTGATCTCGGCGCGCATCTCCTCGCGCAGCTTGGCGTCGAGCGCGCCGATCGGCTCGTCCATCAGCATCGCCTTCGGCCGCCGCACCAGCGCCCGGCCGATCGCCACGCGCTGCATGTCGCCACCCGACAGCGCCGACGGCTTCTTGCCGAGCAGGTCGGTGATCTGCAGCACTTTGGCGACCGAGCGCACCTCACCGTCAATCTCCGCCTTGCTCTTGCGCATGGCGCGCAACGGAAAAGCGATGTTCTCGTAGACGCTCATATGCGGATAGAGCGAGAACGATTGGAAGACCATGGCGATGTCGCGGTCGGCAGCCTTGAGATGCTGGACCGGCTTGCCGTCGATGAGGACATCGCCGCCGTCGATCGTCTCCAGCCCGGCGATCGCGCGAAGCGTCGTCGTCTTGCCGCAGCCCGACTGGCCGAGCAGCACGATGAACTCGTTGTCGTCGATCTTGAGATTGAGGTCCTTGATGACCTGAACGGCGCCAAAGAACTTCTGGACGCCACGAAGCTCGATCTGGGTCATGCGTGACCTTCTTTTTCCGGCGCGCCGGTCGCCTGCGGCTTCTGCCTTGGACCGACCCAGCCGGTGATCATGAACGTCAGCAGCCCGACGATGATGATCGTCAGCCCGTAGCGGTGCAGGAAGAGATTCCACGGCTGGCAGAGCGCGATGATGCCGAGCACCATCACGATCTCGGCCGTGCGCTGGATTGTAGCATGGCGGATCATTTGCGGATCGCTCCGAAGGACATGCCGCGCAGGAGGTGGTTGCGCAACAGGAAGGTGAAGATGGCGACCGGCAGCAGGAACAGGAAGGTGCCGGCCGCGATGACCGTCCAGTCGGGCAGGCCGGAACCGACCTGGCTTGGAATGAACGGCGGCGCGGTCTGGGCGCGGCGGTTGGTCATGATCAGCGCGAAGGCATATTCGTTCCACGCGGTGATGAAGCAGAACACGGCGGTGGCGGCGATGCCCGTGGCCGCCTCCGGCAGCACGATCTTGAAGAAGGCCTCCATGCGCGTATAGCCGTCGACGAGGGCCGCCTCCTCGTACTCCTTCGGAATTTCGTCCATGAACCCCTTCATCAGCCACACGGAGAAGCTGAGATTGAAGGCGGTGTAGAGGATGATCAGACCCCAATGCGTGTCGTTGAGGCCAACCGCCCGGTACATCAGGAACATCGGGATGGCGACGACGACCGGCGGCAGCATGCGCGTCGACAGGATGAAGAAGAGCAGGTCCTGTTCCCCCTTTATCTTGAAGCGCGAGAACCCGTAAGCCGTGAAGGTGCCCATGCCGACGGCGAGGATCGTCGAGGTGATGGCCACGATCAGCGAATTCATGAAGCGGCTCGGATAACCGGACCACTGCACCTCGCCCCTGCCCGAGCGCACCACCTTCTCGCCGCCGTCAAACACCAGCCGCTCCCACCACGGGGCGGCGGCGTATTGTTCCGGCGTCGGCGCTGTGCGCAATTGCGAGCGCTTGGTAAACAGCTTGACGAAGGGCGATATCTCCGGCTGGAAAACCACGGTCGGCGGGATGGTGGTGGCGAGATTGCGCGGCTTGAACGCCGTCGAGGCTATCCAGTAGATCGGCGCCAGGAAGATCATCGTGACGATCAGCACGCCGACGATGGCGAGCTTGTTGAGCGAACGCTCGGCGGAGGTGGTGACAGCGGCCATGCTAGCGCTCCTTCACCTTGTTCAGGTATTTGACGTAGATGTTGGTGATCGCCAGGATCATGATCAGCACGATGTAGGCGAGCGCGCAGGAGCGCCCAGTCTGCCATTCCTGGAACGCCATCTTGTAGAGCCGGATCGAGATCACCTCGGTGGTTGGCTGGCTGGTCAGGATGTAGGCAAGATCGAAGGTCTTGAACGCCTCCATGGTGCGAAAGATGATCGCGATCATCAGTATAGGCGCGACCAAAGGCAGCGTAATGCGAAAGAAGGTATAGAACGAGCCGGCGCGGTCGATCGCGGCCGCCTCGTAGAGGTGCTTCGGCACCGCCGACAGGCCGGCAAGCGACAGCAGCATCACGAAGGGCGACCACATCCAGATGTCGGTGATGGCAACCGCGTAGAGCGCCATGTCGGGATTGGACAGCCACTCGAAGGAGCCGAGACCGAGCGTATAGTTGATGATGCCGAAGGACGGATCGTAGAGCAGCTTCCAGAACAGGCCGACGACGGCCATCGACAGCATCATCGGCAACAGCAGCAGTGTCGTCAGCAGGCCCTTCAACGGGATATCCCGGTTGAGCAGCAGCGCCACGCCGAAGCCGACGACGACCTGGCCGACCACGGAGACGATGACATATTTGGCGGTGATGGCGAAGTTCGACCAGATGAACGGGTCGTTGAGCAGCTCGCGGTAATTCTGCAGTCCGACGAAATTGGCCGCCGCGGGGCTCGACGCGCGAAAGTCGGTGAACGAATAGCCGAGCGAATAGAGCAGTGGAAAGATGTTGAAGACGATCAGGAAAACGATCGTCGGGATGATGAAGAGATTGCGAATCGTGAGGTCGCTCATGCCGCGGGCGGCGGAACGCGAGGACCTGTCCAACGTGGTGATCATCGTGGTCGCCAAGACCCTACTCCCGTTTCACAAAAAGAAACGGAGGAGGCATGAGTGCCTCCTCCGTGAATGTCATGATTTGCCGCGACCGTATTTCTTGAACGTCGCGTTCCAGTCCGCGGCGAGCGCATCGAGCACTTCCTTGGCCGTGCCCTGATTGCCGGTGATGTACGGATAGACGCGTTGGTTCATCTGGATGAGCAGCTCGGCATATTCCGGCGTCGCCCAGAAGTCCTTCACCTTGAACATGGTTTCGTAGAAGGCCTTGTTGTAAGGCGTGGCGTTCTGGAATTCAGGCGACTCGAGCACCTTGGCGCTTGCCGTGTAACCGCCGAGTTCCGCCCATTTCTTCTGCGTCTCGTCCTTGATGAACCATTCCAGGAACTTCATCGCCTCTTCCTGATTCTGGGAATAGGAGATGACGGAGATGCCCTGGCCGCCGAGCGCGGCGAACTGGTCGCCGTTCGGTCCTGGCGGGTTGGCGAAGAAGCCGGTGACCTTGGCATTCGGGTTGGAGGCTTCGTTGATGAGCGCCGGGAAGAAGGCGAAGTAGTTCATGCTCATCGCCGCCAGGTTCTCGGTGATCGCCTGGTTGTCCTCGATGAAAAACGCCTTGGCCCAACCAGGAGGGGTGAAGGAATAAAGTTCCTTGTAGGCCTCGAGCGCCTTGACGTTCTGCTCAGAGTTGATGATCCCGTCGACCTTGTAAGTGGCATAGTCGCCAAGTTCGCCGCCGAAGGAGAAGATGGCGTTCTCGACGCCCATCACCAGAGCATCGTAGGAGTTATCGGTGTAGATGGCGACGCCGTAGCGCTTCTCATCCGGACGGTGGAAGAATTCGGCGATGTCGCGCAGCTGCTTCCAGTCCTTCGGCACGCCGAGATCGTAGCCGTATTTGGCTTTGAAGGCTTCCATCTCCTTCGGGTCTTCGAACCAGTCCTTGCGATAAGACCAGCCGACCGCGTCGCCCTCGGCCGGGATCGACCAGTATTTGCCGGAGTTGGATGGATATTCGGCGTAGTATTTCACCGTCGCCGGCGCCATCACTTCCTTCAGATTGTGCTTGTTGAAGAAGTCGGTGAGGTCGACATAGTGACCGGCCTCGGAGGCCGCGCCGATCCACTGGGAATCGCCGACGACCATGTCGTAGGCGCTGCCCTTGGCGTTGAACTCGGTGAACGCCTTGGTCTGGAAATCCGACCACGGCGTCGTCTCGACAGTGACCTTCACGCCGCTCTCGGCCTCGTAAAGGTTGACGAGTTCCTGCAAATAGTTCGCCGGATCCCATTCAGCCCAGAAGATGGTGAGTTCCTTATCCTGCGCGTAGACGGACGTTCCGCAGGCGAGCACTAAGCCGATACCAGCAAGCATGCTGGTCATTGTCTTGCGCATGATGATTTCCTCCCTTGTGCGCATTCTACCGTATCATGCGAGCCGGCGGCGAGGCCGGCCCTGGTAGTTCCTCCCGTGATGGCGCCGTTCCGGTTTTTGAGCCTCCTCGCCCAGCCGGAATTGGATCGCAGCCATCACGTTTAATCCGCTATATTGTCCTGATCTGGTATTACCAATTTCGGACGCACGTCAAGCTCTTTCTTGGACGATGGCAGAGCCTCAGACAAGCGGATTCCAGCAACATCTGTCTGTTTTTCCTAAATTTTCCTACTCCTTGATACGCAAAGGCCTTGTTCGCGCTACGGCACGTTGACTATTGTCAGTAATCGGTATCCCCATCTGGTCGAACCAGATCGATATTATTCCGCAGCTGTCGCCGGCGCGCTTCTGCCTCCGTCGGTCATCGATTCCATCACTGCAGCCCGTACCAGGGCGCCGGCTGCCCATTGCGCTACCGACATCATCTTGCGGCTGTCCAGCCCCCATATATCCTTCAGTATGATGAGCACTTCGACGCCGAAGATCAACGACAGGGCCTGTGCCAGGCGCTTGAATTCGCGTGGCGGCAGCCGGTTCTTTAGCGGTGCGATCGCGTCCTTGAGCAGATCGACGCGATGGCCGCGCGTGAAGGCCGGCTCGCTGCCCAGCGTGCCTGCCTGCCGCCGCGCCCACTGGTCGAGCGACAGCTTCAGCGCCGCCTTGAAGGTCGCCTCGAAGGCCTCGATGCGCGGCATGGCGGTATCGAACAGTTCGACCACACGGCGCTCGGGATCGGTCGAGGCCGATTTCCAGGTGAGGATCGGCCCGAGCCCTTCGTCGACCACCGCCTGGACCAGCGCCGTCTGGCTTGGAAAATACCGATAGGCGGTGGCGCGGGAGACTTCCGCCGCTTCGGCGACCTCGCTGACCGATGGCGTGGCGCCCGCCTGCATCAGCCTTGTTGCCGTCTCCAGCATCAGCCGCTTTGTGCGCGCGCGCGGCCCGCGCGCCGCTCCGGAACCCGCATCGTCGGACATTGCCGCTGGTTGACGTGAGACATTCATATCAATATGATACGCATGTCTCAAAAAATTGCAATGGCCTTTCGATCTGCCGAACGGCCGGGGCAAAAGAGCGGCCGGCAGCAACGCCGAGCGCGCCAAAGATCGGGGAACCGCAATGAAGCGCGCCTATGTGGTCGGCACCGCCGACACCAAGGGTGAAGAGCTCGCTTTTCTGGCCGATGCGGTCGCCGCCGCCGGTGTCCCAGTTACGCGCGTCGATGTCGGAACGCGTGATTCGACCGTTCCGGTCGATGTCTCGGCCGAAGAGGTCGCCGGCCACCATCCCGGTGGCAGCAGTGCCGTGCTGGGCAGCGACGACCGCGGCACCGCCGTGGCGGCAATGGCCATCGCCTTCACCCGGTTTGTCCAGTCGCGCACCGATATATCAGGTGTGATCGGCATCGGCGGTGGTGGCGGCACCTCGATCATCACGTCAGGCATGCGCGCGCTGCCGCTCGGCCTGCCCAAGATCATGGTCTCGACGCTCGCCTCGGGCGACACCGCACCCTACGTCGATGTCTCCGACATCGTCATGATGCCGTCGGTGACCGATATGGCCGGCCTGAACCGGCTGTCTCGTGTCGTGCTGCACAATGCCGCCCAGGCGATAGCAGGCATGGCTGCAAAACCGCCGCCGCCACCCGACGGCAGACCGTCGATCGGCCTCACCATGTTCGGCGTCACAACGCCATGCGTGACTTCCATCGCCGAGCAGCTTCGTTCGACCTATGACTGCATGGTCTTCCACGCCACCGGGACCGGCGGCCGCAGCATGGAGAAGCTGGCCGACAGCGGCTTACTGTCCGGCGTCATCGACATCACGACGACAGAAGTCTGCGACCTCCTGTTTGGTGGCGTTCTGCCGGCGACCGAAGACCGCTTCGGCGCGATCGCCCGCACGAAACTGCCCTATGTCGGCTCGGTCGGCGCGCTCGATATGGTGAATTTCTGGGCGCCACCGACCGTTCCACAACGCTATAGCGGGCGGCTATTTTACGAGCACAATCCGAATGTGACGCTGATGCGCACGACCCCTGACGAAAGCCGCAAGATCGGCGAATGGATCGGTGCGAGACTGAGCCTTTGCGAGGGACCGGTCCGGTTCCTCATTCCCGAAAAGGGCGTCTCGGCGCTCGACATCGAAGGCGGCGCCTTCTTCGACCCTGAAGCCGATGCAGCACTCTTCGAGGCTATCGAACGTACGATCACGCCGGATAACACGCGCCGAGTGACGCGCCTGCCACTGCACATCAACGACCCCGAATTCGCCAAGGCTGCGGTTGCGGCTTTCCTCGACATCGCCAGACAGTGAGAAACGAAGCCATGGCCGCGATACCACGCAGGAAGATTCTGGAAAAATTCCGCAAGATGATTGCCGGCGGCGTGCCGATCGTCGGCGGCGGTGCCGGCACCGGCCTTTCGGCCAAGGCCGAGGAGGCCGGCGGGATCGACCTAATCATCATCTACAATTCCGGCCGCTACCGCATGGCCGGGCGCGGCTCGGCCGCCGGCCTGCTCGCCTATGGCAACGCCAACGAGATCGTCAAGGAAATGGCCTACGAGGTGCTGCCGGTGGTGAAGAAGACGCCGGTGCTGGCCGGCGTCAACGGCACCGATCCCTTCGTCATCATGCCGCTGCTGCTAGCCGAGCTGAAGACGATGGGTTTTTCCGGCGTGCAGAACTTTCCGACCATCGGCCTGTTCGACGGCCAGATGCGGCAAAGTTTCGAGGAAACCGGCATGGGCTTTGGGCTCGAGGTCGACATGATCGCCGCAGCACACGAGCTCGATCTCCTGACCACGCCCTATGTGTTCAACTCCGATGAAGCGCGCGCCATGACCAAGGCCGGCGCCGACATCGTCGTCGCCCATATGGGGGTGACCACCGGCGGTTCGATCGGCGCGACGTCGGCCAAATCGCTCGACGACTGCGTGACGGAGATCGACGCGATCGCTGAAGCGGCGCGTGTCGTGCGCAAGGATGTCATCCTGCTTTGTCATGGCGGGCCGATCTCGATGCCGGACGATGCCCGGTACATCCTCGAACGCTGCAAGGGCCTGCACGGTTTCTACGGCGCCAGTTCGATGGAGCGGCTGCCGGCAGAAGCGGCGATCGCCAGGCAGACTGCGGATTTCAAAGCCGTCATGCTGGAGCATCGGACCCAAAAGTGGGAACCGGCTTTGGGAAAATCCGATGCTAAAACAAAAAGACAAAGCGGCACAAAAACTGTCGCCAAGAAAAGGAAGGGATGAGACGATGACCGACCAGAACAAGGTATTCGTGTATCCGAAGGATGTCAGCGCCTTCGGCTTCGACTGGGGCAGACTGTCGCTGACGGTGGCTCCCGAAGTGAACGGCGCGACGCGTTTTTCCGGCGGCGTCGTCGACCTGCCGTCCGGCAAGGGCCACACGCGCCACAATCATCCAGGTGCTGAAGAGATCATCTTTGTCATATCAGGCAATGGCGAGCAGATGGTCGAAGACGAGAACGGCAATCCGGTCGTTGAGAAGGTCGGCCCGGGTTGCACCATTTATGTGCCGGAAAGCCGCTTCCATTCGACGCTGAACACCGGCGATGCGCCCATGCAGCTCTTCGTCGTCTATTCGCCGGCCGGGCCGGAACTGGCGCTGCGCGACCTGCCGGATTTCAGGCTGCTGCCGCCGGGTGGCAGCTAATGCATGTCGCGCAAAGGTGCGCAGCGGTTTTGCGATAACGACATGCATAAAAACAAGAATTTAAGCGCGTCGCATTGAATCCATTCAAACGCGACGTGCTTTATGCCACCCCACCTCTGTTCCAGCCCCTGCCCCGATCGCCGAACATAGCGCAACCGGTCTCGGTGACCGCCACCGTGTCCTCCAGCTTGATGAAGCCGCGCGTCGGGTGGAGCATCGTCGTCTCGACCGAAAGCACCATGTTTTTCTCCAGCGGCTTTTCGGCATAGGTGCCTTCATAGGTCACCGGATGGTTGGTCATCAGGAACGGCGCTTCATGTGTGATCAGCCCCATGCCGTGGGCAAAGAAATCGGTATAGGGCGCAACCTTGGATTTCTTCAGCACGCCTTCCGCGTAGGAAATCATGTCGCCACCAAGAGTGCCCGCCCTGACCTTGGAAAAGGCCGCCTGCTGCACCGTCTCGACCTCGGCTAAAAGGTCCTCGAGTTCGGCATCCGGCTCGCCCAAAATGCCCATGCGGCAGAGGTCGCCGATATAGCCGTGATAATTGCCGCCGGAATCGATCGACATCACCTCACCCTTCTTCCAGGCCTGCGGCGAGCCGGCGCGATTGTGGCTGGAGCCGAGCGTCAGCAGGCAATATTCGAAATGCGCGCCGCGAGTGGTCTCCTCGCGCCGCAGCTGCTCGATGATCTCGGTCTTGGTCGTGCCTTCACGTGCCCAGGCAATGGTTGCCAGCATGGAATCGGTGATCAGTTCAGAGGCGATGCGCAGCTTCTCCAGTTCCGCATCCGTCTTGATGGCTCGCATCTGCTCCAGCATATCAGTCGCATCGACAAGCCTTGCATCCGGCAGCGCCTTGCGGATCAGCGTGTAGGCATCCGACGGCAGGAAAGCCGGCTCGATGCCGATGCGGGCGTTGCCCTTGCCGATTTTGGTCAGGTGCTCAACCGCGAGATTGGCGGCGTCGAGCGTGCCCCAGCAGGCGGCGTGCAAGGTCGGCGTCCAGAACGGGTTGTTCTGGTGCTCGGCGCCCTCCATTCGGTTGCCGATATAGGCAGCGTGGTCCGGCCCACCCTTCTCGTAGACCACGATAGGCAGATAGCGGCTATGGCCGATCGCATCCATGGCGGCGAAGAAGATGAACTTGTAGCCGCCAAGCAGATATTGCGTGTTGTGCTTGGAGGTGGCGAGCAGCACATCGATACCGGCCTCCTCCATCAGCCGATCGACTCTGGCGTGGTCGAACGGGATGGTGCTGACGGCATTCTTACCCGGGGCGACGTTCATCTTTCTCTCCCTGAATTCCCTGGCCGGCCGGTCAGATCGCCGGCGTTGCCCAGTCTGGTTCTACTAGATAAGTCTGGTTCTACTAGATAAGTCTGGTCCTGCCAGATAAGCCTGGTCCTACCAGATAAGGTCGGATTGAACCGCTTCCCTGTAACTGGTCCAGCGGACGAAATTTTCAAAGCCACACGAGGATGCGCCAAATCCGTCTCTGGCGAAACCCTCGGCAAGGCTCATAATCATCCTTGCAAGGATGCCGTCCGGCGTCCGAGGGTACTGGCCCGGGTGGCTGGGAGGGACGGAGTTCGATCATGTCAGATTTCACGATTTCCAGACGCACCGTACTTGCCGGTTCGGCACTCCTGCTGGCTTCGACGGCGCTGCCGACCATCGCTCTGGCACAGACGCCGAAGAAAGGCGGGCGGCTGGTCGTCGCCGCCGATTCCGAGCCGCGCAACCTCAACCCGGCGATCGTCGCTTCCAACGCTGTGTTCTTTATCTCTAGCAAAATCGTGGAAACGCTGGCCGAGGCGTCCTTCGAGGGCAAGGACGGCCTCGACCCGCGCCTGGCGACAGGCTGGGAGGGCGCCGCCGATGGCCTGTCGGTGACGTTCAAATTGCGCGAGGGCGTCAAATGGCATGACGGCAAACCCTTCACCTCCGCCGACGTCGCGTTCTCGGCGCTGCAAATCTGGAAGCCGCTGCAGAATCTCGGCCGCACCGTGTTCAAGGATCTGGAGGCGGTCGATACACCGGACGAACTGACGGCGGTTTTCAAATTCGCTAGGCCGACACCGTTCCAGCTGATCCGCAACGCCTTGCCGGCGCTGAGCAGCGTGGTGCCGAAGCACATCTACGAGACAGGAAAAATCGAAGAGAACCCAGCCAACAACGCCCCGATCGGCACCGGCCCGTTCAAATTCGCCGAACACAAGCCAGGCGAATATTACCGGCTGGAGAAGAATGCCGACTATTGGGGTAAGGACCAACCTTACCTCGACGAGATCATCTACCAGGTGCTGCCCGACCGCGCCTCGGCGGCAAGCGCGCTCGAGGCCGAAGAGATCCAGCTCGCCGCGTTTTCCGCGGTGCCGTTGGCCGACCTCGACCGCATCTCCAAAGTGCCTGGCCTCAAGGTGATCACCAAGGGCTATGAGGGGCTGACTTATCAGCTCGTCGTCGAGATCAACCATCGCCGCAAGGAGCTGGCCGACCTGAATGTGCGCCAGGCGATCGCCCACGCCATCGACAAGGATTTCGTCGTCAAGACGGTGTTCCTCGGCTACGCCGCCACCGCCACCGGCCCGGTGCCGAAGAACGATCCGCAGTTCTATACTGCCGATGTGCCGACCTATGCCTTCGACGTGGCCAAAGCCAACGCCCTGCTCGACGAAGCCGGCTACAGCAAGGGTGACGACGGCAAGCGCTTTTCGCTGAAGCTGCTGCCGGCGCCTTATTTCAACGAGACCAAGCAGTTCGGTGACTATCTGCGCCAGGCGCTCGCCGCCATCGGCATCGACGCCCAGCTGGTCAACAACGACTCGGCCGCCCATATCAAGGCCGTCTACACCGACCACGCCTTCGACCTTGCAGTCGGGCCGCCGGTGTTCCGCGGCGACCCTGCGATATCGACCACCATTCTGGTGCAGAGCGGCATTCCGGACGGCGTGCCATTCTCCAACCAGGGCGGCTACAAGAACGACGAACTCGACGCCCTCATCGCCAAGGCGTCCGAGACGCTCGATCCCGCCGCGCGGACGGAACTTTACAAGGAGTTTCAAAGAAAGGTCGCAGCCGACCTGCCGCTGATCAACGTCGCCGAATGGAGCTTCATCAGCGTTGTCAGAGACACGGTGGGGAATGTCGCCAACAACCCGCGCTGGGCGGTGTCGAACTGGGCGGACACCTGGCTGGAGACCTAAGGAGGCCTATCCAGACTTGCGCGTCGCTTGTGTGGGTGCTCAGCTTGGATGATGAGAGCTCCGTCGCGCCCCCCTCTGTCCTGCCGGACATCTCCCCCACGAGGGGGGAGATTGGCAGCTTCGGCGTTAAAGGCAGCTTTGCAACGCTGGAGATTGGCGAAAACGACAATGACCGCCGATCTCCCCCCAAGTGGGGGAGATGTCCGGCAGGACAGAGGGGGGCGCCGTAGAACGCAACGCAGAAGAATTGGCCCACCTGCCAATGTCCTCGCGCCATGACCCGGGCGCTTCTCCTCCTTCGCCGTCGCCTCGTCGGCAGCGCCTTCGTGCTGCTGATTGTCGTGATCGGCACTTTCCTTTTGCTGGAAGCCGCCCCCGGCGACGCGGTCGACGCCTACATCGCCTCGACCGGCGGCGACGCCGGCATGATAGAATTGCTGCGCCATCGCTGGGGCCTCGACCAGTCGGCGCTGACGCGGCTGGCGAACTACCTCTGGGCGTTGCTGCATCTCGACCTCGGCCAGTCGGTGACCTTCTCGCGGCCGATCCGCGACGTCATCCTCGAACGCCTGCCCAATACGTTGCTGTTGATGGGCAGCGCCACCGCGCTCTCCTTCGGGCTCGGCTCGGCACTCGGCATCTATGCCGGCGCCAGGCCCGGCAGTTTTCGCGACCGCTTCCTGTCGATCGGTTCGCTGGCGCTCTATGCGGTACCGGGCTTCTGGCTCGCGTTGGTGCTGATCATCATCTTTGCCGTCGACCTGCGCTGGTTTCCGATCGGCGGCATCGAGAGCATCGCGTCGGGCAAGACCGGCCTCGACCGCGCGGCCGATATCGCCCGCCATCTCATCCTGCCGGTGTCCGCACTCGGCTTCATCTATCTGGCACTCTATCTGCGCATGATGCGCGCCGGCATGGCCGAGGTCTGGCGGCAGGATTTTGTCCTCGCCGCTCGCGCCAAGGGGCTTTCCCGCCGCCGCATCGTGCTCGCCCACGTCGCCCGCAACGCGCTGTTGCCGCTGGTCACCATGCTGGGCCTGCAATCGGCGCAGATGCTCGGCGGCAGCGTCGTCATCGAAAGCGTCTTTTCCGTGCCCGGCCTTGGCCGGCTGGCGCAGGAAGCGGTGGCGGCGCGCGATACCCCGCTGCTGCTCGGCATCATCCTCGTCAGCGCCGTCCTGGTCATCGCCATCAATCTTCTCGTCGACATCGCCTATGCCTTCCTCGATCCGCGCGTCGGCGCCAGCGAGGCCGGCGCGTGAACCCGCTTCGCCGTTTCCTCCGCGCGCGCGAAGCGGTCGCCGGCGCGATCATCCTGGTAGCGCTGTTCGCCATGGCGCTGACAGCATCGCTGTTCTTTCCCGGCGACCCGCAAGCCATTGCCGGGCCGGCATTGCTGCCGCCATTTCAGGACTGGTCGCTGCCGCTTGGCACCGACCGGCTCGGCCGTGACGTGATGGCCGAGCTTTTCCACGGCGCCGGCACCTCGCTGGTGGTTGGGCTGGCGGCGGCAGCCGCAGCCCTTGCCGTCGGCGCAATAGTCGGCACGCTGGCGGGCTTTGCCGGCGGCCTCGTCGACGAGGTGCTGATGCGCATCACCGACGCCTTCCAGACCGTGCCGAGCTTCCTGTTGGCGCTGGCCTTCGTCAGCATCGTCGGGCCATCGCTCGGCGTCGTTGTCACGGCGATCGCGCTCGGCGCCTGGACGGGGCCGGCGCGTGTTGCCCGTGCCGAAGTGCTGTCGATCCGCGAGCGCGATTTTGTCGCCGGCGCCCGCGTCATCGGCATGCATCCGCTGGAGATCGCCTTTCGCGAAGTGCTCCCCAACGCATTGCCGCCGGTGCTGGCATTGTCGTCGGTGATCGTCGCAGCGGCGATCCTCACCGAAGCGGCCCTCTCGTTTCTCGGCCTCGGCGACCCCAACCGCGTGACCTGGGGCGGCATGATCGCCGAAGGTCGCGCCGTGCTGCGCACCGCGCCCTTTTTGTCAATCATTCCGGGCGTAGCACTCGTGCTGACCGTGCTCGGCGTCTATCTCGCCGGTGAAGGCGTCGTCGAGACAACGGCAGTGAGAAGGAGCCTGTCGTGACGGCGCTGCTTTCGATCCGCGATCTGACGGTGACCTATCGCCGTGACGGCAGCGAGGTGGCGGCGCTGAAACATGTCAGCCTCGATGTCGCCGCCGGCGAACGCTTCGCCATCATCGGCGAGAGCGGTTCGGGCAAGAGCACGCTGGCGCTGGCCATTGCCGGGCTGCTGCCGGGATCTTCCAAGGTTGGAGGCTCGATCGTCTGGAAGTTACCGAACCTTCGATCGCCTCATTCCTTCGCGCCCCCCTCTGTCCTACCGGACATCTCCCCCACAAGGGGGGAGATCGGCAGTTCCGTCGCCGGCACTCCCCCTGCAGCCTTGGAGATTGGCGAAAGCGGAAATGACAGCGCAATCTCCCCCCAAGTGGGGGAGATGTCCGGCAGGACAGAGGGGGGCGCGACGGATCGCCAACCTGCCAGTCTTCGCGACCACACCCCGCTCGGTGGCCGCGATATCGGCTTCGTCTTCCAGGACCCGTCGGCCAGCCTCGATCCGGTAATGGCGGTCGGAGAGCAGGTCGCGGAAGTCGCGCACACGCATCTCGGCCTTACTTGGTCGCAATCCTATGCCAAGGCAAAAACGCTGCTTGAACGCGTCCGCCTGCCCGATCCGGACGCCGCTCTGCGCGCCTATCCGCACCAGCTTTCCGGCGGCCAGAAGCAGCGCGTGGCGATCGCCGCAGCGATCGCGGCCGGTCCGAAACTTCTGATCGCCGACGAGGCGACCAGCGCGCTCGACACAATCGTGCAGGCCGAGATCGTCGCGCTGATCCGGCAATTGGTGGCCGAGGACGGCATGACGCTGCTGTTCGTCAGCCACGACATCGCGTTGGCCGCCGAACTGGCCGAGCGCATCGCCGTGTTCCGGCACGGCGAGCTGGTCGAGCTCGGTGCGACGGCGCAGATCATCGCTAGCCCGCGCCACGCCTACACAAGAGCGCTGCTCGACGCCCATCTCGGCCTCGACACCGAACCGCTGCTGCAGCAGGCAGGAGCGTCGCGGTGAGCAGTCCAATACTGGCTATTTCCGGCCTGACCAAACGATATCGTCGCGGCAGCAGGACGATCGCCGCCGTCGATGACATTTCCTTCCACATCGAGCCCGGCGAGACGCTGGCGCTGGCCGGGCCGTCCGGCAGCGGCAAGTCGACGATCGCCAGGCTGGTGCTGCGGCTGATCGAACCGGACGCCGGCCATATCGAGTTCGAGGGCGGCGATTTCCTGTCCTTGAACGGCGCCGTCTTGCGCGCACGGCGCGCGCATTTGCAAATGGTGTTCCAGGACCCGCTCGCCGCCTTCAACCCGCGCGCCAGCGTCGCACGCGTGCTTGACGATCCTTTGCGCATCCATGGCATCGCAGCCCGATCAGAACGCCCGCGCCGCATCGCCGCTCTGCTCGAGCGCGTCGGCCTGAGCGCCGATCTCGCCGCTCGTGCCATCCACGAGATCTCGGGCGGCCAGCGCCAGCGCATCGCGATTGCGCGCGCCATAGCCACAAACCCGTCGCTGATCGTCCTCGACGAGGCGGTGTCCGCGCTCGACGTATCGGTGCGCCGGCAGATCCTGCAATTGCTGCTCGATCTGCAGCGCCAGGAACGGATCGCCTATCTATTCATTTCGCATGATCTTGGCGTCATTAGCGCCATCGCTCATCATGTCGTCATTCTCGATGCCGGCCGCGTCGCCGAGAGCGGCAACGCCCGTACGGTCATCGGTGCCCCGCAGTCGGCGATCGGCAAGGCGCTGGTGGCGGCAGCGCCAAAACTGAACAGGACCAGCACGCAGGGCGCGGCCGATCGTCAGTAACCCAGCGCGCAACCGTCCTTGCGTGGATCGGATGCGCCGGTAAGCGTACCCTTGTCCCAGTCGATCAGCACCAGCTGGCCGCCGCCATGCGGCTCGGCCGCGATGGACACTTGGTGGCCTCGCTCGCGCAGGCCAGCGATCGCCTCGGCCGGAACGCCACGCTCCGCCTCCACCGTATCCTGTCTGTAGAACACTCGCGGCGCATCCAGCGCCTCCTGCGGGTCCATGCCGAAATCGATCATGTTGGTGAGCAGGTGGACATGGCCGAACGGCTGGTAGCCGCCGCCCATCACGCCGAACGGCATGACCACCCGGCCTTTGGCTGTCACCATGCCTGGCATGATGGTGTGCATCGGGCGCTTTCCCGGTGCGATGCGGTTTGGGTGGTCCGCCGCCAGGCGGAAGCTGCTGCCGCGATTCTGCAGGACGACCCCACTCTTGGGGCCGACCACCCCGCTGCCGAACGAATAAAAGGTCGAGTTGATGAAGCTGACCGCATTACGGTCGCGGTCGACCACCGAGATGTAGACGGTATCGCTCGGCTGAAGCTCAAGCCGAGGCAGATGCGTCATCGCGCGCGCCGGATCGACCTCGGCGCGAAGCTGGTCCGCATGGGATCTCGACAACAACTGCTCTACAGGAACATGGACGTGGTTCCGGTCGCCGATGAAATTGTCGCGGTCCTGATAGGCAAGCCGCCCCGCCTCGATCTCGAGGTGAAAGCGCTCGGCGCCGTTCGGCTCCAAGGAGCCGAGCGAAAAGCCCGACAGCACATTCAGCATGATCAGTGCCGTCAACCCTTGGTTGTTAGGCGGCATCTGATGGATGTCGTAGCCCCGGTAGGATGTGCCGACCGGCCTGACATAGTCGCCCTTCGTGGCCGCAAAATCTTCGAGCGCATGCAGCCCACCGAGAGCGCGCAGACGCGACACCATGTCGTCGGCGACCTCGCCATCATAGAAGCCGGCACGACCGCGGCGCGAGACGATGCGCAAGGTGTCGGCCAGTTGCGGCTGCCGGTGCAGCTCGCCGGCCAGCGGCGCCTTTCCATCCGGCAGAAAAATCCGCGCGGCATGTTCGTCGGCGGCCAGCAAGGCAGCACTTTCAGCCCAGTCGAAGGCCACACGGTCTTGGACGACGTAGCCCTGTTCGGCGTAACGTATGGCGGGTGCGAGCGCGGCGTCGATGCCCTTTCTGCCGTGATCCTCGAGCAGCCGGCACCAGGCGTCGACGGCGCCCGGCACGGTGACTGCGTGCGCACCGGACTCAGGCAGTTCGACATGCCCCCTGTCCAGATACCACTGCGCCTCTGCTGCTGCAGGTGCGCGGCCGGAGCCGTTGAAGGCCAGAACCTCGCCTTGGCCGTTGGGACAGTAGAGGACGAAACAGTCGCCGCCGATACCTGTCGATTGCGGCTCGACGACCGCCTGCACCGCCGCCGCGCACACGGCTGCGTCCATTGCATTGCCGCCGGACCGCAGCATCTCGACCGCCGCCAGCGTCGCCAGAGGGTGCGATGTCGCGGCCATCGCTTCCGTCGCACGAACCGGCGAGCGCCCGGGGAGTTGGAAATCACGCATGCAGTTCAATAGCCTCTGACCAACCAGATGTGAACTGGCAACAGCAGCCAAAGGGCTGCGCCACGGAAAGCAGCACGAACGACGAAACGATCACCATGACAGCGCTCAACTTCGGAAGCTGCCGATCTCAATCAGCGAATTTGAAATTATCCGTGGTGTAATCGGGGTAGGCGTCCAGACTGTCGAAAAGCTCGGCCAGGTCAGGGGTATCCGCCAATATTCCGGACAAGACCAGCGCGGTCGCCACGCCGGCACCAATTCCACCAGCGATATCGTGTTCGACGCTGTCGCCGACACAGACCACGGTGCTGCGGTCCGGGTTGCCCGCCAGCGCCATCGCGGCGTCGAAGATCGGGGTGTAGGGCTTGCCGATGCGGGTGACGCTGCCGCCGAGGCTCTCGTAGAGATCCGCAAGCTGACCGGCGCCAAAGCGAGGCCCCACTGCGGTCAGCATGATCTTGTCGGGATTGGTGCAGAAGCACGGCACCTGCCGCATCGCTGCCGGTGCAAATAGTCTGCGATAGTGCTCGATGTCGTAGCGATCGCCCTCGCTGGCGGCGATCAGCACCAGCTCGGCATCGTCGCCGTCGCCGGTCAACGCAAAAGGCAGGCCTTCAATCGCCGAGCGGTCGCCTTCGCGGCTGATCAGCAGGCACTTTGTGTTTGGGCGCAGCGTTCCGGATACCGCCATTTCGTGAAAGGACCGCCACGCGATCTCGCCGGAAGAGACAAATTGATCCCAGCTTCCTGGTTCGAAGCCGAGCTTCAGCAACCGGGCCTCATTGGGCCGCGCCCGCCTGCCGGAGTTCGAGACCAGCACGATCGTGCTGCCTGCCCGCTTCAGCGCCGACAATGCCTCCACAGCGCCCGGATAGGGGTTCGTACCATCGTGCAGCACGCCGAACTGATCGAGCAGGAACACCTGATAGCGCTCAGCCAGCGCTCCGATGCCGTCGAGATGTTCGACCTTTTTCGTGCTCACAACAGCCCCGCTGCGATTGCGCCCATCAGCGCCAGCCGCGCCGTGCCGGCGGCCGCCTCGTCCGAAAGCGCCGGCAGAAAACCGACGCCCAGCTTGCGCTGCCGGATCGCGGTCCAGGTGGGATTTGCCGCACCGCCGCCGACACTTCTCACCGAGAGCAGCCGAGGCGCGCCGAGCTCGGCAAGCCGGCGATAGCCGAGCGCCTCGATCTCGGCAATGCCCTCCAACATCGCTTTCAGATAGTCGGCGTCGTCCGCAGGCCGCGGCGTCAGACGTGGCGGCATAGCAGGATCGGCGATCGGAAAGCGTTCGCCGACCGCGGGAAGCGGATAATAGTCGAGGCCGGTCTCCGTCATGGGGTCTATGGCCGCACTCAGCTCGATGATGCGCCCGAGCGAGAAATGCTGCGCCAGAACCTTGCCCCCCGAATTCGACGCACCACCCGCCAGATAGGCATCTCCCAACCGATGGCTGTAGATGCCGAACTGCGGCGCCGAGATCGGCCGGTCGGAGAGGATTTTGAGGGTCAACGAGGATCCCAGCGCGGTGACGCCGTCGCCAACTGCCGCAGCGCCCGTCGCCAGGAACGACGCACAGCCATCGGTCGTCCCAGCGACCACGGCGACGTCGCGCGCCAGGCCGAACAGGTCCGCTGCGCTCGCGGTGAGCGTTCCCGTGACGTCGCCCGGCTTGACGACACGAGGAAGAAATTCCATGCGCATGCCGGTCGCTGCGATCCAGTCCGGCCAGTGCCGCGCCTCGACATCGTAGCCGGTTTTCAGGGCATTGTTCTCGTCGCTGGCGTCGAAGCGGCCGGAGAACTTTCCCGCGATCCAGTCGGCCTGATGTAGCACCGCGGCGACCCCGGGCTGGCGCTGGAACCACAGCGCCTTGGCGAGACCGGACGTCGCCCCACGTGCTGCGCTCGCTGCCGGCGCCTCGCGCGCGATCACGGCCAGAATGGCGTCGTCGTCGACCTTGTCGTTGTACATCAGCGGCTCCGCCAGCGGCCGACCGGCGCCGTCGACCGGCAGCAGCGTGCCCGAAGTGCCGTCGACGGCGATCGACCGGACTGCCGCGCGATCGACGCCTGCAAGCAGCTCCGTCAGCGCCGCGCCGACCGCTGACCACCACACCGAGGGCTCGCGGGCGTTCTGGCCAAATCTGTCGAGTGGGACGGCGGAACGCGCGGCAATCGAAAAGTCCGGGCGCATGGCGACGGCGCGCGCACCCGATGTGCCGATATCGATGCCTATCGAAAGCGGGCCGATCGAAAGCGCCATGTCAGCTGCCGGCTGCATTGAGTTTCTGGCGATACTGCTCGGCGTCCCAATTGATCAGTTCGTCGTTCTCGGCGGCGGTCAGATAGTTCAGCTTAGCCGCGACATCGACCCGCGCCGTCACGTCGGCGAGGCAGCGTTGCATGGCATCGGCGCCGGCGCTGGCATCGCCGCGCATCAGCACGCCAAGCCCAGGAAACAGGATTGCCCCCGGTGCCGTGCCGCACCGTTCGGTGACGCGCAGAACGTCCTCGCCAGGCCTCGCCACGACCGAACCCTTGCCGAGAAAGATGACGTGGTCGGGATAAAGGCTGCCTCCTGACGCCATGCGGCAGCTTTCCGGATCGATCGCGGCCGCATGCGCTTCGACATCCGCCGGCAACCTGTAGCCGGTGTGTCCGATGAGCGCCGTCAATGCAACAAGGTTGGGCGCCACCTTACGGGGCGGCCGCGCCAGCAGCCCCGTGACGCGACGCAGCAGCGCCTCGGCGCCGGCGACGGTTTCGGCTGCGACCACAAGGCCATGATTGGCAAGGATCAGCACATCGACCCCAGGCCGAAGGCGCTCGGCAATGCCCTGGGCAAGCGGCAGGCCCGGCCGGCGATAAGGGACATACGCCCATTCGAGACCATCGAGGCGCTTGGCGATTTGAGCCTCGCAGTCGGTCTGCACGGCAAGCGAGATGGTGTCGACGCAGTGGACATGCAGAACGACGCGCTGCGGCATCAGGGCGTGAACCGTGGTCTCAATCGAAGGACGCAGCTTGCGGGCATTGAGCGCCTCGATGGCGAAACCCTGTGGCTGATCGGCGGCCGGGTCGCGCTGCTCGACGGCCCTGAGCAGCGGGCGGATCGCCACTGGAACCATGATGTCTTCGGCGAGCGCATCCTTCAGCCAGGTACCCGAAGCCTTGATCCAGAGCGTGTCGCCGGCTTTCAGCGAAGTGTTGCCGCCCGCGGCCTGGGTCAAATGCGGGTCGCGCCCGATATTGGCCGAAAGCGACCGCAACGCAGCCAATTCCTGCGCATCCGCATTGATTGCCATCGAAACTCCTTCACAAACCGGCCGCGTGGCCACGGCTTTGGAGTATCCCGTAGCCGGGATAACGAGTGACGCTGGTATCGCAGATGCGAGCAAGTTACGTCAATAGTGATGTTACGTCGTCAAATCGTGCTTGCAATCCGATCTGCGTTGAGTAAGTTGCACCAATTGCCGTGGCAAAATGGCATTTCGGGAGGGTATCCGTTGAGCGACTCCGGCCGCCAGCGTCAGATCGTCGAATTGTTGCGGGACCGCCCCTTCGCCTCGGTGCGCGAGCTGCAGGAGCGGCTCGGCGTGTCGGCTGCGACGGTGCGGCGCGATATCGACAAGATCGACGAGGCCGGCGAAGCACGGAAGGTCTATGGCGGCATCTCGGCGCTCGATGGCGCTTCGCAGGCCGGCGTCGCCTATGCCAGGCCTTACGACGAAAACCGCGACCTGGCGGTCGAAGCCAAGCGGCAGATCGCCGCTCTCGCTGCCACCATGGTGCGCGATGGCGACGCCGTCATCGTGCATGGCGGTTCGACCTGTTTCCATCTCGGCGCCAAGCTCGCCGACCGCAACATTCGGCTCTACACCAACTCGATGCCGCTCATCGCCTATTTGAGCGACCACGGCCATTGCAGCCTGACCATTGCCGGGGGTGAACTTCATCGCGAGCCTGGCATCATTCATTCGCTCACCCAGACGGTGCCTTTCTACGCATCGAAGTTCTTTCTTGGCGCGCAAGGCATCAGCCCGGAGGGCGTGCTGGAATCGCATCCGCTGCTGGTCCGCTCAATCGTCGAACTCAGCCTATGCGCCGACCAGATCGTGGTGCTGGCCGACAGCCGCAAACTGTCGATCCACGCGCGCAACGTCGCGCTGCCCTTGTCGCGCATCGGCACGCTGGTGACCGACGACGGCCTCTCCGATGCCGACGCGCGCATGCTGGAGGACGCCGGCGTCATGGTGCGGATCGCCTCTTCCTCGGGAGCCGTCCAGTGAAAGTGGCCGTCCTCGACTTCGGCAAGACCAACTCGAAGCTGTTCGTCTTCGGTCAGGACGGGCAGATTCTCGACGAGCGCCGGACCCAGCCGAAATGGACACGCAAAGGCGGCTTCAGCGTGCTCGATGAGGCAGCGCTTCATGACTGGGCGGCTCGCGCCGTCGGCGAGGCGGTCGATATCAATGGCATAGAGGGGCTGATGGTTTCGGGCCATGGCTGCACCTTTGCCTTGATTGACGATGCAGCGCTGACGCATCCGATCCTCGATTACGAGCAGGAGCCGCCGGCCGAGATTGCCGCGCAGATCGATCGCCGCATTCCGGATTTTGCCGAAACCTTCTCGCCGCATCTGCCGCTCGGCTTCAACTATGGTCGCCACATGCTGTGGCTGAAGACAGTGCAACCAAGCGTGTTCGCCGCCGCCAAATCGATCCTCGGTTATCCCCAGTACTGGAGCTGGCGCTTTGGTGGCCGGGCGGTGTCTGAGGTGTCCTATCTCGGCTGCCACTCGCATCTGTGGGCGCCGCGCAAGCGCGATTTCTCCTCGCTGGTTGACGCCGAAGGATGGCGCGGCCAGATGCCCGCCTTCGAGCGTGCCGGCGCGGTCATCGGCGAGCAGCGCTTCGGCGAGGCGGCGCGGCCGATCGCCATCCACAACGGTGTCCATGACAGCAATGCCGCGCTCCATGCCTATCGCCGCCAGGAGCTTGGGCCGGTCACTGTCGTCTCGACCGGCACCTGGGTCGTTGTGCTCAATCCGGACTGCCCGCTCGACGCGCTCGATCGCGATCGCGACATGCTCGTCAATGTCGATGTCGACGGCGGTCCGGTGCCGACCATCCGCTTCATGGGCGGCCGTGAATTCGCGACGATCAGCGCCGGTTGGCAGGGCGCAATCGGCCGCGCCTCGGTACAGCAGGTGATCAACGCCGGCATCATGGCGCTGCCGAGCTTCGCGCCAGGTGGGCCGATGCCTGGCCATCCCGGCGAACTGGTCGGGCGCGCACCCACCGCGGAGGAGCGCGCGGCCGTGGCGCTGCTCTACGTCGCGCTGATGGTCGATCTGTGTCTCGACCTGATCCATTCCAACAACACCATAATTGTCGATGGCGGGCTGAACAGCGGCGGCCTGCTCGCTAGCTTGCTGGCGCAGCTGCGTACCGGCCAAGCCTTCATGCAGGGCGCCACGCTGGAGGGCAGCGCCACCGGGGCGGCGGCTCTCGCCTTCGAGAGCGTCGGACGCGAATTTGCCGCTGAGGCGCCGGAGCCTGTTCGTGCTTCAAGCTTCACCGGGCTTGCCTTCTATCGCGACAGCTGGCGCGGCCTCGCCGCCGATCGTGGCGTCGCTGATGCTGCAACGGGAGGTGCACGATGACCGCCGCCGCCCGGATCGAAGCAGTGCGCCAGCCGGTGCTGGAGATGCGGCACATCTCCAAGACATTCGGCCCGATCCGCGCCTTGCAGGATGTGTCGCTGACCGTTCACGCCGGCGAACTGCACGCGCTGATGGGAGAAAACGGCGCCGGCAAGTCGACGCTGATGAAGGTGCTGTCCGGCGCCTATCGGCCAGATCCCGGCGGCGACATCTTGATCGACGGCGCGCCGGTCGCGACCGGCGACCCGATCAAGGCACGCGCCAACGGCATCGCGGTCATCTATCAGGAGCTGTCGCTGGCGCCCAACCTGACGGTCGCGCAGAACATCTTCCTCGGAAACGAGCCGAGACGGTTCGGCATCGTCGACCGCGACCAATGCAACCGGCGCGCCAAGGAAATCATCGCGCGGCTCGGCGTCTCCTTCCCGGCGCGCGCCCTTGTCTCCAGCCTGTCGCTCGGCGAGCGCCAGATGGTCGAGATCGCTCGCGCGCTGTCGACCAGCGCGCGCATCATCGTCATGGACGAGCCGACGACCTCGCTGACCTCGCGCGAGACGGACAGGCTGTTCGAGGTGATTGCGACGCTGAAGTCGCAGGGCATCGCCATCATCTACATCAGCCACCGCATGGAAGAGGTCTACCAGCTTGCCGACCGCGTCAGCGTGCTCCGCGACAGCGGCTATGTCGGCACGCTCGATCGCGCCGATCTGAACGCCTCGCGCCTCGTTTCGATGATGGTCGGCCGTGACCTGTCAGCCTTCTACAAAAAAGATCACCGCCCGCCGGACAGCAACCGAGCGATCGCATTGTCGGTGCGCGGCATGTCGGATGGCAATCTCCTGAAGGACTGTTCCTTCGACCTGCACAAGGGCGAAGTGCTGGCGCTGGCGGGCCTTGTCGGTTCGGGCCGCACCGAGCTCGCACGGCTGATCTTCGGCGCTGACAGGCACACATCAGGCACGCTGGAACTCGATGGCAAGCCCATATCCATCGGCTCGCCGCGCGAGGCGCTGGACGCCGGCATTGCCTATCTTACCGAAGACCGGAAAGAACTCGGCCTGTTCCTCGACATGTCGATTTCCGACAATATCAGCATGGGCGTGCTCGCAAGGGATGCTCAGGCCGGAGGCGTGCGCGACTTCGCCACGGCCGAAAGGCGCGCCGCCAAGGCCGTTTCCGAGCTCTCCATCCGCACCAGGTCGGTGCAGGCCAATGCCGGCTCGCTGTCGGGTGGCAACCAGCAAAAGGTGCTGCTCGCCCGCCTGCTCGAAACCGAACCGCGGGTCCTCATCCTCGACGAACCGACGCGCGGCGTCGATGTCGGGGCGAAGTCGGAAATCTACCGGCTGATCGACGATCTCGCCAAGAAGGGCATCGCCATCCTGATGATCTCCAGCGAACTGCCGGAGGTGATCGGCGTCGCCGACCGCGTGCTGGTGATGCGCGACGGCACTATCGCTGGTGAGGTGACGGCATCCGCAGGCCAGCCGCTCAGTCAGGAGGCAATCATGGAACTTGCAACGGGAGCGGCCAAGGGATGACCGACAAGGCAACCGAGATGAGCGCGGGCGACCAGGCTGTCGGCAGGAGCCGGCGGCTGCGCACCGCCTTCGCCGCCCTTGGCATGCTGCCGGTCCTGATCCTTTTGGCGGCCGGCTTCCAGATCATGAACCCGCGCTTCCTCACCGAGACCAACCTGTTGATTGTCACGCAGCAGTCGTCGATCAACATCGTGCTTGCGGCCGGCATGACCTTCGTCATCCTGACCGGCGGCATCGACCTGTCCGTCGGCTCCATCCTTGCCGCATCGGCGATGGTGGCGGTGATGGTGTCGCTGGTGCCGGAGTGGGGCATGTTCGGCGTGCCGGCGGCCATTCTGGTCGGCCTCGGCTTCGGCGTCATCAACGGGCTGCTCGTCGCCTATATCAAGCTGCCGCCCTTCATCGTTACGCTCGGTTCGCTGACCGCCGTGCGCGGCGTCGCCCGCCTGCTCGGCCAGGACACCACGGTGTTCAACTCGGACCTGCCGTTCGACTTCATCGGCAACGGTTCGCTGTTCGGCATCCCCTGGCTGGTCATCATCGCTCTGTCGGTCGTCGTGCTGTCCTGGCTGGTGCTCAAGCGCACCGTGCTCGGCACCTGGATCTATGCCGTCGGCGGCAATGCCGAGGCCGCCCGCCTCACCGGCATCAAGGTGCCGCTGGTGCTGCTCTTCGTCTATGGCGTTTCAGGCCTTCTGGCCGGTCTTGGCGGCGCTATGTCGGCGGCCCGGCTCTATGCCGCCAACGGGCTGCAGCTTGGGCAGTCCTACGAACTCGACGCCATTGCCGCGGTCATTCTCGGCGGCACCAGCTTCGTCGGCGGCGTCGGCTCGATCTGGGGCACGCTGATCGGCGGCCTGATCATAGCGGTGCTCTCCAACGGGCTCATCCTGGCCGGTGTTTCGGACATCTGGCAGTACATCATCAAGGGATTGGTCATCATCGTGGCGGTCGCCCTCGACCGCTACAGGCTCCAGGCAGGAGCAAGAACGTGATTGACCTTAGTCGCCGGCGTCAACGACCCGGTTTCATGTAACGCACCGTGAGAGGCGCGGGGCATCAGGAGGAAAACAATGAAGACCATCGCTAAACTGCTCTGCGGCGTTGCCCTCGCGGCCGTCGCCATCGCACCGGCTTCGGCCAAGGATCTGAACAAGGTCGGCATATCGGTCGGCCTGCTCGGCAACCCGTTCTTCGTCGCCACCATCAAGGGCATCGAGGACGCCGCCAGGAAGATCAACCCGAATGTCGAGGTGACGTCGGTGTCGGCCGACTACGACCTCAACAAGCAGGTCTCGCAGGTCGACTCGTTTATCGCCGCCGGCGTCGACGTGATCATGCTCAACGCCGTCGACGCCAAGGCGATCGCGCCGGCGGTGAAGAAGGCGCAGGCGGCGGGCATCGTTGTTGCCGCGTTCGACGTCTCGGCGCCGGGCGCCGACGTCACCGTGATGACCAACAATGTCAAGGCCGGCGAAGCGGCCTGCCAGTACCTGGTCGACCAAACCGGTGGCAAGGGTGACTATGTCATCCTGAACGGCCCGGCATCGTCGTCGATCCTGGAGCGGGTGAAGGGCTGCAAGGACGTGCTGGCGAAACACCCGGATATCAAGATTCTCTCCGACGACCAGAATGCCGAAGGCTCGCGCGACGGTGGCCTGAAGGTGTTCCAGTCGCTGCTGACCCGCTTCGACAAGATCGATGCTGTGTTCGCCATCAACGATCCGACGGCGATCGGCGCCCAGCTTGCGGCCAAGCAGCTCAACCGCTCGGAGTTCATCTTCACCGCGGTCGACGGAGCGCCCGATATCGAGAAGGAACTCTCTTCCGGCACCTCGATGATCAAGGCCTCGGCCTCGCAGGATCCTTACGTCATGGCTGGCCAGTCGCTGCAGATGGCGGCTGAAGTGCTTGCCGGCAAAAAGCCGGCCGAGGCGACGGTGCTGCTCGACCCGCAGCTGATCACGGCCGAGAACCTGAAGGACTACAAGGGCTGGACCGCGGCCCGCTAGCTTAGAGCCTCCCAGGGCTGGTGCGGCCGGGACGACCGGCCGCACCAATTTTTTGTTTGAGCATCGGATTTTTCCCAAACCGGTTCCCACTTGTGGGTCCGATGCTCTCGAGCAGCAGGAGACGATCATGTCGCGCATTGGAATCCATTCTTTCGTCTGGTCGGCGAGCTCGGCGCAAGGCGACCTCGAGCGGACGCTGGCCATCACCAAAGAGGCCGGCTTCGACCTGATCGAATTCTCCTATCTCGACCCTGCCAATGTCGACATTGGCGGACTGGCCAAGCGCATCGCCGAGCTCGATCTCGGCGTGGCGATCAGCATCGGACTACCGGCCGACGGCGACATTTCAAGCGCCGACAAGGCGGTTGCCGCGCATGGCGTCGAAATCCTGAAACGCACGATCGCGCTCACCCGCGATCTCGGCGGCCAGAAGGTCGCCGGCATCCTCAGCACCAGCCATGGACTGCAGGCGCAGGCGCCGACGCGCGATCAATGGAACCGCAGCGCCGGAACGCTTGCCAAGGTCGCGGAGACCGCCAAGGCCGCCGGCGTTACACTCAACCTCGAGATCGTCAATCGCTTTGAAAGCAATCTGCTCAACACCGCCGCACAAGGGCTGGCCTTCATCGAAGACACCGGCTCAGACAACATCTTCCTGCATCTCGACACGTTCCATATGAACATCGAGGAGGCCGATATCGGGCTGGCCATCCGCCACGCGGCTGACAAGATCGGCTATGTCCATATCGGCGAGAGCCATCGCGGCTTCCTCGGCACCGGCAACATCGACTTCGCCGCGATCTTCGATGCGTTGACCGCAATCGGCTATAGCGACGACCTCAGTTTCGAATCCTTCTCGTCGGAGATCGTCGACGAGAACCTGTCGAAGAAAACCGCCATCTGGCGCAATCTGTGGACCGACAATATGGAACTGGCCCGGCATGCGCGCGGCTTCATCGCCATCGGGTTGGAGACGACACGGCGCAAGGCCGAGCTTGTGTCATCAAGCCATCAGCTTTAGCACCTGTTTGCGATCCTCAGGCCAGCTCAAAACGTTCCACAGCGCGCATGATGCCACGCAGTTCGGCGAGGCCTTTCAGGCGGCCGATCAATGAGTAGCCGGGGTTGATCCTGGTCTTGCCGATATCGTCGGCGAGCAGATGGCCATGATCGGGGCGCATGGGAATCCGCCAGTCGGCGCGACCTTGCTTGCGACGGCGCGTCTCTTCCTGCATCAAAGCGAGGATGACATGCGCCATGTCGGTGCCGCCCTCCAGATGCTCGGCTTCATAGAAGGAGCCGTCATCCTCGATGGTTACATTGCGCAAATGGACGAAATGGATCCGGTCGGCGAATTCCTTGACCATGCCGACAATATCGTTGTCTGCGCGCGTACCGTAGGAACCGATGCAGAATGTCAGGCCGTTCGCCGGGCTGTCGACGGCGTTGAGGATGAAACGCGCGTCCTCGACAGTCGAAACGATCCGTGGCAAGCCATAGAGCGAGAATGGCGGGTCGTCGGGATGGATGCACATGCGCACTCCCTCCTGCTCGGCCACCGGGATGATCTCGCGCAAAAACCAGGCAAGATTGTCGCGCAACTCCTTCGGCCCGATCGAGTCGTATTCCGCCAGTGCCTCGCGAAAACTATCACTGTCGTAGCTGCGCTCGGTCGCCGGCAGGCCGGCAATGAGATTGCGCTCGATCCTGTCGATCTGCTCGTCGCTCAGTTCCTTCAGTCGCGATTCCGCTTCGGCGATACGTGCCGCGCTGTAGCTGGCTTCGGCATTCCTGCGCTTCAGGACGAAAATGTCGTATGCGGCAAAATCGATCGCATCGAAACGCAGGGCATAGCCCGTCGTTGGAAGCCGATAGGCAAGGTCGGTGCGGGTCCAGTCGACCACAGGCATGAAATTATAGCAGATCGTCGCAATGCCAGCCTTGGCGAGCGCACGGATCGTGTCCTTGTACCAGCCGACATAGCGAAGCCTTTCCGCCGAGCCGATCTTGATCGAATTGTGGACGGGAATGCTCTCCACGACCGACCAGGTCAGCCCTTCGGCCTCGATGATCCGCTTGCGCTCCAGGATGTCCGTCAAAGGCCAGGCGCGGCCGTCGTAGATATTATGCAGGGCGGACACGACGCCCGTGGCTCCGGCCTGCTTGACATGATCGAGCGTCACCGGGTCGTCCGGGCCATACCAGCGCCAACACTGTTCCATCGAGGCTTTCCCTTTGCGATAAAACAGAACCGTATTGTTGGGCCACAATGGAAGTCAAATTAAAGGGGTTTGCGCAATGAACGATTTCGACGGCAAGATCGCTCTGGTGACGGGGACGACCGGGATCGGCCTGGCGACCGCCAGACGTCTTGCGGCAGGTGGCGCGGCGATCATCGCCTGCGGCATCGATCGCGCGGCCAACGCGGCGCTGACTGCGGAACTGGACAGCTCCGGCGCCGGGGCGCTGGTCATGGCCGTCGACGTCTCCGTGCCGGATCAGGTTCGCGACGCGGTCGCCGCCGGTGTCGAGCGGTTCGGCGGCCTCGATATCATCGTCAATTCCGCGGCGATCCATCCATATGGAACCGCTGTGAGCACCGATTTCGACACCTGGAACCAGGCGATGTCAGTCAATGTCGGCTCGCTCTACCTCACCGCGCATTTCGGCATCCCGGAAATGATCAGGCGAGGCGGCGGCGCCATCGTCAACGTGGCTTCGGTGCAGGGCTTCGCCTGCCAGCAGAACGTCGCCGCTTATGCTACGACCAAGGGCGCCATCCACACATTGACGCGCGCTCTGGCGCTCGACCACGCGCGCTCCGGCATTCGCGTCAATTCCGTCAGCCCGGGCTCGATCCGCACCCCGATCCTGGAAAAGGCGGCGCGCGGCGAAAACGGCACCCACGCCGATGTCGAGGCCGCCTACAGGCGCTTCGGCGAAGCCCACCCCATCGGACGCATCGGCGAGCCGGAGGAAGTGGCGGAACTCATCGCCTTTCTGTGTTCGTCGAAGGCCGGGTTCTGCACCGGCGCGGACTACAGGATCGATGGCGGCCTGACGGCCGGCATCGGCGTGAAGTAGAACGGGAAAATCGGTCTCGGCCCGCAAAACCAATGGCGCGTAACATGTGCGAGTTTGCATACTGCACTTGCAGCCGGTCCAACGGTCTGATTCCCTTGGTTACGCTGGGCTGTCCTGATTCGCTCACTGTCCAAAGTCTTGCAAGTGTGCGGAAACAAGCCTTCCGCCGACCGCTGCGCTAGCGCATTCAAGGGAAGAGACGGCAAATGAACACTGCAACGAGGCCGGCAATCTCGGAGATGAGGCCCAAGATATCCGTCATCGGGGTTGGCGGCGGTGGCGGCAACGCCATCAACAATATGATCGCCGAAGGCTTGCAAGGCACCGAATTTATCGTTGCCAACACCGATGCTCAGGCGCTCACCATGTCGAAGGCAACGCGGCTGATCCAATTGGGAGCGCACGTCACGGAAGGCCTTGGTGCAGGATCCCTGCCCGAGGTCGGCCATGCCGCGGCCGTCGAATCGATCGACGAAATCATGGACCATCTTGCGGGAACGCATATGTGCTTCGTGACCGCGGGCATGGGAGGCGGAACTGGAACTGGTGCGGCGCCGGTCATAGCGCAGGCCGCGCGCAATGCGGGAATACTGACCGTGGCCGTCGTCACCAAGCCGTTCGTCTTCGAAGGGAACCGCCGAATGCATGCGGCCAATGAGGGCATCGAGCGGCTCCGCGAAAGCGCCGATACCGTCATCGTCATCCCGAACCAGAACCTCTTCAGGATCGCCGATGCCAAGACGACCTTCGCGGACGCTTTCGCCATGGCGGACCGCGTTCTCTACGCCGGCGTCGGCTGCATCACCGATCTCATCGTCAAGGAAGGGCTGATCAATCTCGACTTTGCCGATGTGAAGTCGGTGATGCGCGACATGGGTCGTGCGATGATGGGAACCGGCGAAGCCACCGGGGAGGATCGCGCCAGGAAGGCGGCCGAAGCGGCGATCGCAAACCCGCTTCTCGACGAAGCGTCGATGATGGGCGCCAGGGGCGTTCTTGTCTCGATATCGGGCGGCACTGATATGACGCTGTTTGAGGTCGACGAAGCCGCCACCCGCATCCGCGAGGAGGTCGACGCCGATGCCGATATCATTGTCGGCGCCATTTTCGACAAGGCGCTCGCAGGAAAATTCAGGGTGTCGGTCGTTGCGACGGGATTGCGGCGGGGGCTTGAGATACCGCTGACGGCGGGGTCGGAAAACCGTATCAACTGAACCGGGCCCTGGCGCCGGCGGTAGGATTCGACTTGAAGGCCCGTCGCTCTGGAGACCGCCGCCAGACGATGGTCGGCGGACGGCTTGCCGACCGCAATTGTTGCGGAATGAACCTGCGGGTTAGGTTAAGTTGTCGATTTCATCTGCGCGGCTCTTGCTGCGGATTGGAAGGTCAGCCCAGCGCTCACGGCGCCGGCCGCGTGAATAGGGTGCGGAACACCTCCTCGGCACGTCGCAGGCCTTCATCTGTCAGAACCACCGACTTCGCCTTGTTTGCTGGGTTGGCGATCAGCCCCTTCTGGTGCAAGCGATCCAGGGCATCCCAGTCCATTCCCTTCCAAGCGCGCCTCTCTTCATGCAGCGTTAGCCAAAGCAGGCCCAGAACGGCATTGTCGATCTTGTCGGTGTCGATCTCCATGCCATGCAGTTTAACATGGGAAAACGGCGGCTGCCGAGACCCACACCGGATGGTGACATTCTCTGTCCCGCTGCATCGGCTTTGCCTCTGCGGGCGACGAGGATCAAAACCGGTCGCCAGGCCGCAAACGCAAAACGGCCCGCACTGAGGCGGGCCGTTTTGTGGATTTGGTTGCGGGG
>SAQL01000115.1 GCA_004020645.1 Mesorhizobium sp. | reverse complement strand
CTCCAGCAGATACGCACGCTCCGCAGCCGGCAGGATGGCCAACTCGCGCACCGGCGTGTTGGGGGCATGCTCCAGTGCCTCTGTCAGTTGCTCGAGCGCGTGCTGCATGTAGCCGCAGACCCGATCCGCAGAGACAGGCTCGGCCACCTGCGCCGTCAAGCCGAGCGCCTCGCCATAATCCTCCACCGACAGGGTCAGCGGATAGTTGGTGCGTTCCTCGTCGCCCAGCCATTCCATGCCGGACAGACCATCTGCCGTCCCGGAGCCGGCCATGGCCGCCGGCGTATTGTGACGGTAGTTCAAAAGCGCGCCGAACAGCGGCGCCGGCGCCGCAACCCCGCTGCAGCGTTGCGCCAGCGCCAGCGAGGCATGCTCGTGCGCCAGCAGCTCGGAAAGCCTCGCATGCGTGGTCCGCACGCTCGCCGCGACCCCGGTCCCGTCCAGGTCAAGCCGCACAGGCAGGGTGTTGATGAACAGGCCCATCGTGCGGTCGGCGCCCGCGCCCGCCTGCATGCGGCCGAACAGCACCGTGCCGAACACCACCTGCTCTCGGCCGCTGCTGCGCGCCACCACCTGACCCCAGGCCAGATGGCAAAGGCTCGCCAGGCTCACCCCAAGCCGCCTCGCCTGTTCCCGCAGCCGATCATTGAGCGCCTGCGGCAGCATCCGATGCGCCTCGCCGACGCCGCCGCCGTCGCCATAGACCTCGCTTAAGCCGAACGGCGTGGTCGGCTCATCGATGTCGGCCAGCATCGTCCGGAAGAACTGCTCATGCGCCTTGGCATCGACATCCAGCCGCGCCTGCGCCACCAGATTGCGGAACGGCTGCGGTGCTGGCAGCTCATGCCCACGTCCCTCGAGCACGGCCCGCACCTCGGCATGCATCACTTCCAGCGTCGTGTGATCGCCGATCAGATGATGCTGCAGCTCCAGCAGCAGCCAGCGTGTGCTGCCGGGCTCGCGCGCGATCACAAACTGCAACAAGGGCGCCCGGCCAACATCGATGCGATGCCGCAGCGGATCAAACCGGCGCCTGAGCTCATCGGCGCCGGAACCGTCACAGGCATCCAGCTCGACCTCGCTCACCTCCAGCGGCGCACGACGCCACACCACCTGGGCCGGGCTCGACAGCCCCTCCCAGACAAAGGCCGTGCGCAGGGTGTCGTGCCGGTCCACCACCTGCTGAACCGCGCCAAGATAGCGCTCCAACAGGCCGCGATCGGCAAACGCCATCTGCGACACCAGCAGGTAGGGATCCCCCTTCGTCGCCAACAGATGATGGAACAGGATGCCGTCCTGCAGCGGCGACAGGCCATAAATGTCCTGGATGTTGCCGACACCACCGGGCACCGTGGCGACGATCCGGTCGATCTCCGGCTGGGCCAGCTCGATGAGCGGCAGCATCTGCGGCGTAATCGCCGTGCTCTGTTCGGTGATCAGGTTGGCAGGCACCGCGACCTCGTGATGGCTGCCAAGGCTTGCGGCAAGATCGGCCAGCACCGGCCTGGCGAACAGGGTGCGCACCTCCACCCCAAGCGACAGCTGCCGCAGCCGCTCCATCAGCTGCACGGCCAGCAGCGAGTGACCGCCGAGCTCGAAGAAGTGGTCGTGGCGCCCGACCCGCTCGACACCGAGAAGCT
>SAQL01000114.1 GCA_004020645.1 Mesorhizobium sp. | reverse complement strand
ACAATCGAGCCATTCTGAGGTCGAGCAGCACAGCACCAAGGTGCTGATGCTGGGCCCGCTCGGCGTGGTTTACGGTGATATCGGCACCAGCCCGATCTATGCTTTCCGCGAGGCTTTGGTGGCATCGTCGGGGGGCGAAGTCGCCAACCGTGGCGACATCCTCGGCGTGCAGTCGCTGATCATCTGGTCGCTGACGATCATCGTCACCATCAAATATATCATGTTCGTGCTCAGGGCCGATAATCGCGGCGAGGGCGGGGTGCTGTCGCTGATGGCACTGGCGCGCAACAGTTTCCCGACCCGCTCGGCGGTGATCCTCGGCATCGGCATCGTCGGCGCCTCGCTCTTTTTCGGTGACGCCGTCATCACGCCGGCGATATCGGTGCTGTCGGCGGTCGAAGGCATGAACGTCGTCACGCCGACCTTCCAGCCCTATGTGGTGCCGTTGACGCTCGCCATCCTGGCGATCCTGTTTTCGGCACAGAGGTTTGGAACCGGCGGCGTCGCCCTGATCTTCGGCCCGATCACGGCGGTCTGGTTCCTGGCCATCGGCCTTTCCGGTCTCAACCACATCATCGCCGACCCGGAGATCCTGCTGGCAGTCAGCCCGCATTACATCGTCGCGTTCCTGATCAATTCACCAGACGTCGCCTTCGTAACGATCGGCGCCATCTTCCTCGCCGTCACCGGCGCCGAGGCGCTCTATGCCGATCTCGGCCATTTCGGCCGTAAGCCGATCGTGCTCGCCTGGCTGGCAATCGTGTTCCCTTGCCTGTTGCTCAATTATGCCGGGCAGGGCGCATTCGTGCTGGCGAAAAACGGAGTGGTCGGTCATCCCTTCTTCGAGATGAACGAAGGCTGGACGCTTATTCCGATGGTCGTCCTGGCCACCGCTGCGACCGTCATCGCCAGCCAGGCGGTGATCTCCGGCGCTTTCTCGCTAACCAGGCAAGCAGTGCAGCTCAACATGCTGCCGCGCCTGGAATCCTGCATACGTCGGATAGACAGTCCGGCCAGATCTACATGCCGCGCGTCAACATGCTGCTGGCGCTGGTGGTGATGCTGCTGGTGGTCGGCTTTGGCGAATCCAGCAAGCTTGCCTCGGCGTACGGCATTTCGGTGACCGGCAACATGCTGGTGACGACGGTGCTGCTCTATGTGATCATGAGCCGCATCTGGAAATGGCAGCTCTGGCTGGCCATCTCCCTGACGGTGGTATTCGCGTTTATCGATGTCGGCTTCTTTGCCTCGAACATCGTCAAAGTATTCGAAGGTGGCTGGGCTTCGCTAGCGGTGGCCTTCACCATCGTGCTGGCGATGTGGACCTGGATCCGCGGCAGCCGCTATTTGTTCGAAAAGACGCGCCGGAACAAGATCCCTCTCGATTTCCTCGCCGGCAATCTGCTGAAGAAGAAGCCGCATCTGGTATCGGGCACCGCGGTGTTCCTGACCAGCGATCCGCTGAGCGCGCCGACGGCGCTGATGCACAGCCTCAAGCACTACAAGGTCCTGCATGAACAGAATGTCATCCTCTCGGTGGTGACGGCGCAGCAGCCCGTCGTGCCCGACAGTGACCGCGTCAAGATGGGAACGATCAATGAGCTGTTCATGCGGGTGACGCTGACCTTCGGCTACATGGAACAGCCCAACATTCCGCGTGCGCTGGCGATCTGCCGCAAGCAGGGCTGGA
>SAQL01000113.1 GCA_004020645.1 Mesorhizobium sp. | reverse complement strand
GAGGGGGTCAGTTCTTCATTTCGTCAGGGGGTCAGTTTCTCAATTCGGCCGACACACGGGAAATGCGAAACGTCTGAACTGGTACCACTCCTACCAGGTCGGGCGCATTTGGAAGCGATGGCTGGGAAGCCGGAGCCAGAAGGATGCCTTTACCTGGGCCCGAATGCAGGGACTACTCGACAGGTATCCGTTGCCGCCAGCCAAGATTGTCCGTCAGTGGCGCAGTCCATGAGCTAAACTGGCCTGTGAGGAGCCGGATGCGGGAAATCTGCACGTCCGGATCTGTGGGGGGCGGGGATCGGCAACGACCCCGCCTACCCGACAAATTTGTGGTGTTAGAGCCACGCAAAGGAGAGGCAGGCATCCATGGAAAAGGTTACCATCATCAGGCGATCCGCCCAGCTTCTCAACGCATCGGTGCAGGACCTGCAGATGATTGGCGCAATCAGAATGGCGAAGTGTCACAGGCGTGCGCCGCTTTGCCTGTCGAAGATGTGGACACGGCGCGGATCGATCCTCAGTCTAACTTCTTCACCAGGTCGGACTGTCAGTCGATCCTTGACGATAGCGTCGATAGGATCATCGCCAAGTTTGGCGAATATCTGTGTCTCGGAGCCGGTCGGCTCCAGCACCGAAACCGTTGCCGACAAACCGTCGGGCGCGATGTCGATATGCTCGGGACGTATGCCGTAGATGACCGGCTGGCCGCCCTGCGCCCTCGCCCCGTCAGCCGGCAGCACGGATCCGGTATCCGACACAAATATCTGCCTGCCGTCCTTCGAAACGACCTTGCCCTTGATGAAGTTCATCGCCGGCGAGCCGATGAAACCGGCGACGAAGAACATTGCCCGGATTGTCGTAGAGATCGAGCGGCAAGCATGGCGACGATTGCCTGCAGGAACTGCGCTGGCTCTACGACCGGCGCGATCTCGCCGAGGCCAAGGCCGATCTCGCCGCATGGCTTTCCAAATGGTCGGCCCGCTACCCACGACTGAGGACATGGGTGGAGGAGACCATCGAGTACACGCTGACCTTCTTTCGTCTGCCACGCCCGCACCACAAGCATCTCAAGAGCACCAACATGCTTGAACGGCTCAACGAGGAAATCCGGCGCCGCACCTATGTCGTGCGCATCTTTCCAAACTCACAGAACTGCCTACGCCTCGTCAGGGCGCTGGCCGTCGAAACCAACGAAAACTGGATGGAGGCCAACCGCTACATCAACATGGACGACCTGCGCGAGCACAAGAAGCTCACTCTGCGCCAAGCCGCATGACCAGCACCATGGCCGCCCCTTTTTGCTGATGGGGTGGATGCCTGCCTTCTCCGACGGCATCGCAATGTGCCAAAGTTTGTGGTGTTAGCGCCACGCAAAGGAGAGGCAGGCATCCATGGAAAAGGTTACCATCATTGGAGTTATCTGGCAAAGCTGCGCGGGGCGGCAGCTGATGGATCGGTCGTGTTCCGCAAGAAGCTGTCGCGCCTGCAGTTTTGCAAGTTCATGGCGAGTCAACCGGCATGTGTCGTGGCGATGGAAGCGTGCGGCAGCTCGCACTACTGGGCCCGTCAGATGGCTCGGCTTGGCCATGAGCCAAGACTGATTGCCCCGGCCTATGTCAAACCGTTCGTCAAGCGGCAGAAGATGGGATGGTTGCCGCCCTCCCCAGACGGCATCGCAATGTGCCAAGGT
>SAQL01000112.1 GCA_004020645.1 Mesorhizobium sp. | reverse complement strand
AGTAGATAGAGGATGTGTGGGCATCCGCGCGACACAATTCCTCAAGCATCTGAGACAGTTTATGGTAAGGATACTAAGTTTGCCTATTCGTAAGGATTGACTCCCCAATAATAGCATTTTTTTTTCTCGCCAAAAGTACGCGGCGGAATCCAATTGCGCCATTCGATCGACAATCCGCCCTTTTAGTTGAGCGATCGCTCGCGCTTCCTCCATCCATAAGCAGCTTGTCCGCATTTGCTTGAGGGAATGGGCGTAATCGATACAGAATCCTATCCTCCGCTTCCGAGAGAGCTTGATCCACTACCTCCTTCGGGTGGTCCGAAGTGGAGGAGGCAGGCTCCGGCTCAGCCGCTGGAGGACGATTTAAGTCAATGTCCCACCGAGGGCAAGGTTTTGATGAGCTTGATTCCCCGGAAGTCCCCGATACACCCACAATTAGAAAGGGGAAAACAATATCTCCAAAAAGAATGAATACCCAAGCGATTAAGTAGATAGATGCGCAGGAAATAAAAAAAGAAGGAGATGCAAAAGAAAATAGAAGGGAGAGATACACAATAAAGACAAAAGCCGTATTTCTTTCTTAAACCATCATAACAAAACCGGTTCAAACATCAAAGAGGTTTTCCCACAAGGACCAGATTCTGACCTGTTATCATACTCGCGGTTCTTCCGTCAGATCTGATAGTCCTTGCTAAAGCTACTGCGATCAGACAAGGAAGACAGCGAAGGGAAGAATGGAAATGGATCATTGTGCTATCTGGTTTACCCTTTATCCCACTTATTCCTTTCCGCTACCCTTTCTTTCTTTAGAGCAAGAAGCGGAACTATAGAGATGATATTAAAGTTTTGTCTTACGAATCGGAAGATGTCCAACAGCCACGAAGGAAGGTTGCTCCCAATCTTACTATAAGTAAGTCTTTATTTTTCAAGCGAAACTACGACATTCACCGAGGTTGGCACAGGGAGCCGCTCCGAGTGTGAGAATCCGATGCCGGGGTGATGGGAGGGGGGTCAGAGAAGCGAGATTTTTGTATGCATGAGGAAAGAGGAGATTGTTAATAGAAAGCTAATAAGCTCTTTTTCTTTTTGGGCTTCCCCTTTTTCAATCACCTCCTACCTTATGGAAAGCCCACTGCTGAAGACCCTCAATCGAAAGGGCAAGGATAGTTCGTGCTGTTCCGTATATAGATAACACCATCTCCGGTTCTTGGAAACCCACCGCTCTTCTTCTTATCGCTCTGCTTCTAGCTATTCGGATAGACCACACCTCAGAAAGAAAGTCCGCTATTCTATTCCATATCATGGCAGCAATCCCGGGAATGGGCATCCATTATCAGATGTATAGGCACAAAAAGAGAGATATGCCAGAAAGACAGGATACAGGTACTCTACGGGAGAAGGGATTGGATTTGGCACGCTGAAACCCTAAGTCCCCTGTTCCCTTTCTTATGAAAAAAGATATTGTTGAGTCCAATTGTGGGTGGATAAGGCGTCTATGCTTGAAACTTATCCTTAAGATTGGAATCGTTTAGCGTCTATCTATTCCGTGTATTCTTGTGAGGAGAAGCCCCCTTTCCCTGCTTTCTAGATCTTTATGACGAATAGGTTTTATGATTCCGTTGTCTCTCTTTCCTAGGCCTGTTCCAGGTGTGTACCCGGATCTAAGCTCCGAAACCTGCTTTTCTTTTCTTAAGCCCGACGTCTCTTTCAATACTAATATTATATGTCCTCCTTCGCTTGACCTATTTGAATTGAACTAGAGCTTTCTTTCTTGACAGACAGACCAGATTTCCAACTAGATTCCTATTGAGACCCTTGACGACCTACCAG
>SAQL01000111.1 GCA_004020645.1 Mesorhizobium sp. | reverse complement strand
AGCGGCGCCGGGACTGGTTCGACGGCCAGCTCGATCTCGATCCGGCGAAGCTCGTCTTCATCGACGAGAGTGTGCTGCAGAGGCACGGAAGGAGTTCAACATGAACTAAGACCGTAGCGTAAAGCTGCGTGAATGATGGGGGACGGCCCTCCGGGATCTGCTTTCAGGAGCAGGTCTCAAACCAGTCCAAGCTGCTGCGGTAAAGAGCCGTGGTGGTGAGCGTTGGATGAAAAGTTCGGACGAGATCCGAGCAGGTGGGTGTCCGAAAGACGAACGAAAGTGAACCCTTCGAAGACGCGTCGTTATGAACGTAGTGTCGCCGAAACCAGGACCGTTTCGTCATCCTGGGACAAGTCCGCCAGACGCCTGATGACTGGGCGGGCGGCGACCGGCGTAGAGGGGGCGTGAGTCGGACATAGGCTTTCACGCGGAACTGCAGGAACCAGGCTCCTGATGCAAAGGGAGAAGCTCAAGCGGAGCAAACCGCAAGGCGAGAGTACCGATGCAGGAGACTGGGGCGGACCGACCCGTATGAGCGTTGAGGGCCCTGTAATGGGGTCGGAGCAAAGGGGTCGGATCAGGTGGTCGTATTGTTTGGAACAACTGGAAACAGGATGACTTCGGAGAATATGACAGACAAGCCGTTTCGAATTGCGAAACGACAAGTGTACGAAGCTTACAAAGCGGTCAAAGCCAACCAGGGCGCAGCCGGGGTGGACGGGCAGACCCTGGAGATGTTCGAGAAGGACCTTGCGGGAAACCTCTACAAGGTCTGGAATCGGATGTCCTCAGGTACGTACTTCCCACCGCCGGTTCGCGCTGTCTCCATTCCGAAGAAGAGTGGGGGCGAAAGGGTTTTGGGTGTGCCCACCGTCAGCGATCGGATCGCACAGATGGTGATCAAGCAGATGATTGAGCCGGATCTGGACTCCCTCTTTCTTCCGGACTCCTACGGTTACAGACCGGGAAAATCGGCTCTGGATGCCGTCGGCGTGACGCGTCAGCGGTGCTGGAAGCATGACTGGGTTCTGGAATTCGACATCAAAGGGCTGTTTGATAATCTTCCGCACGATCTCTTGCTGAAGGCGGTCAGGAAGCACGTCACGTGCAAGTGGGCTCTGCTGTACATCGAAAGATGGCTGGCAGCGCCGATGGAGAGGAACGGAGAAGTCGTCGGGCGAACATGCGGTCCCCCGCAAGGTGGCGTTGTCAGCCCGATCTTGTCGAATCTCTTTATGCACTATGCATTTGATCTGTGGATGACGCGGACGCATCCTGACCTTCCATGGTGTCGATATGCTGACGATGGCCTTGTGCACTGCCGGAGTGAACAGCAAGCCGAAGCCCTCAAGGCGGAGCTTGGTGCTCGACTGGCGGCATGCGGGCTTCAAATGCATCCGACAAAGACCAAGATCGTCTATTGCAAAGACCAAAGGCGCAGGGGCAAATACCCGAATGTCGTGTTCGACTTCCTCGGGTATCAATTCCGGCCGCGACGGGTGGCGAAGACACAGCGAGACGAGTTCTTCTGTGGCTACACGCCTGCGGCCAGCCCCACGGCACTGAAATCGATGCGAGTGACGATTAAAAGCTTGAACATACCGCGGCAGACGCCGGGGACGCTGGCTGAAATCGCCCAACAGCTCAATCCGCTCCTTCGGGGATGGATAGCCTATTACGGCCGGTTCAGCCGTTCGGCCCTGTCCACTCTGGCTGACTACGTCAACCGGAAGCTCAGGGCGTGGATCATGCGCAAGTTCAAGCGCTTTCAGTCCCATAAGACCCGGGCCAGCCTCTTCGTGAGAAAGCTGGCGCGGGAAAATCCAGGACTGTTTGTGCACTGGAAGACGTTCGGAACGAATACGTTTGCCTGATGGGAGCGGTGTGAATCGAGAGATTCACGCACCGTTCTGCGAGAGGCCGGCAGGTGAAATTCCTCCGGCCTACTCACCCCGGTCTCTCCACAAAGATGGCCCGCCTGCGTGGAAGAGCGCCGCGCGGCGAGCGCTGCC
>SAQL01000110.1 GCA_004020645.1 Mesorhizobium sp. | reverse complement strand
TGATTCCCTTTTCTCCATAGGGCCGAAGCTTTACTAAGAAGGGCTTTTTTTTAGAGAGAGCGTAAGGGGCGATCTATATTGCTTGCCACAGCTCTATTCCCGACTCTAAATCCATAAAGGACTTTAAGAGAGGATGAACATTCCCGTTCTATAGGTGGCACTGCCCCTATTAGAGAAGGGTGAGGGCCTACTGATTCTCTGCTAGCACTGTTAATTACCTTAGACCTACGCAGCAGGAACGATATGGAGCACCTACTCTACTGGTCGTCTGCTCTCTCGAGGTCGTCCTTCTCTAGGTACAAAAAGGACATTACGGGATATCTCAAAAATTCGATGTACTTCTTTAAGTGTGGGACACATCTCATGTTTGCCGAATCGAAAAACTATCGCCTTTGCATCCTCACTGCGGCTATGATCAGATCCCAGTGTTGGTTCACTTTGGACTTTATCCTCCACCAAATCTTCTGATCTCCTGTTCTCAATTATGTTAAGCAGCTCCTGATCGCAGCAATCATGCCTTCGAAGGTACGCTTTTTATAGGGGGGCCTTGCCTCTTGAATGAGCTTGTTCAACAATGTGCGCTCCTTCTTCCTATTAAGTATAAGGAAGGGCGAGTACCCCTTGAAGGACCTTTTGTAAAGGACATCTCCCAAGATCACAAATCGTCGGGCAAGTTATCCTCCAGGCTCTCCTCTGACCACGAGTGGCGTACTCTGATATGAACCCGTCCTTGAGGTAATTGTAGAAATCATAATACCAAGGTTCCCATCGTCCTCGTAATCTTGACTGGTGATAGTTCATCATGTTCCAACTCTCGATAGTCTTCATCCAAGAAGATTAATGAGTCCCGTTCGACGGAAGGGCTCTCTGTGGCTGGGATGTCCAATCTCTCGATGACAAGCGACTCTGTGCTTCGGTGTACTAGCATGTGTACTAGAGCGGCTGAGTATTTATTCCATTCCATAAGGGCTAGCGAGTCAGCCAAGCGATTGTAGATTCTCGGAACATGGGTGAAGGTGATCTCCCTAAAGCGCTTGATCAGGTCAATGGCAAGTTCTTGGTACGATATGAGTTGGGGCTCTTTGTATAGGTTGGGTTTGCTGGGCTTTGATGCTTACCTTATTATTATGAAAAGGGGAAGGTTTGATAAAGGAGCTTTTAAGCCCTTTTGCTGGATTGTTGGTCTGCAGCCCCGCCCTATAGAATGAATCAAATAAGGAGAGGCGACCGAGCCACTCTTATACTACTCCTTACCTCACCCCCTTCTCACTCACTTTAAGGGCGAAGTCGCTGAAGCGAGTCGAGTCTAAAGGCCAAAGAGTTATCTTTGAACGTTACTACGCATCCTTATTAATTCATAGGTATAGTGTAAGGTAGGTTTGTTTGGGTATAGCAGGACTTGAACCTGCGACCATTAGGTTAAAAGCCCAATGCTCTACCAACTGAGCTATACACCCCAAATATATAAATATAGTCGTAAATAAAGATTGGTGCAGAAAAGAGGGCGGCCCCTCTTCTCCTCATCATATTAAAGGGGCTCTGTATGAGGCTCGTACTGCGGAGCAAGCGAAGAATAAGGGCGCGCGTTAGCACTCCTGCAAGAAAACGGCCTTACTCAACAAGCGCACCTTTATTAGTAAGTTGTTTACACTCATTGAAGATTCTATCTACAAAAGAAGGTCAACGGGGGATACTCAAGTTGCTCTCACTGACACCATCTACGAGAAGGTGAGGTCGTCTTTATTTCCAGCCGCCATACGGTTCGCCTTAAAGCCGGAGAAAGGGAGGAGCAGTTATCTATGTAATTACGGTCTTTGTTGGCCGTTGTTCCGGTCGAGCACT
>SAQL01000109.1 GCA_004020645.1 Mesorhizobium sp. | reverse complement strand
TGTCGGCCGAATTGAGAAACTGACCCCCTGACGAAATGAAGAACTGACCCCCTCGGTTAAGAGAGGAGGCATGGATGACGATTGGGATTTCGGCGATTCCTGCATTGTCGAGAACGATGCAGGGAGAGGAGATGCTTCAACCTGAAGAAGTGGCAGCGATGCTGCGGCTGCATGAGCTTGGCTGGGGAGCGAAGCGACTGGCGAAGGAGTTCGGGTGCGCACGCAACACGGTGCGTCGGTATCTGCGCGAGGGCGGGACTGTTCCGTTTCGCAGGCCTGTGCGGCCGACCGCGTTTGACGGGCTGGACAATTGGCTGCGGGAGCGCTTCTTCCGCCATGGCGGCAATGCCGATGTGGTGCGCCAGGAACTGGCGAGCGAACATGGGATCGTCATAGGGCTTCGTTCGGTGGAGCTTCGGGTGCAGGGTTGGCGTCGGGAGTTGAGGGCACAGAAGCGCGCGACAGTTCGGTTTGAGACGGCGCCGGGACATCAGATGCAGATCGACTTTGGCGACACGCGGGCGTGGATCGGCGGCGAGCGTGTTCGGGTGCACCTGTTTGTAGCAACGCTGGGTTACTCGCGTCGGCTGCATATCCGTCCCTCGCTTCGGGAGCGCCAGGCGGACTGGTTCGAGGGGATGGAAGGAGCCTTCCTTCGCTTCGGCGGGGTTCCAACGGAAGTGCTGTTCGACAACCCGAAGGCGCTGGTCGAACATCACGATGCGACGACGCGGGAGGTGCGGTTCAACATGCGGCTGCACGCCTTTGCCCGCTACTGGGGATTTACGCCGCGGGCTTGTGCGCCCTACCGGGCTCGGACGAAGGGCAAGGACGAACGCGGGGTCGGCTACGTCAAGCGCAATGCGATTGCCGGCCGCCGGTTCGAGAACTGGGCGGCGTTCGAGGCGCATCTGGACCGGTGGACGCGCGAGATTGCCGATCGGCGTGTGCATGGCACGACCGGCGTGGCTCCTGCGGAGCGCTTTGCCGAAGAGGCCGGGGCGCTTCGCCCTCTGGGCGGACGGGCGCCGTTTGGGCAGCTGCGGGATCTGGTGCGCAAGGTCCAGGCGGACTGCGCAATCGACCTGGACACGAACAGTTACTCGGTTCCGTGGCGGCTGATCGGGGAGAGCGTCCAAGTCGTGGTGCTGGGCGGCCGCGTTATCGTGCGTCATGCGGGCGAGGTGGTGGCGGATCATGCCTTATGCCGGGGACGTCGCCAACGGATTGTCGAGCGCGCGCATCTTGCTGGCGTGGTTGGCGCTGCTGGGCCGGTACGATCGACGCCGGCGGAGATCGTTGCGCCTTCCGCTCTGTTGCGGCCGCTGGCCGAATATGAGGCACTGGTGGGAGGCGGCTGGTGATGACGGCGATCGATCACGAGATGTTGGTGGCTCAGCTCGACCGGCTGAAGCTGACCGCGATCCGGGATCAGCTCGATACGCTGCTGGACGAAGCGGCGCGTTCGGAGATGACCTTGCGTGAGGCTTTGGCCTTCCTGGTGACGCGCGAGATCGCGAGGCGCGATGAGCGGCGGATCTCCATGGCTGGCAAGATCGCGCAGTTCCCGTTTGTGCGCGAACTCGACGGCTTCGACTTCGACGCGCAGCCGTCGCTGGATCAGCGCCAAATCCGGGAGCTGGCGACCTGCCGCTGGATTGCTCATGGCGACACGGTCCTGTTCCTTGGACCTCCGGGTACGGGCAAGACACATCTGGCGGTGGCTCTCGGGCGCGAGGCGATCCGGCAAAACTGTAGCGTCCAGTTCGTCACGGCGGCCACGCTCGTGGCGATGCTAGCCAAAGCCCATGACGACGGTTCACTCGAAAAGCAGCTGACGACCCTGTCGCGGCCGAAACTGTTGATCATCGACGAGCTCGGCTATCTCCCGTTCGAAGCCAATGCCGCGCATCTGTTCTTCCAGCTGGTGTCGCGGCGTTATGAGCGGGGATCGATTCTGATCACCTCCAATCGCTCGGTGGGCGAATGGGGCAGCGTGTTTGGCGATCCCGTGGTGGCAACCGCGATCCTTGATCGCCTGCTTCATCATTCGACAGTGATCACCATCCGCGGTGACAGCTACCGGCTTCGCGAAAAGCGTCGTTCCGGCCTATTGCAGAAGGCCGGAACGACGCTCGAGACCAACGAAACCGCAAAACCATGAGGGGGTCAGTTCTTCGTTTCGCCCAAGGGGTCAAATCCTCACTTCGCTTGACA
>SAQL01000010.1 GCA_004020645.1 Mesorhizobium sp. | reverse complement strand
CCGCCATCAAATACGGAGCCACGCTCGATGTTCATGATGTGTGAATCCGATAGGTATGAAGTGACGGGGAGAGGGACGCTCATCGAAGGTTTTCGCCAATCATCAGTGTTGCAGGAAGGGTGCCGCGGCGGGGGCCGGCTTTTTTCTCCCCGTCACTATACGGGGAGAAATGCGCGGCAGGGCAATGAGGGGCGGAGCCGGCTTCAAAAATTGATGGCCTCCACGTCGCAATCGGCCATACGCGGAAGCTCTCTCAGCCGAGCTTGGCGTCGAGTGACACGTTGATGGCGCCAAGCGCCTTCGAAACGGGACACCCGGACTTGGCCTGTTCGGCCAGCTCCTGGAATTTCGCGGCATCGATGCCCGGCACCTTGCCGACCAGCGTGAGCGCGCTGCCGGTGATGCCGGTGCCTGGAACCAGCGTGACCACGGCCTTGGCGTCGAGTTCGGTGGCGGGCGTGCCGTTCTCGGCCAGGACATGCGAAAGCTGCATGGCAAAGCAACCGGCATGCGCCGCCGCGATCAGTTCCTCCGGATTGGTGCCGGACTTGCCGCTTTCATCCTCGAAGCGCATCTTGAACGAGTAGGGCGTGCCTTTCAGAGCCCCGCTCTGCGTGTCGAGCGTGCCCTTGCCCTCTTTCAGATTGCCTTTCCAGACGGCGTTTGCGGTGCGGTCCATGAATTCCTCCTTGATGTGGTGGCTGAGCCGTGATCGGCGTCTGATCGACTATAGCGCGCGTCGGCACGAAGGCCACCCGTGCTTTCGCGCCAATAGCGACGCGTTAAAAAAATCCGCGTGCAAAAATGTCGACTTCCATCCGCCTCGGCCGTCCTGCGGGCGGCCCCTGATTTCCTGGCCGGATGGAGAATCACATGAATAGTCTGTTTTCTGCTCACTGGAGGCGCACCGGCCGAAAGGCTGCTGAACAAGAAGCCGACTGGTTGCATCGGTCACCTTCCGGTTTCGGTCGACTGCTTGTGGCAGTCGCCATCATCGGGGTTACGGTGTCCCTTGTCGATCGTGCGGCGTTCAAAAGCCCGGCTGAGACCTTGGTTGCCAACGGTTCGTCACAACAAGGAAGATGAGAGATGAAATACGTTTGCCTGGTCTATGGTGAGGAAAAAGACCTTTATGCAATGAGCCCGGAGAGGCTGGCCAAGCTCGACGCCGACTCGCTGGCCTATGACAAATCGGTGGAGCAAAGCGGTCGGCTGATCATCGCGCAGGCGCTGCAGTCGGTGAAGACCGCGAAAACCGTGCGCCGGCGCAAGGGCAAGCGACTGATCACGGACGGCCCCTTCGCCGAGACCAAGGAGCAATTGCTCGGCTTCGTCATGATCGAGGCCGGGGATATCGACGAGGCGCTGGAGATTGCCGGCGGCATCCCGCTGGCCGAAATCGGCACGATCGAGGTCAGGGCGATCTATAACGTGCCGGGGTCCTAGCGATTATTCTGTTTGCGTCCGGCTGAATCGAATTTCTTCGGCGGGCGCAACTTTTGCGCGTTGAAGCGAGGCAGCACTTCTCCTATCGTCGTTGCGGTTGGGGATCATGGGCATGCATATACTGATTGCTGCAATTGGGCTGTTGGGAGCGGCGGCGTTTTGGTGGTATCGGATGAAGGCCATGAACGATGCGGCGCGCGAGGTCGCGGACGTCGTCGGGCGTGTGCAAGGGAACATTCGGCGCAAGAGACTGCGCAAGCAGGCGGCTTTCTCACCGTTGACGGCGATCGACGATCCGGTCGTGGCGGCCGCGACGCTGATCACCGCCATGGTTTCCGAGAACGGCCCTGTCCTGCCGCAGCGCGAAGCCGCGATTCGGTCGGTGATTTCGGAGATTGCGGACGACAAGAAGACCGATGAGGCCGTGGTCTACGCCAAATGGGCGGCGTCACAGATCGACGATGCCACGATCGTCATCGACAAGCTGGCGCCGTTCCTGCGCGAACGTCTGGATGTGACTGAGCGAAACGATTTGCTGCAGATGGTGAACCGCGCGGCGCAGGCTGGTGAGCAACCCCTGAAGATATCCGACCAGCGGGTACTGCGGCTGCGGCAGAAGCTGGGCTTCGAGGTCAACTAAACGAAATTGCCTGATGCTCAAAAATGGTTTGCCGCCCTTCTGGGCGCTAGATCGCCTCGCCCTTGAGCAGTTTCGGCGTGTCGCCGGACAGACCGGACGCCTGGCGGATGAAGAAATCCTTCAGCCGTGGCATGCGTTCGACGAGGCCGAGGCCGATGTCGCGGACGGCGCGCAGCGAACTGATATCATTAGAAAACAGCCGGTTCAGGACATCGGTGGTAATGCCCATCTGCAGTGTGTCGAAGCGCCGCCACTGCTGGTAGCGTTCGAGCACGTCGAGCGCGCCGATATCCTGTCCGAGCCGGTCGGCCTCGACCACCACTTCGGCCAATGCCGCCACATCCTTGAAGCCGAGATTGAGGCCCTGGCCGGCGATCGGGTGGATGCCGTGGGCGGCGTCGCCGGCGAGCGCAATTCGCGGCGCGACGAAGGCGCGGGCAAGGGTCAGGCCGAGCGGCCAGGCGCGCGGCCTGTCGGCAACGCGGATTTCGCCGAGCTTCAGGCCAAACCGCTGTTCGAGCTCGTGCTCGAAGACGAGGTCGTCGCCGTCGACCAGTTTTTCGGCATCTTCCGACCGCTCGACCCAGACGATCGACGAGCGGTTGGTCCCGTCCTTGTCCGGCTTGAGCGGCAGCGTGGCAAACGGGCCGGCTGGCAGAAAATGCTCTTCGGCGCGACCATTGTGCGGCCGTTCATGCGCCACGGTGCAGACGATACCGGACTGGCCGTACTCCCATTTCACCGTCTTGATGCCGGCCATGTCGCGCAGCTTCGAGCTGACGCCGTCGGCGGCGACCAGCAGCCGCGCCTTCAGCGTCGCGCCGTCGGCAAGATGCACGGTGATGCCGGCGCCGTTCACGTCGAAGGCACTGACGGCGACGCCTTCGATGATGTCGATGCCGAGTTTTTCAGCGCACCGGCGCAAGGCGCCGTTCAAATCCCTGTTGGCTACCATATGCGCAAAGGCTTCGCCGGGCGCGACCTCGCCATCGAAAGTGAGAAACACCGGGCGCACCGGATCGGAAGTGCGCGAATCGGTGACGATCATCTCGGTGATCGCCTGCGCCTCGGGGGCGATTTCGGCCCAGACGCCGAGCTGGTCGAGCATGCGGCAAGCGGCAGCGGCGATGGCCGAGGCGCGGCCGTCCTTTTGCCAGACACCGGCGGGCGCGGCGTCGACGACAGCGACCGCCAGGCTCGGCCGCGCCTGTTTCAGCGATACGGCGGCGGCAAGGCCGACATAGCCGGCGCCGGCGACCAAGATATCGAGCGAGGTTCGGTTTTTTGCATCCGCCTTGCGGTCCACCATGGCAATTCCTTTGCGGCCAAATTCCCTTCCGGCCTTGACTGCCCGTCATTCCTGTCGGAAAGCAATAACACTTCTACGGCTAGTGTCCCGATTCTGAAATTCGCTGAGTTGGATATCGAGGGCGGTACGAATTTCAGAATCGTAAGGACACTAGCAAACTAAGGATTTCTAGTGTCGTTTTGATTTCGAAGTTCGCTCTGAGCGCAATATCGAAATCAGGCGAACTTCGAAATCAAATCGACACGAGGGCGCGAAAACATGACGGCGGCCATGGACGAGCTCCTCGGCATTCTCGACCTCGAGCGGCTGGAACACAACCTGTACCGAGGTCGCAGCCCCAAACTCGACTGGCAGCGGGTCTTCGGTGGCCAGACCATCGCCCAGGCGCTGGTCGCCGCCCAGCGAACGGTGGAGCCCGAACGCCACGTGCATTCGCTGCACGGCTATTTCATGCGGCCCGGCGACACCAAGGTGCCGATCATCTACCAGGTCGACCGCATCCGCGACGGCGGCTCCTTCACCACGCGCCGTGTCGTGGCTGTCCAGCACGGCCAGGCGATCTTTTCGCTGGAAGCCTCGTTCCAGCAGGACGAGGTCGGGCTCGAGCATCAAGTGCCGATGCCGCAGGAGGTGCCGGCGCCCGACACATTGCTGTCGCAGCGCGAACTGATTGGCAAGTTCGGCGAGGCCGTGCCCGACGGCATCAGGCGCTACTGGGAGCGTGACCGGCCGATCGAGATGAAGCCGGTGATGCTGGAGCATTACACCAGCCGGGAAAAGCTGGAGCCGAAGCAGAACATCTGGATTCGCACGACTGGTCCGGTTCCGGCCGATCGCGCCACGCAGGCGGCAGTGCTTGCCTATCTTTCCGACATGACGCTGCTCGATACCTCGACCTTTGCGCATGGCCGCGCCATTTTCGATAGCGACATCCAGGCGGCGAGCCTCGATCACGCCATGTGGTTCCACCGCAGCCATTCGCTCGACGACTGGATGCTCTACACGCAGGACAGCCCGTCGACGCAAGGGTCGCGGGGGTTCACTCGCGGGTCGCTGTTTGCCCGCGACGGCACGCTGATCGCCTCGGTTGCCCAGGAAGGCCTCATTAGGCTGAAGCGGCCGCCCGCCGAATAGGCATTTTTGCAAAATTGCCTATTTTTTAATCAGCTGCGTTGCCGCGACTATGCACAGTCAGCCGACAAACCTTACCGAATTCCTTATTTAACAACAGGTTAACACCCTGCTTCGGCAATTGGCACGGAGCTTGAATCCTAGCGGGCACTCTCCGGCTCTCATGAGGATCGGCGACGTCGTACAAACGCGGGGGACCGCAACAGCAAAGGGTGAAACCTTATGAAAATCGTGATGGCAATCATCAAGCCGTTCAAGCTCGACGAGGTGCGCGAAGCGCTCACCGCAGTCGGCATCCAGGGCCTGACCGTCACCGAAGTCAAAGGCTACGGGCGTCAGAAGGGACACACGGAAATCTATCGCGGGGCGGAATACGCGGTCAGCTTCCTGCCGAAGATCAAGATCGAAGTCGCGGTCGGCGTGGACATGGTCGACAAGGCCGTCGAAGCCATCACCGCGGCGGCCAAGACCGGGCAGATCGGCGACGGCAAGATCTTCGTTTTCGGCATCGACCAGGCGGTGCGCATTCGCACCGGCGAAACAGACACCGACGCGCTTTGAGCTGCGGACACGTATTCCAATGGAGAGTTCAATGAATATTCCTTCTACTTTGAAGTCGGCGGCGCGCACCGCGCTGCTAGGCGCGTTCACGCTTGGAGCATTGGGCACGATTGCCGCTTTCGCGCAGGAAGCGGCTCCAGCCGCACCGGCAGCGCCAGCGGCGCCGGCCTTTACCGTCGACAAGGGCGACACGACGTGGATGATGATTTCCACCATCCTGGTGCTGTTGATGACCATTCCCGGCCTTGCCCTTTTCTACGGTGGCCTGGTTCGCGCCAAGAATATGCTGTCGGTGCTGATGCAGGTCTTCACCATCACCAGCGTGGTCATGATCGTCTGGGTTTTCTACGGCTACAGCCTTGCCTTCACCCCCGGCAACGCCTTCGTCGGCGGTCTTTCCAAAATGTTTCTCGCCGGCGTCGACGTGACGACCGTGTCGGAAACCTTCACCAAGGGCGTCGCCATTCCTGAACTGGTGTTCGTCATCTTCCAGATGAGCTTCGCCTGCATCACGCCCGCCCTGATCGTCGGCGCCTTCGCCGAACGCGTCAAGTTTTCGGCCGTGATCCTTTTCACCATCCTGTGGGTCACATTCGTCTACTTCCCGATCGCGCATATGGTCTGGTTCTGGGGCGGCCCGAGCGCTTACAGCGACCCGTCGGGGCTCATTTTCGGCTTCGGCGCCATCGACTTCGCCGGCGGCACCGTCGTTCACATCAATGCGGGCATCGCCGGGCTTGTCGGCGCGCTCATGATCGGCAAGCGCATTGGCTACAACAAGGACATCATGGCGCCGCACTCGATGACGCTGACCATGGTCGGCGCTTCGCTGCTGTGGGTCGGCTGGTTCGGCTTCAACGCCGGTTCGAACCTCGAAGCCAACGCCTATGCGGTGCTGGCCATGGTCAACACCTTCGTCGCCACAGCGGCGGCGGCAGTGACCTGGATCGTGCTCGAAACGCTGCTGCGCGGCAAAGCGTCCATGCTTGGCGCGGTTTCGGGCGCGGTTACCGGCCTTGTCGCCGTCACGCCCGCCGCCGGCTTTGCCGGACCGATGGGCGTCATCGTGCTCGGCATCGTCGCCGCCTGCGTCTGCTACTTCTTCGTCTCGGTCGTGAAGAACAAGTTCGGCTACGACGACAGCCTCGATGTCTTCGGCATCCACTGCGTCGGCGGCATCATCGGCGCGCTCGGCACCGGCATCCTGGTCAATCCCGCCCTTGGCGGTGCCGGGATCGTCGACTATTCGACAGCCGACTTCGCCGCCGGCTACGCCGGCACGGCGACCCAGCTGTGGTCGCAATTCAAGGGTGTCCTGGTAACCGTCCTGTGGTCGGGCATCGGCAGCGCCATTCTCTACAAGATCGTCGATATGATCGTAGGCTTGCGCCCGACAGCCGATGCAGAGCGTGAAGGGCTCGACCTCACCGCGCATGGCGAAGCGGCCTATCATCCGTAAGCCTTGCCACCCGTAAGTCTTGTCTGGGGCGGCCTTGGCCGCTCCGCATTCTCCCATTCCGTCGTGACGCTCCTGCAAGGGCTCACGCATTAAGGCCCGGACCCGTTCCAGGCCTCTTTTTTGCGCAGTTGCCGTGCCAGATACTCGCCGCAAGATACTTCCCGCAAAGCCTTATAGTTAATGCTGCCTTAACCTTCCCGCCGCTAGTCTGGTGCCCGAATCTGCCGAGCTGCGCGCACGCTATCGGGCGCACGCTATCGGTCGGCAATGACAGACGGGGAAGAGCATGCGTTCAGGGGCTTCAGCACCGCTCGCGCTGGCCGATACGGGGTACGGCATCCGGGCGTTCGCGCGGCGTCAGGTCGGCCGGCTGATCGGCGCCGGCCTGTTTGCGCTGGTCGCCTTCGGTATCGCCAGCCTCGCCACCTGGAACGTCGCCGACCCAAGCTTCTCCCACGCCACCGATAACATCGTCACCAATGCCTTGGGCTATGTGGGCGCTGTCTTCTCCGACCTTGCCATGCAGTTCTTCGGCCTTGCTGCCGTCGCGGCGCTGGTGCCGGCGGTGGTCTGGGGATTTCTGCTGTTTTCGGCGCGCGGCGTCGACAGGCTGCCGAAGCGCGGGCTCGCCTGGTTTGGCTACGCGGTGCTTGCCGCGGCCATCGCCGGCTGCGTGGTGCCGCCGAAGACCTGGCCGCTGCCGACCGGTCTCGGCGGCGTGTTCGGCGACATGGTGCTCAAGATTCCCGGCCTCATCGTCGGTGGCTACCCGACCGGTCTTATCGCCAGCGTGCTCGCCGTGCTTCTCGCCGCGCCGGCACTGTGGCTGTTTGCCTATGGCTCGGCGCTGATTGCACGCCAGAACGGTTTCGCCGTCCTGGAGCAACCGGCTGCGCCCGATCCGAGGGACCAGGCCGATCTGCTTTTCGACAATGACGAGGACGAGGGCGACGAGGGCATTCTGGCGCTTGGCGCGATCACGCATTGGTGGTTGTCGTTGCGCGCCTATCTCCGCCGTCGCGCCGCGCGCCGCCGGGAGCGCGACGATTTCGAACCGGAGATGGAGCCGCGCGCCAGCGCCTGGCGGCGTGCTGCCGAGCGGGTCGAATCGGCCGAATTCGCCGAAGCGCGGATGAGCCCCGATGGCCGCGCCCGCGTCGAGCCGGAATTCTTCGCCGCCATGGTCAACGACCGCAGCGCCTCGCTCGGTCCCGACGACGCCGATGTTTTTGACGATGACGACGACATGGATTTTGCCCCGGAGCCCGTGGGCCAGCGCAGCACTGCGCCCAATGCGAAGGTGCAGCCGTTCCGCTCCGATGCGGCCACACGCGTCGCGGCGCCGGCGCCCCGACCCGTTCCGGGCGCTCGTGTCCAGCGCGAAGCCCAGACTTCGCTGATCGGCTCCGAACAATTCGAAATGCCGTCGCTGCATTTCCTGTCCGAACCGAAGAACGTCGTGCGCGACGCCAGCCTGTCCAAGGACGCCCTCGAGCAGAATGCCCGTCTGCTCGAGGGCGTGCTGGAGGATTTCGGTGTCAAGGGCGAGATCATCCATGTCCGCCCCGGCCCGGTCGTCACGCTTTACGAGCTGGAGCCGGCGCCCGGCATCAAATCGTCGCGGGTCATCGGCCTGTCCGACGACATCGCCCGCTCGATGAGCGCGATCGCCTGCCGCGTCGCGGTGGTGCCCGGCCGCAACGCCATCGGCATCGAGCTGCCGAACGCCAAGCGCGAGACCGTCTATCTCAGGGAAATCATGGCCAGCCGCGATTTCGAGACCACCAAGGCCAAGCTGGCGCTGGCACTCGGCAAGACCATCAATGGCGAGGCGGTCATCGTCGACATCGCCAAGATGCCGCACGTGCTGGTCGCCGGCACCACCGGTTCGGGCAAGTCGGTCGCCATCAACACCATGATCCTGTCGCTTCTCTACCGGCTGACGCCGCAGGACTGCCGACTGATCATGATCGACCCGAAAATGCTGGAGCTCTCGGTCTATGACGGCATCCCGCATCTTCTGACGCCTGTCGTCACCGACCCGAAGAAGGCGGTGGTGGCGCTGAAATGGACCGTGCGCGAGATGGAGGACCGCTACCGCAAGATGTCCAAGGTCGGCGTCCGCAACATCGACGGTTTCAACGCGCGGGTGCAGCAGGCGGAGAAGAAAGGCGAGAAAATCTCGCGCACCGTGCAGACCGGCTTCGACCGCCAGACCGGCGAGGCGATCTATGAGACCGAAAACCTCGATCTCGAGCCGATGCCCTACATCGTCGTCATCATCGACGAGATGGCCGATTTGATGATGGTCGCCGGCAAGGACATCGAAGGCGCGGTGCAGCGCCTGGCGCAGATGGCGCGCGCCGCCGGCATCCATGTCATCATGGCGACGCAGCGGCCGTCGGTCGACGTCATCACCGGCACGATCAAGGCCAACTTCCCGACCCGCATCTCCTTCCAGGTGACGTCGAAGATCGACAGCCGCACCATTCTGGGCGAGCAGGGCGCCGAACAGCTGCTTGGAATGGGCGACATGCTCTACATGGCCGGCGGTGGCCGCATCCAGCGCGTGCACGGCCCTTTTGTTTCCGATGACGAGGTCGAGAAGATCGTCGCGCATCTGAAGCTGCAGGGCGTGCCGGAATATCTCGACGCCATCACCGAGGATGACGATGAGGACGACGACGAGCCGTCGGGCAAGGGTGGTTCGGGCGGTGGCGGCGGCAATTTCGAGGATTCCGACGATCCCTACGACCAGGCGGTTGCCGTGGTGCTGCGCGACGGCAAAGCCTCGACCAGCTACATCCAGCGCCGGCTCGGCATCGGCTACAACCGCGCCGCCTCGATCATCGAGAAGATGGAGAAGGAAGGCATTGTCGGCCCGGCCAACCATGCCGGAAAACGTGAGATTCTGGTGCCGACGGAGGACGACAAGTTCTGATCCGACCGGCAAGACGTCGACGGCGGCAACTTTGAAGCTTCTGGCGCGTTTGCAACGACCAAGCGCTGTTCGGCCGCCAAACTTAAGCCCAAGTGGGGGGCCAAACACTGCGACAACAGATAAACCAGACGAGAGCGACCGGCATGAAAAACTCTTCTTTTGCCACGATCAGCGACTTCGCCCCGACCCGCCGCCAGCTGCTTGGCCTCGGGCTGGTCCTGGCAGGTGCTGCGGCCATCAACGTCGTGCCCGGGGTCCAGTTGCTGGCCTCGGCGCAAGCGGCGGTGCCACCCACCGCGCAGAAGATCGCCGACCATTTTTCCTCGGTCAAGTCAATGACCGGCGAATTCGTGCAGTTCGGACCCAAGGGCGAGCAGACCGGCGGCAAGTTCTTTCTGGAACGGCCGGGCAAGATCCGCTTCAACTATGACGGGACGTCGAATTTCAGGGTGATTTCCGACGGCAAGTCGGTGGTCATCCTCAACAAGCGGCTGAAAACGTCCGATCTCTACCCACTGTCGAAAACGCCGCTCAAGCTGTTGCTCGACAACAAGATCGACCTCTCCGGCGGCCGCGTCAAAAGCGTCAAGGAAGAGAACGACGTCACCACCATTCAACTCGCCGACAAATCGGTTTTCGGCAGTTCGAAGATCACCATGATGTTCGATCCGAAAACGTACGAATTGCGCCAGTGGACGATCACCGATGCGCAGGGCAAGGACACGACGGTGATGATCTTCAACGTCAGGGAAGGCGTGAGCTTCGCCCCCGACACTTTTGCCATCGACTATACGGCCAACCGCGAGCTGAACACCAAGTCGCGGTAGGATCCGCTATTATTCAGGTGAGGCCGGCCTGCGAATGGCGGTTTCCTGCGCTTCCGGTGCTCACGTACTTTAAGTACGCTCCGCTCCGGTTCTCGGAACCCACCATTCTCGACTCGGCCTGACCTGAATCTCAGCGAACCCTGGTGCCAGCCCGGGCCGCGCTTCGAGCGCGGCCGGCTTGTTTTTGCGATGCGCGGCTGGCAGTAGTTTCCGGGATTGACTTTCCGTCGGAGCCATCTGGCGGACTTTGCGCTGCCCCGGAATCCCAAACATGCCCTTTTCCATCGCTACCTGGAACATCAATTCCGTCCGCCTGCGCATGCCGCTCGTCGAACGCCTGCTTGTCGAACAGGCACCGGACGTGCTCTGCCTGCAGGAGACCAAAGTTCCCGACGAACTGTTTCCTGAAAAGGCGTTTCGCAAGCTCGGCTACGAGCACATCGTGTTCCACGGCCAGAAGGGCTATCACGGCGTGGCGACGGTGGCGCGCCGGCCGATCGCCATTGTCGAAAAGCGCCGCTTCTGCGAGATCGAAGACTGCCGGCATCTGTCGGTCACCGTGCGGGCCGGCGGGAAGGCGATCCTGCTGCACAATTTCTATGTGCCAGCCGGCGGCGACGAGCCCGATCCGGAGATCAACCGCAAGTTTAGGCACAAGCTGGATTTCGTCGCCGAAATGAACGCCATCCGTGCCGAGCACGACGAAGTGTCCGGCTCGATCCTGGTCGGCGACCTCAACATCGCGCCGCTCGAGCACGATGTCTGGTCGCACAAGCAGCTCCTGAAAGTGGTCAGCCATACGCCGGTCGAGACGGAAAGTTTCGAGGCGATGCGGCTCGCCGGCGACTGGGTCGACCTGATGCGGCTCAACGTGCCTTATGAGCAGAAGCTCTACACTTGGTGGAGCTATCGCGCGCAGGATTGGGAGGCGTCGGATCGCGGCCGGCGGCTCGACCATGTCTGGTCGTCGCCAAACCTGGTGACGAGCTTTGCCGGCTACGAGATCCTGCGGCCGGCGCGCGGCTGGGAACGGCCGTCAGACCATGTGCCGGTCATAGCGCGGTTCGACCTGGATTAGCGCCGGCAGTCATTCTACGACTGAAAGTCCTTCTGTAGCGATCCTTCGCGCCCCCGTCTGTCCTGCCGGACATCTCCCCCACTGTGGGGAGATTGGCCGTCACCTTGGCTTTCGCCAATCTCCAACGCTGCAGAAGTGGGCGGAGCGCTCGAACTGCCAATCTCCCTCCTTGTGGGGGAGATGTCCGGCAGGACAGAGGGGGGCGCTGTCCCTCCGGCGTTTCAAAAGTTCCGTACCACCGCTGCCCGCTCAGTTGTCGAATCGCGGCGCCAGTTTCTCAATGCGGCGGATCAATGCCTGAAAATCCTCGGAGATGCGCTGGTGCAGATGGACCGCGACATCGGGATACTCCTCCAGGATGCGGCGGAACATCTTGCGGCTGAGCCGCAGCACTTCCGAATCGATCTCGGCGGATGCGCTGGTCAGCCGGTTGGTGTCGGCGATCAGCGCCAGTTCGCTCAGCATCGTACCGGGGCCGGCCGTTCCTATCGGGACGCGGGCGCCATCCTGCTCGCGATACAGCACAATGCGCCCGCTGACCACGATATAGGCGCAATCGGCCTCGTCGTCCTCGCGGTAAAGCTTGTGGTCGGCCTGCAGCCTGGTGGTTTCCGCGCCAAAGGCGAGCAGACGCAACTGTTCCTCCGTGAAGCCTTCGAAGAGCCTCACGGCGGACAGGATGCGGATGTCGTCATCCAACGCCATCTAGCTATGTCCCCGAACGGCCAGTCCAATCCCTCCTTAGAGCGCCGAGCCTCCCTTTGGACGCGCAAAGGACGCTCTAAACGCTTTGAAATCGACGCACCGTGCTTTCCAAAAAAATCGATTCCGATTTTTGGTCCGATGCGTCAGCGAGTTCGATCCAGAACCACCTCCAGTCTCAGGATCGTACCCGAAAAGCGGTCCCGCCCCGACCACTCATTGGATGATTAAATGTTTAAGGAACCAGCTTATAGCCGCCGCTTTCCGTCACGAGAATTTCTGCATTGGAAGGATCGCGCTCGATCTTCTGGCGCAGCCGATAGACGTGGGTTTCCAGCGTGTGCGTGGTGACGCCGGAATTGTAGCCCCAGACTTCCTCGAGCAGCACGTCGCGCGTCACCACCTTCTGGTCGGCGCGATAGAGATACTTGATGATCGAGGCTTCCTTTTCGGTCAGCCGCACCTTGGCGCCGCGCTGGTCGATCAGAAGCTTCTGGCTGGGCTTGAAAGTGTAGGGGCCGACCGAAAAGGTGGCGTCTTCGCTCTGCTCATGCTGGCGAAGCTGGGCACGGATGCGGGCCAAAAGAACCGCAAAGCGGAACGGCTTGGTGACATAGTCGTTGGCGCCGGCTTCGAGGCCGAGGATCGTGTCGGAATCGGTGTCGTGCCCCGTCAGCATGATGATGGGCGACTTGTAGCCGCCCTTGCGCAGTATCTTCACCGCCTCCCGGCCATCCATGTCGGGCAGGCCGACATCCATGATGAGCAGATCGATGAGGCCGCCGCGGGCCGTGGCGATGCCTTTGGCGGCGGTTGATTCCTGCAGGACGTCGAATTCCTCATAGAGAGATAATTGCTCGACGAGTGTGCCGCGCAGGTCGTCATCGTCATCGACGATCAGAATGGTGCGTGAAGTCATGGATCAATCCGTTGTTTTGAAAAGAAAATTCAGTTGACCGCTGCCTGTTTATGCGGAAGCTGACCGGCACAACAGCCGATCACAGTGATTTGTTCCGTGGCACGATCATACAAGAAAAAACGCGCGTGCAATGAGGCGAGCGCATTTTTGCGAAAAGGGCTTCGGGTTCTCACCGTGCGCGCCAGGCCCGGCCACCCCAGCCAGGGGCTCCTGCAGGCCGGCAAACTGGTGTTTTCCTGTGCGCTGGGGCGCGGCGGCATATCAGCCGGCAAACGCGAAGGCGACGGCGCCACGCCGCTTGGTCCGATGCGGATCCTGTCGGGATATTTTCGCGGGGATCAATTCCCCGGCGGCCGCAAAACCCGATTGGCGATGACGCCGATCGGTCGCAACCTCGGCTGGTGCGAAGTGCCCGAGGACCGCAACTACAACCGTCCGGTCAAGATTCCCTATGGCGCCAGCCATGAGCGGATGCTGCGCGCCGATCGGCTTTATGATGCCTGCCTGGTGCTCGACTGGAACATTGCGCCGCGTCGGCGCGGGCGCGGCAGCGCGATCTTCTTTCACCTGGCGCGCCCCGGCTTCACGCCGACGCAAGGCTGCGTCGCGGTGACGGCACGCACGATGGCCCGGCTGTTGCCGCTGCTGTCGGACCGCACGGTGATGAGGGTGGTGAGGTAGGGGAGTAGGGGAGTAGGGCAGTAGGGCAGTAGGGCAGTAGGGCAGTAGGGCAGTAGGGCAGTAGGGCAGTAGGGCAGGAAGAAAGTGTCAGTAGGATTGTGCAGGCGCGTCGCTTGCCTTTTCGTTCCCTACTCCCCTACTCCCCTACTCCCCTACTTCCGCGGCCTCTGCCAGCCGATGTCGAGCAGACCCAACCGGCCGAGTTCCCGGTCCATCACGTGTGCGACGTCCTTGCGTTCGGCGCCGATGTCGCGCAATTGGCGGTCCGGAAGATCCTCGACGTTCTCATGCGGGAGGTTGATCGCGATTTTTGCATGGCGGAACCAATCAGACACCGCGCGCAGCCAGGCCGGGCGGATGGTTTCAGAGCTCAAGGCAATGTGAGACATGGTTGCAATCCGCTTCTCCGGATATCAAATCCGGCTTGATGTTTGTTCGATGGTCACATCATGACGGATTGAAATTAAAACGAGAAACGAGTAGTTTTCTCAGCATCTTCAAGTTTTGTTTGAGGATTGGAAATGCTCGACCGGCCTCTTCTCGTCCTACTCTGATGGCTCGCCTGCTGCCCGGAACCCGTGCGCTGAGGACGCTGGAAGCGGCGGCCCGGCACCTCAATTTCACCCGCGCCGCAGACGAGCTCGGCCTGACGCCGGCCGCGGTCAGCCACCAGATCAAGGAAATCGAGGATCAGCTCGGCATCGTGCTGTTCACGCGTACCAGCCGCACGATCCGGCTGACGGAGGCGGGCGCGGTGCTGTTCGAGGCCTCGACCGACGCGCTCGACCTGCTTGGCCGGGCAGTCTCACGGGCGCACAAGATGGCGCGCGGAACGGCGCTGCTGAAAGTGACCCTCGACGCCCAGTTCGCGACAAAATGGCTGATGCGGCGGGTCGACGATTTTCGCAAGCAGCGGCCGGGCATTGAGCTCCGCTTCGACATTGCCTCCGAATTGCGCGATTTCGAACTGGACGACGTCGATGTCGGCATCCGTTTCGGCGCGGGAAAATATCCGGGCCTTTACACCCACCGGCTGTTCGAAAATGTCATCATCCCTGTGTGCAGCCCCAGCCTGCTGGCCTCCGGCCCGCCGCTGCGCGAGCCACGCGATCTCTTCCATCACACGCTCGCCCATATCGAGTGGGCGCGACAAGGCGTGACCTGGCCGAATTGGCGGATGTGGATGGCGGCGGCCGGCGTCGACGATTTCGACGACAGCCGGACAATCGTGTTCGGCACCTCGACCGACGCCGTACAGGCCGCGCTCGACGGCAATGCCGTCGCACTCGCCGATTTTGCGATGGTGGCAAGCGACCTTTCCGAGGGCCGGCTGATCCGGCCCTTCGAACTCGGCATCAAGGTTCCGCCCGACTTCGCCTATTTCCTGGTCTATCCCATCGCATCGGCCAACGACCCCAGGATCGTGGCGTTCAGGGATTGGCTCCTGAACGAAGTTCACAACCCGCAGCCGGACACGTCGCTTGGATGAGCTTTTGGTCGCTCTGAGCGATCAGCCGGCAGTCGTCGACCTATTCGTGGCGGCAGGTCAGCCGGCGACGTCCGCCGCGCCGAACCAGCCGATCACCGCGCCGATGATAAGCAGCACGCCAAGCCAGTGGCCGCAGTCTATGATGGTCAGATCCCAGCCGAAACCTTGGTAACGATGATTGACGGATAGCGTCGTGGCAACGAATCCCAGCCAGAGAACGAAGCCGAAGACGAGCCCGGCAACGAGGCTCGGTTCGCCACCGGTCATCGCTCCGATGACCAGGGACATGACGAGCGCCATGATAATTTCCGCGACGAAGCTGATGACGAAGGGCAGCGGCGATTTACTCATGGTCGCCGGATCAATCTTGGCGGCCTTGAGCCAGGGCTTGCTCAGGCCCATGTACCATGCAGCGCCGAACAACCACGCCACCACCGCGGCGACGATCACCGCCAGCCAGTTTACTGCTGAAAAATCCACGATGTCCCTCCCGGTCGATGCGTGATGGAACGCCTGTTCGGCGGTGCCGTCAAGCAAACCGCCAGACGGTCGTGCGCTTGACCAGGACGTCTTCCAGCGCCCGGGTTACCGCCACTTCATAGACGGCAAGCGGTTCCAGCCCGGTCTTCGGCAGATAGGAGCGGCCGGGATCGCCAACGAGGATGTCGGCGCCGCGCGCCTTCAGCATCGCGAACCATGGCATCAGCCGGTCGGCGAAGGATTTGTCGTAGAAGACGTCGCCGGCCAGGACCACATCCCAACCCTCATCGGTTCCGATGCAGTCCGAGCCGAGGAACTTTATCCCGACGCCATTGGCCTCGGCGTTGAGGCGGATCGCCGTCGCGCAGAACGGGTCGATGTCGGCGGCGATCACCTCTGCCGCGCCGGCCTTCGCCGCCGCAATGGCGACAAGGCCGGAACCGGAGGCAAAGTCGAGCACGCGCTTGCCCTGCACATCAGCCGGATTGTCGAGTATGTAGCGGGCAAGGCCTTGGCCGCCGGCCCAGGCGAAGGCCCAGAAAGGCGGTGGCAGGCCGATTTCGGCCAGTTCGTCCTCGGTCCGCTGCCACAGGTCATGCGCTTCGTCGGCCAGATGCAACAGGATCTCAGGCACATGCGGCGGCGCCACCAGCGCGGTGTTGTCGAGGATGAAGTTTCTCGCGCTGTTTGGCGTCAGCGCCGTCACGGAGCCGGCGTCAGGCCGCCCATGCGGCAGACCTCTGTCCATTCGGCCGGCGTCACCGGCTGCACTGAAAGCCGTCCGAGCCGGACCAGTGCCATCTCGGCAAGCTTGGGATTGGCCTTGACCTGTTCCAGCGTCACCGGCTTCGGCACATCCTTGACGGCGCGGATATCGACGCATTCCCAGCGTGGATCATCTGACGTGGTGTCCTGATGGGCCAGCGCGCAGACCTCGACGATGCCGACCACGTCGAGCCCGTCGTTGGAATGGTAGAAAAAGCCGAGATCGCCGATCCGCATCGCCTTCATGTTGTTGCGCGCCGCATAGTTGCGCACGCCGTCCCATTGCGTGCCGGCCTTGCCCTTCGCCTTGAGGTCCTCGAAGGAGAAGACCGAGGGTTCGGATTTGAACAGCCAGTAGTTCATCGTTTTTGCTCCTCCTGGCGGCTGGAAATCAGCTACAGCGCCGCGCGTCTTTCAGACGCGCAAAGGACGCTGTGGCACTTTGATTTTGCGCATGATCCTTTCCGAAAATCGATTCCGATTTTCGGGGTCATGCGCTCGCCGGCTTGTTGAAGGTCCAATTCCATTGCCGGATTTCGACGCTTTCGAACAGCCCGGCCTTGGCGTAGGGGTCTGCTGCCGATAGCGCCTCTGCCGCGGCCAGATCGGGCGCCTCGACCACGACGAGGCTGCCGTTCGGCTTGCCGTCGGCGTCGAGGAACGGACCGGCGAAGGCCAGCTTCTTCTCGCCGTTCAATCCTTCCAGGAAGGCAACATGCTCGGGCCGCGTATCCAGCCGCACCTGCAGGCGTCCGGCCCTGTCCTTGCAAATCAAAGCAAACAGCATCTTTCCATCTCCGGATCGTTCGAGGTTACACGTCGCTTTCGGTCTTCAGCGGCCTTGTCATCAGCGCCGACACAGCCTGGCGGATGGTGATCGTGCCGTCCAGTATGGCGGCGACGGCGGTGATGATCGGCGCGTCGATCTTGCGTTCGGTGGCGATGCGGGCGGCGATCGCCGCCGTCGGCACGCCTTCGGCCAAGCGCAGCCCGGCAAGCGGCTTGCCTTGCCCCAGCGCCAGCCCGTAGGCGAAATTGCGCGACTGGGCGGACGAGCAGGTCAGCAGCAGATCGCCGAGGCCGGAAAGCCCCATCAGCGTTTCCGGCCTGGCGCCGAAGGCAGCGCCGATGCGGCGCAATTCGACAAAGCCGCGCGTCACCATGGCGGCCTGGGCGCTGGCGCCGAGCCCGGCGCCGGTGACCGCGCCGGCGGCAATGGCGAAGACGTTCTTCAGCGCGCCGCCGATCTCGACGCCGATGAGATCGTCGCTCGAATAGCAGCGCAGGTTCTGCGCCGAGAAGCGGGCGGCAAGATCGGCCGCCAGATCCTCGTTGCGGGCGGCGACCACCACCGCCGTCGGCAGGCCCCTGGCGACGTCGGTGGCGAAGCTCGGGCCCGACAGGGCGGCGACCGGATTTTCAGGCAGGATCTCGTCGACAATCGCCGACAGCAATGCGCCGGTATCGCGCTCGATGCCCTTGGCGCAGAGAACCAGCGGGACGCCGCTCGGCATGTCCGTTTTCGCAGTCGTTAGCATGGCGCGCAGCGACTGCGCCGGCGCCACCGCCAGAACGCAGTCGGCGCCGTCGAGCGCGGCCTCGATGTCGCTCGTTGCCACGATGCCGGCCTGGAGCGCGATGCCCGGCAGATAGCGCGGATTTTCGCCACGGTCGATAGCGGCGACGGTCTCCGGGTCGCGCGCATAGAGGCGGACGAAATGACCGGCTCGCAACATGGCCAGCGCCAGTGCCGTGCCCCAGGCACCGCCGCCGAGCACGGCAATGCGCCAGCCGCTTGGCGCCTTCTGCCCGCTACCGGTCATGCCTTGGCCCCGCGCCGGCCCGAGCCGACCATCGGGGCAGAGATGCTGTCCAGCGGCCAGCGCGAGCGCGGCACGAAATCGGCGGCGTTTTCACCTGATATGCCGGCGCGCAGCCGTTCGATGCCGGCCCAGGCGATCATCGCCGCATTGTCGGTGCAGAGTTTGAGCGGCGGCGCGACGAAGGCAAAGCCGGCTTTCTCGCACCGGGCTTCCAGCGTCGTCTTGATCGTCCGGTTGGCGGCGACGCCGCCGGCAACAACGAGCGCAGGCCGCAACTCGCCTGGAAATTCCTGACGGAATCGGTTCAGAGCCCTCGAAACACGATCGTCCAGCGCATCCGCCACCGCCGCCTGGAACGAGGCGCAGATGTCGGCGACGTTCTGGTCGCTCAATGGGGCGATGGCCGTCGCCGCCTGGCGCACGGCGGTCTTCAGCCCGGAAAAGGAGAAATCGGGCTGCGCCGAGCCTTTCATCGGCCGCGGGAAGGCGAAGCGCGTGGCGTCGCCGGTCGCCGCCGCCTTCTCGACATTCGGTCCACCGGGATAGGGCAGGCCGAGCATCTTGGCCGTCTTGTCGAAGGCTTCGCCGAGCGCATCGTCGATGGTTGTCGCCCAGCGCTGGTAGTCGCCGACGCCACGCACGGCGACGATCTGCGTGTGGCCGCCGGACACCAGCAGCAACAGGTAGGGAAAGTCGAGCCCGTCGGTCAGCCGCGCGGTCAGCGCATGGCCTTCGAGGTGGTTGATTGCGATCAGGGGCTTGTTTGCGGCCGCGGCAATGGCTTTCGCCGTCATCAGCCCGACGATCAGCCCGCCGACCAGGCCGGGGCCGGCAGTCGCGGCGATGGCGTCGATGTCGGCGAGTTCGACGCCCGAATCGGCGAGCGCTGCCTCGATGATGCCGTCCAGCGCCTCGACATGGGCGCGCGCGGCGATTTCCGGCACGACGCCGCCAAAGGCGGCATGCTCCTCGATCTGGCTGAGCACGATATCTGACAGGATTTTGGGTGCGCCGCCCGCGTCCAGCGCTACCACGCTGGCGGCGGTCTCGTCGCAACTCGTCTCAATGCCCAGAACGCGGATCAATTCGTCGCCATCCCTAGAGATTGTACAACCAGCCTTTCCCCGTTAGGAGAAAGCCGGGAAAACGGCCTCAATCTGCCGGGGGTTATCACGGACGGCGCGCCATGCAAACAACCTTGAAAATCGGAACACGCGGCAGCCCGCTGGCGCTGGCGCAGGCGCATGAAACGCAGGCGCGGCTGATGGCGGCGCACGGCATGCCGGTTGAGGCGTTCGAGGTGGTCGTCATCTCGACCAGCGGCGACCGCATCCAGGACCGGCCGCTGGCGGAAGCCGGCGGCAAGGGGCTGTTCACCAAAGAGATCGAGGACGCGCTGCTGGCGCGCCGCATCGATATCGCAGTGCATTCGTCGAAGGACATGCCGACGGTGTTGCCCGACGGGCTGGAACTGGCCGCCTTCCTGCCGCGAGAGGATGCCCGCGATGCTTTCGTCGGCAAGGCGGCAAAAACGATCGCCGGATTGCCGCACGGCGCGAAGGTCGGCTCGTCGTCGCTCAGGCGCCAGGCACTGATCCGGCGGATGCGGCCGGACCTCGACGTGGTGATGTTCCGCGGCAATGTGCAGACACGGCTGCGCAAGCTCGACGAGGGCGAGGCCGACGGTACCATCCTCGCCTATGCCGGGCTGAAGCGGCTCGGGCTCGAAAATGTCGTCACCGACCTGATGCCGCTCGACACCTTTCCGCCGGCGCCTGGGCAAGGCGCGATCTGCATCGAAAGCCGCGTCGGCGACCTCGATGTGGAAAGGATGCTGACGGCAATCCACGACGTGCCGACCGGACAGGCGCTGGCCTGCGAACGCGCCTTCCTTGCGGCGCTCGACGGATCGTGCCGCACGCCAATCGCCGGCCATGCGACGATATCGGGCGGAACGGTTTTCTTCGCCGGGCTGATCATCTCGCCGGACGGCAGGCAATCCCATGAGGTCATCGGGGAAGGCCCGGCGCAGGATGCCGCCCGCATCGGCGAACACGCGGCCAGGACCGTGCGGGCCAAGGCCGGCGAAAAATTCTTCGACGGCTGGGCCTGACATGGTTCGCGTCCTGGTGACGAGGCCGGAACCGGGCGCCTCGCGCACGGCACAGCGGCTGCGAGACCAGGGCTATCAGCCGATCCTGCTGCCATTGACCGAAACGGTGGTTCTGCCGGTCGATGCGGACGGGATCGCAATCAGTGCCGCCGCCGTTGCGGTCACCAGCGCCAATGCTGTGCGCCATGCGCCGAAGGAAATCATCGCGGCGCTCGCCGCCTTGCCCTGCCATGCAGTCGGCAGACGGACAGCGGAATCGGCCCGCACGGCGGGATTCCTGTCCGTCAGCGAAGGCCCCGGCGATGCCGAGGCGCTGGCCGATGCGCTTGCCGGCGGCTTCATGGCAAAGACGATCATCTATCTGTGCGGACGGGTGCGGTTTCCGGCGTTCGAGGCGCGGCTGAAGGCCGCGGATGTCCACGTCCGCGCCATCGAGACCTACGACACCGTTGCGCCAAGCTATTCGGACGCTGCAATCCTTGCGCGCCTGTCCGGCCAGCCGGTTGAAGCGGTGCTGCTCTATTCGGCCAAGGCGGCGGCAGCGATGCAGGCCCTGACCGAACGGCCAGCGCTGCGCGATCTTTTTGAAGAGACATGGTTTTTCGCGCTGTCCGGACGTATTGCCGCAACCTTGGAAACTGTCGCCTCAGAAAAGCTCCGCGTTGCGCCGGAGCCCAGCGAGGAGGCACTGCTGGAGCTTTTGCGGACGTGGCGTTGACCCCGTGTCATCACGCCGCCCCTTTTCACCGCTTGGTGATGTGCTAGACCCTTCCTGAACCATCCCGAAGCGAATTTTGCGGAGCCCAAGCATGGTCAAGACGCCGAAGATGCGGCATTCGAAAAGCCGTCGCGAGCCGGTGACCATCGAGCTCGAACCCGGCGCCGTCTCGCGCGTTGCCGACGAGGATGCCGCCAACGGGCGGACCGACGAGGCGAAGGCGGAGGAAGCGGCAAACGCGTCGCAGCCGGAAGCGCCTGAAGAACCGGTGCATGCCGACCAGACCGACATCGAGCCGTGGGAGCATGCCGACGCGGCCCCGCCGGCCGGCCCGGAAGAGCCGGCAGAGGGCGGCGCCAAGGGTCCCGAAGGACCCAAACCGACTTATCCGACCGGCTCGGAGGCATCAGCGAACCGGGCCTTCGACTACGGCTTCGACGACGGATCGGCCAGGCCGAGCGCCGCAGACGCGCCGAAAGAAACCCAGACAGAGAATGAAGACATGGCAGCGCAGCCGAAGCGTGGCGGCATCAACGGCATCGCTGCCGGCATTATCGGCGGCGTCATCGCGCTCGCTGCCGCCGGAGGGCTGCAGTTTGCCGGCCTGCTCGGCGCGCCAGGGGCTGGCGATGTCTCCTCGGGCGGCGTGTCGCTCGATGGCATCAATGGCGAAATCGCTTCGCTGAAGAGCGAGATCGCCGGGCTCAAGGACACAGCCGGCAACAATGATGCGTCGGCCAAGGTGGACGGGCTGTCGTCGGCGCTGGATCAGGTCAAGACGGATGTCGCGGCGCTGAAATCGGCGGTCGAGCAGGGCGGAGCAGGCGACACTGCCGGGCTTGCAGCGCTTGGCGACAAGGTCAGGCAGATCGAGACGGCGGTCGCTGCCCTTGGCCAGGCCGGCAATAGGGCGCCGGTCGATCTCGGGCCGCTCAACGAAAGGCTGGCCGGGCTCGACGCGGCGGTGAAATCCGCGGGTGAGACGGCGACGGCACAGGACCGCCGACTTGCGGCGCTGGAACAGTCGGTGGCGCAGCTTTCCGGCAAGGTCGAAGCACAGGCCGGGCAGCCGAAGGTTGCGCTCGCCATCGCCGCATCGGCGCTGAAGGCAGCCCTCGACCGCGGTGCGCCATTCGCCGCCGAACTCGAAACCTTTGCGGCGATTTCACCGGATGCGCCCGAGATCGCAGGCTTACGTGCCTACGCCGAAAAGGGCGTTCCGACCCGCGCGGATATCGCCGCCGAAATGCCTGTTGCCGCCAATGCCATGGTCGCTGCCTCCGAGCCCGTCGACCAGAATGCCGGCTTTCTGCAAAGCCTGCTGTCGAGCGCCGAATCGCTGGTCAAGGTCAGGCCGATCGGTGCTGTCGAAGGCGCTGGCGCTCCGGAAACCGTCGCCCGCATGGAGGTGGCGGTCAACCAGGGCGACTATGCCAAGGCGCTCAGCGAATACGATGCGCTGCCCGAGGCGGTGAAGGCTGCCGGCGCCGGTTTCGCCGGCAAATTGAAGGCGCGGATCGAGGCCGAGAAGCAGGTCGACGCGCTGATATCAGGTGCGATGAAGGCGTGAGGAAGACCCGATGATTCGCATTCTGCTTTTCCTCGCCGTCGTTTTCGCGCTTGGCCTGGGTTTCGCCTGGCTGGCCGACCGGCCGGGCGAGATGGTCGTCACCTTCAGCGGCTATCAGTACCAGGTCAGCCTGATGGTGGCGGCGGTGGCGGTTGTCGCCGTGGTTGCCGCGGTGATGATCGTCTGGTGGCTGCTCAAGGCGCTGTGGAAAAGTCCCTACACTATCTCGCGTTATTTCCGCGTCCGCCGTCGCGATCGCGGCTATCAGGCACTGTCGACCGGCATGATCGCCGCCGGCGCCGGTGACGGAGCGCTCGCCCGCAAGAAGACCAAGGAAGCGGCAAAGCTGATCCGCTCCGACCAGGAGCCGCTGATCCATCTGCTGGAGGCGCAAGCTTCGTTGCTGGAAGGCGACCACGAGGGCGCACGCGAAAAGTTCGAGACCATGCTCGACGATCCGGAAATGCGGCTGCTCGGCCTGCGCGGGCTTTATCTCGAGGCCGAGCGCCTCGGTGATCGCAACGCTGCGCGGCACTATGCCGGCCGTGCCGCGGTGATGGCGCCGCAACTGGCCTGGGCCGCCGAATCGACGCTGGAAGACCTGACCGGGCGCGGCGACTGGGACGGCGCGCTGAAACTGGTCGAGGCGCAGAAATCGACGCGCCAGATCGAGCGCGACGCCGCCAACCGGCGTCGCGCCGTGCTGCTTACCGCAAAGGCGCAGTCGCTGATCGACAGCGATCCCAATGCCGCCAAAACTGCTGCTCTCGAGGCCAACCGGCTGCGGCCGGATTTCGCCCCGGCGGCGGTCGTCGCAGCCAAACTGCTGTTCAGACAGAACGAGGTGCGCAAGGGCGCGAAAATACTCGAAGCGGCATGGAAAGCCGAGCCGCATCCGGAGATCGCCGAGCTTTATACACACGCCCGGCCGGGCGATGCCGTGCTCGACCGCCTGAACCGGGCGAAGAAGCTGCAGGAGATGAAGAAGAACCACGCCGAATCCTCGCTGGCGGTGGCGCGCGCCGCGCTCGACGCGCAGGACTTTTCAACCGCCCGTAAAGAGGCCGAGGCGGCCATTCGCATGGATCGCCGCGAAGGCGCCTATCTGCTTCTGGCCGACATCGAGGAGGCCGAGACCGGCGATCAGGGCAAGGTGCGGCAGCTTTTGTCCAAGGCAGTGCGTGCACCGCGCGATCCGGCCTGGGTTGCCGACGGCGTCGTCTCCGAACGCTGGGCGCCGGTGTCGCCGATCACCGGCAAGCTAGACGCCTTCGAATGGCGGGCGCCGATGGAGCGGCTCGGCCAGCTCATCGACAGTGACGAGGACGCGCCGGACGTCGCGGTGCCGACCATTGCGGCGCCCATTAAGCCGGCAAAGGAAAATGTGATCGAGCTGAATCCCGCTGGTTCGGCCGAAAGACCGGCCACCGCGACGACATCGGAAAGCGGCGAAGACGATGTTACGCCGGTCACCGCGACGGATGCGGAAGCCGTCGAACCGGCGGAGGAACTGGCCAGGCTGCCCGACGATCCTGGCGTCGATCCGGACGACGAAGACCAAAAATCACCACGCAAATTTCGATTGTTCTGATTTGGCTGAGCTTGCTAGTTTTGGCCGATGGGAAGTAAGAATCACATGTTCCAACGCGTTCTGTCGTTTCTGAAGGACCTGCCGGCAGCTGGCAGCGCCCGCAACAACGCCGATGATCCGCGCGTTGCCGCATCCGCCCTTCTCTACCATGTGATGAGTGCCGACGGCGTGCGTCAGGATGCCGAATGGGAGCGGTTCAAGGCGGTGCTGGCGGAAAGCTATTCGATCAGCGGCGACGAGCTCGACGCGCTTGCCGCTGCCGGCGAGCGGGCCGACAATGAGGCGATCGACCTCTACGCCTTCACCAGTGTTTTGAAGCGTCAGCTCGATCCGGACGCGCGAAAAGCCTTCATCGGCCTGATGTGGGAGATCGTCTATGCCGATGGCGAATTGCACGAACTCGAGGACAATATCGTCTGGCGGGTCGCCGAGCTGATGGATGTCGAACGCCATGACCGCGTCGAGGCGCGCCGCAAGGCGGCCGCCGAAGCGCCGGGCGCCACTGGAACGTCGAGCGACGAATAGACGGGATCCCGATGCCATCCATGCCGAGGCCGAGACCAAAAATCCTGATCGTGCTGCATCAGGAGAGTTCGAGCCCCGGGCGCGTCGGCCACATGCTTATCGAAGAAGGCTTCGACCTCGATCTCCGCTGCCCGCCGCTCGGCGACACCTTGCCGGAAACACTGGACGGTCACGCCGGAACCGTGGTGTTCGGCGGACCGATGAGCGCCAATGACGAGGACGATTTTGTCCGCCGCGAGACCGACTGGCTGAAAGTTCCGCTCAGGGAGAACCGGCCGTTGCTCGGCATCTGCCTCGGCGCGCAGATGCTGGTCAACCACCTTGGCGGCAAGGTCGAGGGTCATGGCGAGGGGCTGGTTGAGATCGGCTGGTATCCGCTGAAGGCGACGGAGGCGGGCCGGAAGCTGATGCACTGGCCTGAGATGGTCTACCAGTTTCACCGCGAGGGCTTCTCGCTGCCGAAGGACGCGACGCTGCTGGCGACGGCCGAAACCTATCCCAACCAGGCCTTTCATTATGGCGACAATGCCTGGGGCATCCAGTTCCATGGCGAACTGACTAGGGCGATGATGCAGCGCTGGGTCGTTCGCGGCGCGCATCGCTTCGAGTTGCCCGGCGCGCAGCCCGGCCGCGACCATCTCGGCGGCCGGCTAATCTGGGACATGCATCTTAAACGCTGGCTCGGCGAATTCCTGCAGACGATTTTCGGCAGGCGCGCGCGGTGCTGATGTCGTGCGACAGCAGCCTGCCGTGGCCTGCCGGTTCGACCGAAGCGGGACTTCATTGTCGACGTCAGACCGGCAGCCCGTTCTGCTTTCGCAGGCTTTTGTCGAATGCGGATGCCGGGACGAAACGGCGCAGGAAACTGACGTGGCGCGCCATTTTTCCCGCCGCATAGCGCCTTCTCGGAATGGATTCGGTCGCTGCTTTCAACACCGTCTCGGCTACGATTTCGGGAGCATCGCCTGTTTCGATCGTCACATCCATGCCAGCGCGCGCAGCGTCATAGATATCAAGCAATTGGTCCGACCTGGCCAGATTTTCTTCAAACGAGGTCCGGGTATAGGCGGGCTCGACCAGCACGACGCGAATTCCGAACGGGCGCAGTTCGTGGTCGAGCGATTCGGAATAACCTTCGATGGCATGTTTGGTCGACGCATAGAGCGCGGAATAGGGTGCTGGGATTAACCCCAATACCGAACTCAAATTGACGATCCTGCCCGTTCCTTGACGGCGCATTGTCAGCAGGACCGCGTTGGTCACGCGGAGCACGCCGAAGACGTTCACGTCGAACAGCGCCCGAGCCTGAGTGGTCGAGGACTCCTCGGCGCCGCCGAGCAGGCCGATGCCGGCATTGTTGACGAGCAAGTCAATGCGTCCGGCCTTGGCCAGCACCTCATCGACCAGTTTGGCCACCGACGCCTCATCGGTGACGTCGCAGGTCAGCATGGTAACGCCGTCAGATCGTTCGGCGACCGCGCGACGGCTGGTTCCGAACACGCGAAAGCCCGCGTTCTGCAGGGCCTTGGCCGTTGCGTGCCCGATGCCGGTGGATGCCCCCGTCACCAGGGCGACGCCAGGATTGGTCTTGTTCATGGAAATCACTTCTTTCTTTGTGTTGGAGTGTTGGATTGGTGGCTGCAGGCATGCGCGCCAAATGGAGATGTGGCGCACGCCCCGGCGATCCGATCAGGGGCATTACTCGGCAAGCGCCCCAGTTCGCTGGTTGGACACGGACCCCAACTCGGTGACGGTAAGCGTGTCGCCGGAGCGCGAAATCTCGAGGCTTTGCTCAGGTTCGCCCAGTTTCCGCGGCACGGATATCGTAGCCGACTGTCCGTCGGCGAGCGTGGCCGAGAAGCGCACCGGGAGCCCGGCCTCACCATCGGCTATCGTTGCAATCACCCGATAGCCGTCATTTTCGTCGGTGTAGTGCAAGACGCCGCGAAAACCGCCGAGATCGATACTCTCCCCGACCATGATCGACAGCTCGGCGGCACGCAACGGAGACGCGGCCAGGAAGAATGCCGCCACGCCACTGATGAGGTTGATCATTGCGACGCTCCGTTTGGATGATGCCGATCTCGGCTGGCCCGCGGCGACATGATGTGCTGATTGCACGCGCTGACGGTTGCGTTCCGGATGGGCGACGCCAAGGTTGGTCCTGTTCATGGAAGTCACTCCTTTCTTTGTGCTGGATTGCATTTCAAAAGGACGTTACTATGAAGTCACTATCAAAATGATATGGACATGAAGAATCTTTCCGATGCCTCTTGCCCGATCGCCCGCGGCCTGACCTGCGTCGGCGATGCGTGGAGCATGTTGATCCTTCGCGACGCGAGCCTGGGCCTCACCCGCTTCGACGAATTCCGGAAAAGTCTGGGCATCGCCCCAACTATCCTGACCCGGCGGCTGGCGACTCTGACGGAGGAGGGACTTCTGGAAAGGCGACGCTACTCGGAGCGGCCTCCGCGCGATGAGTACGTGCTGACCGCCGCCGGACGCGATTTCTTGCCGGTGCTGATCTTACTGGGTGCGTGGGGACGCCAGTACCGGGGCGAAGGCAGGTTGGCGCGATACATCGACGCTGAGACAGGAGCAGAAATCGAGCCGGTGGCCGTGGATGCCGTCACAGGGGCAAAGATCGGCACCCGCCCGATTCGCGTTGCTACACCCGAATAGCATCCGTCTGCGTCGATGAGAGCTGAGACGTCGCGGGGGGCGCGTCTGGGTCAGTATGCCGTGGATCAGTTTCGTCCGTTGAGGTGGCGCACCTTGCGCAGTTGCGGGAACAGCACCGCCCACAGCCCGACGACAACGACTGCCCCGACGCCGCCGATCACCACCGCAGGCAGGGTACCGATCAATGCCGCCATGGTGCCGGCGCGGAATTCGCCGAGCTCGTTGGAGGCGCCGACGAAAACCTGGTTGACGGCGTTGACGCGGCCGCGCACCTGGTCCGGCGTCCACAGCTGGATCAGCGTCTCTCTGATGTAGACGCTGAACATATCGGTGGCGCCGAGCAAGGCGAGCGCTGCGATCGACAGCCAGGTGATGGTGGAGAGGCCGAACAGCACGGTAGAGGCGCCGAACAGCGCGACGAAGCCGAGCATGACCACGCCGGCGTGGTTGCGGATCGGATGTCCGGCCAGCCAGATGGCAACGCAGATGGCGCCGATGCCCGGTGCCGAGCGCAACAGTCCCAGGCCCCATGGGCCGAGATCGAGGATATCGCGCGCATAGACCGGCAGCAGTGCCGTGGCGCCGGACAGAAGTACGGCGAACAAATCGAGCGAAATGGCGCCGAGCACGATCTTCTCGCTCCAGATATAGCCGAAGCCGGCAAACAAGGTCTGCATCGTCGGCCTGTCGGTTTCGCTGCGCTGGGCAGGTTTCGGGATAGTAAAGACCAGCACCGCGGCGACAAACATCAGAACGGCTGCGGTGCCGTATGCCGCTTCCGCCGAAAGCCCGTAGAGCAAGCCACCGGCGACCGGTCCGACGATGGTCGCCGTCTGCCAGGCTGACGAATTCCAGGCGATCGCGTTGCCGAAATCCTCAGGTGGCACGAGGTTGGCGAACAGCGACGCTGCCGCCGGTCCGAAGAAGGCGCGCGCGATGCCGAACATGGCGAGCACGCCGAAGATCAACCCCGGCCCGCTAAGGCCGCGCAGCGTCAGCAGCAGCAACACCAACGCGCAGATCGCCTCCAGGAGTGCGGTCAGCGCCATGATCAGGCGGCGGCCGAAACGGTCGGCGACCACCCCGGTGACCAACACCAACAGCAGCGAAGGCAAGAACTGGACAATGCCGACAAGGCCGAGATCGAATGGATCGCGGGTCAGGTCGTACACCTGCCAGCCGACGGCGACGGATACGATCTGGGTGGCGAATGTGGAGAGGAAGCGTGCCGCCCAATAACTCAGGAAGGGTTTGTGCCGGAAGGCGGCATAGCGCCGGTCGGGCGATGTCTGTTCGGCTGTCATTTGTGAGTGGCCCCGACGAGATTGTGCATCGGCCGGCGGGGCTCTTCCACGAAGGGCGCTGGTCCAACCAACAGCGCTTTTAGCGCAGTTCGGTGAGGGGCGCGCGCAAAAATCGGCTCTGGATCGAGGATTTCCGGGGTACCACGCTAATTGCATTGGGGCAAACGCGCTCGGCGGAGGTGGAGAGGCTATTGGGCGCGCAGGTCGAGTTCCTTCGCGCCACTCTGACCCGCCATCTTTGAAGCTTGCGTTTGCCGGGCTTCGAACGACGTGTCAGACCGTAGCTTTGGGCTTCCTGGTCTTCTTGACCGGCGCCGGCGGGGCGGCCTTGCGGCCAAGGCCGATCGCCTTCGCCAGTTGCGAGCGCGAGGCCGCATAATTGGGGGCAACCATCGGATAGTCGGCCGGCAAGCCCCATTTGGCGCGGTAGGCATCCGGCGTCAGCCCGAAATGAACGCCGATATGGCGCTTCAGGGATTTGAACTTCTTGCCGTCTTCGAGGCAGATGATGTAGTCCGGCGTCACCGATTTCTTAGGATTGACGGCGGGGATCAGCGGCGCTGCCACCGGGGCGGCGGGTTGTCCGAGTCCACTTATCGACGCGCTGACGCTGGCGATGAGATCGCCGAGGCCGGAAGCGGGCAAGCGGTTCTTCTCGACGTAAGCGGACACGATGTGAGCGGTCAGCTCGAGAAGGTCGATGTCCTTGCGGGCCTTGTTGCTGTCGTCGGTCAATCTATTTTCTCCGTTAGTGGTCGCAGAATTCCTAGTCGGCAAATCTGCGTAACGCAATGACGCCGCACCACGCCACACATTATTTTGAATCACAATACTAACGGCGGGGCCAGATCAACAGGTCTGATCCCAAATCGCTATAATATCAGATAATCAGGGATTTGTCGCGCCACAGTCGAAATCCCCCTTCGAAGGCGCGTGTGTTGTCGCCGCGCCTGCAACCGGCAGGCAATTCGTCTAACTCGTCGACATTGCCGCCGCCGATGACCACATAGTCAGGCTGCATGGCGGCGCGCAGCCGCTCGACGACATCGAAGACGTGTTTGCGCCATTTCTTCTTGCCGCGCTTTTCAAGACCACGTTCGCCGACATAGTCCTCGAAGCTGCCGCCCTTCTTGTAGGGAAGATGCGCGAGCTCCATCGGCAGGGCGACGTTGTCGACGATCATCGCCGCACCCAGGCCTGTTCCCAGACCCAGGAACAGCATGCGCCCGCCTTCATAGCTGCCGACGGCCTGCATCAGCGCGTCGTTGACGATTTTCACCGGCTTGCCGAACTGCGTTGCGAAGTCGCATCCGACCCAGCCCTTGCCGAGGTTGGCAGGCTCGGTCAGCGGCCTGTTGTGGTGCACCGGGCCGGGATACCCCATCGAGACGACGTCGTAGGGCAAGCCATCGGCGAGCGTCTGTACGGCCGCGATCATCTGCTGCGGCGTCAGGCCGGGTCCGGAATCGGCTCTGCGCTCCTCGCCGCCGGCGCTGGTGAGGATCTTGACATGGGAGCCGCCAATATCGATCGCAAGCACGATCTTCTCGTTGTCCGGTGCCGGCTTCTTCGCCGTTTTGGCCATTGCGTCGCCTTTCGAGTTCATTTTGCCGGATTGATCCAGCCGTTCGGCGGTCCGAACCCGGCCATCGCACCGGCAGGGCCCCATGTCCCCGGCTCATAAAGCTGAGGCGGCGTGGTATCGCCGAGCACCGGGCCGACGATTCGCCAGGCGAGTTCGCTGGCATCCTGACGGGTGAACAACTGGCCGTTGCCGTTCATGGCGTCGCCGATCAACCGCTCATAGGGCGGCATGTCGCCCTTGGTGTCATCGAGTGCGGTGAGTTCAACCTGCTCGCCGATCATGTAGTCACCGGCGGCCTTGCGCTGGGCGCCGACCGAGATCGCCACTTGCGGATCGATGCGGAAGCGCACGTAGTTGGCGTCGTCGGGCTTGATCGGGTCGAAGACATTAAGCGGCGGCGGCTTCAGCCGGACGATGACCTCAGTGGCGTGCACCGGCATTGATTTGCCGGCGCGGATGAAGAAAGGCACGCCCTGCCAGCGCCATGTGTCGACAAAAAAACGCACCGCCGCGAAGGTCTCGACCGGCGAGTTTGGCGCGACGCCCGGCTCGCTGAGATAGCCTTTGAATTGGCCGCGCACGACATCGTCTTTGGTCAGCGTCCGGATCGCTCGCAACACCTGTACCTTCTCGTCGATCAGATCGTCGGCCGAGCGACCGACGGGCGGCTCCATGGCGAGCAGCAGCAGGATGTTGAGCAGATGGTTCTCGATGACGTCGCGGATGCAGCCGACCTCGTCGTAGAAGCGGCCACGGCCCTCGACACCGAAATCCTCGGCCATGGTGATCTGCACGCTCTCCACGAAATTGCGGTTCCAGATCGGCTCGAGAAAGGAATTGGCGAAGCGGAAATAGAGCAGGTTCTGGATCGCCTCCTTGCCGAGATAGTGGTCGATGCGAAAGATCGACTGCTCGTCGAATACCAGGTGCAGGACCCGGTTCAGCCAGCGCGCCGATTGCAGGTCGTGACCGAAAGGCTTTTCCACCATCAGGCGCGCGTCCTGGGCTGCGCCCGACTGCTCCAGTCCCTGGATGACCGTCTCGAACATGGTCGGCGGCACCGCCAGATAGTGCAGCGGGTGCTGTGCGGTTCCGAGCGCGCTTTTCAGCTTCTCGAATGTCGCGGCACTACGGTAGTCGCCGCTGACATAGCGAAGCAGCGAGGCAAGTTTCGTGAAGATTTTTTCATCGACCTTGCCGATGGCCTTGACGATGCCGTCGCGGGCGCGCGCCTGCAACTGCTTCAGGTCCCAGGCGTCGAAAGCGACGCCGATCACCGGCTCGGTCAACGTTCCCTTGGCGACCATGGCATAAAGTGCCGGGAAGATCTTCTTGTGGGCGAGATCGCCGGTCGCCCCGAAAAGCACCAGCGTGTCGGACCGTTCCTGGTTCATGAGCGTGTCTTCCCCGTCACGAGCCTGTCTTCGGCTTTTCGACATGGCCGCCGAAAGCGTAGCGCATGGCGGACAGCAGCTTGTCGGCGAATTCGGATTCACCCTGCGAGGAGAACCGGTCGAACAGCGCCGAGGACAGAACCGGCGCCGGCACGCCGGTGTCGATCGCCGCCTTCAGCGTCCAGCGACCTTCGCCGGAATCCGAAACTCGTCCGCCGAACTGCGTCAGCCCCGAATCGGCCCTCAATACGCCCGCCGTCAGGTCGAGCAGCCAGGAGCCGATGACGCTGCCATGCCGCCAGACCTCGGCAACCTGGGCGATGTCGATGTCGAACTGGTAGTATTGCGGGTTTTCCAATGGACTGGTTTCGGCGTCGGCCGTCCGCTGTCTCTTGCCCGCATTCGCCGACCTCAGGATGTTCATGCCCTCGGCATAGGCGGCCATGACGCCGTACTCGATGCCGTTGTGGACCATCTTGACGAAATGACCGGCGCCGCTCGGTCCGCAGTGGAGATAGCCGAAGGGGGCGGTTCCTGCAGCCTTGCCGGGGGCAGGCGCCCCGGCGTCGGCGCCCGGCGCGAGGGTCGCGAAGACCGGGTCGAGATGCTGGACCGCGCTGTCGGGGCCGCCGATCATCAGGCAATAGCCGCGCTCGAGGCCCCAGACGCCGCCGCTGGTGCCGACATCGACATAGTTCAGACCTTTCAATGCCAGGCGCGCTGCGTGGTCGACAGCCTCGTGGTAATAGGAATTGCCGCCGTCGATGATGATGTCGCCCGGCTCCATCAGGTCGGCCACCTGGTCGACGATCCGGCTGGTGATTGCCGCCGGCAGCATCAGCCAGGCGCTGCGCGGCTTGGTCAGCTTGCCGACGAACTCCTCCATCGAAGCCGCTCCGATCGCGCCAGCCGTCACAAGGGCGGCGACGCTGGCCGGGTTGATGTCGTAGACCACACATTCGTGACCATCGCGCAGCAGGCGCCGCACCATATTGGCGCCCATCCTGCCCAGTCCCATCATTCCGATCTGCATGTTTCTCGTCCTGGTTCCTGAGGGATAGAAGATCTACTTGCTCTATCTTGGAGCATGATCATTTCCGAAAACCGGTTTCCACTTTTCGGGATCATGCTCTAGTCCAGCTTGTCGATACCGATGGAAAAGTCGACCTTCTCCCAACGGCCGGCATCGGGCCAGAAAAAAGTAATGACGATGGTATTGCCCGGCGGAACATCGGCAACGGGCAGGTCCGTGATATGGATGCCGAAGGGATTCTCGATCGTCGCGGCGTCATGGATGGTCGCCCACCCGTCGCTGCTCCAATGGACCACCGCCCGGGTCAGCAGTTCGACGCGCAGCATCTTGCTGGCGGGCATGGTGCGGACCTTGTGGTTGAAGCGCCAGGTCCGGCGCGGCGCCACGGTCCCGTCCTCGATGTAGCGCTTCACGCCTTGCGGCGGCATGTCGAAGACGGTGCCGTCGCTGAGCGAACGCAGCAGCTTGATGTGCTCCGAATGCGCCCAGACCAGCGGCATGGCGCTGCCCGACGGTCCACCGTGCCGCAGGTCGCGTTCCGGCATGTCGGGACCATCCCAGACCTGCTCGGGCATCAGGCCGCCAGCCCCGGCCGAGCCTTCGAACGTCTTGAGCAGGCTCGCCGCTTTGTCCTTGCGCCCCGCCGCCAGTTCGTAATGGGCGCGCTCGCCGACCAACAGCGGCCAGGGCCGGCCCTGGCCGGTCCCGTCGAACGGCGCGCCGTCGGCGTGTTCGCCATAGCCATCGCCAGTATAGCGATACCAGACAGGCCCCTGCGGCAGGTCGCAGCGCAGCCGCGCGTCGATGACCTTGACTGTGTCGACGATGCGCGGATCGTCGGCGGCCCTGAGGCCGAAGCGGACGAGCGCCAGCGCATCCGGGCTGACGATCGCCTCGGCCGGCCGGTCCGCGTCGCCGGGCGGCCGGTTCTTGATCGGCACATAGCCGTCCTTCGGCGAGGCCGCACCGGCGGTGTCGGGCGGAGCGATGCGGACGTAATAGCCTTTGACACCGACCTCTTCGCCGAGTGGAGTGCCGGTGACATAGGTCCAGCGCTCGATCTGGTCGTTCCAGACATCGGCGGTTTCACGCAGATAGTTTGCCGGCTCTGCTTTTCCACTGACGTCGAGCAAGTCCGCCGCGGCGAGCAATGCGGCGATCTCGACGGCGAGCGTGAACGGGCTGTAGCCGGCATCCTCTTCCCAGCGGTCCTCCCCGGTGACCGGACCATTGCGCACGACATAGGAAGCGGCGCGCTCGACCATCGGCATGAAGGCGAGCAACGCGGCGTCAGCCAGGTGCCCTGCGCGGCGGAGCGCGTCGGCGAGCAGCAGTGGGAAGGCGCATTCGTCCATCTGGATGCCGGGCCAATAAGGAGACCCGTCGAGCCAGGCGTTCTGCGGCCAATGGCCGTCCGGCTGCTGGATGGAGCGGAGATAGGCGAGGATCTCAAGCGCCTGCGCCGGATCGCCGGCGGCCAGGAAGCCGCCCGCGGTTTCGACCAGATCGCGCGGCCAGACCAGATGATAGCCGCCGAGATCGTCGTCGCCCATGCTGAAGCCCCATGGGATCGACAGGCTGGCGACGGCTGCTCCGTCGGATGAGCGGTGTGTCGCAAGAACCGCAGTACTGACGCGATAGGTGCTGATCCCTGCTGCATGCCGGTCCAACGGCAGCAAGCTAGCCTGCCAATCCCGCCATTTCTCGACATACGATTTGGCTGCTGGCTCAAAGCCTCGCTTCAGGCTGGCGGAAGCATTTTTTGCCGCCTCTTGCGGCGTCGTTCCGAAACCCAGCGCCAGCAAGGCCTTCTGGTTCGCAGCCGAAAAGCCGATCTCGCCGGTCAGCGCGACATTGCCGTCTTCAGCCCTCCGGCAGGCCGGGTCGAGCCGACCGTCACGACGGAGTTGCTGCCAGCCATCGGAGACACCGACATAGCCGGCCGAGCATGCTCCCCAGGGCAGCGACGAGGCCAGCGCCAGGCAGACGCCACGCCCGGATGCAAACAGGACAGGCTTTCCCTCGTCGATCCAGGCGGTGTTGCCCATGCCGGCGTTGACGAGATGCGGTGCCAGCAATGCATAGACGCGGTGGTCGGCACCAGCGCCTTTCAGCAGTGTGAAGCTGATTTCCTGCAGCAAAGCGGGACGTTCCGGATCCGTAACGATACGCTTTTCGATCCGGTAGGTGCCATCGGCGGCGGTGTTGACCAGCCTGTAGGCGGGCACCCCATCCTCGAACGGCTCGACGCTGTGCACGGCATCGCGCTTTTCTTCCGAGAAATAGCCGCCGGGGCCGGTGACGACCAGCCCCATGTCGCGGGTGCAGGCGCTGTCGAGGCGGGGATAATAGACCTCGTTGAGAATGCCGTGGCTGATCGTGAACCAGATAGGGCAGGCCGGAGACAGCGCGGTTCCGACCCCGCTCTTGGCGCTTGACGTCCAGCGCGCCGGAATTCCGGGTGCGCCCAGCGCATCAGTCGGCGTCGCTGCCATCTCGAATTCAGTCTCCTGCCCCACCCCTAGACCCGGAGCCGAAGCCTTTTCAATCATTGCACCGCAAGTTGATCGTCAAACCGTCGCCGATCGCTGTTGACAAGTGCGCCCATCTAAATTTGTCTGACAATATTGAAACGAGGGTCGTCATAACAGCCACCAGCAGCCAACAACAACCAGCAATCCATGGGAGGATAACACATGAAGAAGATACTCGTCTTGAGTGCGCTTGCGGCAATGCTCGTGTCAGGCACCGCACTTGCCGACACCAGCGACAAAAAGATCGCCTTTTCCAACAATTATGCCGGCAATTCGTGGCGACAGGCGATGCTCAACAGCTATGCCATCGTCACCAAGAAGGCGGTCGCCGACGGGGTGGTCGCAGCCGCGGACATCTTCACGACGGCCGACAAGGAAGTGCCGACCCAGGCGGCCCAGGTGCAGAACCTGATCCTGCAAGGCTATGACGCCATCGTCATCAACGCCGCCTCGCCGGACGCGCTCAACGGCGCTGTCAAGCAGGCCTGCGATGCCGGCATCGTCGTCGTCTCCTTCGACGGCATCGTCACCGAGCCCTGCGCTTATCGCGTGGTCGTCGACTTCAAGGACATGGGCAGGCAGGAAGTCGAGCAGATGGCCAAGTTCCATCCCGAGGGCGGCAATCTGCTGGAAATCCGCGGCCTTGCCGGCACGTCGATCGATGACGCAATCCATGCCGGAATTCTGGAAGGCGTCGCCGCTCATCCCGAGTTCAAGATCGTCGGTTCGGTGACCGGCGACTGGGATCAGACCACAGCACAGAAGGCGGTCGCGACGATCCTGCCGTCGCTGCCGGAAATCGTCGGCGTCGTCGATCAGGGCGGCGACGGCTATGGCGCGGCACAAGCATTCGCCGCCGCCGGCAAACCGCGCCCGACCATCATCATGGGCAACCGTCAGGATGAGCTGCAATGGTGGAAGGAACAGAAGGACAAAGACGGCTACCAGACCTGGTCGGCGTCCATCGCGCCGGGCGTGTCGTCGCTGGCCTTCTGGGTGGCGCAGCAGGTGCTCGACGGCCGCACCGATGTGCCGCATGATCTGTTGGTGCCATACCTCGCCTTCACCCAGGATACCTTCGAGGCCGAGTTGCCGAACATCCCCAAGGGCGGCGTCGCCAGCCACGAATACACGCAGGAAGACGCCATCGCGGCCATCAAAGCCAACATCAAGTGAGCATGGCACATCCAATGCCGCACGCGTCGCCGACCGGATATCGCTAGGGATGCCCGAGGCCGGTGCAGACATCATCAGGCTGGACGGCGCCGAAAAACATTTCGGCGCGGTCCGGGCGCTCGCCGGCGTCGATTTCCACGTCCGAGCCGGCGAATGCGTCGGTCTCGTCGGCCACAATGGCGCGGGCAAGTCGACGCTCATGCATATGGTGGCGGGCACGCTCGTGCCCGACAGCGGGCGAATCGCGGTGCGTGGCGCCATCGAGGCCAGCTATTCGGTGCCGCGCGCCCAACAGCTCGGCATACGCTGCGTGTTCCAGGAACTCTCGCTTTGCCCGAATCTCAGCATCGCCGAGAACGCGCGCATAAACCACCCGGCGCTGCGCGGCCTCGGCTGGCGGCGCAAGGCGGCCGATCTCATCGCGGCCAAGCTCGACGAGATATTCCCTGGCCACAGCATCTCCGCCTCCGATGTCGCCAGCGACCTTTCCATCGGCAGGCGGCAGATGGTCGAGGTGGCGCGTGCCTTCACGGTGACGCAGGATCCGCTCGAACTTGTCATCCTCGACGAGCCGACATCCTCGCTCGACGCGCATACGGCCGGCCAGTTGCTGGCCTTCGTCCGGCGCTTTGTCGCCGGGGGCAAGAGCTGCATCCTGATCTCGCATGTTCTGGGCGAGGTGCTCGGAAATGCCGACCGCATCGTGGTGATGCGCGACGGCAAGGTCGTTGCGTCAGACGCGGCGAAGGCTTTCGACCGCGACAGGCTGGTGACGACCATGGGGGGAGCGGAAGCGCGTGAGAAGATCGCCGCCGAAATCGCGACCCAAAAGCCGGAGACCGGCCCGTTACGGGTCCGGGCCCGGCCGGCGCGGCAAGAGGACGGCAACGAACTTGTGGCGCATGCCGGCGAGATCATCGGCCTTGCCGGGCTGGCCGGGCATGGACAGACCGATCTGCTGCTGGCGATCTTCGCCGCCGCGGCGCGCGCTAAAACCGGCATCGACGTCACCGCGCCGGTGGCGCTGGTGGCCGGCGACCGCCAGTCGGATGGGATTTTCCCGCAATGGTCGATTGCGCAAAACATCGGCATCCGTTCGCTGGCGCGATTGCGCAACGGCCTGCTGATCTCGCCGCAACGCGAAGCCGAACTCGCAACCTTTTGGCAAAGGAAAATCGGCATCCGCACGCCCGACATGAACAACAACATCTTCTCGCTGTCCGGCGGCAACCAGCAGAAGGTCCTGTTTGCCCGGGCGCTCGGCTCCAACGCGAAGATCGTGCTGATGGACGACCCGATGCGCGGCGTCGACATCGGCACCAAGCTCGAAGTCTACGACCTTGTGCGCGAAGAGGCCGGCCGCGGCCGTACCTTCCTCTGGTACACCACGGAAACCGAAGAGCTCGACAATTGCCACCAAGTCTATGTCTTCAAGAACGGCCGGATCGTCGCCAACCTTGGTCGCGACGAGCTGACGGAGGAAAAGATCATCCAGTCCTCGTTCGGCGATGCGGCCTGAGATGACGGCAGCACCCGTCGAGACCGGTCCCAGGAGTTCTTCCGAGCGCGGCGCGCTGGCGCGGGCGCGCCTGTTGCGCAGCCTGCTGCCGGCTCTATCGCTGGGGCTGGTGCTGCTGGCGATCGCCTGGCTCAACCCGCGCGCCATCAGCTATTTCGGCTTCAGCCTGATGCTCAACCTGGCGATCCCGATCGCCCTGGCGACGATCGCGCAGATGTTCGTCATTGCCGGCAACGAGCTGGACCTGTCGATCGGCACCTTCGTCGGTTTCGTCGGCTGCGTCACGGCGACATGGCTGAAGGAGGCGCCGCTGGTCGGTGTCTTGATCCTGCTCGGGTCGATCGGCGTCTATGCGCTGCTCGGCGCGCTGATCCATCTGCGCAATTTGCCTTCAATCGTGGTGACGCTCGGCATGAGTTTTGTCTGGCAGGGTCTGGCCATCCTCATCCTGCCGAAGCCCGGCGGCAAGGCGCCGGACTGGCTGCTGTCGCTGATGGCCTTCAAGCCGCCTTTTGTTCCCTTTCCGATCATTGCGGCGCTGGCGATCGCGGCGGTCGTTCATTTCGGGCTGATGCGCACCTCGTATGGTGTGATCCTGCGCGGCTCGGGCGGCAATGCCGCGGCCCTCAGCCGTGCCGGCTGGTCGCTGCTCAAGACCAAGATCGTGCTGTTCGCATTGACCGGCCTGTTCGGCGTTTTGTCCGGCATGGCCCTGATCGGCATCACCACCTCGGCCGATGCCAATATCGGCAATGGCTACACGCTGCTTTCAATCGCCGGCGTCATCCTCGGCGGCGGCGAATTCGTCGGCGGCCGGGTATCGCCGATCGGCGCAGTGATCGGCGCGCTGACATTGGCGCTGGCCGCCTCGCCGCTGCTGACCTTCATGCACATCCCGCCCGACTGGCAGGTGGCCGCCAATGGCGCCATCCTCATCATTGTGCTGGCGGCCCGGGTGCTGATCAGCCGCAGGGAGAGGTGAGCGATGGCGTCGTTGCGATTGCTGCTCGCCAAACCCTGGATCTGGTCCTTCATCGGCGCGCTGCTGGTGTGGCTGGCGACGGTCGCCTTCACCGGCGGCTATGGCGGCGGCGGCATGATCACGGCAGCACTTTCGCTCGCCGTCTTCACTGTCATCGTCGGTGTCGGCCAGATGTTCGTGATCACGCTCGGGCCCGGCAATGTCGACCTGTCGCTGCCGGCCAATATCGGCCTCGCCAGCGCCGTCGCCATGAAGGTGATGGACGGCAATGACCAGATGATCGCGGTCGGGCTGCTGGCGGCGCTGGCCTGCGGCATGGCGATCGGCGCCGCCAATTATCTCTTGATCTGGGCGCTGCGCATTCCGCCGATCATCGCCACATTGTCGGCTAGCTTCATCATCCAGTCGATCGACATCAGCTACGGACGCGGCTTGCAGATCAAGCCGCCGCCAGGCTTCGCCGATTTCACCAACCGGCAGATTCTGGGCATTCCGGTACTGGCGATCCTCACCGTGCTGTTCACCATCGGCGCTGCGATCGCACTGCAGCGCATGATCTATGGTCGCTCGGTGCTGGCGATCGGCCAGAACATCCGCGCCGCGTGGTTGGCCGGCGTCAATGTGGGCCGCATCCGCTTCCTCACTTACACGCTGTCGGGCGCGCTCGGCGGCCTCGACGGGGCGCTGCTCGCCGGCTATTTCCGCGGCGCCAATGTCGATATCGGCAATGAGTATCTGCTGGCCTCGATCGCCGTGGTCGTCATCGGCGGCACGTCGGTGGCCGGCGGCAAGGCCAATGTGCCGGGTGTCTGGGGCGCGGCCCTGTTCCTGGTGCTGCTCTTGACCATGCTCAACACGTTCGGCGTCAGCGCCGGCGTCCGGCTGCTGCTGACCGGACTGATCATCGTCGGCGTCATCACCGCCGCGGGCGGCCAGAAGGCGTTGCGCTGAAGTGGCGTCACCCCCGATGTTGGAGCGCTGATCCTTGACAAGGCCGCAGAGAAGGGCATCGCGCCGCGCGATCGGCGACCACGAGATCACGCTCTATCCGACGATCAATGAAGAGCGGCGCTGACCACGCTCCTTCCGTGTAACCTCACACGTGCTTGCGGCCGCCGGCCTCACGGAACCAGCTGTCGGGATAAGGATACCACCAGCCCTGGATCGCTGGCTTGTGGTCGATGATCACCATCTTCGAGCGGCGGAAGGCATCCAGCCCTTGGCGCCCAAGCTCGCGGCCGAGGCCCGACGCCTTCCAGCCACCGAACGGCAGCGCGTCATTGTCGATCAGCGGATTGTTGATCCAGACCATGCCGGCCTCAAGCCGCTCCGCAGCCTCATGCGCTTCGGCGAGATCGGTGGTGAAGACCGAGGCGCCGAGCCCGAACGGGCTATCATTGGCAAGCGCTATCGCCTCATCAAAATCCTTGACCCGGCAGATCGCGGCGACCGGCCCGAAACACTCTTCGCGCACGATCGCCATATCAGGCGTGACGCCGGCCAGGATCGTCGGCTCGTAGAACCAGCCGACATTATGCGCCGGTGGAATGCGCCCGCCGGTGACCGCCTTGGCGCCGCTGCGGATCGCATCATCGACCAGCCGCATGACTTTCGCCCGCGCCGCCTCGCTGACCAGCGGTCCGATCTCGGTCTTGTCCAGCCCGTTGCCGATGCGCAGCGCACGTGTCTTCTCGGCAAACAGCTCGACAAAACGGTCGTGAACGGCATCGACGACAAAGAACCGTTCGGCCGAGGTGCAGACCTGGCCCGTAAGATGGAAAGCGGCGGTGACGCTGCCGGCCGCCGCCACCTCCAGCGGGGCGTGTTGGCTGATGATCAGCGGATCGCTGCCGCCGGCCTCGATAACGCAAGGCTTCATGCGTTCGGCGCAAGCGACGGCTACAGCCCTGCCGGCGGCGACCGAGCCGGTGAAGGCGACCGCATGCGTGCGGTCCGAAGCGATCAGCGCCTGCGCGGTAGCCGCACCACCCGGCAGGCAGGAAACCAGGCCCTCCGGCAGTGAGCGGAACACGGTCATGTAATCCAGCGTCGACAGTGTCGTCGCCTCGGCCGGCTTGATGACGCAGGCATTGCCGGCGGCGAGCGAGGCGGCGACGGTCCAGCACATCAACAGGATCGGAAAGTTGTAGGGCATGATGTGCACCGACGTGCCGTAAGGCTCGTAGCGTGCATACTGGAAGGAACCGGTCTGCGTCGTGCCGGCAATCTTGCCGGCGTCGTCACGCGCCATTTCGGCGTAGTAGCGGAAGATCGGTGCACAGTTGGCGATCTCGCCGATTGCTTCCGGATAGGGCTTGCCCATCTCGCGCACCATCAGCTCGGCGCAACGTGTAAAATCGGCCGCCTCGACAGCGTTGGCGACAGCATGCAGATGCTTGGCACGGCTCTTGGCATCGAGCTTTTTCCACGCCGCCTGCGCCTTGGCCGCCGCGGTGAGCACGGCGTCGACCTCGCCATCGCTGGCTGCGGTGATCGCGCCGACGGTCTCCAGCGTCGCCGGATCGATCACCGGTTTTGCCGCACCGGTCATCGGCCGATAGTCCGGATTGACGAAGAAGGTCGGCCGGTCAGGTGAAAGGTCCATGGAATCCTCTTAGGCCCGCTCAGCGGATCATGTAGACCTTCTTGATGGTCTCGTGGACGGTGCAGACGCCTTTCCAGTCCTGCGGAAAGAACGCTGCGGTGTCCGGTTCGATGTCGATCACCTCGCCGGATTCGTGGACATAGGTGCAGCGGCCCTCGAGGAAATGGCAGAACTCGTCGCGGGTGACGTGGCAGTGCCATTTGCCCGGCGTGCAGACCCACAGCCCACATTCGGAGCGGCCCTCAGGTCCCTTGTGCAGCAGCTTGCCGGAGGTGCGGGATTCTCCCTCGATCATGGTGGGGATGACGCCCCAGTCAACGAGGTCGGTGAGGGCGAGCGGCGATGTCATGATCGGTGTCGGCATGTCGTGAAGCTCCAGTGGCTGGCTTCAGGCCAGCATGTAAATGTTGCGGATGGTCTCGTGGACGGTGCATTCGCCCGCCCAGCCGGCCGGGAACATGACCACCGTGGCGGCGGAGACTTCTATCACCTCGCCGTCGTCCGATCGGTAGGTCGCGCGGCCGGCAACGAAATGGCACAATTCGTCGCGCGGGATCGCCAGCCGCCAGCGGCCGGGCGTGCAGACCCAGATGCCGGATTCCGGCTGGTTGTTCGGCCCCTTGTGGACGAGCCTGCCGGTGGAGTGCGAAGCGCCTTCCAGCGTATCCGGCTGTGCGCCCCAGTCGACGAGGTCGGTGCGGGTCGAGGCCTGGTGGAGATGTGGCACAGAGGAGGTCATGCGGGTGCTCCGCTGGTGCGGCGCTCATTTTCCAGAGGCCTTCGCTCTACGGCGCCCCCCTCTGTCCTGCCGGACATCTCCCCCACGAGGGGGGAGATTGGCAGCTCCGGCGACGGCACTCTTCTTGCGACATTTGTGATTGGCGAAATCAGTGATGACGGCCAATCTCCCCCCAAGTGGGGGAGATGTCCGGCAGGACAGAAGGGGGCGCGAAGGAACGCCATACCCATCCGCCCGGTCACAGTAACTTCTCCAGCAGCCCCGCTGCCTTCTCCGGGCCGTTTTGCGCCTGCATCTGCGCCGACGTCTTCGCCAGCTTGGCCTTGATTGCCGGGTCGGTCAGGCAGGTTTCGATCCTGGCGATCAGCTCGGCGTCGGTCCAGTCGTAGCGCGGCATGCCGAAGCCGTGACCGGTCTCCTCGACCCGCGTCGCGTTGTCGTGGCCGTCCCAGACGTAGGGCATGATGATCGCCGGCTTGCCGAAGTAGAGACACTCGGTGAACGAGTTGTTGCCGCCATGGTGGATTACCGCGTCGACTTGCGGGATGACCGAAGGTTGCGGGAACCAGCTCTCGACGATGACGTTTTCGGGCACCTGCGCGTACTGGTCCTTGTAGCCGCCGACATTGACCAGCGCCCGGTAGCGCGTCTTGCCCAGCGTCGCGATGATGCGCTTCAGCAGGTCGACATCGCCGGCGCCAAGGCTGCCGAAGGAAACATAGAGCAGCGGCCCGTCATTGTTTTTCGCGAAGGTCGGCACGGTGTAGGGCTTCTCCTGCCGCACGCAACCTTCAAGATACTGGAACTTTGCCGGGTCGAGCGGATGGCGGCGCTTGAACTTTGCCGCCTCGGGATAGAGCAGCAGGTTGAGGTAGGGCGAGGCCTCAAAGAACTGGCCGATCGGATACGGCGCCTCGTCGTGAGCAATCAAAAACGCGTTGAAGTCGTCGTGGATCGGCTTGATGACCGCGTTAAAATGGTCGCGATAGCGCTGATGGCAGGCGTGGTCGTTCTCGCCGCAGCCGGACAGATGTGGCGGGATGTCCTCGTCCTCGATCTCGTTTTCCGAGCAGGAGATGACGCGCACCCACGGCTTGCCATACTGCTTGATCGCCGGGAACAGGATGACGTTGTCGACGCAGATGACATCGGGCTTGATCGTCGCAAGCACGCCAGGCAGATCCTTCTCAGCCCATTTGGCGCTGTCGACGATCGCCGTCCAGCAGTCCTTCACGTAATTGTCGACCTGGTCGTAGGGCGATTTGCGGAAGTTCGGGATATGGCCGTTGATAAAGTCTTCCCAGAACTTGGCCATCTGCTCCGGCGGCATCGGCTCGGACAGGTTCACCGGATGAGCCTCGAAGCCGTAGCCCTTGTAGACGTCGACGAAGCCGGGGTCCGACAGGAACACCGCTCTGTGGCCGCGCGCCTCGACCGCCTGGGCGATGCCGACGGAATTGAGCGCCGGGCCGTAGGCCGCTTCTGGAAAAAACGCGATCGTCTTCTGCGCCATGAAAGTTCTCCTTCGATCAATCTGCGAAAATTCTGACGTCGGCGGCATCCCAGCCGAGTTCGACCGCATCGCCTGACGAGACCGGGCGCCGGTCCGCGGCGTCGGCGGTGACGCGCACCAGGAACAGCTTTGGCGACAGAGCGGTGCGGACATGCAGCTGCAGGTCGAGCCCGTGATAGGCGAGCGCCTCGACGGTGCCGGCGATCCGGTTGGCTGTCTCTGGCGACGGGAAAAGCCGGATGCGTTCGGGCCGCACCGAAGCGACCGCCGCTGCTCCGGGCGAAAGTGTTGCGGGAACCGTTCCGGCGATCCGCGCGCCGTTGGCCGCCATCACCCCGTCGGCGGCGGCTTTACCGGGCACGAAATTCATGACGCCGATGAAGTCGGCGACGAAACGGTCGGCCGGATGCTCGTAGACCGCATGCGGCGTGTCGCATTGCAGTAGTTTGCCGTCCCTGAGCACGGCCATGCGGTCGGCCATGACAAGCGATTCCTCCTGGTCATGGGTGACGATGACGAAGGTGATGCCGACCTCGTTCTGCAGGCGCTTCAGCTCCAGCTGCATGGCGCCGCGCAATTTCTTGTCGAGCGCGCCGAGCGGCTCGTCGAGCAGCAGCAGCCGGGGCCGCTTGACCAACGCCCGGGCAAGCGCGACGCGCTGTTTCTGGCCGCCCGACAATTGCTCCGGCTTGCGGTCGGCGAAAGGAATGAGCTCGGTCGTCGCCAGGATGGCGTCGACGCGGGAGCGGATTTGATTTGCCGGCAAACGTTCCATTTCGAGGCCGTAGGAGACATTGGCCCTGACGCTCATATGCGGAAACAGCGCATAGGACTGGAACATCAGATTGACCGGCCGCTTGTTGGGCGGTGTCTTAGCGATGTCGCGGCCGTCGAGCAGGATGCGCCCGTGATTGGGCGTCTCGAAGCCGGCCAGCATGCGAAGCAGCGTGGTCTTGCCGCAGCCCGAAGGTCCAAGCAAGGCGAAGAACTCGTTCTCGCGGATATCGAGCGATATGCCGTCCACGGCCGTGACCCGGCCGAAATTCTTCGAGACCTTGTCGATTGCCAGCAGCGTGCGGGCTGCGCTCATTGGCCGATCACCCCGCGGTTGAGCCGCTGCGACAGGGTCAGCGCGGTGATGCTGACCGCCATGACGATGGTCGCCAAGGCATTGATCTCCGGGGTGATGCCGAAGCGGATCATCGAATAGATCTGCATCGGCAGCGTGGTCGAAGCGCGGCCGGCGCCGGCGGTGAAGAACGCGATGATGAACTCGTCGACCGAAAGCGTGAAGGCGAGCAGCGCACCGGCGACGACCGCCGGCAGGATGACCGGCAATGTCACCCGCCTGAAGGTGGTGAGCGCGGAAGCGCCGAGATCGGCGGAGGCCTCGACGATCGACCAGTCGAAGCTCTTCAGCCGCGCGCGCACCACCGAACAGACGAAGGCGAGGTTGAAGACGACATGGGCGAGGATGATGGTGTGGAGGCCCAGGGTGAAATCGAGCAAAGAGAAGAAGCTGAGCAGCGCGATCGCCAGCACGATGTCGGGAATGATCATCGGCGCAAAGATCAGCGCCTCGAGGCCGCTCCCATATTGCCGGCGTATTTCGACGCCGATCGCCAGCAGCGTGCCGAGCAGCGTGGCGATGGCGGTCGAGACCAGCGCCACGATCAGCGTGTTGAGGGCGGCTGAAAGGATCGCGGCGTTTCCGGCAAGCGAGGCATACCATTTCAGCGAAAAGCCCGACCAGACGGTCGGCAGTCCGCCTTGATTGAAAGACAGCGCCACCAGCACGGCGATCGGAATGTAGAGGAAGGCGAAGACCAGCGAAAGCATGACCCAGAGCGTGCGCCGTGTGGCGGGGGAGCGCTCAGCCATCGGCGCCTCCTTTCGCTTCGGCGATACGGCCGGCGGCACGATCGGCTGCCAAGGCCTGCGCCGTCAGCACCAGCAGCATGATGGCGATCAGCGCCATCGCCAGTGCTGCGCCGAACGGCCAGTCATTGGCGGTTAGGAACTGGTCGTAGACGAGATTGCCGATCATCTGGAAACGGCCGCCGCCGAGCAGTGCGGGCGTTACGAAATTGCCGATCGACAGCACGAAGACGAAGACCGCCCCGGCGGCGATACCCGGCACCGTCAGCGGCAGGATGACCCGGCGAAATGTGGTCATGGCCGAAGCGCCAAGATCGCGCGATGCCTCGGCGAGCTCCGGATTGAGCCGCGACAGCGGCGCGTAGCAGGCCAGGATCACGAAGGGCAGGTAATTGTAGACCAGACCGGCGATGACGGCGCCTTCGGTATAGAGCATCGATGGCGGCTCGCCAGTGTAGCCAAACCAGCGCAAGAGTTGGGTGATCAGGCCTTCACGGTTGAGCAGCACGATCCAGGCATAGGTGCGGATCAGGTAGTTGGACCAGAACGGCAATACGGCGAAGAACAGGAACACCGGCTGCATCTGGCGCGGTGCCGCCGCGATCGCATAGGCGGCGGCATAGCCGATCACCACGGCGATCAGGGTTGCCGTGCCGGCGATGCGCGCCGAATTGAGGAAGATGCCGGCATAGAGCGGATCGAAGACCAGCCCGAAATTCTCCAGCGTGAAGGTGTATTCGATGCCGCCATAGATGCCGCGCCGGAAAAAGGCGAGCGCCAGCACCAACGCGCATGGCACCACCATCAAGGCGGTGAGCCAGGCCAGCGCCGGCGCCATCAGCAAGGAGGAGCGAGAGGGGGTGGGAAGCGTCACGCTGCACCCCCCTCTGGCCTGCCCTCTTTGCCAAAACTTGCCATCTCCCCCTCAAGCGGGGAGATGAGCTGTCCCAACGTCTCTCTCACCTTCAATCGTTGGAGATTGGCGAAAGCGGTGCCACAGCCAATCTCCCCCCTTGAGGGGGAGATGGCCGGCGGGCCAGAGGGGGGCGCGAAGGAACGCAAGCTTGCTTCCAGTTTATCGGAATGCGGCGCCTACTGCGCGGCCTTGATCTCGCTGACGATCTTCGAATAGTCGCGCTGGGCATCGCCGACGTCGCGCAACTGCTCGAACTTGACCAGCTCGGCCACCGGCATGGCCATATTGGGGAATTTGGCGAGGAAATCGGCCGGCAGGCTTTCCATAGCCGGCTTGTTCGGCACCTTGTAGTCGATGTTCTGGGCCGCCCAGGCGTGATTCTTGGCGTCCAGCATGAAGTTGATGAACCGGAAGGCGGCGTCCTTGTTGGCCGATGCCTTCATCACCACCATCGTGTCGACCCACAGGTCCGAGCCTTCCTTGGGTATGGTGTATTTAATCTGCGGATTTTCGGCGATGCCGTAATTGCACCAGCCATCCCATGCCTGCACCATCAGCGCCTCGCCCGAGACCAGCTTCGAATAGAAGGTGGTGTCGTCATAAGCGAGCAAGGTCTTCTTGGCCGAGATCAGCAGGTCCTTGACCTCGGCGAGCTTGGCCGGATCGGTCTCGTTGACCGAATAGCCCTTGGCGAGCTGGCCGGCGGCAAGCAGCCAGCGGTCGGTTGCCAGCATGGTGGTCTTGCCCTTGAGCGCATCGGACGGGGCGAGAAGATCGTTCCAGCTGGCCGGCTCAGTCTTGACCAGATCCGAGCGGTAGCAGAGGCCGGTGGTGCCCCAGGTGTAAGGCACGGAAAAATTATTGCCGACGTCGTGCGACAGCTTCGCCGCCTCGGGATAGAGATTGGCGAGGTTGGGGACCTTGTCGTGGTCGATCGTCTCGATCAGGCCGAGCTTGTTCAGCACTTCGGCGAAGGGCGAGGAGACGAAGACCACGTCATAGCCCTTGCCGCCCGAAGCGACGAGCTTGCCCATGATCTCCTCATTGGTTGCGTGAACGACAACCTCGCCGGAAACGCCGGTCGCTGCTTTGAAGGCGGCCATGGCATCCGGCGCCATGTAGCCGTCCCAATTCGAAATGACGAGGTCGGCGGCAGCCGCCGGCGCTGACAGCGCCATGGCGAGGCCAAGCGCGATCGAGGATGTTTTTAACGAACGGTGCCGCAGGGTGGTGGCGGTCATGACAGACTCCCATTCTGGTTGATCGTCGAATTCAATCAATCGTCGGACCAGCGCTTGCGATCATGCCGCCGCTTCGATCCTGTTCCCCGGTCTTTTTTGTTGCCGATTGACGTCACAGTACTATTGCAGAAAAAAGTACGTCAATCCATAATTTGCCAGATCGCTGCGAAATCGCCGGTTGTGTCTACAAGGGCGATCGGTCAAACCGCAGCGGTCAAGCCCGCTCACGAGAATCACCATGCAAGCCGTTGCCAGACGACCACGTACCAACCATCTCGATCTCGCTCAGCGCATTCTCGATGTGGCCCGGCAACGCGGCTTCGAGGCCGGCGCTCATCTCCCGGAACAGCAGGTCGCTTCTCTCTGCAACGTCTCGCGGACCCCGGTGCGGGCCGCGTTGCGCCTGCTCACCGAAAAAGGCGTGGTTCGCTGGGAAGCTGAGTCAGGCTATCGGCTGGCCGTCGACCTCACCAACCAGGCGACCCTTGCCGCCGACCTGCCGAGCGCCGAGGAGGACGAGCTTGCGGAGATGATCCTGCGCGATCGGTCGGCGCGCCGGCTGGATCAGACGGTGACCGTCGGCGCGCTGATGCGGCGCTATGGTGCCGAGCGAAAGACGGTACTAAAAGCGCTAAAGAAACTGACAGACGAAAATCTTCTGGACCGCGCGCCGGGACAGGCCTGGCTGTTCAGGCGGGCGCCGGACGATCCGGAGGCGCAAGGGGAAAGCTATGAATTCCGCCTGCTGCTCGAACCCGCCGCCATTCTGGCGCCTGGCTTTCGGCTGGACGGGACCCGCGCGGCAGCCTTGCGCCAGGGCATGGAAACGCTGCTGGCGCTGCCCGACGCCGCGTTCGATATCAAAGAGTTCCAGCGGCTGGACATCGACTTTCACGGCCTAATCGCCGATGGCGCCGCCAACCGCTTCGTCACCGACGCGCTGTCCGACCATCTCAGGCTGCGCCGGCTGCCGGGGACCTATGCCGGCGTCAACGTCTTCCGGCTGAAGCAATCGCTGCGCGAGCACCTGACCATACTCGACCAGTTGGAAAGCCGGCAGTATGAGGTTGCAGCCGATCTTCTTCGCGTCCACCTGCGGTTGTCCCGCAGTCAGCGGCCGCAGGCGGCCAGCCGCGGGGCCCCCGCATTGTTCGGCATGATCAGCCGGCCGGAATAACGAGGAACATGCGCAAAGCCAGCCCGACCATCGCGCTGTTTCCCGAAGCGAGCTTCGGCGCCGCGCTCAATTGCGTCGGCATCGCACAGGCTTTGCGCGCCCGCGGCGCCCGGCCGGTGTTCATCTGCCACGCCGGCTTTTCCGGCGTGTTTGCCGACTATGGTTTTCAGGAATACCAGTTGCCGACCGACCAGCCGCTGACCGACAGCGAACGCCAGAGTTATTGGCAGGCTTTCGTGCGCCGGCATCTGCCGCATTTCAAGCTGAGCCCTATCGATCAGCTTGAAACCTACGTCGCCCCGACCTGGGAAGCGATCGTCGATACAGCGGTCAATGCCGAGGCGCCGCTGCGCCAGTTGCTGGCCAGGCTGAAGCCGGATGCCGTGGTGCTCGACAACGTCATCATGTTCCCGGCGCTGGCTGCCGCCGGCTGCCCCTGGGTGCGCGTCGTCTCCTGCGCGGAGACCGAGCTGCCCGACGCCGATGTACCCCCCTATCTGTCCGGGCTCGCCGCCGACGACCCGAGCCGTGCTGCCTACGAGGCGTATTATATGGCAGCGGTCGCTCCGGCGCATGACCGGTTCAACCGGCTTCGGACCGACGCCGGACTTGCGCCCTTGCCGAAGGGTCTTTTTCTAGAAGCTTCGCCGGCTCTCAATTTGCTGCTGACTCCAACGATCGTGCGCAGGCAGCGGGCAGAGCCGCTCGACCCGGCCCGCTTCGTCTATCTTGAAGGCTGCGTCCGCTCGGAAGGGCCGTTCGACGTGCCGGTGTTTCCGCGCAATGAGGGGCCGCTGGTCTATCTCAGCTTCGGCAGCCTGGGCGCGATGGATGTCGGCCTGATCGAGCGCATGCTCGCCGTATTCGACCGGCTTCCGGCCCGCTTCATCGTCAATGCCGGCGGTCTGCGTGACACCTACCGCGCGGTTCCGGACAATGTCTATCTCGATGCCTGGTTTCCGCAGCCGTCGGTCGTCGCGAAATCCGATCTCTTCATCCATCACGGCGGCAACAACAGCTTTTGCGAAGCGCTGCGTTTCGGCGTGCCGTCGCTGATCATGCCCTATTGCTGGGACGGGCACGACAATGCGCAACGCGCCGAGGAAACCGGCGTCGGCCGCCACATCAGCCGCGATGGCTGGAGCGACGACGAACTGGAAAATGTCATCCTTGGCCTAATGGCCGACGGCGAAATGCGCTTTCGCCTCAAGGAGAATGCGGCCACCATGGCACGGGCGCCGGGAACGGACGCCGCTGCCGAAGCTATTCTCGCCCTCGTAAGGACGTGACCTGATGCTCAACACCACGACAACGGATGCACCGCAAATGAACCCGACAGACGATCCGAAGGGATGGCTGGAGCAGCAGGGGATCAGGGAAGTCGAATGCCTCGTGCCGGATGTGAATGGCGTGTTGCGCGGCAAGGCGTTGCCGACGGCCAAGTTCCTGAAGTCGCTCGAGGATCGTGCGCTCTACCTGCCGAGCAGCGCCTTCCTGGTCTGCATAGATGGCCGCTATTCCGGTTCGAACGACGAGGGCTTCGGCTATCAGGACCCCGACATGCGAATGGTGCCGGATGTTGCGACGCTCTGCCTGGCGCCCGGTGCCGGAGCAGGGAAGGCCTATGTCTTCGCCGATGCGCTTCACATGGACGACCGGCCGTGGATGGCCTCGCCGCGTCATGTCTTGAGGGCTGTGCTTGATCTCTATCGCCAGCGCGGATGGCGGGCGGTAGTCGCGCCGGAGCTCGAATTCTACCTGACTGCGCCCAATCCCGATCCCGATCGGCCGCTGAGCGCGCCGGTCGGGCGCAATGGCCGCTCCGAGACCGTGCAGCATCCCTATGATATGGCGGCGTTGGAGGAGTTCGAGCCGGTGATCCGGCGCCTCTACGACTATGCCGCCGCGGCCGGGCTGCCGCTCGACACGCTGATCCACGAATCGGGCACGGCGCAGCTCGAGATCAATTTCCTGCATGGCGACGCGCTGCCGCTGGCCGACAAGGTGCTGCTGTTCAAGCGGATGACGCGCCAGGCCGCGCAGGAATTTGGCATGCATGCGACCTTCATGGCCAAGCCGATCGCCGCGCAAGCCGGCAGCTCCATGCATCTCCACATGTCGGTCATCGACGAGGCCGGGAATACGCTGTTTGCCGGGCGTGACGATGCCGACACCGAGATGTTCGCGCATTTCATTGGCGGCCTGCAGAAATACATTCCCGAGGTGATGCCGCTGTTTGCGCCGAACGTGAATTCGTTCCGCCGCATCCGGCCGAACCACAGCGCCCCCGCCAACGTCGAGTGGTCGCATGACAATCGCTCCTGCGGCCTGCGCGTGCCGGCCGGCGGGCGGGCCGCGCGGCGGGTGGAAAACCGGCTGCCCGGCGCCGACGCCAACCCCTATCTGGCGATGGCCGGCTCGCTGCTCTGCGGCTATCTCGGCGTCGAGGAAAAGCTCTCGCGTTCGCCCGAGGCATCGGGCAATGCCTATCGCAGCAAGAGCACGCTGCCCAAAACCATGGGGGAGGCGCTCGAACGTTTCGCTGCGTGCAGCCCGGTTCGGGAGTTGCTCGGCGAGGATTTCTTCCAGACCTATCTGCGCGTCAAGAGCGTCGAGCTCGACCTGTTCCAGAGCGTCGTGACGAGTTGGGAACGCGACCATCTGCTGCTCAAGGTATGATGATGGGCTTCAATTCTGGCGTGTTCAACTCCGGCCTGGATATCGGCAAATCCTACTATGTCGCGACGGCCAATCCGGCTCCTGATCATCCGGCGCTGCAGGGCGACGTCGACGCCGATCTGGTGGTGGTCGGCGGCGGCTGTACCGGCCTGTCCGCAGCCCTTCACGCTGCCGAGCGCGGGCTGAAGGTCATGCTCTTGGAGGGCGGCAAGATCGGCTGGGGGGCGTCGGGGCGCAATGGCGGCCAGATCATCCCCGGGCTGCGCAAGGGCGCCAAAGGCCTGGTCAAGGTCTTTGGGCGCGAACGGGCGCGGGCGCTGTTCGATCTCGCCTTTGAGGCGCGCGGGCTGGTGCTCGACCTGATCGAGCGCCATGCCATCGATTGCGACCTTCGGCTCACCGGGCATCTGGCCGGTGCGGTCAACGGCTCCGACCTGCGCGACCTCGAAGAAGAGGTCGAGTGCCTTGCCACCGTGATGAACTTTCATGACGTCGAGATGCTGTCGGCGGAGCAGGCGCGTGCAATGGTGAACACGCCCTATCACGGCGCGATGTACGAAAAGCTAGGCGGCCACATGCATCCGCTGAACTATACGCTGGGTCTTGCCCGCGCGGCGGCAGCGGCGGGCGTCACCATCCACGAGAATTCGGTGGCGCTGCGGCTGGAGCGGGAACCTGCTGTCTGGGTTTCGACGGCCAAGGGCTCGGTCCGGGCCAGGCATGTCGTGCTGGCCGGCGATGCGCTGCTCCAGGGGCTCGAGCCGCGCGTCAACAGCCGCATCATGCCGGTCGGCAACTACATCGTCGCGACCGAGCCGCTGGATGACACGAGCGACGTCATTCCAAGCAATGTGGCCGTCTCCGACACACGCTTCGTGGTCAACTACTACCGGCTGTCGGCGGACGGCCGCCTGCTGTTCGGCGGCGGCGAGCGCTACACGCCGTCGCCGCCCGCAGACATTGCCGGCTTCGTGCGGCCGCATATGGAAAAAACTTTTCCGCAATTGCGCGGCCGCCGCATCGATCATGCCTGGGGCGGGCTGGTCTCGGTGACGACATCGCGCCTGCCGGATGTCGGCCACTATGGCGAGGTCTATTTTGCGCATGGCTATTCCGGCAAGGGCGTGATCCTGTCGACGCTGTCGGGAAAGCTGCTTGCCGAGGCGATCACCGGCGATACTTCGCGGCTCGATCTGTTTTCGACGCTGAGGCCAATGCCGTTTCCCGGCGGCACTGCGCTGCGCGGCCCGCTCTATGTGCTCGGCATGCTCTGGTACGCAATGCGCGACCGCATCAAGCATTGAGCGCAAGCGATCCACTGCCGCCGTGGTTGTGACGGAGGGCGGCCAGCTGCAGCTTTCCGCCGGCAAATTTGACCATGTGGACAAAGGTGGGGCTCCGTTCCATAGTTCCCTCGCTGATAGTTCAAAGAAACAGCCGGCTCGACGCGGCGGCAATCAGAGGGGCATGCAATGGAAAATGGGAAGAGCAAAATGCAATCGAAACGCGAAGGACTTTCGCGGCGCAACGTGCTGGAACTCGGCGCGCTCGGCCTGGCGGCAGCCATGCTGCCGCGCCATGCCTTGGCACAGGACAAGAAGCTGAAGGTGGCGGCGATCTTCGCCACGCCGACTGAGGAGCCTTGGGTCCACCAGATCCACGTCGCCCTGCAGAGGGCCGAGAAGGAACTCGGCATCGAATACAAATGGTCGGAGAAGGTGCAGACGGCCGATTTCAGCCGTGTCATGCGCGAATATGCGCAAGGCGGCTATGAGCTGGTGTTGGGCGATGCTTTCGCCGCCGAACGCGAATCCCGCCGCACCGCCAAGCAGTTTCCGAAGGTCGCCTTCCTGTTCGGCTCCGGCGCCGGGCCGGCCGAGCCGAATTTCGCAGTCTTCGACAACTGGATCCACGAGCCGGCCTATCTCTCCGGGCTGATCGCCGGAAAGATGTCGAAATCAGGCACGATTGGCGCCGTTGCGGCGATGGGCATTCCGGAAGTGAACCGGCTGGTCAATGCCTTCTTTGCCGGCGCCCGGGAGGTCAACCCTGACATCAAGAGGAAGGTCGCGTTCATCGGCTCTTTCTTCGACCCGCCAAAGGCGAAGGAAGCGGCTATCGCCCAGATCGACGCCGGCGTCGACGTGATCTATGCCGAACGCTTCGGCGTCATCGAAGCGGCGGTCGAGAGGAAGATTCTCGCCATCTCCAACATGTCCGACCAGTCGAGCCTCGGCCCGGACACGGTGATCACCGGCCCGGTCTGGGACATGTATCCGACGGTCGAGCACGCGATCAAGCTGGTCAAGGCCGGTGTCTTCACCGCGCAGGACTACGGCGATTTCTCGCGCATGGCCAAGGGCGGCTCCTTTCTGGCGCCGTATCACAAATTCGACAAGACGCTGCCCGCCGACGTCAAGGAGCTGGTCGAAAAGAAAAAGGCAGAAATCCTCGACGGCAATTTCCGCGTCAACGTCGACGAGGACACGCCGGTTTCGGATTGAGCGGCGCAGCCCTCCCCCTTGAGGGGAGGTGGCCTGAAGGGCTGTGACGCGCTCCATCCTTATATCGGTCTAAAGGTCGAGGCAGCTGAGATGACCCCTCCCGCCTCGCTTCGCTCGGCACCCTCCCCTCGAGGGGGAGGGATATCAGCGCCATCTCCCACCAGGAGCACCCTTGTCAATGCCCGCCCCTCTCATCGAAATGCGCGGCATCTCCAAGAGCTTCGGCGCCGTCATGGCGAACGAAGCCGTCGATCTCAGCGTTGCGCCGGGCGAGATTCTCGGGCTGCTGGGCGAAAACGGTGCCGGCAAGACGACGCTGATGAACGTGCTGTTCGGCGCTTATGCGCCGGACGCCGGCGAGATCCTGGTCCAGGGCCGGCCGGCGACGATCAACAGCTCGGCCGATGCGCTTGCCGCCGGCATCGGCATGGTGCACCAGCACTTTCATCTGGCACCGCGGCTCTCGGTGCTGGAAAACCTGCTGATCGGCATTCCCGGCAAATCGGGCCGGATCGATCGGGCCGGCGGGCGGGCGCGGCTCAACGAGATCGGCCGCCAGCATGGCCTCACGCTTGATCCGGACCTTCCCGTCTCGGCGTTGTCGATCGGCGAGCAGCAGCGGCTCGAAATCGTCAAAGCGTTGTTTCGCGGTGCAAGGCTGCTGATCCTCGACGAGCCGACGGCGGTGCTGGCGCCGACAGAGGTCGACGGGCTGTTTTCGGCGCTGCGGTCGATGGCGGCCCAGGGTCTCGGCATCATCTTCATCTCGCATAAGCTCAACGAGGTCAGGGCGCTGACCCATCGCTGTGTGGTGCTGCGGCATGGCCGCGTGACCGGGCGCGTCGACGCACCTGCCAGCACGACGTCCTCGGAAATGGCGCGGCTGATGTGTGGCCATGAGATCGTTCCGCCGGCCAGGGGACCATCCACGCCAGGTGAGGCTGTGCTGACGCTTGACGGCATCTCGACCTCGCGCCATTCCGGCATGGCGCTGCGCGACGTCTCACTCTCAGTGCGTGCAGGCGAGATCCTCGGCATTGCCGGTGTCGCGGGCAATGGCCAACGGGCGCTGGCCGAGGTGATCTCCGGCATTCGAGCGCCCGATGCCGGCCGGTTGACGATAGCCGGCAAAATGGTCTCGCGGTTCTCGCCGCGCGAGGTGCAGGCGCTCGGTCTCGGGCGCATTCCGGAAGACCGGATGACGACCGGGCTGGTCACCAATCTGCCGCTTGCCGACTCGATGGTTCTGCCGCGCATCGGCACCGATGCGTTCAGCCGCAACGGCCTGCTCAGGCCCGACGCTATCCGCGCCTTCGCCGAGGCGCAGATCAAGGCATATGACATACGCTGCCCCGGGCCGATGACGCGGGCCGGGGCGCTGTCCGGCGGCAATCTGCAAAAGGCGCTGCTGGCGCGTGAGCTCGCCTTCGACCCCAAGGTGCTGATCGTGTCGCAGCCGACGCGCGGCCTCGACATTGGTGCGGCGCGCTTCATCCACGAGAAGTTCCTCGACATGCGTGCCAGGGGCTGCGGCATCATCGTCCTCGGCGAGGATCTCGAAGAGCTGCTCATGCTCTGCGACCGCATTGCGGTGATCTATGAGGGACGTATCGTCGGCACGCTCGACAGCGCCGACGCCACCATTGCGCGGCTCGGCCTGATGATGACCGGGGCGGAGGGCCATAGTTGATGTTTCGCCTCGAAGCCCGCACCAGCACGCCCGGCTGGTTCAATCTCGCCCTGCCGCTGCTGGCGATCGGCGCGACATTGGTGCTGTGCAGCGGCCTCATCGCGCTGGCCGGCGCCGGCGTCATCGAAGCCTATGGCGTGATGTTCTCGGCGTCGCTCGGCGATAGTTACGCGATCACCGAAACGCTGGTGCGCGCGACCCCGATGATCTTTACCGGACTTGCCGTCGCCGTCGCCTTCCGCGCCAAATTCTGGAACATCGGCGCCGAGGGGCAGTTGCTTGCCGGTGCGGTGGCGAGCTGCGCCGTCGGCGCGATCCCGATGCCGGGGCCACTCGCCATGCTTCTCATGGCATTGGCGGGCGCTGCCGCCGGTGCGGCAGTCGCCTTGGTGCCGGCGACTCTGCGCGTAAAATTCAGGGTTGATGACGTGGTCAGCTCGCTGCTGCTCAACTCAGTCATCTTCTACGGCCTGATGGCGCTGATCGAAGGCCCGTGGAAAGACAGTTTCAGCGGCTACCCGATCTCGCCGCCGATCGAGGATTCAGCGAATTTCCCGGTGCTGCTCGAAGGCACGCGGCTGCATCTCGGCGTCGTGGCGGCTTTCCTTGCCGCGCCGGTCATCTGGTTCCTGATTGCGCGCACGACGCTCGGCTTCAGGATCAGGGTCGTCGGCGAGAATCCCGAGGCCGCGCGCTATGGCGGCATCCATGTCGAGCGGGTGCTGATCTCGACGGCGCTGCTGTCCGGCGCGCTGGCCGGCCTTGCCGGGGTCGGCGAGGTCGGCGGCGTGCATTTCCAGGTGATGAGCGACATCTCGCCGGGCTATGGCTATTCCGGCATTGTCGTCGCCATGCTGGCGAGGCTCAATCCGCTCGGCGTGGTGCCGGCGGCGCTCTTCCTCGCCGCTGTCATGACCGGCGCCGAGGCGATGTCGCGGGCGACCGGCGTTCCCGCCTTCCTCAGCGATGTCATCCAGGGAACCGCGCTGCTCGCCATGCTGGTGGCGCTGCTGTTCACCGCTTACCGCGTTCGCCGCGTCGGAGCCGCACGATGAGCGTGGTGCTCGAACAGATTTTTCAGGTCGGCTTCCTCGCCGCGATCATCCGCATTGCCACGCCTTTGGCTTTCGCAACGCTGGGCGAGATGTTCTCCGAGCGGGCCGGCGTGCTCAATCTCGGCATCGAAGGCATCATGCTGTTGTCGGCGATGACCGGCTTCACAGCGACGAGCCTCAGCGGCAGCCTGTGGCTTGGCGTGCTTGCGGCGATGCTGACCGGTGCGCTGATGGGTGCCGTGCATGCGCTGTTTACGGTGGCGCTCGGCCTCAGCCAGCATGTCTGCGGCATCGGCGTCACGCTGTTCTCGTCGGGCCTGGCCTATTTCCTCTACCGGCTGATCTTCGGCCAGCAATCGGTGCCGCCCAGCATCAAGAGTTTCGAAACGCTGCCGATCCCTGTTCTCTCCGACATCCCGGTGCTCGGACCGGCGGTATTCAACCAGTTTTCGCTGGTCTACATGGCGATGGCAGCCGTTCCCCTGGCCGCCTTCGTGCTCTACCGGACGCCGTGGGGCCTTTCGGTGCGCATGGTCGGCGAAAATCCACGCGCCGCCGATTCGGCCGGCGTCGGCGTCATCGCCACGCGCTTCCAGGCGGTGATCCTCGGCGGTGCGCTGATGGGGCTGGCCGGGGCATTCCTGTCGATGGTGCAGTTCAACGCATTCACCTTCGGCCTTGTCTCCGGGCGTGGCTGGGTGGCGATCGCGCTGGTTGTCTTCGGCCGCTGGGATCCCTGGCGTTCGGCAGGGGCCGCCCTGCTGTTCGCCTTCGTCGATGCCTTGCAACTGCGCATGCAGGCGAGCGGGCTCGGCCACATCCCCTATGAGGCGTTCCTGATGCTGCCCTTCATCTTCACCATCGTCGCCATGGCCGTGATGTCGCGCAATGCCGTCGCGCCTTCGGCGCTGCTCAAGCCGTTCCGTCGGGAGGAACGCTGACAGGCTGGGGCGAAACTATCAGCCGCCGCTTAGCGCCCGCATCACATTCGGCAGCGCCGGCAGCGTCAACAAAACCGTGCCGGCAAGCCAGATAGACGAGACGACGATGCTCCTGGGGTGCGCCGACCAGCGCTCGTAGAGCGCGGCCGGCACGCCGGCGAGCATGATCGTCATCGTCGACAGGATCAGCGCACTTGCCATGTAAACGATCTGGCTTAAGGGAGGCGCCCAGGCCGGATACCAGACAGGATAGAACAGGAACACCATCAGCACCCACGGCGAAAAGATACCGTTGACGATGGCGACCGCCATGACCGGCACAAGAGCATTTCTGTCCATTGCCTCACCCCCCCTGTGAAGCCATCGGCGCAATGCCGACATTGATCAGCAAGATGAGATATCCGATGCGCAAGGCCATAAGCCAGAGCACGCTGAAGACGATCACCACCGGCTGGGTCAGGACCGACGGCGTGATGGTCCGCACGATCCGCAGGAAGGGATCAGTGACGGTCTTGAAGAAGCGCCAGATGTAGTTGTCCCAGCTTTCGGGCACGAAGAGACCGAGCAGGAGACGCCCCATCAGCGTGTACATCACCGCGGCAAGAATGAAATTCGGTATGTGGAAATACCAGTAGGACCAGAAATCGTTCATGTGGGATTTTCCAAGCAGCGGTGGCGCCGCGTTATGCCAGCGACGCCCCCGAAATGAAAGCGGGGTCCGTCGCCGGACCCCGCTTCGAGCGCCGATCGCTATGCGCTATCAGGCAGTCTTTTCTTCCATCATCTGCTTGCCGCGAGGGACGCGGATTTCCTCGATGAAATCCTGCATAGCCCGGGACGGGGCCCTGGTGAGAAGGCTGACGATGACCATTACGGCGAAGCCCACCGGCAGTCCGAAGGTCGCCGACGAGATGTTCTTCACGCCCCACCACAGTTCCATGTTGGGCGTCGCCTTGTCGAAATCGGCGCCGTACTGGGTCATCACCAAATAGAAGAGGGTGATGCCGAAGCCTGCGATCATGCCGGCGACAGCGCCCGCCGAGTTGGCCCGCTTCCACCAGACGCCGAGCACCAGCGCCGGGAACAGCCCGCCGGCCGCAAGCGAGAACGCCCACGACACCATCGACAGGATGTCCGACGGCTTGGTCGACGCGACGTAGGCGGCCAGCACCGCGACCATAACCAGCAAGATGCGGGACACGATCAGACGCCGCGACGTAGGCGCATTCTGGTCGATCATCTTGTAGTAGATGTCGTGGCTGAGCGCGTTGGCGATGGCCAGCAGCAGGCCGTCCGCCGTCGACAGTGCGGCGGCAAGGCCGCCGGCGGCGACGAGGCCCGAGATGACGTAAGGCATGCCGGCCATTTCCGGCGTCGCCAGCACGATCATGTCGGCGTTTAGGTTGATGTCGGCAAACGAAAGTGCCGTCACGCCCTTTTCGCCGCAGGCCGCGACGATCGCCGCGGTGTCTGTCGCCGCCTTGCCGCAGATCTGCACGAGCGTATTGTCGGCTGCGGCCCAGCGCATCATCCATCCGGCTTTCTCGGCGATGTTTTCAGGCGTCAGGCCCGACGCCACCAGGTCGAGCATCGTCCACTTGGCGAACGCGGCATAGGCGGGCGCGGTGAAGTAGAGGATGAAGATGAACAGCAGCGACCATGCGACCGAGACGCGCGCTTCACGCACCGACGGGGTGGTGAAGTAGCGCATCAGGACGTGCGGCAGCGACGCGGTGCCGACCATCAGGCAGAGGATGAGCAGGAAGTAGTTCTTGGCATCATAGCCGCCATGCGCGAATGGGGTGATGTGATGAATCGCGATGCCCTGCGCCGTCTCAAGCGCGGTGATGTTCGCCAGCGCCTGGCCCTGCATCAATTGCGGGATAGGAATGCCCGTCTTCACCGTCGACATCCAGATGGCGGGGATCAGGTAGGCGATGATCAGCACGATGTACTGGGCGACCTGTGTCCAGGTGACGGCGCGCATGCCGCCGAGCATCGAGCAGACGAGAATGCCGGCCAGGCCGACATAGACTGCCACGTTGAAGTCGATGCCAAGGAAGCGAGCCGAGATCAGGCCAGTGCCGAAAATCTGCGCGACCACATAGGTAAACGAGCAGGAGAACAGAACGATAACGCCGATGAAGCGGGCAAGATTGCCGCCATAGCGCGCCGAGAGGAAGTCGGGAACGGTGTAGGCGCCGAACTTGCGCAGATAGGGCGCAACGAGGATGGCCACGAGTACGTAGCCACCGGTCCAGCCGAGCACGAATCCGAGACCATCATAGCCGAGCAGATAGAGCGAGCCGGCCATGCCGATGAAGGAGGCCGCTGACATCCAGTCGGCGCCAGTCGCCATGCCGTTGTAGAGCGCCGGTACGCGACGCCCGGCGACGTAATATTCGCCGACGTGCATGGTACGGCTCAGGACGCCGATCACCGCGTAGATGACGATGGTAAAACCCATGAACAGATAGCCGATTACAACATTTTCGACGCCCATGGCGCTCAAGACAGCCATCAGGATGATGAAGGCTATGAAGCCGCCGGTGTAGATGCCGTAGATGCGGCCGAGATTGGAGGTGAAGTCGCCACCGCCTGCGGTGGTAGATGTCGTATTAGCCATTGACGTTCCCCCCGATCAATCTTCATGGACGCCATGCTCTTCGTCGATCGCGTTCTGGCGCCGTGCGAACCAGAACAGCATGACGACGAAGGCGATGAGCGAACCCTGAGCAGCCATATAGAAGCCGAGCGGAAAGCCAAAAATGACGATGGTGTTGAGTTGCTCCACGAACATGTGGATGACGTAACCGAAGAATACCCACAGGCCCAGCATGGTGAACATGAGGCTCTTGGTCTTGTTCCAATAACTTACGCGGTCTGGCGTCGCCATAGCTTGAACCCTCCCTTGGTTGGCAGCTTGCGAACCGTCTCGACCGCAAGGCGCCGTTTAAAGCTTGCCTCTTCCGCTAACGCGGAAGCCCTCCGGCATATGTCGCGGCCAGGTATAGAATCAGCCGACCGTAACTTTGTAGGAGTATCACTTATTGTCGCTGCTGTTCATACGACTTTAGAATCGGTGGGAAGACTGGAGAATCGGTGAGCGGACTTGAATCGGTAAGAGGGCTGGCGGTGCAGCGTGGCGGAGGCTAAACGGTCAACATCGGTTGGAAACAAACCGAAGGGAGAGCGTCATGGGCCTGCTGAACGACCTGTTGCCCCAGTTCCTGCGCAAGCCACAGCCGATCGTCAACGTCGACGATCTGGCTGACTTCATGGATTCGCGCGCCGCCTTCCTGGCGCAGAAAAGCATCGTCGAGTTCTGCCGGGTCAGAGCAGGGGTCTACTGGCAGAAGCTGTTCAGCGAGAATGAATTCCAGGCGGCGCTCAACCATTCACGCTGGCGCGCCTACCCTGCGTGCTACGCCATCGTGGCGGAAATGGTGGAGGGTGCGCTGCGCGAACCCGCCGGCATGCGCCAGCGGGGCCTGCCGGCGGCGCTGGAAAAAGTGGCCTTGGCAAGCTTCTCCAAATATGCCGTTCCGGAGGGCTCGCCCCCCACTTTCTGGGAGGACGCCGCCGAGCTCATACGTCAGCGCCTCGCCGCCACGCAGATCGGTCCGCCGCGGCCGGTGCGCGAAATCCCCGAGCCGCTGGCGCGAACGGTTTTCGAGACGGTACCGATCCACCCCAACCTCCTGACCAACGACTACGATTATATCTTCAACTTCCTGAGAATGAATCTGCTGCGCGCGCATGAGGATTTCCTTGCGCAGGCTGACCGCGGTGCGCTCGTCGACGAGCTGCTGGGTGCCGCGCGCATCTGAGCTTTGTTCCGGCGCGCCGATATCGAAGGCTCCCGCTTTCGGCCTCGCGCCTTCCGAGCGTCGCCGGCTATGCGAACATTAGGTCCCGCACCAGGTCGGGTGCCGACTGGAGGCGCTTGATGAGGCGCTTGAGCTCTGCCTGCTGATCGCGCGTCAGAACATCGATCTCGATGCGGTTGGATACCGGTATACCAGCGTAGATGTCATGCGTCTGCTGAGCGAGCAGAAAGCCGATCAGCATGGAATGGCCGGCCAGCATCGCCTTCATGTCGCGCTCGCCACCGATATCCTGCGCGATCAGTCTCTCGAGCCGGGCGCGCGTGCTCCGCTCGCGGATGCCGTGGCGAATTGCAAGCGTGCGTGCGGTCGCGACGATCGGAAAAAGGCCATGCTTCTTGATGTCCAGCCGGCCATTTTCAAGCTGAAAGCCGCCAAAAACAGTGAAGGGATTGCCGGTTGTCATCTGCTCGCCGAGAAGCTTCGCGAACACCGGCTCGGCTTGGCCACGGTCATAGGCATATTCGATGAACTGTGCGGCCAGTGTCGTGTCGCCGTGAACCGGCCGCAGATCGTAGACGATATCGACGTTGAGCAGATCCTGAGGCCGTAGGCGGCGAACCCAATCTTCGACGCGCCCCTTCCAGGTGTCGAGGCTTCCGCGGAACGCGGCGTTCGCTGCCATCACCCCGCCTTTGCAATACGGTACGCCGGAGGCGTCGAGCATGTCGGCGAGCTTGGCGCCGAGAATTTTGAACCAACTGTCTTCGGGCCCATCCGGCTCGCCATCTGCGAAGACGATTGCGTTGTCCTGGTCGGGGGCCATCAGGCTTTCGCCACGGCCGCCCGAGCCGAGCACGAGCACGGCGTAGGCGCAGGGCGGCGGGCCGTGGCCCTCGATCTGCATCTGTTGTTCGGCAAGCACGGCGGCGCGGCGGGTAAGCGAGCAAAGTTCATCGCTGATGATTTCCGCCACCACGCACGGGTCGATCGCTTCGCCGATGAGCGAACGTACCACGCCCGGCAGCATCGACCAGGTGGCCGCCAGTTCGGCGGCGTCCTTGGCATGTTCGATGGTGTCGTCGAGATCGATGGCCGCGGCGGCTCGGAGCCTGAGCAGGTCACGCGCCGAAAGCACGCCGACCAGCACGCCCCCGTCGTCGCGGACCGCGAGGTGGCGGACTTTCAGCCGATCCATGCGGCCGATCGCCCGATAGGCGAAGGCGGCGGCGCGGATGCTTATCAGCGGTCGCGTTGCGATGCTTCCGACCGGCATGTCAAAAGCCCGCTCGGCGTCGGACGATATGCGGCGCATCAGGTCACGCTCGGTAACGATGCCATACTCCTCAATCGGTTGATCCGGCGTTCCACGGTCGGACACCAGGACCGAGCTGATCTTGCGCTTGACCATGAGGTCGATGACTTGCCTTGTCGGTTTGGTCGACTTCACCACGACTGGCGGGCCGCTCATGAGGCTGCCGACGCGATGGCGATAGGCATACGGATCTACCGGCTGAAACGCGGGAGCCTGGGGTCGCGACACCGGCTCGGCCCAGCCGGCGCGATGGCCGGCTTCGAGAGCGTCCGAAAGGGCAAGGCAGGCGACCTCGGCCTCTCCGAGTGTTCGGATGTTGCGCTTGCGCAATTCCGGAATCAACGCGGCAAAGATGTCTCCCGCCGCGATCGCATCGCCCAGGGCCGAATGGCGGCCAGCTATCTCCAGGCGAAGCCACGCGGCGATCGTTTCCAGCGAATGATCTGCCAGATTGGGATTTGCTATGGTTGCAAGAAGCCGGACGCACAGCGCCCGAGGCTTTTTCCAGGGCAGGCGGGCGCGTCGGCATTCGCGCTCCAAGACCGCCAGGTCGAAGCCGATCGAATGTCCGACGAGGATGCGGTCGCCGATGAACTCCTGGAATTGCCCCCATGCATCAGCGAAGCTCCCGGCTCCGTCAACATCGGTATCCGTGATGCCGTGGACAAGCGAAGCCTCGGACGGGATTGCTTCGCCAGGATCGATGAGGAGATCGAGCTGAGGTTTCCGGACGACCTTGCCATGCGCGATGCCGACCGCGCCAATCTGGATTACGCGTGCCTTGGTGGCGTCGGGCCTGGTTGTTTCGGTGTCGACGGCCGCAGCCGCAATCGCTATCAGCGGTGTCGCGCCGGTCGCCGGCTTCAATTCCGTCCCTTTCGGCATAGCCGATAGCCTTCCTCTGCCGGACATCCCGGCTTGCCGAGACAGCACTCTGTCGATGCCGGAAAGGTTCGATCCTGCTTGCCCTGCAGCATAGAGCGCGCCGGCGGGCCGCGTCGATGGCCGAATTTCAGGCTATGGCGTTCGCACCGATGCGCCGGCGATCTGCACGCCCGTACGTCCTTACTGAATCCCGACGTACATCCGTCCCAGGCGGCACATTCCCTTAAAGTGATTTGATCCGGTCGCAGCGCTCGCACATTGTCGGCGGGTTTGTTGCCGAGGCGGCCGATGGATGAGATCAGGCGGGTAGCTGTGGGGTGCATCGGGCGCGCCGTAATGTTCGGATCGCTTGCCATCGGCTGTGTCATGGTCGGTTTCTCCTTCAACCCGGTGTCTGCATTTCGCTCCGGCGCGTTCCTGACGCTGACCATGGTCTTGGCACTGATGTGGAAAGCCGCTACCGCAGCCAGCAAGAATCCCAAGCACACCGAAGTCTGGCTCTACCTCGACGAGAAATCGCGCCCAGCCGATGGTCCGGCGCGACGGGTGTTCGGCACGATCATGAGCGACGTTTATAGACTCTACGCCCGGATCGCGCTCGGCGTGGCGGTCGGGTTCTTCATGGTCTCGCTCGTGCTGATGCTGTTCGGCCTGGAAGCTTACAGGCCGCCCAGCAAATAGGCGGCCGCTCCGCCCATCCCTGTCCTCGGCCCACGAGCCTGGCGTTTTGCCATCGGGCCGATCGGCCTCGGACGTACCGCGCTAAGCAGCAAACAAACCAAATTGTCGTGCTGTTGGAGAAAAACATTCCAAGGATCGCAGGAAAATAGCACTCGACAAAGTCTACTGATTTAATAGATTAACCGCCGAGACGGAGGTCGATATGTCCTATTTCCAGAACGCCCGGACTGCCCGCAAAGACCAACGGCTCGGTTCTGACCAGACTTGGCGGCCAGCCTATGCGGGCGCCTTTGCCTATCTCGTCTTTGCCCTTGCGTTCGTGTTCACCGGGGCAGTCGTTCTGGGCCTTATCCCTTGACTATGGAGCCCGAGTCATCGGGTCCTGACCTACAGGGATAGCGATCTGCCGTTTCGCAATATCGGAGTTGATGAACCGAGCGCCGGTGCGCTTTCGCGCGCGTCCCCTTGACCCAACGTGATGGAGGAGATGGCAATGCCGATCGAGTTCACGCATGTTCCCGGTAAAACTCACCCTGCCGACCCAACGGTGCCGTTTTTCTACGATTTCGCGGAAACCGCGACAAAGCTGTCGCTGATCGAAGACATCGGCTTCCAGAAGATCGTCGTCGACGACCCGGCCGGGCTGCTGACCAATATGGACATTGCCGCCCGGGCGCTGGACCGCACGTGCTCACTCGAGGCCGTTCTCACGCATTGGGCTGGTGTGATCGAGCCGACGGTGGCGGCACGGCAATTGGCGGCGCTCGACGCGAAAAGCGGCGGTCGGTTGTCGCTCAGGATACTGAGCGAGCCGCTGAACGACGACGATGCCGAGGCACGGCCAGTCGGCCATACGATCGTCTGGCAGCGGATCGACGAATATCTGGTGCTGCTGAAGCGGTTGTGGTCGAACGACAGGCCATTCGATCATGAAGGTGCCTTCTACAGCGTCAGGGGTGGCTATGTGCCGCGCAAGGGGCCGCAGGGCGCCGGCATGACCATCCGAATGGGCGGACAGTCCGGAACGGCGCTCAGGGTCGCCGGGCGGCATGCCGATGTCTTCGAACTGGCACCGGGGTCGCGCGGCGAGATCCGGCGGCTGATGGAGCGGGTGCGCAGTGCCGCCGCCGAACACGGCCGGGCCGGCAAGCTGCGTTTCGCGCTTCCCGTCCGGATCCGTTCGGAGGACAACGCCTCCTGCCAGAAGGCGCTCGAAATTGCCGGACCGCCGGCGCAGATCGCGCTGTCGCTGCTTGCTTATGCGGCCCTGGGAATCCAGGAATTCATGATCGTCGGTATCGACAGGCCACGCGAGATCGCAATGGCTGGCCGCGAGGTGATCGCGCTGCTGCGGAATTCGCTGACGCGCCGAGAGGCCGATGTCCCTCAGCCCAGGGCATTTGCGTCTCGCGCGATCCCACGTGCCAGCTGAGCGCGTGGCAGGGCTATGCGCTTTGTGGCCGCCAGCCCGAAGCGATTGGCGGTGCCGCTCACTGTCGGCCTTTCCACATCAGCACCATGAAATAAGGCCCTCCGACCAGGGCAGCTAGCAAACCCGCTGGAATCTGCCACGGGAAAATCAGCATCCGGCCGGCCCAGTCGGCCGAAACGAGGATCATGCCGCCAAGCATCGCGGATGCGAAAAGCTGCGGCAAGGCGCGTTGAAGGCCGAGCATGCGGGCCAGGTGCGGCGCCATCAATCCGACGAAGCTCAGCGGCCCGATGACAAGCGTAGCTATTGTCGTCGGCACCGAAATAAGCACCAAGAGGATGACCCGCACGCGAAAGAGGCTAAGCCCGAGCCCGCGCGAGGCGGCTTCTCCAAGCGGCAGGATTTCCAGCCAGCGGATGGTGAGTGGCACGATGGCCAGCAGAGCAGTCGCCGTCACGGCGGCGATTGTGGCATCGGCGGCGGTGGCCCGGTAGGTGGAGCCGGATAGCCAGCCGATGAGCGTATCGAGCCGAGGATCGCCGCTGGCGAGCATCACTGCCGAGAATGCCGACGCCATCGTCGCCACGGCGACACCCGAAAGCAGCAATCGATCATGCGCGATGGACTGCCGGCGGCCGGTCTGCGAAGTCATCGCCAGGCTGGCCAGAGCCCCGACAAAGCCGGCCGCGATCATTGCCGGGCGGCTGACATCAGAAGTCGCGACGAAGAGCAGCAGGATGCCTAGCGAGGCACCGCCGGAAACACCCAGAACCTCGGGCGCCGCCATCGGATTGCCGGTCATCCTCTGCATCAGCGTGCCGACCACGCCCAGCATCATACCGGCGGAAACCGCGACGGCGATGCGTGGCGCCCTGAGCGGCAGGAGGTCGGCAAGTTCGGCGGCCGAGGCCACGTGCCAGCCGGTCGCGCCGCGCCCGATCACAAGCGCGGCGCAGAGAAGAAGCGCCATCACGAGGAGCCCGGCCAGCAGATAGGTCCACCCGCTGCGCCTGCGCACGGAAGCCAGCATGGCGCCGTCCCGATCCGGGCTGGTGCGCAATTTCGGCAGGAGAAGAAACAGCAGCGGCGCACCGAGGAATGCAGTCGCCACGCCTGCCGGGATTTCGGAGGTAAACGGCAGGACCTGCACCAGCCGGTCGGTCACCCATAACAGCGCGGCGCCCGCGAGGGGCGCCCAGATCATGCGCTGGCGCAAGGTCCGTGCGCCGGCGAGCCTGACCAGCGCCGGCGCCGCAAGCGCCACGAAGCTGATGACGCCGACGGCTGCGACCACCATGCTGCTCAGCGCGACGGCGACAGTCATCCCCGCCAGCCGTGTCACCACGGGTTTCGTCCCGAGGCTTCCCGCTCCCTCGTCGCTCAGGTCCAGAAGCCGCAGCGGCCGGAGCAGAAGGAAGGCAGCAATGCCGGCCACCGCCAGCCATGGCGCGAACCCGAGCCCCACCGCGTCGCCGTTCTGTATCAGCGAACCGCTCTGCCAGATGAAAAGTTCCTCGGAATATTCGCGATTGGCCGCCATCAGCAGGGCGCTCGCCGAACTGAATGTGAGGCTGACCACCAGACCGGAAATGATGATCGCCACCGGCGAGAAACTCCGGCCCTGGGCCAGCGCCAGAACCGCCAGTGTCGACAGGGCGCCGCCGGCGAGCGCCACCCATTCGCGACCTTGCTCCAGCAGCCACGGCGCGTAGAGCGTGGCAATCGTCAGGGCGACGGTGGCGCCTGCATTGGTGCCTATGGTCGTCGGCTCGGCGAGCGGGTTGCGCAGCACCTGCTGGAGCAGCGTGCCGGTCAGGCCGAGCGCCGCGCCGGCCAGCAGACTGATCGCCAGACGCGGCAGGAAGGCATGGCGATAAAGCAGCTGCCGCGGATCGGCAAAGTCCGCCGCCCCGAGCGACTGCCACCACATGTCGGCGGGCAACAGGCGCAAAAGCCCGGCAGCGGTGAGATATGCGGCGAGCACCGCCGGCACGCCGACGAGGGCGACGAGCATCCCTCCCATGAAACGAGCACGACGGCCGGCCGTGGACTGCATGACGGTCATGCCTGGACCAGCAAGCTTGCAAAGCGGGCAGCGGCGGCAAGTCCGCCAAATGGCCATACCGGCGGGATTGTCCTGACGTTGCCGGCTTTGACGCAGGGAAGATTCGCCCAGAGGCTGCTTTGGTCAATCCTGATCTTCACATGCGGGGGGATCGGATCGAGGGAAATTACGCGAGCCTCGCCGATCGCAACCAATTCTTCGATGCCCAGCATGGCAAAGCCCCAGCTATCGGTGGGCGCCGCCCAGGCATTGGTCAGGCTCAGCCTGTCGAGCACGTCCTGGAACAGACTGCCCTTGCCGTAAACACGGACGTGACGGTCATCGAACATGCTGACCACAGCGAGCGGTCGCTTTGCCCGTTCTGAGAATCGCCCCCTGATTTCGGCGATTGTCGCCGCCGTCTCCTGGATAAGCCGTTGCGCTTCAGCCTCCCGGCCGAGCTGTGAGCCAAGTTTCAGCGCTTCAATTTCGGCCTGGCGATAAGGCGCTTCGGTACCGTCGTAGAAGGGCACGGTGTGCAGTGGCGCGATCCGCCTGAACGGAGCTTCGTCCAATCCATAGCCATAGGCGCCGGTGATAAGGTCGGGCTTGAGTTCCAGGAGCAGTTCGAGATTGGGCTCGCCGCGCGAGCCGAGATCGAGGCAGCCGGCGGGAAGAGTCGGACCCGCGACCCAGTCACGGTAGCCCTTGGTGTCGGCGACCGCGACAGGCCCGATCCCGAGCGAGATGACCATCTCGGCCGAGGTCCATTCGAGGCAGGCGATCCGCGGCGGCCGCGCCGCGCGCGCCAGGTCGCCGCGCAGACCGAGGCTCGTCGCGGCCAGGCCGGCGAGGCACCGGCGCCGCGTCAGTGGCGCCAATTGGGTCCGGGCCTGCACGCGAGGGTCACCATGTGTACTTCACCGAGCCCTTGATCCGGCGACCCTCGCCATAAAAGCAGCCGAAGCTTTCTGCGAAACAGGAGGCGACATAGCGCTTGTCGAACAGATTGCTGACATTGAGGTTCAACTCGGCGTTCTGCCATTTGTAGTGGAGCGCGGCATCGACAAGCGTGACTGCCGGCACCTTGAAGCTGTTGGCGTCGTCGCCGTAGGTCGAGCCGACATAGCGGATGCCGGCGCCGAGCCCGAGCCCCTCCAGCCTGCCGCTGCCGACAGTGTAGTTTGCCCACAGCGAGGCCGCGTGTGCCGGCACGCCAAAAGGCGTGTTGCCCTGGTTGCTCGTTCCATCCTCGTTGATGCTGGTCGGACTGGTGATCTCGGTGTCGAGCCAGGTATAGGCTGCCCGGAAATCGAAACCTGAATCAAGGCTCGCAACACCTTCCAGCTCGATGCCGCGCGAGCGGATCTCGCCGGTCTGGAAGATGTCGTTGGGCGCGCCAACACCGCCATAGCGCACGACATTCTGCCGGGTCAGGTCGAACGCCGAAACGGCGACGAAGGAGTTCCAGCCAACCGGCTGATACTTCAGGCCGACTTCGTACTGCTTGCCGGTTTCGGGCACGAGGGGATTGCCGTTGCTGTCGGGGCCGGACACCGGCTGGAACGATTCGGAATAGCTGACATAGGGGGCAAGGCCGTTGTCGGCGAGATAAAGCAGACCGGCGCGGCCGGTGAAGGCGTCGTCCTTCTGGCGGGGATCGAAAGCGCCGGCCAGGTTGTCGTGAACTTTCGCGTCCGCCCAGTCCTGGCGGCCGCCCAGCGTCAGCCGCCAGTTGCCCAGCTTGATCTGGTCCTGCGCGTAGATGCCGACCTGCGATTGGGTCGTGTCGGTGTCTGTATAGGGCGTCATTTCGCCGACCGGGTAGCCATAGACCGGGTCGAATATGTTGAAATCATCGCCGGTCAAATCATTGCTGGCGGCATAGTCGCGATAGGTGTAGCGCTTGTAGTCGAGGCCGAGAAGCAGCGTGTGGGCGAGCGGCCCGGTGTCGAAATCGGCCTGCGCCTGGTTGTCGATGGTGAAGCCGCTGAGCCTGGTGCCGCCGGCATCGGCATAGCGGGAATAGTCGCCCTCATCATTCAGAAGCCCGCCGCCGAAGACGCCTTCCTCATAGTGCTTCAGGTAGACGTAACGGGCATGCTGGCGAACCTGCCATGTCTCGTTGAAGCGGTGATCGAATTCGTAACCGATCGACGCCTGGTCGTTGTCGTAGGTGTCGAAGCCCGGTTCGCCGACAAACATGCTGTTCGGCAGGTATTTTCCGTCCCTGCCTGGCCTGACCGTGCCGTATGCCGGCAGGTACTGCATCGCCCAACCAGACCGGTCGCGTTGATAGTTGGCGAGGATGGTCAGGCTGGTATCGGCATCGGGCTGCCAGGTCAGCGCCGGCGCGATGAAGATGCGGTCGTCCTCGACGAAGTCTGTCTGCGTATCGCCGGTGTGGGCGGCGCCGGTGAGGCGGAACAGCAGCGACTTGTCGGCGTTGACAGCCCCGCTGAAGTCGAACTTTCCTTCATAGCGGTTGAAGCTTCCGGCGCCGAGTTCGACCTCGCGGAGGTTCTCCTCGGTCGGGCGCTTGCTGACATAGTTGATGATGCCGCCAGGACTTGCCTGGCCGTAGAGAACCGACGCCGGCCCGCGCAGAATTTCGTAGCGTTCGGCGCCGTAGGAATCGAGCGCGGTGAACAGCGTGAAATTGCTCTCCTTGAGCTGCAGCCCGTCCTTGTAGAAGACGCCGCTGGAGTTCGAAATGCCGCGCATCTGCAAGCCGTGGCCACGATTGTCGGTGCCGTAGAGATTGCCGGTTGCGCCTGGCGTATAACGCAGCGCACTGTTCAGGCTGTCCACCGCTTGCGCTTCCATCTGGTCTTTGGTGATGACCGATATCGACTGCGGCGTCTCGATCAGCGGTGTGTCGGTCTTGGTGGCGGTGGATCCCTGGGTAGCGACATAGCCGTCGACCGTCCCAAAGGCGCTTTCGACGCGTTCCTGAATGTTGATCGGGTCGAGAGTGGTGGTCGCCTCCTGCGCGACGGCGTGACCGCCGCCAAGCAGCACAGGCAGCGACATCGCTGCGATCAGCAGGTTTCGGCGCGCAGTCATTTCATCTCGAATTCTTCCGCGACCAGAACCAGGCACCATCTCGGCGCGCTCCACTTTTTCGAATTTCGACGCAAATCCGGCGCGTCACGTCATTTTGTTGACTCAAAAAGTCATCTTCATTGTTGACTAGTAAACTCATGTTTCATAGTCAACCGGGCATCGGCGCCCGCAAACCGGATTGCCGAAAACCGGATTTCGAAATGCACGCGCAAAGCTGGAGCGAGGCCGAGACCGTGGCAGGAACTCATGCCCAGACTGCCTTCCATGTCGAAGCGGTGCGGTTCGCCATCGGCGAGCGGACGCTGCTCGGGCCGGTTACACTCGAACTGCAACGCTCGCGCGTCTACGGGCTGATCGGGCACAACGGCTCGGGCAAGTCGACGCTGATCAAGCTGCTGGCGCGCCAGCAGCCGGCAAGCTCGGGCGGCATCACCTTCGCACAGCGTCCGCTGGTGCAGTGGGGCGCGCGCGAACTCGCCCGCGCGCTCGCCTATCTGCCGCAGACGACGCCGGCGGCGACCGGCCTGACCGTGCGCGAACTGGCGACACTCGGGCGCTACCCCTGGCACGGCGCGCTCGGCCGTTTCGGGCATGAGGACAGGCGCCATGTCGACGAGGCGCTTGCCCTGACCGACATGGCTGACTTCACAGACCGGCTGGTCGACGAATTGTCCGGCGGCGAGCGCCAGCGCGCATGGCTGGCCATGCTGGTAGCGCAGAATGCCGGCGTCATGCTGCTCGACGAGCCGATCTCGGCGCTCGACATCGCCCATCAGGTTGAGGTGCTGGGGCTGGTCAGGGACCTCAGCCGCAAACGCGACCTGTGCGTCGTCGTCGTGCTGCACGATCCCAACATGGCGGCGCGCTATTGCGACGAATTGATCGCGCTGAAGGACGGCAGGCTGCTGACGCGCGGCACGCCGGACCAGATCATGCAGGGCGAAGTGCTTAGAGGAATTTTCGGTGTCGAGATGGGCGTGTTTGCGCACCCCGTCACCGGCCAGCCCATCGGCTATGTGCAATGAGGCCACTGTGAGAATAAGGAAGAAGCCCTTGTCCAGACATGGTTTGTTCGCGGCGTTGATCGCATCGGTCATCCTGTCGGCCGGCGGCGCAGCCGCCCAGGAGCAACCGGGCACTGCCGCCCAGGAGCAACCGGCCGCCGCCCCGGCGATCGAGGCACCGGCTCCGGCGCCTGGGCAGGCTGCGCCAGACGCGGTCCTGCCACCGGCGACACACCCCGGCGCGACCACGCCCACCGGGACCGCGCCTAACGAGACCACGCCCGCCGGGATGGGCCCTTCGACGGCAACCTCTCTGACCCTGCCCCGTGACCTGTCGCCATGGGGCATGTTCATGGCGGCCGACATCGTGGTGAAAGCGGTGATGATCGGGCTGGCTTTTGCGTCCTTCGTCACCTGGACGATATGGCTGGCCAAATCGCTGGAGATCCTCGGCGGCAAGCTGCGCGCCCGCCGCGCGGCACAAGCGATCGGCAATGCAGCGACGTTGAACCAGGCCGGGCGCGCGCTTGGCCATAATAACGGTCCTGGCGCCCTGCTGGTGCGGGCAGCCGAAGAAGAAACCGCGCTTTCGGCCGGCTCGCTCGACCATGTGGCCGGCGACGGGCTGAAGGAACGGGTGACCTCGCGCCTGTCGCGCATCGAGGCGGCGGCGGCGCGGCGCATGTCGCGCGGCACCGGCGTCTTGGCGACGATCGGCTCGACCGCGCCCTTCGTCGGCCTTTTCGGCACCGTCTGGGGTATCATGAACGCCTTCATCGGCATCTCGCAGGCGCAGACCACCAATCTCGCGGTCGTTGCCCCTGGCATCGCGGAAGCCTTGCTGGCCACCGCGATGGGCCTTGTCGCAGCGATCCCGGCGGTGGTCATCTACAACGTCTTCGCGCGATCGATAGCCGGTTACAGGCAGATCCTCGCCGACGCGTCGGCAGGGGTCGAACGGCTGGTCAGCCGGGATCTGGATTTCCGCACCATCGCGCCGGCAAAGCAGATGGCCGCGGAATGAACACGGAGCGACGCCATGGCGGCTAGAATTCGAGAGAACATCGACGGCGATCTTGAGGAAAACCACGAGATCAACGTCACGCCGTTCATCGATGTGATCCTGGTCCTGCTGATCATCTTCATGGTCGCGGCGCCGCTGGCGACGGTGGACGTCAATGTCGACCTGCCGGGCTCGACCGCAACGCCGGCTCCGCGGCCGGAGACGCCGCTGTTCCTGACGCTGAAGAACGATCTCAGCCTGGCGATCGGCAACGACAGCGTGCCGCGCGCAGCCTTCGCCGCCGCGCTGGTCGGCAGGACAAAAGGCGACAGGCAGACGCGCATCTTCCTGCGCGCCGACAAGGCGGTCGGCTATGGCGAACTGATGGAGGTGATGAACCTTTTGCGCGGCGCCGGTTATCTGAAGATCGCGCTGGTTGGCCTTGAGGCGGCGCCCGGCGATGCCGCGGCGCCGCAAGTCGGGACCGGCCAATAATGTCGCCGGCAGCCGCCCTGCCGATGGCCGATCAGCAGCGTTTCGGCGCGCGCGAGATTGCCTGGTGGGCGGGCGCGGCCGCGCTGGTCCTGGTGGCGCATGCCGCGGTCGGCTATGCGATGCAGAGCTGGCGCCCGGCCGAGCCCGATGGCGGGCCGCCGCAGGCGCAGGTGATCGAGCTGTCGCCGATGGCGCTCACGCCGGCCGAGCCGGCGCCGCTGCCGGAGGAGATAGCGCCCGATCAGCCGGATCCGGCCGAGGAGCCCGAGACAGTCGAAACGGAGCCTCCGCCCGAACCGCCCGTCGAGCGGGCAGAGCCGGTTGCCGAGCCGCCGGAAACCGCTCCGGCCGACACAGTCGAGCCGACCCCGCCGACCGTGGCCGAACCGGTCGACCAGCCACCGCTTGAGGAGGTCGTGCCCGAAATTGCCGAGGCCGTCACGCCGGAAGTGGTCATTCCGCTGCCGCAGCCGAAACCGGTCGACGCACCCGTCGAGGCCAAGACAAAGAAGCAGGCAAAGACTGAGGTAAAGGAGCCGGCTGAGGTCAAGGCGAAGGAGCCCGTCGAAAAGGCCAAAAAGCGTCCGAAAAAGGAGAAAGCTGCCGCACCGCCGCGGACAACGACCAGTGTCGCCGCGAAGCCCGCAGCCAGGGCAGCCGCACCGAAATCGGCCAAAGCAGCGGCTTCGAGACGCGGCAACTCGCCCAAATGGGACTCGCAGTTGCGTGCGTGGATAAGACGGCACACAGGTTATCCGAGGGCGGCGAAGGCCCGGCGCGCGGAAGGTAGTGCGAGCGTGACCTTTACGGTCGACGCGTCCGGCCGGGTCCTATCCGCCCGGCTGGCTCGTTCCTCCGGCGATCCAGACCTCGACAGCGCGGCGCTCAGCACATTACAGGGCGCCTCGGTGCCCGAGCCGCCGCCGGAACTGGGCTCCCGCATAACTCGGACGGCGCCGTTCACGTTCGACCTGCGCAACTAGTTCCTCGGCGCAGTGATTTTGACAGGTCTGGGCCGGCAGCGAACGTCGACAATTCCGTCCAGCGGCAAACCGCCAACCTCTAGGATTGGCCGAATCATCCTCCACTTCGTCATCCCAGGGCGGAGCAAGGAGCGAAGCGACGCGGCGCAGACCCTGGGATGACGAAGGTGTAATGGTTCGGGAAATATATCTGCAATCCGGACGCAGTAGCCGGCCTATTGCCTCCGTCATCTGGTCGTCACATACCGGCCGTATGCATCCATAATTCCGGATTCTAGGATGCATGGATAAGAACACCGCTCTTCTCGCATTGGCAGCGCTTGGCCAGGACACAAGGCTCGAGGTGTTTCGCCTGCTGGTCCGGGCGGGCGCAGATGGTGTGCCTGCCGGCGAGATCGCCTCGTGCCTCGGTACGGTGCAGAACACCATGTCGGCGCATCTGAAGGTTCTCGACCATGCCGGCCTCGTCCGCGCCGAGCGTGACGGCCGGACGATCCGCTACGTCGCCGACATGACCGGCTTTCGCGATCTGCTTGCCTATCTCATGGAGGATTGCTGCAACGGCGCGCCGGAGCTCTGCCAGCCGGTCATTCAGGCCGTGACTTGCAACTGTTAGAAGGGAGGACCACCCCATGAATGACCCATACAACGTGCTTTTTCTCTGCACCGGCAATTCGGCACGGTCGATCCTTGCCGAAGCGATCCTTAACCGTGTCGGCGCCGGCAAATTCAGGGCATATTCGGCCGGATCGCACCCGAAGGGAGAGGTCCATCCTTACGCGCTCCAGCTTTTGAAAACCCTCAACCACGACACGTCCTTCGCCCGCTCAAAAGACTGGCAGGAATTCGCGGCTCCCGGCGCCCCCGAGATGAATTTTGTTTTCACCGTCTGCGACAACGCGGCCAATGAATCCTGTCCGGTCTGGCCGGGACAGCCGATGACGGCGCATTGGGGTGTGCCCGACCCGGCCGCCGTGGACGGCACGGACGCCGAAAAGCATCTGGCGTTTGCCGAAGCCTATCGCATGCTCAACAACCGGATCTCGATCTTCGTCAGCCTGCCGATGAACACGATCGACAAGCTGGCCCTGCAGAAACGGCTGGATGAAATCGGCCGCGATCTACCGAAGGCCGGCTAACATCATGGCGGCCGACCTGTCCCGTCGCATCGTCGCGGAAGCGCTCGGCACGGCAATGCTCGTCGCGACGGTCGTCGGGTCCGGCATCATGGCCGACAGGCTGACGGATGACGTGGGTCTCGCTTTGCTCGGCAACACGCTGCCGACTGGAGCGATTTTGGTGGTGCTGATCACCATACTCGGACCGATCTCCGGGGCGCATTTCAATCCGGCGGTGACGCTGGTTTTTGCCCTCAGGCGGGAAATCGAAGCGAGCGCTGCACTGGCCTATGTGATCGCCCAGATTGTCGGCGGCGTCGCCGGAACGCTGCTGGCGCACGCCATGTTCGAACTGCCGGTTCTCCAGATCTCGCAAACCGTGCGGACCGGAAACGGACAATGGATTGCGGAGTTGGTGGCCGCCTTCGGCCTGGTCTTCACCATTCTGGCCGGTCTTCGCTTCCGTTCGGATGCCATTCCATGGCTGGTCGGCCTCTACATCACCGCGGCCTATTGGTTCACCGCCTCGACCTCGTTTGCCAATCCGGCAGTCGCCATTGCGCGCGCGGTGTCAAACACGTTCGCGGGCATCCGGCCGATAGACCTGCCGGGGTTCATCCTTGCCGAACTTCTGGGCGCGCTGCTTGCCATGGCCTTGGCAGGATGGCTGCTCAGTGAGCCCAAACCAGTCAGACAGATGAGAGCCGCGAAATGACCATCACCATCTATCACAACCCCGACTGCGGCACCTCGCGCAACACGCTGGCCATCATCCGGCAGTCCGGCGAAGAGCCTGATGTGATCGAGTATCTTAAAAACCCGCCGTCGCGCGAACGGCTGGTCGAGCTGATCAAGGCGATGGGGATGACACCGCGCGAATTGCTGCGCGAGAAGGGTACGCCGTACGCCGAACTCAATCTCGGCGACCCCAAATGGACCGACGACGAGATCGTCGATTTCATGCTGGCGCATCCGATCCTGATCAACCGGCCGATTGTCGTCACACCGCTCGGCACCATGCTTGCACGGCCGTCCGAAGCGGTTCTCGACATCCTGCCCAATCCTGAGATCGGTCCGTTCACCAAGGAAGACGGCGAAGTCGTCATCGACGCGCAGGGCAAGCGCGTTGCCTGACCAGGTGCGCGAAGACTCCTTGCCGAACGTCGACGAAGACCAGTTCCGGCCGATCGACCTGCAGGCGCTGCTCGACGTGCCGCGGTCGATCCATAAGCCTCGCGTGCTGATGCTCTACGGTTCGCTACGCGAGCGGTCCTACTCGCGGCTCGCGACGGAGGAGGCGGCTCGCATTTTGCGTCGCCTGGGCGCCGAGGTGCGAATCTACAATCCCGCCGGCCTGCCGCTGCCGGATTCGACGTCGGCCGACCACGCCAAAGTCCAGGAGCTGCGAAACCTGTCGATCTGGTCGGAAGCGCAGGTCTGGTGCTCGCCGGAACGGCATGGCTCGATGACCGGAGTGATGAAGGCGCAGATCGACTGGCTGCCCCTCTCGGCCGGCGGCGTCAGGACGACGCAAGGCCGCACGCTCGCGGTGATGCAGGTGTCGGGCGGCTCGCAGAGTTTCAACGCCGTCAACCAGCTTCGTCTCCTCGGCCGCTGGATGCGGATGGTCACCATCCCCAACCAGTCGTCGGTAGCCAAGGCTTTCAACGAGTTCGACGAAGCCGGCCGCATGAAGCCGTCACCATACTATGACAGGATCGTCGACGTGATGGAGGAGCTGATGAAGTTCACGCTGCTCCTGCGCGATCGGTCCGCCTATCTCACGGACCGCTATTCCGAGCGTGTCGAAAGCGCCGAAGAGGTCGCCAAGCGGGTCAATCAGCGGTCGATTTGAGGCGGGCGCGTCTGCTAATTCGAGAATTTTCGAAATAATATTGACGCAGCGTTGTCTCGGCGCTACCTTATTTCAATGAAACTCGAACAAGCAGCAAAACAGCTCGAGGCGCTCGGCAATCCGACGCGGCTCAATCTTTATCGCACGCTGGTGAGGGCAGGTGAGGCCGGGCGACCGGTCGGTTATCTGCAGGAAGCCCTCGGCATCGCTGCGTCAACCCTGTCGCATCATCTCCACCGGCTTATTCTGACCGGCCTGGTCACCCAGGAACGCCAGGCAACGACGCTGATCTGCCGTGCCAATTACCCTGTCATGAACGATCTCCTTGGCTTTCTTGCCGATGAATGTTGTGCCGATGCTGCATGCGGCCCGGCTGTCGGCGAGGCGGCTGCATAACTCTTTTTTTGGCCAGTATTTCTATAATCCTAGAAACACAGAAGGTGTGCCATGGTTTCTGAAAACGATCTCCCGATCGCTATCATCGGCGGCGGACCTATCGGCCTGGCGGCGGCCGTCCAACTGGTCAGCCGTGGCCTTTCGGTCAAGGTCTACGAGGCTGGTTCTTCTGTCGGCTCGAACCTTCGGGATTGGGGTCATGTGCGGGTTTTCACGCCGTGGCGCTATTGTGTCGATGCGGTCGCCCGAAAACTCCTCGAGAGCCATGGCTGGCAAATGCCGGAGCCGGAGGCGTTCCCTACCGCCGATGAGATCGTTGACCACTACCTCGCGCCGCTGGCAAAGTTCCCCGAATTAGCGCCGTCGATCGAGACCAATGCCCGTGTTGTCGCCATTTCCCGGTGGGGAGCCGACAAGGTCTTGAGCAAGTCGCGGCAGACGCGGCCGTTCATGCTTGTGGTCGAAACGGCGGAAGGCACGCGCCGGGACAGCGCGCGTGCCGTCATCGATGCGTCCGGCACATGGCAGACGCCCAACCCGCTTGGCGCGGGCGGCTTGCCGGCCGAAGGCGAGAGGGAATTTGGAGATAGCATCGCCTACGGCATACCGGATGTCCTGGGACGCGACCGTCATCTCTATGCAGGCCGCACGACATTGGTGGTGGGCGCCGGCCATTCCGCCGCCAACGCCCTGCTGGAGCTGGACAGGCTCGCGCAAACCGAACCCGGCACCTCGGCACTATGGGCGACGCGCAGCACCGACCTTGTCCGCATCTATGGCGGCGGCGATGCCGACGCCTTGCCGGCGCGGGGCGAGCTTGGTTCGGATGTCCGGCAGCTCGCCGAGAGCGGACGCGTGCGGCTGGTGACGGGCTTTGCCACGCTTGCCATTCGCGAGGTCGACGGCCGCCTCGTTGTCGAAGGGCAGACAAAGGACGGATTGCGCACGCTCGGCCCCGTCGACAGGATCATCGCCGCGACGGGGCAGCGCCCCGATCTTGCCTTGACCCGGGAGCTTCGACTGGACCTCGATCCGTGGCTCGAAGGCGTCAAGGCGCTCGGACCGCTCATCGATCCCAATGAACATTCCTGCGGCGATGTCCCGCCGCATGGTCACCGCGAACTCAGCCACCCCGAGCCCGATTTCTACACGGTCGGCGTCAAAAGCTATGGCCGGGCGCCAACGTTCCTGCTGCTGACCGGCTATGAGCAGGTCCGCTCGGTCGCCGCGGCGCTCGCCGGCGACATGGCTGCCGCCGATGCCGTGCAGCTGGTGTTGCCCGAGACCGGCGTCTGCACGGTGCCCGTGTCTCTTTCAGGCGCATCATCTCAGGTTTGCTGCGGCGGACCGGCGCCGGCTGCTGTCGATGCCTGCTGTGTCAACGACGCCAAGGCAAAGGCGAGCGGCAAGTCGGGCTGCGGCTGCGGCAGCACGCAGTCCGTCGCCGCGGCGCGCAGCGGCGATCTAGAGATTGCGGACGCCGCTCAATGAGCGACCGGAAGATCCCGGCTGCCGCGCTCTGGGCGTTGGGGCTGACGCAGATCATCGGCTACGGCACGCTCTATTACAGTTTTAGCATCCTGGTGCCGTCGATCGCGCTCGAGCTCGTCTGGCCGGAACAATGGGTTTTCGGCGCCTTGTCGGCGTCGCTGCTGGCGGGGGGGCTGTTTGCTCCGACAGCCGGACACTGGGCCGATCGTTTCGGCGCCGGCCGGGTGATGACCTTTGGTTCGGCTGCCGCCGCGGCAGCGCTTGTCGCTTGCGCTCTAGCACCCGGCCGGGTGACCTTCGTTCTGGCACTGATGGCGATGGAACTGGCGTCCGCCTTCGTGCTCTACAGCGCCGCTTTCGTCGCGATCGTCCAGATCGGCGGAGCCAAGGCGCAGCGCAGCATCACCCATCTGACGCTGATCGCCGGCTTCGCCTCCACCCTGTTCTGGCCGTTGACGGCGGCACTTCACGAATACCTCACCTGGCGCGAGGTCTATTTGGTCTTTGCCGCCGTCAATGTCGCCATCTGCCTGCCCATCCATGCCTGGCTGGCGCGGCTGTCGCGTTGGGCGGACAAAAGCGCTTCGGCGACACCTGCGGCGATCGGGCCGGTCGGTCCGGTCGCCTTCACCCCCCGCGACCGCAGCAGAGTGTTTCTGCTCATGCTTGGCGGCTTCGCGATCGAGGGCTTCGTGCTCTCCTCGATCCTCGTTCACATGGTGCCGCTGACGACGGCGCTCGGGCTTGGCTCGGCCGGCCTTGTCGTAACCACGCTTTTCGGCCCGTCCCAGGTGGCGAGCCGGTTGATCAACATGCTGTTCGGCGGCCGGCTGGCACAGACCTGGCTCGCGGTGATCGGCGCGACACTGCTGCCGCTCGGCCTTGTCGCCCTGCTGGCGACGACACCATCAGTGCCCGGCGCCATCGCCTTCGTCATCCTGTTTGGATTGGGCTCGGGCCTCGCCAGCATCGTCGGCGGCACGCTGCCCCTGGAACTGTTCGGACGGGAGCGCTACGGCGCCCGGCTCGGCTGGGTGACGGCGGCGCGGCAGTTCTCGTCAGCGCTTGCACCGTTTGCCCTTGCCATGGCGATGGCAGGCATGGGCGTCCAGCCATCGCTCTGGTTGACCGCTGCGGTCGGCATGCTCGGCATACTGGCTTTCTCGGCAATCATCCTGATCAAGCGGCAGCGCCTTGCGCATGACCCTGTGATGCTTACGTCTGCGAACTGACGCTGCGCGCAGCGTCGAGCTGTGCGCAACGCCGTGCCGCCGGCCATGGGCGCTCGACGGGCTGTGATGCGGTTGATAAGCCCTCTCCGCAAGGAGAGTCGAGACATGACCGTTGCGATTGAGATGGGCCACACGACCGCAGGCGCCCCCGCGGCACTGGATCTTGAGGAGTTGCTGGCGACCCGCCTTTTGGTGCAGGGCAATTCGGGCTCCGGCAAATCCCATCTGCTGCGCCGGTTGCTGGAGCAGAGTGCGCCCTGGGTGCAGCAGACCATCATCGACCCCGAGGGCGACTTCGTATCGCTGGGCGACCGTTTCGGCCATTTGGTGATCGACGCCGAGGAGCATACCGAGCGCGGCCTGCAGAGCGCCGGTGAGCGGGCGCGCATCCATCGCGTCTCCACGGTGCTCAATCTCGAGGGGCTCGACGCCGAGAACCAGATGCGCCGCGCCGCCGCCTTTCTCGGCGGGCTTTTCGAAGTCGCCCGCGACCACTGGTATCCGATGCTGGTGGTGGTCGACGAGGCGCAGCTGTTCGCGCCGGCAGTCGCCGGCGAGGTTTCCGACGAGGCGCGCAAGCTCTCGCTCGGCGCCATGACCAATTTGATGTGCCGCGGCCGCAAACGCGGGCTGGCCGGGATCATCGCCACCCAGCGGCTGGCCAAGCTCGCCAAGAACGTCGCCGCCGAGGCTTCCAATTTCCTCATGGGCCGGACCTTTCTCGACATCGACATGGCGCGCGCCGCCGACCTTTTGGGCATGGAGCGGCGCCAGGCGGAGGCTTTTCGCGACCTGGAGCGCGGGCAATTCATGGCGCTTGGCCCGGCGCTCTCGCGCCGTCCGCTGGGGCTGCGCATCGGCCCGACCGATACAAGTCCGCGCAACGGCACCCCGCGGCTGATGCCGCTGCCGGAAGCGGCACTTGAGGACGCACGCGCCATCATCCTGGCAGCTCCGCCGCCGGAAACTGTCCGGCCGCAGCGCCGGTCGTCGCCGGACCTGCTCGATCAGCTGATGGCGGCAAAGTCGGCGGCGCTGGAAATCCGCCCCGAACCGGAGGAGCCGCCAATCAGCGCCGAGGACTTGGCGGAGCGGCGCGAGCGGGTGGACCGTGTCCTGCGCGCCCTGCTGGCGCAACCCGACGCGGGGTTCCGTGTCATCGGCGTGCTTTACCAGGAGTTCGTGGTTCGCTGCCGGATCGAGGGCCTGGCATCGGTCGTGCCTGATCTGCCCGAGTTCCGCCGCATGCTGACGCGCGCCCGCGCCGGCCTCGGCTCCGACATGGTAGGGGATGACGCATGGCAGGATGTCTCGGTGCGCGCCTCGCTGCTGCCCGAGGATATGCAGGGTGTGTTCATGATGATCGCCCGCGCAGCGAAGGAGGGCTGGCCCTGCCCGAGCGACGCGGCGATCGCCCGCGCCTACGGCTCACACTCGCTGCGCCGCGCACGGCGGCTGCTGACCTATATCGAGGAACAGGGGCTGATCGTCTGCCAGCTCGACGGGGTTGGAAGGCGGACAGTGACGCTCGTCGAATTGGCCTGGGCAACGGCACCGGGCGACCCCAACGCCGAGGAGGCGGAGCAGGGCAGTTTGGCGGTGTGAGGCGGCGGCCAAGCGCGCATGGGGAATGCCACGCATCAAGGCGATGTCTGGCCAAGCGGCAGGTACAGCGGCGAGTCTTTTTTGCGCAGATAGGGCCTCGCTGGCCCGCCACAGCTCTTCTGCCCGGTCTTCATCATACGACGACGGTTGGCGCGACGCAGATCCGTCTATTGTAAGTTGCTCGATGCTACAGCACTCCCTCCTGCCGACGGCGCCTTACAAATCTTCTAAATTACCCGCGGGCCGGTCTGCTAATGAAGAGATCAGCCCCGATCAACTGACGAAGGACAAGAAATACGGCAGGACGGTAGCGCAAATAGCCGCCGAAACTACGCTACCGCCGCCGATTACCCCCTTCGGTTCATTCTGTTGACATCTCCTGCTTCTGGAGAGATGGTGAGATACTACGCGGCGGCCCTTTTTCCCAAGATTTTATTCTGCAGCTTTATCAAAGGATTTTGGCAATGCGTTTGTCTCGATCGCGCCGACTTATGGCCATCGCTTTGACGGCAATCGCAGCCGTCACCCTTCCCTCTTATGGGCATGCCGAGGACAAGCTGCTGACGGAAGCGGTGCAGTTCAACGGTACGATCCTGTATCTCTCCACCAAGGTGCCTGGCCTGATCTTCGGCGCCGTGCGCAACGGCGAGACGGCCTTGGCCGGTTTCGGCAAGATTGCCGACGGGAGTGAAAAAGTGCCCGACGGCGACACAATGTTCCGCATCGCGTCCGTGAGCAAAGTGTTCTGCGGCAGTGTGCTTTCCTCGCTGGCGATCGACGGCAAGGTACAGCTCACCGACCGGCTGCAGGATCGCCTTGGCTGGGACGTCACGCTCCCTGAGAAGGATGGCCGCGCCCTCCGCCTGATCGATCTCGTCGCGCAAGCTTCCGGCCTTCCGCGGGAGGTGCCAGTGGCCGAGGCGCCCCCCTCCGACCCCTTCTCTACGAACACCAAAGAGGCGCAGATTGCCGCCCTCAAGGACAATCCGCTGCTCTTCGCGCCAGGCACCGCCGTTCTCTATTCGAACTTCGGATACGACCTCCTAGGAGCGGTGCTCGCGAATGTCTCGGGAAAGCCTTATGCCGAGGTCCTTCGGGAGCGTGTCCTCGATCCCCTCGGCATGAAAGACACGGTTTTCAACCCAAGACCGGAGGACGAGCCGCGCCTGATGCAGGGCCATAACTTCGATGGCAGCGGCATGCCCATCGTGCCGACGAGCACAGCCATGGAGTGCGCCGGTGGATTGTACTCGACCGCGGACGACCTGCTGCGCTGGATGAACTGGCATGTCGACAACAAGCCTTCCGCGGCCGACGCCGAGTTCCGCCTCGTGAACCACGCGGCTTTTTTGTACCGGGACGGGCTCGCGTCGGTGGTAGGGCTGGATGACGGCGGCCCAATGGACGCCATGGGTCTCGGATGGGTCATCATGCTCCCCAACGAGCATCGCCCGCTCATCCTCCAGAAGAGCGGCGGCCTGCAAGGGATGTTTCTCTATGTTGCGATTGCACCGACACGCGGCGTCGGCGCTTTCTTCGTCATGAACGAATTCAATGCCGCCGGCTTCATGGCTGGGGTCAAGACGACGAACGATCTCGTCGCAGAGATCGCTCCACCCTGATTTTCGCGCTGATCAGGGGGAACGTGCTTAGCTATCCCCTCCTGAGGACGACCTTTGCCGGCGTGCCGACCCGCTTCATCGCTGCTCGCGGCCTGCTCAAGCGGCGGCCAAGGTTCTGCCTCTCGCCTCTTTGGCATCCCGCTTTGGTAGCCGACCGCGAATGCCGCGCTGCTCGCGGTCTTTTCCTCCGACAGCATCAGCTGCCTCCTGGCGCAAGCCGATGCGGGCTTCCGCGCCATCGGCTTGCTCTATCAGGAGTTCGTGGTCCGCTGCCGGATCGAGGGTCTGGCATCGGTCGTGCCTGACCTGCCCGCCTTCCGCCGCATGCTGACGCGCGCCCGCGCCGGCCTGGGTTCCGACATGGCTGGCGATGACGCCTGGCAGGATGCCCGGTGCGCGCCTCGCTGCTGCCCGAGGATATGCAAGGTGTGTTCATGATGATCGCCCGCGCGGCGAAGGAGGGCTGCCCGAGCGACCAGCGATCGCCCGCGCCTATGGCTCGCACTCGCTGCGCCGCGCCCGGCGCCTGCTGACCAAGTCGAGGAGCAGGGCTCATCGTCTGCCAGGTGACGCTGGTGGAATTGGCCTGGGCGACGGCGCCGGGGGGATCCTAAATGCGGAGGAGGCGGAGCAGGGGAGCCTGGCTGTGTGAGAGCTGATGCGGTTTGGGCGAAAGCTGACGTCGCTCAACATCAGCAAATCGCCGCCAAGAGCGGTCATCGCCGAACCGCTACTCAGACGTCGCGTTTCGATACCGGACTGGCCACTTCGAGGCTTGGATTTTTTTGGAAGCGGACCTTCAGGCCTCCGTGGGCATCGACGTGATCTGACCCGCTCCGGACCTTCGTGTCGATTCGTCGGAGGGGCTGCAATAAAATGGATAGCGGACTTGCAGGCAGGTAAACGCGAGGTTCTTGGTACCCGTGAAGGATGCATAATGCGGTCAGGCTGCTTGCCGTCCCATTTGCGATCGCCGCCTGAGGCGGAAGACGCCTTCTGACGCACCACCAACCTCCAACGGGGTTGATCCGGACCAGGTGCCGCGACATGTTTGGTGTGAGATCGGAGCAGCGTTTGCTTCAAAAGGCCGCCGCCTTTGTTCTCGACGTCGTGGGCCAGGAGAGGTTCATGAGTGCTCTAGCCCAGTGCCGAGCGTTGCTGGCCGCGTTTCTCGCGAGTGCTGCCGCCTTCGTTTCGACATCGGCGCCCGCCCAGGACCGCGCAGCCGAGCGTGCGGCCATGATCGAGACGATAAAGGGACACGCCCGCTCCGGGGCACACAGTATCGATCCGGCGGTGCTCAAGACGATGGGCACAGTGCCGCGCGAGCGTTTCGTACCCGAGGCGCAGCGCGGCGCGGCCTATCATGACCGGCCCCTGCCGATCGGGCACGGTCAGACGATCTCGCAGCCCTATATCGTCGCGCTTATGACCGACCTGATCAATGTTCGGCCTGGCGACACCGTCCTCGAGATCGGCACCGGCTCGGGCTATCAGGCAGCCGTCCTGTCGCCCCTCGCCGCCAAGGTTTACTCGATCGAGATTATCCCGGAACTGGGCAAGAGGGCAGCGGCACGACTTGCGGTGCCCCGCTTCGACAACGTCAAGGTGAAGGTGGACGACGGCTACTACGGCTGGCCTGAGCACGCGCCCTTCGACGGCATCGTCGTGACCGCGGCTGCCAGCCATATTCCGCCGCCGCTTGTCGAGCAGCTCGCTGAAGGAGGTCGGATGGTCATCCCCGTGGGAGGCCCCTTTGCAACCCAGTTTCTCATGCTCGTTGAGAAGCGACGAGACGGAGGCATCACGACCCGGCAGCTGCTGCCGGTGAGCTTCGTTCCGCTGCGGGGAGGTCCCTCCCGGTGAGAGCGGGCCGCATGCTACCAGTCGGTCTCATTTCGGCAGCGGTTCTCGGTTATGAATTGCTGCTGATGCGATTGTTTTCGATCGTTCAATGGCACCATTTTGCCTACATGATCATCAGCATCGCGCTCTTGGGCTTCGGCGCGAGCGGTACGTTCATTGCGCTTGCCCAGCGCTGGCTAGTGGAGCGCTACCCGGCTGCTTTCGCGGCGTCGGCAGCGCTGTTCGGCATGACCGCGGTCGCCAGCTTCGCCATCGCCGAACGTCTGCCGTTCAACGCGCTCGAGATCATCTGGGATCCGCGGCAGCTCGGTTGGCTCGCGGCCAACTATGCGCTTCTGATCCTGCCGTTCTTCTTTGGCGCGACCTGCGTCGGCCTTGCTTTCTGCCGCCATCCCGGACAGATCGGACGCGTCTACGCCTTCGACTTGGCCGGCGCAGGGATCGGTGCGCTGGGTATCGTCGGGCTCCTGTTCCTGGTCTTTCCATCTACGGCGCTGCGTTTCGTTGCAGCGCTGGCATTCGCGGCGGCTGCCTTTGCCGCGTTTGGCATTGTCCGCCATCGGTGGCTCGCAGCGGGCGGCCTTGGGTTGGCAGCGGCGTTCATTGCAGTATCGCTACCGCCGTCCTGGGTGGCCCCCGAGCCGCATATGTCGCAGTATAAGGGTCTCCGCATAGCCCTGGAGGTTCCGAACGCGCGGGTGATCGAGGAGCGGTCGAGCCCGCTCGGGTTGCTGACGGTTGTCGAGAGTCCGACCATCCCCTTCCGATATGCGCCTGGCCTCAGCCTTGCCAATACCCAGGAGCCGCCTGCGCAACTCGCCGTCTTCACCGATGGCGACAGTATTACGGCGATCACCGCCTATGGAGGCGATCCGGCGAAGGTCGCCTACCTCGACCGGACAACGGCGGCGCTGCCGTACCGCATCCTCGAGCGGCCGCGGGTGCTAATCCTCGGCGCCGGGGGCGGCGAGCAGGTGCTGCTGGCGCTGCGCGCCGGGGCCGATACCGTGGATGCGGTAGAGGTCAACCCGCAAATGATCGACTTGGCTCGGAATCGCTTCGCCGACTTCGCTGGCGGTATCTTCAGCCGACCGAACCTGCACTTGCATTTGGCCGAGGCGCGCGCCTTCGCTGCGACTGCTGGCGAGCGCTACGACCTGATCCAAATGCCGCTCCTCGATTCCTTCAGCGCGGCCGCGGCCGGCGTGCAGAGCTTGCATGAAAATTACACCTATACCGTGGAGGCAATGCGGGATTACCTCGCGATTCTCGGACCAGATGGTGTCGTCGCTATCACACGATGGCTGCGAGTGCCGCCGCGTGATAGCCTTAAGCTGTTCGCCACCGCCATAGCAGCGCTCGAGGCGGAAGGCGCGGCCGAGCCGGACCGGCACCTGGCGCTGATCCGGAGCTGGAATACCGCAACTTTGCTCGTCGCCAAGTCGCCGTTCAAACGCGAAGACATTGCGGCCATTAGCAGCTTCGCGGCCGAGAACTTCTTCGACATCTCTTGGGTGCCCGGCATCTCCGCGAGCGACGTGAACCACTTCAACCAGCTCGATCAGGAATATCTCTACGAGGGAGCCCTCGCGCTCCTCGGCCCTGAGCGCGCCGACTTCATCGAGCGCTACAAGTTCGCCATCGCACCGGCCACCGACAATCGGCCCTATTTCTTCGACTTCTTCCGCTGGCGCGCCCTGCCCGAACTCCTAGCCCTGCGCACCCAGGGCGGGGCAGCGATGCTCGAGTGGAGCTACCTGATCCTCGTGACGACTCTGGTCCAGGCTGCCATCCTCAGCGCCGTCCTGATCCTACTGCCGCTATGGATTCGCAGAGACGCGCTCGGGAAAGCTTTGCACCGGCTGCGCTTCGGGCTCTACTTCCTTGCCTTGGGGCTAGCCTTCCTCTTCATCGAAATCGCCTTCATCCAGCGCTTTGTGCTGTTCCTCGGTCATCCGTTCTACGCTGTCGCTGTCGTGCTTGCGGGCTTCCTCGCATTCGCCGGTCTCGGTAGCGCCGTTGCCGCACGCTGGGCCGCGGCGGTTGGGCGCGGGTCGGCGGTGCGCGGCATCGCCCTGGCTGTCGGGGTTATCGCGGTTCTGGCTGCCACCTACCTTCTCGCGCTGCCCTCAGTATTCGAAAGGCTGCTGGCGTTCCCGGACGCCGCTAAGATCGCGATCGCGCTCCTTCTCATAGCGCCGCTCGCTCTTTTTATGGGGATGCCGTTTCCCCTCGGCCTCGGGCATGTCGGCGCGCGTTCGGAGACATTCATTCCCTGGGCGTGGGGAATCAACGGCTGTGCGTCCGTACTGAGCGCGATTCTCGCCACGCTGCTTGCAATGCATGTAGGGTTCTCTGGCGTCGTGATGATCGCTGTGGTCCTTTATCTTGTCGCCCCAGCCTTGCTTGCAAATCGGCTCACGATCCGAACCATGATCCCTTTCCGGTCGTGAAGTTCTTCACTGCTAGCGGGGGCGCCATCGACCAGATCACCTCCGCACTTGACCCTTGCAATGGTGAGCCTGGCGCTACCTACCCGGCCGGCTCAAAACAAGGGTGGGGCCTATTCGGAGCTCGCCACGGGTGCGACCAGCGGCGTGATGCGGCGGATCGCGACGCGCCGGTTCTCGCGCTCGGGCTCCTGGGTTTCAACCTTCAGGTACTGCTCGCCATAGCCCTGCGTCTCCATGTTCTCGGGCGGGATGTCGAAGACGTTGGTCAGCGCAGTCGCCACCGCCTCGGCCCGCTGGTCCGACAGCGCCAGGTTCGCCACCTCCGCCCCGACCGCATCGGTGTGGCCCTCGATCAGGAAGGTCTCGCCCGGGTTCTCCTTGAGCAGGCGCTGCATGGCCCCGGCGACGCCTTCGAGCTTGCCGATCTCGCTCTCCGGGATCTGGGCCGAGCCGAACTCGAAATTGATGATGTCGAGATCGATGCGCCTGACCTTGTCGCGGATTCGCGCCGAACGCCGGACCTCGTCAAGCGAGTAGGTGCGCTCCACCTGCTCGACCGGCGGCTGGTCGAGGAACGTATAGTAGTCCCCGGGGTCCTCAACCCATTCCGCGTCCAGTATGTAGTCGCGAACCGGAATGTCGAGGTCGAGCGGCGGCAGGTCGAGGCCTGGATCGCGCCATTCCAGCACCTCGTCGTAATAGTCGTCTTCGACATAGACGAGGACGATCTCGCGATCGTCGGGCAGGATCTTCACGCGGCGAACGACGTCTCCCCAGCGGTTGCGGATCGTGACGATCCGCGTCCCGTCGGGACGGACCACAACCTCGCGCTGCCGGCTGCGCGGCAGTTCCTCGTAGTAGACCTCGCGCGCGTCGATGATGAAGCGCTCCTCGCGGGGCCGCTCGATGAAATAGGTGTTGTTGGTCCGGAAGATGAAGCGGTTGTTGACCTCGCGCACGAGTTCCGCGCCCTCCGGAACCTCGGGACGCTCCCTGCGCGGGCGTTCGATGCGGCGGCCTTTCTCGGAGATGACGGAGCCGATTTGCACTGGATCTGTCGAGGCTCGCGCCTGCGCCGCGGCGTCGCTTTCGGGCAGCCGCTCGGCCCTGGCCCGAGCGGGCTGGTCCGGCTCGGCGCCGCCCGGCCTGCGCCTCAGCGGCTTTTCCTTGGCGCTGTCGAAGAGCCTTGCTGCGTTTTCGGGACGACGTATCGCCGCTTCGCGCTCCTTGCGCCGCTTCAGGCGTTCCTCGGTGATCGCCGGCTCGGGTTCGGCGGCACGCTGTCTGGCGGCCTCGCGCTCCTTGCGCCGCTTCACGCGCTCCTCGGTGATCGCGGGCTCGGGTTCAGCGGCACGCCGTTTGACGGCTTCGCGCTCCTTGCGCCGCTTCTGGCGCTCCTCGGTGATGGCGGGCTCGGGTTCGGCGGCACGCCGTCTGACGGCTTCGCGCTCCCGCGCCGCAGGCCGCTCGGCCCGCTCGCGCTGCGCCGGCCTTTCTGCCCGGGGAGCCCGCTGCTCGTCGCGTTTGGCCCCCTCTCTTTTCTTCCTGCGCAGCAGTTCTTCCTCTTCAGGCAACTGGGCTTGGGCCAGAATGAGGGGTGCGGCGCGCGGCTGGGCGTCGCGCGAAAGTGCGGGAAGCGGAGCAGGTGTCAATGTGATGCCGACCGTGGCACACACAACAATCCGAAAATGGCGTTTCATCTGGACATGATTCCGCATAGCAGTCCCTTGTGCATCCTCAACCTTGAAACAGGTAAGATTGTTCCCAATCGGTCGGTTCCCGGGCGCTTCGAGGCGTTTTTCCGTCGAGAATATGTCCAGGGCGCGGCGCCTCATCAGCCGCAGCCGGGAATGGCCCCGAGAAGCGCGACGCTTTTGATGGGTTTCCCGCACCCACGTCCAAGCGGCCTTTGCCTTTCAGGAAAGCTCAATGACGGTCAGATCTTTTGATAATGATCTGGCGACCCCGTTCTACTATGTTCGCCCGCAGCGACGTCGAACCGCTAACCCCTGTGCGGTCCTTGCAGCGAAGCGACACGAAGGTCGGCCAACGAGTCGGAGAGGCGACCGACAGGGTCGCCTCGATGTTGGTCCGGAAATAGCGCAACCGCGACCAGAGTAGTCGCCGGCTCTGTCCCCTTCCAGGCGGTGGCAAAGCTGATCTTAGCGGCCGAGATGCTGACCAAAGCTATCATGCGCGGCTCCGTTTGCGAGAGTCTGCTTCGGGTCAAAGCAACTGCTCGCCTCAGCACCCCTACCGATCCTCAATGATCCGCAAATACGCCGCAGTCACGAACAGCACGATAAGCCCAAACAGTATCCGCCGCGCGCCTTCGGGCATTTGCAGGATGGTCAGCAGCGTCGTCAGCACGGTGAGGATCAGCGCCCCGATGATCGTGCCGGTGTAGCCGCCGCGGCCGCCGAAGATCGAGGTACCGCCGATCACGGCGGCCGCCACCGAAGGCAGCACCAGCGGTTCGGCGAGCGACAGCGACGGCGCCTTGATCAGGCCGATATAGAGCAGCCCGGTGATGCCGGCGAGCACGCTCGATATGACATAGAGCGCGGTGATCACCTGCCAGTAGCGGACGCCTGACAGGCGTGCCGCCCCTTCATTGTCGCCGACGGCGTAAAGCAAACGGCCAAAGCCGGTGCGGCGCAAGGTGAAGACGATGAGGACGGCGATGGGCACGAACAACAGCAGCGCATTGGGCACGCCATAGGTGAGGCCGGTGCCCAGCCAGGCCAGGAAGGGCGGAATCTTGGCGCCCGAAGCGATGACGGTGCGCTGGTAGACCTGGAGGCAGCCGGTGCCGATCAGACTGGTGCCGAGCGTCATGATCAGCGGGTGCACACGAAAGACGCCGACGCCGATGCCGTTGACCAGGCCGATGAGCACCGCCGGCACCAAGGCGATGAGAATCGCCACCGCCGGGTCATGATGGACGACCTGAGTCGCCATGATGAAAGCGCTCATCGTCGCCACGGTTCCGACCGACAGATCGATGCCGCCGGTCAGCATGGTCATGGTCTGGCAGCCGGCAAGAATTGCCAGCGGGATGGCGAACTTGACGGTGTTGGCGAGCCATCGCTCGTTGACGATGCCGGGGCGCAGGATCTGCAGCACCACCACCAGCATGACGAGCAGGATGATCAGCGGGATCAGCGGACGGTCGGCCATGAACCGCTTGAGGCGGCGGCCGAAGGGGGTAGGCTGGGGTGTGATCGCGGTTGTGCTCATGACGTTGCTCGCGATGGGTTTTGCGCGATGGTCCGGTTGCCGGGAGAGGATGGCGCTCCACGGCGCCCCCCTCTGTCCTGCCGGACATCTCCCCCACTTGGGGGGAGATTGGCAGCTTCATCGCTGGCGTTCTTGTTGCAATATTGGAAATTGGCGAAATCGGTGGCGACATCCAATCTCCCCACCCGTGGGGGAGATGTCCGGCAGGACAGAGGGGGGCGCCGTGGAGCGCCAACCGTCACTCTCATGATTGCCGGCTCCGCATGGTGATGAAGGCGCCGAACATGACGACGGCGACCATGATCGCGCCCTCGATGATTGCGGTGACGTTGGGATCGATGGCCAGGAGCGTCAGGTCGGTGCGCACCAGCCGCAGCACGAAGACCGCGACGATCGGGCCGAGCAGTCCGCCCTTGCCGCCGCCTAGGGCGACGCCACCGAGCACGACCGCCGCCACGCTGGCAAGAAGATAGGGGCCGGGAATAGGGGCGCCGATGCCTGTGCTCATGGTCAGCGCCAGCCCGCCCATGGCAGCGAAAAGCCCCGACAGGGCATAGGCGATGATCCTGGTGCGCGCGACAGGCACGCCGCTGCGAAATGCCGCGAGCTCGCTGCTGCCGATGGCGTAGATCGACAGGCCAAGTTTTGAGCGCTTGAGGGGTATCCAGATGATGCAGAGGCAGACGACGAGGAGCACCAGCGCCTTCGGTATCCAGGCGGAGATCCCGGGCAGCCCCGGGATCGGGAGGGTGCCGACGATGGTCGCCCTCAGCCATTCGGCGACCGCGCCGCCGGGCGCACCGAGGACCAGCAGCGCGGCGCCCTGCAGGACGAACAGGGTGGCCAGCGTGACGACGATATCGGGCACGCGGGTGACGACGATCAGCATGCCGTTGACGGCGCCCAGCACCAGTCCCATGGCCAGCACGAACGGCACGACGAAAAGCGCGTATTCCTCGCTGGCGCCGTCCATCATCGAGGCGGCGGTGACACTGGTCAGCGCCATCATGGCGCCGACGGAAAGATCGATGCCGCCGGCGATGACGACAATCGTCTGGGCGGCCACGGCAAAGGCGTAAGGCAGCACCGCGCGCACCAGCGAGCCGAAATCGCCGCTGCCATAGCCCGGCTGGATGAGCCTGGTGATCACCAACAGGACCACGAACAGGACAAGCAGGCCGGCGACCCAGCCCTGGCGACGGACGAGGCGGGTCAAGGTTTCGCCACCGGGCTCGAGTGGATATCGGCAAGGATGCCGACGTCCTCCTTGGCGCCGCGCGGCAAGCCGTAGGCGGCGCGCATCAGCGCCGGCTCGTCGGCGAGTTCGACGGGGAAGACGTCGACGACGCGCCCCCCAAAAATGACGATAACGCGATCGCAGACACGCTGCACCTCCTCGAGCTCGGATGTATAAAACAGCACCGACTTGCCCTGGTCGGCGAGTTCGCGCAGCAGCTTGTAGATCTCCTGCTTGGTGCCGACATCGATGCCGCGCGTCGGGTCGAAGCAGAGGATGGTCTGTGCTTCAGCGGCGATCCAGCGGGCGATCGTCACCTTCTGCTGGTTGCCGCCGGACAGGCGCTGCACCTCGCGCTGGGCGCGCGTGTCGATCTGCAGACGCTCGATCGCACTGACGACGCTTGAGCGTTCCTGCGCCATGTTGATCGGTCCCCAGTTGCGCAGGGCGGCGCTAAATGGGAGCGCGATGTTTTCGCGCACCGAGCGTTGCATGGTCAAAGCTTCGGTGCGGTCGCCGGGCACATAGGCGATGCCGGCGCGGATCGCATCCGCTGGATGCGCGAATTTCACCGGCTTCCCGTCCACTTCGATGGTGCCGCCCGACGGGCGGATGGAGCCGGCGAGGGCGGCGAAGAGCTCGTCCTGGCCTTGGCCCTCAAGCGCGACCACGCCCGCGACCTCGCCGTTCGCCAGATCAAACGAGACGTCGTTGAGCTTGGTGCCGACACGAAGGTTCGCCACGCCGAGGCGCGGCCGGCTGTCCCTAGGCGACGCGACCTGGCTCGCCTGGCGCGCCGCCACGCGCGTCTTTTCGATCCTGGCGCCGAGCATCATCTCGACGATGCGCTCCTCGACGCCCGGCTCGATGTCGACGACGCCGACGGTTTCGCCGTCGCGGAGCACCGTGGCGCGGTCGCAAAGCGCCGATATCTCGACAAAGCGGTGGGAAATGAAGATCACCGACCGGCCGCTGTCGCCCTGGCGGCGAACGACCTCAAGCACCTTTTCGGCAAGGTTTGCCGGCAGTGCCGCGGTCATCTCGTCGAGCAGCAAAACGTCCGGCTCGACTGCCAGCGCCCGCGCCAGATCGAGCACGCGCAGCACGGCAAGCGGGATGTCGCGCGCGGTGTCGCGTATGTCGAGGTCGGGAATGCCGAGTTCGCGCACCCAGGCGCAGAACGGCTCGACCGGCGTGTCGGTCAGGCGAAGGTTGGAGGCGACGTCGAGATCGGGGATCAGCGACGGTTCCTGATAGACGGGAAGCAGGCCGGCGCGGCGCGCATCGGCAGGCGAGCGTACGTCACGGGCTTCGCCGCGGATCAGGATATGCCCGGCATCGGCGTGGATGGCGCCCGTCAGGATCTTGACCAGCGTCGATTTGCCGGCGCCGTTGGCGCCCATCAGGGCGTGAACTTCGCCCGGCAGAACCGACAGCGACGCGTTGCGCAACGCCACCACGGCGCCGTAAGTCTTCACGACGCCGGTGGCGTCCAGGAGGGGGTTGGTGGTCAAGATCGCGTTGCTCTCGTTCCAGAACCTCTCTTGCTGGCGCTCTACGGCGCCCCCCTCTGTCCTGCCGGACATCTCCCCCACAAGGGGGAGATTGGCAGCTTTGATGCCGGCTCTCTTCTTGCAACGCCGAAGATTGGCCAAAGCCTTGGTGACGGCTGATCTCCCCCTCCTGGGGGAGATGTCCGGCAGGACAGAGGGGGGCGCCGTAGAGCGCCAACCAATTCAAAGCAGCGAATTACTCGCCCGGGCCCTTGCAGGCGATGATCTGGTCCTTGGTGTAAGTGGTCCACTCCGGAATGGAGATCGAGACCGGCCATTCCGGGCTCAGCGACGGATCGGCTACGCTTTTCAGCTTGGCCTTGCCCTCCGCGGTGACGTTCTCCCACAGCTGCGGCTCGACCAGCACGGTCTGCTCCGCCGGTTTCTTGCCGTTCAGGATCTGCAGCGCCAAGGTCACGCCGGCGCCGCCGATCGAACCGGGGTTGGTCACCGCCGCGCCGACAAGGCCTTCGACCGAGTTCAGCTGGCCGACGAAGCCGGCATTGTCGGCGCCGACCACCGGCACCAGCGGCGTCTGCGACTCGACCAGCGCATCGACGATCACATTGTCGATGCCCGAGGTCCAGATGCCGTTGAACGGCGATCCGGTGGCGATGAAGTCGAGGATCTGCTGCTTGCCCTGATCCTGCTGCCAGCCGGTGAAAACCTCGTGCACGACCTTCACGTCGGGGAATTCGGCGAGCGCTTTCTTGAAGCCCTTGTCGCGGTCGCTGTCGGCCGAGGCGCCGGCGGCGCCGCGCATATAGACGACGTCGCCCTTGCCGCCGATCTGCTGGAACAGCCATTTGGCGCCGAGATAGGCGTACTGCTCCTGGTTGTTGGAGATGATGTAGGCCGAGGGCTCGGTGACCGCCTGGTCGACGGCGACGACGACGATGCCGGCCTTGGTGGCTTCCTCGAGGGCTGACTGGATACCGGCCGGATCGGCCGGGTTGACGACGATGGCGTTGACCTTGGCGCTGATCAGGTTGCGGATGTCCTCGAGCTGGCCGGCGGCGTCGGTGTTGCGATGAGCGATGTTGAGCTTGGTGACCTCGCCGGAGGCGAGCGCTTGCGCCTTGATGGCGCAGATCATCTCCTCGCGCCAGCCATTGCCCTGCACCGTGTTGGAGACGCCGATCGTGTATTTGGCTTCAGCGGACGAGACGCCCACCGAAGCCAGAAACGCCGCGCCGGCAAGCAGCGGGACCATTGCCAGATATTTTTTCATTTCAGTCTTCCTCCACATTGTTTTCAGTTCAGTTCGAAAAGGGTTTTCATTTCACGAAGGGGCGCAGCACGTCGCGGGCCAGCAGAAAACCCCGTTTGACCTTTTCATCGCTCCCCTCAAACCGCCGGTCCTCGTGCTCGATGATGATGGGTCCGTCGTAGCCGACGCGATAGAGGCCGGAGAAGATCACATTCCAGGCGACATCGCCAAGCCCCGGCATGCGCGGCATCTGCCAGCCCATACCGGCCGAGAGAATACCGCGCTCGTAAAGTCCATCATGATCGATCATCAGGTCCTTGGCATGAACATGCAGCATGTACGGGCCGAATTCCCTGATGAACCGGGCCTGGTCGATCATCTGCCAGACCAGATGCGACGGGTCGAAATTCATGCCGACATCGCCGCCCCAGGCTTCGAGGATGCGGCGCCAGATATAGGGCGAATAGGCGATGTTGTGGCCGCCCGGCCACTCGTCATAGCTGAAGATCATCGGGCAGTTCTCAAAGGCCAGCTTGACGCCGTTGTCGCGCGCATGGGCGATGACGGCGGGCCACAGTTTGAGTGCCTCTTGCCAGTTGGCGTCGATGGTTTTTGCAGCGTCGCCGCCGCAGAAGGTGTTGACGACAGGCACGCCCATATGGCTCGCCAGCACGATCACCTTCTTCAAATGATCGATGACGGCCTTGCGGTGGGCTGCATCGGGATGCAGCGGATTGGGATAGAAGCCGAGGCCCGAGATCGACAGGTTCTCTTCCGCCAGTGCTGCGGCGATTTCCTTCGCCTGCGAGGCCGAGGTCGAGGCGGCGTCGATATGGCTGGTGCCGGCATAGCGCCGGGCAGCGCCTGAGGATTTCGGCCAGCAGGCGATCTCCAGCGCCTCGAAGCCGGCAGAGCTTGCCCAGTCGGCGACTTCACCGAGCGGGGTGTCGGCAAACGGTGCGGTGAGCAGTCCGAGCTTCATGTTGCCCTCCCGTGGTCGTGATCCACGACCGATCTACTATGCCGATTGTGCGGGCCGCTTCAACCGTGTGGCCGCCGGCAATGCGCAAACCTGTCCGGAACGCCATCGGATCGTCGCAGAGCAGGCCGTCGAGACCGGCTGTGACAGCCGTGCGGCGGTCCGGTCCGCCGCGCCATTCCCGCGCCGCCGGCAAAGCAGCGGTGGAAGGCGCCGACGCCGATATGGGCGATGCCCGGGGTAAGTGCTGTCTGGTCGTAGGACGGCTTTTGGACGGCGGGAGGAAGCCGGCTAAGCAGTGCACAGCGTTTCGGGCGATGCGGAAGCCTTCACCGGTTCGCCCCCACGACCCATTGCTCCTGGTCGATCAGCGCGCCGGTCATCGGCCCGGAGGCGTCGGAGAGCAGGAAGACGGCGAGGTTGGCCACCTCATTGGCCGCCAGCAGGCGCCCGAAAGGCTGCGACGCATTGGCGGCGATCCAGCCCGGACCATGCCTCAGCGTCTCGGCCTGCATGATGCGTTCGGCCGGCGTGTCGGTCCAGCCGACATTGATGCCGTTGACGCGGATGCGGTCGAAACGATGCGCGTTGGCGGCGTTGCGGGTCAGTGTGGCGAGCGCGCCCTTGGTGGCGGAATAGACGGCAAGTTCGGGCGAGCCGCAATGCGCGTTGATCGACAGGATGTTGACGATCGCACCGCCTTGACCCTGCTTGCGCATCTGCGTGATGGCTGCCTGCATGAGAAAGAACGGCGCCCGCGCATTGACGGCGAACAGCGCCGCCCAATCGTCGAGGTCGGCATCGAGAAACGAGGCGCGGTTGGTCAGGCCGGCGGCGTTGACCAGCGCGTCGATACGGCCGAAGCGGCCGACGCATTCCTCCACCAGCCGCGCCGGCGCCGTGGCATCCGCCAGATCGGCGGCGATGAACGTCGTCGGCGAGCCTGCCTTGGACAGGGATGTCGCGACCTCATTGCCACGCGCCGGCTCACGGCCGGTGACCAGCAGGCCGCCGGCGCGAGCGCGCGCGAGCGTCTCGGCGATCGCCCGGCCAATGCCTTGCGTCGCACCGGTGACCAGCACCACCCTGCCTTCCAGCCGAAGCTCCATTCCTCCTCCCGGCACAATTTCATTTTTTTCAGATATGGAAGCCGACAGATCACCATGCGCTCGAAGCGATGTCGAGGCCATTGTCGATGCGGCCGAGCGAGGCCGAGAATGGCTTGATGGTCAGGTTTAAGCCCAAGCTCAAAGCGGCCTTCCGCCAGAGAGCGCGTTCGGGGTGCGCCGGTACAGCTATCTTCTTGATTTTACCGGGGGTAAATTTCCGCTGGTGGAGCTGAGGAGGATCGAACTCCTGACCTCGTCATTGCGAACGACGCGCTCTCCCAGCTGAGCTACAGCCCCGTCCAGCGGAATGGGCGCATTTATCGGGCGCGGCGGTTTCCTGTCAAGACTGCGTTTTGCCCAAAAGCCGCACGGTCACCCACCGGCTTGGCGTGCCGCGGAAGCTGGCTCTTGCCGCCTTCGCCCGCAATGGCTACATGTCGGCAACCAATCGGAGACCGGCATGATAGCCCTCATTCAGACCATTGTCCTGGCGCTTGACATTTATTGGTGGATCATCATCGCTTCGGCGATTTTCTCATGGCTCTACGCCTTCAACGTCGTCAACTCGCGCAACCAGTTCGTCGACAGCGTCAGCAACATGCTCTTCCGCCTGACCGAGCCGGCGCTGCGGCCTATCCGCCGCTTCTTGCCCGACCTCGGCGGGATCGACATTTCGCCGATCATCCTGCTTCTGATCCTGTTCTTCCTCCGGCAGTTCCTGCTCACCACGGTGGCGCCGCTGGTCGTCTGACCCGGCGTTTGATGGACGCGTCGTTTCGCATGCGTAACGATGGCGTTGACCTGTTCGTCCGGCTGACGCCGAAAGCGGCGATGGACAGGCTCGAAGGCATCGAGATCTCGGCGGATGGGCGAAGCCATCTGAAGGCTCGCGTCCGTGCTGTGCCGGAGAACGGCGCCGCCAATCAAGCGCTCGAACGGCTGGTCGCCAAGGCGCTGGGAGTGCCGCGATCGGCCGTCTCGGTCGTCGCCGGCGGCACGGCCCGGCTGAAAACGCTGCGCGTCGATCCGGCTGCGCTGGCGAAAGCCATCGAGGCGCTGGGTGGCGGCCCAAGCGCGCCGCGTTAAGGTGGCTTGCTGCGAGGTGCTTTTGATCAGTCGGTCGAGGTGGCGATTGGTCCGTTGGTCTCGCTCTACACCAGCCCGCGCTTGACCATCATCGCTTCGGGCGATGGCATTTTGCCGCGGAAGGCGGTGTAGAGCTCTTCCGGGTCCTTGGAGCCGCCGGCGGCATAGATGTTTTTCCTGAGCCGCTCGGCCAGCGCCGGATTGAATGGGTCGCCCGTCTCCTCGAAGGCGGCGAAGGCGTCGGCGTCGAGCACCTCCGACCACATGTAGGAATAGTAGCCGGCCGAATAGCCGTCGCCGGCAAAGATGTGGCCGAAATGCGGTGTGCGGTGGCGCATGGCGATGGTGTCGGGCATGTTGAGCTTCTCAAGTGTTTCGGCTTCGAAACGAAGCGGCTCCTCTGGCGCATCCGGCCGTGCGTGGTAGGCCATGTCGACCAGTGCTGAGGCGGTGAATTCGACCGTGGCGAAGCCGGCGCCGAAGGTGCGCGCCGCCAGCATCTTGTCGACCAGCGCCTTCGGCATCGGTTTGCCGGTCGTCACATGCAGCGCATGCTTTTCCAGCACCGCCGGCACCGTCAGCCAGTGCTCGTAGAGTTGCGACGGCAGTTCGACGAAATCGCGGCTGACCGAGGTGCCCGCGACCGATGGCCAGGTGACTTCGGTCAGCATGCCATGCAGCGCATGACCGAATTCGTGGAACAGGGTCTTGGCTTCATCGACCGACAAAAGTGCTGCTTCGCCTTCCGGCGGCTTGGCGAAATTCATGATGTTGTAGATGACCGGCCTGGAGCCATCGCCAAGCTTGTAGCCGGACTTCAGCGCGCTCATCCAGGCGCCGGAGCGCTTTGAGGGCCGCGCGAAATAGTCGGCCAGGAACAGACCGCGCTCGCTGCCGTCGGCATTCCTGACGACGAAAACACGTGCTTCCGGATGCCAGGTGGCAATGCCTTTCTTCTCCTCGAAGGTGATGCCGAACAATTTTGTCGCCACATCGAAGCAGGCGTCGATGATGCGGTCGAGCTGCAGATAGGGCTTCAGCTCGGCCTCGTCGAAGGCAAACTTCTCGGCGCGCAGCTTCTCCTGATAGAAGCGCCAGTCCCAGGCGGCGAATTCTTCATTGCTGCCGGCCTTGGCCGCCAGCCGCTGCAATTCGATCTGGTCGCTTGCGGCCTTTCCCAGCGCCTTTTCCCAGACCGGGTCGAGCAGCGTATGCACCGCCTTCGGCGTCTTTGCCATGGTGTCGTCGAGCTTCAGGGCGGCGTAGGAAGCGTAGCCGAGCAGCTTCGCCTTTTCGGCGCGGAGACGCAGCATATCGCGCACCACGGCGGTATTGTCGGTGGCGCCGCCGTTCTGGCCGCGCATGGTGAAGGCGCGGAAGGCAATCTCGCGAAGGTCACGGCGCTCGGAGAAGGTCGAGAACGGCTCGTAGATCGAGCGCGACAGGGTGACGGCATAGCGGCCCTTCTGGCGGCGCATCTCGGCGGCCTCGGCCATCGCGCTTTTCAGGAACTCCGGCAGGCCGGCAAGGTCGGCCTCGTCGAGGAACAGCGCCCAGTCGCGCTCGTCGGCGAGCAGGTTCTGGCCGAAAATCGTGCCGAGCGACGACAGTTCCTCATTGATCGTCGCCAGCCGCTTCTTGCCCTCGGCGTCGAGCTTGGCGCCGGAGCGGACGAAGTTTTTCCAGGTCTTTTCCAGCACCCGCAGCGTTTCGGCATCGAGTTTCAGGGTTTCGCGGCGCTGGTAGAGATCGTTGATGCGGGCAAACAGCCTCTCGTTCATCGAGATCGCCGAGAAATGCCGCGACATCTTTGGCGATATGTCGCGCTCCAGCGCCTGGATCGCCTCGTTGGTGTGAGCGCCAGCCCGGCACCAGAAGATCGACGAGACATGGTCGAGCGCCTCGCCGCCAAGCTCGAGCGCTGCAAGCGTATTCTCGACGGTCGGTGTCTCGGCATTGCCGGCTATCGCCTCGATCTTGGCCCCATGCGCCTTCAGTGCAGCATCGAAAACCGGAGAAAAATCGCCGTCGCCGATGCGGGTGAAATCGGGCAGGCCGAGCGGCCCTTGCCAGGTGGTCAACGGATGGGCGGCGAGGTCGACGGCGGACGGCATAGGCAATCTTTCGTTAAGTGAGGGGCTTTCGCTGAGTGGCTGTGGAGGCAGGGCGGGACCATCACCGATGTAAGGCGCTGGCTTGCGGCACGCAATATCGCGGCCGGTCAGTAGCCGTCGCAGTTTTCCGCGATCGCCGCCTGCGAACTGGCGGTGATGCGGTTGTCGGCGATCGCGAAGGTTTCCTGCATCAGCATGTCGTTGTTGGGGAAATCATAGCAGGCGATGACCGTGGTGACGCCGCCTTCGGTCTTCTCGATCCGATGCCGGATTTCAGCCCCGGCGACTGCACCCTCCCAATCGTCGATGGAGGCGATGAATTCCTGCTTGGTCTGGACGATGCCGAGATCGTCGAGTTTTATCCGGACGTCGTCGGCAAGCAAATCCGACAGTTCCGTGCGATCGGCGACCAGCAGCGCCGCATACCAGCGGCCGATGAGCGCGCCGTCGTCGGCGCGGGCGGATATGACTGAAAACAGCTGCACCGCTGCGGCCAAAGCGATCGAACGGCATGCCATGCAAGCCTCCTACGTCATCTCCGGCCGCTCGAAGTCGCCGGTGTCCTTGTTCATCACCCAGAGCTCGCCCGTCGAGATGTCGAACCAGGCGCCGTGCAGCGACAGCCGTCCCTTGCCTTCCAGGATCGAGACGCAGGGAAAGGTCCTGAGATTGGCAATCGAATAGCGGATCGAAATGCGCTCGAGCGCGGTCTGCCGCTCGGTTGCCGTCATGAAGGTGCTGGACGACACGGTCTCGGCCGCCGGCGCAATCAGGCTCATCCACTTGCCGATGAAGTCGCCGGGCGACAAGGGCGCTGCCGTACTGTCGAGTGCCGCGCGGATGCCGCCACAGCGGCCATGGCCCATCACCACGATGTTCTTCACCTTGAGGCTCTGCACGGCGAACTCGAGCGCCGCCGAGGTCGAGTGGAACTGGTCGTCGGGCGCATAGGGTGGCACCAGATTGCCGACATTGCGCAGCACGAAGAGTTCGCCGGGGCCAGCGTCGAAGATCGCCTCGGGAGCCGCGCGCGAGTCGCAGCAAGCAATAATCATCGTTTCGGGGGTCTGGCCCTCGCGAGCGAGCGAGCGATAGCGTCCGCTTTCGGCGAGATAGCGGCCACTCATGAAATTGCGGTAGCCGGTGAGCAGATGGTCAGGGAGATGAGGCATTGGCGGCGTCTGGAGCCTTTCCGGGTTAGGCGGCAGCTCTTTTAAGTCAGGAAGGCTCTAGCGGCAAAAGCCGGTCGCGAGCAATGCCGAATCGCAGATGGCGGCAATTGCCATACCGGAAGGCCCCCTCATCCGGCCTCGCTACGGCGACCTTCTCCCCAAGACGCAAATGTGTGCGCACGCTAGCCCAGCGAGGAGAAGGTGGCCCGAAAGGGCCGGATGAGGGGGCCCTGGCCCAATGCGATTGTCTCGCCGATAGACGGGACGAAGAAATTCATGCCCAGATTGCGACAGGAATGCCAAAACGGTCGGCGAGCGGCGGATCCGGAAATGGCCTTGCCTCGCCGCTGGCGATGCGGCCGGCGATCAGCATCATCGCTGCGGCGTCGAGAAAGTCGTCGGCAGCAGCGCCTCGCGGCGGCGTCCGGTCGAGAAAGCCCCTGATATAACCGTGCCGGCAAAGCAGCGCCTTGCGTTCCGCCATGCCGGCCGGGTTGACGGCGCCCTTGATCTTCTTCGGCAGGCGCATTGCCTGATCGCCGTTCAGGCGGCAGAAGGCGACTTCCGGGTGCGATTCGAAGACGCGGCGGCGCAGTTCGGGACGCCCGATCAGCACGGCATCGATCTCGCGGATCTTGGCAAAGATGCCGAAGGCCTGGATCGAGACGCCGCGCGGCGGATCGGAGGTCGCCTTGGCCACTTCGCTTGCCTGGCGATGCGCGGCGTACCAGGCCTCGATCGTGGTAAAGCCGTCCGTATGCGCGTAAAGCGCCGCACGCGAGGGGATAGCGAAGACACTGGATTGCCTGTTACCAAGCAGCGGCCGCACCAGCGCTTCGGGTCCGCGGCCGCCCTTTTGCGAAAGATCGGGCAGGCCGATCGGCATGTCGACCGCGACTGTCGCATCGGCCGGCAATGCGTCGAGCAGTGCTGCGAAGCAGGGAAAGACGGCTACCGAGGGTGCTGCGCCCGGATCGCGGCGAACGGCGATCCAGCCGGCCTTGCAGCCGTCGATCCCGACGAAAGTCACGCTCTTTTGTCCCGCCCCGGATGCAGGAGATGGCGAAGCTGCACCATCGCCATCGGGTGCGACAGGCTCTGCGCGTCGGTTTCGAGCTGCAATTCGTCGCCGCCGCGCTTGGCGGTGCGCGCCAGGATCTCGTAGACCGCCGCCGTGGTCGACTGCAGTGCCTTGATCGCCGGCTGGCCGGACAGGATGCGCGCCAGATAGACGGCTGCCGTCAGGTCGCCGAGGCCATTGGGCGGGTTGTCGATGAGGCGATGTTCGGCGAGCAGCGCCTGGTTGCCGTTGAGCAGCAGATTGCCGGTGCCGCCGGCCATCATCGCCGGCGCGGAAGTGACCAGCATGGTCGACGGCCCGGCATGAAGGGCGGCCGCCATCACCGCCTTCAGGTCGGGCAGCGGCGCTTCCGCCATCCATTCCAGCTCGTAGCGATTGGGCGTGGCGATGTCGGCGATCGGCATCAGCCGGTCGCGCATGGCAATGGCGGTGGTCTCCGGCACAAAGAGCCCGCCCGAATCGCCCATCACCGGATCGCAGATATAGACGGCGTCCGGCGTCTTCGCCTTGACCGCGCCGACCAGCGAGGCGACGGCGTCGGCCTGGCCGCCTTCGCCGAGGTAGCCGGACAGCACCGCGCCGACCTCGCCCAGCCATGGCGCGCGCTCGAGATCGGCCATCAGCGCCTTGAATTGATCGAGCGGCGGCACGATGCGTGTCGCCCGTCCATGGCCCGGATGCCAAGGCAGGATGACGGTCGGCACCGCCCACACCGGAAAACCCAGCGTCTCCAGCGCAAAGACCGCGGCGCGGTTGCCGACCGAGCCACGCGCGACATGGCTGGAAATGACGATGACCGCGCGCGGCGCGTCGTGTTCTTCGGTGCTCACGAGGTTCCTAACTTTGGCTGATGAAAACCACGAGCCAGATCAACAGGCCAATGGCGATAACGAACCCCAGCGCCCGGCCAATGCGCGTGCCCCAATATTCGATCGGGTCCGACTGGTCGGCGTCTGCAGCAGTGACGTGATCGCGCGCGCCCTTCGCGGTCCGCGCAATGAACGAGGCCGAGTCAGTTTCACGTGCCACGCGCTCGATGATGCGGCGCGATTCGTCGTCGCTGTCCTGGCGTTCGGCCATGGCGATGCCCTGTTTTCGCAGCGACTTTAACCCGTTCGCCCGGCCAATTACAGGGCCTGACAGTGAATGATAAAGAACCAGTAACGCCCCCAGGTTGAGGCCATGTTCTCGCGCACGGATTGTGGTAATGCTTCGCCGGTCAGTCTTATTGAGGGATCTTTCCATGCCTGCCCTTTCCTCCCCTTTCGTCTTCCGCAATCTGCCTGCCTTGCTGATGATGGCGATCGTGCTGCCGCTGCTGGCCGGCTGCGGCTACAACACCATCCCGACAGCGGAGGAAAACGCCAAAGCCGCATGGAGCCAGGTGCTGAACCAGTACCAGCGCCGCGCCGATCTCATTCCCAATCTGGTCGAGACGGTCAAGGGCTATGCCGCGCACGAGAAGGAGACGCTCAATGCTGTGGTCGAGGCGCGCGCCAAAGCGACGCAGGTGACGGTGACGCCGGAAACGCTGAGCGATCCGGAAGCCGTCAAGAGATTCCAGGACAGTCAAGCCGGCCTGACCAGCGCGCTGTCGCGGTTGCTGGCGGTGGTGGAGAATTATCCCGACCTCAAGGCCAACCAGAATTTCCTGGCGCTGCAGGCGCAGCTCGAAGGCACCGAAAACCGCATCGCGGTCGCCCGCCGCGACTATATCCAGGCGGTGCAGGCGTACAATCTGACGCTGAGGACCTTCCCGTCGGTGATTTGGGCGACCCTGTGGTTCCGCGACAACCAGCCGTTCGCCAATTTCACCATCGAGGAAGACAAGATGCAGACGCCGAAGGTCGATTTCGGCACGCAGCAGGGTGGGTGATCGGCCGTCACATCTTCCAATAGCTGTTCCTGACGAGACGGACTGCAGGCGTGCATACACCCCCCTCTGTCCTGCCGGACATCTCCCCCTCAAGGGGGGAGATTGGCGGTTTCGCCGACGGCGCCTTCTTTGCAGCTTTGAAAATTGTCGAAAGCCGAGGTGATATCCAATCTCCCCCCTTGAGGGGGAGATGTCCGGCAGGACAGAGGGGGGCGCGACGGGGTATCAACCTGACGCTTCTGAGCGTTACTTTGGTTCTTCTTTGCTTAGCCCTCTTCCTCCCCCTCACCGCTCTCGCCGCCGAATTGCCTGTTCTCACCGGGCGGGTTGTCGACAATGCCGGTATCATCGATGCCGCGACCGAGGCGGCGCTGACCCGGAAGCTCGCCGATTTCGAGGCCAAGAGCTCGGACCAGATCGTCGTCGCGACGGTTCCTAGCCTCGACGGCGAGGAGATCGAGCCCTACGCCAATCGTCTGTTCCGCGCCTGGAATCTCGGCCAGGCCGGCGAGGACAATGGCGTGCTTTTGCTGGTCGCCAAGGACGACCGCAAGATGCGCATCGAGGTCGGCTACGGGCTGGAAGGTACGCTGACCGACCTGCACACCAAGCTGATCATCGAAAACGACATGGTACCGGCCTTCCGCGCCGGCGATTTCTCCGGCGGCATAGCCAAGGCCGTCGACGACATGGTCATGGTGCTGGAAGGCAATCCGGAAGAACTGGAAACACGCGGCGAACGCAACCAGCAGCCGCCATTCAACACCGACGATCTGTTCTTTGCGATCTTCATAAGCATCTGGGCGATCATCTTCTTCGGCAGCATCGCCGCCTCCATCCTGCCGCCGATCTTCGGCCGGAAACTCGGCCCCGGCCGCTATCGCTGGTTGGGCATGACGTTCGAGCCGGGCCGGCGATCATCTGGCGGTTGGTCCGGAAGTTCCGGAGGGGGATGGTCGTCGGGTTCAGGCGGTGGCGGCTTTTCCGGCGGCGGTGGCTCGTCCGGTGGCGGCGGCTCCTCGGGAAGCTGGTGACGGCATGACAAGATGCGCCATCAGTTCACCAGCTTCCGGCCGTTTCGCCGCGACGATCGGCGCTGCTTTGGCGGCCTTGGCGGTGCTGCTGCTGGTCGGTTTCACCGCTCTCGCCGCCGAATTGCCTACCCTCACCGGACGGGTCGTCGACAATGCCGGCATCATCGATGCCGCGACCGAGGCGGCGCTGACCCGGAAGCTCGCCGATTTCGAGGCCAAGAGCTCGGACCAGATCGTCGTCGCGACAATCAATAGCCTCGATGGCGAGGAGATCGAACCCTACGCCAACCGTCTGTTCCGCGCCTGGAAGCTCGGCCAGGCCGGCGAGGACAACGGCGTGCTTTTGCTGGTCGCCAACAACGACCGCAAGATGCGCATCGAGGTCGGCTACGGGCTGGAAGGCACGCTGACCGACCTGCACACCAAGCTGATCATCGAAAACGACATGGTGCCGGCCTTCCGCGCCGGCGATTTCTCCGGCGGCATAGCCAAGGCCGTCGACGACATGGTCATGGTGCTGGAAGGCAATCCGGAAGAACTGGAAGCACGCGGGACCCGCAACCCGGCTGACGACAATTCCATCGATCCCATCGTCACGCTGTTCATCATCGTGTGGGCGACGCTGTTTTTAGGCGGACTGGCGGTGGCGTTCCTGCCGCCGACCTTCGGCACAAAGCTGTCGCCGGGCGTGTATAAATGGCTGGGCGTGACATTCCGCTATGGCCAAAGGTCGGGTTCCGCGTCCTCGGGCGGCGTCTGGACATCCGGCACCGGCAGCGGCTGGTCATCGGGCCGTTCCGGCGGCGGCTGGTCGTCGGGCGGTGGCAGCGGCGGCTTTTCGGGCGGCGGCGGCTCGTCCGGTGGTGGCGGTTCTTCAGGAAGCTGGTGAGACACAACATGACAACACGACCGATCAGCCCCGAGGATCATGACCGCATCGCCAAAGCGATCCGCGCCGCCGAATCAAAGACCGACGGCGAAATCTACTGCGTCGTGGCCCATGCCAGCGACGGCTATTTCTTTCCGGCGGCCTTCATGGCGACGCTGGCCATGCTCGTCGTCAGCGTCGCCGTCAGTTACGGGCTGGAAGCGTGGTGGCTGTCGATCCGCGTGCCGCATTTCGTCATCGCGCAGCTTCTGGCGCTGGCCAGCGTGCTTGTCCTGTTGTGGGCGCTGCCCGGCTTGCGCATTCATCTGGTGCCGAGGCGGCTGCGCTACCAGGCCGCACACGCCAATGCGATAAAGCAGTTCCTCGCCCGCAACGTCCACCGCACCACGGCGCGCACCGGCGTGCTGGTCTTCGTTTCGATTGCCGAGCACTACGCCGAAGTGATCGCCGACAGCGGCATCGACAGCCGTGTCGGCCAGCATGTCTGGGACGGCGTCGTCCGCGACCTTACCGCGCATGCCCGCGACGATCGTCTCGCCGACGGCTTCATCAAGGCGATCGAAGCGACGGGTGCGGTGCTGGCCGAGCATTTCCCGGTTTCTACCGGCGACAGCAACGAGCTAGACGACCATCTGGTCGAAATCTGAGTCGTTACGAACGGCTTCTTTCAGCACTCAACGGCACGTCTATCGTCTGTGAGAAAGCTTGGGAGCCGCCGACCGGACTCTTGCAATCGGGCGATGCGGGTTTATGGTTAACCAATCATGAAGACGTTGAGCATCGACATCAGGAAAGCCGAGCCGCGCGACGCAAGCGCCATCGCCGACGTGCACCTGCTGGCCTGGCGCGGCGCCTACTCCGGCATCATCCCGCATCGCACGCTGACATCAATGATTAACCGCCGCGGCGCCGACTGGTGGGCGAACGCCATCCGTCGTGCCGCCACCGTTCTGGTCGTCGAGATCGGCGGCAAGGTTGCCGGCTACGCCACGATCGGCAGGAACCGCGCCCGCGAGCTCAAGCAGCAGGGCGAGATCTACGAACTTTACGTGCGCCCGGAATATCAGGGCATCGGGCTCGGCAGCCGGCTATTCTCGGCCGCACGGGCGCGACTGGCGGATCATGGGCTGAAAGGCATGGTGGTTTGGGCGCTGGAAGACAACCAGAGCGCGCTCACCTTCTATGCCGGCGCCGGCGGCCGCGACGTCGCCGAGGGCGTCGAGGTCTTCGAGCAGAAGGCTCTGAAGAAGGTCGCCTTCATCTGGGAATAACTAGCCTCGTCATCCTAGGGTGGAGCAGGAGCGAAGCGACGTCGCGGAGACCCTGGGATCCATAACTTTAGAGCGTAGCGACGGTGCAGAGCCTCTGATGCCGAACAGGGCGAAGAAGATCGCGGCTTTCATTCTGCGCCGCTGCATTCTTCGGCTGATTTCACGGAATGGATACCAGGGTCTGCGCTCCGCTTCGCGTTCGCTCCGCCTTGGGATGACGAAGTCATGATGTCCTCAGTACCATTCGCCGCATTGCACCATGCGCCGCTGCCCGCTATCGGTCTCCAATCGAAAGAGGGACAAAGCCATGCGTATCGAAGCCGTTGCCATCGGAAAGAACCCGCCGGAGGACATCAACGTCATCATCGAGGTGCCGATCGGCGGCGAGCCGATCAAGTACGAGATGGACAAGGAGGCCGGCACGCTGTTCGTCGACCGCTTCCTGCACACCTCGATGCGCTATCCCGGCAATTACGGCTTCGTGCCGCACACGCTGTCGGGTGACGGCGACCCGATCGACGTGCTGGTCTGCAACACGCGCGCGCTGGTGCCGGGCTGCGTCATCAATGTGCGGCCGATCGGCGTGCTGGTGATGGAGGACAATTCCGGTCTGGACGAAAAGATCATCGCTGTGCCTTCGCCCAAGCTGACGCTGCGCTACGAGAACGTCACCGAATACACACACCTGCCCGACATCACCCGCCAGCAGGTGCAGCACTTCTTCGAGCACTACAAGGATCTGGAACCCGGCAAATGGGTCAAGATCGAGGGCTGGCACGATGCCACCTACGCCAAGAAGATGATCGTCGAGGCGATCGAGCGGGCCAAGGCAAGCAAGTAGTCCAACGCTTCAAAATTGCGAGACGTCGGCGGGACAGCCCCCCTCTGCCCTACCGGGCATCTCCCCCACTTGGGGGGAGATTGGCAGCTTCGCCGCCCCGTCTCTCTTTCAGCGTTGGAGATTGGCGAAAGCCAAGATGGTCGCCGATCTCCCTCCTTGTGGGGGAGATGTCCGGCAGGACAGAGGCGGGCGTGAAGGATTGCCGAAGGGCGGCCATTGCTACGCTCTTCCTCACTACCACTAATTATCGACGCGGCCGAAAGCGGGCGCGTTGCCGATCACCACGCGCTTGTCCTTGCCGCAGGCAAAGGTCCGCGCCTTCTCGTCGGCGAGCTTGCGGGCCTGGTCGTTGGCACTGAGATTGCCGGTGGCCAGCACCAGGCCGACGGTGCAGCCCTCATAGTTCTCCGGCTGGGCGACCTTGGCGACGATCAGCACTTCTGTCGGTTTGTGCTCTCCCTCGGGATTGCTGATCGAGCGACGGTGGATGACCGCGAAAGGAATGGCGAGATCGTCGTTCGTCTCGATGCGCCATTCGAGTTTTGGTGCAGCCGAATTGAGGCCGATGAAACTTTCCCAGACCGTGGTCATATCGCTGGGCGGAAAACCATAGAACAGCGATTCCCGGGCATCGTCGTGGGAGACCAGCACCGGGTAGCCGCGATAGCCCGAACAGGCGAGACTGGCCCAGTCGCCTTCGCCTTCTTCCGCCTGCGCGTAGGTCACGCAGTCCTTCTTCCAGTCGAGATCGGTGTAGGCGCTGGAAATGTCGCCGGCCTGGGCAGCCTGGCAGAGGCCGGCAAGGGCAAGCGGGATCATCAAAGGGCGACGCATCGCGAACAACTCCGTTTCGGGGCTGCCGCACGGTATCGTTAAACGCTATTTCTTCAAGCTCGCTTCGATCAGCAGGTCGGCGTTGCGGGCTACAGACTTCGCCGGTCCGCCGGCACCGAACAGCTGGCCGCTGATATAGGCGCCCTCGATCAGAAGCAGCAGCCCATCGCCCAGCGTATCGGCGTCGCCGGCACCCATCGCCGCCGCCATGGCGCGCAGGCGTCGTCGCAATTCCCGCTTGTTGGCCTCGCTCACCACGCGGGCCGGATGGCCGTGCTCGGGATATTCGACGGCCGCATTGGTCATGCCGCAGCCGCGATAGTCTGGCTTTTGCGTGCGCTTGCCGATGCGGGTCAGGAAGGCGCCAATCTGCGCGCGCGGATCGCCGGGATGGGCAGCTACCGCCTCGTCGAAGCGATCCCAGAACTCCAGGTCGTATCGCCGCAGATAGGAGGCGGCCAACTCGTCCTTGGAGGGAAAGCTGCGATAGAGGCTGGGCTTGGTTACGCCGGCCCGCCGCACGATCTCATCGACGCCGATCGCCCTGATGCCTTGCCGGTAGAACAGGTCGCGGGCAACGCGAAGGATTTTTTCGCCGGCGCGGGGCGGCTCATCCGCTTTGATCGCTGGTTCAATGCTTTTGATTCTCGACACGGTGTTGCCTGCTTGACAATGTTACCGATCGGTACGTATACCTCGGATGCAACAGCAACGTACCGGTCAGTAACATGATAGTCCAATCCCGCCCGTTTGGCCAGCGCTACGCTTTCGTCGTGGTCGCCGTTATTTTCCTCTGCCTGCTGATTGCGGCGGGCCTGCGGTCGGCGCCGGCCGTCATGATGCTGCCGCTGGAGGAGAGTTTCGGCTGGCGGCGCGACGTCGTCTCGCTCGCCGCGGCCATCGGCATCTTCCTCTACGGCCTGACCGGGCCGTTTGCCGCGGCATTGATGGAACGGATCGGGCTGCGCCGCACGCTGCTGGCGTCGCTGGTGGTGATGTCGGGTTCGACGGCGCTCAGCCTGTTGATGACCGAGCCGTGGCACCTGCTTCTCACCTGGGGCGTATTCTCCGGCGTCGGTTCCGGCGCGGTTGCCACTGTGCTTGGCGCCACCATCGTCAATCGCTGGTTCAAGACCAATCGCGGCCTGGTGATGGGACTGATGTCGGCCTCTGCCGCCACCGGCCTGCTGGTGTTCCTGCCGCTGCTCGCCGCGCTCGCCCAGTCGGGCGGCTGGAAGCCGGTCGCCATCGCCATTGCGGTCGCCACCGCCTGCCTGGTGCCGCTGGTCTGGCTGCTGGTGCCGGAGCGTCCGGCCTCGATCGGCATGGTGCGTTACGGCGCTGAGGCCGATGACGTGCCCCCGGTTCCACCGGCCTCGCAGGGCAATTTTCTCACGCACACGCTCAGCACGCTGCGCCGTGCCGCCGGTACGCGCGTGTTCTGGTATCTGTTCGCCACCTTCTTCATTTGCGGCTTCACCACCAACGGACTGGTCGGCACGCACCTGATCGCGTTTTGCGGCGACATGGGCATCGGCCAAGTGCAAGCCGCCGGCCTGCTGTCGCTGATGGGCATCTTCGACCTGATCGGCACGACGCTGTCGGGCTGGCTCACCGACCGTTTCGACCCGCGCAAGCTGCTCGGCGTCTATTATGGCATCCGCGGCCTGTCGCTGATCTACCTGCCTTATTCCGGCTTCTCGTCGACCAGCCTCATCATCTTCGCCGTGCTCTACGGATTGGACTGGATCGCCACCGTGCCGCCGACGCTCAGGCTGTCGAACGAGGCGTTCGGCGATCGCAACGGGCCGATCGTCTTCGGCTGGATCGTCGCCGGCCATCAGGTGGGTGCGGCGGCGGCCGCTTTCTTCGGCGGCACCATGCGTGAATTGCAGGGCAATTACGAACTCGCCTTCCTCATCGCCGGCATGACGGCAATAGCCGCAGCCTGCATCTCACTGTTGATCAACACCAGCCGTCCGGCCTTCGAGCCGAAACCGCAGGCGGCTTAGGGCTGAGCGCTAATCTCCCCCCTTGAGGGGGAGATGGCCGCGAAGCGGCCAGAGGGGGTCGGTCCGACCGGGCTCGGCTCCTTATCGCAGACACAGGAGGTCGGCGCTCCACGCGAGACGACCCCTCTGTCGCTTTCGGCGACATCTCCCCCTTGAGGGGGGGAGATTCGCCTGCCTGTTGATCGTCAGAAAACCTTCATGCTTTCGAGATGTGCCTGAAACATTAAGGCTGGACCTTGGCGGCGCCGTTCAATGCCATCCAGGAGACAGCCATGAACAAGATTTCGATGACCCGGCGCGCCTTCGTCACGTCCGTGAGCGCCGCCGGCCTCGTCGGCGTATCGGGCCTCGCGCTTCCCTATTATTCGCGCGCCAATCAGCGGCCCGCCTTCACCCATGGCATCCAGTCGGGCGATGTCGACGCAACCAGCGGCGTGGTGTGGACCCGCACCGACCGCCCTTCGCGTGTCATGTTCGAAGTGTCGTCGACGGAAAATTTCGCCAACGCCTTGCGCCTTGCGCCGCTCGATACGTCGCCGGCAAGCGATTACACGGTAAAGCGGCTGCTCACCGACCTCGCCTCCGACCAGGACATCTTCTACCGCATGATCGCGGCCGATCTCGCCGACATCAACGCCGTCTCCGAGCCGATCGTCGGCCGCTTCCGCACGGCGCCAGCCTCGAAGCGCGACATTCGTTTCGCCTGGTCGGGTGATACCGCCGGCCAGGGCTGGGGCATCGACGGGACCGGCATGAAGACCTATGCCACGATCGGCAAGCATACGCCCGACTTCTTCCTGCATTCCGGCGATACCATCTATGCCGACGGCCCGATGAAGGACGAGGTCGACCTTCCCGGTGGCAGCAAGTGGAAGAACAACGTCCTCATCGACGAAAAGCGCAAGGTTGCCGAGACGCTGGACGAGTACCGCGGCCAGTGGAAGTACAATTTGATGGACGGACATGTGCTGGGGCTCAACGCCATCTGCCCGACCTTCTACCAGTGGGACGACCACGAGGTGGTGAACAACTGGTCGGATTCGAAGGACCTGAGCGCCGATGACCGCTACTCGGAAAAAAACATCCATGTGCTGGCGGCACGCGCGGCACGCGCCTTCCACGAGATGACGACGATCCGCTACGAACCGTCGGAACCGGGCCGCGTCTATCGCAAGATCGCCTACGGGCCGCTGCTCGAAGTGTTCTTCCTCGACATGCGTTCCTATCGCGGCGCCAATGGCCCCGGCATCCAAGATACGGTGACGCCGCAATCGCGCATCCTCGGCGAACAGCAGACGAAGTGGCTGAAGCGCGAACTGGCAACCTCCAACGCGACCTGGAAAATCATCGCCGCCGATATGCCGCTCGGTCTCGTCGTCTGGAACGACGCCACCAAGAAGGCCGGCGCCGAAGCCATCAGCAATGGCGACAATGGTCCGGCCAAGGGCCGCGAACTGGAAATTGCCGACCTCCTTCGCTATATAAAGAATGCCGGTATCACCAATACCGTCTGGCTGACCGCCGACGTGCACTACACGGCGGCGCATTACTACAATCCTGATAAGGCGCAGTTCCAGGACTTCAATCCGTTCTGGGAATTCGTATCAGGTCCGCTCCATGCCGGCACTTATGGGCCGAATGATTTCGACATGACTTTCGGCCCGGAGCTGAAATTCATCAAGGCGCCAACCGCCGAGCAGGGGCAGAACCTGCCACCCTCGGCCGGCCTGCAGTTCTTCGGCCTTGTCGACATCGACGGCGCCACTGAACAGCTGACGGTGCGGCTGATGGATCGCGACGACAATGAACTCTACAAGGTCACGCTCGATCCGGTGCAGTCGGCGTGAGGGGACTGGCTTCAATAATGGCCAAAACGCAGACGGGACAGCGCCCCCCTCTGTCCTGCCCTCTTGGCCAAACCTTGGCATCTCCCCCACACGGGGGGAGATTGGCAGCTTGGGCGCTCCGCTGGCGCCTGCAACGTTGGAGGTTGGCGAAAGCGGCGGCGGCGACCGATCTCCCCCCTCATGGGGGAGATGCCCGGCAGGACAGAGGGGGGCGTGAAGGATCGCAGCGGAACGGTATCTCGGGATGACGACCGCCGTCGGCAGTCGTCAGTCCGGATAGCAAACGGTCGGAATTTCGGGCCAAACAGCGCTGTCGCAGTTGCCGGCCTCCTGCCTCTGCTTGAAGGCGGCGCTAACCGGCCCGGTCACCACCGGGTCGACGCCATCGGGAGCATCGGCAAACAACTGCTCCGCCGTTCGGGCGTCGGACGGCAGGGCGGGCCGTGTTTCCTTCAACGTCGCGGCCGATTGTGCCGCGCCTACCGCAAGGAGGACGGCGAGGGCAGCCCATGCGATTGGCCGGTATCTGATGCCCGTATTGCTCATGAAATTCGAACTATCCCGACCGTGAAAGGTTCCGCTTTGGTTAATAATTCCATTTCACACCAAGACGCTTAAGATTTGGTGACCATGTATTTGGTGGCACGCCTCCTCTTTCGCAATTGCGAAAAACCCTGTATGAGCCGCCCAACCGAAAGAGGCAGCGCCTTTTGGCCTGCTGCCTGCAACGCTCCCGAGACCACAACATGAAAATTCGTAATATCGCGATCATCGCGCACGTCGACCATGGAAAAACCACCCTCGTCGACCAGCTCCTGAAACAGTCCGGCTCGTTCCGCGACAATCAGCGCGTCGCCGAACGCGCCATGGATTCGAACGACCTCGAAAAGGAACGCGGCATCACCATCCTGGCCAAGGCGACCTCGGTCGACTGGAAGGATACCCGCATCAACATCGTCGACACCCCAGGTCACGCCGATTTCGGCGGTGAGGTCGAGCGCATCCTGTCGATGGTGGATTCGGCCATCGTGCTGGTCGACGCCGCCGAAGGGCCGATGCCGCAGACCAAATTCGTCGTCGGCAAGGCGCTCAAGGTCGGATTGAAGCCGATCGTCGTCATCAACAAGATCGACCGGCCGGACGCCCGCCACGTCGAGGTGGTCAACGAAGTGTTCGACCTGTTTGCAGCACTCGACGCGACCGACGACCAGCTCGACTTCCCGATCCTTTACGGTTCAGGCCGCGACGGCTGGGTGTCGGAAAACCCCGAAGGTCCGAAGGATCAAGGTCTGGCGCCGCTGTTCGACCTCGTCATCAAGCATGTGCCGGCGCCGACCGTCCACCCCGGCCCGTTCCGGATGATCGGCACCATCCTGGAAGCCAATCCGTTCCTTGGCCGCATCATCACCGGCCGCATCGAATCCGGCACGCTGAAATCCAACCAGGCGATCAAGGTGCTGCATCATGACGGCACCCAGGTCGAAACCGGCCGCATCTCGAAGATCCTGGCTTTCCGCGGGCTCGAGCGCCAGCCGATCGATGAAGCGCAGGCGGGCGACATCGTCGCCATTGCCGGCCTGTCGAAGGGCACCGTCGCCGACACGTTCTGCGACCCGTCGGTGACCGAGCCGCTGCATGCGCAGCCGATCGATCCGCCGACCGTGACGATGTCGTTCCTCGTCAACGATAGCCCGCTGGCCGGCACCGAGGGCGACAAGGTGACCAGCCGCGTCATCCGCGACCGCCTCCTGCGCGAGGCCGAAGGCAATGTTGCGCTGAAGATCGAGGAATCGCCTGACAAGGACTCGTTCTTCGTCTCCGGCCGCGGCGAATTGCAGCTCGCCGTGCTGATCGAGACGATGCGCCGCGAAGGTTTTGAGATCGCAGTGTCGCGTCCGCGGGTCGTCATGCAGCAGGGCGACAACGGCGAATTGCTGGAGCCGGTCGAGGAAGTCGTTATCGACGTCGACGAGGAGCATGCCGGTGTCGTCGTGCAGAAGATGTCGGAGCGCAAGGCCGAGATGGTCGAATTGCGCCCGTCGGGCGGCAACCGCCAGCGCATCGTTTTCCACGCGCCGACGCGCGGCCTGATCGGCTACCAGTCGGAACTGCTGACCGACACGCGCGGCACCGCTGTCATGAACCGGCTGTTCCATGCCTACGAACCTTACAAGGGTGAGCTGCCGGGCCGCACCAATGGCGTGCTGATCTCCAACGAACAGGGTGAATCAGTGGCTTATGCCATGTGGAACCTGGAAGATCGCGGTCCGATGGTCATCGATCCGGGCGTCAAGGTCTATCAGGGCATGATCATCGGCATCCATTCACGCGACAACGACCTCGAAGTGAACGTGCTGAAGGGCAAGAAGCTGACCAACATCCGCGCCGCCGGCAAGGATGAGGCGGTGAAGCTGACGCCGCCGATCCGCATGACGCTGGAACGCGCGCTGGCCTGGATCCAGGACGACGAACTGGTCGAGGTGACGCCGAAGACCATCCGGCTGCGCAAGCTCTATCTCGACCCGAACGAGCGCAAGCGTTTTGAGAAGTCGGCGAAAGTGGTCGGCGCCGCGTAAGCCTTTTCTTCTCGACGGTTATGAGGGAGGGAGCACGTGCGTGCTCCCTCCCTTTTACTTACCCGCCGGCAGCCGAGATAATGGCTTCGCGATCGGATTCGCCGGCCAGATCGACGCGGATCGCCGTTCCCGTTCGAGCCGGCTTGCGCAGGACCTTGGCGCCGTCCGGACCAACGACCAGCGATCGCTTCTCTTCCCAGGCCTGAAGCCGCGATCGCGAGATGCCGAGTTGGCCGGGGAGCAACCGGTCGAGCCGCAGCGCTGTCGGCATTTCGAACCCCAGCTGGAGTTCGAGAGCGGTGGTGTTTTGCGGCCTGTCGCCGAGCACCTGCTTGTGAACGGCGACTTCAGGAAACCCCTCGACGCGCCCGACCCTGCCTCGCAGCGCACGGCGTCGAAAGCATGGCGCCGCGCAAGGGCCGGGTCATTGCTTCGAGTGAGTGCAGCAGCGCCGGCTCGATGTCGCGGCGGTTGCACCGCTCCAGAATGCCGAAATTCCAGGAATTGTTGCAATCGATGCAACGGTAGATCAGCCACGCGTCGATGCGTTTGCCGTTGGCGTTGACGCGGAATTTCCCGCTGCAGTGGTAAGGCTTCAGGCCGCCGCAGCGATTGCAGTTGATGTGAGGTCGAGGTGCGGTTTTGGGTGCGATCGCCCAGCGCATACGCAGTATCGAAGACATGCCGAAAAGCCCTTCCCGTCGGGAAGTTCGTCAGATCAGCGATGTCGAGATGCCCATGCGGGCATGGCGTGGCGAGAGGCTGCGGTGGTCAGCAATCAGGTGTCGCGGGGGATTGTGCGCGACAGCGGTTCAGCAGTGCCAAACCGGTCTCGAACCGCCACCCTGAGGAACACATTACATGAAACAGACGTCGCGAAAAGCGGCGCCATGCACTGTGTTGGGGGGAGTTGACGAGACCGGCGGTTACGTAGGCAAAGTGAAGCTCGAAATTGTGTCGGGACGAAACTTCTAGCCGCGAGGCGTCGAGCCGGCAAGCTCTTCCTTATCGGTGCTACCGCAGGTGGAACACTTGCGCTACAATCGAGCGATCAACGTCCCGAGCAAAGATCCCGGTCATGCACTTCACCTCGCTTCTGATCTTCGCCGCGGCCCTTTTCGTCGCCGCCGGTTCGCCCGGCCCTTCGATTGCCGCTCTGGTGGCGCGCGTCATCGCAAAGGGCTTTCGCGACGTGTTTCCGTTCCTGCTCGCCATGTGGATCGGCGAGGGCATCTGGCTATCACTGGCGGTATTCGGCCTGGCGGTGGTGGCGCAGACCTTCCATCTCGCCTTCGTCGTGCTGAAATGGGTCGGTGTCGCCTATCTCGCCTACCTCGCCTGGAAGATGTGGACCGCTCCGGTCGAGGCGCGCGAGGGCGAGATGCCGCGCGAGGAGTCGGCCGTCAAACTGTTCTTGGCCGGCATGGCTGTGACGCTCGGCAATCCCAAGATCATGATGTTCTACCTGGCGCTGCTGCCGACCATCATCGACCTCGCTTCGGTCACGGTCGTCGGCTGGGTCGAGCTGACGCTGACCATGGCCGTCGTTCTGATCGCCATCGATCTGGCCTGGGTGCTTGCAGCAGCGCAGGCGCGAAAACTGCTGAAGAGCAAGCGCGCGATGAAAATCGCCAACCGCGTCAGCGCAACCACCATGGCCGGTGCCGCGGCGGCGATCGCGGCTCGATCCTGAGCCGTTGCGTCAACCCATTTCGATTATCGGCGCGATCTCAACACTGAAACCCGGGTCCTTCAGGATAGGACAATCCTTGGCCTTATCGACGGCATCGTCGATGTCTTCCGCTTCGATGATCGTGTAACCGGCGGTCGGATTGCTGCCGCCATTGTTCTCGACCCTACCGCCGGGCAGCACGGTCTTCGACATGCCGACAGGATTGCCACCGTCGACCACGGCCGAGCCGAGCTTGCCGTACCAGCCGTTCCAGGCGTCCATCGCTGCTTGCCGTTCGGCCTCGTCGGTCGGCATCTTGCCTGAGCCGTGATACACATAGAGAAATTTCGCCATGTTCTCCTCCGTTGTTCAGCGGCGTCGAACCGACATGCGGTCACGCCGCAGGGCGATCATCGGACCAAACCGGCAAAGACGCAATGAGAATGCGCAATAGCCAATGTACGGTTCTGTTGACTCGCACCTCACCGCGCCATCGCGTGGTAGTCATCGTTCGGCCGCATGTCGACCGCCGCCGCCACCCGGTTCGACATGTTGAAGAAGGCGGCGGTCGAGGCGATGTCCCAGATATCGCGATCCGAAAAGCCGGCCTCACGCAGCGCTGCACGATCGGCCTCGACGATCTTCGCCGGCTGTTCTGTCAGCTTCACCGCGAATTCGAGCATAGCCTTCTGTCTCGCGGAAAGATCGGCGGCGCGGAAGTTCATCACCATCATTTCGCCAAAGGCCGGGTCGCCGGAAAGCTGGCGCACCGCCGCGCCATGGGCGGCGAGGCAATAATAGCAATGATTGATGGAGGAGACGGCGACCGCGATCATCTCGCGCTCCAGCTTCGACAGGCCGGATTGGCCCAGCATCAGATCGTTGTACATGTCGGTGAAGGCACGCAGCTTCGTCTCGTCGAAAGCGTAAGCCAAAAGCACATTGGGAACGAGGCCGAGCTTCTCGTCGCATTTGGCGAAATAGGCCTTCGTCGCTTCGCTCAGTTCCGCGGGCGCGAGGTCAAGTGCGGTGATCTTGTCTTTCATGGCGGATTTTCTCCTCGTTTTCGGTGACCCAGCGGCGAATCCCGACATTTCGTCGCAAGCCGTCAAACCTTTGTCGCCAAATATCGGTCATCTGCTACCATAGTCGCAAAACATATGACGGGAGGGATTAGCGACATGGCCGGCCTGAAATCCGCAAGCCAGTTGAAAAAGATGAGCACGGCCAAGGGCAGCGAGAAACCCGGCAGGCTTGCCGACTACCTGCTGGCCCGTGCGCCGGCCGAAGATGTCGCCGCCTATGAGGTGACCGCCCTCGAACGCGCCGCCGATCTCGCCGGACGCGCCGTCGCCAGGCATAAGAAGGGCGATTGCCTCGTCGCCATAGACGTCGATTCCGGTGTCATGCGCCAAGGCAGGCCGATGACCGTGATCACCGTCGTCAACGACAACATGCCGTTCCTGTTCGATTCCGTCCTCGGCGAGATCACCGAGAGCGCCGGCGAACCGCTGCTGGTCACCCACCCGGTCATCGTCGTCAGGCACGGCAAGAGCGGCGTCGACGAAATCCTCGGAGATGGCGGCTTTGCCAAGGGCGATCACAGTCATGAGCGACTGAGCGTCATCCACGTCCATATCGCCCGTCTTTCGGCCGATCAGGCCGACGCATTGGCCGAGCGGTTGAAGAAAATATTAGGCCAGGTGCGCGCCGCTGTCACCGACTGGAAGCCGATGCTGGCCCGCCTCGACCAGGCAATCTCCGAGTTCCGCTACGCTCCGGTGCCGCTCGACAAGGCCCACGTCACCGAAGCGATCGCCTTCCTCGAATGGCTGCGCGACGACAACTTCACCTTCCTCGGGATGCGCGAGTTCAAATATACCGGCGGCGAGAAGAGCGGCATGCTGGAGCGCACCGACAAGCCCGGCCTCGGCATCCTCTCAGATCCGGACGTGCTGGTGCTGCGGCGCGGCACCGAAGCGGTGTCGACGACGCCGGAAATCCGCGCCTTCCTGCACGGGCCGGAACCGCTGATCGTCACCAAGGCCAACGCCAAATCGACCGTACATCGCCGCATCTATCTCGATTACATCGGCGTCAAGACCTACACCGCCAAGGGCGTGCTTGCCGGTGAGTTGCGCATCGTCGGCCTGTTCACCTCGACCGCCTACACGCGCTCGGTGATGAAGATCCCTTATCTCAGGTCGAAAGCCGAAACCATCATCGCCAAATCCGGTTTCAACCCTGAAGATCACTCCGGCAAGGCACTGATCAACGTGCTGGAGAGCTATCCGCGCGACGAGTTGTTCCAGGTTCCGGTGCCGATCCTGCGAAAGCACGCCGAAGCCATTTTGGGGCTGATCGAGCGGCCGCGCGTCAGAGCGCTGGTGCGCGCCGATCAGTTCGACCGCTTCGTCTCGATCCTCGTCTTCGTGCCGCGCGACCGCTACGACAGCGTCGTACGCGAGAAGATCGGCACCTATCTGAAGACGGTGTTCCAAGGCCGGCTTTCGGCCTACTACCCCGCCTTTCCGGAAGGCGGACTGGCGCGCGTCCATTTCATCATCGGCCGTTCCGGCGGCAGGACGCCGAAGGTCGACCAGGCGACGATCGAGGCAGCGATCCGCGCCATCGTGCGGACCTGGGACGACATTCTGCGCGAGACCGCCGAAGAGACCGGCGCCGACGCGGCGCTCACGGCGATCGCCTCGCGCTTCTCGGGAAGCTATCGCGACAGCTTCTCGCCGGCGGAGGCGTTGGCCGATGCAGGGCGCATCGCCAGGATCAGCGCGGCCAACCCGATCGCCATCGACTACTACCGTCATGCCAACCAGGAATCGCATCAGGCGGCGCTGAAGATCTATCACCATGGCAGCCCGGTGGCGCTGTCGCGGCGGGTGCCGGTGCTGGAGAACATCGGATTCCGCGTGATCAGCGAGCGCACCTTCGAGGTTGGCGACGAGGCTTCCGGCATGATCAATAGTGATCAGCCGGGCATGGTCTTCATCCACGACATGGAGCTCGAAAACAGCTACGGCAAGCCGATCGACCTTGGCGACCGCGGCGCGCTGTTCGAGGACGCGTTCCTTTCCGTCTGGCGCGGCGACATCGACAATGACGGCTATAATGGCCTTGCCCAGACCGCCGGCCTGTGGTCGAGCGAGGTCACCATCCTGCGCGCCTATGGCCGCTATCTGCAGCAGGCCGGCATCCCGCAGAGCCAGGATTTCATCGCCGCCGCACTCAACCGCTATCCGGAGATAGCGCGTGGCCTGCATGAGCTGTTCGTCGCCCGCCTAGGACCGACGGCGGAGACGGAAGGGGTGGTCGCGGCCAAGCACCTCAAGGCCAAGATCAGGGATGCGTTGGAAGAGGTTCCCAACATCGATGACGACACCATCATCCGTCGTTACCTCAACCTGATCGAGGCCTCGCTACGAACCAATCATTTCGTTCCCGATACGAAGGAGAAGGGCCAGTCGCTGGCGATCAAGCTCGACTCTCAGGCGGTCGACGGCCTGCCGGCGCCGCGGCCGTGGCGGGAGATCTTCGTCTACGGTTCCGAGGTCGAGGGCGTGCATCTGCGCTTCGGCCCGGTCGCCCGCGGCGGCCTGCGCTGGTCGGACCGCGCCCAGGACTACCGCACCGAGGTGCTCGGGCTGGTCAAGGCGCAGCAGGTCAAGAACGCGGTGATCGTGCCGGTCGGCGCGAAGGGCGGCTTCTATCCGAAGAAGCTGCCGATGGGCAGCGGCCGCGACGCCATCTTCGAAGCCGGCGCGTCCGCCTACAAGAATTATGTCTCAAGCCTGTTGTCGATCACCGACAATATCGGCCTGGACGGCGTTATTCCGCCAGCCGGCGTGGTACGGCGAGACCAGGACGATCCGTATTTCGTCGTCGCCGCCGACAAAGGCACGGCTACCTTTTCCGACACCGCCAATGCTATCAGCGAGAAGCATGGCTTCTGGCTCGACGACGCCTTCGCCAGCGGCGGCTCGGCCGGCTACGACCACAAGAAGATGGGCATCACCGCCAAGGGCGCCTGGGAAGCGGTCAAGCGGCATTTCCGCGAGATGAATCGCGATATCCAGACCGCGCCCTTCACCGTCGTCGGCGTCGGCGACATGTCGGGCGACGTGTTCGGCAACGGCATGCTCCTGTCCGAGCAGACCCGGCTGATCGCCGCCTTCGACCATCGCGACATCTTCATCGATCCCGCTCCAGACATGGCGGCTTCGATGGCCGAGCGCCGGCGCATGTTCGCCCTCGCCCGTTCGAGCTGGCAGGACTACGACAAGACAAAACTGTCCGAAGGCGGCGTCATCGTCTCGCGCAGCCAGAAGTCGATCACGCTGCCGCCGGCCGCGGCCGCGGCGATCGGCCTCGGCAAGACGACCGCCTCGCCGGTCGAGATCATGAGCGCCATCCTCAAGGCGCCGGTCGACCTTTTATGGTTCGGCGGCATCGGCACGTATCTCAGGGCATCGACGGAAACCAACCAGGATGTCGGCGATCGCGCCAACGATGCTATCCGAGTGACCGCGCTCGAAGTGCGCGCCAAGGTCATCGGCGAAGGCGCCAATCTCGGCGTGACGCAGCGGGCCCGCATCGAGTTCGGCTTGAATGGCGGTCGCTGCAATTCCGATGCCATCGACAATTCGGGCGGCGTCAACTGCTCGGATGTCGAGGTCAACATCAAGATCGCGCTGGCTTCCGCCATGCGCAAGGGGGCGCTGACTCGCCCAGCGCGCAACAAGCTTCTCGCCGAGATGACCGACGAGGTGAGCGCGCTGGTGCTGTCCAACAATTACGAGCAGACGCTGGCGCTGTCCCTTGCCCGCAAGCGCGGCCTTGCCGACATCGCCCATCAGAGCCGTTTCATGGCAGCGCTCGAGGCGCGCGGCCTGCTCGACCGCAATGTCGAAGCTCTGCCGTCGCCGGCAGCCCTTGCCGAGCGCGAGGCGCGCGGCGAGCCGTTGACCAGGGCCGAGCTCGGCGTGCTGTTGGCCTATGCGAAGATCGTGCTGTTTTCCGACATCGTCGCCAGCGACGTGCCGGACGATCCGCATTTCGACCGTGACCTGATGGGCTATTTTCCGGACCGTATGGCGAAGAAATACGCGGCCGAGATCCATGGCCATCGCCTGCGCCGTGAAATCATCGCCCGTGTCGTCGCCAACGATCTGGTCAATCGCGGCGGTCCATCCTTCGTCAACAGGCTGCAGGAAGCGACCGGCCGCAGCGCGGCCGACGTGGTCCGGACCTTCGCCGTGGTGCGCGACGGGTTTGGGTTGCCGGCGCTCTATAGCCAGATCGATGCACTCGACAACCAGATCGACGGACAGGTGCAGCTCGACCTCTATCAGGCCGTTAGCCGGCTTACCTATGTGGCCAGCGGCTGGTATCTCAAGAACGATACCAGCACCGCACCGCTCGGCCAGCGGATCGCCGAATTGCTGGACGCGCGCAAGGCACTGGAGCCGAAGCTCGTTTCGCTGCTGCCGGCCTTCTCGCGCGAGCGGATCGAGGAGCGGCGGCATGGTCTGGCCAAGGGTGGCGCGCCGGAAAGGTTGGCCGAACAGCTGGCGCTGACCGATGTGGCGGGCGTCGTCCCTGACATCGCGCTGACGGCCCGAACGGCGAATGCCGACATCGTCGTCGCCGCGAAGGCGTTTTTCGCGGTCAGCGATGCCTTCCGCATTCCGCGCGTCGAGGATGCGGCGCGCTCGATCGCACCGTCCGACTACTACGATCAATTGGCGCTTTCCCGCGCCACCGACACGATCGGCGCGGCCAGGCGCGGCATCGCGGTGGCAGCGCTCACCGGCCATGCCGAGGCGACGGAGCCGGTGGCGGCATGGCTGGAGGCCGGCGGCGAGAGGGTTGGGCGCGTCCGCGAGCGGCTGCAGGCACTCACCGAGGGCGGCGACATCACCGTGTCGCGGCTGTCGGTGGCGTCGGGGCTGATCAGTGACCTGACGACGCTGTGAGAAGTTTTCCACATCGCTCGGGATTGCAGGCAGGAACTGCGCTATAGAGCGGAGCGGCGCCCTGCTTCGGGGAGCCGTTCGTGGGAGGGCATATGGCCGAAGTAGCAGTGCAGCGAGCGCCGGAACGCGGCATCTGGGGATGGATGCTGTTCGACTGGGCAGCGCAGCCGTTCTTCACGGTCATCACCACCTTTATCTTCGGACCCTATTTCGTCTCGCGCATGGCGAGCGGTCCGGAAACTGGACAGGCGGCCTGGGGTTACGGCATCGCCGCGGCTGGATTTGCTATCGCCATTTTGTCGCCGGTCCTCGGCTCGATCGCCGACCAGACCGGCCCACGAAAGCCGTGGATCGCGCTCTTCGCCGCGATCAAGATCACCAGTCTTTGCCTTCTTTGGTTCGCTGCTCCCGGTTCGAACCTTTTCCTGGTCGTGCTGTTCTTCTCGCTGGCCTCGGTCGCGGCGGAATTCTCGACCGTCTTCAACGATTCGATGATGCCGCGTCTGGTGCCGAAGAGCGAAATCGGCCGAATCTCGAACATGGCCTGGGGCCTTGGCTATCTCGGCGGCATGATCGCGCTGATCTTCGTCGTCGCCTTCATGGCCGGCTCGCCGGAAACCGGCAAGACGATCGTCGGCCTCGACCCGATCCTCCGGCTCGACCCGAAACTCGGCGAGGACGCACGGGCGACCGGACCGCTCTCAGCGGCCTGGTATTTCCTGTTCATCCTGCCAATGTTCTTTTTCACACCGGATGCGGCCAAGGGCATTCCCCTTGGACCGGCGGTGCGCGAGGGGCTGTCGGAACTGAAATCGACACTGGGCGAAATACGCCAGCGCAGCGGCATCTTCCGCTTTCTCGTCGCCCGCATGATCTACCAGGACGGCGTCAATGCGTTGCTTGCGCTGGGCGGTGCCTTTGCGGCGGCGATGTTCCACTGGTCGATCACCGAGATCGGCCTATTCGGGATCATCCTCAATGTCGTCGCCATCGTCGGCTGCCTGGTTGCCGCACGCCTCGACGTGGCGCTCGGCTCCAAGACCATAGTGATGATTTCGCTTGTCCTGCTCGGCATTGCCACGATCGGCATCGTCTCGACCGGGCCGGGCTACACGCTGTTCGGTGCCTGGATCATGCCCGGAGCCGATAGCGGCGGGTTGTTCGGTACACCGGCCGAAAAAGCCTACATCTTTTTCGGTCTGCTGATCGGGCTTGCCTTCGGGCCGGTGCAGGCATCGTCGCGCTCCTACATGGCGCGCAGCGTCACGGCTGCTGAATCAGGCCGCTATTTCGGCATCTACGCGCTGGCCGGGCGGGCGACCAGTTTTGCTGCGCCATTCATGGTGGCCACGATCACCTTGGCCAGCGGTTCGTCGCGGCTAGGCATGGCGGCAATCGTGCTGTTCCTCGGCGTCGGCCTGGCGATCCTGATCCGCACGCCGTATCCGGCGGACAACCCGCCGGCGGAATAGGGCCGCTCTTCCCTTCTCCCACACGGGGAGAAGGCAAGAATCGCTCAATGCCTGAAATGCCTCACGCCGGTAAACACCATGGCGATGCCGTGGGCGTCGGCGGCGGCGATGACATCGTCGTCGCGCATCGAACCGCCCGGCTGGATGACGGCGGTGGCGCCGGCTTCGATCGCAGACAAAAGCCCGTCGGCGAACGGGAAAAAGGCATCCGAGGCGACGACAGAATTTTTGGTCAGCGGCTCGGCCAGACCGGCAGCCTCGGCCGCGTCGAGCGCCTTGCGCGCGGCGATGCGTGAGGAATCGACCCGGCTCATCTGGCCGGCGCCGATGCCGACGGTGGCACCGTCTCTGACATAGACGATGGCGTTCGACTTGACGTGCTTTGCGATGCGGAAGGCGAATTTGAGATCGGCCATTTCGGCCGGCGTCGGCGCGCGCCGGGTCACCACTTTCAGGTCGAGGTCATCGACCACCGCATTGTCGCGGCCCTGGACAAGCAATCCGCCGGAAACGGACTTGACGGTGACACTGGCCGTGCGCGGATCGGGCAGGCCGCCGGTGACAAGCAACCGCAGATTCTTCTTGGCGGCGACGATGCGGATCGCTTCTTCCGAGGCGCCCGGCGCGATGATGACCTCGGTGAAGGTTTTGACGATCTCTTCGGCGGCCTCGGCATCGAGGGTACGGTTCATCGCGACAATGCCGCCAAAGGCCGACACCGGATCGCAGGCAAGCGCCTTGGCGTAGGCCGCCTTCAGCGAGGCGCCCTCGGCGACGCCGCACGGGTTGGCATGTTTGATGATGGCCACAGTGGCGGAGCGGGCCGGATCGAACTCGCCGACCAGTTCGAAGGCGGCGTCGGTGTCGTTGATGTTGTTGTAGGAAAGCTGCTTGCCCTGAAGCTGGCGCGCCGTCGCGACGCCCGGCCGCTTGTCGCCGTCGACGTAGAAGCCGGCGCTCTGGTGCGGGTTTTCGCCGTAGCGCATCACCTGGTCCAGCCTGCCGCCGAAGGCGCGCCAGGTGGGATGCTCGATCTCCAGCGCTTCGGCGAACCAGCCGGAAATCGCCGCATCATAGGTCGCGGTGCGGGCGAAGGCCTTGGCCGCCAGCTTCTTGCGGAAATCCAGCGAAAGCGAGCCGAAATTCATCTCCAGTGCGTTGAGCACCGAGGCATAGTCCTCGGGATCGGTGACGATGGCGACATAGGCGTGGTTTTTGGCCGAGGCGCGGATCATCGCCGGGCCGCCTATGTCGATGTTCTCGACGATCGAGGCGTAAGCGGCGCCGGAGCGGCGGACATCCTCGAAAGGGTAGAGATTGGAGACGACGAGATCGATCAGCTCGATGCCATGATCGCGCATCGCCGCGGCGTGTTCGGGATCGTCGCGCACGCCAAGCAGCGCGCCATGCACGGACGGATGCAGCGTCTTGACGCGGCCGTCCATGATCTCGGGAAAGCCGGTAAGATCGGAGACGTCGCGCACGACCATGCCTGCCTCGGCGATCGCCTTTGCCGTGCCGCCGGTGGAGACCAGCTCGACACCGGCCGCGGCCAGCGCCCTGGCGAAATCGATGAGCCCGGTCTTGTCGAAAACGGAAAGCAGTGCGCGACGAACGGGAACGAGGTCGGGCGCGGGAATGTTCTTGGCGGCGACGGCCATGGGCTGGCGGCCTTTCACGGCTGGTTGGGAAAGTGTCCGCGCGCCGTAGCACATGAGGCCTGGAAATCAAACTGCGAGGCTAATCGCAATCTCAGCTTTTTGCCGAATGACCGGCGATCACCGTCCGCGTCAGTTGCCAGTGGACTTCGGAAACCTCCGATGCCTTGAAGGCCAGCACGATCTGTCGGCTGCGGCGCGGGCCGCCAAGGCCGGCGAAATAGATGGATTCCTCGACCTCGGGCGCCACCTCGGCGCAGGTGAACACCCATGTGTCGGCCTGTTCGGCGGTCAGCACCAGGCGGCCGTGCTCGTCCTGGAGCAGGCCTATGGCGGGATGGATGTGGAAGCGCACGGTGACGAAATCGCGACCGTTGTTGCGGATCGCAGCATTTCCCGGCCGCAGAAAGCGATCACTGCCGGCGAGCACATTGCCGTTCGTCGACAGTCTCAGTTCGCGCTCATGCAGCAGGCCGAAGCGCGCGACATAGCCGTCGTGGCGAGCCAGGAAACCCTGGCTGCCCTGCTGGTCGGTGCGCCTGCAAGGCACATGCTGCGGGCCGCCGATCAACGGCGTGCCGAGCAGATCGTTGACGCGCAGCGAATGGCTGAAACGCGCCGACGAGGTGTCGTTGAGGGTGGCAGTCGAGTGGGCGGCCGTGGCGCGGGCAAGCGGCCGGAATTCGGCGGCGCCGTAGGTGTCGACGCCAGCATTGACGACGTAATGCTGGCGGCCGGAGGACAATTCGAAAGCCAGGCATCCGGCGTGCGCCGCGTTGGAAACGTCGATTGGGGGCGGCGGGCCGGTGTCGGCGATCACGGTGACGCCGCCCATTGAGAGGCGCTCGTAGCCTGAATGCGGCGCGTGCAGCAACGGCGCGCCGGCGGTGTCGTCGTGGCGCAGGATGGTGGCGATGCGGTCGTGGATGGTCGCGCCCATGCCATTGAAGCGGGCGAGGCTGCCGTCCTGGTGGCGAAAGAAGCGCAGTGCCGGCAGCATACGGTCGATGGCGCCCATCAGCGCCGCCGGCGGAGTTTCGGCTTGATTGGCATAGGTCTGGCGCAGCGGCAGAAGGTCGGCGAGGATTTCAAGAACCGTTATCGGATTGCGGGAAACATGGCCGCCATCCGGCAGAATCTGGCGATCGAGCTCATCGGCGAGGTTGCGGGTCGCACCGCGCAGCGCCGATGCCGGCGCCGGCAGCGACAGAGCGGCAAAAGCCAGCGCGATGCGGGCGCGCAGCCTGTCCTTGCCGTTCGGCATCTCGCGTGCCATTGCCCTGAGATAGCGGATCTGCATGGCAAGCGATTTCAGGAAGGCCCTGTAGAAGGGAAATTCAGCGCCCTGCAGCACCACCGAGGAATGCTGCAGCCAGGCAATGACGCGCTTGGCCGTCGTGCCAGGCTCCCAGGCGACACCGGCAATATTGCTGCCATGGATGTCGATCCAGTCGGAGACCAGCGCCCGGGCATTGGCGGCGGCAAGCTCGGTGCCGGCGGCACGCATGTGGCGCAGCCAGCGAAAGCCGTGCAGGGTCTTTTGCCAACCGGGATTGGGCACGGCGATCTGAAAAGGCGACTTGCCGCCGGTCTCGACCATATGTCCCGACAGCGGATAGCGGCCATAGTATATCTCGAGCGCGATCTGCGGGTCGGCCAGGCGCAGGTCTGGCGGAGCGATCAACACGCGTTCCGGCGTGCGGCCGGAGTAGCGCCAGCGATAGAGCGGCCCAGCACGCAGGCGCCGGCGCGTCTTGCGCCAGAACTCCTTCGCGACAAGCGTCCATAGACGCGTCGTGCTGCCGGCAGCGATCGCCAAAAGCCCTCCTCATACCCCTCAACCCGAAGACAAGTTATATGATTCAAGAACTTATGCGAAGGCTGAATTCCACGGAGGCCTTGGCGTTCAGCCTGTTTTCCGCAGGATTCTTCCTAAAATAGGCTTCAAATTCTCAGGGTTAGCCGGCTCTGCGCATGCGGGCGGCGAAGAAGCCATCCAGGCCGGACCGTTCCGGTGAGCCGAGATCGAGATCGGCGGGCGTGGTGCGCAGCGTGCCTTGCGGCGTCAGGAACGGATCGATGCCGGCGATCTCGCCTGGGCGGAGCGGATCGTCGACGATATCAGCCGTCCCGGCGAGGAAGGCGCGGTGAAGCGCCTCGCCTTCGAGCGGGTCGAGCGAACAGTTGGAAAAGACGACGCGCCCGCCGCGCCTGACCAGGGTGACGGCGCGAGCCAGCAGCCTCCGCTGCAGATCGGCGAGCTTTTCGACATCGGCCGCCGTCTTCGTCCAGGGCACGTCGGGATGCCGTCGCACCGTGCCGGTCGAAGAGCAGGGCGCGTCGAGGAGGACGGCGTCGAACAGTTGTTCCGGCTCGTATTTGAGCAGATCGGCCTGGACGATCTCCGCGGACAGACCGAGCCGTTCGAGATTCTGCGACAGCCGCGCCAACCGGCTCTTCGAGGTATCGACGGCGGTGACCTTGGCGCCGCCGAGAATGAGCTGAGCGGTCTTGCCGCCAGGGGCGGCGCAGAGGTCGGCGACGCGCAAACCCCTGATGTCGCCGAACAGCCGGGCCGGAAGGCTGGCGGCGGCATCCTGGACCCACCAGGCGCCGTCTTCGAAGCCGGGCAGTTCGGTGACGGAGGCGCTGAGCTTTTCCACGCGCACCGTGCCGGTCGGCAGCACGATGCCGCCGAGCCGTTCGGCCCACAGCGCGGGATCGGACTTGACGGTGAAGTCGACCGGCGCCTCGTACCGATGAGCGGCGAGGATTTGCCTGGCTTTCTCGGCACCATAGGCAGCCTTCAGCCGGTCGGAAAACCATTTCGGCGCTTCGTCGGTGGCTGCAAGCGCTGCAGCCAGCTCGGCCTGCTTGGACCGCGCCAGCGTGCGCAGCACGCCGTTGACGAGACCGGAGAAGCGCACCGTGCGCGGATCGGACTTGGCGTGGGTCACGGCAAGGTCGACGGCGGCGCTGTCGGGAATGTCCAGGAACAGGATCTGCGCCGCCGCCACATGCAGAATGTGCGAAAGCACGGTGGCATTGGGCGGCAACGGCTTTTCCAGGCGGCGGGCCAGCAACCCAGATATGGTCACGCGGAAGCGCAGCGCAGTGACCAGTATGGCGCGCACCAGCGCCCGGTCGCGCAGGTCGAGCGCCTTGTATTGCGGATGGCCGTTGTCGTGGTCGGTCAGCCCGTCGAGCGGCGTCTTGGCATCGATGACGGCGGCAAGCAGCCGGGCAGCCGCCTTGCGCGCGGCGAGACCGGCAACGGGCTCGCCGGGGCTAACTGCATTGTCTTCACGATCGCCTGAAGTTCCGTGTCGGCGCGTCGCGCCACTCACGACCACGGGCCTTTGGATCCGGTCGGATTGCGGCCCCAGGGATTGGACTTCGGCCGCGCCGGTTCGGCTGGCGGCTGCTCAGCTGTCCTCTCCCACGGGCCGGACGGCCGCTGCCCGGCCTGCCGCGGCATCGGGGCCTGCCGCTGCGCGGGGGCGGATGCCATGTCCTGCGCCATCGCCTGCAAGGCCGCTATGCGGTTGTCGGTGTTCGGGTGGGTGGAAAACAGGCTGTCCATGCGCTCGCCGGAAAGAGGATTGATGATGAAGAGGTGGGCGGTCGCCGGATTGCGTTCGGCATCCGGGTTGCGGATGCGTTCGGCGCCACGGGCGATCTTGTCAAGGGCCGAGGCAAGCCAAAGCGGCTGTCCACAGATCTCGGCGCCGCGCCGGTCGGCTTCGTATTCGCGGGTACGGCTGATCGCCATCTGCACGATCATAGCGGCGAACGGCGCCACGATCATCGCCACCAGCACACCGATAATGCCGAAGGAATTGTTATTGTCGCGGTTGCCGCCAAAAAAGAAAGCGAAATTGCCGAGCATCGAGATCGCGCCGGCAAGCGTGGCGACGATCGTCATGGTCAGCGTGTCGCGGTGCTGCACATGGGCGAGCTCGTGCGCCATCACCGCCGCGACCTCTTCGTGCGACAGTTGCTGCAGCAATCCGGTGGTGGCGGCGACCGCAGCATTCTGCGGGTTGCGGCCGGTGGCGAAGGCGTTGGGCTGCGGGTTGTCGATCAGATAGGTTTTCGGCATCGGCAGCCCGGCCTGCCTGGCGAGGCTCTGCACGATGGCGTAATATTCCGGCGCGTTCCTTTCGTCGACCTCGACGGCGCGATGCATCGACAGCACCATCTTGTCGGCGTTCCAATAGCTGAACAGGTTCATGGCGGCGGCGATCAGCAAGGCGATCACCATGCCGCCCGATCCGCCGATCAGATAGCCGACGCCCATGAACAGCGCGGTCATCGCGGCCAAAAGCATGGCGGTGCGAAGTGTGTTCATTGTCTGCTCCGTTTCTGCCGGCCTTTCGGAAAAAGGGTCGATCCTTGTCGGCTCATCGCTATATGATGGGAAACGTGTGGCGCTGTTTCAATCCGCCGGGAATATCGCATGATCGACGAAACCAATAAAACGGGCGACATCAGCGGTCACGACGCGTCGCGAAAGACGCTGACGCCGGCAGCGCGCCGCGCTTTGGCGGAAGCGGAAGCACGGCGCGACCGCTATCGCCAGCAGGAAGCCGCGATGCCCCAGGAGATCGGCGGCCGTGGCGGCAAGGAACCCGGCCGCTATGGCGACTGGGAGGTGAAGGGCCTGACCAGCGATTTCTAAGGGTATGTCGATATTCAGGTGATGCCGGCCTGCGAATAGCGGATTCCTGCGCTTCCGGTACTCACGGACGAATGTCCGCTCCGTTCCGGTTCTCGGAACCCACCTAGTCTGGTCGCTTCGCGCCGGTCTTCGACTCCGGCTCGGCCTGACCTGAATCTCAACATACCCTAAGCCGCAGCGCGCTCCGCGCCGAGGACAATCCAGCCGCGGTCGTCGACCGTGATGCCTAGCCCGGCATAAGAGGCGATCGCAGCATGCGGCGTTTGCAACGGATGCTCGTGGGTGGCGCTGATCACCACGACCGTAGCTCCTGCGGCCTCGGCCGCCGATATGCCGGCGGGCGCATCTTCGAAAACGAGGCAGTCGCGCGCATCGACGCCCAGCCGCTCGGCCGCCAGCCGGAAGCAATCCGGCGCCGGCTTGCCGCGGGATACGTCCTCGGCCGCGACAAGAATGGCGGGAAGCGGGATACCGGCGGCGGCGATGCGCAGGAGAGCCAGTTCGCGCGGCGCGGAAGTGACGATGGCCCAGCGCTCGGGCGGCAGCGACGCCAGAAACGCCGCGGCGCCGGCGATCGGAAGGATGCCGTCGATATCGGCCGCCTCGGCCTGCAGAAGCGCATCGGCTTCGCGCATCGGGTCGACGCCTGGAAGCGCCAGCCGCGCGATGGTCTCGATCGCCCGCACGCCGTGGATCGTCGGCAGGAATGCGGCAACGTCGAGACCTTGCCGTCGTGCCCAATCTGCCCAGACCCTTTCTGCCGCGGCAATCGAATTGACCACCGTGCCGTCCATGTCGAACAGCAAGGCTGCGAATTTTCTGCCTGCGAACATCTGCTACCCCAAGTTGTTTCGGAAGGAACCAAAGCCTGTCGATCGACCGTAACGTCGCACCGGCGGCATGGGAAGGCGCGAGATCGCCTTTTCGACAATACCAGGGAACCACAGCGAGCCGTCTCGCGTTGACGAAACTGTCCTCCACGATGCTCAAAAAGGGGGAAACCGCGATGCTGATTCGGCTCGGCTACGAAATCGCCATCGACTGTGCTGAATCCACCCCGGTGATTTCGCTGCTCGAGATCCACAAGCAGCGCCAGGCCGACATCAAACGGCAGACGCGCGTGCTGACCTCGCCTTCCGTCCCAACCAGGCTCTATCACGATCTTTATGGCAACACCTGCCGCCGCTTCACCGCGCCTGGCGGAGGCTTTCGCATTCTTTACGACGCCGTCGTCGAGGACAGCGGCGAGACCGACGAGGTCAACACGCTGGCCAGGGAAGTGCCGGTGGCGGAGTTGCCCGACGAGGTGCTTTGTTATCTGCTCGGCAGTCGCTATTGCGAAACCGATCATCTCAGTGATCTGGCCTGGCAGGTTTTCGGCTCTGTTCCATCCGGGTGGGCGCGGGTGCAGGCGATCGTCGACTATGTCCACAACCGTCTGTCGTTCGGTTACGGCTATGCGCGCCCGACCCGCACGGCGGCGCAGGCGCATGAGGAGCGCGTCGGCGTCTGCCGCGATTTCGCTCATCTGGCGATCACGCTCTGCCGCTGCATGAACATTCCCGCCCGCTACGCAAACGGCTATCTCGGCGACATCGGCGTGCCGGTCGACCCGGCTCCGATGGATTTTTCGGCGTGGCTGGAAGTGTTCCTCGACGGCAAATGGTACACATTCGATCCCCGCCATAACATGCCGAGGATCGGCCGGGTCGTCATCGCGCGCGGCCGCGACGCGACCGACGTGCCGCTGCTGCACAGTTTCGGCCCGCACCGGCTCAGCCTATTCAAGGTCTGGACCTACGAGCAGGAAAGCAACCTGTTCAACCCGCCCCATCGCGGCGTCGACAGGACCGCCAGCGCGCAGATGCTGGCATAGAAGCGCAAGCGCGGCGTGCGTCCCGTTGGGACAGGAGCCGCCCCCACGGCGGCCAAAGAAACTTTGCGCTTTCATGCGAGGCATCGATCTTCACCATTGGCTTCGACAAGGAAAAGGCCGCCGCTTCTTTCGAAGCCGGCGGCCTTCCGTGTTTCCGTCCATGGCGCGGCTCATGGCGGCGACGTGACTTAAAGTGCTGGAGCGTCCTTTGCGCGTCCAAAGGACGCGCGGCGCTCCAGGCGTCGCCAGCCGCGCATCTCGCGCCTTAACGGGAAGACTGCTTCCCGAAAGTGCAATCCGCTGAGGCCACGTTCTGGAAAACGAAATCACTCGACATCGGATCACCTCCTTTCGATTTGTTGAAGACGCCCTCATGATGGGGTGTCGATCCGCAAATGGCAAGGCGGCGTGGTGAAAATGCGGTGCGCGTTTGCCGCTAACTGCTTGCGGCTATCCAATCGGACAGGCAAAGTCGGCGTCGCACCGCCAGCGTGCTGAGCAGGGGAGGACGGGGATGGAGGCAGCCGACAGAGCGGCACGGATCGTTCGAACGGTTATCGAAACATTGAAGCCGGGTTTCGCGGTCAAGCTGTGGAACGGCGAACGGATCGGGCCCTCCACCGGCCCGGTGCTCACCATCAACGACCAGGACATCGTCTGGCAGGTGATGCGTCGGCCCAACCTCTCGACGCTGATCGAGATGTGGATTTCCAAGACCATCGACGTGGAAGACGGGTCGCTGTTCGATTTCTACGCTCTGCCTGCGCACGGCAAGCTCAGGACGAAGCTCAAGTCGTTGCCCAAGCTCGCGGTCCTGCGCGACCTGCCGGCCGTGCTGTTTTCGAGAAAACAGATGACGGCGCGGACCGACCTTTCCGGGCGCAACCCCTTCGTCAGCGGGTCGAACAGGCAAGCGATCCAGCACCACTACGACATTTCGAACGCCTTCTATCGGCTCTTCCTCGACGAACGCATGGTCTATAGCTGCGGCTATTTCACCGATTTCGCCAACGGCATCGACCAGGCGCAGAAAGACAAGCTCGACCATATCTGCCGCAAGCTCCGGCTGAAGCCGGGCGAAAGGCTGCTCGACATCGGCTGCGGCTGGGGAGCCATGCTCATCCATGCAGCGAAAAATTACGGCGTCGTCGGCCGTGGCGTCTCGCTATCGGAAGCCCAGACCCAGCTCGCCCGCGAGCGCATCCGCGCCGAGGGGCTGGAGGACCGCATCACCATCGAAATAAAATCCTATGCCGATCTGTCCGGCTCCTTCGACAAGATCTCGTCGATCGGCATGTTCGAGCATCTGGGGCTGGCCAACCACGCCGCCTATTTCTCGACCATTCATCGCCTGCTCAAGCCGGGCGGCATTTATCTGCATCACGCCATCACCCGGCGCGACAAGGGCAGCATCAAGAAGACCTTGCGCAAGGGGCCGGAATTCAAGGCGCTGATCAAATACATCTTTCCCGGCGGCGAACTCGACACGATCGGTATGACGCTCGGCAATCTCGAGGCGCACGGTTTCCTCGTCTACGATGTCGAGAATTTGCGAGAGCACTACGCCCGCACCTGCCGCCTGTGGGCCGAGCGCCTCCACGCACGCTTCGACGAGGCGATCGCCGAGGTCGGCGAAGCCAAGGCGCGCCTCTGGCTGCTTTATCTCACCGGCTGTTCGATCACTTTCGAACGCGCCTCGGCGCAGATTTTCCAGACTGTCGTCACCAAGCGCGCGCGGGGCCCGAGCGGCCTGCCGCCGACGCGAGCGGACCTTTATCGGTAGCGCGGGGACGAGCGGATCTCATCCAATTGGATTTCTGCCGACCGTCGATCGGAAGTCTCTCAGGCCCGCTTGTTCTGCCGGTTGGCGACGAGGTCGTCGACGACCGCCGGGTCGGCCAGCGTCGAGGTGTCGCCGAGCGCGGCAAAATCGTCCTCGGCGATCTTGCGCAGGATGCGCCGCATGATCTTGCCCGAGCGGGTTTTCGGCAGGCCCGGAGCGAACTGGATCTTGTCGGGCGTGGCGATGGCGCCGATGTCCTTGCGGACATGGGCGATGAGTTCCTTGCGCAACTCTTCGTCCGGCTTCTCCCCGGCCATCAATGTGACGTAGCAGTAGATGCCCTGGCCCTTGATGTCGTGCGGATAGCCGACGACGGCGGCTTCCGAGACTTTCTCATGCGAAACCAGCGCCGATTCGACCTCGGCCGTGCCCATGCGGTGGCCGGAAACGTTGATGACGTCGTCGACGCGGCCGGTGATCCAGTAGTAGCCGTCGGCGTCGCGCCGGCAGCCGTCGCCGGTAAAATACTTGCCCTTGTAGGTGGAAAAATAGGTCTGCACGAAGCGCTCGTGGTCGCCATAGACGGTGCGCATCTGGCCCGGCCACGAATCGGTGATGCAGAGGTTGCCGCTTGCAACGCCTTCCAGCACCTTGCCGTCACCGTCGACAAGTTGCGGCCTGACGCCGAAGAACGGCCGCGTCGCGGAGCCTGCCTTCAGGTCGGTGGCGCCGGGCAGCGGCGTGATCAGGATGCCGCCGGTCTCTGTCTGCCACCATGTGTCGACGATCGGCACCTTGCCGTTGCCGACGACGTTGAAATACCACTCCCAGGCTTCCGGGTTGATCGGCTCGCCGACCGTGCCGAGGACGCGCAGCGATTTGCGCGACGTCTTGGTGACATGGCTGTCGCCGGCGCCCATCAGGGCGCGCAACGCCGTCGGCGCGGTGTAGAAAATGTTGACCTTGTGCTTGTCGATGACCTCCCAGAAGCGGGATTGCGACGGATAGTTAGGTACGCCTTCGAACATCAGCGTGGTGGCGCCGTTGGCGAGCGGCCCGTAGACGATATAGCTGTGGCCGGTGACCCAGCCGACATCGGCGGTGCACCAGTAGATGTCGCCGTCATGGTAGTCGAAGACATATTGGTGGGTCATCGAGACATAGACGAGGTAGCCGGCCGTGGTGTGCAGCACGCCCTTCGGCTTGCCGGTTGAACCCGACGTGTAAAGGATGAACAGCGGGTCCTCTGCCTTCATCTTCTCCGGCTTGCATTCCGCCTTAACCGTTGCGACCTCGTCGTGGTACCAGACGTCGCGTCCGGCCACCCAGCCGGTCTTGCCGCCGGTGCGCCGCACGACGACGACCTTCTCGACTTTCGTTCCGGCCTTGGCGGCGATCTCGATCGCCTTGTCGGTGTTATCCTTCAACGGGATCGGCTTGCCGCCGCGCAGGCCCTCGTCAGCGGTGATGACGAAGGTCGATTTGCAGTCGTCGATGCGACCGGCTAGGGCGTCCGGTGAGAAGCCGCCGAAGACCACCGAGTGGATGGCGCCGATGCGCGTGCAGGCGAGCATCGCATAGGCCGTTTCGGGAATCATCGGCATGTAGATGGTGACGCGATCGCCTTTCTTGACGCCGTGTTTCTTCATCACATTGGCGAGCCGGCAGACATGCGCGTAGAGCTCGTTATAGGTGATCTTCCTGTCGTCGTAGGGGTTGTCGCCTTCCCAGATGATGGCGGTCTGGTCGCCGCGCTTCTTCAGATGCCGATCGATGCAGTTCCAGGAGACATTGGTCTCGCCATCCTCGAACCACTTGATCGAGACCTTGCCGTCGAAGGAGGTGTTCTTGACCTTGCTGTAGGGCTTGAACCAGTCGATGCGCTTGCCGTGCTTGCCCCAGAACTTGTCCGGGTTCTTCACGCTGTCGGCGTACCATTTCAAATAGGTGGCATTATCGATCAGCGCATTCTTCTTCCACGCCGGCTGGACGCGATGGACATGTTCCTCGGACATATTTTTACTTTCCTCCCAAAACCAAGCCGCCCGGCTTGACCGCCGTCGGCATCACGGCGAAGCGGCCGCGAATTCGCGCGCATTATTAACAGTTCCGCGGTGACGGCAACATTAGACGTTGGATTCGCGCGGCGGGATGCCGCAGACGTCGTTTTCGCCGCTATCAGCACTCGACCACGATCGCTGCTAACCACATGTTTTTGTGTCGTAAATCCGGTCTACACCACAAAAAATCAATAGACGATTAAGCAAATTGCGCGCACAATTTCAAATTGGGAGGAAGGAGAATCAACCAGGGGACCGCGATGCGCGACCATTCCGAAATGGACCTGATGCTCAAGGGCTATGGTTTGACCACGGCCAAAATCCTTTATCATTTTCCCGATCATCCGCATCTGCTGCAGAGCTTCATCTGGCAGGACTACGACATCGCTCCGAAATTTCCGGTGCTGATCAGGTTCATCGAGTTCTGGCAGACCAAGCTCGATGGCCCGCTGCATTCGGTGAGCTATACGCACCAGAAGCTGATCGCACCCAACGAATGGCACAAGGTGGACGGCGAGTTCGTGCTGCATTAGGGCGCCGGCGCAGGAAGTTAGCTTGCAATCGTATTGGCTGCTGAGGTCGGCGCTTTACTGCGCCCCCTCTGTCCTGCCGGACATCTCCCCCACAAGGGGGAGATCGGCAGCTTCGCTGACCGTGCCATTCTTTCACAACGTTGGAGATCTGGCGAAAGCCGTTGCAACATCCGGGGAGATGTTCGGCAGGACAGAGGGGGGCGCTGTCCCGCGGCCTGTCGGCCCGCGCGCAATTAAACCGCAGGCGGGCTCAGCCGGGCAAAACCCTCCTGCCGGCGATACGGAAAATACGGATAGGCTGCGGTCACCGCGCTTGCCGCGTCGAGCTTCTTCATCTGGTCTGATGTCAATGACCAACCGACGGCGCCGAGGTTCTGGCGCAGCTGCTCCTCGTTGCGCGCGCCGATAATGACAGAGGCGACGGTCGGCCGCTGCAGCAACCAGTTGATGGCGATCTGCGGCACCGTCTTGCCGGTTTCCTTGGCGACAGTGTCGAGCGCATCGACAACCCTGTAGAGCAGTTCGTCCTCGACCGGTGGCCCGAAGCTTGCTGTGTCGTGCAACCGGCTTTTCTCCGGCAGCTTCTCGCCGCGACGGATCTTGCCGGTCAGGCGGCCCCAGCCGAGCGGGCTCCACACCAGCGCGCCAACGCCCTGGTCGAGGCCGAGCGGCATCAGCTCCCATTCATAATCGCGCCCGACCAGCGAGTAATAGACCTGATGGGCGACATAGCGCGGATAGCCGTGCTTGTCCGCCAGGCCGAGCGATTTCATCACTTGCCAGCCGGAAAAGTTGGAAACGCCGACATAGCGCAGCTTGCCGGCGCGCACGAAACTGTCCAGCGTCGACAGCACCTCCTCGATCGGCGTTGCGGCGTCGAAAGCGTGCAGTTGCAGCAGGTCGATGTAATCGGTGCCGAGACGCCTCAGCGCATCCTCGACGGCCTTGATAAGACGAGAGCGGGAAGAGCCGGCATCGTTAGGACCGTCGCCCATCGGCAGCGAGGTCTTGGTCGAGATCAGCACGGCATCGCGGCGGCGCTTGATGGCCGCGCCGAGCACCTCTTCGGAGGCGCCGTTCGAATAAACGTCGGCGGTGTCGAACAGGTTGACGCCGGCCTCCAGGCAGATGTCGACCAGCCGCCGCGCTTCCGTCGCATCGCTGTTGCCCCAGGCGCCGAACAGCGGCCCCGAACCGCCAAAGGTTCCAGCGCCGAACGAGAGCGCCGGGACCTTCAGGCCCGAGGCGCCAAGACGTCGATAATCCATCTTTTTCTCCTGTGATGTCTAGGGGTTTTGTCGGGTTGCTATGATCGGGCGGATGCCGGTTCACCGAGCGTCGGGCGATCGAGGCGAAGCGCCAGTGCCGCCACGGCCAGTGCGGAGATCGGCAGCAGGGCGGCGACCCAGCTGACGGCTTCGAGGCCGGGACCATGGGCGATGACCACGCCGCCGAGCCAGGCGCCGGCGGCGTTGCCGAGGTTGAAGGCGGCGATGTTGAAGGATGAGGCGAGGCTCTGGCCGGCGCCTTCAGCCTTTTCCAGCACCCACATCTGCAGCGGCGCCACGGTGGCGAAGGCGGCGGCGCCGAGCAAGCCGACATAGATGACGGCCATCGCCTGGTTGTGCAGGGCGAAGGTCATCGTGCCGAGCACCAGCGCCAGCACAACGAGACTGCCGAGAACTGAAGGCACCAGCCAGCGGTCGGCGAATTTGCCGCCGGCGAGATTGCCGGCGATGAGGCCGGCGCCGAAGACCAGCAGGATCGGCGACACCGCTGCTTCCTCGAAACCGGTGATCTCGGTCAGCAGGGGGGCAATATAGGTGAAGACAGCGAAGACGCCGGCATAACCAAGCACGGTGGTGGCGAAGCCAAGCAGGACCGGAGCGCGGCCGAGCACGGCGAGATCGCCGCGCAAATTGCTCTTCTCCGGCTCTGCCTGGCTGTGCGGCACCAGCAGGAGAATGATGGCGAAGGCGACGATGCCGACCAGGGTAACCGCCCAGAAGGTCGCCCGCCAGCCGAAGGCCTGGCCAAGCCAGGTGCCGAAGGGCACGCCGAGAATGTTGGCGATGGTCAGGCCAGTGAACATCAGGGCGATCGCCGAAGCCTTCTTGTTGGGCGCCACCAGACCGGTCGCAACGACCGAACCAACGCCGAAAAACGTGCCGTGGGCAAAGGCGGTGAGCACGCGGGCAGCCATCAGTGTCCAGTAGTCGGGGGCGAGTGCGCAGGCGAGATTGCCCAGCGTGAAGATCGCCATCAGCGCCAGAAGCACGGTCTTGCGCGGCCAGCGGCCGGTGGCGATCGTCAGCAGCGGCGCCCCGATGACGACGCCGAGCGCATAGCCGGAAATCAGCTGGCCGGCGGCCGAGATCGAGACGTCGAGATCGGTGCTGACGTCGAGCAGCAGGCCCATGATGACGAATTCGGTAACGCCGATGCCGAAGGCGCCGGCGGCGAGGGCGTAAAGAGCAAGAGGCATGGCGGTTCCCACTTCGATGACAGCCAGTGTTGAAGACGGGACGCCGTGTCCTCCCACGCCCCGGCCCGGAAGATCGTGTCGCGGCGTGCTGTGAACCAGCCTTGCGCAGGGCACATTGTCTGTGAAATAGATTCACGAATGGCGAGACCCGATATCAACCGCTCCGGCGAGATCGAAGTGTTTGTCCGCGTCGTTGAGGCGGGCAGTTTTTCGGCCGCCGCTCGCGCGTTGCGGATGACGCCGTCGGCAGTGAGCAAACTGATTGCGCGGCTTGAGGCGCGTCTTGGCGCGCGGCTGATCAGCCGTTCGACACGCAAGCTGCAGCTGACACCGGAGGGCGCGGCCTTCTTCGACAGCGGCGTGCGCATCCTGGCCGACATGGCGGCAGCCGAGCGCGAGGCGGCGGCGGGTGCGGCGCCGCGCGGCCGGCTGCGCGTCAACAGCTACGTGCCCTTCGGGCAGCACCGGCTGATCCCGCTTTTGCCGCGTTTCCTCGAACGCTATCCGGAAATCACCATCGATCTGGTTTTGACCGACAATGTCATCGACCTGATGGAGGAGCGCGCCGATGTCGCGATCCGCGCGGGGCCGCTCGGCGAATCACGTTTGGTCGCGCGCAAGCTCGGGCAGAGTCCGGTGGTCGTCGTCGCCGCGCCATCCTACCTCAGGACGCATGGCACGCCCCAGACGCCGGCCGATCTTGATCATCACAGCCGGATGGGTTTCTGCTTCGTGCGCCATCTCGATGATTGGCCATTCGTCGACGCGGCCGGCGAGGCCGTTCTCGTCCCGATCACCGGAAATGCGCTGGTCAGCGACGGCGAGGCGATGCGGCTGATGGCGCTCTCGGGCTCTGGCATCGCCCGGCTGGCGCGCTGGCACGTGGAGCCCGACATCGCCGCCGGGCGGCTGGTACCGCTTCTGGAGGACTTCAACCCAGGCGACGAGGAGCTTACCCACGCCGTCTATGTCGGGCAGGGCAAGCATTTGCCGGCGCGGGTGCGGGCCTTTCTCGATTTTCTGGTCGAGACGGTCCGGCTGACCTGAGCCCAAAGAAGATCGGGAGCCCGCCGGCCCCCCAAAACATCAAATCCAGGTGAGATTGAATTACTTTTTCGGCGCAAAGGGCGCCGGCCGCCGGCCCGCCGCCTGACGCTCGAGCATCCAGCCCGGATATTCGGCCGGCAGCGCGCTGAGCGTGTCGGCGCTGCCCCGTGTGCGGCCAGCCGGGATGCGACCCCACGACAAGACGACATCTTCAGTGACCGCAAGGTTGCGGCCGGCATTGTCCCGCCGAAGCTCTCGCAGCCAGAGGTCGAGGCGCGTTGCCCGTTCGGGATCGACCTTGCGCAGCTTGACGATGCCACGTTCGATTTCGCCGAGGGTGATAACACTGAGATTGACCGAGGCCGGATTCCACTGAAGCAAGCCAGGCAGTCGGCCTAAGCAAGCGTCATTCCACATCCGAAACGATGTTCGTATCAAGCAGGAACATCAGAGATCGATGTCGCGGATCATCGTATCCGAGCGACGGTTGACCTCCTCGGCAAAATCAACGTCCCAAACTGGACCGGTCAGAAGATATCCTGCCAGCGTTTTCTTTTTTCCCGCCAGACGGTCGTAATCTTCGACAGAAAGCACCACGGCCGCGCGCTCGCCACGCAGCGTTACCGTCTGCGGTCCCTCGCTTCGCGCGCGCTGAACTACTTTGGAAAAGTCGTTCTTTGCATCCTGAAGGGGCCAATTCATCGATCGATCCTAGCTAGCTTGGCTAGATAATATGCCCGACATGTCTGGGAATGAAGGCTGGACAAACCGCGGCTAAACGAAACGGTTGCCGAAGATCGCCGAGCCGACCCGGACGCTGGTCGCGCCGAAGGCGATCGCCGTCTCGTAATCGCCGGACATGCCCATGGAGAGCTTTTCGACCCCGGTTTCACGCCCGAGTTTCTCCAACAGCGCGAAATGCGGGCCGGGATTCTCGTCGGCCGGCGGAATGCACATCAGGCCTTCGATGGCGAGGCCATGAACCGTACGGCAGCGGGTGACGAAGGCGACCGCTTCGCGCGGTTCGATGCCTGCCTTTTGCGGTTCCGAGCCGGTGTTGACCTGGACGTAGAGTTTTGGTGACCGGCCTTGTCTGGCGATTTCCTTGGCGAGTTCGGCGGCAATCTTTTCGCGATCGACCGTCTCGATGACGTCGAACAGCGCGACCGCTTCCTTCGCCTTGTTCGATTGCAGCGGGCCGATCAGATGCAGCTCGATGTCGGGGAAGTCCTCTTTCAGCGCCGGCCATTTGGCTTGTGCTTCCTGGACGCGGTTCTCGCCGAAGACACGCTGGCCGGCGTCGATGACCGGGCTGATATCGGCGGCGTCGAAGGTCTTCGAGACCGCGACCAGCGTCACCGCGCCGGCTTTCCGTCCCGCCTCGCGCTCGGCGGCTGCGATCTTAGCCTTGACCGTGAAAAACTGTTCGACGGCGCTCGCCATGCCTATATCCTGACTCTGGTTTTTGTCCTGGCCGGGGCGTCGCAGTTGACGGGTCCGGCAATCCATGGTGAACACCGCGACGACATTTCCTGAGCCGCCGGGCATGTCCGGCTGTTCGCGCATGCTTTTTAAGTGAAAAACACCCGATGGCAACCGAACGATACAATCCGCGCGCATCAGAGCCCAAATGGCAGAAGGCCTGGGACGCCAAGAAGCTGTTCGAGGCTGACAACGACGACCCGCGTCCGAAATACTACGTGCTCGAGATGTTCCCCTATCCGTCGGGGCGCATCCATATCGGCCACACCCGCAACTACACGATGGGCGACGTGGTGGCGCGCTACAAGCGAGCCAAGGGTTTCAACGTGCTGCACCCGATGGGGTGGGACGCCTTCGGCATGCCGGCCGAGAACGCGGCCATGCAGAACAAGGTCCATCCCAAGGACTGGACCTATCAGAACATCGCCGTCATGCGCGAGCAGCTCAAGGTCATGGGCCTGTCGCTCGACTGGGCACGCGAATTCGCCACCTGCGATGTCGACTACTACCACCGCCAGCAGATGCTGTTCCTCGATTTCGTCGAGAAGGGGCTGGTGACGCGCAAATCCTCCAAGGTCAACTGGGATCCGGAGGACATGACGGTGCTTGCCAACGAGCAGGTCATCGACGGACGCGGCTGGCGCTCGGGCGCGCTGGTCGAACAGCGCGAGCTGACGCAGTGGTTCTTCAAGATCACCGACTATGCGCAGGATCTGCTGGACTCGCTGGAAGGCCTCGACGAATGGCCGGAAAAAGTGAAGCTGATGCAGGCGAACTGGATCGGCCGTTCGGAAGGCCTGCTGATCCGCTGGCCGCTGGCCACTCCAGTCGATGGCGAAGATGAGCTGGAGGTCTACACGACGCGGCCCGACACCATCTTCGGCGCCTCCTTCATGGCGGTCGCAGCTGATCATCCGCTGGCGAAGAAGGCGGCCGAAAGCAACCCGGCGCTGGCCAAGTTCATCGATGAGGTTCGCCATATGGGCACTTCAGTGGCGGCACTGGAGACGGCCGAGAAGAGGGGTTTGGATACCGGTATCCGCGTCGTCCATCCGTTCGACGCGAACTGGACGCTGCCTGTCTATGTCGCCAATTTCGTGCTGATGGAGTACGGCACCGGCGCCATCTTCGGCTGCCCGTCCGGTGACCAGCGCGACCTCGAGTTTGCCAACAGATACGGCCTGCCGGTCATTCCGGTGGTGATGCCGGAAGGCGAGAATCAGGGAAACTTCCAGATCATCGACGAGGCCTATGTCGGCGACGGCGTGATGATCAATTCGCGCTTCCTCGACGGCATGAAGCCTGAGCAGGCGTTCGACGAGGTGGCGAAGCTGCTGGAACAAAGGACTATCGGCAATCGGCCGATGGCTGAGCGCAAGGTCAACTTCCGCCTGCGCGACTGGGGCATTTCGCGCCAGCGCTACTGGGGCTGTCCGATCCCGATGATCCACTGCGAGGATTGCGGCGTGGTGCCGGTGCCGAAAGCGGATCTGCCGGTCAAGCTGCCCGACGACATCGAGTTCGACCGGCCGGGCAATCCGCTCGATCGCCATCCGACATGGCGGCATGTCAAATGTCCGCAATGCGGCAAGGATGCACGCCGTGAAACCGACACGATGGACACGTTCGTCGATTCGTCCTGGTATTTCGCGCGCTTTACCGCGCCCTGGGCGAACGACCCGACCGATCCCAATGCAGCTACCGAATGGCTGCCGGTCGACCAGTATATAGGCGGCATCGAGCACGCCATTTTGCACCTTCTCTATTCGCGCTTCTTCACCCGCGCCATGCGCGAGACCGGACATGTCGATCTGGCCGAGCCGTTCAAGGGCCTGTTCACGCAAGGCATGGTGGTGCACGAGACCTATCGGGTCGGAAGTGGCTCGAACGGCCGCTGGCTTGCGCCCAGCGAGGTTCGGCTGGAGGATGTCGACGGCAAACGCCGCGCCCTCGAAATCGCGACCGGCGAAGAGACGGTGATCGGCCCGCTCGAAAAAATGTCGAAGTCGAAGAAGAACACGGTGAGCCCGGAAGAGATTACCGACGGCTACGGCGCCGATACCGCGCGCTGGTTCATGCTGTCGGACTCGCCACCCGAGCGTGACGTCGAATGGACCGACGAAGGTGCTGCCGGCGCGCACCGCTTCATCCAGCGTATCTGGCGCCTGGTGTCAACGGCTGCCGAATCGCTCGCTGCAGTCCAGCCGGCAGCGGCGAGGGAGGGCGAGGCAGGGACTGTTTCCAAGGCCGCGCACAAGGCGTTGAAATCAGTCGGCGAAGATATCGAAAAGCTCGCCTTCAACCGCGCCATCGCCCGCATCTACGAGCTCGCCAATGCGCTTACCACGCCGCTCAACGAGGCGGCCGAAGGCAAGGCTGATCCGGCGCTCAAGGCTGCGTGCCGGCAAGCCGTCGACATCCTCGTGCATCTGATTGCCCCGGTGATGCCGCATCTGGCCGAGGAATGCTGGCAGACGCTCGGCGGCACCGATCTGGTCGCCGAACGGCCCTGGCCAGTCTATGATCCGTCGCTTGTCGTCGACAGCGAGATCGTGCTGCCGGTCCAGGTCAACGGCAAGAAGCGCGGCGATTTGACAATTGCCCGCGACGCGGACCAAGGTGCCGTCGAAAAAGCGGTTTTGGCTCTCGACTTCGTGCAGAAAGCGCTCGAAGGTAAGGCACCGCGCAAGGTGATCATCGTCCCGCAGAGGATCGTCAATGTCGTTGCCTGATCCGAGGAAGACAGAAGTGAAGCATTTGCTGCGCCATGCCGCGCTGTATGGCCTGGTCGCTTCGGTTGCGCTGGTTTCGGCCTGCACGGTGCGCCCGCTCTATTCGAGCGCGCCGCTGTCGGCCGGCTCGCAAGTCGGGGCTGCCGCCGAACTCGGGTCCATCTCGGTCAAGCCGGTCAACACCCGCTACGCCCAGCAGGTCCGCAACAATCTGATCTTCGCGCTCGGCCAGGGTGCGGGCGAGCCGGCTTCGCCCGCCTATTCGCTCGATCTGGGCGTTACAGAACTTGTTGAATCCGCTGCAAACGTGCAGGTCACGACCGATGACGACGAGCCAACGGCGGGCACCGTGACACTGACCGCAAACTATGTGCTGACCGACGCCAAGACCGGCACGACGATCGCAACCGGCAGGCGCTCGATAGCATCGTCCTTCGACAGGCCTCGTCAGGAGTTTGCCTCCTACCGGGCGCAAATCGACGCCGAAAACCGCGCGGCGCGCGAACTGGCGGACCTGCTGCGCCTGTCGATCGCCCAGAATCTGGTCAAGCACGGCAAGACGGTGGCAGGTTAAACTTTTCGGCCTGGATCGAGACGTTCCGGTTATCCCTGACGCAGAAAAAGGCCGATTGCTCGGCCTTTTTGCGGGAACGCGACGTCTTGATTTCAGCCGATCTTCTGGCCGGTCTTGGCCCAGTCGGCGAGGAATTGCTCCAGGCCCTTGTCGGTCAGCGGGTGCTTGACCAGCGCCTTCAGCGTCGCCGGCGGCGCGGTGATGACGTCGGCGCCGATCAGTGCAGCCTGCTTGACATGGTTCACCGTGCGCACCGAAGCGGTCAGGATCTCGGTCTGGAAATCATAGTGGTCGTAGATGGTGCGGATGTCCGAGATCAGTTCCATGCCGTCCCAGCCGCTGTCGTCGATGCGGCCGACGAAGGGCGAGATGAAGGAGGCGCCGGCCTTGGCCGCGAGCAGCGCCTGGGTGGCCGAGAAGCACAGCGTGACATTGACCATGCGGCCGTCCGACCGGATGTCCTTGCAGGCCCTCAGGCCGTCGAGCGTCAGCGGCACCTTGATGCAGACATTGTCGGCGATCCTGGCCAGGATCTTGGCCTCAGCCATCATGTCCTTGTATTCGGTGGCGACGACTTCGGCCGAGACCGGACCCTTGACGATCTCGCAGATCTCTCGTGTGACGTCGGCGATCTTGCCGCCGGATTTAAGGATCAGCGAGGGATTGGTGGTGACGCCGTCGAGCAGCCCCAAATCGTTCAGCTCACGGATTTCCTTGACATCGGCGGTGTCGACAAAAAATTTCATGACGGTCTCCTGACGATTTTTTCATGTGCATGTCACACACATTTGGGGTCGGACTTTGATCTAGACGAAAGTCGGGGCAAGGTCACGCCTCATGATCGAAGATTCGCCCTTTGTCGCAGCCGCGCCAGTGCTGGTGCCGATGCCCGCCGAGCGGCCCTACACCTATGCCGTGCCCGCCGGCATGCGCGTGGTGCCGGGCTCGATCGTGCGCGTGCCGCTCGGTCCGCGCCAGGTTGCCGGCATCGTCTGGGACGGCGGCGTCGAAAAGGTCGATGCCAAAAAACTGCGCCCGATCGAGCAGGTCTTCGACTGCCCGCCGATCGACCGCGCTATGCGCCGCTTCGTCGACTGGATCGCGCAATACACGCTGTCGCCGCCAGGCATGGTGGCGCGCATGCTGCTGCGGGCGCCGGAGGCCTTCGACCCGGAACCGTGGATCGAAGGGCTGCAACGCACCTTTGCCAAACCCGACCGGATGACGGGTGCGAGGATGCGCGTGCTGGAAACCGCGGAAGGCGGCCTCGCCTGGACGAGATCCGGGCTGGCGCATGCGGCCGGCGTGTCGTCGACCGTCATCGACGGGCTGAAAGCGCAAGGCGTGTTCGAGACCGTCATGATCCCGCCGCGACCGGTGGTCGCAGCACCCGATCCGGGCTACGCCCAACCTTCGCTGATGCCGGACCAGAGCCACGCGGCCGAGATGCTGCGCACCAATGTCGCGGCCGGCGCATTCGGCGTCACGCTGCTCGACGGGGTGACCGGATCGGGCAAGACGGAGGTTTATTTCGAGGCGGTGGCGGCGGCGCTCGACCGCGGCAGACAGGTGCTGATCCTGCTGCCGGAAATCGCGCTGACCCACGCCTTCCTCGAGCGCTTCCAGGAACGGTTCGGCGCCAAGCCGGCGGAATGGCACTCGGACCTGCCGCCAAGGATGCGCGAGCGTGTCTGGCGGCAGGTGGCGGAAGGTGGCGTGCGTGTGGTTGCCGGCGCGCGTTCGGCGCTGTTCCTGCCGTTCAGGGAGCTCGGGCTGATCGTCGTCGACGAGGAGCATGACCCCGCCTACAAGCAGGAAGACCGCGTCTTCTACAATGCCCGCGACATGGCGGTGGTGCGTGGCCATATCGGTGGCTTTCCGGTGGTGCTCGCCTCTGCGACGCCGTCGGTCGAAAGCCGGGTCAATGCGAGCCAGGGCCGCTATCATCGGGCGGTGCTTTCGGCGCGCTTTGCCGAGGCGGCGCTTCCGGACCTGAAGACGATCGACATGCGCCGCGCCCCGCCGGCGCGCGGCGGCTTTCTGTCACCGGTGCTGCTAGGCCATATGCGGCAGACGCTGGAGAAACACGAACAATCCTTGCTGTTCCTCAACCGGCGCGGCTATGCGCCGCTGACGCTGTGCCGGGTCTGCGGCCATCGCTTCGGCTGCCCGGTCTGCTCGGCCTGGCTGGTCGAGCACCGCTTTCGCGGCCAGCTCGTTTGCCACCATTGCGGACATAATGAGCGGCGGCCCGAGGCCTGCCCGGAATGCGGCACGCTCGATCATCTGGTCGCCTGCGGGCCGGGCGTCGAGCGCATCGCTGAAGAGGTCGTCGCGCATTTCTCCGACGCCCGCACCATCGTCTTGTCGTCCGACCTGATGGGCGGCGTGCGGCGGCTGAGGTTAGAGCTCGAAGCTATCGCCAAGGGCGAGGCCGATATCGTCATCGGCACGCAGCTGGTCGCCAAGGGCCACAATTTCCCTGATATGACGCTGGTCGGCGTGGTCGACGCCGATCTCGGTCTTTCCAATGGCGATCCGCGCGCCGCCGAGCGCACCTTTCAACTGCTTAGCCAGGTGACCGGTCGTGCCGGCCGCACCGGCAAGAAGAGCCTTGGCCTGCTGCAGACCTTCCAGCCCGACCACCCGGTAATGCGGGCGATCGTCTCCGGCGATGCCGAGGCTTTTTACGAGCGCGAGATCGCCGAGCGCGAGCGGGCGGCGCTGCCGCCTTTCGGCCGGCTCGCCGGCGTCATCGTCAGTGCTGCGACCCGAGCGGAAGCGGAGGGCCATGCGCGGGGTTTGCGGCGCGCCGCACCTCAGGCCAGCGACCTGTTCGTGCTCGGCCCGGCCGAGGCGCCGCTGTCGCTGATCGGCGGCCGCCATCGCTTTCGCCTGCTGATCCAGGGCGAGCGGCGCGCCGACATGCAGGGGTTCATTCGCTCCATGCTGGCCGAGGGGCCGAAGCTGCGGGGCTCGGTGCGCGTGCAGGTCGACATCGACCCGCAGAGCTTTTTGTGAGGCCGACCGTGCAATTTGGACCGGTGCTGTGAAGAGATGAAAACCCTTGGCCTGATCGGCGGCATGAGTTGGGAATCAACTGCGATCTACTATCGCCTGCTCAACGAGATCGTGCGCGAGCGGCTGGGTGGGTTGCATTCGGCGAAACTGCTGCTGTGGTCGTTCGACTTTGCCGAGATTGCCGAACGGCAGCACGTCGGCGACTGGCAGGGGGCGGGCGTTCTGCTGGTCGAGGCGGCGCGTATGCTCGAAGCAGCCGGTGCGGAGGGGCTGCTGATCTGCACCAACACCATGCACAAGCTAGCCGATCAGGTGGAGGTAGCGGTGTCGATACCGCTCATCCACATTGCCGATGCCACAGCTACCGCGGTTGCCCAGGCCGGCGTCACCCGTCCGGCTCTCTTGGCAACGCGGTTCACCATGGACCAGGATTTCTACAAGGGCCGGCTCGCCGACAGATACGGCCTTCATTCCGTGGTGCCAGATGAAGCAGGACGGGACATGGTTCATCGCGTGATCTACGACGAACTCTGTCAGGGTATTGTCACCGCGGAATCGAAGGCGGCCTACATTGATGAAATCGCCCGTATGCGGCGCGACGAAAACATCGACAGCGTCATCATGGGGTGCACCGAGATCACCATGCTGATCGGCCAGCAGGATTTCGACATTCCTGTGTTCGACACGACGCGCATCCATGCCGAAGCGGCGGTCGAATTCGCTCTGGGTTGATGCGCTTTGCGCAATTCACCGACGCCATCTGGCGCATATCTCTTCCTTCGCTAGAATGCCCGAAATTTCGAACAGCCATTTTGCGAGGGGACAGTATGGAATTTGCGTTTCCGTGGCCGATGAGCCAGGGCGAGTGGCTGGCGTGGTCGAGCGCCGTCGTGACCTTGCTGTTCGGCCTGCTGCTGTTCCTGGCGCCCGGGCTGGCCTTCCGAATCCTGCGGCTGCAGGTCAAGCCCGAAAAGGCGGCGGCGATTGCCGAAGGTCGCGGCAGGATGTCGGGGTTCTATCTCGGCGTCAGCCTGTGCTGCATTCTGCTTGCGCAACCGCTGCTCTACATGGCGCTTGGCTTTTCCTGGCTGTTCACCGCCTTCGGCCGCCTGCTGTCGATGATGTCGGATGGCGCCAACACGCCATTCAATTGGGTTTCCATAGTGGTGGAACTGGTGCTGGCGGCGCTGCCGCTTGCCTTCGCCTTCGGCTTTGTGCCTTGAATCAAAGGCTAATTCGGGACCGGCGGTCGAACCGCACCGAAGGATGCGACAATAGTGCCTGAAAACCATGCGGGGCGACGCATTGCGGTCTTAAAATGCCTGTGCTAGACGGCAATCGACTTTCGGCCGGGGATAGCGGAAGCCGCGCCTCCGTGCTTGGAAAAATGCAGTAAGGTCAAAGATTTAGCTAGAGTTTTCGCTCGCGCCAATAATCTGCGGCCTGTCAGACAAGAGAAAAGACGGTCCGTGGCCCAATCGTCATCGCCAATCTCAGGTGTAGCAGAGCGCTATGCGGGTTCGCTGTTTGAGCTCGCGCTCCAGGCGAATTCGGTCGCCCAGGTCGAGGCCGACCTCAACGGTTTCGCCGCGATGCTCGAAGGCAGCGCGGATCTTACCCGTCTGATCAATAGCCCGGTGTTCTCCAGTGAAGACCAGGCCAAAGCCATCGCGGTGATCGCCGACAAGGCGGGGATCACCGGCCTCACCGGCAATTTCCTGCGCGTCGTCGCCCAGAACCGCCGTCTGTTCGCCATCCCCGGCATGATCAAAGCATTCCGCCAGATCGCCGCCGAGCATCGTGGCGAGACCGCCGCTGAAGTCACTTCGGCGCATGCGCTGACCGACGCCCAGCAAACCGAGCTGAAGGCGGCGCTGAAAAGCGTTGCCGGCAAGGATGTCGCAATCACCGTAACCGTCGATCCGTCGCTGCTCGGCGGGCTGGTGGTCAAGATAGGCTCGCGCCAGATCGATACGTCGCTCAAAACCAAACTCAATTCGCTCAAGCTTGCACTGAAAGAGGTCGGCTGATGGACATCCGCGCCGCGGAAATTTCCGCAATTCTGAAAGACCAGATCAAGAATTTCGGCAAGGAGGCCGAGGTCTCCGAAGTCGGCCAGGTTCTGTCCGTCGGTGACGGCATCGCCCGCGTCTACGGCCTCGACAATGTCCAGGCCGGCGAGATGGTCGAGTTCCCCGGCGGCATCCGCGGCATGGCGCTCAACCTCGAAGCCGACAATGTCGGCGTCGTCATCTTCGGCGCCGACCGCGACATCAAGGAAGGCGATATCGTCAAGCGCACCGGCGCCATCGTCGACACGCCTGTCGGCATGGGCTTGCTCGGCCGCGTCGTCGATGCGCTCGGCAACCCGATCGACGGCAAGGGCCCGATCCAGGCGACCGAGCGCAAGCGTGTCGACGTCAAGGCGCCCGGCATCATTCCGCGCAAATCGGTGAACGAGCCGATGTCGACCGGCCTCAAGGCCATCGACGCGCTGATCCCGGTCGGCCGCGGCCAGCGCGAGCTGGTCATCGGCGACCGCCAGACCGGCAAGACCGCGATCATCCTCGACACGATGCTCAACCAGAAATCGGTGCACGAGCACGGTCCGGAGAAGGAAAAGCTCTACTGCGTCTACGTCGCCGTCGGCCAGAAGCGATCGACCGTCGCGCAGTTCGCGAAAGTTCTCGAAGAGCGTGGCGCGCTCGACTATTCGATCATCATCGCCGCCACCGCTTCCGATCCGGCGCCGATGCAGTTCCTGGCGCCGTTCACCGCCTGCACCATGGGCGAATATTTCCGCGACAACGGCATGCATGCGCTGATCAGCTACGACGACCTGTCGAAGCAGGCCGTCGCCTATCGCCAGATGTCGCTGCTGCTGCGCCGGCCGCCCGGCCGCGAAGCCTACCCGGGCGACGTCTTCTACCTGCATTCGCGGCTTCTGGAGCGTGCCGCCAAGCTCAATGACGACAATGGCGGCGGTTCGCTGACGGCGCTGCCGATCATCGAGACCCAGGCCAACGACGTGTCGGCCTACATCCCGACCAACGTCATCTCGATCACCGACGGCCAGATATTCCTGGAAACCAATCTGTTCTTCCAGGGCGTCCGCCCGGCGGTCAACGTCGGCCTGTCGGTGTCGCGCGTCGGCTCCTCGGCGCAGATCAAGGCGATGAAACAGGTTGCCGGCTCGATCAAGGGCGAGCTCGCGCAGTATCGCGAAATGGCGGCCTTCGCCCAGTTCGGCTCTGACCTCGACGCGGCCACGCAGCGCCTGCTCAACCGCGGTGCGCGCCTGACAGAACTCCTGAAGCAGCCGCAGTTTTCGCCGCTCAGGGTCGAAGAACAGGTCGCGGTGATCTTCGCCGGCGTCAACGGCTATCTCGACAAGCTGGCAATCGACCAGGTCAGCAAATTCGAGCATGGCTTGCTCAGCCACATGCGCTCGGCCGGCAAGGAGGTGCTCGACGGCATCCGCAAGGAGAAGGCGCTGTCGGACGATCTGCGCGCCAGGCTGAAGGCGGAGATCGACACCTTCGCCAAGACCTTTGCTTGAACGAGGCCGGACGGACGGGATCAGGTTTGAAGCATGCCTTCACTAAAAGACCTTCGTAACCGCATCGCCTCGGTCAAGGCGACGCAGAAGATCACCAAGGCGATGCAGATGGTCGCCGCGGCGAAGCTGCGCCGCGCGCAGGAGGCGGCGGAAGCCGCGCGCCCCTATTCGGAGCGCATGGGCGCGGTGCTGGCCAACATCACCCAGGCGATCGGCGGCGGCGGCGAGGCCCCGGCGCTGATGACCGGCACCGGCAAGGACGACGTGCATCTGCTCGTCGTCTGCACCGCCGAGCGTGGTCTGTGCGGCGGCTTCAATTCGCAGATCGCGCGCCTTGCCCGCGACCATATCCGCAAGCTTCTGTCCGACGGCAAGCAGGTCAAGATCATCTGCGTCGGCAAGAAGGGGTTCGACATCCTGCGTCGCGACTACGCGGCGCTGATCCTCGAGCGTGTCGATTTGCGCGAAGTGAAGACGCTGGGCTTCGTTAATGCCGATGCCATTGCCAAGAAAATCATCCAACTTTTCAACGAGGGTGGCTTCGACATCTGCACGCTGTTCTATTCGCAGTTCAAGTCGGTGATCAGCCAGGTCCCGACGACCCGGCAGATCATCCCGGCAGGCGTGCCTTCCGCTGCCACCGAGGCGACGGACGGCGGCAATGCCGTCTATGAATACGAGCCGGAGCCGGGCGAAATCCTCTCCGACCTCATCCCGCGCAACATCTCCGTCCAGGTCTTTCGTGCGCTGCTCGAAAACGCGGCCGGCGAGATGGGCGCCAAGATGAGCGCCATGGACAATGCGACGCGCAATGCCGGCGACATGATCAACAAATTGTCGATCACCTACAACCGCCAACGGCAGGCGCAGATCACCAAGGAATTGATCGAAATCATTTCGGGCGCCGAGGCGCTCTAGGCGCGCTCCCACGAAGGTCTCCGACCTTCGAGCGGATCGCGTGAGAAACAAGAGACGAAAAGGGTAAAGACGATGGCGAAAGCAGCGACCCCCCAGAAGGCGGCCCCGAAGACCGCCGCGAAGGCGGCAGCACCAGCAAAGGCTCCGGCAGCGGCAGCGAAAGCCGCTCCGGCCAAGAAGGCGGCCGCGCCCGCCAACTCAGCCGCGGCTAGGGCGCCGACCGTTGCCATCAAGAAGACTGGCTTGGCCGGCAAGGTTCGCCAGGTCATCGGTGCCGTTGTCGACGTGCAGTTCGGCGAACACCTGCCGGCGATCCTCAACGCGCTGGAAACGTCCAATGTCGGCAATCGCCTCGTGCTCGAGGTGGCCCAGCACCTTGGCGAGAACACCGTGCGCTGCATCGCCATGGACTCGACCGAAGGTCTGGTTCGCGGCCAGGACGTCTATGACACCGGCGCACCGATCACCGTGCCGGTCGGCCCGGGCATGCTCGGCCGTATCATCAACGTCATCGGCGAGCCGGTCGACGAGGCAGGCCCGGTCGACGGCATCGAGATGCGCTCTATCCACCAGCCGGCTCCGACCTATGTCGAGCAGTCGACGGAAGCGCAGATCCTGGTCACCGGCATCAAGGTTCTCGACCTGCTGGCACCTTATGCCCGCGGCGGCAAGATCGGCCTGTTCGGCGGCGCCGGCGTCGGCAAGACCGTGCTGATCCAGGAACTGATCAACAACGTCGCCAAGGCTCATGGCGGCTTCTCGGTGTTCGCCGGCGTCGGCGAGCGCACCCGCGAGGGCAACGACCTCTATCATGAGTTCATCGAGTCCGGCGTCAACAAGAAGGGCGGCGGCGAAGGATCCAAGGCAGCGCTCGTCTATGGCCAGATGAATGAGCCGCCGGGTGCGCGCGCCCGCGTCGGCCTGACCGGACTGACGGTCGCCGAATATTTCCGCGACCAGGGCCAGGACGTGCTGTTCTTCGTCGACAACATCTTCCGCTTCACGCAGGCGGGTTCCGAAGTGTCGGCGCTGCTCGGCCGTATTCCTTCGGCCGTGGGCTACCAACCGACGCTGGCCACCGACATGGGTGCGCTGCAGGAGCGCATCACGACGACGACCAAGGGCTCGATCACCTCGGTGCAGGCGATCTACGTGCCGGCCGACGATCTGACCGACCCGGCGCCGGCGACCTCGTTCGCCCACCTCGATGCGACGACCGTGCTCAACCGCGCGATCTCGGAAAAGGGCATCTATCCGGCCGTCGATCCGCTCGACTCGACCTCGCGCATGCTCGACCCGATGGTCGTCGGCGAAGAGCACTACCAGGTGGCGCGCCAGGTACAGTCGATCCTTCAGCGCTACAAGTCGCTGCAGGACATCATCGCCATCTTGGGCATGGACGAGCTGTCGGAAGAGGACAAGCAGACGGTGGCCCGCGCCCGCAAGATCGAGCGCTTCCTGTCGCAGCCCTTCTTCGTCGCCGAAGTGTTCACCGGCGCGCCGGGCAAGCTGGTCGATCTCGCCGACACCATCAAGGGCTTCAAGGGCCTCTGCAACGGCGACTATGACCACCTGCCGGAAGCCGCCTTCTACATGGTCGGCGGCATCGAAGAAGCGGTCGAGAAGGCTCAGCGCCTGGCGGCCGAAGCGGCGTAAAGAATCGAATAGCGAATAGGGAGTAGCGGATAGGGGCGATGTGAGCCGAGCGTTTTGTCTATTCGCTACTCACTACTCGCTACTCGCTAAGTTGATCATGCCTGAAGCTTTCAAATTCGAACTGGTCTCGCCGGAGCGCCTGCTGGTTTCCGAGCAGGTCGAAGCCGTCGTCATTCCGGGCGCCGAAGGTGAAATGACTGTCATGGCGCATCACGCGCCGGTCATGACCACGATCAAGCCGGGCGTCGTCACGGTAAAGACCGCGGCAGGCAAGGAAGAACGCTACGTCGTGTTCGGCGGCTTTGCCGACATCGTTCCGGCCGGCTGCACATTGCTGGCGGAATCGGCGGTAGCCGTCGGCGACATCGACCGCGCCGACCTTGCCCGCCGCATCCAGGAAGCCAGGGAAGACGTCGCCGACGCTAAGGACGACCAGACGCGCAGCAAGGCCGAGCAGTTCCTTAGCCAGCTCACCACATTCGAAGGCGCCATCCTGCCTGCTTGAAGGCCGCATGTCGATTTGGACTAGAAAGCCGGGCTTGACCTGGCTTTTTTTGATTCGTTGGTCGGCATAGCAGTGCGGAGCGCGCTGCCTACACCGGCTCCCACAGAGACAGGTGTGGACACGATGAGCTGACAAGCTTGTGTACTAACCCGCCCCCGGACACACTCTCTCTTGGCTGGGCTGGGAGATCGATTCGATGATTGAATATCTTGCCCCCTCTTTCATCTACACTCTGGCAAAAGACATTTACTCAAAATTTCGAGGCCGAAAGAGAAGGCTAACCCCTGTTGAAACAATAGCGCTGCGCCAGAAATGGAAGCCAGAATTTGAAAATAGAATCGCACTGCTTCGAAAGCAGAAGTTCGGACGCGATGCCATAATTCGCGATGTGGCTAGATTAGACCAGTACCCGAACGTGAAGGCTCACAAGAGTATTTCCCCTTGGTTCAAAATTGGCCTAATGGCCACATATGAGCATGGCATTCTGGCTGGCAAGTTGTGGGGAACGCTGACAGAAGATGCCGAGACGGGGGAATGGCGCTTCACGGACTACAAAGCCGGGGAGAGAGGCGATATTACGGTCATCATGATCGGCAAAGTGCCATATGAAAACATTGAAGCCGTTGACTGGGATGGCGATAAATACTACTCGGAGCCGCAAATATATTGCCATTTTTCCAATAAAGGTCGGCCTGATGAAGCGTCTGGCATCTACCTTGAAAAAGAGATGATCGGTGGCGATTTCGTCTATTACACAGAAATCGCCCCTTTCGACAAAATTCTGAAATTAAGCCGAAAGCGCGGTATTCAGTATTTTGGCTGACTACGACTATCGTGAGGTCTGCCGGTTGAGGCTTCGGTCAAAGGGGGAATAGTGGTCGACTTTCGAAGGACTATGGCGGGCGACGAAGACGATTATGAGGTGGCTATTCTTCGTATCAAGGGATATGGCGACGAGCCGGTGGAAAACGTGGCTGCGTTTCTTTTGGCCTTAGATCAGGCTTACGCCGGCTTGGTTCAGTATCATTTCCTGTTGGACCGCCTGTATAGCCGAGGGAGACGGCTTCGGCGATATGAGCCCCGAGCTGATTTCGATTCTTTCCAATCTGGCCAGACAGCAAGTTGGTCGCCAAACGTTCTGCCACCAGGTTTCAGGCTTATACTAAAGGGCGTTCGCCTTCAGTCTCCAGGGTTCTGGGACTTTTTCGGTAAACTCAATCCACTTGAGGTTCTGCGAAACGCCATCAATGACGCCCATGAGCGGCGAAAAGACAGAAAGTATCGGGAGTCAGCCGAGGAACGGCGAATGCGTCTGGAAAACATGATCAAGGAGAACGAGGCGATTGGAGGCAGGATTGCTATCCTTCGAGACCTTGGAATGACCGACGAAGAAATGGCGCAAGTTCGAACCATTTTGATTCACCAGCCTATGGAAAAGCTACTTGAACACCAGAATAGTCGGTTGATCGGGAGCGCGGAACTTAATCCGTCCCCTGGTCGCGACAGCAGTATCGTCCCGAGGCGCCCCACAAAATAGCTGTTCGGGAGAGTACGATGACTATCTAAGCCGCGCTCCCACAGCACACTTGGCGCCACGCACTTCTACCTCACGGTTTTTCGCTCCCAATGCCTAGCGCTGTGAAAGCAGCAGCCACACCGCCCTGCCGCAGGCGTTCGAGATGCGCGGCCGCGAGGTCGATCAGCGTCAGGCGCTCAGCACCGCCCTTGGCGAAGCCGGCCAGGTCGAACACCGCCGCCACCGCATCGTCAGCCGACAGATGCCGAGTGTCGAGTGCGGCCAGGGCCAAGTCGAGCGGGTCGGTGAAGTGGCTTTCCGGCAAGGATTTGCCGCGCGCCTCGCAAGCGGCGATCCAGGCGGCCACCACCAGCATCAGATAGGCGGGCGGGGCACCGGCACTCATCCGCTCCATGGCCGAGGCAACGATGCGCTGGGGCAGTTTCTGGCTGCCATCGTTGGCGATCTGCGCCGTCCGATGGGCGAGCGCGGTGTTCGAATAGCGCTTCGCGAGCTGGGCCGTGTAGTCGGCCGTGTCGAGCCCGGCGTCCTTCGGCAGCGTCGTGATGGCCTCGGCCCACAATCCGTCGACGAATTGCCGGATCGCCGGATCGGCAAAGGCGCGGTCGACCGTCTCATGGCCGCTGAGCAGGCCGAGATAGGCGATGGCCGAATGCGAGCCGTTGAGCAGGCGCAGCTTCATGTCCTCGAACGGCCCGACATCACCGACCATGGTGACGCCGAACCTTTCCCAGGCCGGCCTGCCCGCCGGGAAATCGTCTTCGACCACCCATTGGCAGAACGGTTCGGTCATGACAGGCCAGGCGTCCTCGACGCCGAGCTGGCCTGATATCCGTGCCCGGTCGGCATCAGTGGTCGCCGGCACGATGCGATCGACCATGCTCGACGGAAACGCCACCTCGTCGGCGATATGGCGGGCGAGATCGGTGCCGCGCAAAGCGGCGAATTCGACCAGCAGCCGGTGCAGCGTGGCGCCGTTGGCCGGGAGATTGTCGCAGCACAGCAGGGTGAATGGCTGGATACCGGCGGCACGGCGGCGCGCAAGCGATTCGGCCAGAAAACCATGCGCCGTTCGCGGCATTTGCGGGTTGGCCAAATCGTGGGCGATGTCGGGATGGGCTGTGTCCAGTCCGCCACCCGCCACCCTGAGATAGGCTTTTTCGGTGATCGTCAGCGTGACGATGGAGGTGCGCGGGTCAGTCAGCGCGGCCAGCACCGCGCCCGGATCTTCCGGGGCCACCAGCATCGACAGGATCGAGCCGACGACGCGCAGGCTTTCGCTGTCGCTGCTCCTGACCGCCAGCGTGTAGAGCCCGTCCTGCGGAGCCAGCGCGTCGCGTGTGTCGGCGCTGCGCAGTGAGACGCCGACAATGCCCCAATTCATCTCTCCTGCCGCCAGGCAGTCGTCGACATAGGCTGCCTGATGGGCGCGGTGGAATGCGCCGACGCCGAGATGGACGATGCCGGGTACGACGCGGTTGCGGTCGTATCCGGGGACCGCGACCGAGGCCGGCAATGCCTGCCGCGTGCTGTTGGAAAGGCGCCTGTCTATCATTGTGCGATGGGTCTGATCGAGCTCGTGCCGGGCGTGGCCGGCATGCGGCGTAACATCCGTTTCGTTCCCGCACAATGGGCTGACGTTGCGTTAAAGTCATCATACAACAATCTATTTTTTGTATGTTGACATTATTTCCTTCCGATCCTACCGATGGCCGGGTTGGGAGGAACGACGTGGCCGCATTGACCGATCCGGATTTGCTGTTTCCCTCGGAGGCGCATCCGCGTTCGCTTGCCCGCGATCTCTACGCAGCTGTCAAGGATCTGCCGATCGTCAGCCCGCACGGCCATACCGATCCGCGCTGGTATGCGCTCAACGAGGCATTTCCCGATCCGGCGCAATTGCTTGTTGTGCCGGACCATTACATCTTTCGCATGCTGTTCAGCCAGGGCGTCCGGCTCGAGGACCTTGGTGTGCCAACGCTCGACGGCTCACCGGTGGAGACCGACGGCAGGACGATCTGGCGGCGCTTCGCCGAGCACTATTATCTGTTCCGCGGCACACCGACGCGGCTGTGGTTCGATCATGTGCTTGCCCATCTGTTCGGCATCGAAGAGCCGCTGACGGCCGCAACCGCCGACCGCCATTACGACACGATCTCGACCTTGCTGCAGTGGGAGAATTTTCGCCCGCGAGCGCTGTTCGAGCGCTTCAACATCGAGGTCATCGCGACGACCGAAGGCGCGCTCGACGATCTCAAATGGCACCAGATGATCCGCGACAGCGGCTGGGAGGGCCGCGTCGTCACCGCCTACCGGCCGGACGCCGTCGTCGATCCCGATTTCGAAGGCTTTTCTGCCAATCTCGATCGGCTCGGCGACATCACCGGCTGCGACACCGGCACCTGGGCCGGCTATCTCGATGCGCATCGCCAAAGAAGGGCCTTCTTCAAAAGTTTCGGCGCGACCGCGTCGGATCACGGCCATCCGACAGCGGAGACCGCCAATCTGTCGGATGCCGCCGCGCAGGAGCTGTTCAACCGCATCCGCCGAGGCTCGGACGACGAGCGTGAGCGAAAACTGTTTCGCGCCCAGATGCTGACCGAAATGGCCAAGATGAGCCGCGACGACGGGCTGGTCCTGCAGATCCATCCCGGCTCCTGGCGCAATCATTCGCCTGCCGTCTTCCAGAAGTTCGGCAGGGACAAGGGTTTCGATATCCCGACCAGAACCGACTATGTGACGGCGCTGAAGCCGCTGCTCGATTGCGTCGGCCTGGAGCGCGACCTTACCATCATCCTCTTCACGCTTGACGAGACCAGCTATGCGCGCGAACTGGCGCCGCTCGCTGGCGTTTATCCGGCGCTGAAACTCGGGCCGGCCTGGTGGTTCCACGACAGCCCCGAGGGCATGGGCCGGTTCCGCGAGATGACCACCGAGACGGCCGGCTTCTACAACACCGTCGGCTTCAACGACGACACCCGCGCCTTTCCATCCATCCCGGCTCGCCACGATGTGGCGCGTCGGGTCGATTGTGCCTTTCTTGCGCGTCTCGTCGCCGAGCACCGGCTCCGCGAGGACGAGGCGCACGAGCTGGCGCAGGAACTTGCCTATACGCTCGCAAAAAAGGCGTACCGGATCTAACGGCGCTTGCCGCCATCATTCAAACGGGAGGAAACCAATGCTGCATTTTTCTAGACTGGCGGGAGCTACGCTACTGGCCGCCGCACTGATGGCCGGAACGGCAAGCGCCCAGACGGTTCTGCGCTCGTCCGACACGCACCCGGACGGCTATCCGACGGTCGAGGCGGTCAAATATTTTGGCGAGCTTGTGAAGGAGCGCACGGCCGGCCGCTATTCGGTCGATGTCTATCATTCCGCACAGCTCGGCGAGGAAAAGGACACGATCGAGCAGGTGCGTTCCGGCGTGATCGACCTCAACCGCGTCTCGATGGCGCCGTTCAACGGACTCATCCCCGAAACCACCGTGCCCTCGCTGCCCTACATCTTCCGCTCGGAAGATCATATGCACAAGGTCATGGACGGACCGGTCGGCGACCAGATCGCGGCGGCGTTCGAACAGGTCGGGCTGGTGCTGCTCGCCTTTTATGACGGCGGCGCGCGGTCCTTCTACAATTCGAAGAAGCCGATCAACTCTGTAGCCGATATGGCCGGCATGAAGTTCCGCGTCATCCAGTCCGACATCTTCGTCGACATGGTGGCGGCACTCGGCGCCAACGCGACGCCAATGCCATATGGCGAGGTGTATTCGGCGATCGAGACCGGGGTCATCGACGGCGCGGAGAACAATTTTCCGAGCTACGACACCGCCAAGCATGCGGAAGTCGCCAAGTTCTATTCGCTTGACGAGCACACGATGGTGCCGGAAGCCTTCGTCATGGCGAAGTCGAGCTGGGACAAGCTGACGCCGGAAGACCAGGCGATCTTCAAGGCGGCCGCCAAGGAAAGTGTCGCTAAACAGCGTGAGCTGTGGGCCGCCAAGGTCAAGGAATCGCGTGCCAAGGTCGAAGCGGCCGGTTCGCAGATCACGACGCCGGACAAGCAGCCCTTCATCGACGCGATGGGCCCGGTTTACGAAAAGCACGTCAAGGACGACAAGCTGAAGGCGATGGTCGAGGCCATCAAGGCCGTGCAGTGATCAAGTGGCGGCGCGGGCATTCCGCGCCGCCATCCTCTTGCGGAGAGAACCGGTGACCTCCAGCTCAGAACAGAAACTGCCCCTGTCCGGCATCGCGCGGGCGATGTCGCGTGTCAGTATGGCGGCGCTGTGGATTGCCGGCGTCGGGCTGGTGCTGATGACCGCCTTCGTCGCCTGGCAGGTGTTCGGCCGCTACGTTCTGAACCGCTCGCCGAGCTGGACCGAGCAGGGCTCGGTGATGCTGATGAGCTGGTTCATTTTCCTCGGCGCTGCCGTCGGGGTGCGCGAGAACTATCACCTCGGCTTCGACGTCCTGCTCTACGTGCTGCCGAAAGGCGGCAAGCGCTGGCTGAGGATGATCTCGGACCTCGTCGCGCTCGCCTTCGGCATCGGCATGATCTGGTACGGCAGCCAGCTGGTCGCATTGACCTGGGGCGCCACCTTGCCGTCGCTCGGCATATCGGGGGGCTGGGACTACGTCCCGCTTGTCGCGGGAGGCGCGCTCATTGTGCTCTTCACGCTGGAGCGCATCGTGCTTCGCCTTTCCGGTGCGCCGATCGACGACGCGCTCGATGAACTGCCGCCGGCGGAAGTCGCAGCCGAACTCGACACAGCCAACGTGAAGGTCTGACGCCATGGAACTCTGGATACTCTTTGGCGTCTTCACCGTTCTGATGCTTATCGGCACGCCGATCGCTTTCTGCCTCGGCGTCGCAAGCTTTGCCACCGTCCTCTACATGGGCCTGCCGCCGCTCATCGTGTTCCAGCGCCTGAATTCCGGCATGAGCGTCTTTTCGCTGCTGGCCATTCCGTTTTTCATCTACGCCGGCGACTTGATGGTTCGCGGCGGTATCGCCAGCAAGATCGTTGCCTTCGCCGGCTCGCTCGTCGGCCACATGCGTGGCGGCCTCGGGCAGGTCAACATCGCGACCGCTACACTGTTCGGCGGCATTTCCGGCTCCGCGGTGGCGGAGGCAGCGGCGGTAGGCGGCTTGATGATCCCGCAGATGAAGGCGCGTGGATATGGAGCGGATTACGCCGTCAACGTCACCTCGATGGCGGCGCTGATCGCGCTGCTCCTGCCGCCGTCGCACAACATGATCATCTACTCGATCTCGGCAGGCGGAAAGATCTCCATCGCCGACCTGTTCACCGCCGGCATCATCCCGGGCCTGTTATTGGCTCTCGCACTGATGGTCACCGCCTATTTCGTGGCGCGCTCCCGCGGCTATCCGACCGAGCCGTTTCCGGGCTTCGCCGCCGTCGCGCATCTCTTCGCCATCGCGGTGCCCGGCCTGCTACTGATCGCGATCATCTTCGGCGGCGTACGATCGGGCGTTTTCACGGCCACCGAGAGTTCCTGCATCGCCGTCATCTATGCGTTGCTGGTGACTGTCCTGGTTTACCGGCAGATGACTTGGGAAGGTTTCGTTCATGCCACTCATGGTGCCGTGCGCACCACGGCCATGGTGTTGCTCATCATCGGCATGGCAGCGGCGTTCTCGTGGTTGATGGCCTTCCTGAAAGTGCCGGCAGCGCTGATAGCCTCGATGAATGCGATCTCGGAGGATCCGCTGGTCGTGCTTCTCCTGCTCAACCTCTTGATGCTGTTCCTCGGCACGTTCATGGACATGGGGCCGACGATCATCATTTGCACGCCGATCTTCCTGCCCGTGGCGCAGGCCTACGGCGTCGATCCGGTGCATTTCGGCGTCATCATGATCCTCAACTTCGGCATCGGGCTGAACACGCCGCCGGTGGGCGCGGTGCAGTTCGTGGCGTGCGCAGTGGGCAAGATATCCGTCTGGGAAGCGATGCGCTCGATCTGGCCATTCTATGGGGCCGGCCTCCTGGTGCTGGGGCTCGTCACTTACATCCCGGCCATCTCGCTGTGGCTGCCGAGCGTCTTCAAATAGGGGCTGGCAATGGCATCGGATACGGCGATCAGCCTAAAGATCGAACGCAAGCCCAAGCTGTCGGAGACCGTGGTCGCGGCGATCCGCAAGCAGTTGCAGGCGGGCGAGATCCAGCCGGGCCAAAAGCTGCCGACCGAGGGCCAGCTGACCGAAACCTTCGGGGTCAGCCGCACCGTCATCCGTGAAGCGCTGGCCAAGCTTGCCGCCGACGGTCTGGTCGAGCCGCGCCAGGGCGCCGGGGTCTTCGTCACCGAGCATATCTCGACGATGTTCGGCGCGCTTGCCGCGGACATGGCCAGCAAGGATTCGATCGCACTCAACGTGCTAGAGGTGCGCCTGGCGATCGAGATCGAATCCGCCGGGCTTGCTGCTATCCGTCGCAACGCGGCGCAGGAAGCAGCGATCCAGGAGGCGTTCTTCGAGTTCGAGCGGCTGCTCTTGAACAGCGAGCCGACAGGTCCGGCCGATCTTGCCTTCCACCGGGCGATCGCCAGCGCCACCAACAATCCGTTCTATGTCGAGATGCTCGACGTGCTCGGCCGGCGCGCCATTCCTTGCGACGTGACATCGCCGTGGTCCACCGAACTCGCCCAATCCGATGTCTATCAGCGTGGGCTGCAAGGCGAGCATCTTGTGATCCTGAACGCCATTACATCAGGCGATGCCGAGTCGGCGCGCGAGGCAATGCGCGCCCATCTCACCGCCAGCCAGCAGCGCTACCGTGAGCGCCTGCATGCACGTCAGATTTTTTATGCCGATTCGGTCAAGGCCGCGGCAACCGAATGATCAATGAGGCAGCCCAATGGGACAGCAATGAATCACACTGAAAACCACACGGACTTCACCTCGCGCTTCGCCATCGATCCTGTCACTGCCGCGGCGATGGGGACGGACGAACTCCGTCACAATTTCCTGATCGAAGGCCTGTTCCAGCCGGGCCGCATCGGCCTGACTTACACGCATTACGACCGCATGATCGTCGGCGGCGCCATGCCCGCGGGCACCCCGCTTCCACTGCAGGCGATCAAGCCGACCGGAACAGAGAATTTTCTCGATCGCCGCGAAATGATCGCCGTCAATATCGGTGGCGCCGGCATCGTGAAGGCGAGCGGCCAGTCTTACGAGTTGCAGCCGCGCGACATGCTGTATCTCGGCATGGGCGCCGACGAGGTGTCGTTCGCCTCAGTCAATCCGGCCGAGCCGGCCAAGTTCTATCTGCTCAGCGCGCCGGCGCATCAGAGCCATCCAAGCCAGCTGATCCGCATCGGCGATGCCAAGCGGCTCGATCTCGGCAGCCAGGCGACCTGCAACGAACGCTCGATCTTCCAGTTCATCCATGCCGGAGGCGTTAAAACCTGCCAGCTCGTCGTCGGCATGACCCAGCTTGCGTCAGGCTCGGTCTGGAACACCATGCCGTGCCATGTGCATGACCGGCGCATGGAGGCCTACCTCTATTTCGACCTGCCGGAGACGGCGCGCGTGTTCCACTTCATGGGCGAGCCGGACGAGACACGCCATCTCGTCATGCGCAATGAAGAAGCAGTGCTGTCGCCGGGGTGGTCGATCCATTCGGGCGCCGGCACCTCCAACTACGTCTTCATCTGGGCGATGGCCGGCGACAATGTCGACTACACCGACGTCGATCCGGTAACGATGGAAGAGCTGCGGTGAGCGACCTCTCGGCTTTCAGCCTGGCCGGCAAACGCATTCTCGTCACCGGCGCCAACACCGGGATCGGCCAAGGCATCGCCCTGTCGATTGCCCGCGCCGGTGGCGCTGTGGTCGGCGTCGGCCGTTCGGCGATGGATGAGACCGCGCAAAAGATCGCCGCGGCGGGCGGACGCTTCGAGGCGGTGCGCTGCGACCTTGCCGATCATGCTGCCGCCCAGGCGATGCTCGATCGCATCTGGGACGAAACCGGGCCGCTCGACGGGCTGGTCAACAATGCCGGCATCATCCGGCGCGCCGACGCCGTCGATCTGGCGGAAGCCGATTGGGACGATGTCATAGACGTCAATCTGAAGACGGTCTTTTTTCTCAGCCAGTGCTTCGCCCGACGCGTGCTTGCGAACCCAGGACGGCGCGGCAAGATCGTCAACATCGCCTCGGTGCTGAGCTTCCAGGGCGGCATCCGCGTCGCCTCCTACACCGCCTCGAAACACGGCGTGCTCGGCATCACCCGGTTGCTCGCCTGCGAATGGGCGTCGAAAGGCATCAACGTCAACAGTATTGCGCCCGGCTATATCGAAACCAACAACACCGAGGCGCTGCGTGCCGATGCAGACCGCAGCACAGCCATTCTGGCGCGCATTCCGGCCGGGCGCTGGGGCGAGCCGGAAGACATCGGCGACGCGGCCGTCTTCCTGCTGGCGCCGGCGTCAAACTACATGCATGGCGCAGTGGTGCCAGTGGACGGCGGCTGGCTGGCGCGATGAGGAGCATGCCATGACGAGGATTTGGCGATGACCGGAACGAAGATCTTTGCGCGCGCCGGCGAGGCCGCATGGACGCCGACCCCGGACGGCAATCGCAGGCGTGTGCTGCTGTACACGGACGAATTGATGATGGTCGAGTTCGGTTTCGACAAGGACGGTGTCGGTGCGCTGCATTCGCACCCGCATGTTCAGGCGAGCTACGTCGCCGAAGGCCGTTTCGAGGTCACCATCGACGGCAGGACCGAGGTCCTGGAAACGGGAAGCAGCTTCATTGTCCCTTCCAACCTGATCCACGGGGTCAAGGCGCTCGAGGCCGGCCGCCTCGTCGACAGTTTTACACCGCACCGCGCCGATTTTATCGACTGAGGGCGAGCGAACGCAGGTCATTGCGGCGTGTGTCCGGCCCGAAGAGCAGGATCGCCTGTTTTCGCCGCTTCTTTCCAGCACATTCCGCAAACGAAAAGCCCGCGCCTCCGGAGAGACGCGGGCGTGTTGCCTGGGCGCTTGTGGCGCCGCGGTACTCAAAACATCACCGCAGAACCAGAACCTGCCGAATTATGGTGAAGATAGGATTAATCGGTCCGAGCCGGCGCGCGATATCCACAGTCAAAGCGAATAGAGGCTGGAATCACGCTCGCATATCCGCCAATGAGAGGGATATCCTTTCAGACGGTGCGGACTGAGACAGGACTTGAGGGGCGTTTAATGGTCGAATCGGCTGTCCAGGCAGTCACCTGGCGATTCGCCAGGGAGATGTCGTCGCAGTCCCTAAGCCCGCTCACTTTTCGGGCGGCGCCGATCGTAGAAATTCCTTGATGCAGGTATCGACGGCGAGCGTCCCGGCGGAGGATCCCAAGCGGCGCGTCCTGAAGGACGTGTTCGGCTTCGATGATTTTCGTCCCGGCCAGGACGCTGTGACGGAGGCGCTGCTGGCCGGGCGTCATGTGCTGGCTGTCATGCCGACCGGTGCCGGCAAATCGCTCTGCTATCAGGTCCCGGCGCTGGTCCTGGGCGGGCTCACCATTGTCGTTTCGCCCTTGGTGGCGCTGATGCAGGACCAGGTCGCCGCATTGCGTCTTGCCGGCGTGACCGCCGATACGATCAATTCCTCGCTCGACCGCGATGCCAATGTCGCCGCATGGCGCCGCGTTGCGGCAGGCCAGACACGCCTGCTCTATCTTGCGCCGGAGCGGCTGATGACGACGCGGATGCTCGAGGCGCTCGCCAGGCTCGATATCCGGCTGATCGCTGTCGACGAGGCGCATTGCATCTCCCAATGGGGCCCGGCGTTCCGGCGCGAATATGAAGAGTTGTCGCGGCTGCGCGATATTTTCCCCGAAGTGCCGATCATTGCGCTGACGGCGACAGCGGACGAAGCGACGCGCACCGATATCGCCGCACAGCTGTTCGCCGGACGCGTCGAAACCCTGGTGCTGGGTTTCGACCGGCCGAACATCAAGCTCGGCATCGAGGCCAAGCAGGACAGCAAGCGCCAATTGCTGGGTTTCGTGCAGCGCCATGCCGGCCGCAGCGGGATCGTCTATTGCCTGTCGCGCAAGAAGACGGAAGAGATGGCGGCTTTCCTCGAGAAGAACGGCGTGCGCGCCCTGGCCTATCATGCCGGCATGAGCAAGGACGCGCGTGAGGCGAATCAAAACGCATTCATGACCTTGTCCGGTGTCGTGATGGTGGCGACCATCGCCTTCGGCATGGGGATCGACAAGCCTGACGTCGCCTATGTCTTCCATACCGACCTGCCGGGCAGCCTCGAAGCCTATTATCAGGAAATCGGGCGCGCGGGCCGCGACGGGCGGGCTGCCGAGGCACATATGCTCTTCGGTCTCGGCGATATCCGCATGCGGCGGCTTTTCATCGACGACGAGGACGCCCCGGCGGAGCATAAAAGGCGCGCGCATGGCCGGCTCGATACGCTGATCGGCTATTGCGAAACGGCCCAGTGCCGTCGCCAGATCCTGCTTGGCTATTTCGGCGAATCAGCAATGCCTTGCGGCAATTGCGACAACTGCCTTGACCAGACGCCGCATGCGGATGGCGAGGGGGAGGCACGGATCGTCTTCGCGGCCATCGCACAGACCGGCGAGCGCTTCGGTGCTGGCCATATCGTCGGTGTTCTGCTCGGTCATGAAACCGAGAAGGTCCTGGCCAGGAACCACCACAGGCTTGCTAGCTTCGGGACCGGTGTGGCGCACAAGAAGGATGTCTGGCAATCGCTGATCCGCCAGCTCGTCGCGGGAGGGTTTCTGACATTGGACTCAGGCGGCCATGGCGGCCTCGCCATCGCCGAAAAGGGCCGTGAGCTGGCCCGCGGCGAGGTCCCGTTCCAGTATCGCGTAGAGGCGCGGAACCGCGCGGCACGAGGCAAGACTCGTCCCACCCCGAATGCTGCCGCGGGCACGGAAGACCTGGATACCGCGCTTTTGGCCACGCTCAAGGCGGTTCGGCTGCGTCTCGCCCGGGAGCGCCAGGTGCCGGCCTTCGTGATCTTCTCCGATCGTACGCTGATCGATATGGCCGAACGCTGCCCGCGCGACCTCGACGCCTTCGCCGCAGTCAACGGCGTCGGCGCCGCCAAGCTCAGGGAATTCGGCGAGATATTTCTCGGCGCAATCGCTTCTCACCAATCCGGAGTGTCGGTCTGAAGACCCATTCCGGCGCCGCAATCAGCACTTGCTTCGTCTCGCCGCTGCGATCGCAGCCTGCTGCTGCCGCAAGCGTTCGATTTTCGCGCTCTGGCGGGCAGTGACGGTAGAGGCGACACGCCGGGCGCCCCATAGCCAGTCCGGAATATTGGTTTTCGCGACTTTGCCCCGGGTGATCGCTGTCGCCGACATCTCCTTGGCGACTTCGCCCATGGCCACGTTGAGTTCGACGCAGCTCATCCTGTCGTATTTCGCGGCATCAAAGGATGCGTGGAAGGGCGATGCGCAACCTCCGACAAACACGAGGCTGCATATCAGAGGCGCGGCTGTAGAGATGGCTTTCATTTTATCAAGCAGATTGACGCCGGACGGGCGAAGGAGGCATGTGAACCTCTACAACACTCTGCTCTACGCGTCATTCCCTCTATCTATCCTTGAAGAATTTCGAGAGAGCCGCTGCGGTCTGGTGAGGGTACTCTTCTGGAAAGAAGTGCCCGCCCGGGACAGGGCTTCCTGCAACGCTGTCGGCCCATTTCCTCCAAATACCCAGCGGTCCGCCCTCCTCCGCATACCAGTTCTCCAGGCCGCCTTCGCTACTCCACAGTGCCAGCAGCGGACACTCAATGCGACCACCGTTTGCCTGATCCAGCGCGTCATGTTCACGATCGATGGTCGCAGCGGCCCGATACTCTTCGCAAATCGCATGAACATGAACGGGATCGCGAAGCGCCCCGATATAGGCGTCCCTGACCTCTGCAGAGAATGTTTCTGCCGGCGACCCCCACTGCGCAATCGCATTGTCGACTATGGCATCAGGCGCGGCGCCTATCAGTCGCTCCGGCAGCGGCGCCGGTTGCGCGAGAAGGCTCCAGGGCCAGAAGCCGAGAGCCAGTCTGGCATCCGCCCTATCCCACGCGGCGGCGGTGGGGATGACGTCGAGGACGGCGACGTTGGAGATTTCATCGGGATGGTCGAGTGCCAGACGATAGGCGACCCGCCCGCCACGATCATGTCCGGCAACCATGAACTGCTCAAACCCCAGCTGCTTCATGACTTGAACCATGTCGCCGGCCATGGCGCGCTTGGCGTATGGGCTATGATCGGCAGAGGAAACCGGGCAGCCGCTTTGCCCATAGCCTCGAAGATCGGCGGCAATCACCGTAAAGTGGGGCGCCAAGGCCACGGCGATATCCCTCCACATCAGATGCGTTTCGGGAAAACCATGAAGCAGCAGCAGCGGCGGACCGGTTCCGCCGATCCTTGCGAAAATGGTCGTGTCGTGCAGTTGCAAGCTGGTGGCTCTGAATCCTGCAAACACCGTTCGTCTCCCTCGGCGTGCCTCAGGTCACAACGCACAAGGTGGCAGAAGGATCACGTCAGCGGCCGTGTCTGGAGTCGAGGCGATCCGGGAATTCTCCTCAATGGCCGAATATGGAAGCTGCGGGCCACTGATATTTCGATCGGCGCACCCCATATGAGCGCGAAGAGTGTCGCTTAGGGACTTGCTATGATGATTTCGCGTTCGAGCCGGTTTGCAGTTTTGTTTGCAGGACTGTTCCTGGCATTTTCCATGGTCGCGGCCGATTACGCCGAGGCGCGGCGTGGCGGCAGCTTCGGCAGCCGCGGCACGCGCACTTTCCAGTCGGTCCCGCCGACCAGGACGGCGCCACAGCCGGCCGCGCCGGTCGAGCGCTCAATGACGCCCAACACAGTAACGAACAATGCGGCCCGCCAGACGCCGGCATCCCAAAGGCCAGGGTTCTTCAACGGCCTCGGCGGTTCGATGATGCGCGGCCTGTTGCTCGGCGGTCTGATCGGACTTCTTTTGGGCCAAGGGTTCGGCGGCTTGGCCGGCATATTGGGCCTGCTGCTTCAAGGGCTGCTGATCGGCGGCGCGATCATGCTGATCATCCGCTTTTTCCGGTCGCAATCCGCACGCAACCAAGCGCCCGCCATGGCCGGCGTTCCGCGGAGCATGGGGAACTTTGGGCGAAACGCGGCAGCCCAGCCCGAGGCGGACAACGTCTCATCTTTCCCCATTCCAGGCATCGGATCTGGATTTGGCCGGACAGCTCAAGCCTCCGATGAAATTACAATGACGCAGGCCGACCTTGACATATTCCAGCAGCGGTTGACGGAGGTTCAGGAAGCATTCGGGCGCGAAGATCATGCTGGCTTGCGCCGGCTGGCGACCCCCGAGATGGTGTCGTACCTGTCCGAGGAGCTTGCCGACAATGCCAAAAACGGCGTCAGGAACGAGGTGTCGAATATCAGCCTGTTGGAGGCCGATATTGCGGAGAGCTGGCGGGAAGACGGTCGCGACTACGCGACGGCTGCCTTGCGCTACGAGTCTCTTGACGTGATGCGCGATCGCGCCAGCGGCAAGATCGTCGCCGGCGAAGCCGATCGGCCGACGGAAACAACCGAACTGTGGACCTTCACGCGCCAGAACGGTGGCGACTGGAAGCTCGCAGCAATACAGCAGCCCTGACTAATCCATGGCAGCCTCGGCCGTTCACGTCCTCTGGTTGCGTGGCTTTCGGTGGCAAGAACGTTGAAGCCCGCGGCGCGCAATTTTTTTACTCGCGATGGCGCAGCGCATCGACCAGGGCAACGAAGGCAGGTGAGGATTGCCGGCGGCTCGGATAGTAGAGATGGTAGCCATCCCAATATGGCGACCAGTCTTCCAGGACCCGAGCCAGCCGACCTTTCGCGATGTGAGGAAGGGCAATTTCTTCTGGAACATAGCCAAGGCCGCGGCCGGCGAGCGCAGCGTCCAGGACATGAAAGATGTTATTGAAGACGAGCTGTCCATCGACGCGAATCTTGATCTCGCGGCCGTTCTCCTCGAACTCCCACACATAAAGAGCCCCGGACGTTGGAAAACGGTAATTGATGCAATTGTGCTGCACGAGATCCTGCGGCTTCTCCGGCTCGGGATGCTCGGCAAAGTAGGACTTTTCCCCGACGACTGCGAACCGGAAATCCGGTCCGATGCGAGCGGAGATCATGTCTTTCGCAAGCTGCTCGCCCATGCGGATCCCGGCGTCATAGCGCTCCGTCACGATGTCTGTGAGGCCGTTGTCGAGCAGGAGTTCGACCCTGATGTCGGGATATTTCGGGAGAAAGCGTTTCAGCTTGGGCCAAAGGATGCTGCTGATTGCATAATCAGGCGCTGAGAGCCGGATGGTTCCGGCGGGCTTTTCTCGCAATTCGTTCAGGGCATCGACCTCGATCTCGATCTGGTCAAAGTGAGGCCCAATCCGCTCCAAAAGCCTCTCTCCCGCCTCTGTGGGAGCCACCGCGCGCGTCGTGCGTGTGAGCAGGCGAACGCCAAGGCGAGCTTCGAGCTGACGGATAGTGTGGCTTAGCGCCGATTGCGATATGCCGAATCGGGCTGCGGCCCGCGTAAAGCTACGCTCCCGAGCAACAGCTAGGAACGCAAGCAGATCGTTGACATTCTGCCGCGACACTCATGAATCCTTCTTATAGCCGGAACTCGATTATACCGGATAAATCGAAGGCGAACACAGAGGCTTCATTTAGCGGCAGCTATTCAATCCGCCGCTCGCCCGGCAACCAGCTACGAGCGGGTTGCGCAGGTTCAGTCGGCGCGTTCAACTCGGACAGTGACAGGACCGGGACGATCAAAGATCGAGACGTCGCCAGTGACCTGACCGAGCACAATGATGCCAGGTGCCGGGACGCGACCGCTCCGATAGTAGATCACGAAATGATCGGAACTCCACAGTCCAAGCGTGCCGACAGAGAAGTCGCGTTGCCGCGCCAGCTCCGGCAAGGCGGAAGGCAGATTGCCGGTCTTTTCCTGACGGAGATGGTCGGACATCTCGATCGTGACCGGCAGCATCTGCGCCAGAGATTTTGCGGCCTCGTTATCGGCGAGATCGGCTGTGACCTCGCCCCAATCCGAAGAAATGCGAATGCGCTCTTGAGCCATGGCAGGTCCAACCATTCCGAGTGCGATAACAGCGGAGCTCAGTAATAGTTTCAGCATGCCGTCGTATCTCCCGATCTATGCTGATGGAGCCTGCGCCCCTCCGGCGCAAGCTCCATCTCGCCGCTCACGCGGAGAGGTGCTGATTGAAGAAGCTGGTCAGCTTGTCGAACGGGATCAAATCGACGCGATCATAGAGATCGACGTGCCCGGCGCCGGAAACCCACACAAGCTCCTTCGGCTCGGCCGCTCGTTTGTAAGCATCCTCGCTGAACTCGCGGGAGTGAGCCTGATCGCCCGCGATGAACAGCATCGGGCGCGGCGAGATCGTCTCGATGTCGTTGAACGGATAGAAGTTCATGAACTTGACATTGCTGGTCAGCGTCGGATGCGTGGTGATCTGCGGGTTTGCACTTGCGGGCGTGAATTCACCCCGCCGCGTGCGGTAGAAGTCATAGAACTCCCGCTGGATCGGATGGGTGTCGGCGGTCAGCTCATGCACCGTGCCGCTGGTATATTCGACCTCGCCGCCTTCAAATTCGGCCCAGCGCTGCTCGGCAGCCGCGGCAATGATCTCCTTGCGCTGCTCGACGCTCAGCGAATGATTAAGCGCGTCGCGGTTGGCGGCCCCCATATCGTACATGCTGATGGTCGCGACGGCGCGCATCCGCGGGTCGATCTTGGCCGCGCTGATGACGAAACTGCCGCTGCCGCAGACGCCGATCGCGCCGATGCGGTTTCTGTCGACAAATGGCTGTGTGCCCAAAAAATCGACCGCAGCGCTGAACGCTTCGGCGTAGACGTCAGGCGAAACGATCTGGCGGGCCTCGCCCTCGCTTTCGCCCCAGAACGGCAGGTCGATGGACATGGCGACGAAGCCCTGTTCAGCCATCTTGGTGGCATAAAGATTTGCGCTCTGCTCCTTCACCGCACCCATCGGATGCCCCACGACGAGCGCCGGATGGCGCGCATTGCGATCGAGGTCGTTGGGAATGAACAGATTGCCCGCGACGTTCATCTTGTATTGGCTTTTGAAGGCAATCTTTTCGAGCGTCACCCGATTGCTGGTGTAGAAGTTGTCTGCGCCGTTTGACATATCTTGAGCCTTTGCGAAGGGGATGCTGAAGAGCGACGCCGCACCGAGCGCGGCGACCCCGGCGCCGGTCAGCTTCAGGAGATCACGCCGGCCAAAGTCGACACTGGACCGCGGTTGCGCCGTGCTCTCGATTTCGATCTGCTTGTTCATGCCTGTCTCCTTTGATCGTCTTGAACTGTCGCAGGCCTGCCGGGCCATGCTCATTCCTCGGCATGCGCGGCAGTGTTGCGAATGTCTGAAATAGTGACGACGGCGGCGATCAATTAGGCGGCAAAATCCGCATGTCGTTATGAAATGGATTCATTAATCGCAGCGGAAGGGCCCGTCTCGGGGGTGAACAGGTTCACCACCGCTGCTGCGGCGTCTGCATGCACAGGAAGAAGATCACCATGTCGCCGGTCAAAGGCTCGGCATCACCGAGTCGACGAAGCCCTCCTTCGCCAAGGCTTCGGAGGGCATCCTGCTTCGCGCAGAGAGGAATTTGCTCTACTCGTCCTGCGAAGCGCGCAGCGCGAAGCAGGATGGCGGAGAGGGAGGGATTCGAACCCCCGATGGGCTTGCACCCATGCCGCATTTCGAGTGCGGTGCATTCGACCACTCTGCCACCTCTCCGCGGTCATGGTCCGCCGTTGCCGGCGCGGCGCACTAGATAACGGCTGGACGGACAGGTTACAAGGGCCAATCTGCCCGGCGATCCGGCTTCTTGTCGGGCTTGCCGCCCGGCTCTCGGTGTTGCCGCGCGCTTGGCCTGAACGTTCGACTGCTCGCTACTGGCCGTTGCCTGGCCGTTGCCTTGACTCGCGCCGAACCTTCGGCTAGGGACAGCGCGCAATCGGCGTGGAGGGTTCTTCCGCGCCGCTTGTTTTTTGAACCCGCAGACTGACAAAAAGACGGCCGAACCGCCTGAAGCGGTTCATCAAGGCCGACCGAACAGCGAAAGGCAAAAAATGTTCGCAGTCATCAAAACGGGCGGCAAGCAGTATCGCGTCGCCGCCAACGATCTCCTGAAGATCGAAAAAGTCGAAGGCCAGGTCGGCGATATCGTCGAGATCGGCCACGTGCTCGCGCACGGCGAGGGCGAGAATGTCACGTTCGGCGCGCCGTTCGTCGACGGCGCCCTGGTCACCGCCGAAGTCGTCGAACAGGGCAAGAACCGCACGGTCATCGCCTTCAAGAAGCGCCGCCGGCAGAATTCGCGCCGCAAGATCGGCCATCGCCAGCTTTTGACCACCGTGCGGATCGCCGAGATCCTGCTGGGTGGTGCCAAGCCGACGAAAAAGGCCGCCGCCAAGACCGAGGCAAAGGCTGCTCCGAAGAAGGAAGCCAAGGCAGAGGCTGCGCCGAACGAGGCAGAGGCCAAGGCAACCGAAACCGCCGCTCCGCTGTTCAAGACGCCGAAGGGCGAGCCGGACGATCTCACCGTGATCAAGGGCATCGGCCCGGTTGCGGCCGGCCAGTTGAACGAGCAGGGCATCACGACCTTCGCGCAGATCGCCAAGCTGTCCGACAAGGATGTCGCCAAGATCGACGAGCATATGCCGTTCAGGCCCGACCAGATCATGGACTGGCGCGAGCAGGCCAAGGAATTGGCGAAGAAGTAAAGCGGTCCGGCGCGATCGTCGCCGGTTCGGACTTGAAACGGAACGCGAACGCGTTCATAAGACCTTTTAAGCGCCTAGCGGCGCATCGGAGTTAGTTAGATGGCACACAAGAAAGCTGGCGGTTCGTCGCGCAATGGTCGCGACTCCCATTCCAAGCGGCTCGGCGTGAAGAAGTTCGGCGGCGAAGCCGTGATTCCGGGCAACATCATTATTCGTCAGCGCGGCACGACGTGGCATCCCGGCACCAATGTCGGCATTGGCACGGATCACACGCTGTTTGCGCTTGAAGCTGGCGCAGTCACCTTCAACAAAAAAGCCAATGGCCGAACCTACGTATCGGTGAACCCGATGACGAAGGCCGCGGAGTAGCCGGTTCCGTACGAGAACACCGGCACCCATCTCGGGAACCGGTGTCTGGCCAAGCCAGGAAATGGATCAGGGGAGATGGGTTTCCATCTCCCTTTTTTCTTGTGCCTGGAGGACTGACATGGTTGCCGAAGCGGAAGATACAGACGGTGAAAGTTATGCGATAGATTGCCCGGTCCTGGTGACCGAGCGGCTGGTCCTGCGGGCGCCGCGCGAAAGCGATATCGAGCAACTGGTGGTGCTCGCCGACAACCGCCACGTCGCCGAAATGCTGGCCCGCATGCCTCATCCCTATGGCGAGGCCGAGGCACGCGCCTTTCTTGCGATGACGGCATCGCGCCGGGCCGGGATCGCCTATGCCTTGACGCTGGCCGGTACTGAAACGTTCGTCGGTTGCGCCGGGCTCAACACCACTGATCGCGGACTGGAGCTCGGCTACTGGATCGGCGAGCCCTACTGGAAGCGCGGCTATGCGACGGAAGCCGCGCATGCGCTGGTCGATCTGGCCTTCCAGAAGACGCCGATCCAGGTGCTGCATGCCTCGACGCGGGTCATCAATCCGGCCTCGCGCCGGGTCATCCACAAATGCGGCTTCCAATATGCCGGCCAGGGCATGCTGAACTCGATCGTCGCCGGCCAGGTGCCTGTCGAGCGCTACCGTCTCGACCGCAAGACCTGGACCAGCTTGCGGAACTGGGTGCATTTCTAGGCATGTCGATATTCAGGTGAGGCCGGCCTGCGAATGGCGGCTTCCTGCGCTTCCGATGCTCACTTTAAGGTTCTCGGAAGCCACCACTCTCGGCACGGCCTGACCTGAATCTCAACACGCCTCAGCGCATTGCGCCGCGTACAGCATTGGCGATGCGGCCGACATCGTAGCGGCCGTCAAGACCGACGCCGTAGTGGATGTTGTAGGTTACGAGCTTCATTGCGACTCAGGCCGTGTTCATAAACAGCCTCGCCCTTCGCCCCGCCTTGGTTTAGAGCAGTGCCGAAGGTTTAGAGCAATGCCGCAAGGCCACTAGCAGAAACTCAACAATCCGATGAAATTTCTCGATCAAGCCAAGGTCTTTGTCCGCTCCGGCGACGGCGGCGCCGGTTCGGTGTCGTTCCGGCGCGAAAAGTTCATCGAATTCGGCGGCCCCGACGGCGGCGACGGCGGCCGTGGCGGCGATGTCTGGGTGGAGGCGGTCGATGGGCTGAACACGCTGATCGACTATCGCTATCAGCAGCATTTCAAGGCCAAGACCGGAACGCACGGCATGGGCCGCAACATGACCGGCGCCAAAGGCTCCGACGTGACGCTGAAAGTGCCGGCGGGAACGCAGGTCTTTGCCGAGGACAACGAGACGCTGATCTGCGACCTGACCGTCGTCGGCCAACGCTTCCTTTTGGCCAAGGGCGGCAATGGCGGCTTCGGCAACCAGCATTTCAAGACCTCGACCAACCAGGCGCCGCGCCGCGCCAACCCCGGCCAGCCGGGCGAAGAGCTCAACATCTGGCTCAGGCTCAAGCTGATCGCCGACGCCGGCCTGGTTGGCCTGCCCAATGCCGGCAAGTCGACCTTCCTGGCCGCCGTGACCGCAGCTAAGCCGAAGATCGCCGATTATCCCTTCACCACGCTGCATCCGGGCCTCGGTGTGGCCCGCATCGATGGGCGCGAGTTCGTCATCGCCGATGTTCCCGGCCTGATCGAAGGCGCGCATGAAGGCGTCGGCGTCGGCGACCGTTTCCTCGGACATGTCGAACGCACGCGCGTCCTTCTGCACCTCGTCTCCGCGCAGGAAGAAAATCCGGGGAAGGCCTACAAGACCGTGCGTGCCGAACTCGACGCCTATGGCCATGGGCTGGTCGAGAAGGTCGAGATCGTAGCACTTTCCCAGGTCGACACGCTCGATGCCGACGCACGCAAGAAGAAGGTCGCTTCGCTGAAACGCGCCGCCGGCCGCGCGCCGATGCTTTTGTCCGCCGTCACCGGCGAAGGCGTCGAAGCCGTTCTGCGCGCGCTGATGGCGGTCGTGGCCGAGGCGCGCGAAGCTGTTGCCACTCCGGTCGAGACGCGCTGGAGATAGCGATGGCCGCGCAGTCGCTGAAAAAATATCGGCGCATCACCGTCAAGATCGGTTCGGCGCTGCTTGTCGACCGCACGACCGGCCTGAAGCGCGACTGGCTGGCCTCACTTGCCGGCGACATCGCCGTACTGGCCGAGGGTGGCACCGAGATCCTCGTCGTGTCGTCCGGCGCCATCGCGCTTGGTCGCACCATTTTAGGCCTCGGCAAGCGGGCGCTGAAGCTCGAGGAGAGCCAGGCGGCGGCGGCCGTCGGGCAGATTGCGCTGGCTGGCGCCTGGTCGGATGCGCTCGGCAAGGGCGGCCTGAAATCGGGCCAGATCCTCCTGACGCTCGGCGACACCGAAGAGCGCCGCCGCTATCTCAATGCGCGGGCGACGATCTCGACGCTGCTCAAGATGAAGGCGGTGCCGGTCATCAACGAGAACGACACGGTGGCGACCTCCGAAATCCGCTATGGCGACAATGACCGGCTGGCGGCGCGGGTGGCGACGATGATGAGCGCGGATCTGCTGGTGCTGCTTTCTGACATTGACGGGCTCTACACGGCGCCGCCGGCCAGGGATCCTGCCGCCAAGTTCATTCCGGTGGTTGATCGCATCACCCCTGATGTCGAGGCGATGGCGGGTGCGGCGGCGTCCGAACTGTCGCGCGGCGGCATGCGCACCAAGCTCGACGCCGGCAAGATCGCCACTGCCGCCGGCACTGCCATGATCATCACATCAGGCACCCGCCTGTCGCCGCTGCTGGCGATCGAGCGTGGCGAGCGGGCGACGTTCTTCCGGCCGAGCGCCAATCCGGTCAAAGGCTATAAGACGTGGATCGCCGGACAGCTCGAACCGGCTGGCCGGCTGACCGTCGATGCCGGCGCCGTCGGCGCGCTGCTATCGGGCAAGTCGCTGCTGCCGGCCGGGGTCAAGCTTGTCAGCGGCAATTTCTCGCGCGGCGATACGGTGGCGATCCTGTCGCCCGAAGGCCGCGAGATCGCGCGCGGACTGGTTGCCTACGATGCCGCCGATGCCGTAAGGATTGCAGGCTTGAAAACAGCCGAGATCGAAACCGTGCTTGGCTACGAAGCGCGCTCGGCGATGATCCACCGCGACGACCTTGTGGTGAACCATTCGGGTGATCAAGTAGGGGCCGGTGGCCAAGTAATCGGTGACCAGGTACATAGCGGAGGATGAGCCATGCTGAAGCTGCATGAAAAATCCCGGAACGACACGGTGGCGCTGATGGCCGATATCGGCCGCCGCGCCCGCGCTGCTGCCCGCCCGCTGGCCATCGCCACGACCGCCGCCAAGAACGCTGCACTTATCGCCATGGCGGAGGCGATTATCCGCCGCGAGCAGGATATTCTCGACGCCAATGCCATCGACATCTCGAACGGCCACGAGTCGGGGCTTTCCGCCTCGTCCATGGACCGGCTGAAGCTCGATTCTGCCCGCATTCTCGCAATGGCCGACGGCATCCGCGAAATCGCCGAATTGCGCGATCCGGTCGGCGATGTCATCGCCGCATGGGACCGGCCGAACGGCCTGCATATCGAACGCGTGCGCACGCCGCTTGGTGTCGTCGGCGTCATCTATGAGAGCCGGCCGAATGTGACGGCCGATGCCGGCGCGCTTTGCCTCAAGGCCGGCAATCCGGTGATCCTGCGCGGCGGCTCGGATTCACTCAACTCCTCGGCGGCGATCCATGCCTGCCTAGTCGAAGGGCTGAAGGCGGCCAATTTGCCGCAGGATGCCGTCCAGCTGGTGCCGACCGCCGATCGTGCCGCCGTCGGCGAGATGCTGAAGGGGCTTTCCGGCAGTATCGACGTCATCATTCCGCGCGGCGGCAAGAATCTGGTCGAACGCGTCCAGAACGAGGCGCGGGTGCCGGTCTTCGCTCATCTCGAAGGCATCTGTCATCTCTACATCGACCGCTCGGCCAAGCTCGAGATGGCGGTCAGCATCGCGGTCAACGCCAAGATGCGGCGCACCGGCGTCTGCGGCGCAGCCGAGACGCTGCTGGTCGACCGCGCTGTTGCCTCCACCCATCTGGTGCCGATCCTTGAGGCGTTACGCGCCGCAGGATGCGCAATCCACGCCGACGCCGAGGTGCTGAAAGTGTTCGCCGACGCCCAGCCGGCGACCGACGCCGACTGGGTGACCGAATATCTCGATGCCATCATCGCGGCAAAACTGGTCGACGGCGTTGCCGGCGCGATCGACCATATCGAGACTTTTTCATCGCACCACACCGAGGCGATCGTCGCCGAGGATGCCGATGCGGTCGAACGTTTCTTCAATGAGATCGATTCGGCGATCCTTCTGCACAATGCCTCGACGCAATTTGCCGATGGCGGCGAATTCGGCATGGGCGCCGAGATCGGCATCGCTACCGGCAAAATGCATGCGCGCGGCCCGGTCGGTGTCGAGCAACTGACCTCGTTCAAGTACCGCGTGCGCGGGACCGGACAGGTGAGGCCTTGAAGCTGTTCGCCGTTAGAGCCTGAGAGGCGTGCGCCCAGCCACCCCCCTCTGCCCTCCCGGGCAGTTCCCCTCAAGGGGGGAGATTGGCGGCCTTCATCGCAGGCGCAAATCTTGCAGCGCCGGCGATTGGCGAAAACAGAAATGACAGCCAATTTCCCCCCTTGAGGGGGAGATGTTCGGCAGGACAGAGGGGGGTGCCTGACACATGCTTTCGCAGTCCGAACAGCTCGTTCCCTCCCACTATCTGAAGATGCCGCATGCCGAAAAGGGCTTGGCCGTCGGGCTGTTCGGCGGCTCGTTCAATCCTGCCCATGCCGGCCATGCACTGGTCGCCGAGATCGCGCTCAGACGTCTGGCGCTCGATCAGCTGTGGTGGATGGTGACGCCAGGCAATCCGCTCAAGAGCGCGAGGGAACTGGCGCCGCTGACCGAGCGGCTGCGCCTGTCCGAGCAGATCGCCCGGAACCCGAAGGTCAAGGTCACCGCCTTCGAGGCGAGCCATTATGTCCGCTTCACCGCCGACACACTGGCCCTGGTCAAGGCGCGCAACCCGGGCGTCGACTTCGTCTGGATCATGGGCGCCGATTCGCTTCGCGACTTCCACCGCTGGCAGCGCTGGCGCCGGATCGTGATGACGTTTCCGATCGCGGTGATCGACCGCCCTGGCGCGACACTGTCGTTCCTGTCGTCGGTCGTCGCCAAGACCTTCGACTACGCGCGTGTCGACGAGGGCGACGCGCCGCGGCTCGCCCGCATGAAGGCGCCGGCCTGGACCTTCATCCACGGCCCGCGCTCGTCGCTGTCGTCGACCGCGATCCGCAATTCGGCGAACGGATAGGGGTCTCCTTCTCGCCTTGTTGTGGGAGAAGGTGGCCGAGCCCACGGGTCTTGCCTCCGGCAAGCCCGAGGACAGGCTCCACTCGGTCGGAAGAGGGGTGCTGGAAGGATCGCTGCCTTGAAGACCTAAGCACTTAAATCCCTGGATTTTTTTGCGCTGCGTTTCTTCCGGCCTCTCATCCGTCTCGGCGCTACGCGCCGATCCACCTTCTCCCACAAGGGGGCGCAAAGGGGGGAGAAGGGAAGATCGCTGATGTCGCATTTGCGGCTGCTTTTCCCCGATCCGTGGGCGATCCTGCGCGGGCATGGCGATTCTCGAGCGAAACCAGACCAGACGCGACCCGGCGCAGGGCAGCCCGCCGGCCCCGGCGATCGCCATCGCCAGCGTCGTCCTGTCGATGGCGCTGGTAGCGGTCGGCAACGGACTGATGTTCGCCTATATCCCGGTCCGGCTCGGCGCCGACGGCTTCGATCCGACCTGGGCCGGGCTGATCGTCACCGGCCTTTCGGCCGGCGGCCTGGCAGGCTGCATCCTGACTGGTCCGCTGGTGCGGCGCGTCGGCCATGCGCGCGCGTTCATGGTGCTGTCGGCGTTGATCGTGCTGTCCAACGCCGCTGTCGGGGCCGGGCCGCACCCGCTGACGTGGATCGCGGCGCGCGCGCTCTATGGCTTTGCCATATGCGGTCTGTTCATCGTCGCGCAAAGCTGGCTCAACGACGTCGTCGCCAACGCCATACGCGGCAGGGTCATGGCCTTCTTTTACGTCGCCTATGTCGCCGGGCTCGGTGTCGGCTACTCCACACTGGCGCTGATCGACATAAGGGCTGCGGACGCGCCGTTGATCGGTATCGCCTTCACCGCGCTGTCGATTCTTCCCGTCGGGCTGACGCGGCTCGCCCAGCCACCGCCGCCGCAGGCGGCGTCGGTCGCGCTTGGCCGGGCCTGGCGGATTTCGCCGGTGGGCGTGGCCGGCATGCTTGCCGTCGGCGGCCTGTCGATGACGATTTCGGGCTTCGCGCCGATCCATGCCACGGCCGAGGGCTACAGCCAGGCAGATGTGGCGCTGCTGCTGTCGGCGATGCCGGTCGGCACATTGATCCTGCAGATCCCGCTCGGATGGATTTCCGACCGCACCGACCGGCGCTTTGTGCTGGCCGCCGCTTCGGCGCTTGCCTTGGTGGCGGGCCTGTTCGCGCTGGGCTTCGACGGTGGTGCGCTGGCGGCGCTGGTCGTCATTTATGTGGTCTGGGACGGCGCATCGGAATCGATCTATTCGCTGGCCAGCGCGCATGCCGCCGACCGCGCCGGCAAGGACGACATGGTGGCGCTGTCCAGTTCGCTGCTCTTTGCGTGGTCGCTGTCCGGCTTCATCGTGCCCGGCATCGTGACCGGGCTTTCCGCTGTCTATGGAACGCAGGCTTTCATCTATGTGGCCATTGTCATTGCCGCTGCCTTTTGCCTGTTCGTGCTGTGGCGTGTGGTGGCGATGTCGCCTGTTCCCGCTGCCGAGACCGGCAATTTCGCGCCGATGACGGCGCAGGCACCGCTGCCGGTCGATCTTGCTTTCTCGTCCGAAGAGCAGCGCCGCGCGGACAAGTAGAGCTGGGTCGGGAATTGATAATATCACTGCCTTGTGGCCGAGGCTTCCTGCCGTGGCGCTTCCGGTGGTGGCGCGGGTATAGAAATGCCTTCGCTGTCGAATGCCTGCTTGGCGCGTTTGGTGAGATCGATCTGGGTGGCGAAGAAATCCGCAGCCGAGGTCCAGTAGCGCAAGGTGATGGCGACGTTGCTGTCGCCGACGGTCGCCACAAAAGCAATCGGCGCCGGCTCCCGCCTGACGCGTCGGTCGTTGGCGGCGACGCCAAGCATGGTCTTCTGCGCGAGATCGATGTCGTTCCAGGAACCGATGGTCAGCGTGATGTCGGCACGACGGACGCCGTTGCGCGTATAGTTGCGGACTGGCAGGTTCCACAGCGTCGAATTGGGCGCGAGGACGTAGACGCCTTCGACTGTCCGCAACTGGGTAGCGAACAGGCCGATTTCCTCGATGGTCCCGGAAATGACGCCGACCTCGACATATTCGCCGATGCGGAATGGCCGCAGCGCCAGCAGCATGATGCCGGCGGCAATGTTCTGCAGCGTGCCCTGCAGCGCCAGGCCGATGGCTAGGCCGATGGCGCCAATGGCGGCAATGATCGAGGTCGTCTGGACGCCGAACTGGCCGAGCACCATGACGACGACGAGGATCAGTATGGCGTAGCGGACGATCCTCGAGAAGAAGTGGCGCAGCGTCGTATCGAAGCCATGGATATGACCGAGGCCGGCATAGATCGAGCGCTGGGCAAGGCCGGCGACGGTATAGCCGAGGACCAGCAGGATGACGGCGCCGATGGCCGAGAAGGAGTACGAGACGATCAGCGCGCTGAGCTGCGCAAGGCCGGACTGCACGGTGAGGAGAGCGTTCTGAGGGTCGATAGGCATGAGGGGGATCCGGTTGGTCAATGCGCCGATAACCCAGGCCAGGCGACAAGAGTTCCGATTTTTCTTCAACTGCGGAACCGGAAGAACGGTTCTTCGTTGGCTACAGCAGGGCTGCCGTCTTGAAACTGCAACGCAACTCTGCCTATCTAAGGGGTGTCACCTGTTTTGAAGGGTGATTTGGTTGTTCTTGCTGCGAAAGGAAATACACTGAGAACAGCACTTTGGAAGAAGGCCGACATCGTGCCTTCGCCGGCCGGGATCAGCGTAAACGACGCCGTGTCCCGCGCCATCAAGACAGTCCTTGCCAGTCTGGAAGGCTCCAAGGCCGAAAACATCGTCTCAATCGACATTCAGGGAAAATCGAGCCTCGGTGACTATATGGTCATCGCGTCTGGCCGATCGCACCGTCATGTCTCGGCTGTCGCCGATCATCTCCTCAAGGCGCTCAAGGATGCCGGGCTCGGCACGGCGCGCGTCGAGGGACTGGCCGGCGCCGACTGGGTCCTGATCGATTCAGGCGACATCATCGTCCATGTCTTCCGTCCCGAAGTCCGCGACTTCTACAATCTCGAAAAGATGTGGCAAGCGCCGGACCTCGAGGAAGAGACCCTCCACTGAGCCGCATTTGATTGATGCATGTCGTTTCCCAAAACCGGTGACCACTTTTGGTGACATGCATTAGCGGCTCTTCGAGGCAGGGATGAAAATTACCGTTCATGCCGTGGGTCGGATGAAAGCCGGCCCCGAGAAGCAGCTCGCCGACCGGTATTTCGAGCGCTTCGCCAAGAGCGGACCGGCCGTGGGGCTCGAATTCTCAGGGGTTGTCGAGATTCCTGAGGGCCGCGCCCAGACCGCCAGCGAGCGTCGCCGCGAAGAAGGCCAGAAACTGCAGACGCAGTTACAGCCAGGTACCGCGCTGATGCTGCTCGACGAACGCGGCAAGAGTTTTTCATCCGAGGATTTCGCCGGGCGTATCGGCCTGTTGCGTGATGGCGGGCGCAAGGCACTTGTCATTGCCATTGGCGGTGCCGACGGTCACGATCAGTCGCTGCGCGATCAGGCCGATCTGATGGTATCGTTCGGCGCGCTGACATGGCCGCACCAACTGGTCCGTGTCATGTTGGGCGAGCAGCTTTACCGGGCCGCCACTATTCTTTCGGGTCATCCCTACCATCGTTCATGAACCCGAGCAAAACCGATGAACCGAGGGCCCGGCCGCGGGGATTTTGGTCCCAGGCCCGGGAGTTTATGCTAGATTGGCGAGGCTTCGAACATGGTTGATGGTTCGTTAACGAAGCCACGCATAGGGTCTGGCTTCAATGTCTGAAGTTTGGAAATCGCGAACGGGCTTTTGGCGCGCACGCTGCGGCTTGGCAGCGGCGGCGCTTATGCTGTCGCTCGACGCTGCGTGGGCGCAGAACAGGCTCGACATGGCACCGGACCCGGACCAGAGCCGCGCCGAATACGAACGGGTGTCGAAGGAGATCACGCTGTCGTCCGAGCGGCTCGCCAAGCTCGCCGCCGACATGGCGGCGGTCAAGAAGGACCATGCCTCGATCACCGCGGCGCTGATCCAGTCGGCGATGACCGAACAGAAGCTCGGCCAGGACATCGAGGACATCGGTGCCAAGCTGGAAGGGCTGAAGGGCGAGGAGCAGAAAATCCGCGCCTCGCTGGCCGCCAGACGCGACGTTCTGGCCGAGGTGCTGGCCGCGCTGCAGCGCATGGGGCTCAATCCGCCGCCGGCCATCCTGGTCAAGCCGGAGGACGCGCTGTCGTCGGTGCGCAGCGCCATCCTGCTCGGCGCCGTGGTGCCGGAACTGCGCCAGCAGACCGAGATATTGCTGGCGGACCTCAAGGAGCAGTCGCGGGTGACCGCCTCGATCGAGGCGGAGCGGGCGCGGCTGACGGCGGCAGTCGGCGAGCAGACGGCGGAAAAGAAGCGGCTCGGCATGCTGCTCGAAGCCAAGCAGAAACTCGAAGCCGAGACGCAAACGGCGCTGGCGGCGGAAAAGCAGCGATCCGAAGCACTGGCGGCCAAGGCCGGCAGCCTGAAGGAACTGATCGCCTCGCTCGAGGCCGACAAGGCCCGCAAGGCGGCGGCCGCGGCGAAGGCAGCCGAGCAGAAGGCAGCCGAGCAGAAGGCCGCAGAGCAGAAGGCAGCGGGCGCCGACAAGGCTCCGGCGCAGACGGCTCCGGCACAGAAGGCCCCGGAACAGACGGAACTGGCGGCCCTGCCGGTGCCGGAGGCCAACCGGCTCACCGCCGCTGCACCGTTTTCGGCGCTTCAGGGGCAGATCGCGCTGCCCGTCACCGGCAAGATCAAGCGGCGGTTCGGGGCCAGCGACGGTAACGGCGCAGTGATGCTCGGCGACATGGTTGCGACACAATCGGGAGCCATCGTCACCGCGCCAGCGGACGGAAATGTACTTTATGCGGGACCTTTTCGCTCTTATGGTCAACTCTTGATCCTGAACGCAGGTGACGGCTATCATGTCGTTCTCGCGGGGATGAGCAGAATCAGCGTCGCGTCTGGCCAGTCGGTGCTCGCAGGAGAGCCGGTCGGCGCGATGGGAGAGGCCCGGGTGGCGAGCACCTCGGCATCGAAGAATGGAAATGCCACGCCGGAACTCTATGTTGAGTTCCGCAAGGATGGAAAACCCGTCGATCCGACCCCATGGTGGGCGGACCGTTTCTCTGGAAGGACGTGAGATGATGCGGAAACTTTCGCTTCTGTTTGCCGGTGCGCTGATGGGCGCATCCGCGATGAGCCTGGTCTATGGCGCCCCCGGCTCGACGGCGAACGCTGCGGGCTCCGAGACCTATAAGCAGCTGGCGATCTTCGGTGACATCTTCGAGCGGGTGCGCGCGCAATATGTGACGCCGCCCGACGACAAGTCGCTGGTCGAAAACGCCATCAACGGCATGCTTACCTCGCTCGACCCGCACTCCTCGTATATGAACGCCGAAGAGGCGCAGGACATGCGCGTGCAGACCAAGGGCGAGTTCGGCGGCCTCGGCATCGAGGTCACCATGGAGAACGACCTGGTCAAGGTGATCACGCCGATCGACGATACGCCGGCCGCCAAGGCGGGCGTGCTTGCCGGCGACTATATTGCCAAGATCGACGGCGAGGAGGTTCGCGGCCTGAGCCTCAACGACGCGGTCGAGAAGATGCGCGGGCTGGTCAACACGCCGATCAAGCTGACAATCCTGCGCGAGGGCGCCGATAAACCGATCGAGCTGACGGTGGTGCGCGACATCATCAAGGTCAAGGCGGTCAAGTTCCGGGTCGAGAACGACATTGGCTACATGAAGATCACTTCCTTCACCGAAAAGACCCATGACGACCTCGAGAACGCCATCGACACCATCAAGAAGCAGGTGCCGAACGAAAAGCTCAAGGGCTACGTGCTCGATCTGCGCCTCAATCCGGGCGGGTTGCTCGACCAGGCGGTGAGCGTGTCCGACGCCTTCCTCACCCGTGGCGAGATCGTCTCGACGCGCGGCCGCGATCCGAAGGACGTCACCCGCTTCGATGCGCGGCCGGGCGACGACATCGACGGCAAGCCGCTGGTCGTGCTCGTCAATGGCGGCTCGGCCAGTGCGTCCGAAATCGTCGCCGGCGCGCTGCAGGACCTGCGCCGCGCCACGGTGGTCGGCACGCAGTCCTTCGGCAAGGGTTCGGTGCAGACCATCGTTCCGCTCGGCGAGAACGGCGCGCTGCGCCTGACGACGGCGCTCTATTACACGCCGTCCGGCAAGTCGATCCAGGGCAAGGGCATCACGCCCGACATCAAGGTCGACCAGCCGTTGCCGCCGGACCTGCAGGGCAGGGATCTGACGCGCGGCGAGTCGGACCTCAAGGGCCACATCAAGGGCAGCGACGAGGGCGATACCGGTTCGGGCTCGGCAGCCTATGTGCCGCCGGAGCCGAAGGACGACCTGCAGCTCATCTTTGCCGAGCAGTTGCTGCGCGGCGAAAAGACCGATCCGGCGTTCCCGCCGAATCCGGACAAGGCTGTGCTGAACCAGTAGGGGCTGTGCTGAACCAGTAGGGGCCGTGCTGAACCAGTAAAGGTCGATCAGCCGGACAACAGGTCTGGCTGCCTGATCGAAGCGATGTAATGCTGCCGGGGCTGCAGGGCCCCGGCAGTTTGATTCGGGGGAACCGCGGCTGGGGATGCGGCTTGGCTGACATCGGCAACGACATCGAACGCCCGCTAGGGCAGGCAGTCCGGCCGCCGCGCGCGGTCCGCAGGATCAGCGCCGGTGTGGTCGCGGCCACCCTTCTGGTGCTGGCCGTAATCGGCGTCTCCGGCGCGATTGCGCTGCGCGAAAGGCCGTTTCGAAAGCCGGAAGAAGTCGCCGTTTCGACGCCGAAGACGACAGCAGTGGTCGAACCCGCGGCGCCGGCCAAGGAGCCGGCATCGAAGGCGGAAGCAGCATCCAAGATGGGCGGGCCGCAGATCATCCATATGCCGACCGAAGTTGACGGTGGTTCGCCCAAGGCGGCCATTGTCATTCGCGACCCTTCGACGATCGGCCAGAACCTGAGGATCGCGCATATTCCCGACAGCGCGCTGGTCGAGACCAGCGAAACCGGCCCATTGCCGGTTCGTGCCGCCGACGGCAGGCGGCCGTTCGATGTCTATGCGCGGCCGTGGTCCGGTGCACGCGGTGCGCGCGTGGCGATTGTCATCGGCGGGCTAGCCGTGTCGCAGACCGGCACGCAGTCGGCCATCGCCAAGCTGCCGGCCGAAGTGACGCTGGGCTTTGCGCCGCAGGGCAACAGCATCGGCCGATGGATGCAGGCGGCGCGGCAGAGAGGCCATGAGATCGTCATGCAGGTGCCGCTCGAACCGTTCGATTATCCGAACGTCAATCCCGGCCGCAACACGCTGACGGTCGCGGCGACGGCGGATGAGAATTTGAAGAATTTGCGCTGGGCGCTGTCGCGGACGACCAACTACACCGGCGTCATGAACTATATGGGCGCGCGTTTTTCGGCCGATGCGGCGGCGATGGGGCCGCTGATGGACGAGCTCGGCAGGCGCGGCCTGGCCTATGTCGACGACGGTTCGTCGGCGCGCAGCCTGGCACCCGACCTGGCGTTGAAAAACGGCGTGCCGTTCGCCGCCGGTGACACGTCGATCGACGTCGTGCGGGACCGCGGCGCCATATTGAGGAAGCTGGACGAACTGGAAGCCACCGCGCGGGCGAAAGGCTTTGCTGTCGGCATCGGCTCGGCCTTCGACCTGACGGTCGACACCGTGTCGTTTTGGGTGAGCGAGGCCAAGAAACGCGGCATCGAGATCGTGCCGATTTCGGCAGTGGCGGTGGATCCGGAAAAAGGTTGAGCATGACGAAGAAAAAACCGGTCGACCCCGAGACGCTGCCTTATCGTCGCTGTGTCGGACTGATGGTCCTCAACGGTGATGGGCTGGTCTGGGTCGGGCATCGCATTGCCGAGCCGGACAGCGAATTCGCCGGCACGACGCAGCTCTGGCAGATGCCGCAGGGCGGCATCGACAAGGGCGAAGAGCCGCTGCAGGCGGCGCAGCGGGAACTCTACGAGGAAACCGGGATGCACAGCGTCTCGTTGCTGGATGAGGCGCCGAACTGGATATATTACGACCTGCCGGCCCATCTGGTCGGCATCGCCTTCAAGGGGAAATATCGCGGCCAGACGCAAAAATGGTTCGCCTTCCGCTTTCACGGCGACGTCAGCGAGATTGAGATCAATCCGCCGCCGGGCGGCCACGCCGCCGAGTTCGACAAATGGGCTTGGCGGCCGATGCAGGAATTGCCCGACCTGATCGTGCCGTTCAAGCGTCAAGTCTATGAGGACGTGGTTGCGGCGTTCCGGCATCTGGTTGCGTAGCTTGGCGCAACCCGCGCTCGCGCCGACCACGGTTGCCGCGTCAGCGCGGTGGCTTTATTGATGGCCAATCCGCTGCAGACGGGGTTGGCATGAGCGAGGCCTCCAAAAAATCTCTTTCTGAAAGGGTCGCCGTCAAAGCCGCGCCGATCAGCGAAGCGGCGGCCGGCGCCATATTGACCGTCGATCTCGGCGCCATCCGCGCAAATTGCCGGCGGCTCAAGGCGCGCTTGGGTGGCGTCGGCTGCGCGGGTGTCGTCAAGGCCGACGGCTACGGGCTCGGCGGGACCCAAGTGGCGGCGGCGCTGGCGGCCGAAGGCTGCGCTATTTTTTTCGTCGCGCATCTGACCGAAGGGGTCTTGCTGCGCCAGGCGCTCGGCGCACGGCCAGCGATCTATGTGCTGAACGGCATTCACCCAGGCGCTGAAAGCGAAGCCGTCGACACGGAGCTGGGCGCGGTCATCAACAGCGCCGACCAACTCGCCGCCTGGCGCGCGGCGGCGCAGCGGGCCGGCCGCAGGCTCAAGGCTGCAATCCAGGTCGACAGCGGCATGTCGCGGCTCGGCATGGCGGCAGCCGAGGTGGAGGCCGTCGCTGCCGATCCGCAGGCTTTCGACGGTATCGACGTCACCCTCGTGATGAGCCATCTCGCTCGCGCCGACGAGCCCGAGCATCCGGCCAACGAGCAGCAGCGGCTGGAATTCGAGCGGCTGCGCAGGATGCTGCCAAAGGCGCCGGCCTCGCTCGCCAACTCCTCCGGCATCTTTCTTGGGCAGCCCTTTCATTACGACCTCGCCCGGCCCGGTGCGGCGCTCTACGGCATCAATCCGACGCCAGCGGTGGAAAATCCGATGCTGCCGGTGGTGCGGCTTCAGGCAAAGGTCATCCAGACGCGCAGCCTCGATAGGGGAGCCGGCGTTGGCTATGGCCATAGTTTTCACGTGACCGATTCGCTGGTCGCCGCAACGATCTCGCTAGGCTATGCCGATGGCTGGCATCGACGCGCGGCCTCAGCCGCCTGGTTCGAAAATGTGCGCTTGCCATTCCTTGGCCGTGTATCGATGGATTCGATCGTTCTCGACATTTCTGCCCTGCCGCCCGACAGGCTGAGGGCGGGCGACCTCGTCGAACTGATCGGACCGTCGCAGACGGTGGACCAGGCGGCCGGCCATGCCGGCACCATCGGCTATGAAATCCTGACCAGCCTCGGACACCGCTTTCACCGGCGCTATGTGAATGGATAGCGCGCGGGCTTTTTTAGGCATGTCGTCGTCCCAAAACCGCTGCGTACTTTTGGGCGACATGCTTGGGCACTTGGCGGACGCCGTAAAATCCGGCAGACAGAAAGCTACGATGCCCCGCCCCAAAATCCCTGACAAGACGTCGTTCTGGAGAACTATGCGATGAAGATCTTCGTGCTGGGCGGCGGCGTTATCGGGGTCACCACCGCTTATTATCTCGCCGAGGCCGGCCATGAGGTGACGGTGATCGACCGCCAGAAGGGCCCGGCGCTGGAAACCAGCTTTGCCAATGCCGGCGAGATCTCGCCCGGCTACGCCTCGCCCTGGGCCGGTCCCGGCGTCCCGTTGAAGGCGATCAAATGGCTGTTGATGAAACATGGTCCGCTAGTGGTGCGGCCGACTCTCGATCCGCATATGTGGGTATGGCTGGTCAGGATGCTGCGCAACTGCACGGCTGAGCGCTATGCGGTGAACAAGGCGCGCATGGTGCCTTTGGCCGAATACAGCCGCGACACGCTGAAGGCGCTGCGCGAGGCGACGGGTATCGCCTATGACGAGCGCGCCAAGGGAACGCTGCAGCTTTTTCGTACGCAACAGCAGCTCGACGGCACTGCCGGCGATGTCGAGGTGCTGAAGACATACGGCGTTCCCTACGAGATCCTCGATCCCGACGGCTGCATCGCGGCCGAGCCGGGGCTGGCAGGGGTGCGTGAAAAATTTGTCGGCGGCCTGCGACTGCCGGGCGACGAAACCGGTGACTGCAAGATGTTCACCGACCGTCTGGCCGAGCTCTGCGTGGCGCGCGGCGTTACCTTCGAATACGACACCTCGATCAGGCGGATTGTCCGCAAGCGCAACCGTATCGCCAACATCAATACGAGCAAGGGTTGGAAGGCTGCCGACGCCTATGTGATGGCAATGGGCAGCTATTCAGCCAAGTTCATGCGTACGCTGAAACGACCTATCCCGGTCTATCCGGTCAAGGGCTATTCGATCACCGTGCCGATCAAGGATGCTGCCGCAGCACCGGTGTCGACGGTGATGGACGAGACCTACAAGGTGGCGATCACCAGGCTCGGCGACCGCATCCGGGTCGGTGGCACGGCGGAGCTTTCCGGCTTCGACCTGACGCTGCATGAATCTCGGCGGCACACGCTCGAACATTCGCTTGGCGACCTTTTTCCGGGCAGCGGCGACATGCGGTCGGCGACCTTCTGGTGCGGGTTGCGGCCGATGACGCCGGACGGCCCGCCGCTGATCGGCCGTACCGAGTTCTCCAACCTCTATCTCAACACCGGCCACGGTACGCTCGGCTGGACCATGGCCTGCGGCTCGGCCAAGGTCCTGGCTGACATCATTTCCAGCCGGGTGCCGGACATCAACGTCCGCGACCTCGGACCGGAGCGATACCAGCGGTAGAATCGGAAGGATACTTCACCCAGCCCCACCTTTGAGCACGATGAGGAATTTGCCGCGCGACTTGGGATCAAGCTTCAACACATTTCGCCGCGTCAGATGAATATCGTCAGACGAACAGGCTTCGCTCCCGTTCCACCGCCTTGGTGATGAAGCTCGCGACGATCTGGACGCGGCGCAGCGGCCTGACCGATTCGTGATAGACCAGCCAGTAGGCGCGGCGGATGGGCGCAACGATGTCGACAGCCACCAGTTCCGGCATCGAACGGGCGACGAAGGTGTGCAGGATGCCGATGCCGGCGCCGGAGCGCACCGCTTCGGCCTGGCCGAGTGCCGAGGAGATGGCGAAGCTGGTGCGCCAGTCGGCACTGAACTCGGCCGCATAGTCGAGCGAGGGGCTGACGATGAGGTCCGGCACATAGCCGATCAGCGTGTGCCGGCCGAGCTCGGCGGGCGTCTGGGGCAGGCCATGCGTTTCGGCATAGGCGCGGGACGCGAACAGGCCGAGCGTGTAGTCGACCAGCTTCCCCGCCACCAGCCTGCCTTCTGTCGGCCGCTCCACGGTGATGGCGATGTCGGCTTCGCGCCTGGACAGCGAGAAGGAACGCGGCACCGGCGCCAGCTGGATGGTGAGTTCGCGGTGAAGCGCCGTCAGTGCGCCGAGGCGTTTGGCCAGGAAGGCGACGCCGAAACCATCAGGCGCGCCGATGCGCACCGTGCCGGAGACATCGTCGCCTTCGCCCGCCACGGTCGAGCGCGCGGCGATCATGTCGCCTTCCATGCGCTCGGCGATGTCAAGGAAACGCTCGCCCGCCGGCGTCAACTCGCTGCCGGTGGTCAGCCGGCGGAAAAGTTTTGCGCGCAGCGCATCCTCGAGTGCGGCGACGCGGCGCGAGACGGTGGCGTGGTTGAGCTCCAGCCGCTTGGCCGCGCCGAGGATCTGGCCGGCGCGCGCCACCGCCAGAAAGATGCGGACGTCATCCCAGTTCATGGGGATGGCCCGGATGACAATCGTCGACGTTGCGTTCCGTGGCACCCCCCTCTGTCCTGCCGGACATCTCCCCCTCAAGGGGGGAGATTGGGAGCTCCGCTGACAGCTCTTCCTTAACAGCGTCGATATTTGGCGAAGGCAAAGATGACAGCGCAATCTCCCCCCTAGAGGGGGAGATGTCCGGTAGGACAGAGGGGGGCGCGAAGGAACTCAACCTGTCATTCCTTGAGGTGGCACTATCAATTGCGGGAATTGATGCTCCTCAGTCAACCGCTATCTATTTTCCGCACAACGGTTGCGTTCTCGCGCGCGTTGCCATCGGCCGCACAAAGGCGGACAATGCCGCATCACAAATACAGGGAGAGAGACCATGATCGAATACGGTCATTTCATCGGCGGCAAGCGTGTCGCTGGGACCAGCGGCCGCAAGCAGGACGTCATGCAGCCGATGGACGGCACGGTGCGCGGCACGGTGGCGCTGGCTTCGCAGGCGGAACTGCGGGCGGCGGTGGAAAACGCCAAGGCGGCGCAGCCCGGTTGGGCGGCGACCAATCCGCAGCGGCGCGTGCGCGTCTTGATGAAGTTCCTCGAACTGGTCGCCAGGGAGTATGACGCGCTGGCCGACATTCTGGCGCGCGAACACGGCAAGACCATCTCCGACGCCAAGGGCGACATCCAGCGCGGCCTGGAAGTGGTCGAGGTCTGCATCGGCGCGCCGCACATGATGAAGGGCGAGTTCACCGACGGCGCCGGCCCTGGCATCGACGTCTATTCGATGCGCCAACCGCTCGGCGTCGTTGCCGGCATCACGCCGTTCAATTTTCCGGCGATGATCCCATTGTGGAAGATCGCGCCGGCTATCGCTTGCGGCAACGCTTTCATCCTGAAGCCTTCGGAGCGCGACCCGGGCGTGCCGATGCGCATCGCCGAGCTGTTCATCGAGGCCGGTCTGCCGGCGGGCATCCTCAACGTCGTCAACGGCGACAAGGACGCGGTCGACGCCATCCTCGACGACCCTGACATCAAAGCCATCGGTTTCGTCGGCTCGACGCCGATCGCCCAGTACATCTATTCGCGCGGCTGCGCGGCCGGCAAGCGCGTGCAGTGCTTCGGCGGCGCCAAGAACCACATGATCATCATGCCCGACGCCGACATGGACCAGACCGTCGATGCGCTGATCGGCGCCGGCTACGGCTCGGCCGGCGAGCGCTGCATGGCGATCTCGGTGGCTGTCCCGGTCGGCAACGACACCGCCAATCGGCTGATGGAAAAGCTGGTGCCGCGCGTCGAAAGCCTGAAAGTCGGCCCGTCGACGGATTCGTCCGCCGATTTCGGCCCGCTGGTGACGGCGCAGGCGCTGGAGCGGGTCAAGGGCTATGTCGATACCGGCGTCAGAGAAGGCGCCAAGCTGGTCGTCGACGGGCGCGGCTTTTCCATGCAGGGCTACGAGAACGGCTACTATATGGGCGGCTGCCTGTTCGACAACGTGACCGCCGATATGCGCATCTACAAGGAAGAGATTTTTGGGCCGGTGCTCTCGGTGGTGCGCGCGCCGACTTACGAGAACGCGATCAAGCTCGCCAGCGATCACGAAATGGGCAACGGCGTCGCCATCTTCACCCGCGACGGCGATGCGGCCCGCGACTTCGCCTCGAGGGTCCAGGTCGGCATGGTCGGTATCAACGTGCCGATCCCGGTCCCGATCGCCTACTATACGTTCGGCGGCTGGAAAGCGTCTTCCTTCGGCGACCTCAACCAGCACGGACCGGACGCGTTCCGTTTCTACACCAAGACCAAGACAGTGACCTCGCGCTGGCCGTCCGGCGTGAAGGACGGGGCCGAATTCGTCATCCCGACGATGAACTAGCCGGACGGTTTTTTGTTTGCGCGTCCTCGCCTTCGGCTGCGGGCGCGCGGGCAGGCGTCAAGGACGGGGCTGAATTCGTCATTCCGACGATGAATTAGCCGGACGGTTGCTTGCTTGCGCGTCCTCGCCTTCGGCTGCGGGCGCGCGGGCAGGCGTCAAGGGACGGGGCCGAATTCGTCATCCCGACGATGAACTAGCCGGTCGACAAACAGCTCCAGATTTTATGATTGGAGACGAAAAGGCCCGGCCAGAAACCGGGCCTTTCTGTTGGCCGGTCTCGCACCGTATCTGCTTGAACGCTAATGTGATGGAACCAGGCGGCAGCAGAAGTCTTAAGATTGCAATCCTGCAGCGAAGCAGGCGCGGTAGACCAACCAACGGCGCTGGCAACAGCTTCGGGGGCGGCCGGCGCAAGGAGGTGTCAGATGACACGTCTAATAGCGACGATATTCCTAGCAGTTGCGGCGCTTTCCGCCGCCCCGGCAACAGCGGCCGAACAATGCGCGCCACGAGCCGACATGATCAAGGCGCTTGGCGAGAAGTTTCGGGAAAATCCGACCGCGCTCGGCGTCGTCAATCCGAATGTGATTGTTGAAGTCTTCGTTTCCGACCAGGGCACCTGGACCATCCTCGCCAGCGACACACGCGGTCAAAGCTGCGTGGTTTCGGTGGGTGAAGGCTGGGAGAGCGCGATGACGACAGCGGCGCTGCCAGGTACCTGAGCCCGCCTAACGGGTGCAGCCGCCTTAGCATAGCCGCGCCAGGCCGCGGTTCTCGTGACGACCATGAAACGGATCCACAGGCGCCCCAGCGGGCGCCTGCTTGCGCTTTTTCCTTGCCGACACCATATATGGAACATAGTGGGAACATTAGGAATGGTCCCCGCTGATGACAGACCGGAACACAGAAAGGAACGACGCGATGACGTCGGAACCCGGCCTGAATCGTTCCGGCAAAATGAGGGCTCTCCCTTTGTCGGACGTGATAGCAAAGGAAGTGCCCTATGGCGCGCAAATCGCTGTTGGTTGGGTTGAAAACCCTGATTCTTGCTGGGGCATTGGCGGTGGGTACGAACGCCGCAAGCGCCCAATATCAATATTGCGTTGAACATAGCGATCTCGTCGCCCACCTCAGCGAGCAGTTCCAGGAAAGACAGTTTGCCCTCGGGCTGATCGGTCAGACGGCGATTATGGAAGTCTATGTCGCCGACAGCGGAAGCTGGACGATCATCGTCACCGACGTCGCCGGCAGAAGCTGCATCGTCGCGGCCGGCGAACATTGGGAAAACGTGGTGATCCCGACCGACCAGGACGCATGACCGAATTGAATGATGCTCAGCGCCTGGCCGCCGATGGACGGAACTCAAAGAGCCGGCCGAAGGTTGATGCGATCTCCTAGCGCGTCGCAGCCGCCTCGGCATGGCCGCGCAGCAGCGCCATCAGGCGCTTGGCATCCTTGGCGGCGGCGTCTTCGTCGCCGGCGAGGATCGAGCGGATCAGCGCGACGTGGTGCTCTGCCGATTCCGCCAGTCCGGTTTCGGCCTTGTAGCGGAACCAGAAGCGGCGGCTGTGGGTCTGCAAGGGGGCTGCCAGCCGCGCGGCGAAGGGGTTGTCGGCTGCCAGCGCCAGCGCCTCGTCGAGCGCCTTGTCGGCCTGAATGAAGGCCAGCACATTGCCTGATATCACCGCCTTCTGCATGGCAAGTGCCGCATCGTGAAACAGATCGGCGGCCTCGCGGGTGACGAAGCGGGCGGCCGAGCGGGCAAGAACCACCTCGACGCCACGCCGTGCGTCGAGAACGCGCAACCAGTCGCCGGGATGCAGCGGGGCAATGGCGATGCCGGCACGGGGCCGGACATCCAGCAGTCCTTCCCAAGCCAGCCGCTGGATCGCCTCACGCACCGGCGTGCGGCCGAGCCCCAGCCTGTCGATCAGCGCGCCCTCGGTGATGAAGCTTGAAGGCGCCAGTTCGAGCGTCACGATCATGTGCTCGAGCAGGCGGTAGGCTTTCGCCGCCACTGGCTCGAATGCCGGGCTTGTTTCATTGAATATCAAAGGCAAGCTCCTGATACATTTTTGATATATCATAGCGAAATCCGTGTTGACAGTCGGCTTGTTAATAAAATATACGACTGATATATCAGATGGAGCGACCGCCATGTGGACTGGAGTTTTCCCCGCCGTCACGACCAAATTCACCAAGGACGACCGCCTCGACCACGCAGAGATGGAGCGCTGCTTTGCGCTGCAGATGGAGGTCGGCTGCGACGGCATCATCGTCTGCGGCTCGCTCGGCGAGGGGCCGATGCTCTCGCATGACGAGAAGATCGAGGTGCTGAAGACCGCGCAGAAGATCGCCGGCAACAAGCCGGTTTTGCTGACGGTCAACGAAGCCGGCACGCGCGAGGCGGCGGCGATCGCGCGCCGCGCCGCCAGAGGGGGCGCCAACGGCCTGATGGTGGTGCCGAGCCCGATCTATCACACCAACGCGGAGGAGACGGTCGCGGCGCTGCGCGCCGTCGCCGAGGCCGGCGACCTGCCGGTGATGATCTATTCCAACCGGCTTGCCTATCGCGTCGACGTCACCGTCGACCAGATGGAGGAACTGGCGAAGGACAAGCGCTTTGTGGCCATCAAGGAATCCTCCGACGACATCCGCCGCTCGACCGAAATCATCAACCGCTTCGGCGACCGCTACGACCTGTTCACCGGCGTCGACAATCTAGCGTTCGAGGCGCTGTCGGTCGGCGCCATCGGCTGGGTGGCGGGACTGGTCACCGCGTTTCCGCGCGAGACGGTCGCCATCTACCAATTGATGAAGCAGGGCCGCCGCGAGGAGGCGCTGAAAATCTACCGCTGGTTCCGGCCGCTGCTCGACCTCGACGTCTCGACCTATCTGGTGCAGAACATCAAGCTTGCCGAAGTCCTGGCGATCAACACGAACGACCGCGTGCGCATGCCGCGCCAGCCGCTTTCAGGCGAGCGCCGCAGGACGGTCGAAAAGATTGTCAGGGATGCGCTGGCGGTGCGGCCGGTGCTGCCGACGTTTTGAGGCAGGCTCTGTTCTACCCGTTTCACCGGAAGAAGATGGCAGCAGCCAGATGAGGGGCAGCGCCCACGTGCAGGGAATTTCCAAGTCGGCAAAAGCGGGGCGCAGCCTCTCATCCGCCCTTCAGGCACCTTCTCCCCGTGAACGGGGAGAAGGGGAGGACATCGCCATTATCGGCGGCGGCATCATCGGCATCTGTATCGCCGCCTATCTGGCCGAGGCGGGGCGAAACGTCACGATCTTCGATCGGACTGGGATCTGCGAGGAAACGAGTTCCGGCAATGCGGCCGCCCTGGCCTTTTCCGATGTGCTGCCGCTGGCCCACAAGGGCATGATCAGGCATCTGCCGAAATGGCTTGCCGACCCGCTCGGCCCGCTCAGCATCCCGCCCGCCTATCTGCCGGAGCTGCTGCCCTGGCTTGTCCGCTTCTGGCGCGCCGGACGAAGCGACCGCTACGAGGCCAGCCTGACGGCGCAGGCCGGGATGATGCGGCTCGCCGAGGCCGAATGGGCCGGGCTGATGGCGCGCTCGGGTACCCAAAACATGCTGCGCGAGGACGGCTCGCTCGAACTTTACGAGAGCGAGGCCGAGTTCAAGGCGTCGCTGCCCGGCTGGGCGGCGAGGCAGCGCTTCGGCATCGGCTTCAGCCATGTCGAGGGCGATGCTCTCGCCGCCTTGCAACCGGGCCTGTCGTCGCGCTTCGTCAAGGGTACTTTCGTGCCGGGATGGAAGACCGTTACCGATCCGAAATTATTGGGCAAGGCGATCTGGGCCTATGCCGAGACCAACGGTGCGCGTTTCGAAAAGGCTCGGATCGACCATGTCGGAGTAGGGCAGGAAGGCGCGACATTGACGCTGGCCGACGGCACGGTGCGGCATGCAAAATGCCTCGTCATCGCCGCCGGCGCCTGGTCGCATCTCCTGGCGAAACATCTCGGCGACCGAATCCCGCTCGAAACCGAGCGCGGCTACAACACGACCCTGCCGAGAACCGCCTTCGACGTGAAGCGGCAACTGATCTTCTCCGGCCACGGCTTCGTCGTCACGCCGCTTGAAACCGGCGTGCGCGTCGGCGGCGCAGTCGAACTCGGCGGCATCGGGCGGCCGCCCAACTACGCCCGCTCGAAGGCGCTGCTCGAAAAGGCCAAAAGCTTCCTGCCGGGACTTGATACGGCCGGTGGTCGCGAATGGATGGGGTTCCGGCCGTCGCTGCCGGATTCGCTGCCGGTGATCGGTGGCGCCAGGCAGGCCGGCACGATAGTCTATGCCTTCGGCCACGGCCATCTCGGCCTGACCCAGGCGGCTGCCACTGGACGCTTGGTCCGCGATCTCATTCTCGGCCAAAATCCGGTGTTTGATCTGTCTCCGTTTTCTCCGAACCGCTTCTGACGGGAGCTAGAAATGGCGCGCCACTCTTTCTTCTGCATCGACGGCCACACTTGCGGCAATCCGGTGCGGCTTGTCGCCGGCGGCGGACCGCTGCTCCAGGGGGCGACAATGATGGAGCGGCGCGCACATTTCCTGGCCGAATATGACTGGATCCGCACCGGGCTGATGTTCGAGCCGCGCGGCCACGACGTGATGTCCGGCTCGATCCTCTATCCGCCGACGCGGCCCGATTGCGACGTCGCCATCCTGTTCATCGAAACGTCGGGCTGCCTGCCAATGTGCGGTCATGGCACCATCGGCACGGTGACGATGGCCATCGAGCACGGGCTGATCAAGCCGAAGACGCCGGGTTTGCTCAGGCTGGACACGCCGGCCGGCCTGGTTACCGCCGAGTACAAACAGGTCGGCGAATATGTCGAGGAGGTGCGCATCACCAACGTACCGTCCTTCCTCCATGCCGAGGGACTGACGGTCGAATGCCCGCAACTCGGCGAGATCAGCGTCGATGTCGCCTATGGCGGCAATTTCTACGCCATCGTCGAGCCGCAGAAGAACTATCGCGATGTGGCCGACCATTCCGCCGGCGACCTCATCGCCTGGAGCCCGGTGGTGCGGCAGCGGCTCAACGAGAAGTACGCCTTCGTGCATCCCGAGAATCCCGGCATCGACCGGCTGTCGCACATACTGTGGACGGGTGCGCCGACCGACAGCCGGGCGGATGCGCGCAACGCCGTCTTCTACGGCGACAAGGCGATCGACCGCTCGCCTTGCGGCACCGGCACCTCGGCGCGGATGGCGCAGCTTCACGCCAAGGGCAAGCTTGGGACCGGCGACGATTTCGTCCATCAATCGATCATCGGCTCGCTGTTCAAGGGCAGGGTCGAGAAGGAAGTCACGGTGGCGGGCAAGCCGGCGATCATTCCCTCGATCGGCGGCTGGGCGCGCATGACCGGATTGAACACGATCTTCATCGACGATCGCGATCCGTTCGCGCACGGATTCGTCGTCAAATAGAGAGTATTCTGACCCAGGGAAACGAACGGAACGCAAAGATCGATCGCTGCGACGGCGCAACGATCCCGCTCATCAACTTATTTTGACGGCGATTGCTTCGAAACGGCGTGCATTTTGACGACGAATCGCCAAAGACATTGCGTTATGCCAATGATAGGGTCCGCGATAGTCCAGAGGCCGGGAAGGGAAGAACGGGCAACCCGATTGCGTGCTTCAAAATCACGCATGCCGATTAAAAAATGACGTTGCAATCCGGGCTCGAAACTTTACGACTAGGAGAAATACGAAAAGGAATGCGTCTGCATGGACGACATTCCAGGGGAGCCACGACAGCATGCAGTATTTTGTCCAGCAGCTTATCAATGGGCTGACGCTGGGATCGATCTATGGACTGATAGCGATCGGCTATACGATGGTGTACGGCATCATCGGCATGATCAATTTCGCCCATGGCGACATCTTCATGATCGGCGCTTTCGCCGCCCTCATCGTTTTCCTTATACTCGGTGCCTTGTTCTATTCGTTGCCGGTAGTGCTCGCGCTCCTGGTCATGATGATCGTCGCAATGCTGTTGACCAGCATGTACAATTGGACGATCGAGAAGGTGGCCTACCGGCCTTTGCGCGGTTCGTTCCGGCTGGCGCCGCTGATCACCGCGATCGGCATGTCGATTGCGCTGTCCAATTTCGTCCAGGTGACGCAAGGCCCGCGCAACAAGCCGGTCCCGCCGATGGTGTCCAAGGTCTACAACATCGAAGGCATCAGCGTGTCGCTGAAGCAGATCATCATCGTCCTGGTCACCATAGTCCTGCTGGCGCTGTTCTGGTACCTGGTCAACAAGACCTCGCTGGGTCGAGCCCAAAGGGCGTGCGAGCAGGACCGCAAGATGGCCGCACTGCTCGGCATCGACGTCGATCGCACCATCTCGATCACCTTCATCATGGGCGCCGCCCTTGCCGCCGTCGCCGGCACGTTGTTCCTGATGTATTACGGTGTGGTGGTGTTTTCCGATGGCTTTACCCCCGGTGTGAAGGCATTTACTGCTGCGGTGCTCGGCGGCATCGGCTCGTTGCCCGGCGCCGTGCTCGGCGGGCTGATGATCGGCTTCATCGAAAGCATGTGGTCGGCTTATTTCTCGATCGATTACAAGGACGTCGCTGCCTTTTCCATCCTGGCGATCGTGCTGATCTTCCTGCCTTCCGGCATTCTCGGCCGGCCAGAAGTCGAAAAGGTCTGAGACAATGGCGGTCACCGCATCTCCGGAGCGCGACATCGTCGCCACCCCCATGCAGCGCGCCACCCGCGAAGCGCTCTATGCCGGCGCCATCGCGCTCGGCCTGTTCGTGCTGTTCATCGGCCTGAAGACCGATCAGAACATCTCCAACGAACTGATCCTGGTGCAGCGCTGGGGCCTGCTCGCCATCGTGGTTGTGCTGACCATGGCCGGCCGTTTTCTCTACGTCGCTTACGGACAGCCCTTCCTGGCAAATCAGAAGATCGTCGATGTCGCCACCGGCCTGCTGCCGGAGAGCATGGCGACGCGGTTCTTCCGCTTGCCCTATTTCCTCGCCGCCATCATCACGGTGGCCGTGCTGGTTTTTCTTGCCGGCTCCCTTGACGGATTGCTGGGACCCGGTCTGGCCGGTTATGCACGGTTCCTGAGGGCGCTGGCGATCATCTACGCCCTCGCCTCGGTGATGTTTTATTTCCGAACCTTCATCCATGCCCATTTTTCGGCGCTGGGCATAACCGCACTGGCGCTCTACCCGGTCATTGTCGTGCTGGTGCTTGCTTTGTACGGAGGATCGGTGGCCGCCGGGTTCCAGGGTTCTCTGAAATGGGTCGACAATTTCGGCATCCAGATCCTGATCTACGTGATGCTGGCCTGGGGGTTGAACATCGTCGTTGGCCTCGCCGGCCTGCTCGACCTTGGTTATGTCGCCTTTTACGCCGTCGGCGCCTATGCCTATGCGCTGCTTGGCACGCAGTACGGCCTGTCGTTCTGGATCCTGCTGCCTGCCGCCGGCGCCATGGCTGCCTTCTGGGGCGTGCTGCTCGGTTTTCCGGTGCTGCGCCTGCGTGGCGACTACCTGGCGATCGTGACGCTGGCCTTCGGCGAGATCATTCGTCTCGTGCTGATCAATTGGCGTGAGGTTACCAACGGCTCGGCCGGTATCTCCGGCATCCCCAAGGTCACCTTTTTCGGCCTAATGACGTTCAATGTCTCGGATCCGAACTATATCGCCAAGGTTTTCGACATCGCCACGTCGAGCGCCTACTACAAGATCTTCCTCTACTACCTGATCCTGGGACTCTGCCTGCTCACCGCCTTCGTCACCATAAGGCTTAGGCGCATGCCCGTCGGCCGCGCCTGGGAAGCGCTGCGCGAGGACGAGATCGCCTGCCGCTCGCTCGGCATCAACACCACCACCACCAAGCTCACCGCCTTTGCCACCGGCGCCATGTTCGGCGGCTTCGCCGGCTCGTTCTTCGCCGCGCGGCAAGGTTTCGTCAGCCCGGAATCCTTCATCTTCCTGGAATCGGCCATCATCCTCGCCATCGTCGTGCTCGGCGGCATGGGTTCGCTGGTCGGCATTGCCGTCGCCGCCATGGTGATGATCGGCGGCACCGAGGTGCTGCGCGAGCTCGATTTCCTGAAGCAGGTTTTCGGTCCCGACTTCACACCGGAGCTTTATCGCATGCTGTTGTTCGGCATGGCCATGGTCATCGTCATGCTGTGGAAGCCGCGCGGCTTCGTCGGCAGTCGTGAACCGACAGCCTTTCTCAAAGAGAGCAGGGCCGTATCCGGTTCCTTCACCAAGGAGGGCCACGGCTGATGAGCGATGCGAGCCCCTCCATGAACGATGCCATCCTGCAGGTCGAGCATCTGTCGATGAAGTTTGGCGGTCTGGTCGCCATCGGCGACCTCTCCTTCCAGGCCAGGCGCGGCGAGATCACCGCGCTGATCGGGCCGAACGGTGCCGGCAAGACCACCGTGTTCAACTGTATCACCGGCTTCTATAAGCCGTCGGAAGGCATGATCACGCTCAGCCGGCGCGACGGCTCGAGCTTCTTGCTCGAACGCCTGCCGAACCACGAGATTCCGGCGCGCGCCAAGGTGGCGCGCACCTTCCAGAACATTCGTCTGTTCTCGGGCATGACGCTGCTCGAGAACCTGCTGGTGGCGCAGCACAACAAGCTGATGAAGGCTTCCGGCTACACCGTCCTCGGCCTGTTCGGCTTCAGCGGCTACCGGATGGCGTCGGCCGAGTCGATCGACCTCGCCAGGCACTGGCTGGAAAAGGCCGACCTCGTCGATCGAGCCGACGATCCGGCCGGCGACCTGCCCTACGGCGCGCAACGGCGCCTGGAGATCGCGCGGGCGATGTGCACGGGTCCGGAGTTGCTCTGCCTCGACGAACCGGCGGCCGGACTCAATCCGAAGGAATCAATGGCGCTCAACGCGCTTCTGATGGATATCAAGGACAACACCGGCACCTCGATCCTGCTGATCGAGCACGACATGGCGGTGGTCATGCAGATTTCCGACCATGTCGTGGTGCTCGAATACGGGCGCAAGATCTCGGATGGCAGTCCGCATGCGGTACGCACCGACCCGCGTGTCATTGCCGCCTATCTCGGGGTCGAAGACGAGGACGTCGAGACGGTGCTGACCGAGGTCGGCGACGAAGACGTCATCGAGCAACTGGATACGGGCCCGGATTCGGCGCACGGCCCGGGCACATCATCTTCGTTTCTCGCCGGACCTGTGACCGACACGGTCGGCCACAGCGAGGGCGAACGGGTCACGGTGTCGAAGGCCGCCTCGAAAGCCGGGCAGGTCGACGCAAGGTCGAGCGCCGCGGCAAGCAAACCTTCTGCCGCGAAATCCTCAGCGGCAAAGCCGGCTACCAAGGCTCCGGTAAAGCCGAAGACACCGGGCGTCTCCAACCGGCGCGGAGGGCGTAAATAATGGCCGGCACGACGCTGCTCGATATCAAGGGCGTCCAGACCTACTACGGCAACATCAGGGCGCTGAATGGCGTCGATGTCACCGTCAAGCAGGGCGAGATCGTGGCGCTGATCGGCGCCAACGGCGCCGGCAAGTCGACGCTGATGATGACCATTTTTGGCGCTCCACGGGCGCGGGCGGGCACCATCACCTTCGCCGGCACCGATATCACCCAATTGCCGACCCATGAGATCGCGCGCATGCGCATCGCCCAGTCGCCGGAGGGACGGCGCATCTTCCCGCGCATGACGGTGATGGAAAACCTGCAGATGGGCGCCAGCCTCGACAACCTCCAGCATTACGACGAGGACGTCGAGAAGGTGTTCACGCTGTTTCCGCGCCTGAAGGAACGCATTGCCCAACGCGGCGGCACGCTGTCGGGCGGCGAGCAGCAGATGCTGTCGATCGGACGTGCGCTGATGGCGCGGCCGAAGCTGCTCCTGCTCGACGAGCCGTCGCTGGGCCTGGCGCCGCTGGTCGTCAAGCAGATCTTCGACGCCATCCGCGAGTTGAACCGCACGCAGGGGCTGACCGTGTTCCTGGTCGAGCAGAACGCCTTCGGCGCGCTGAAGCTCGCCACGCGCGGCTATGTCTTGGTCAACGGCAATGTGACGATGAGCGGCACCGGCAAGGAACTGCTCGCCGATCCGGACGTGCGCGCCGCCTATCTCGAAGGCGGCCATCACTGAGCTCAGGAGACATCAATCATGCAGGGCATTCTCTATGAGGAACCCTCGGTCTGGCATTTCTTCTTCGTCACCTGCCTGCTTGGCGGCTGGGCGGCATGGATGACGGGCAAGGCCTGCGCCCAAACATGGCGCAGCTTCGTCCAATTGTTCGCTTACATGCTCGGCCTCGGCATCGCCGTAAGGTTCATCCATCACGCACTGTTCGACGGGACGATGTTCTCGCTGCAGTACTACATCGTCGACACCATTGTCCTGATGATATTGGGCTTCATCGGCTATCAATACACGCGTACCAACCAGATGGTGACACAGTATAACTGGCTCTACGAAAGAGCATCGCTTTTGAGCTGGAAACCAAAAGGTTGACGTTCACCATTAACGCCGTTCCGGGGATGAATCGGCGTGACAAGTGCCTGAAAATCGGCAAAGTACGTTTTCTGCGAGTAAAAGTGGGCATCGCATGAAAGCATCATCCACGCCCACTCTGTAAATGGGAGCGTTTTACATGAGAAAATCACTTTTGTCCGCCGTCGCCCTGACCGCGCTTGTCGCGTTCAGCGGAAGCGCGTGGGCTGACATCCTGGTCGGCGTTGCCGGTCCGATCACCGGTCCGAACGCCGCCTTTGGCGCGCAGCTGCAAAAGGGCGCCGAACAGGCTGTCGCCGACATCAATGCGGCCGGCGGCATCAACGGCGAGCAGGTCAAGCTCACGGTCGGCGACGACGTCTCCGATCCGAAGCAGGGCATCTCGGTCGCCAACAAGTTCGTCGCCGACGGCGTCAAGTACGTGGTCGGCCACTTCAACTCGGGCGTTTCGATCCCGGCATCGGAAGTCTACGCCGAGAACGGTATCCTCGAGATCACCCCGGCTGCGACCAATCCGAAGTTCACCGAACGCGGCATGTGGAACACCTTCCGCACCTGCGGACGCGACGATCAGCAGGGCAAGGTTGCTGGCGACTATCTCGCCGCGCACTTCAAGGATGCCAAGATCGCTGTCATTCATGACAAGACGCCTTATGGCCAAGGCCTCGCCGACGAAACCAAGAAGGCGCTTGCAGCCAATAGCGTGACCGAGGCCATGTATGAAGGCATCAATGTCGGCGACAAGGATTTCTCGGCCCTCATCGCCAAGATGAAGGACGCAGGCGTCTCCGTCGTCTACTATGGCGGCCTGCACACCGAAGCCGGCCTGATCATACGCCAGCTCGCCGACCAGGGCCTCAAGGCAACCTTCATGTCCGGCGACGGCATCGTTTCAAACGAATTGGCCTCCATCGCCGGCGACGCCGTAGACGGCACGCTGATGACGTTCGCTCCGGATCCGCGCAAGAATCCGAACGCCAAGGAACTCGTCGAGAAGTTCCGCGCGGCCGGCTTCGAGCCTGAGGCCTATACCCTCTACTCCTACGCGGCGATGGAAATCATCGCGGCCGCCATCGCCAAGACCGGTTCAGCCGATGACGCTCAGAAGGTAGCCGAGACTATCAAGTCGGCCGGCCCCTGGAAGACCGCGATCGGCGAGATCGGCTATGACGCGAAAGGCGACATCACCCGTCCGGATTACGTCATGTACACCTGGAAGAAGGGTGACGACGGCAAGTACACCTATGTCGAGAACGAACCCGGCAAATAACCGGACGTTGCTACATAAAATGCCCGGCGCCTCGCGCCGGGCATTTTTTCATGGGAGTTTCCCGAAAGCCGGATCGGGAGGCGTCGTCCGGAGCGACACGCAATGTGTCAACGCTAGGTAAAATTAAATCGGTTTAATCGCCTCCTTCGATTTTGTTTGCACTGCAGCATTTTCGCGTTAATCATGTCGGCAGTTCCCTTCCGTTCGCGCCCGGAGCCTCGTCCTTGGCAATCTCGAAGATCCTTGTCGCCAACCGCTCCGAAATTGCCATCCGCGTCTTCCGCGCGGCCAACGAACTCGGCCTCAAAACCGTTGCGATCTGGGCTGAGGAGGACAAATACTCGCTGCATCGCTTTAAGGCCGACGAAAGCTATCAGGTTGGGCGCGGGCCGCATCTGACCAGGGATATGGGGCCGATCGAAAGCTATCTGTCGATCGAGGAAGTGATCCGCGTCGCCAGGCTTTCGGGCGCCGATGCCATCCACCCGGGCTATGGACTGTTGTCGGAAAGCCCTGAATTCGCCGAAGCCTGCGCCAAGGCCGGCATCATTTTCATCGGACCCAAGCCGGATACGATGCGCAGGCTCGGCAACAAGGTCGCCGCACGCAACCTGGCGATCGAGGTCGGCGTACCGGTAATTCCCGCCACCGATCCCTTGCCGGACGACATGGAGGCGGTGAAGGCGCTTGCCAAGACGATCGGCTATCCGGTCATGCTGAAGGCATCGTGGGGCGGCGGCGGCCGCGGCATGCGCGCCATTCGCTCGGAAGCCGATCTCGCCCGCGAGGTGACGGAGGGCAAGCGCGAAGCGAAAGCCGCCTTCGGCAAGGACGAGGTCTATCTCGAAAAGCTGATCGAGCGCGCCCGCCATGTCGAGGTGCAGGTGCTGGGCGACATACATGGCAATGCCGTGCACTTGTTCGAGCGCGATTGCTCCATACAGCGCCGCAACCAGAAGGTGGTCGAGCGCGCGCCGGCGCCGTATCTCGAAATGTCACGGCGCGAAGAGCTCTGCGGTCATGCGCTGAAGATCGCCCGCGAGACGAGCTATATCGGCGCCGGCACGGTCGAATTCCTGCAGGATGCCGACACCGGCAAATTCTACTTCATCGAGGTCAACCCGCGCATCCAGGTCGAGCACACCGTCACCGAGCAGGTGACCGGCATCGACATCGTCAAGGCGCAGATCCACATCCTCGATGGTTTCGCCATCGGTACGCCGGAATCGGGTGTGCCGGCGCAGAAGGATATCAGGCTCAACGGCCATGCGCTGCAGTGCCGCATCACCACGGAAGATCCTGAGCATAATTTCATTCCCGACTATGGCCGCATCACCGCCTATCGCGGCGCCACCGGTTTCGGCATCCGCCTCGATGGCGGCACCGCCTATTCCGGCGCGGTGATCACCCGTTTCTACGACCCGCTGCTGGAAAAGGTGACGGCGTGGGCGCCGACGCCGGCCGAGACCATCGCCCGCATGAACCGCGCACTGCGCGAGTTCCGCATCCGCGGCGTGGCGACCAACCTCACCTTCCTCGAGGCGATCATCAATCACCCGAGTTTCGCCGATAATTCCTACACGACCAAGTTCATCGACACGACGCCGGAACTGTTCGCGAGCGTGAAGCGGCAGGACCGCGCGACCAAGCTGCTCAACTACCTCGCCGACGTCAGCGTCAACGGCCATCCCGAGACGCGCGGCCGGCCGCAGCCGAAGGTGGATGCGGCTGCACCCATGGTGCCCTATCTCAACGGCGATGTGCCTGATGGCAGCAAGCAGAAGCTCGATGCCCTTGGGCCGGAGAAATTCGCGGCCTCGATGCGCGCACAGAAAGAGGTGCTGGTCACCGACACGACGATGCGCGACGGACACCAGTCCTTGCTCGCGACGCGGGTGCGCACATATGACATCGCCGGCATTGCCGGCACCTATGCGCGCGCGCTGCCGCAGCTTTTGTCGCTCGAATGCTGGGGCGGGGCGACGTTCGACGTCGCCATGCGCTTCCTCACAGAAGACCCGTGGGAACGGCTGTCGCTGGTGCGCGAGGCAGCGCCCAATTTGTTGCTGCAGATGCTTTTGCGCGGCGCCAACGGCGTCGGCTACACCAATTATCCCGACAATGTCGTCCAGCATTTCGTCAAACAGGCAGCCGCCGGCGGCATCGACCTGTTCCGCGTCTTCGACTGTTTGAACTGGGTCGACAACATGCGGGTCGCCATGGACGCGGTCGGCGCCGAAGGCAAACTGATCGAAGCGGCGATCTGCTACACCGGCGACATACTCGACCCGGCCCGAGCCAAATACGACCTCAAATACTATGTCACGCTGGCCAGGGAGTTGCAGGCGGCTGGCGCCCATATCGTCGCGGTCAAGGACATGGCCGGCCTCCTGAAGCCCGCGGCGGCACGAGTGCTGTTCAGGGCGCTGCGCGAGGCGACCGACCTGCCGATCCATTTCCACACGCACGACACGTCAGGCCTGTCGGCGGCGACGGTGCTGGCGGCGGTGGACAGCGGCGTCGACGCCATCGATGCGGCGATGGATGCCTTGTCGGGGAACACCTCGCAGCCTTGCCTGGGCTCGATCGTCGAGGCGCTGAAGGGCACCGAGCGGGATCCCGGCCTCGACCCGCAATGGATAAGGAACATCTCGTTCTACTGGGAGGCGGTGCGCAACCAGTACGCCGCCTTCGAGAGCGACCTGAAGGGGCCAGCCTCGGAAGTCTACCTGCACGAAATGCCGGGTGGGCAGTTCACCAATCTCAAGGAACAGGCGCGCTCGCTCGGTCTGGAGACGCGCTGGCACGAAGTGGCGCAGACCTATCATGACGTCAATCTGATGTTCGGTGACATCGTCAAGGTGACGCCGTCGTCCAAGGTCGTCGGCGACATGGCGCTGATGATGGTAAGCCAGGACCTGACGGTCGCCGCTGTCGAAAATCCGGCCAGGGATATCGCCTTCCCGGATTCAGTCGTGTCGATGCTGCGCGGCGACCTCGGCCAGTCGCCCGGTGGCTGGCCGGAGGCACTGCAGAAGAAGGTGCTGAAAGGCGACAAACCGATCACCGTGCGACCTGGCTCGCTGTTGAAACCGGCCAATCTCAAGGTCAGCCGCAAGGAGATCGAAGACAAGCTCGAGCGCAAGCTCAGCGAATTCGAATTCGCCTCTTGGCTGATGTACCCGAAGGTTTTCTCCGACTTTACCGCAGCGCAGGAAACCTACGGGCCGGTCAGTGTCCTGCCGACGCCGAACTATTTCTACGGCATGAAGCCGGAAGACGAGATCTTTGTCGACATCGAGAAAGGCAAGACGCTGGTGGTGCGCTGCCTCGCCATCGGCGATGTCGATGAGAAGGGCATGGTCACCGTGTTCTTCGAGCTCAACGGCCAGCCGCGCCGGGTCAAAGTGCCGGACCGTGCGCATGGCGCTTCCGCCGCCAAGGCGCGGCGCAAGGCTGAGCCGGGCAACGAGGCGCATGTCGGGGCGCCGATGCCCGGCGTCGTCTCGGCGCTTGCCGTTGCCGCCGGCCAGGCGGTCAAGGCCGGCGACGTGCTGCTGTCCATCGAGGCGATGAAGATGGAGACGGCATTGCATGCCGAGCGCGACGGCACAATCGCCGAAGTGCTGGTCAAGGCCGGCGATCAGATCGACGCCAAGGATTTGCTGATCGCCTTCGGATGAGACAGAAATGTTGCCCAGGCAGAATTGTCTACGTCTGGCGGCAGCCCTTCATGCCGCATCGATAACAGCTTGACCGGTCGCCCCCGGTCGGGCATCGAACCGCTGCAAATTCGCCGCGACAGTTCCTGAGTCGCGGCATGGAAAACGACGCGGAGAAAAAATGGCCGACGACATCACCGAAACCAGCCAGACTGTTGCCGCCGGCCAGCTGCGAGCCTTCATCGAGCGCATCGAGCGGCTCGAGGAAGAGAAGAAGACGATCGCCGACGATATCAAGGAAGTGTTCGCCGAGGCCAAAGGCACCGGCTTCGACACCAAGGCGATGCGGTCGATCATCCGGCTGCGCAAGAAGGATCAGGCCGAGCGGCAAGAGGAGGAAACCATCCTCGACCTCTACAAAGCCGCTCTCGGCATGGTGTAACGCTGATAACAGCCCTGGGGCGTCGGTTGCGGCGCCCTCAACGGGTCGAACCATGAGCGAATTCGACTTTGGCGTCCGCCGCGCCTCTGAATTCCGCCAACGCGGCTTCTGGACGCTGTTCGCGGAACGGCATCCGGAAGAAAGGGCTCTGATGGCGCGGCGCGGACCCTGGTTTTGGCAGCGCGGGCTGCCCGACTTCGCATTGGTCCTTTCCATGTATGTCGCGCCGGCGCAGAACCATGTCGGCGTCTTCTTCGGCCGCAACGAGAAGTTCGGTGCCACGGAAGCCTGGTCGCGGTTGAAGCCGTTCCAGCCGGCGATCGAAGACAGGTTGAAGCTCAGACCGGAGCAGAGTTGCGAGGGCCTCGGTATCAATTCGTTGTGGCAGGTGAACTGCTTTGCCGAGGACAATTGGCCGGCCATGGCCGACTGGCTGGTGACGGAAGCATCGCGCTTCGAGCGCGCCGTTGCCGAGGTTCTGGGCGAGGGTGGCGAAACCGGATCGTGAAATCGCCTGCCTGTCGGCGGCTTGACTCTAAAGCGCGTCGCGTCTGAAGGGATTCGTGCGACGCGCTTTAGTTTTGTTTTTATGCATGTCGTTACCCCAAAAACCGCTGCGCAGTTTGGGCGACATGCATTAGTTCGGTTTCTCCGTGTCGCGACCGATCGCATCGAGATGGTGTTGCAGCGCCAGATGGTCGAGCGCATCCATCGGCAGATTGGTGAACAGCGAGATGCGGTTGTTGAGCATGCGATACGCATCGGCAAAGGCAAGGTGCAGTTCGGCTTCGGTGCCGTTCGCCTTGGCTGGGTCTGGTATCGACCAGAGCGCGGTCATCGGATGACCCGGCCAGATCGGACAAGATTCGTTTGCGGTGCTGTCGCAGAGCGTGAAGATGAAATTCATTTCCGGCGCTTCGGGCTCGGCAAACTCGTCCCAGCCTTTCGAGCGGGCGAAGCTCGTATCGTAGTTGAGACTTTCGAGCAGCTGCAGTGCGTAGGGATTGACCTCGCCCTTCGGCTGCGAACCGGCGGAAAAGGCCTTGAACCTGCCGGCACCGATCCGATTGAGGATGGCTTCCGCCATGATGGATCGCGCCGAATTGGCGTTGCAAAGAAACAGCGCGTTGTAGACATTATTGCTCATCTCAAGACCTCCTTGGCAGGCGACTGGATGATGGAGGCGGCAGATTCCGGCACGGTATCCGCGCCGAGGTGCCGACAAGGGCGACGTAGAAAGGTTTCACGACCGTTTGATGACAATCTGTCAAATCATACGCTGGCGTGCCGATGATCGACTTGTGTTGACAGGCTTGCTGCAGTCGACATTTCTGCGGCTGTCGAAAGGGAGAAGGCCGCGTCGATGAATGCTTCAAAACCCCTCGAAGGCGAAGGCGGTGAGGCAAGCCGCGCTCTGGGCTTCTTTCGCTCGCGCTGGCAAGGCGTTGCCCCGCTCGATCAGCTGTTCTGGCGCGATCTTGTCCTTGTCGGCTCGGCGATCAACATCGCAGTGTCGGTGCTGGCGCTGATCCTGCTCGGGCTGAAGCTGCCGCTCGCTCTCGTTCTGGCGGTGCATTTCGCGCCGGTGCCGTACAATTTCTTTCTGACTTTTGCGGTGTGGCGGGCCGCCGAGAAATCCGGCGGCGTCAAGGCTTCGCTGATGACGCTGGGGGCTGTGCTGTGGCTGATCATGGTGGTGGTGATCTGACCGGAAAGTACTGCCGGCAAAGGCCGGCGGAAGCCGTCCTTTGACAACGCTGAATTGCACAACCTTAAATTGCAGTCAGGCAGCCGGCTCGAATTTCAGCGCGACCCCGTTGATGCAATAACGCAGACCGGTCGGCGGTGGGCCGTCCTCGAAGACGTGGCCGAGATGGCTGCCGCAGCGGGCGCAGTGGCATTCGGTGCGGACCATGCCGTAGCTGCGGTCGACGGTCGTCTCGACCGAACCGGGCACCGGATCGTTGAAGCTTGGCCAGCCGGTGCCGCTCTCGAATTTCAGCTTGGATTCGAACAAGGGCTGGTCGCAGCCGGCGCAGGAAAAGGTGCCGGCGCGCTTCTCGTGGAGCAGGGCGCAGCTGCCCGGCTGCTCGGTGCCGTGGTTGCGCATCACCGCATATTGCTCCGGCGTCAGCCGGGCGCGCCATTCGGCATCGGTGCGGGTGACTGGGTAGGTGTGACTGTCCATTTTTTGCCTCTTAGTTCATGCCGCTATTGGGGGTCGTCTTCGCAAGTTCGCCTAAAATAGGCATTTATTACGGCGTTTGCCGGTATTTCCGATGCTGCCGCGAAGAATTCCTCAGGCGATCGCCGCGAGATACCGCGCAACCGACCCTGCAAATGCCGTCTTTGCATCTCCGAGGACGTTCTGGTTCCACCATGCGCCGTAGATATGGTCGAACGCGAAAGGCTCCAGCGCAGCCTCAATGCCGAGCACTTTCGCCGCATTGAGCGGGATATAGTTCGGGTAGCTGTACATGAAGCTGACATGGCGGCGCGTTGGCGTCACCTGCAAGATGTCGCCGGCCAGGATGGCGTCGCCGCCGTCGCGCTTCCAGTGCAGCACCTGGCCACCGGCAAAGTGACCGCCGCAACGGATAAGTGTCAGCGAGGGGTTTAGGGCACGCGTCTCGCCCTCCCAACTGATAACAGCCGGATGCGGCCGCATGATCCACTGACGGTCATCGGCGTGCAGATAGATCGGCACGCCGCCAAACGCCTCGCTCCACTCGACCATTGCCGAATAATAATGGCAGTGCGAAATGGCGATCGCGGTGAGGCCGCCTCGTCGGTTGATTTCGGCCACCGCCTCGTCGCTGACCATCGAGATGCAGTCCCACAGCACATTGCCGTGCGGGGTTTGTGCCAGCAGCGCCCGCTGACCGATGGCGAAGCGCGGCTCGATGCCGAAGGCGAGCACGCCAGTGTCGTTTTTCATCACGACCCGATGCCCGGCGGCGAGCTCTTCCGGCGTGATCCAGGCCTGGCCCTCCCAGCGCACATATTGCCGCTCGTCCTCGCAGATCGGGCAATGGTCCGGTGGCGCTGCTGTTGCTGCAAACTGGACGCCACACTGTAGGCAGAGGAAACAGGTCGACCCTCCTGTTTTGCGTGAATCCATTCAGTGCTTCCTTGAAAGTTGCTTCGTCGCGGCTTCGAGCCCGGCGAGCGTCAGCGGAAACATGCGGCCGCCAAAGATATCGCGGATCATGGCGATCGAATGAGTATAGCCCCAGTGTTTCTCATTTTCCGGGTTGAGCCACACCGCGCTCGGCCATTGCTGCAGCAGACGGCCGAGCCAGACCACGCCGGCCTCCGGATTCCAGTGCTCGACCGAGCCGCCGGGATGCGCGATCTCATAGGGGCTCATCGAGGCATCGCCGACGACGATCACCTTGTAGTCCGGACCGTATTTGTGGAGCAGATCGAAGGTCGGAATTACCTCCGCATGGCGGCGGCGATTGTCCTTCCACACGCCCTCGTAGAGGCAGTTGTGGAAGTAGAAGTATTCGAGCTGGCGGAATTCGGCGCGGGCGGCCGAAAACAGCTCCTCGACGCTTCTGATGTGGTCGTCCATCGAGCCGCCGACATCGAAAAACATCAGCAGCTTCACGGCATTGCGCCGCTCAGGCCGTGTCTGCACGTCGAGATAGCCGTGCTCGGCGGTGGCGTGGATGGTGCCGGGCAGGTCGAATTCCTCCTCGGCGCCTTCGCGCACCCAACGGCGCAAGCGCTTTAGCGCGATCTTGATGTTGCGGGTGCCGAGCTCGATGGCATCGTCGAAATTCCTGAACTCGCGCTTGTCCCAGACTTTCACCGCACGGCGGTTGCGGCTTTCGTGCTGGCCGATGCGAACGCCTTCGGGATTGTAGCCATAGGCGCCGAAGGGTGAGGTGCCGCCGGTGCCGATCCATTTCGACCCGCCCTGGTGGCGGCCCTTCTGTTCCTCCAGCCGCTTTTTCAGCGTTTCCATCAGCTTTTCGAAACCGCCCAGGGCCTCGACCAGCTTTTTCTCTTCATCTGTCAGGTGCTTTTCGGCAAGCCGCCGCAGCCATTCCTCCGGAATGTTTTCAACGTCGACCGGGTTTTCGCCAGCCAGCGCTTCGACGCCTTTGAAGATGTGCGAAAAGACCTGGTCGAAACGGTCGATGTGGCGCTCGTCCTTCACCAGTGCGGCGCGGGCGAGATAGTAAAACCCCTCGACGTCATAGTCGACCAGCCCCGCCTCCAGCCCTTCCAGCAGCGACAGATATTCCCGGAGCGAGACGGGAACCCGCGCAGCCTTCAGTTCGAGGAAGAAAGGGATGAACATCCGATCAATTATAGCAAATCATATTCGATGAAGCCGGTGCGACGCGCCACGTGATCGTAGAGCTTGCGCGCGGTGGTGTTGGTCTCGTGCGTCATCCAGTAGACGTTCTTGACGCCGATCCTGCCGGCTTCCTGCTTGACCGCTTCGATCAGGGCGGCGCCGACGCCTTTGCCCCGAACTTCCGGGTCGGCGAACAGGTCCTGCAGATAGCAGTTGTTTTTTTCGGACCAGCATGAGCGATGGTAGAGATAGTGCGTCAGGCCGACCGCCTTGCCGTCGAGGGTGGCGATGAACCCCTTCGGTTCGAACTCACCTTCCGTGAACAGCCGCCTCCAGGTGACGGCGTACACGTCTTCCGGCAGCTTGGTTTCGTAGAAGGTCAGGTAGGCAGTCCACAGCCGCTGCCAGTCTGCGTGATCGGATTGTGCCAGTGGGCGGACGGTGATCTCGGTCATTTGATTTCCTTCCGAAGCTTTCGGCCCAAGCTGCCTCGGTGTCCGGCCCGCGGCAACGGTCCAGCAACGGGAAAGCGCTGTCCGCCGCTGCATGCCCGGCCCTCCGCTCCGGCTTCGGGCGTTCGTCGCTCGAAAAGCCAAATCGTTGGCTTTTCGTCGGCCTTTGACCGACCGCTCCTCACCCCTGCCTTCTCGCCATGAATGCCAGGCGTTCGAACAGATGGACGTCCTGTTCGTTCTTCAAAAGCGCGCCGTGCAGCTTGGGGAGCGCGTTCTTCGGGTCGGCGCGCAAATCCTCGGGCGCGATGTCGTCGGCGACCAACAGCCTGATCCAGTCGAGTGCCTCGGAGGTCGACGGCTTCTTCTTCAGACCCGGCACGTCGCGGATCTCGTAGAACTGGGTCAGTGCGGCGCGCACCAGGTTCTGCTTGATGCCGGGATAGTGCACGTCGACAATCCTGTGCAGCGTCTCGACATCGGGAAAGCGGATATAGTGGAAGAAGCAGCGGCGCAGGAAAGCGTCCGGCAGTTCCTTCTCGTTGTTGGAGGTGATGATGACGATCGGGCGCACGGCAGCGCGGATCGTCTCGCCGGTCTCGTAGACGAAGAACTCCATTCGATCGAGTTCCTGCAGCAAATCGTTGGGGAATTCGATGTCAGCCTTGTCGATCTCATCGATCAGAAGCACGACCTTCTTGGCCGTCGCGAAGGCGTCCCACAGCTTGCCGCGTTTGATGTAGTTCCTGATGTCGTTGAAGCGCTCGTCGCCGAGCTGGCTGTCGCGCAGCCGCGAGACGGCGTCATACTCGTAGAGGCCCTGCTGCGCCCTTGTCGTCGACTTGACGTGCCATTCGATCAGCTCGAGGCCGAGCGCGGCCGCCACTTGCCTGGCCAGTTCGGTCTTGCCGGTGCCGGGCTCGCCCTTGACCAGCAATGGCCGCTCGAGCGCGATCGCCGCATTGACCGCCACCATCAGATCCTTGTCGGCGACATAGGCCGCCGTGCCTTCGAAACGCATTCTTGCTCCTCGGTTTTTCATGGCACCGTAAGGAGACAGTCCAGCCCGTGCAAGGCGCAGCGGCGAGGACGCGGTGAAACCTCGTGCCGCGCAGTTGCAAGGCAGGACCTTGTGACGAATTAAGCCACGGAGCATGGCCGTCTCTCTGGCGCTTGGCCGATCGCCAGCCTATATTGGTCGTGACGGTCTGCGCTTCCCGGCAGGAGAACATTTTCCCCGGGGCCTTAATGATCCCTAGGGAGCTGTCCCTGGGAAGACCCGTGGGTTTTCTCATACGGCGCCCACCTACTTTGTAGGTTCCCGGGATCGCTCTCTCCACCGGTTGTGTGGATCGTCACTCGACGCAAACGGTCCACTCACGCTTCGGTGGATCATTCGGTAGAAAACGTCGCTCCTAAAACTCCATCCAAAAATGACCTTTCTACCGTCGGCGTATGGCATCCTTGAAAGACCTGAAAAAAAAATTGCGGCGCGAAGCACTCGGGCGCCGTGACGCGCTCGATCCGTTCTGGCGGGTGGAGGCAGCGCTCGAAATGGCCGAGACGGCGCGGGACAACATTGCGATAGAGCCGGGCCAGATCGCCTCCGGCTTCTGGCCGATGCGCTCGGAAGTCGACGTCCGGCCGCTGATGTTCGCCTTGCGCGAAAAGGGAGCAAGGCTTTGCCTGCCGGCGATTCTCGACAAGACCACCATCGTCTTTCGCGAACTGGTGCGCGGCGCACCGATGATCGACATGGGGTTCGGCACCGTCGGGCCGCATGAAGAGGCCGAGGTGCTCGATCCCCAGGTGATGCTGGTGCCGCTTGCCGCCTTCGATGCACGAGGCCACCGGATCGGCTATGGCGCCGGCTATTACGACCGCGCGATCGCGCGGCTGGTCGACAAGGGGCAGCCGCCGCGGCTGATCGGCATTGCTTTCGACTGCCAGGAGGTGGCGCTGGTGCCGGACGAGCCGCATGACGTGATCATTCCGGAAATATTCACCGAGAGCGGGTTGCGCCGGTTCGCGCCGAAATTGTAGATAAGTTCCTGGACGCATGGTCTTTTCCGAAAGTCATGCAGGTTTAAAGTCATGCAGCTTTCTTGCTTCGCTGACCTTCGGTCGGGATCATGTTTATATGAGACTTCTCTTCCTCGGCGATATGGTCGGCAAGACGGGACGCACGGCGGTGTGGGAACAACTGCCCGGCCTGATCTCGGATTTCAAACTCGACTTCGTTATCGTCAACGGCGAGAACGCCGCCGGCGGCTTCGGCATCACCGAAGAGATCTTTCGCGAGACGATTTCGGCGGGGGCCGATGTCGTCACCACCGGCAACCATGTCTGGGACCAGCGCGATGCGCTGGCTTTCGCGCCGCGCGAGGAACGCTTCCTGCGTCCGTCCAATTTCCCCAAGGGCACGCCGGGGCGGGGCTCCGGCATCTATATCGCCAGGAACGGCGCGCGCGTTCTGGTCGCCAACATCATGGGCCGGGTGTTCATGCATCCAGAACTCGACGATCCGTTCCAAGCCGGTGAGCGCGAGCTTGCCGCCTGCCCGCTCGGCGAGCAGGCCGACGCGGTGGTCATCGATTTCCATGCCGAGGCGACCTCTGAAAAAATGTGCTTTGCGCATTTCGTCGACGGCCGCGCCAGCCTGGTCGTCGGCACTCATACGCATCAGCCGACCGGCGACCACCATATCCTCAATGGCGGCACCGGCTATATCTCCGACGCCGGCATGTGCGGCGACTATGATTCTTCGCTCGGCATGGACAAGGAGGAGCCGCTCAACCGGTTTCTGTCGAAGGTGCCGAAAGGGCGCTTCGAGGCGGCGACCGGCCCGGCGACATTGTGCGGCGTCGGCGTCGACATTTCGGATCGCAGCGGCCTGACCGAGCGGATTGCGCCGTTTCGCCGCGGGCCGCGGCTGGAGGAAACGGCGCCCTCGTTCTGGTCATGACATTGATGTAAGCGATTGTAGTACCTAATTGCCGGCTACGCCTGCTTCAGATCGTAAGAGGGGACGACCTCCATGCAGCTCATCGAATTCCTGGCGCCACATTTCGCCTTTGTCTCCGATCCGACCGCATGGGTAGCGTTGCTGACGCTGATTGTGCTGGAGGTCGTGCTCGGCATCGACAATCTGATCTTCATCTCGATCCTGACCAACAAATTGCCGGAGGCACAAAGGGCCCGCGCCCGGCGGCTCGGCATTTCTGCCGCGCTGATCATGCGGCTGGTCCTGCTTGCCACCATCTCGATCATCGTCCAGTTGACGGCGCCGGTATTCACCGCCTTCGGCCACGGGTTTTCCTGGCGCGATCTGATCCTGATCGCCGGCGGCCTGTTCCTAGTCTGGAAAGCGACCAAGGAGATCCACCACACGGTCGATCTCGAGGATCACCAGGACACGATGATGGGCGACACGCTGCAGCTTTCGCTGGCCGGCGCCATCTTCCAGATCCTGCTGCTCGACCTCGTCTTTTCGATCGATTCGATCATCACCGCGGTAGGCATGACCGACGAGATCGCCATCATGTATATCGCCGTCATCGTGGCAGTCACCGTGATGATGCTGGCGGCCGGACCGCTCGCCAACTTCATCGCCAAGAACCCGAGCATCGTCATGCTGGCGCTGAGTTTCCTGCTGATGATCGGCATGACGCTGATCGCCGACGGCATGGGCTTCCATGTGCCGAAGGGCTACATCTACGCCGCCATGGGTTTTTCCGCCCTTGTCGAGGGCCTCAACATGCTGGCGCGACGTCGGAGGAAGGCAAGGGCGGGCGCGGGGCACTGAGGTTGGCGGAGCGAAGCGACGGCGCGCAGAGCCTTGGGTTCTGTCTCGATCGTCGCGGCCATGCAGAACCGTTGAGACGTCGGAGGGACAGCACCCAGGGAAGGATCGCTGCAGAATGGCTTTTGGCACCCGGCGACCTTAGTCGGTAGGCACGCCCTTCGGATGACGGTCGCCGATCAGGCCAAGCGTCAGGCCTTGCTCCAGCCACGCCTTGGCGCCGGCGAGCACCAGCGCGAAGCCATCGGTCGAGCCGATCGCCTGCTTGACCTGCTCATCGGGGCTGCCGGCAAAACCGAAATTGCGGACCTCGACAAAGGTCGTGCCGCCGGGCATCTCGGTGAAGGTCCAGACCACCGTGGTCGGCGGATCGCTCCATTGCATGACGATCTTTTCGTTCCTGACGATCTCGCTGACCGTGACCGGCGTCGAAACGCCATACATGCGCCATTCCCAGCGAACCTCGTTGCCGCTGTCGAGCCTGTCGCTACCATGGGTGAACCAGAATTTCGTGGTGATCGCCGGATCGACGATGGCTTCGAACACTTCTGCGACCGGCCGCCGGATCAGCATGCCGGCTTCGGCGGTCGGTGTCTCACGGATGTCCATTTCGTCCTCCTTCCGAACAGGTCTCCGTCACCATGCGTCGGGTTCGCGCACCAGGTGAATTATGTTGGCCGGATTGGTAATCCAGCCGCCACGAAAACCTTCGCCGAGCGCCTCGATGGCGTCGCAGCGCACAACGCCGGCCTTGGCGAGATGATCGGCGGCGGCCGGAAAATCGTCGGTGAACAGCTCCAGCCAGACCTCGGCCTGGCTCAGCATCGGCGCCTCGTCGATCCACAGGCGATTGGGACCGAGTTCGAAACCAACAGCCGGCGCCTTGGCCGTGAACGGCTTCAAGCCGACGACATCGCGGTAGAAGGCGATCGTTTCCTGGTATTGGTGTGGCGGCACCTTCATGGCGATGTTGATGCCGCCGTTGATCTTCGCAGCCATTCTTTCCTCCGTCTTCTCAGATATTGTCTTCGGTCGCGGGTTCACCCTTCATCTCGCTGCGGTAGTAACCGTCGCGCAAATTGATCCCGTATTCGACATAGGCCTTCATGCAGGCCAGCATCTGCGACCAGCCCTCGCAATTGAGGTAGGATTTCTTCAGACCGACTGCGTCCTCGTGCCAGCCGGCCTCGGCGATGGTGACGAAGGTGCCGCCATCGTCCAGCGGCTCGAAATTCATCTCGATGCGCGTCTTGTAAGCCGGCTTGCCGTCGGCGTCGGTGGCGTCCCAGCGCAGCACGATGCGGTTGTCTTTCTCCACCTCGTCGACCTCGACCGGGACCTTGCCCCACCAGACGACCTTGGCGCCGTCCACCAGCGGCGCACTGGCGCCGCCGATTGTGGTGAAATAGCCGCTGAGTTTGTTCGGGTTGACGACCGCGTCGAAAACCTCGGCGACCGGTTTGCCGATGCGGCCTGAAACTCTGAATCCAAGAGACATATCCACAGCTCCTTCCTTGATCGGATCGGTATTATGTTATAAAAACATAACATGTCAAGCAAAGCGCAGGACGACAATGTTTTCAAGGCGCTGGCGCATCCGCGCCGGCGCGCGCTGCTGGACGAGCTGAAGGACGCGCCGCGGACCACCGGCATGCTGTGCGATGCCTTTCCCGACATGGACCGCTGCACCGTCATGCTGCATCTGAAAGTGCTGGAGGAAGCCGACCTGGTGGTGGCGCGGCGCGAGGGGCGCGAACGCTGGAACCATCTCAATGCGCTGCCGATCAAGCAGATCCACGACCGCTGGATCAGCAAGTACGCCACGCATGCGATCAGTATTCTCGACCAGCTGAAATCCGATCTGGAGGGGTGAAATGGCCGCAGGAATGCAGCTGGCGGGTACGTTGCCGCACCACCCTTACGGCGCGGCTGGACGAATTGAGCCGATTTATCTATAAGCCGGCCATTCCGAGATAGAGCGCCGTACGTCCATCCAGACGCACCAGGGACGTTCTGAAATTTTGAATTCGAGCATTTTGGCAAAAGGCGAGGTGATTACCTGGCCGCAGGATGCTCTGCCAAGAAGACGACAGGGGTGCCATGGCTGGCCATTCACAATTCAAGAACATCATGCACCGCAAGGGCCGCCAGGACGCGGTGCGGTCGAAAATGTTTTCCAAGCTGGCGCGCGAAATAACCGTCGCCGCCAAGAGCGGCACGCCGGATCCGTCGATGAATCCGCGTCTGCGTCTTGCCGTGCAGAACGCCAAAGCGGTGTCGATGCCGAAGGACAATATCCAGCGCGCCATCAACAAGGCGTCGATGGGCGACGCCGAGACTTACGAAGCCGTGCGCTACGAAGGCTACGGGCCGGGTGGCGTTGCACTGATCGTCGAGGCGCTGACCGACAACCGCAACCGCTCGGCGTCGAATGTGCGCGCCGCCTTCACCAAGGCCGGCGGGGCGATGGGCGAAACCGGCTCGGTGTCGTTCATGTGGGACCGTGTCGGCGAGATCTTCTATCCGGCATCAGTCGGCAGCGCCGAGAAGGTCATGGACGCGGCGATCGAGGCCGGGGCCGACGACGTCCAGTCGGACGAGGAAGGCCACACGATCTATTGCGCCTTCGAGAACCTCGGCGAGGTGTCGAAGGCGCTGGAAGGCGCGCTCGGCGAGGCTGAATCGGTGAAGCCGATCTGGAAGCCGCAGACCAACATTGCGGTCGACGAGGAGCGGGCACAGTCGCTGATGAAGCTGGTCGCGACGCTCGAGGACGATGACGACGTGCAGAGTGTCTACGCCAATTTCGAGGTCGATGACGAGACCATGGCGAAGCTCAGCGCGGCATGAGCAAGGCTCAGCCCGGCATGAGCGGACAGGCGCTGCCCCAGGTCCGCATCACCTATTGCACGCAGTGCCAGTGGCTCTTGCGGGCCGGCTGGATGGCGCAGGAGTTGCTGTCGACCTTCGCAACGGATCTGGGCGAGGTCACGCTGGTGCCCGGCACCGGCGGCATCTTCACCATCAGCTGCAACGACACGCTGGTTTGGGACCGCAAGCGCGACGGCGGTTTTCCCGATGCCGCAAAGCTCAAGCAATTGGTTCGCGACGTGATCGATCCGGATCGCGACCTCGGCCATGCCGACCGCAAGGACCATCAGTCAAAAGACCCTGCCTGACGGGTCTTTTACTCTTCTGTCGTGCATTCACCGCCACGCCACGATGAAGCAGCCCAGCGCGGCGGTGGCGGTGATGGTGCGGACGTGGTTCCACATCACCCAGTACTTGAGATAGGTGGTCCACACCGCGGCGCCGTTGGTGCTGACCGGATCGACTGCGGCCAGCGCGTTGTTGAGCGGCACGTTGAAAATCATCGTCACGATCAGGTTGCCGACGAGATAGATCAGGGCGCCGGCGAGAAGCCAGAACGAACCCGGCTGGTTCCAGCCGAGAATGGCGCCGACGGCGAGGACGAGGCAGACCAGTCCGGTGCCGAAAAGCGCGGTCATGAACATCGGCGTCACCGCAGTGACGTTGATCGAATTCATGGCGGCGATGCCGCCCGCGGCAGGCATGCGGGCGAGGCCCGGCATGACGAAGCTGGAAAAGGCGAAGAAGACACCAGCGACGACGCCCGAGCCGAGCGCGGCGACGAAGGTGAGGGTGGGGAGCAGTTTCATGATCATGTCAGTCGCTCCAGATGCCCGTAGCGGCGGTTTCGGTTGCGTAGACGGAAAAATCTTTGGGGGCTCGGCTGAGCACGCGCTCGACGCCGTCGGTCAGCGCCTCGTTGCGGCCGTCGAGCACTTCGGTGAATAGTTCGTTGAGCAGCCAGGCAAACTCGGCCGGCAACCCGTACCCGGCCACAGCTGCGGTGAACTCGGCATGCGAAATCCTGATAAAGCGGATGTCGCGGCCGGCCGCCTTGCCGATCTCGGCGACCGCCTCGGCGAAGCTCAGCAGCCGTGGCCCGGTCAGTTCGTAAAGCTGGCCGACATGGCCTTGCCGGGTAAGCACCGTCACGGCGGCGTCGGCAATGTCGTCGGCGTCGACGAACGGTTCACCGACATTGCCGACCGGCAAAGCCACCTCACCGGCGAGCAGCGAATCGAGCAGAAAACTCTCGCTAAAATTCTGGGAGAACCAGGCGCAGCGCAGGATCGTCCAGTCGGCGCCTGAGGCTTTCAGCATCGCTTCGGCGCGTTGCGCTTCGGTTTCGCCACGCCCCGACAGCAGCACCAGCCGGCGCACACCGCTTGCCACGGCAAGGTTGGCGAAGGCGCCGACCGCTTCGGCCGCACCGGGCACCGCAAGATCAGGATAGTAGCTGATGTAGACGGCACCGACACCGTCAAGCGCGTGGACCCAGGTCGCATCGTTTTCCCAGTCGAAGACCGGCGTGCCCGAGCGCGAGCCGATCCGTACCGGCAAGCCCTGCGCCGTCAGCCTGTCCGCGAGACGACGGCCGGTTTTGCCGGTGCCGCCGAGGATCAAAGTCGGTTTCCTTGCTGTGTCGATCATGATGATTTCCTTTGCTAAAAACATGAGTAATCCTCACATTTGCAAAACGTGATAAACCCTCGTATTTTGTGAGTCAAGCCAATTTGTTGATCATTCGCCGGGAGACAATGATGGAAGGCTCGACCGTAGCGGGTTCACAGGATGGCCAGATCGCATCGCCGCGCCGAGCGCCAAGCCAACAGCGCAGCCGCGAGCGGGTCGAGCGGATGCTGGCCGCCGCTTCCGCGCTGATCGCCGAGCAAGGCAGCGACGCCATGCGCATGGGCGAGGTGGCGGAACGGGCCGGCGTGTCGATCGGTTCGCTCTACCAGTTCTTCCCGGACAAGCGGGCGATCATCTGGGCACTGGCCGAGCGTTACACCGCCGAAAGCCAGGACTGCATCGCGGCATCCCTTGCCGAGGTCAGCGACGCCGAAGGGCTGCGGCGGGCGTTTTCCGAGCTGGTGGATATCTATTACGGGCGGTTCCTGGCGGAGCCGGTGATGCGCGACATCTGGTCGGGCACACAGGCCGACAAGGCGCTGCGCGAACTCGAGCTCGCCGACAGCCGTGCCAACGCCGAATTCCTCACCGCCGTGCTGAGGCGGCTGCGGCCCGCCGCCGATCCGGCGACGCTGGAAACGACGGCGCTTCTCATCTGGCAGATGGGCGAGGCCACCATGCGGCTGGCGATCTCGGTCGGGCGGCAAGAGGGCGACGACCTGGTCGCCGCCTATAAGCGGATGGCGCTCCGCGAACTGGTCGGCGAATAGGGCCGTATTTGCCAACAAAAAACCCGCCACGAGGGCGGGTTCTTCTGATCCGAAAAAGGCCCGCGGCTTAGAGGCCGAAACCTTCGAAACGCTTCTTGAACTTCGACAGGCGGCCGCCGCGGTCGAGCAGGGTCTGCTGGCCGCCGGTCCAGGCCGGATGGGTGGTCGGGTCGATGTCGAGGTTCATCGTATCGCCTTCCTTGCCCCAGGTCGAACGGGTCATGTATTCGGTGCCGTCGGTCATGACGACCTTGATGGTGTGGTAGTCGGGATGGATGTCGGTCTTCATTGTGCTATTCCTGGTTCGCCGGCGCTGCTGACGGGCATAAAGCCTGCGTCGATGCGCCCCTTTTTAAAACTCGAAGCCGCAGCTATTGAGGAGCCACGGCTTTTAAAAACGGTCGGCGAGCCTATACATCAGCCGGAATTGAATCACAAGGCCGCGGTAAGCGCATATTGAGGCGCATACCAAAAGAGCCAGAGGAAACGGTCATGGCGCACATCAGCGGCGATGCAGACGAGCGTAGGCGCTCGCTCAAGCCGCTGCGGCGCCTGTTCCCCTACATCACCCGCTACCGGAAAATGGTCATTGGCGCGGTCGTCTCGCTGACCATTGCTGCGGCGACGACGCTGGCGCTGCCGCTCGCCGTACGGCGGATGATCGATCACGGCTTTTCCGCCTCCAATTCCAGTTTCATCGCCGAGTACTTCGCCATGCTGGTGGTGATGGCTGCCTTGCTCGCTGCGGCGTCAGCCAGCCGCTACTATTTCGTCATCACGCTGGGCGAGCGTGTCGTCGCCGACATCCGCAGCGACGTGTTCCGCCATGTCACGACGCTGTCGCCGTCCTTCTTCGATACCGCCCAGTCGGGCGAGATCGTCTCGCGGCTCGCCGCCGACACGACGCAGGTCAAGTCGGCGGTCGGCGCCACCGCTTCGGTGGCGCTGCGCAACGTCATCCTGGGTCTCGGCGCCGTGGCGATGATGGTCTTCACCAGCCCGAAGCTGTCGGGCCTCGTCATCGCCGCCATCCCGGTGATCGTGCTGCCGCTGGTCGCCTTCGGCCGCTCTGTGCGGCGCAAATCGCGGCTGGCGCAGGACACGCTGGCCGACGCCACGGCCTATGCCAGCGAGCAGATCGGCGCGGTGCGCACGCTGCAGGCCTTCACCAACGAGAAGCTGGTCACCGGGCATTTTTCATCTGCCGTGGAAGCCGCGTTCGAGGCGGCGCGATCTTCGATCTTTGCCCGCTCCTTCCTCACCTTCTTCGCCATCTTCATGATCTTTTCCTCGGTGGTGGCGGTGCTGTGGTTCGGCTCGCGCGACGTGCTCGACGGCACGCTGTCGCCTGGCACGCTAGGTCAGTTCCTGCTCTATTCGGTGTTCGCCGCCGGCGCACTCGGCGCGCTGTCGGAAGTGTGGGGCGAGCTTTCCCAAGCGGCGGGTGCTGCCGAACGGCTGACCGAGATCCTGGCCGAGAAGCCCGCGATCGAGGCCCCAGCGCATCCGAAACCGCTGCCGGCGACGGCCAGAGGCGCAATAAGTTTCGACGACGTGTCCTTCTGCTATCCCGCTGGGCCCGACCGCGCCGCCGTCCACGGTCTGAGTTTCCAGGTCAAGCCCGGCGAGACGGTGGCGATCGTCGGCCCGTCGGGCGCCGGCAAGAGCACCGTCTTTTCGCTGCTTCTGCGCTTCTACGACCCCGAGACCGGCAAGATCATGATCGACGGCGTCAATGTGCGCGAGGCCGACCCTGCCGCGATCCGGGAGCGCATCGCCATCGTGCCGCAGGATGTCACCATCTTCGCGGCCAGCGCGCGTGACAATATCAGCTTCGGCCGTCCGGACGCCAGCGACGCCGAGATCGAGGCGGCGGCCAAGGATGCGCTTGCCGACGAGTTCATCCTGAAGCTCGAAAAAGGCTATGCCAGCCAGGTCGGCGAGCGCGGCGTGACGCTGTCCGGCGGCCAGCGCCAGCGCGTGGCGATTGCCCGCGCGATTCTGCGCGACGCACCGATCCTACTGCTCGACGAGGCGACCTCGGCGCTGGACGCCGAAAGCGAAACGCTGGTGCAGACGGCGCTGGAGCGGCTGATGCAGGGCCGCACCACCATCGTCATCGCCCACCGGCTGGCGACGGTGCTGAAGGCCGACCGGATCCTGGTCATGGATGGCGGCTGCATCGTCGAGGAAGGCACCCACCAGAGCCTCGTTGGCAAGGGCGGCATCTATGCGCGGCTGGCCAAGCTGCAGTTCGAAACCGGGGCGAATGCTTTCAAGGGTGCCGCGGAGTAGGCCTTTCCACTGGCGTCAGTTCGCTTCGGCGTCCGAATAGGCGAAATTGTAGTTCCAAGCCGAGTTGTCGTTGATCTTCCTGAGGGATTTCAAATAGGGGCCGATGCTCTTGGCGGGAACCTGATCGTTGATGGTCTTGAGAAACCAGTCGACCTGAAATTCGGTGGAGGTGCTCGTCCAACGAGCCTTGAATGCAATGTAGGGCGTAATCACGTCGTCATTGTCCTCGGGGCCTACGAAGTGGGCCTTCAGATTTCTGACCGTGCACCGGTGTCGTCGAAAGATCGGGCTGCCTAGCCAGATTGGCGCGCTCCTTTCGAGGAGGTCGGGCTCCGGCAGATATCTGATGCCGACATCCGATTTCAGAGCAAATTCCTTGGCGAGGTTATCGGCGTCGAGATCGTCTGCCGACAGATCGTAGGATTCGGTTACCGACACCAGATTCTTGTCGCGGCTGTCGTTCGTCACCAACGGCCCCAGGCTTTTCATTCCGGGATACTGGCGATTGTAATATTTGAGATAGTCGTCCGCGATCTTTGCCGCCGATTGCGAGACAAGCTTATAGCGCATGCTATCGGCATCCGCGCCCCAATAGGTCGTGGTAACCGTCAGTTTGAGCGGCTCGCCTTTGCGTTTGGGAAAATCGAATACCTCGTTCACAAAGGTGGTCGGCTGGTAGAGTTCGTTTCGGTCTATCTTTTCCATCGCCGCGTTGTCGGCGACGATGGGCAGCGCAAAGCGGTAGTCGGGCGGTACAAGATTATCTGCCCTGCCTCCCTGCAGATAGTTGGTCGCGTCGATCCAGTACGTCTGGCTGTCGATGACGACCTTTACGATGATGTGGTCAAACGCCCTTATCGTCGGAAGTATCGTGGCCAGAGCAAGCCCTTCATCAAGATCCGTGAGAGCCACGTCCGCCTGGATTCCCAGTCGCCGCAGGCTGGAGGCGAGAAGCAGCGCCTTGTCCTTGCAATCGCCGAAGCCGCTTGCCACCACTGTCGTCGGGCTGCGCGGGATATAGGAACCACGGCCCATGGACAGGCTGACATAGCGGATGTTGTCCTGGACCAACCGCATTGCCTCGATCATCCTGTCTTCGGGCGCATCGTACTTGGCGGCAATGGCATCGAGCTTCGATTCGAACTCTGCCGGCAGGTCCTGGTCGAGCCGATAATACGGCACAACCGTGTCGACGATATCTTGCCATTTCGATGTCGAAGAGATTTCGATGGATGGATATGTGCGAAAGTCCGGCGGCAGATAGTCCTGCGATTTCACCGGAACCGGGTTGGCGCTTTGCCAAAGATAGCTAGTCGTTTCTCCGGTGGACTCGACATCCGGGCGTATGTCCGTCCTGACCTGTCGGAAATTCAGGGGCTGCACGGTTGGCCACGTCACCCTTTCGCGGATCAGAGCGATTGGTTCGTCCCAAGCCACGGCAAAGGAATGGAAAAGAAGATCCGTGCCGATGATCGGAGTCCTGACCGTGGTTTTGCCATAGTCGATGATGTCTCCGACCCGGACATCGTTGATGTTCACGTAAGCGGTAAGCCAACCATCGAAGAGGCCCTTCTCCGCATCCCTCTCGCGCCGAAACACGTCGAACTCAGCATCGGAAAGGTGCTTGATCACCACGCCGTCACGAATGATATCGATCCAGTTCACGGTGACCTCGGACGTCGCAGGATCGAATTCAAAACTTATGGCAGCGCCGCGTTCCAGGCCAGTGCGGTCGACGATCTTGTAGGCATAGCGGTCGAAGATCTCCAATCCGCCGGGGCGCTTCCGGATCTGAAAATCCGACAGCAGGTTGGATATGCCGTTCTTGATCTGGCTGTCGAATTGCGGATCGGCCTTGGGAAGCGCGACTTGCTCGATCCAGTTGCCAAGGCTGCCCTTGTGCACGTTCGTACCGGCCATGGCCGGCCAGCAGACCGTGCCAATGACAATCAATACTGTGAGTCTTGCCAATACAGTGAGTCTGGCGACCACCGTTGTCGCCGCCTGAAAGTGCCCTGCCCGCCCCATGCCCCTGTAC
>SAQL01000108.1 GCA_004020645.1 Mesorhizobium sp. | reverse complement strand
GTCATGGGGTTGCCGCGCGACGTCTTGGCCAAAGGGTCTGCAACCGATCACGCCGCGTTTGCCAGTGTCGCCAAGATCCACAACCGGATCAACGAGACGCTCTTCGACATGCCGCAGGATTATGCGCCCCGATTCGCCACCAAGCCCAGCGGCGGCATCGACCCCCGGCCGTGGTGCCAGGGGTTCTACGCGGCCATGAATCTCAAGATCAAAAGCTGGAAACGGCTACTCGACCTCGACAATCCCAACCACGGCCTGCTGCTGCCGATCCTGATCTACTGCGTCGACAAAAAGGGGATGCCCGTCCTCGGGAAGCCCAGGCCGGGGCCCGAGACCGCGCACTTCATCGAGCACGAGGCGTACAAAGACATGGCCTCGTCACCCCGCCCTCCGCGAACTCCACTACGTCACCCGTTATGACGATCCGGAGTAATCAGCGGCGACGCGCGGACCAACGGCTGACCTACCATGGAAGCACCACCGGACGATTTCGGGAAAGGTGCCTCGACGCATCGCTTACCCGTAATGTCGGGGATTTCATAAAAAACCCCTGGGTGAACTCCTCGTAAACTTCCATGCTACGAGCGCTCACGTATGAAATAAAGTCGGCGTCCCCTGTGACGTAGAAACCATAGATGATTTGGGGTGACGATTTTATGGCCTTCTTGAACCTATCCATAATAAAAACGCTCACGCTCAAGGCTCACACAAGGACAAAACATCCCAATAGGCCTTCCGTCTCCTTTTCACCGCCATGCCATTTCGTTGCAGAAATGCGCTAGAGCCTCTTTGATGAACACAGAGTCGGTTTGGGGATTGAACGAAGCCGCTGACGCGGCATTTGGTGCACCGATTTGCGGATGACGCTTCTGTTTTGAAGGATTGCTGCTGTTGAAGCGCAACCTTGAGAACAGGAGCAATGAGATGGCCGAGTTGAGCCCGCTTCGCCGGCGCATGATCGAGGACATGACGATCCGCAATCTGTCGCCGGCCACGCAACGATCCTACGTGCACGCGGTAGCGAAGTTCTCCCGCTACTGTGGCCGATCCCCGGACCGGCTTGACCTGGAGGATGTTCGCGCCTTCCAGGTGCATCTGGTCTCGACCGGAATCTCGTGGCCGGCGCTGAACCAGACGGTGTGCGCACTGCGGTTCTTTTACGGCGTGACGTTGGGTCATGCCGAGATCCCTGAGCGGATCGCCTATGCCCGCGCTCCACGCACGCTGCCGGTGGTTCTCAGCGCCGACGAGGTTGTCCGCTTTCTCGAGGCGGTGCCGAGCCTGAAGACGCGCATTGCCTTGACGACGGCCTATGCTGCCGGCCTTCGCGCTTCGGAGACCGTCGGGCTGAAGGTCAGCGACATCGATAGCGAACGCGGTGTCATCCGGGTCGAGCACGGCAAGGGCGGCAAGGACCGCACCGTGATGCTGTCGGTGCAGCTTCTGCGCATCCTGCGCGTCTACTGGCGGCTGGCGAAGCCACAGGGCTGGCTGTTTCCGGGCCGGGATGCAAATCGCCCCATCGACGTGCAGGTGCTGTATTCGGCCTGCCGCTCGGCGCGTGCGGCCGCCCACATCGACAAGCGAGTGACGGTCCACACGCTCAGGCACAGCTTCGCCACGCATTTGCTGGAGAACGGCACCGACATTCGCATCATCCAGGTGCTGCTCGGCCACAACAATCTGTCCTCGACGGCGCGCTATACCAAGGTCTCGAACGGCCTCATCCGGCGCACGACAAGCCCGCTCGACCGGCTGAACATCGAAGTCGTGCCGCCGGGCTGATCGGTTCCGCCCATGTCGGCGAGACTGGAGGTGGCGGATATCTTCCGCCGCCATGGCGAGGCGTATCGACAGGCTCATGACGGTCATCTCGGACGCGTCGAGCGCAGTACGATGAGCGCCATCGAGTTGTGCCGGACCGCCGAACTGGGCGGCCATGTCGAGGGCTGCCGGTCCTGCGGGGCAATCCGCGTGGCCTACAATTCCTGTCGCAACCGGCATTGCCCCAAGTGCCAGGGAAAGGCCTGCCGGGAATGGCTCGCCGCGCGGCAGGACGAGCTTCTGCCGGTTCCCTACTTCCACGTGGTGTTCACGCTGCCCGCCGAGATCGCCGCGATCGCCTTCCAGAACAAGGCGGCGGTCTACACGATCCTGTTCAAGGCGGTCGCCGAGACGCTGCGCACCATCGCCGCAGATCCCAGACATCTCGGCGCCGGGATCGGTCTCATTGCGCATTTCGCAAAAGCCGGACAGGTGTTCCGCTAATTCCCGGACAATGGTGGAGTGCACCCCTCGACTGAGACAAATAAATAGGGGACAGTTTCTGGATTGCA
>SAQL01000107.1 GCA_004020645.1 Mesorhizobium sp. | reverse complement strand
CCTCTTCCGTCTCGGCGCTGCGCGCCGATCCACCTTCTCCCACAAGGGGAGAAGGGAAGCGCTGCTACAGCTCCAGGTTCCAGTTCTGGCCGACCAGATCCTTGCCAAAGGCGTGGTGGCGCTCTTCGTCGGCCAGCTTGAAACCGGCCGCCTCATAGATGCGGCGCGCTGAGGTGAGCACGTCGTTGGTCCACAGCGTCAGCGTCTTATATCCCTTGGCACGGGCAAAGCCGATGCATTCCTCGACCAGCCGCCTGCCGATGCCGAGACCGCGCGCCGAGGGTTCGACATAGAGCAGGCGCAGTTTCGCCACCGCGTCCGACTGGCGCACGAGAAAGACCGAGCCGACGACTTCCCCTTCCCGCTCGGCGATCCAGCTGCGTTCCCATTTCGGATCAAAGGATTTGACGAAGGCGCCGAGGATTTCGGCGACCAGCGCCTCATAGGTTTCGTCCCAGCCATACTCCTGCGCGTAGAGCAGGCCCTGGCGATGGATGATCCAGCCGATGTCGCCGACCTGCAAAGGTCGCAGCATGTAGGGGACCTTGGGCTCTGCACTCTCGCCCAGCAGGTGCTGCACCGTCTGCATCGCCTTCACCAGCCTGTCCTGTTCTTGAGCGGGAAGCCGGTCGAGCAGGGCCGCGACCTGATCGTGCGAACCCTGGTTCAGCGGCGCGAAGGCCGCCCTTCCCGCCGGCGTCAGCGCGATCGACGAGCGCCGCGCATCGGCTTGCGTCGCAGCGCGCTCGACCAGGCCGCGCTTCTCGAACTTTTTCAGCAACCGGCTGAGATAGCCGGGGTCGAGACCGAGATCGCGCGCAAGATCGGTGGCGGTCAGGCCATCGCGATGCGTCAGTTCATAGAGCACCCGAGCCTCGGTCAGCGAAAAGGCGCTTTTCAGCAGCCCTTCGTCGAGCAGGCCGATCTGGCGGGTGTAGAAGCGGTTGAAGCCCCGCACCGCATCGATCCGCTCCTTGCCGGGTTGATGATGAATAGTCATGGCATCCTCTTGCCCGCACAAGATCAACCATTTATTTGACTTAGTCAAGTATCTCTGTTCAATGCATGTCACCCGCATTGTCCAGTCCGGTGCGAGTCGTGCCGAGCGACTGCTACCCGCTGGCGGAACGATTCCCGCTGTTGGTGCTTGCTTCGCCGAGGTGCCAGTACTTCATCGCCGGCCGTCGATCGGCTCACTCAGCGCCTTGACTCTCGTCCGCCACCGGCTTATCTCACCGCCACGTTAGCACTCGCCATTGGTGAGTGCTAAGCGTAGGTCCGGCGCCGCCGGACGGAGGAACTGTTCTCACCATTCTCATCGAGGAATAAAAAATGGCAAAGTCGAAGTTCCGCCCGCTTCATGACCGCGTGGTCGTACGCCGGGTTGAATCCGAATCCAAGACTGCCGGCGGGATCATCATCCCCGACACGGCAAAGGAAAAGCCGCAGGAAGGCGAGATCATCGCCGTTGGTTCCGGCGCCCGCGACGAAGCCGGCAAGCTCGTCCCGCTGGACGTCAAGGCCGGCGACCGCATCCTGTTCGGCAAGTGGTCGGGCACCGAAGTCAAGCTCAATGGCGAAGACCTTCTGATCATGAAGGAATCCGACATCATGGGCATCATCGGCTGAATATCGGCCTCACCATCACTTAATCCCAGGGCTCAATTCAAGCCCCTGCCAGGAGCTAAAAATGGCTGCCAAAGACGTAAAATTTTCTCGCGATGCCCGTGAGCGCATGCTGCGCGGCGTCAACATCCTCGCCGACGCGGTGAAGGTCACGCTCGGCCCCAAGGGCCGCAACGTGGTCATCGACAAGTCGTTCGGCGCACCGCGCATCACCAAGGACGGCGTCACCGTCGCCAAGGAAATCGAGCTTGAAGACAAGTTCGAGAACATGGGCGCGCAGATGGTCCGCGAAGTTGCTTCGAAGACCAACGACATCGCCGGCGACGGCACCACGACCGCGACCGTTCTGGCGCAGTCGATCGTGCAGGAAGGCCACAAGGCAGTTGCCGCCGGCATGAACCCGATGGACCTGAAGCGCGGCATCGACCTCGCTGTTAGCGACGTCGTCGGGACGCTGATCAAGAACGCCAAGAAGATCAAGACCTCGGAAGAGGTTGCCCAGGTCGGCACCATCGCCGGCAATGGCGATGCTTCGGTCGGCTCGATGATCGCCGAAGCGATGCAGAAGGTCGGCAATGAGGGTGTCATCACCGTCGAGGAAGCCAAGACTGCCGAGACCGAACTCGAAGTCGTCGAAGGCATGCAGTTCGACCGCGGCTATCTCTCGCCCTACTTCGTCACCAACGCCGACAAGATGGTTGCGGATCTGGAAGACGCCTACATCCTTCTCCACGAGAAGAAGCTCTCCAACCTGCAGGCCATGCTGCCGATCCTCGAGG
>SAQL01000106.1 GCA_004020645.1 Mesorhizobium sp. | reverse complement strand
CGCAACGCCTGCCCCGCCAATGCAAAGCTCGCCCACCGCCCCGAACGGCACCGGCGCGCCATGAGCGTCCAGCAGGTAGATCCGCGTGTTGGCGATCGGCCGCCCGATCGGGACAACTGACCCGTCAAAATCAGCCGGGCAAGTCCAGGCTGTAACGTCGATAGCTGCTTCCGTGGGACCGTATAGATTGTGCAGGCCAGTCCAAGGCAACACGCGCTGAACCTTCTGCGCAAGGGAGGCAGGAAGCGCCTCGCCACTGCACACGAGACGCTTCAGGGATGTGCAGCGATCAACACCATTCGTGTCCATAAAGCTGACCAGCATGGATGGTACAAAGTGTGCAGTGGTGATGCGTCGGCTGATTATCAAGTTTACAAGTGCATCGGGGTCTTTGTGTGCAGCCGGAGGCGCCAGCACCAAAGTCGCCCCTTCCAGCAACGTCCAGAAGAATTCCCAGGCCGAGACATCGAAGCCAAATGGCGTCTTCTGCAAGACGACGTCAGTCGCATTGAGAGCGTAGGCTTTCTGCATCCAGATCAGGCGATTGATAATAGCCCGATGCTCATTCTGTGCCCCTTTTGGGGTTCCGGTTGATCCGGAGGTGTAGATGACATAGGCGAGATGGCGCGCGGTCAGGCCGAGCGCGCGCGGGTCGGGATCGCAGGCGGGCAGCTCGGCCCAGGCCGGGGTGACCGTCTCCAGATCGACCACACTGACATCGGCCAGCGCCTCGGCGCCGAGCGCGGCGCGGCCGGCCGCGTCGCAAAGCAGCAGCCGCGGCGCGGCATCGTCGACAACCTGCCGCAGCCGCGCGCAGGGATAGGCCGGGTCCAGCGGCAGATAGGCGCCGCCGGCCTTGAGGATCGCCAAAAGCCCGACCACCATCGCCGGGCTGCGCTCCAGGCAGATCGCCACCGGCTGATCCGGCCTGACCCCGAGCCCGATCAGATGATGCGCCAGCCGGTTGGCCCGCGCATTGAGCTCGCCATAGCTCAACCGCTCGTCCTCGAAGACCAGCGCCACCGCCTCCGGCGCCTTTTGCACCTGCTGCTCGAACAGTTCATGGATGCACCGCTCCGACGGATAGGCCGCCGCCGTCCGGTTCAGCTCCTCCAGCAGATACGCACGCTCCGCAGCCGGCAGCAGTTCAATCCGGCCGACCGGCTGCCCGGCATCGGCAACCATCGCCCGCAGCAGCGCCAGCAGATAACCACGCTGCCGCTCGATCGTCGCCTCATCGAACAGCGCCGAGGCATAACCAAACGTTCCGGCGATCACCTCGCCACACTCGCCAAGGCTCAGCTCCAGATCGACCTTGACCTGATCATACCCCTCCCCGGCAGCCTCCACACTCAGCCCGGCAAGGTCGAACGACCCGACGGCGTTGTTCTGCCAGGCCAACATCACCTGGAACAGCGGCGTGTGATCAAGAGCCCGGGGCGGCTGCACGATCTCGACGACCTGCTCGAACGGCAGGTCCTGATGCTCCTGCGCGGCCAGCGCCGTGCGCCGCGTCTGCTCCAGAAGCTGCGACACGCTCGGCTCGCCGGACAGGTCGAGCCGAAGCGCCAGGGTGTTGACGAAGAAGCCGATCAACTCTTCGATCTCGCGCCGGCCTCGATTGGCGCTCGGCACGCCGATCACAAGGTCGTCCTGCCCCGACAGACGCGACAGCACCGCCGCCCAGGCCGCCAGCACCGTCATGAACAACGTCGTGCCATGCTGCCGGCTCAGCCGCTTCAGACCCCGCGTCAGATCCGCATCGATGACGATCGGCACACTGGCCCCGGCAAACGACTGCTGGGCCGGCCGCGCATGGTCCGTCGGCAAGACAAGACGGGCCGGAGCGCCAGACAGGGTGTCGCGCCAATACTGCGCCTGCTTCTGCAGCCGTTCCCCCGACAGCCACTGGCGTTGCCAGGCGGCATAATCCGGATACTGGATCGCCAGCGGCGGCAAAGGATCGTCCTGTCCAGCCTCGAACGCCCGGTAAAGCTGACGGAGTTCACGAACCAGCACGCCCATCGACCAGCCGTCCGAGACGATGTGATGCTGGGTCAGCAGGAAGACGTGTTCCTCATCCGGCATCCGGATCAGACGCCCGCGGATCAGCGGCCCGCGCGCAAGATCAAACGGCGTGCGCGCCTCTTCATGGCACAGATCCAAAAGCGCAGCCTCAGCATCCGGCCTGTCCCGCAGATCGTGCTCGACCATCGGCAGTCCCGCATCCGGCGGCAGAACCTCAACCCAGGGCTTGCCCTCCGGTGCGACAAAGACACTGCGCAGCGCCTCATGACGGGCAAACAGACGGTCAAGGCTGCGCTGCCAGGCGCTGCGGTCGAGCTCACCACGCAGCCGCAAGGCCAGCGGAATGTGATAGTTGGTGCTGCCCTCGTCCAGCTGCGCCAAAAACCATAGCCGCTGCTGCGCAAACGACAGCACAAGCGGCTCATCACGCGACACCGCCGCAATCGCCGGCAGGTCTTGCGTGCCGGAGCGGCTCAACACCTCGACGATGCTTGCCGCCAGATCGGAAAGCACCGGATTGGCGAACAGCGTCGACAGCGGCAGTTCCACGCCAACAGCCCGCGACAGCCGGCTCGAGAGCTGCACGGCCAGCAGCGAGTGGCCGCCGAGCTCGAAGAAGTGGTCGTGGCGCCCGACCCGCTCGACACCGAGAAGCTCCGCCCAGATCTGCGCCAGCGCCGTCTCGACCGCGCCGCGCGGCG
>SAQL01000105.1 GCA_004020645.1 Mesorhizobium sp. | reverse complement strand
GAGTAGGGGTAAGCCCTGTAAGCCAATATGGATTTCTTTTTATTTATCCTAGAGAAGATGCTTTCACCATATATTGTTTAGTGCGTGTGTATTTAGTAGCTGGCCTAGTGGCTATCCTATTTCCTGCAGTCCTAAGCTAAGTCCCAGTACTTATGTATGGGCTTCTAATCTAAGGTACCTCCGTCCCTTGAGATATTAGTTTACCAGTGTTGGATTTCATCGGTGTTTAAAAAGGAATATAAGCAGTGGAAGCCCAGTATAGCAGGAGGGGTGGGAGCCCTCGTAGCAGTACCTGTTATTGCCCTTACAAATAGAGTGGCATCTCTTTCCCGTGCCATTCCTGCCTGTTTCTTGTGAGCCAATTGGAGAAAGCTTACATGGAGTTCAATTTCTTCCTACCTGCGAGCGAGTTCGACTTCTAGGGGTTAGAGTCCCTAAGGCTAACAAGCAAGTTAAGGCAATGCTGGAGTCAGTCAGCCATTGGGAGTTGCCATAGGTTGTCTCCCTAAGCAGGAATTGTTTGCGAGCCAGTTGCAGTGACAGTTGGAGTTGCTTTACTTGGTAGAGTCTAGCATTCCGGCGGCTTTATTTGCGTAAATAAGGAAGGGCATATCAAAATAATAGAAAGGGACGCCTTTTAAGCTACGAAAAAAGGAAGTGGCAAAGGGTCTTTTTCGTCTTTATGATGTATAGAATTTTTTTAGGATTATACTTGGATTCGGTACTTATTAAGTTAAGCATCGAAGGCGGGACTCTTTCCCTAGATAGAGAGATGGTCTAATTCAAATCACGCCAAGAGAGGTTTAATCTTCTCCCGTATCTATATAACATTTTTATTACTCCTCCATTCCGCGTTTCCTAAGAGATGACTCCAAACATTCTTACCTTTTTATCCGAGATGGCAAATCGAGCAGCCTATTGCGCTAACGGGAAGAGGCATGTCGGACAAAAAGACGGGGTTTACTCAAACGAGTTGAATAAGCAAGCCAATAAGATAAGATTGCTCTTGTTGAACCAGCTACTAATCACCAAGTCCTTTGTTTAGCAAAATCGGCTTGGGGGTTGGTGAGAGAATGGATTTTAGTATGTTGATTGAGAGATGCGAAGAAGTCACGAATCTAACTATAACTCCTAGAGTGAACGCAAAAAAGCAAACCTGACTAGACGGAATAATAGGCTTTAGCGAATCGGAAGAAAGGGAGGATGCTCAAACCAGCGCGGGAGAGGCAAACGCGTCCTCGGAGAGGGAGGACACGTTTGATCTGGACGTTATCCAGGAATCCTGGCCCAGCGGAACAGAGGAAGCGGGTCCAGCTAATACGACCCTACCAGTGGTCCCCTACCCGTATCAACCTGATGAAGTCATAGGGGGGGACTGTGTCAACGCAATTGCGTGCCGCCTGCTCAACCAATACTCCGATCCTTCTTCCGAGGTCATACAAATGATGCGGATTCAGGCCGAAGACCTATTCGAGGTCAAGGTTGAGATTATCCAAATCATGGCGGGCCTTGACCCGACGGGGAATTGGATGGGAAAGGGGGCCCTCGCTTTAAAAAACCCCCGAACCTCCACGGGAGAGGAACCCCTAGATCGACTCTATGCCCTATTGGAAGACCTCAATAGGGGTGGAGTCCAATCTGAGGCCTTTTCCGACTTAAAGGTAAAAGTCGAGTACCGTATTGTTCCGGACGAAAACTCGTCCGCATAAAAAAGCAAGCACGCGCTTGAACCAACCACAAATAGAAAGGGAGGACCGGGGGCCAGAGCAAGTTGGGTTGGGGTATAGAGCCGTAAGCGCGGTGGGGGGGTTACAGAGGACGTGCTCGTACGGTTCAAAGAAGGGTATGATCAACTCGTTGTTGGGAACTTTAACTCCTCTATATTCGAAATATGCCTTTCTAGGAGCATTACGATCTGCAGCTCAAATGGTCTCTTATGAAGTATCTATTGGTCTTATTCTTATTGTGCGCCTTGTGAGCGCGTTTGGATCCGCGAAGGCAATCGCTCGGATGTTCCCCTAACCCAACCCGGGAACGGACCGGAGGGAACCGCAGCATGGGGGATGTCCGCGTCTCGTCGCAAGGCTAATTTTAAGTTTTTGGTCATAGGGCGGGCGGATTTATCTGATCAAGGGCCGGGGCACAAGGGTCCTGGTACTATCCTGGTGCGAAGAACCCCGGAGGTGACTGCAATGAGCAGAAATCTAACTCACCGGCCTAAACGACGAGCAAACACTCGAACGTGAGAGCAAGGGATCACCTAACGAATGGACGAGCTCCAAG
>SAQL01000104.1 GCA_004020645.1 Mesorhizobium sp. | reverse complement strand
CCGATGCGGCCGCGGCGGGCGGGGCGAAGGCGGCGGTCGCTATTTCGTGACCGGCGCGGCGAACATGTTCGAGAGACGGCGCGCCTGATCGTCGGTCAGATGAAGGTCCGGGGCGCGCAATGACGAAGCTGCTGGCAGGCAATGGCGGAGCATGATGATTGGCGGCATGCTGTAGAATGCAGCATGACGGCTGATCCAGGATGACAGAAGCTCGCCGGCGACGGGCGGCAAACTTACGGGCAACTGCCGTGGCGTCGCTTCCCGCATCATGCGAAGGCCGCTTCCGAATTGAACTCCGGCGCCCAATTCTCAACTGCCTCGTCGGTGATACGCTCGCCACCGCTCTTGATGGCGTCAATGGCGAGATTGTTGATCATGTGAAAGATGTTGGACGTGATGCCTTCGGTGATCTGGAGCATTCGGCGCAACGATTTCGCGGTGAGCACGGATGGCTTTTCAAGCGGCGTGTTGCGAAGGATCGACGCTACGAGATTTTCGAATTGTTCGTTTGCTGCCCATCGGCTCAAGGTGAACTGCTCGAACCGGCGCGCCAACTGGACGTCGCCGTTGATCGCCTCTCGCGCCTCGTTGACTCCGAAGCAGACGAGCGAAATCTGCAGACGGTTGCTGAGGAAGCCCAGCGTGTTCAGCACAATCCGCTGCTCGCGGTAGGACCCGGCGAGGATATTGTGCACCTAGTCGATGACCAGGACCTGCACGCCAATAGCCTCCATGATCCGCAGTGCAGCTTGCTCCATTTGGGCGATGTCGGCGCGTGGCCGTTGCGGTGCTCCGAGCAGGGTAAGCGGTTCGGCGTAGAACCGCCGTTCTCCGGGCCGGCTGGTCATCTCCATGGCGAGAACCGGTGTTCTCAAAGTGCCGGTCATCGGACTGAAGCTTGGCGGGTGTTCGTCCCTGAATTTCTTCATGATCATGGTTTTGCCCATACCGCTGTCGCCATAAATTGCGACCGAAGGCATGCGCGTGCCGCGCGGATGATCGAGGAGCCGGCTCAAACGATCAAGGGCCTGCTTGGCTCGCGGATAGAGAACCCATCGACGCGATCGTATCGCCCGAATGCGCCGCTCATCGCTTTCGGCGAGAAGCGCCGCGGCGGCGGGTGTCAGGTGGGAGATTTCATCATCCATGTCAGTTCAATCCGTATCCTCGACAAAGGGTACGGGTTTGCTGGAATCGACTCCGCGAAGCGAGCCCCATCCGCCATCATCCACCTTGGATTTCGGACGATCGGTCTTCCCGCGCCGGACCGCAGCCGTTTTTTTACCGCGTCGTCGACGAGTTCACGCTGCGCCATGACGGTCCGCATGATTGTGCGCATGTTGACCTCGCTCCGCCCTTTTTCCAGCAACGTGCGTCGAGCGGTCATTACCTCCCGAAGGGTCACGGCCGGCAAGGTCACATCGGCATAGCGTGCTTCCACGAAGCTGCCGGATGGCCGCCTTACGAAGATGCGCGACAAGTCACGCGGATCATACTTGACGAGAAGCCGCCGCCCGGTTCGGCCGACATCGGCGGTGAGCGCCGGCGACCAGTACCGCAACTTGAAGAGATGGATGCCATCCGGCCGCAATGTGCGCTCTTGTTCGGGCAAGAACGCCAGCCAGAACCGCATCCGATCCTGCGGCAGTCGAAGCGGGATTTCGCCCTCGTGCTCCCGCCAGACCGCGATCGGCGGCCGGCCAAGGCTGCTATGGATCGATTGGTGGTAGGATCCCACGATGTCGAGGGCGATGTAGCGCTCGAGTTCGCGCAGCGTGAGTGCGGAATGCCGCTTTGAATCGTATTCGCGTTCCTCCGTTGCTGAACGTCGTCCCGGGCAGCAGGTGCAGCGACCCCATTTGCGTTCCGATAAGGCGCTCGATGTGGCCGCCAAAATGTGGCTCGCCTGGCGGGCGCCAATCGATTGCGATGCCTGCGTCCTGGCACCCTCGCTTGAAGGCCCGGCTGCGAAAGTCGGCGCCGTTGTCCACGTGCAGCGTTTCCGGCAGGCCAGCGACGGGCCACGGTTCGACGATCTCCCGCTCCCTCAGCCATGCGGATTTGTCGAATATCGAATGCAGCAGGCAGAGGCTGGTCGATAACCTGGAGGGCGTGTTACGCCGCTGGGCGACGGGCCCGGCGGTCCCTTTCCCCTAAGGACTAAAGCTTTCGGCTGCTTTGCGGAGAGCTTACGGATCGGTAAGCACACGTTGCCGCGGAGTCCAAGCCCGGCGATTTCCGCTTCGGAAAAGCCTATGAATGACCGGACAGGCGCAATGGGGCGACGCACGCGTCAGCCGCGCGCCACTCCTAAACGCGGCATCAACGCCTACTCACGCCCCGGGACCGAGAGAAGGTTTGTCCGCTTCTTCAGGATCATGAGCATCGCATAGACCATGATGCCGGTCAGAAACAGATATATCCAGACATGGTCCTCCACCACCCATTCGCTCCAGCCTTGCCGTTCGATGCCGAGGTCGAGGATCGCCTCGAGGCAGAAATAGGCTGCGGCGATGGCCAGCGCGCCGTGATACTCACGGCGGAGGACCGTCCTCAGGGAAAAGGAAAGATCTGCGGATTTCCAGAGCGACACATTCGGAATGCAGGCCGGCGTCCGCGCGCTCCACTCGTCGTAGCTTTGCCCGAACTTAGCGCTCAGAAACTCTTCCTCGGTCCAGATGATGCGTTCGATATAAAGCCAATACGCAAGCAAAAACACTGCGACCAGCCACCACACCATCAGAGACATGGCGATGCCGAGCATCGCCAGAAAATTCCCAAGATATAGCGGGTTGCGGACGATTGAGTAAATGCCGGTGGTGTTCAGAACATCGGCTCTCAGGCGCTTCGTGCCGCGCCCGGAAGTGCCGGCGGGGATAAAGCCGATCGAGAGGCAGCGAACCAGTAGGCCCAAATAGGAAACCGCGATGCAGAAATAGACCCACACATGGGTAAGAGCCGCGCCCATATACTGCTCCACCTGAACGGTTTGGAACAGGGCCGGGATCGCAAAGCCCAACAGGAGGAGGGGCAAATAGCTGCGCCACCGAAAGAGGAAAGCACCGTCACGACCGAAGCGGTCTCTAAGTTTCATCGAAAGCCCTCATGAACGCAGGTGAAAATCAAAGTTCCGGCGCGACACGGAATTCATAGAGCTGTGGTTTTTTTGGGGTCGATGGATCGCCGGGCCCTAACTCGTGGGCAGGCAAACCGCTGCGGCGCTTGTGAAGCGCAAGATTACCTGAACGCGGGCTGATCGCGCGTGCTTTAGGCGCGTCCAGCTCGCGGGAGAGCGAGGATCTTACATCGGAGCCCCGCACCACCATGGAAAGCCGCTGCTCCACGCTCTCAGAACCGCAAATAGGTCGAGTCCGGGTGAGAGCGAGCGATCGCTAATTGAGGAGCGAGCGGAATGACCGGTATTGGCGCATTGTGCCGTTTCGGAACGGATGTTCAGGGGCCTAGAGCACGTCCTGTTTAATCCGGTTCATATCCTGCGGCTTTGAAGTAATTGGC
>SAQL01000103.1 GCA_004020645.1 Mesorhizobium sp. | reverse complement strand
CGAATGATGTCCGCCAGCTGAATATGAAGTGGAGTTCTACCAGGCTGAATCATGCTGTCTCCTCAAGCCGAGTCATTGCTATCACGTGGCCCGGGGGTTGGCAATATTACGATATTGCATTCTTGCAAGAAATCAAATAGCGTGTGCTTTAAGGTCGAGGGAGTGGTTCCCTCATTTGCGGGACGAACGGGAGGAAATAAGATGACTATGACGGGCTATCGCTTGGGTCGGCGGGGCTTCTTGACCGGCATGTTGGGAGTGTCGTCGCTGCCCGTCCTTGGATCGTTGCCGGCCAGGGCGCAGGACAAGAAGCTGCGGGTCTTCGGCTGGGGAGACGGTGCCGGTTTTAAGGGGCTCTTCGATGCCTTCGAAAAGGTATCAGGCGTAAAGGTTTCTTACGAAGGTGTGCCCTTTGCCGACCTTCAGAACACGATAGTCCAGCGCTTCCGGATCGGGAATTCCGGAATCGATGTCCTGCTTGTGGACCCGACTTATATCCCGACGTTCTCCACGCTGGGCATTTTGGCAGACTTGACGAGTGCCTTCGGAGAAAAGAGCAAAGGCATATTGTTCCCCAGCGATGTGCAGGGCGCCACCTACAACGGGAAGATGCTGACAATGCCGATGCAGGAGTCGACTCAGCTCCTGTTCTTCAACAAAGGGCTTCTGGCCAATGCCGCCGTTGACGCGCCGGGTGTCTCGCCCGACGCGCGCCTCACCTGGGACAAGGTCATCGAGCTTGCCAAGAAGGTGCAGGCGGCCGGAGCCGAGACGGGCTTCGGCTTCGAGCAGGTCGATCGCTACTACCAGCTACAGGTCCTTCCGGAATCGCTTGGTGGTGGGCCGGGCGTCAAGGGTGACGATTTGCTGACCGTTGACGTGGCCAACGATGCTTGGCTGCAGGCAGGAAAATGGTATGGGAGCATCTTCGCCGATGGCGTGGCTGCGCGCGGTCCGAGCGGATACCAAGAAATGATCGACCTGTTCACAGCCGGCCGGATTGCATTTCTTGTTGGCGGTCCATGGTTGATCGCCGAATTCGACAAGGTCGACGGTCTTGACTATGCAGCGGCGCCTCATCCGTATTTCGCCGGTGGCAAGGCGGTGACGCCTTCTGAATCGTTTCATCTGGGAGTGGCGGCGGACACAACGAATGGCGACCAGGCCCTGGAATTCCTGAACTACGTGGGCTTGGATAAAGCAGGGTCAGTCATTGCAGCCCGCGGAAGCAATATACCCGCGAACATTGAGGCTGCGGCAGAGGTGCTGAGCCATATTCCCCGGCAAAATCCAAACCTGAAGGGTGTTGATACGTTGATCCGCTACGAGCTCGCCAACACGGCTATCCGGCGACCGCGTACACTCGGATATCTCCAATTGGAGGAGCTGGTCACGCGTGCATGGAGCGATATTCGCAATGGAAGTGATGCTGCTCAGACGTTTCCGCAGCTTCAACGTGAACTTGAGCGCAGTTTCAAGCGCATCGAGCGCTAAGACCGATGGCGATGGAAGCGATTACTGAGGGAGAAAGCGCCAGGGATGTATCCACAGTTGGGCGATTTTCAAAATGGAGAGCGGCCATAGCGCCGCTCCTCTTCTTGACGCCGGCTCTGGTTGCCCTCATCGTCTTTCGGTTGTTGCCAGCAGGTTGGCTCGTTCAGCAGAGCTTGTCCGGCCCCGACGGCGAATTCGCCGGGCTTGATAATTTCGAGTTCCTTTTCACGGCGCCTTCATTTGCCAAGACCCTGCATGCCACCCTTACCTTTGTCGCGGTGACCGTGCCGCTGCAGACGGTAACCTCTTTCGGCCTCGCTCTCCTGTTTGCCGAAAACTCACGGATCATCTCGCTGCTGCGAACCTTGGTGTTCCTGCCGGTATTAATCCCATCGAGCGTCGCAGCCATACTGTGGGGCGCTGCATACCGCCCGCAGGGACTGGCAAATGCTCTGTTGACGTCTGTGGGCGTGAGCGCTCAGCCGTTCCTCACATCGCCAGACCAGGCACTGATGTCGATCATTGTCATGAGCTCGTGGGTCGGAGTCGGCTTCTGGATGATTTTCCTCATCGGGGGCCTAAAGGACATTCCTCGCGATCTCTATGAGGCAGCATCCATCGATGGCGCCGGGAAGCTTTCGTCGCTGTGGCACATCACTATCCCGCTGATGCGTCGACCGCTGGCCTTCGTAATCGTCGCTGACACGGTATCCGCATTTCTGCTGTTTGGGCCGATCGCGATACTTACCAGAGGCGGGCCCGGCGGCAGCACGCAGCTCATCATGTACGACGTGTATCAGCAGGCTTACTTTTTCAACGACGTGCCATTGGCTGCTGCAGAAGGGTTGACCTTGATGGTCATCATGATGGTCATCATCCTCATCCAGTTCCGGTTGCTATCACGGGAGAAGCAACTATGAGGGCCGGAGAAACAAACTCGGCCGGGGCGGGACGCATCGTTCATCTGCTGTTCGGTATCGCCGTCGCCGCCGGTTTTATGCTGCCAATCGCTTGGCTGGTTGCAGGTAGCCTCCGGCCGGGTAGCGAGATATTCACCTCGCTCGATCCGCTTTCCATTGGCTCCTTTGTTCCGTCACGGCCGACGCTTGAAAATTTTGGCAGCGCGCTCGCCGGATCGTTCCGAACTGGATTGATTAACTCTTTCGTCGTCGCGGCATGTACGGTGGTCGTGGCACTGCTGGTGTGCGCAACCGCAGCCTTCGCGTTGAGTGCGATGCAGTGGCGCGGCCGCGACGTCGTCTTCGCCCTCATCGTCTTCAGCTTTTTGATCCCCGAGGAGGTCGTGGCTATCCCGTTGTCCGCCATCTTCGCACGGGGCGGGCTGCAGAACACCTACATCGCACTGATCGTGCCTTTCGTGGGCAGCGGCATGGTGATTTTCCTACTGCGGCAGTTCTTTCTCGCCATACCGCGCTCATTGATTGAAGCGGCCCAAATCGATGGAGCCGGCTGGCTAAGGATTTTCCTCGAGATTTTCCTGCCGCTTTCACGTCCGGCTCTCATCGCCGCCGGAGTAATAATCTTCAATGGGCAATGGCAGGCTTATCTGTGGCCGCTTCTGGTCACGACGCGCCAGGACATGTTCCTCGCCCCGATCACCCTCGCCTTGATGGCGGGGGAGCATACCACCGACTACGGCCAGATCTTCGCGGCATCGACCATTCTAAGCCTCATCCCCGCAGTCATCCTGCTGGGCTTCCAACGCTTCTTCACCGACTCGGTCTCGATGTCGAGCGTCAAAGAATAATCGCGAGTGCTTCTTCGCCCCGAGCTGAAGATGCAGATTATATGCCGCAATAGAGGAGATGTGAGTTGGCGCAGGTAACCGTTAGGAACATTGTCAAGCGCTACGGAAGCATCCAGGTCATTCACGGCGTGAATGTCGACATCGTCGATGGCGAGTTTGTCATCCTGGTCGGCCCTTCGGGGTGTGGCAAATCCACCTTGCTACGCATGATCGCCGGTCTCGAAGCCATATCGGGCGGGGAGATCAGCATCGGCGGCCGGGTGGTGAACGATGTTCTGCCAAAAGACCGCGACATAGCAATGGTGTTCCAGAACTATGCGCTCTATCCGCACAAGAACGTCGCCGACAACATGGGCTTTTCGCTCAAGATCAAGGGTAGGCCGAAGGCCGAGATTG
>SAQL01000102.1 GCA_004020645.1 Mesorhizobium sp. | reverse complement strand
GGTCACCACCGAAGCCATGATCGCGGAGGCTCCGAAGAAGGAGTCGGCTGGCGGCATGGGCGGCGGCGGCATGGGTGGCATGGATTTCTAATCCAGCCCATCAGCCTTCAGATACGGAAAGGGCGGCACCAATGCCGCCCTTTTCTTTGAAGTCGGATCCGGCCGGAAATATTTGGCGCGAACGCCGGCCCTATGGCCGTCTGGGAAAGCGGGACAAGAGGGCAAAAGCGCGGGCCGGGGGGTGCGGAGGGCCGCTGCCGTCGTGGCTTATTCGAAAGCCGTTCAAGAGTATGTGGGAGCGGTGGCGAAAACCGTGTGATCGGCCTAGATAATATTCGCACCTCCCCCAAGTCGCCGAGAGCATGAGGCAGCAGCGACCGCTTGTCGTCCAGATCCAAACAGCAGCGTGGGCTCGTGAAGCGGCCACAGTCAATCTGGGGCCGGCATCGACGTGACTGCCATCCCGAACGATAACGGTCGCAGCGGTGGCCAGAACGACCATCGGAATAGCGTCCGGCTTTCGCTCATCTCGAAGAAGGGATGACCGACCACTCCGTTTTTCGCGCACTCGCGGCAATTCGGATCGGCACAGGGCGTCGCCATGTGCTCCGACCCTCAGGGGCTGTTCCGGTCGGCACGAGCCCATCGGTCAGCGGCGATCAAGCCACCGGCCTTCGGAATGACCGGCGACGCTTCGTCTCAACGACTATGTCGGTCGGGCTGTCGGCCGTATTCTTCGCCTCGAACACGGCACGTCGCTTCGGTTTCGGGTTGGGTGGCGCTTGAGGCTCTACCCTTGGTTCCGGCGTTTGGTTGGACTCTTGCTTGTCCTTGCGGGCGCGAAGCAAAGCCTTGGCGGTCGCCGCGTCCGCATCCGAGACCACGCCGGCGGTCTTGCCATCGAGATCGACCCGTGCGGCACCGGCATCCAGTCTCGCCAAATATTTGGCCATCCTGGTATAGGCCAGCAGGGCTCTCCTCAATTCATCATCGGACAGTTCGCCGTCAAGCACGCGAATCTCATGATGAATGCCGATCTTGAGCGGCCTGGGCGCTTTTGGATTGAACGCCGCAGGCCACTTGGCCGATAGATGGCGGAAAAGCTGTGCAGGCGATTTCCCTTGGCTAGCGGTCGACATGATCAAGCCTCGCCCGATTTGTTTTCGTTTCAGATTCGGACCTTCCTAACACCGATATATGCAATGATTATGGAAATGGGCATTCGTCCCGCAGGGCAAAGCAGCGGGCGCCTCCCCATTCGGGCAGACGAAGTGCCTGGTGGACCGAGCAGGATCTGGTAACAATCGCGCCGAGCCGTCCCCGGTCGAGTTCATAGCCAAGACAGTAGCGGCAGTGGGTCTTGCCCCATGCCAGCCCCTTAACCCTTGGCAGCGTATCTGAAACGCCGGTAGCGAAAAGACAACTCGACGGCCTCCGCCGTCGGCGAGTAGGACGCCGAAAGCGTCGCGGCTCCCTCACCCGTTCGGCCGTTCGGTTCTACCAGGCGAGCGTCTCGTAGCGCGAAAGCTGCTCACGCAACCGTTCGCGATTTCGGCCGCATCGACGCCGTCCTGGGACAGCAACCATGCGGATGACAGGCAAAACGGTTCCGCCGCAGTCCGGCGTCGGGCGCGGAGCAACCTGTAGGGCGGCGGCCATTCCGGAATAGCTGCCGCCGATGAAGATGATGCGACCTTCAGCCAGGGCAGCTCAATTCGAGTGGTTGTGAGCGACACGATTCGGGGCCCCATTCGATTGCACGACTCGGTTCATGCCGGGACGGGCTGTATACTGAGGGTGTTTGCGCACATGTTCATGGTGGCCACCAAGAGATCGCCTCAGAAGCGGCGCCCATTCGGAAACATTAGCACCCCCGCGTCTTGTCGCGGCTGCTTGAGCTCTTCGACGGCAACCGCCTCAATTAGCAGATCCAAGGCTTCGCGCCCCCTCCGACTCATCGGGTCATCGCCACGCAGGTAATGATACGCTCGATCTAAATGCACTCGCGCGGCGGAAAAATAGCTAGTCATATGACCCTCTTAGTTACCGCCCGCATTAGCCGTCTACGAGGTGATGGTCGCGCAATCGTCAATATCCACAGGCGGATTTGATTTAAATCGCGAATGATCCGGGAGAAACCAAAACGCCGGCTTCTTGCCGCCGAATAGAAGCTGAGATATCCCCGCAGTTAACGGCTCGTTAATCGTGCGGGCGTAGCCAAGAAGCGTCACAGCACCTGCCCAATCACGAATGTGACCTTAAAGACCCGGCACCCAGATTGTGCCGAGTCTTTTTGTCGCTAGGGTAGCCTGATCCAATTCAGCGGGTCAGCAAAAATGCCCAGTGCGGGAATCAGGAACCTTAAGCCGGTCACCGACTTCATAAAGCCGACAGGAGCTTGCCGGCGCGCGAGCGCCAGGGAAGGCCGGTTAAAGAGCCGGCCCGCTTGCAGGAATCGAACTCATGGATGACTGAGGCCTCGGCATCCTCGATGCTCATTGCTTGGCAGGACGCCATTATGGCGTTTCTGCGTTCTGTCTTATTGCTGTGACGTTTGCCGTACAGGATGGACGTTGACGACATTCTTTCCGGCGTGAGTGAGGCGATGCTAGCAGGGTAGAGTGACAGTCCTACGCCGCGTGCGCGGCAGGGAGGGCAGGAGGCGATAGCAAAGGCTGAAACTCGGTAAGACAGCGCAGACCGTCGATCCGGCGTCCGGGAGGCTCGGCCGGCTGAAGGAGGACGATGGCAATGATGCGGTCAAGGGATGGATGGCATGATCCACGCCGGGCACCTGTGCGGATCACCTCGCAAAAGTGGCGGGCGGCACCTGGAATCGAGCCGCCATTGCGAGACTTTCGCGGCCATGGCGGCTTCGCTGTCTGCTGTCCGCAGGGCCAAGCGCGCATCAGATGAGGGCCAGCGGCGGGTGCACGCGAACCGCGGGGATGACGAACACGACCTTCGCTGGCTAGGACAGCGGCGCGAACGCAATATTGGAGGCTCTACGCCGCTCGATCTGGCGGAGGCGCGGCGGTCGATGCGGCCGGCAGAACCCGCGCTACCGAGAGGCGCTGCCATCTCGATATACGAGCTGTTGACTTGCAGAACACTGCAGTATTTGCGAACGCATCGCGACATGCCCCCGACCCTGTGACCCGCTTCCGCGCGAGGCGCTGTTCTTGACGGGCTCGAAGAGCTTTGGCCAGTTGGCTTTCCTTCGGTGATGCCGAGAGCTTCTTCAGGATCGTCGAGGGCACAACGGCACGGGTGTTGATCGATGCCGTCAGATGAAGCAGTCGATTTGCAGCTTGCGCAGGAAGGCAATCCGTTCGGTCAGCCCGACCAAGTTTGACGCACCAGGCGCCGATCGCAGTCAATGAAAGCGTGTCTGGCCAATGGGAGGGTCGCGGCGTTGAGTTTCGGCTTTGACCGACATCCAACCCACGCCTACCGCTACAAGAGCGCGGGCGAATTCGTAGACGTGGTGACAAAGCTCTGGGACAGTTGGTAGGATGATGCGCTCATCGCGAACCCGGAGGCGCCGGTCTGCCACACTAGTGGTCGTAGGGAATCGGCCCACGCTCTCAGTTAAATCAGGAGAAAAATGATCGAAAAACCGAAGCTTTCGGAGCTCAGTTCCTGCCCCGCTTAGTACTATTTGTGTGCGCTATTCTGCCATACGCCTAATGAGATTGTCCCACCTGGTGACCGTCCCTAACTTGGCTGTGATCAAAGCCAAAAAGCTGGCAGGCAACAGGAGTGATCATGAAGAACATTATGAGTGTCGGTGGGGACGGTGGAGATCGTAGACTGGTCATCGTGTCAAACAGGGTTGCGCTGCCCGACGAGCACGGGTCACTGCCCCCGGGCGGAATGGCCATTGCGCTGAATGCCGCGCTCAAGCAACGAGGCGGCCTTTGGATGGGCTGGTCGGGGAAGGTGAAAGCCGAGAAGAAACAGGCGTCACCGACGATGCAGGAGGCCAACGGCATCACCTATGCCCTTGCCGATCTCTCGGAGAAGGATCTGGACGAATATTACTACGGCTTCGCCAACAGGGTTCTTTGGCCGGT
>SAQL01000101.1 GCA_004020645.1 Mesorhizobium sp. | reverse complement strand
CCTGCATCCAGATCTCCGGCAGCAGCCTGCCGGATGCGCCGCGCGCCTGCGCGCCCAATCCGCCGAGCGCGGAAAAGCCAGTTCGGTCGTCGTGTAGCGTGGAACCGGTCTGCATGTTGTTCATGTCCTTGTACCTGACAGGAGACGGCCACGGCGAGCGGCGAGCCGCCGCGGTGTTGCCGGCGTCGCAGCGAGCGCGCGCGCCGAGTGCAGCAATGCCGCGCGTCGCCGGCGCCGCTGCCTCGCCACACGGGGCGGGCGATGCCAGCTCATGAGAATCCGATGCGGATTGTCACGGACGGATGTGCGGTCGGGTAATAGCGCCGGCCTTTTTCGGCGTCGCTCAGCAACCGCGGCCGCACCCCGGCCTTGTGCATGGTCAGCGCCAAGGCGATGCAGAACTGCACCAGTTCCAGCCATACCAGGTGGTAGCCGATGCAGACGTGTGGGCCGGTACCGAACTGCAGCATGTCCACCGGCCGGATCGGCTCCGTGCGTTGCAGCCACCGCTCCAGGCGGAACTGATCAGGGGCTTCGTGCAGGAGCGCCGAGGTGGAGAAATGCAGGAGCGGAATGCACAGATGGGTTCCCGCGGGAATGCGCCGTTGGCCGAGTTGCAATTCCTGCAGCGCGCGACGCGGCAGGAGCGTGGTCGCCGGATGCACGCGCAGCGTCTCGCGGAACAGCGCCTCGGCGACCGGACACTGCGCCAGGTCCGCGTGTCGGGTCGGCACCGCGCCCACGCGTTGCGCCTCCTCGACCAGGGCGTCCCACAGCACAGGCTGCCGCGCCAGCTCGATCACCATCCAGGCCATCGTCGAGGCGGTGGTGTCGTGACCGCCAAGCAGCAGCAAGCGGATATTGGCGACCAAGACGTCATCGGAGAGCGCATCGTCGCTGCGATCGAAGGCGCTCACCATGTCGTTGATCAACCCGGTTCGCGCGGCATGCGCGCGCGCGTCGCGGACGAACTGGCGCAACTGCGCGTCGATCCAGTCGCGGGCGGCGCGGCCGCGCCGCAAGGGCAGTCCGGGCAGGTCGATAGGGGGCGCGACGATCAACTGCAGCAGTTGCCGGTACTTGCGATGCCATCCCGGCAGGTCGTGCGCGGGGAGTCCCATGAGGCTGAAGATGAGCTTGAGCGTCAGGTCGCCGGTTTCGCGCAGGATAGTTACGCCGCCGCGGTCGCGCCACGCCTGCACCCGCGCCAGGATGATGGGCGCGAACAGGTCGCCGATGCCGGCCTGGGTCAGCCCCTTGGGCAGGAACGCCGCCTTGATCGCATCGCGCGCCTGCCGGTGCGCGCCGCCGTCCTGGGCGACCAACGTTCCGCCAAGCAATTCGGGCGCGATCTCTTCCATCAGCGCCGAGGACACGTCCTTGTGCCGGAGCAGTGCGAACGCATCCAGATCCACGCAGGTCATCAGGTGGCCGGCAGGGCCGAAATCCAGCCAGAAGTGGCTGCCCAGCGTCCGTTCCGCGCGCCGCAGCAGGCGCGGCAGGTCGCAGACGATGGCGGGAAGATGCCCGACGAGGGGGAAAGCGCCGGGCACGACCGGGATGTCGTACCGCAGCCGGTGCCGACGGTCCAGCGGGTTGAGCAGCATGTCCATCAGCAGCGCGGCGCCGCGGCCGCTTCGGCGATGTCGCCGGCAGGCCGCGCGGCGCTGCTGTTGCCACCGTCGGCGTATGTCGGCACATGCGCCAGCATGCCGCCGTCGATGCACACGACCTGGCCAGTGATGAACGCAGCATCGTCGGAGAGCAGGAAAGCCACCAGCGCGGCCACGTCCTCGGGGCGGCCGACGCGCGGCAGGAGCTGGTGCCGGCGCAGATGCCGTTGCATGCACTCGTCCAGCTTGGCGAGGAGACGCTCGGTCATGATGAGACCCGGCGCAACCGCGTTGCAGCGGATCTGCGCGTGACCGTACTGGGTGGCGAGCGAGGCCGACAGCATGTTCATCGCCGCCTTCGACGCGGCGTAGGACGTCTGCGCGGTGTCACCGCTGAGCCCCTGGCACGACGACATGTTGACGATCGCGCCACCGCCGCGGGCGATCATCCGTGGGATGGCCTGCCGGCAGCAGAGCAGCGTGCCGCGCAGATTGGTCGCCATGATCTGATCCCAGACCGCCAGGTCCAGGTCGAGGATCGCGTGGTCGCGAGGGGTCAGATGCATGGCGCTCGCGTTGTTCACCAGCAGGTCGACACCACCGAAGTGCCGCTCCGCCGTCTCGAACAGCGCTGCCACCGCCTGCGCATCGGCAATGTCCATGGCCAGGGCCAGCGCATGGCCCGCTTCGGCCGCGATCTGCGCGGTGCAGGCGATGGCCGCCGAGCCATCAACGTCGGCCACAACCACTCTGCCGCCCTCGCGCGCGATGGCGAGGGCGCATGCCTTGCCGATGCCGGCGCCGGCGCCGGTCACCAGGGCCACCTTGCCTTCAAACCGTCCCATCGTGTCCGCGGCATGCCGCCAGGCCTCCGCCGGAGAAGGCGCAGGGTAGGCGCTGGCGCGCTCGCCATCGCCAGAGTCGCTTTCGATGACCCGAATGGCGGCGACCGGGCACTGGCTGGCCGCGAGCCGCACGGCGGCGTGCAGTGCCTGCGGGACCGTCGCCACGCACAGTTCAGCCACGCCGTCCGGTTCGCGCTGGCGAAAGGTGCCCGGCAGCGTCAGCACGCACTGCCCGGTAGTTCCGCACAGATCCTGGTCGACCACGACGCGCATCTCAGCCCCGCCCTGCGCATGCAGCCGCACCGACAGCGCGCGGAACGTCCTAAGGAACGCGGAGGGCTCCCGGGTCGGCTGCTCGGCCAATGCCAGCGTGGGGAAGCGCGCCTGGATCCGCGGCAGGCTCTCGGCCAACTGCACCCGGGCCAGTTGCGCACCGAGGCAGAAGTGGATGCCGTGGCCGAAGCTCAGCATCATCTTCCCGTCAGTCGACATGCCAGGACTGGTGCTGTAGAACCGCGCGGGATCGAAGCGGTCTGGATCGGCGAAGGCGTCCGGGTCGCGATTGCCGGCCGCGATCAGCACGCGCACATCCGCGTTCTTCGGGATCACCACGCCGCCCAGTTCGATGTCGCGCACGGCGATACGCGGAATGGAGCTGAACATGGCGGGCGCGTCGCAGCGCAGGACTTCTTCGACGAATGCCTTCACCCCCACGGCGTCTCCCTTCAGCCAGTGCCGCTGTTCGGGATACGCCAGCATCGCCAGGACCGCATGGTCGATGGTCGCAGCAGTGGTGGCGAAGCCGCCCAGCAGCATGCCCCACAGCATGCTGATCAACTCCGCATCCGACAGCGTGTCGGCATCGTCGTCATGTGCGCCGACCAGCATCGACACGATGTCGTGGCGGGGATCGGTGCGCTTGCGCTGTATGAGGTCGCCGAAGTAGGCCTGCACCCTGGCGCTGGCCGCGTCCGCCGCGGCGAGCTGGGGATCGCTGGCGTGCGGGCTAAGGCCTTCCAGAATGGCGCCGATGCCGTCGGCGAGCCCGAACATGTCGTCCTGGGGCATGCCGAACAGTTCGGCGAAGACCAGCATGGGCAAGGCCAGCGCGAATTCCCGATGCAGGTCCACCGCCTCCCCGCGCTCCAGCGCGGGCGCCATGCCGTCCAGGCGCGCTGCGACGATGCGCGCGATACTCGGCCGCAGGTTGTCGATCTGGCGCATGGTGAAATCGCGCGAGATCAGCCGGCGCAGACGCGTATGCGTCGGTGGTTCCTTCATCGCGAGCGTGGACGCCAGCAGATTGAGCGACAGGCTGGTTGCCGCACGCGGGAAATAGCGCGCCAGTTCGCCCGGCGCCGGTCCTCGAAACGCATCGCCCGTGGCCTTGAACGCCCAGTAAATGTCGGCGTGGCGGCTCAATAAAAAGAGGCCCGACGCCGCGCGATGCACCGGATCGTGCTCGCGCAACCACCGCATGAACGGATACGGGTCGTGGATGCACGCTGGCGACGCCAGTTCGGCGAAAGCGTCCCGGCATGCTGCCGTGGTTTCTTGCACGTCCATCTTGGTTACCTGTTGGCTGGCTGATCTGACCGACCGCGCGCCAGGCGCGCCGGCAAATTGCGGAGAAGATCGCGATTCCCGGCGGCGTCCGCGCATCACCAGAGCACCGGGAACTCCTCGAA
>SAQL01000100.1 GCA_004020645.1 Mesorhizobium sp. | reverse complement strand
GCTGGCGCAGATCTGGGCGGAGCTTCTCGGGGTCGAGCGGGTCGGACGCCACGACAACTTCTTCGAACTGGGCGGCCATTCGCTCCTGGCGGTGCCAGTTGCTCAGTCGAGTATTGTATCTTGGGTTGAACTTTAACGCCGCCGACCTCTTCCAAGCCCCTGTTCTGAAGGAACTTGCATCGAACATTCATTTGGAGCCACAGCCCTGTAGTCCGGGCGTGATTTCCGTACAAGCAACCGGATCGCAGCCACCGCTCTTCTTTGTTCCCACAGGTTCGGGCGATTGTTCCTATGCCCTCGGTTTGGCGAACGAAATGGACATAGACTGTCCCGTCTACGCTTTACCATGGCCGTCTTTCGATGAAGTTCGTCCACTGACCCTTGAAGCGATAGCTGATCAGGTCATCCTCGCGATCAAAGAAATTCAACCGCAGGGTCCATATCGCTTCGCTGGATACTCATCAGGCGGAATCCTGGCTTACGCAATCGCCCAGCGCTTGCTGAGTCGCGATGACGCTGTGTGTTCATCGCTCTCATCGACGTTACGCTACCTGCAAACGTGACAAAGTGCGAACTGCACCGAAGGTTCTGGCACCCAACGAGTTCAGTCTCGGATCGCGACAATCCCCAAATGTCGGAGAGTTCTGGCTCGGTGATCCAAAGATGGGAAGCATATGGGGTCTGCCGCCGCTGCCGATTGACGACCGAGTCGAGCAATTCCAAAGCCAAGCTGCATTGGATGAAGCTTCTCATTCGAAAAGCTCAAAGGGACCAGATAGGATGGCGACTATCACCACTGATCAACAGAACATCCTCGTTGGCATCCGTCCAATAGAACCGGCTGACGACTCCACCTTGTACGCTTCCGAAGTTACCTCGTTGGGACTGCCGCCAAAGAAGAGATTTTTCCCGCCATCGGATAGTTCGACAAGGGCAGATTCAATCCTGATAACGTCGTCTATCGGGTGATGTCGGCTCTGCCGCAGCACCCATGGCAGTTCCATCGTTCACCTCGCGGCAAATGCCCATCTTTCTGCCACCGCTTCTTGCCGCGGGTCCGTCTGAGTCAAGCCGGTGCGTTCGATGTTTCCGGAAAGATGCGCAACGCCGGCCGAAGCGGAAGGCTCGAAAAGCGCTTGACTTCAACACGCCGAATAGAGAAGCAACCCCGTTTGCGTACAGCTGCAAAGACTAAGGACGGGCCGCCGCTCAGACCACGGTCATAACGTCAAGAAGGCACGAATGGCCAAAGAGGAGAGTGGCGTCGGAGAGCCGCAGAGCACTGGCTGAGCGAAGAATTTGCGGTTGCCTGCTTCTGCAGCGGGCCAATTGTCGAGTTCGGAACCCAAAATGTCGGCAATTTGACAATGCGTGTGGTCAGACAATGCACAAAATCAGACATTTGAGTTGGTACGCCGCTTGCGTGTGAACAACCTCATCGTCCGATCGCTTGTGAGAGCGAGACGGATAGGTTGGCAATATTGAGGAAGGCGGGAACTAGCTATGCCGCGAACTGACGTAGAGCGATTCGTCAACGATTTAGGGAAAAAAGGCAGTCCGCTTGAAAAGCTCAAACCACGATTTGGAGGCCTTGCATCGATTGTAGCGATTGGAAAGAGCCTCGACTACAATATCACGCTTGATCAGGTTAAAAGTTACATTCGATCGAACATTCGACAGAAGTCGAGTAGCAAGAAGCTCAGCGCGATTGCGAGCCGCACGCGTGATTCCAGCGTTTCTGGCTTAAACAACCTTGTGCAGACCACTGCGTTGACTAATTACGCTTCGGCTGTACCCATGAGTTCTGTGATAATCGGGGAAAAGGCTACAGTCGCCGCGGTTGTTGTAGTTATTGTAATTGTTGTTGTGGTCGCGACCTAATGCAAATGTTAGCTCTGAGCGCATTGGCTCCGACGAGCCGGTCTGAAGAAACTGCCCAGGATGAGATCATGCTATCAGGCCTACAAGGGGCAGCTTCAGGGGCTCACCTGTACCCTTTGGCCGAACACTGGCGACAAATTCTCAACCGGCGCACGCCGGAGGAACGGCGCACGTTGTCCCACGTCAAGCGCTTCATGGAGCGGCTGGCCGGTGACGGGAAATTCCGCACGGCACTCGCGGAGAACCTCGACGCCCCTCGAGCGTTAACAGAGCGCTACGGCATTGAAGTTGACCCATTGGAGATGCTGCCGCTCTGGTGCGGTGACTACCTGAAGTTCCGCTTCAAGCCGGAGTCTGCTTCGTGGCCGCTGGCTATGTTGTGGGACGAATATATGCGCGAGATATCGCACCATCGCGACCTCCTGCGCGACCAAGGCGAAATGTCGATGATCGACCATCGCTTTCATGCCTGGCGCGAGCGCCAAATTCGGCGCTGTAACGACGAATTGGGCGAATTGGCGCCGTCAATCACGCACCCCATCATCGCTTTCGAGCTAAGCGAAGGCTGCACCGTCGGTTGCTGGTTCTGTGGCCTCTCGGCGGATCGCTTCAAGGGTTACTTTGAATATAGCGAGGAGCATGCAGAGCTCTGGCGCGGCGTAGTCGGCGTCGCGAGCGAGATGTTTGGTTCGGCGGCCCGCACTGGCTTCTGCTACTGGGCCACAGATCCGATCGACAACCCGGACTACGACCGTTTTCTGCTAGACTACCATCAAATCACGGGTGCTTTGCCACAGACGACGACGGCCGCACCGCTCAAGGATGAGGCACTCACCAGGCGCGTGCTCGAACTGTTCAAACGCTTCGGTGGCGTGACGAATCGTTTTTCTGTGCTAAGTACGAAGCATCTCAATCAGATTCACGCGGCGTTTTCGCCCGAGGACCTGATCGGGGTCGAACTCATCCTGCAGGGCAAGGCGGCGCCGACCGCTAAGGCTTTCGTCGGGCGCGCACGCGCGCGGAAAGAAAAATTCAAGGTAGCCAGTAAAGATGACGCAACCGCATTACCCGAGGATTATCCCACGACGATAGCTTGTGTTTCCGGCTTCCTCGTAAATATGCGGCAGGGACGTTTGCAACTGGTAACGCCGGTACCGGGTAGCGAACGCTGGCCTCTCGGGTACCGAATTGTGGGTCAACGTTTCTTCAGGACGCCCGACGAGTTCCGGGAGGGGCTCCAGAGCATCATCGACGAGCATATGCTCGAAAGCCCACCTCCCAACCTACCGATCCGCTTCCGCGGAGGCCTGCAATACGAGGCTGGGTACCGGTACTTCCATCTCCGGTCACGCAACATTGAATACCGGGTGCTCGACGATGTCGTTCCGATTTCCGTTGGCGATCTAATCGCGTGCGGCAATTGTACAGCCTCGGAGCTGATTATGCGCGTCACGACGGACGGCGCAAGCGCCCTTGCTGTCGCAGACATGCTCGATCAGTTGTACGCGGCCGGGGTAATCGAAGAGGACCTCGACGAGGTTTCACTTGGCACAACATCGACGGTATGACGGGCCGCAGGGCGCTGGCTTGTCTACCCCATGCACTGGACGACGGTCCCCACTGGGCTACTTGGCGCGATCAGATGCTTCGGGGAGGCATGACGCAAATCGGCGGTCCGCTTTACAGGCACAACACGCGTTGATGGGCCGTTGGTACATAAATGCGCTTGGCCGCTACCTGCGTAGCCTGTGCTCCTGGGAACGACCGAGCGTCCCGAGCTGAGGGCGGAGCGGTTTCTGGCCGACCGGTTCAGCGACGAGGCACGCGTCACGGTCTACCGGACCGGCGACCTGGCGCGTTATCTGGCGGACGGCAATCTGGAGTTCATGGGCCGGCGGCGCTAAGCTCCAGTCAACATATCGTGCGCGGCCGAGAAGCTGCACCGCCAACCGCCGCGCCCGGCCGCGGGCGAGTTGCGAATGGTCGCGCCATACTTCTCATAGGTCGGCTCGGCATGCGTGGTGGCGTGCGACGTATTCGAAGCAGCCACCCTGGTCGATCGCGACGTCGACCAGTACCGCGTCCTTATTCATGCCAGACAGCATTTCGCGCGTCACCAGCTTGGGAGCCGCCGCACCCGGGATCAGCACCGCGCCGACGACGATGTCGGCCGAGAAGCATTCCTCTTCCAGCGCCTCGACCGTCGAATAGCGGGTGTGGACCCGGCCGTTGAAGATGTCGTCGAGCTGGCGCAGCCGCGGGATCGAGCGGTCGATGATGGTGACGTCGGCGCCAAGGCCGGCCGCCATCC